>NZ_JBSPKX010000059.1:0-682 GCF_053848045.1 Mesorhizobium sp. BHbdii | reverse complement strand
GGGTCCAATCGCCCGAGCCTGCGGCGCCAACGCCTCGGGCGGCCGGCGGCTCGCGACGGTCACGTCGATGTTCTTACGGGCGAAGGCGTGGGCAAGCGCCTGGCCTATCTTACCGAATCCTATAATCGCATAGCTCATAGTGCTTCTCCGATCCGTGTTGATATGGATCCCCCCGGCCTTTCAGATGGCCGAAAAGCCGCCGTCGACAGACAACTCCACCCCGTTCACGAAACTCGAATCGTCTGACGCGAGAAACACCGCGACCGCCGCGATTTCCTCGGGGCGCCCCATCTTTCCCCTCGGAATCAGGGATTCGAACATCAGCTTCGCCTCCTCGGTGAGAACCTGGTCCTGCATCGGCGTGGCGATCGGCCCCGGGCTCAGCACGTTCACCCGGATATTCCTGCCCTTCAGTTCGTTAAGCCAAGTGCGTGCGAATGAGCGCAACGCCGCCTTGCTCGCCGCATACACGCCGTAGCCAGGAAAACCTTTCACCGAAGCAACAGATCCGGTCATGAAGATCGATCCGCCATCGTTGAACAGCGGCAAGGCCTTCTGAACCGCAAACAGCGTGCCGCGCGTATTCAGGCCGAAAGCCGCATCGAAGTGCTGCTCGGTAATTTCGCCTAGTGGGACGGCTTCGCCAACGCCGGCGCTCGCGTACAGGACATCGATCCTGCCC
>NZ_JBSPKX010000058.1:0-687 GCF_053848045.1 Mesorhizobium sp. BHbdii | reverse complement strand
ACCCTTCCAGCCATTATCCTCCAGCGCCTTCGCATGGCTCGCCAATGTCTGCAGGCTATTGTGATTTTCGACGACGCAATCGCCCCGATGGCCGGATCTGACCTCGTTGGGGATGTACCAAAGAAACTCGGATTTGCTACTCATGCGATTTGATCTGCAATTCGATTGTTGAACGTTGGAACCAGGAATCTGATGGAAAAGGGGACGGCTATCTCGCAAGGTTTGACGTCAGCTCAGGAGCATCTAAAGGCGGTCAGGCGCATTTCCCGGATGCGGCAATGGTGACGGGCCGCGGTGACTCCGTCATCCCACTACTTGCGCTTCAGGCACACGGTGAGGCTGAAGCGCAAAGCTGTTGGGCGGACGCGGCAGGCCCAGATTCTCCCTGAGCGTGTTGCCTTCGTATTCGTGCTGGAACAGACCGCGTTTGCGCAGAATCGGAACGACCTGATCGACAAAGTCGGTCAAGCCCGTCGGCAGTATGGGCGGCATGATGTTGAAGGCATCTGCCGCGCCGTTCTCGAACCAATCCTGCATCGCGTCGGCGATCTGTTCGGGCGTGCCCACCACCGTGCGGTGCCCCGCGCGCGGTGGCGATCGCGAGATAGAACTCGCGCAGCGTCAAATTGTTGCGCGACACCAGATCGGAGACGAGCTTCAGGCGGCTTTTGTTGAGCTCGGTATCCT
>NZ_JBSPKX010000057.1:0-689 GCF_053848045.1 Mesorhizobium sp. BHbdii | reverse complement strand
CGTCGCTTCGCTCCTTGCTTCGCCCTTGGATGACGAAGGGCAGGCAAACCGGTGCCAGGGAACCTTTGTTCGGCTGGTGATTTTTTGCCTATATAGGACATGCGAATGGCCAGGAGGGTGTTGCCGATGACGACGAAACAGTTTGCGATCTGCGCTCTTGCCGTGGCGATAGCCTGTGGCATGTCTACGTCGGCATTCGCCGGGTCCAGGCATCGCCATCACCAGGCCGAGCCGGAACGCTACGTTCCCGCCGATGACGATCTCCTCGGCTTCCTGTTCGGCGGTCCGCGCTACTACGACCAGCAACTGGTCACGACGGCGGCGGGCGCCTGTTCCTATCACCGGGTGGGGCCGGATGCGAACGCGTTGAACAAGATCAACGATCATCATTGCGGGAAATAGGTGGGCCGCGCGGCGGTCAGCTCAAGCCAGTCGGCCCCGGAAGCCAATGCTAAATTTCAGCAGCCTGAAACCGGGCGATTTCAATGGTTTGTATCTGGATCCGCCAGATCCGCGCGAATCTCGCCGCCATGTTCGTCGCGCGCGGGACCTTTCGCCGGCGTCTTTTGCGCCCATCCGGAAAAGCGCGGAGCAGCGGCTGTCTGCAGGATGCCGTCCACCGCCAGCCAAGAGCCGCGCGCGGCCATGTGCGGATGCCGTGCTGCTTCCCATGGATCGAGTACCGGGGT
>NZ_JBSPKX010000056.1:0-689 GCF_053848045.1 Mesorhizobium sp. BHbdii | reverse complement strand
CGCTCGCCTCGATCGCCGGTTTCATCGAAACACTGCGTGGACCGGCCCGCAACGATCCGGCGGCACGCGAGCAATTCCTGCAGATCATGCAGAACCAGACCGGCCGCATGGCGCGCCTGATCGATGATCTCCTGTCGTTGTCCCGGCTGGAGATGAAGCCCTATCTGAAGCCCGGAACCGAGGTCGACCTGCGTCAGACCGTCGACAGCGTCATCGATTCACTGGCCCCGCTTGCCCGCGAAAACAACGTCGTCATCGAGCGCGATTTCGCCAAGGGATCTCTCAATGTGCCGGGCGATCGCGATGAGCTGTTTCAGGTCTTCGAGAACCTGCTGGAAAACGCCTGCAAATACGGCCAGTCCGGCGGCCGCGTCGTGGTGTCGATCGCTCACGCCGATGAGGGATCCGAACCCGGCATCAACGTCACCATACGGGATTTCGGCCCCGGCATTCCTGAGGAGCACATTCCGCGCATCACCGAGCGCTTCTATCGCATCGACGTCGAGACCAGCCGGACCCAGAAAGGCACCGGCCTTGGCCTGTCCATCGTCAAGCACATCCTGACGCGCCACAATGCCAGGCTGACGATCAAATCCGAGGTCGGCAAGGGCGCCGCCTTCGCGGTTCATTTGCCGACGCACTGATACTGCCCTAGTTTTCCCTGGAACCGTTTCTTTTTTCTGTCATCC
>NZ_JBSPKX010000055.1:0-690 GCF_053848045.1 Mesorhizobium sp. BHbdii | reverse complement strand
ACCGACCTCCGGGTCCAGCGAGCGAGGACGCAAGTGGACACCCCAGAGAATGCGCAATTGCATCGCGACGCGGGTGGGCGACCCCGTCGATCGGCCGGTTGGTTTGCCCCCACCGCCGTGTCGGCGGCATTCCTGCTCGGCATGGCTTTCAGCAGCACTGCGTTTGCGCAGGACCAGCAGCTACCCGTGGTGACGGCGGCCAAGCCGGTGGTCCGTGAAATCGTCGAAGACGACGAGTTCGTCGGGCGCTTCGAAGCCGTCGACCAGGTCGCCATCCGCTCGCGCGTCAGCGGCTATCTGGACAAGGTCAGCTTCCAGGACGGCGCACTGGTCAACAAGGGCGACCTGCTCTTCACCATCGACCAGCGTCCGTACCAGGCGGCTTATGATGCCGCCAAATCGCAAGTGGACGTCGCCAAGAGTCTGCTCGAATTCTCCAAGATGCAGCTGGATCGCGCTGACGAACTGGCCAAGACCGGCAATATCTCAACCGCGACGGTCGACGACCGCCGGCGGGAGTACCTTTCGGCGCAGGCGCAGATGCAGGGCGCGACGGCTGCGCTGACGACGGCCAGCCTGAACATGGAATTCACCGAGATCAAGGCGCCCTTGTCCGGCCGCGTCGACCGCCGGCTGGTGTCGGTCGGCAACCTCGTGCAGCCGGATTCCACCTTGCTGACGACCATCGTT
>NZ_JBSPKX010000054.1:0-693 GCF_053848045.1 Mesorhizobium sp. BHbdii | reverse complement strand
ACCAGTTCGTTGACCGGGACGACATCACTGACGACGACATCGAGTTTTGTGGTGCCGGTGCTCATGGGAAGGCCTCCTCGATTGGAGGAATCTCCGAGCGATCCTCGGCGTTGATGCAGACGCCCTGGAAAGCCGCCAGCCGCCTGGAATAGTGATCGCGCACAAGAAGCAGCAGGCCGCAATGCGAACAGGTGGCGGGCTGCGTCGTCACGTTCTCGGTGATGCCCTTGCAGTGCACGCACTGCATCCGCCTCGCCAGCGAGCCGCGATGCTCCGTCTGCATGGACGTGTGGTCGATGCCGGCTTCGAGCGCCACCTGCATGGCCTGGCCGATCAACCCTTCGGTGCCGGCGAGGTAGACACGCAGGCCCATATGCGCATTGCTCAACGTCTGTTTCAGTCGTGGCACCAGGCTGGCAAAGGACGGCGCTTGATGGACCTGCGCCGGCTTCAGCGCTTCGAGGGCGGCGACATGTTTGCCGTCGGGGCCCGGAATGAATACGATTTCGGCGCCGTCGAAAAACCCGGTCGGCGCTCGTGCGGCCATGTCTGAAATAGCGAGCGCACCTTCGGCATCGGCGATGAACAGATGATGCTTGCCGGGCTGCGGAGAGAGCGTTCCGTAGACCGGCCGGCTGATAATGCTTTTGGCTGCCATTTAAGTCTTCGTGCCTCGAACCCCTCGCTGTTGAT
>NZ_JBSPKX010000053.1:0-702 GCF_053848045.1 Mesorhizobium sp. BHbdii | reverse complement strand
CGGATGTCGTGCGCAGTTCCCGCCTCGGCATCGATCCCGCCTTGCGTGCGCAAGCCCGCGTGATCGCCATCGTTCAGGCACTTGGCGGCCAGCGCTACATCAATGCTCCGGGCGGACGTAGCCTCTATTCACGCGATGTCTTTCAGCAAGCAGGTATAGATCTTCGATTTCTCGTGCCCTATGCGGGAAGGTTCCCGCACATCTTGCCTGCCTTGTTAGGCAACGGCCTTGCCGATCTTCGCGATGATATCCGAAACACATGCCAATTGGCCCCGTGATCGTTTGCCGATCACTTGGCGGCTATTTCAGGCTTGCAGTCAGACCTTGGCGACGATGCGCATGAAGGCCGGCATGTCGTCGCCGAAACCAACGGTGGTGTCGTTGTCTTCCTGATGGCGATGGCGGGCCGGGCGGCTGTTGTCGCGCTGCGGCCTGGTGTCACCCCGTTCCGGTGCGCGCCGTTCGTTGCGATCGGAGGATTTGCGTTCGGTGTTTTCCGAACGGATCGCCTCCTTGCGCGCGCGCCGCTCGCCGATATCGGCGACGGCCGTCTCAGCCACACCTGGCTGTTCTTGCTGTGCGGCCGAGGCATCTTCCTCGCTGTGTCTGGCACGGCGTTCGCCGCCCTTCTTGCGCTCGCCTCTGTCCTTGCGATCGTCGTCCTTGCGGCCGGCGCGACGCGGTGCACCCTTGCCCCGGCGC
>NZ_JBSPKX010000052.1:0-736 GCF_053848045.1 Mesorhizobium sp. BHbdii | reverse complement strand
AACGTCAGCGACCACGGCATGAACATCCAGGAGGCGATCGACGCGCCGCGCATCCACCATCAATGGCTGCCCGATAAGGTCTATGTCGAGCCGTTCGGCCTGTCGCCGGACACCGAAAGGTTGTTGGCCGGCATGGGCTACCACCTTGATGTCGGCGACCAGACCTGGGGCCAGGCGGCCGGCATCCTGGTCGGCGGCAAAAGCCTGGCGGAAATCGGGAAAGGCGGCGGCGCGCGCTACAATGGCGCCATCGACAGCCGGGCGGCCTCTGGCGAGGCGCTCGGATATTGATGCCGGCGTGGACTCCCGGACAGGGTCGCGGCCCGGCAAGAACCGTCAGGTAACCAGTGTGATGGTCGATGCGATCAGCATCAGGGCGGCGATGCCGACGAACAGCGCGTAGATGCGCGGCCGGTCAAGCAGAAGCGCGTTTCCGGAGATCCAGGCCGATGTGGCGCCGCCAAGCGCGAAGAGGAACCCGTTGCGATGGCCGAAGGTCATCGACGCGGCCATCAGCCCGCCGATGATCAGGGCACCGAACACGATGATTACGGCGACCGCGTATTTCTCGAAATCATTGTTGCCGATCCCTGGCCCGATCGCGTTCAGATTGGGCAGGTCGTCCGGATCGAAGGGGTTCGCCGACCCATATTCGTCTTGACCGATCGATTCTCGCATCACTCGTTCTCCGCAGACCGGCAACAAACCATCAACACTTGCCGAGTGCAACCCGATC
>NZ_JBSPKX010000051.1:0-741 GCF_053848045.1 Mesorhizobium sp. BHbdii | reverse complement strand
CCGATGGTCGCGATATTCGCCAATTTCATACTCAGAACCTGAAATAGAGGAACGGTGAGAAGGCCTGAGGTACGATGTAGATCGCGCAGATGACTGCTGCGACGCTGACGAAGACAAGCCGGGCGACGCACGCGGCACGGCCCGCTGCTCCGGCTACCACCACACCCAAGGGACTTACCTGCCCCTGAATGACTATGAGGAGGCAGGCTGATAGCATAGCCATTTTGCCCTGGGGCGAAAGCGCGAGCTCCATCGACCCGGGCAACCCGAAGGCCCCGTCTGCCAGCGGCAACAGCATGGCGCGTACATGGCTGGCGAAGGCTGATAGGTCGTTTGCGCGGAACAGAACCCATCCGAAAATCACGACGGGAAAGAAATAGATCATCCGAACGATCTGAGATGAAAACGCCCTTCCTCCAAGGATCAGGCGTTCTGCTATAAGAAAGGTTCCGTGGTATGCGCCCCACAGGACGAACGTCCATGCCGCCCCATGCCATGTCCCGGTCGCAAGGAACACGATCATCAGGTTCGCGTAAGTTCGCGCCGGGCCTGCCCTGTTTCCCCCAAGGGGGATATAGAGATAGTCGCGGAACCAGCCCGACAGCGAGATGTGCCACCGACGCCAAAACTCGGTGATCGTAGACGCAGCGTAGGGGTGGTTGAAGTTTTCCTTGAACCGAATTCCGAACATCATAGCGAGACCGATCGCCATGTCCGAATAGCCAGAAAAGTCGAAATAGA
>NZ_JBSPKX010000050.1:0-754 GCF_053848045.1 Mesorhizobium sp. BHbdii | reverse complement strand
GCCAGTCGATGGGCTCGGATGCCGTCGCCGCCAAAATCAAGCAATTGCTCGGCATCGGTTTCCACGAGACCACCCGCGACGGATCGGTTACACTCGAGCCGGTCTATTGCCTCGGGCTTTGCGCCTGTTCGCCGTCGGCGATGCTTGACGGCGAGGTGATCGGGCGGCTCGATGACGACAAGATCGACGAGATCCTTGCCGAGGTGCGCTCATGATCCCCCGCATCTACATTCCCGGTGATTCCGGTGCGTTGGCGCTCGGCGCCGAAAAGGTCGCCAAGGCCGTTCGTGCGGAACTCGCCGAGCGTGGCATCGAGGCCAAGATCGTGCGCAATGGCTCGCGCGGCGCCTATTTCCTCGAACCGATGGTCGAAGTGGCGACCGCCAACGGCCGCGTCGCCTACGGACCGGTCAAGCCTTCCGACGTCAAGAGCCTGTTCGACAGCGGCTTCCTCACCGGTGGCCACCACAAGCGCTGGCTCGGCGCGCCCGACAAGATCCCGTTCCTCGCCAAGCAGACGCGGCTGACCTTCGCCCGCTGCGGCATCAACGACCCTCTGTCGCTCGATGCCTACAAGTCGCTAGGCGGGCTCAAGGGCTTGCAGAACGCCGTCGCCATGGCGCCGGCCGAGATCGTCAAGCAGGTTACGGACTCAGGCCTGCGCGGCCGCGGCGGCGCCGGCTTCCCGACCGGCATCAAGTGGAAGCCGGTGCTGGATACGACGTCCGAGCGCAAATACATCGTCTGCAACGCC
>NZ_JBSPKX010000004.1:0-581620 GCF_053848045.1 Mesorhizobium sp. BHbdii | reverse complement strand
ACGCGCAAGCGCGGTTTCGAATACTATGGTGTCGCCGATCATTCGCAGTCCGCTCACTACGCAGGCGGCCTTTCGTTGCAGGAGATTGCTGAACAGCACCGCGAAGCTGACGGGCTGAACAAGGCATACAATGGAAAATTTCTCATACTGAAGGGCATCGAAGCGGACATCCTGGCGGATGGCTCGCTCGATTACCCGAATGATATCTTGGAGCAGTTCGATTTCGTCGTCGCGAGCGTGCACAGCCGCTTCAAGTTGCCCAAGAAGGAATAGACGGAGCGTATCATTGAGGCGATCGGAAATCCTCGGACGACAATCATCGGGCACATGACCGGCCGCCAGCTGTTGCGCCGGCCCGGTTATGATCTCGACGTCGACAAAGTCCTCAAAGCGTGTGCGAAACACGGCGTCGCTGTCGAAATCAACGCACATCCTTGGCGACTCGACCTCGACTGGCGCTGGCATCAAAAGGCACTCGATCAGGGCTGCATCTTCAGCATCAATCCGGACGCTCATTCGGTCCGCGAGCTCGACCACATGCATTGGGGTGTCGAGATGGCGCGCAAGGGCGGTGTCCCTGCGAAGCGGGTCCTGAACGCGATGCGTTTAACGGCCCTCCTTGCGCATCTCGCACGGCGCAGGCAAACGTCCTAACCTGCTTGTGCGCCCGGCCTATCAGCGCAGGAGTCCGTCATTCTCAAAATCTTCCCAGCCGCGCAAACTGGAGTGCGAGTTGTCATCGGGGCCATAGCCAGCTGAAGCTGCAGTTCCGCGACCGCTTCTTTGAGCACGTTTCATAGCGGCCTTCCCCGCGGCACGCCGCCTATTCTCTGCAGCTGTCGCTGCGTCCTGTTCGCGCCAGACCGTAACCAGGTCGCGGTCAAGCACATCCTCCACGTGCTGCGGGTCGAACACGTGAAAGGTGATGTTCCTTGCCCGCCCGCGGAGTTTCACCGTTTTCGTCCCGGCGCTCTGCAAGCGACCATCTTTCAGCCAGCGGTGCCGTTCGGCCGTCGAGATCGTCAGAATGTCCTCGATTTCACGGGGGATTACGGGCAGGTCTTCGATATTCTGCAGTGCTTTGGATACGATCCCGAATACCACCTGCACATCATTCTCGGCGCCCTCAGACAGGCGCAGGGTAAGCACGCGGGACTCGATATGGAGCAGTTCCCTGAACTCCATTGGAAGGCGGGCGCGTATTTCGAGAAAAATACCGCTCGCTCTGACGGACGATCCAAGCGTTGCAGCCGGGGTTAAAGGCCACTCTCCAATCAGCTTCGCTGTTGCATTGATTTTTCGGCGCGTGGACATGCCCCTTTATATAGGTCACCGATTGTCGGCAGCGATGAGCCGATCGCAAAGCCAACATGAGTTCTAATCCGCCAGCGGTCTGAACCACGATGCCCTAAAGGCGCAACCACGATTATCAGCGGGGCCGCTTGCAACTTCGGCTAACAGGAAGCGGCAGAGTTGATCTCAAAGTGCGATATCAGGCGCGTTGCTGACTGGCACCCTTGGGCCAGTAGCAGACTGGCAGCTCCTGGCATCGAGAGATGCGGTAGCAGACATTCGCCCTTGTTGGATTTGAAGTCTCCAACTGACCATCGCGCGAGCTTGGCCGCGCCCGACTGACGGCTGATACCGCTTGACATCGACTCTCCGTTCGGGAAACAGTGGTCAGACCACTGTAAGGCCAGTGGGAAGGAGGAGCGTCCGATGTTAACGATGCTTGCCGAGGGCGACGACCTATCGGGTGCAGAGAAGGTGTTCACCTTCTTCCGCGACGCGTTGCTGAACGGCACCCTGAAGCCGGGCGAGCGCCTGCTGGGCGAGCGTGAACTGTCGCTGAGCCTCAACGTATCTCGGCCGCTGCTGCGCGAGGCATTGCGCTCGCTCGCTATGCTCGGCTTCCTCGATATCCGCCATGGCAAGGGCGCCTACGTCCGCCAGGCCGACATCAACGTCCTCTCGGATTTCTTCACCTTCAGCCTCGCTCAGCAGCCCGACATCCTCGACGACGTGATGCAGGCACGCATTGCGATCGAGTGCCAGGCGATCCGGCTTGCCTGCGAGCGCGCGACGGAAAGCGATCTGAAGCGCATCGGCTCGAAGCTCACCCGGCTGATGGACACGTTGCACGATCCGATCGAGGGCGGCGCAGCCGACTTCGCTTTCCACCAGGCGATCGTCGAGGCCGGGCACAGCGAGGCACTGACCACGCTCTACGGCGCGATCGGCGAATTGCTCCGCCGCAGCCATGTCCAGCGGCGCGAAGTGACCGTCTCAGAGCCCGGCATCGTGGACTATCTTGTGGAAGCGCACCGCGAAGTGTTTCTATCGATTGTCGATCGCGATCCGGACGCGGCCGACCGCAAGCTCCGCGACCATTTCGCCATCGGCGACGAATTCCGTCGCCGAAGCCTCATCTCGGCCTTCGCCCGGAGGCCGCAGCCTAAGCAACAGGGATGAAAATCAAGGGAGGATTTCCGACATGCTGCACAGGACCATCATCAACGCGCTGACGGGCGCTGCCGTCGCGCTCGTCATGACGGGCGCTGCACTCTCCGCCGAATTACGCTACGCGCATGTGGGTGCCGAGGGCGACATCCAAACGATCTACGCCGCCGAGGCCGCGAAAGGCATCGCCGCCGCCACGAACAACGAAGTGACCGTGACGGTCTATCCAGCGAGTCAGCTCGGCGGCGTCGCCGAGATGGTCGACGGCGTAAAGATGGGCTCGATTTCGATGGGCCACCACGACTTCGCTTCGCTCGCACGCCTCGTGCCTGAGGTCGCGGTGTTCAACGCGCCCTTCATCTACCGCGACGGCGCGCATGCACTTGCCGCGACCGACCCGGCTACGTCGCCCGCGCTGCAGGCGATCAACGAGAAGCTCGTCGCACAGGGTGTGCGCATCATCGGCCGCATCTACCGCGGCGACCGCCAGATCTCGTCCAATTTCCCGGTCAAGACGCCGGCCGATCTCGCCGGCAAGCCGTTCCGCGCCGTCCCGCTCGAGTTGTGGGTCTCGATGGTCAAGGGGTTCGGCGCTATCCCGACTCCGGTCGAGGTCGCGGAACTGCCGACCGCCCTGATGACGGGCGTTGTGGTCGGGCAAGAGAACCCGCTGACCATGATCGCCTCGAACAACCTCAACGAAGTGCAGTCACATATCTCGATGACCGGCCACATGCGTGCCGTCCTCGCCGTCTTCGTCAATGAGGAGGTTTGGCAGGGCCTGACTGAGGCGCAGCGCGCCTCGATCACCAAAGTGCTCGACGACGAGGCAAAGAAGTCGCTGCAAATGGCCCAGGATGGCGAGGCCAAGCTCGTCGAAGAGCTGAAGGGACGCGGCATGACCATCATCACCGAGGCCGACGGGCTGGACATCGCCGCATTCCGCGACGGCGTCAACAAGCAGATCGCGCAGGACTTCCCGAACTTCACTCCGCTGATCGAGCAGATCCAGGCGGTCAAGTGATCGACGACGGCCGGGGCTCGCGCCCCCGCCAACCCCTTTGGTAAATAGTCGCCGCCAGCGCCGGTTCGCCGGCCGGAAGGGAGGACGCGATGCGCATCGCCGAACGCATTCTTACAGCTTTCGCCGTCATCATCATGGCCGGCCTCGTGCTCGTGCCGACCGCGCAGGTGATCATGCGCGGCGTCTTCTTGCTGCCTTTCATCGGGGCCGAGGAGTTCACGCGCTTCCTGCTCATCTGCTTGGTCTTCTGCGCCTATCCACTGGTGGTGCAGAACGGCGAGAACATCGTCATGGGCGAATTCAAAGCCGCGATGCCAAAGCGCCTGCGCGGGATCGTCAACTGGTCGATCTCGATCGGCGCCATCGCCGCAACCGGCTTCCTCACCTATGTCACGGCAACCAACATTTCGAGGAACCTGGCCAACGCGACGCCGACGCTCGGCATCCCGTTCTGGATCTTTCTCGGCGCGACCTTGTTCAGCTTCGCCGGCGCGGCTCTCGTCCACCTCCTCCATCTGCGCAAGCCGCCGCAGGCCGACACCAACATCGCGGTCTGACATGGGCTTTGCGGTCGTCATCGCCTTCCTGGCGCTCTTCATGCTCGGCTTTCCGGTGGTCTATGCCATCCTCCTGCCGTCCATTGCTTACGTAATCATCGAAGGCCTTCCGCTCGGCCTCCTTGCACAGCGCGTCACCTACGCGCTCGATTCCTTCCCGCTGGTTGCGGTTCCGCTGTTCATCTTCGTCGGCAATTTGATGAACCTGTCGGGGATCACCGACCGCATCTTCCGATTTGCCTACACGCTAGTCGGCCGCGTGCCGGGCGGGCTGGCGCAGGTGAACGTTTTCGGCAGCTTGGTCTTCTCCGGTATGTCGGGCGCCGCGCTCGCCGATATTGGAGGACTCGGACGCATCGAGATCGACGCGATGAAGAAGCGCGGATTCGACGCCTCCTTCGCAGGCGCCGTCACCGGCGCCTCGGCGACATTGGGGCCGATCTTCCCGCCGTCCATTCCCCTGATCGTCTACGGCTCGGTGACGAGCGTCTCGATCGTGCAGCTCCTGGTCGCGGGTATCGTGCCCGCCATACTGTGCACTGCGCTCCTGATGCTGACGGTGCTCGTGGTGGCGACAATCCACAAGCATCCGCGGGCCGACCGCTGGCCGACGCTGTGGGAAGTAGGACGCGACTTCCTGCCGGCGCTGCCCGCGGTCGTGGCGCCCGCCCTGATGATTGCGGGCATGACAGCCGGCGCCTTCACGCCGACCGAGGCGGCGGCCATCACCACCGTCTACGTCATCCTCATCAGCGCCTTGCTCTACCGCGAGTTGACCCTCGATCATCTGTGGAACTCGGCCGTGCTCACCGCGCGCAGTTCCTCGGCGATCCTGATCATTGTGGCGGCAGCGGCCCTCTTTGGCTGGATCCTCGCGGTCGAGCAAGTGCCGCAGAGCTTCGCGGCCGCACTGCTTGGCCTCTCACGCGATCCGGTAATGCTACTCGTCATCGCGAATCTCATCTTCTTTGTGGCGGGCATGTTCCTGGATTCCACGACGGCTACACTGCTGCTGGTGCCGATCATCGCGCCGCCGCTGGTGCTGGCAGGCGTCGACCCGGTTCAGCTCGGCATCGTGACGATCTTCAATCTGATGCTCGGCCTGCTTACACCGCCGATGGGCCTGTCGCTTTTTCTGGTGGCCGACATCGCCAAGGTCTCGATCCGGCAACTGCTCAAGGCGCTGCTGCCGTTCTACATCCCGCTGCTGACCACGCTTGCGATCCTGACCTTCGCGAAGGATCTCACCTTGTGGCTGCCCCGCATGATCGCTCAGTAACCCTGGAGAATTCTGAAGATGCGCATAGTCATCGGTTCCGACCACGCCGGCTTTCCGCTCAAGGCGACAATCATCGATCATATAAAGTCGCTGGGACACGAAGTGCACGACGCCGGATCCTACGATCCCAATCCGGTGGACTTTCCGGACATCGCGAAGACGGTGACGTCATCGATTATCGAGGGCAAGGCGGAGCGCGGCCTGATGGTGTGCGGCACGGGAGTCGGCGCTTCAATCGCGGCCAACAAGGTGAAGGGCATCCGTGCGGCGGTCTGCCACGACGTGCATTCGGCCCACCAATCGGTCGAGCACGACGACGTCAACGTCATGTGCATCGGCGCGCAGATCATCGGTGCCTGGCTCGCCAAGGACCTGGTTACCGCGTACCTGCAGGCCGAGCTTTCCACCGACGAGGATTTCCGCCGCCGCGTGCGCAAGCTCGCCGAGATGGATGGCGAGCGGTAGTTTCAAGAGAAGAAGGCAGTATCTGGGCCGTAGGCGGCCGGTCCGCTTTTGGCAGGTGAAAGTACGAATCAGGCATTCTTGCAGTGGGCGGGGCACCCGCTTCGGCGCTCCGACGTGATCACCGCCGCGAGGGCCTGCGCTGCAGCAGTTTGCTTAACATATGCCCACATCGAGCGGGCCGGCTCTGCGAGGGACCGGTATGTGGAACTACGCGGCAAACCGACAAGGCCGAGTTCATCTACGAACGGGCCGGCGAGCCCATTCGATGTGCCTGGCACGGATGGGAGTTCGATATCCGGTCCGGAAAGTGCCTCGTCGACGACAAGCTCAAGGCGCGGACCTTTCCAGTCTATTTGGACGGCGAGGACATTTACGTCGAATTTGGCCAATGACCTGAACGAGCGTTCGGGACGCGCATTATGGTGCGTCCGCGAGCAGACTTCGGAGGGAGTAACCATGGATACCGTGAAATTCACGCACATGAAGGATGGCGACCGTGAGGACTACGCCTTCCTGAGCGAACATGAGATCGAGTATGCAGCCGGGACCCCCGTACAACCATGACGAATATGCCGCCGCCGTCATCCGGCCCTTTGTGCGCGAACAGTGCGCTTGGGTCGTCGAGAAGCATGGCGATTTCCAGCTGCTCTATTACGGCGAACATGTTGGGGCCGATCCGCACAAGCGGGAGGCCTGCCGGGGCAACACCTATTTTGATGATTGCGTTGAATTCTGCGAGAAATGGGCCAGGCCAGCTTTGACCCGGACTATTCGGCCCGACCGCTCGAATTCTTCGCACCGCTGGTGAGAGAGGTTTTCGCTCGCCAGAGCTATGATCCGGCGGTCACCAGGATCGGGGTTCGCATTCCGATGTCCGACGACCGGATCGCGGCGGAGCGGTCGGCTCACACCTAGACCAGTCGCATTATCCGGATCACACCTCATAAGCTTCGTGATGTCGGCACGCCTGAACCCGGCAGGGCCGGGGCGGCAGCAGAGGACCCGAGCGGGCAGGTTCGGCGCGAGGAAGCCGCCACATGCGGCGGAAAAAGCTGGTGGCGAGGGTTTCGGGCGGGCCGGATCCGCTCTAGGTCATAGAGAGCTGGATAAATGCAATGGCGCGGAACGCGGCCGTATCCTCTGTTTCGGGTTCTCGGGATCGCCCGAGCGACCTTCAGCGTGGTCGCGATGATGCCCGCTATTAGGGATATTAGAAGCGGCCATGACCCTTCGCAACGGCGGCCTTGCGGCGCGTTCCAGTTCGACCGTCTACGGCTCAACTTGGGGCCGAAAGCAGGCAGGCGGCTTAAGGCTACCGATTCGCGAAGACCAGACGTTCGCTGGCGCGAGAAGCGTCATAGCCCGTTCCGCTCGAAGAGGCTACTTGCCCGAAGGCACCGACACATCCATTTCTGGCACGTAGCTGGAAATGAAGTTCGAGCATCGCCACATCAGCATGCGGACCGGCAGTCTGATGGCACTATTGTCATTTTTGCGACCGACGAAGCGTCTCGCGACTGACGTTGATGTTTGAGGAGTGTGAATGACGGTACGCTTTGCATTCGACAACAGCTATGCTCGGCTGCCGAGCTCGTTTTATGCGCGTGTTTCCCCGACCCCGGTCTCCGCACCGCACCTCCTCAAGCTTAACCAGGAGCTGGCCGTTCAGCTCGGGCTCAACCCGGTAGAACTCGCCACACAGGCGGGTGTTGAGATTCTTGCCGGCAAGCGGATTCCCGAGGGTGCCGAGCCGATCGCCACCGCCTATGCCGGACACCAGTTCGGCCAGTTTGTGCCGCAGCTCGGCGACGGAAGGGCAATCCTGCTAGGCGAGATCGTCGATCAGGAAGGAGTGCGCCGGGATATCCAGCTAAAGGGCTCCGGCCGAACACCGTTTTCCCGCGGCGGCGACGGGCGGGCGGCGCTTGGCCCCGTTCTACGCGAGTACATCGTCAGCGAGGCCATGGCGGCTCTTGGCATTCCGACCACTCGGGCGCTTGCTGCGGTCATGACGGGCGATGAGGTGATACGAGAAACCTACCTGCCAGGCGCAGTGCTGACGCGGGTCGCATCCAGCCACATCCGGATCGGAACCTTCGAATTCTTCTCGGCGCGCGGGGACGTGGATGCGGTGAGGGCTCTCGCTGATCACGCGATCTCCCGGCACTACCCGGATGCCGCGGGCGCTGCTCGTCCCTACCTGGCACTGCTGGAAAGTGTGATTGCGCGCCAAGCGAACCTCGTAGCGCAGTGGCTGCTCGTCGGCTTCATCCACGGGGTCATGAACACCGACAACATGTCTATCGCCGGCGAGACGATTGACTATGGCCCCTGCGCTTTTCTGGACATCTACAATCCCAAGACCGTATTCAGCTCGATCGACCAGTTAGGTCGCTACGCTTATGCCAATCAGCCTGCGATCGCCCAGTGGAACCTGACGCGGCTGGCGGAGTGTCTGCTGCCCCTCCTGGCTGAGGATCAGGACAAATCCGTGGAGCAGGCCCAAGAGGCGCTTTCTGCCTTCGCAGCACGGTTCAGCGACGCGTATAATAGTGGCTTGCGTAGCAAGTTGGGACTTTTGTCGGAGCGGGAGGGCGATCTTGCGCTGACGCAGGATCTTCTCGATCGGATGGTCGCTGGCAAGGCGGACTTCACCATGACTTTCCGACGCCTGAGCGAGGCCGCTATTGGACCCGAAGGCGACGTCGCGGTGCGCAGCCTCTTCGAAGACCCTGCCCCATATGACGAATGGGCCGAGCGCTGGCGCCAACGGCTCGGTCAAGAGCCGCAGGAAGGTTCAGCGCGCCGGGCTTCCATGCAGCGCGTCAATCCGGCCGTTATCCCGCGCAACCACCGCGTTGAGGCGGTCATCGAGGCCGCCGTGGAGAAACAGGAGTTCGGACCGTTCGAGGACCTTCTGACCGTGCTCGGCAAGCCTTACGAAGTCCAGCCAGGCTTCGCGAGCTATGCCGAGCCACCACCGCGCGATGGCCGCGTCTATAAGACCTTTTGTGGGACCTGAACCTGAAGGTTCGTTCCGAAGAGATGTGTTGGATGACGAAAAAGAGCGCTCGATCGCGCGAGCGACGTTCCGGCTAGCATTCCGATGCGTATCAGCAGCGCCAGCCGCCGATCGTCCAGGAGATCCCGCCCGAGTGGCTCGATCTCGCCTTCGCCGATGCCGCCCGGATCGATGAGGTCGTGGCCGCAGCGCTCGCGGCGCAACCTAATATCAGCGAACTGGAATTCCGCCGGTTCATCGAAGGCCGCGCCCGCGCTGTCCAGAACGTCGCCGCCTTCCTCGTTGCCAACATGACCTTTGCCGAAGGCGAGGACGCCGCAGCGCGGACCGGTGAACTTGCGGCCAATACCTTGGCCCATCACCTCGCTGACGAGGAGACGCGGGTTCGTCTCGTCGAAGTGTTTCGGTCGATCGGGGAGTCGATCGCGGCCAACACCGATGGCGCCCAGCGCGCTCTCATTCGACGGTCGCCCCTACCGCCGGCGGCGGTTGCCGAACTCAAGACGTGGCTCACCGATAATCTCGAGAACCTCCAGACGGCAGTGCAGGAGAACCGGCTGTTCGCCGAAATTTCTCCGTTGGCGCTCCGTTTCGCCACGTCCCGCGCGATCCGGGCGATCAGCGTTCAGGATTTAGTTCCGCGCGCTCTCCAGGAGTGGGTGGCGGGCAGATCCTATGCCGTGATCTTCGACACATTGGCTGAGGCAAAAGTTCGGGTCGGGCGTGACCATGTCACTGTCGAAGATGCTGTTGCGCTGTGCGAGAGCGGCTTCGGCTACGATGTTGCGATGATCGCTGCATCGATAGCGGATCTGACCGAGGAGCTGGACGACGCACTGCACACGGGCGCCAGTCTGCTGCAAAAGCAGATCAAATACGGTCTGACCGATCGCGCGGCGATTGCGTTTCACGAGGCCGGGTTCGCGGATCGGTATGTCGCGAGTCTTCTCGGTCTCGTCTGGGAAAATGTCGTCGACCGGGGCGGCGTCCGCGCAGCCTGCCAGCAAGAGGAGATCGTACGCGCGGTGCTCGCGCACATTCCAAGCTATTTCGTCGGGGTCGCTGCTGAGCTTGGAGGATGGGCCTAACACGCGTCATGTCCAGGTACGTCGATCGGAACGCGAGTCATTTGTTTGCGACCGCGCTAGATGCACACTCGTCGCTGACGCGTCTCAACCAACGGCGCTTTTGCATCATCATGGCCGACATCGAATGACCGAAATCAAGCGCGTCTCTGCCGTTCCTAATGTCTGCTGCGGGTCACCGGTTATCGTATGGCTGTCCAGAAGGAAGGCGTAGAAGGTCGCATGATTGAAAACTAGGCAAGCTCGCGAAAACTGGAAAATCAGCTGCGGGGAAACTAGGTGACCGTACCGATGTGCGAGGATGCTGCCGCGCACACGATGAGCTCGTGAGTTTGGAAAGAACTGCCAAGCAGCCCATGATCTCGCGAATCAGGGATTTACAATGACCTGATATTCTACCGCATTTGGTCGAAGACCGAGCGCGGGATCGACCGGTCGCCCAATCCTCTCCTCCGCGTCCTGATTTCGCGATCGCGCAGGCATCCAGTCGACGCCTAGAATCAGCCATTGCCGCTTCACTGCGAAGCCCCTTCGAATTGTCGCATGATTGCGCTACGCTAAGGCCAATCTGGGCGACGGAATGGTCATGGCGGCACGACCGGCGTCCGAGGATTGGTCGAGCGGGAGCGCCCATGACCGCCCTAGACGCCATCGAAGCCGATGCGAGACGTCCGCTCTCGGGCACTGGTCGGATCGCCAAGCTGGCGGCGCCGCGCAGCGCCAGGATATTGAGGCGAAACCGTATTCTCGCAGCGATCGATCGGACATCGCGATCAACCATATGCTGGGTGGCCGCGCCGGCCGGTTACGGCAAGACGACCGCGGTCATCGACTATCTCGAAAGCGTCCGGGCGCAGCATGTGTGGTTCCGCATCGACGAGGGCGACCAGGATATTGCGCGCTTCTTTCAATATCTGGCGCAGTCACTCGCCTCCCCCGCGGTTGGGAACATGCCGGTCTTCGGCGTCGAATATGCCGAGCAGCCGAAGGAGTTCGCCAGGCGCTTCTTCAGAGCCTATTTCGCGCGGCTGAAGCCCGGCACCATTCTGGTCCTCGACGATTTGCACGACGCCGACACGCCCGAATTCCGAGCGGTGCTTTCCGTGATGTTCCGAGAACTTCCTGACACGGTCCGCTGCATCTGCGTCTCACGCACGCTGCCCCAGGAGGAACTGGGCGACCTCGTTCTCAAAGGCCAAATGGCCGTTATCGACCGCTGGGCGCTCGAATTCTCGGCATCGGAGGCCCGCGACTTCGTCAAGCTGCGTTCAAAGCACGGCGCCGCTTCAGTCGATGTCGAAGCGGCACGCGGCTGGGCGATCGGGCTGCTTCTCCTCGCTGATCACGGCTCGGCGGTTGGACCCGACGACACGAAAGGGACAGCACCCGGCGGGCAGAACGCGCTGTCGGACGTTCTCGGCCGCCATTTCTTCCTTTCCCTTCCCGCCCCCGACCAGGATATGCTGCTGAAACTCAATCTGCTGCCCGAAATCAGCGCCGAACTGGCGGACGTGATGATCGGGTCGGGCGAAGCGGGAAAGCTGCTCGGCAGGCTCTACAAGCGGCAGTTGCTGGTCACGCGAACGGAAAACAGCCGCGACGTCTTCCACCTGCACGACCTCTTGCGGGACTTCCTCGACCGACGCTTCGCGCAGCGTGTGCCGCCAGAAGAGCAGAAGTCGCTCAAACAAAGGGCGGCAAAGGTCCTCGCGGACGCCGGTCGTTATGACGAAGCCATACACCTCGCCTTGCAGGCAGAGGACTGGGGCCGGGCGAGCGAGCTCATGCTGAGCCGGGCGGAGGCCGTGCTGGCGCAGGGACATCGGACAACCTTTATCGAATGGGTCGGCCGGTTGCCGGAAGGGTTCATGAACGGCTGGCATTTCTATTGGCTGGGCGTGGCCCACATGCCGGATGACGCAGCGGCAGAGCACTGGCTGTCAAAGGCCTGGCATGCCTTTGGCGAGGCCGACGATCGGCGCGGGCTTTGTCTTACGGTGTCGCGCGCGGTTCTGGTCAAGTCGGACAGTTGGCGAACCTACGAGGGTCTTTCGGCCTGGACCCGCCGGGCATTCGAAATCATCGAGCGCGGCCTGCCGGAACTGCCTTCCGAGGAAGCGATGCTGGTGCGCATCGGCATGGTGCGGGCGCTGAATTTCGGCGACGAGTACTATGCCAACAGCCCGGCCGGACAAAAGCTGGAAACCGAACTGCTGGAGCGGTTGACCCGGAATCCCGATCACGATCCGAGCGGATTGCGGCTGCTTGCCAGCGAATCCCTGATCGAGCATTCGGTATCGATCATGCGGGCCGATTTGTTCACGAAGGCCGTCGACAGCGTTGTCGAGGATTTGAGCGACAAGGAGGTGCTGCCTTGGGTCCTCGGTATGTGGCTGGTCGAGTTTGGCGCCAAGAGCGGCCGTTATTTTCCCTACAAGAGAAGGGGTTTTCCCTATCCTTCGGCCGAAGCGGCGTTGCGGGGGGCGATCGCGATCGGTGAGCGCGAGTCGCTCAAGGGCGTGGAGTTCGGTGGCCTCTATCATCTTCAGATGCAGATGAAGTTCCGCAACGACTTTGCCGAGTTGCACCAGGTGGTCGAGCGCCTGGCCGAGATCGCCGACAGCCGTTTCAGCACGCAGGTCGCCATCGTAGCCAATTGCTACGCTACGCTTCATGCCAGGCAAGGCGATTTCGCGGCCGCCTATCAGGATTGCGAGCGCTTCATGGCAGCAAGCGAGGCCGCCAACGAGCCGATGGTCGAGCGCTGGGCGCACTATATCACGAAGTTCCAGGTGCTGCTGGCCGACAGGAAGCCGCGCGAAGCCGCCGCGCTACTCAGGGACCTGCTACCGCGGCTGGAGGGCGGCGCCCGCAAACGTACGGAGATATGCATCCTGGGCGCGGCCGCGCTGGAGCGCCTGTGGGACGGGGATTCACACTATGGCGACCGGCTGAAGGTCTTCATGGAGGCGCTGCGCGACATCAGCTGGCCAAATGGTGCTCCTCAATGTTCCGGAGTTGCTCGCCGAACTGCTTGGCGATGCGCTTGAGCGCGGCATCGAGCCCAAGCTTTGCCGGTCGCTGATCGCGGAACGCCGGTTGGACTCGCCGCAGCGGCGGCCCGCGGCCTGGCCATGGCCGCTCAAGGTCCACGTTCTCGGAGGCTTTCGGCTCGAACTCGATGGAAACCCTCTTAATCTCGGCGCCAAGCCACCGACGAAGGCGCTCGACATCCTGCGGGTGCTGGCAATCTCGAAAGACAACACCTGCTCGCTGGAGACCCTTCAGGACTGGCTGTGGCCCGACCTCGACGGCGACCAGGCGCGGGCGGCGTGCGAGCAGGCGCTGCATCGGCTGCGCAAGCTGCTCGGGCGGATCGACCTCATTGTTCAGCGGGAAGGCAAGCTTCGCCTCGCGTCGGACAAGGTCTGGGTCGACCTCGCCGACTGGGATGCGCGGCTCAAGGCCGTCACGACAGCCAATGGCGAGGCGGCGGGACTGCGCCCGGACGCGGAGGCGCTCTTCCTCGCATTCCCCGGTCCGCTGTTTCTGCATGAGCGAGCCAGCTTCTGGTCGCTCGCCGCCGCTGAAAAAGTGCGTCGCGATCTGATCGATCTCGCATTGCGGATCGGCCAGAGGCTGGAGGCTACTAACGCCCATGAAGCGCGCTCGATTTATCTGAGGACGTTGGACCTCTATCCGGATGCCGGACCCGTCTGCAGGGCGCTGATCAAGGAGCGGCTGTCGCGCCGTGATTTCGAATGCGCGGTCGACGACTATGCGCGCTACGAACGGGCGCTGCGTGCTGCCGGAGAAGCGGCGCCCGCTGCGGAAATACGCGCCCTGGTCGAACCCTATCTTGTGCGGCATATGCGCTGAAGGCGATGCGTTGTGCTGTCTGGCGAAACACGGCGCTATAGCCGGAGTCATCGCTCAAGCTCCGTTCAGGATGTTTGCGGCCAGGAGAAGGGCTGCCAGGATCAGAACGAGACCGGCGATCGCGTCCATCCGCTTGCGGTAGATCGGGCGGTCGAAGCGGCGCGACAGGCCCACCCCGGCCAGGCTCCAGCCATAGAACTTGATTGGGGAAGCCCGTGAGGAACCCGGCAGCGAACCCCGCCTGTTCCTCGCTGCCGTAGCTGAACGAGAGAACGCCGACGAGAACATCGCCTCGAGCCAAACCAGAGGATTGAGCCAGGTAACGGCAAGCATCGATCCGATCGCCCGAGATCGGCACTTGCCGCCTGTTGTGGCGGCCGCCGTCCTGCGTTTCCGGCTGATGTTGAGCAAGGTGCGCGCGCCCCACCAGGCGAGGAATATGGCGCTTACCGCCTGCAGCACACCGGAGATTGCGGGATGGGGCGTCAGCAGCGTTCCAAGCCCGCCGATTCCCATGGTCACCAAAGCGATTTCCGAGACGTATCCGGTGGAAGCGACCGTAAAGGGGTGGCTGCGGGTCAGCCCCGCCTGGATCAACATGAGGTTCTGGGGGCCGAGGGAAAAGATAAGCCCGAGGCCGAACACGAAGCCGGATTCCGCTGCCGGCGACAACAGGGCGTCGGCTGTCATGTGACGCACCCTGGCTTTTTCGGTCCCGCACCCTTCTGCAACTGCCGCCCACGCGACGCAGGATGGGAGGCAGGCGCATATGGATCGCTTACGGCAAAGCCGGCAGTCCCGCTCCCAGGTTCACGGTTCGAGGACCGGACCTGGATTGACAGCTAGACTGCGGCACACGGATCGATTCTTCAAACAGCTCGTGCTGCACGCACCCAATCGAGTCTTGCGGCGGGAACAAGGCCGTAATTGTAAAAATTGATACCGTCGACGTCCGGCGCCAGCGCCGGTTTCACTTTGGCGGCGAGGATTTCAGGGCCCGCCATTTCCGGATAGAAGAGCCGATAGCCGGCGCCGAGGAATTTATCTGCTCCGAGCGCGGTACGGCCGGCCGCCATCAGGCCTGCGACATCGCCGGCCTGCATGTCGTAGGCACACAGGATCGCCCCGTCACAGACCTTGCCGAGCGCTGCCAGATCGCAGCCGCCGAGCCAGCCGTCTTTGAGGTCGATGATGAGGACACGTGTCTCCGGGTCGGCAACCTCGCGCAGCTCGGCGACAAGACTGGTTACCGGCTCGAACCGCCACAACAGATAGGCATGGAGTTGCGGCCAGGGCAGAAAGGTGTCGAGGCCACTTGCGGGAAATTCTGGAAAGCGCCGTTCAGGAACCGCGCGCTCGCACGCCTCGGCAATCCACTGCTTGACGAGCTCACGCGCCGCCTCGCCTTCAATGCCGGCACCGGACGCACGCGCGAGGCAGGACGGACAGAAGCACAGCGACAGAAGGAAATCGTCTTCCGGCGTCAGCCCGAGACCGTCCTTCTCGTGATGGTATTCATGGGCAAAGCCCATGAAGGACGGGCTTTCAAGTTCGATTCTGTCCGGCTTGTAAGTATGCGTGATATCCGCGGCCAGCGCGCGGACGTAGGCGCGAGCATCCGGATGCGATGGGCAGAGATTGTAATAATTGGGGTCGCCAAAGGCGTTGCGGGTGACGGCCTGCGGATAAAGCATGCCGAGGCGGGTATTGTGCAGGCAGACCGTCCAGCACGACACCTGGAGGCCGCCTGCCTCGCGCCGTTGGATAAGTTCGGCCAGAACGTCGCCACCTTCCGTGATCACGTCCGCCACCTTGGGCTGGATCACGAGATCGGCCCATCGCGCGGTGGTTGGTTTGAAGTAGATCGTGCCGTCCTCGGGGAAATAGGCTTTGCGGCGCGGGCTGCGCGGCTGCAGGAACCGACCGGCATGATAGGAGGTCGCCAAGCTGATCATGTTGAGCCCGGCACGCTCGAACAGATCGCGTTCGACCATCTCCAAGCCCAAATCCTGGACATCCCAGGGGTAGGTCCACATCGAAAGCTGCATGAAATATCCTCAGTTTTCTGCAATGGCGCCGTAAAGACGCCGATTGGGCTCCCGTCAGCCTTCCACCGGTTCGGCGACTTGCAAGAGGCAGTCTCCCGCCTCGCACATCGTGTGCAGCCGGCGCGAAAGTACGATACCGCTTTCGGCGAAATGCAGGGCTTCCTCGGCAAGATCGAGCCGTTCGAGGTCGTGATACCAGCCGGCCAATTGTCCGGCGGTCACGCCGTCGCCGAGCCTGACGGCGGGTTCGAACCAGCCGCGGCGGGTGGCGTACAGGCCCTGACTGTGCCGGGAAAGCGAGAGCAGTCGCGTCGGCGCCGAAGGCTTTGACCCAGGCGCAAGGACCGGCGCTTCGACCACGCCGAGGGTAATCATCAGACTGTCGATCGCGCGAGCGGTAATCGCCATCGTGTCGACTGTGGCGGTGCCGCCGCCGCCGAACTCGCCGCTGACGCCAATGGCACCGGCCCGGCGGGCTGCGCCCATGGAGGTCGGCGAGGCCCGGCCATTGTCGGCCACGAACCCATACGGCATGCCGAGCGCCCGCATCAGCTCAACCCCGCGCCCCTGCCGGTCGGGATCGGTATTGCGCTCGACAAGCGCCGTGGGAAGATGCTCCATCGAGGTGCCGCCCGAATGAATATCGAAGATCACGTCTTGGCGGGGAAACAGTTCCGTCTCCAGGAAATTGGCAAGCCGGCTTGTCGGGGTACCCAACGGATCGCCGGGAAAGGCGCGGTTGAGATTGCCGCCGTCAAGCGGCGAACAGCGTTTGGCGGCCATGACCGCCGGTGCGTTCGCCATCGGCAGAATGGTGACACGGCCCTTGATCCGCTTGGGATCGAGCCGGCGGATCAGCTTTGCCAGCGACAGCTCGCCCTCATATTCGTCGCCGTGATTGCCGGCCATCAGAAGCAGCGATGGGCCTTCACCGTTGCGAATGAGGCAGATCGGGACTTTGACCTGGAAATAGGGCGAACGGTCTGTCGAGAAGGGAATGCTGAGATGGCCTGATGTCTTGCCGTCCCGGTCGAAGTCGAGCGTATGGGTGAGGCCGGTGTGCATGGCGACAACTCAGACGGCGGCAACCGCGGTGACCTCGATACGGAGATCGGGGTCGGCGAGACGAGCCTCGACGCAAGCCCGCGCCGGCAGGCGTTGAGGATCCACCCAGGCATCGTAGATGCTGTTCATGGCGTCGAAGTCGCCGATCTGCGGCAGGAAAATGTTGACCGCCACAAGCTTCGACTTGCTGCTGCCGGCCTCGACTAAGAGCGCCTCGATCTTTGAGAGCACATCGCTGGTCTGGCCTTCGATACCGGCCTTGCGATTGTCAGCCACTTGGCCTGCGATGTGGACGAGGCCACCATAGACGACCGCCTGCGACATGCGGGAGCCGGACTGGAAATACTTGATCATATTGGATCCTTTCGAGGTTCTCTTGGGGCCGCCGCAAGATCCGGTCAGCCGAAATAGGTGGGAAAGGCGTGGCGGACATGGCCGGCCGCGTCGACGCCGAAGATCACGCGATAGCGATCGAGGCAGGTGCAGGGATGGGAGATGCCGAATTCAATGATGTCGCCAACGGCAATGTCGTCGCTGGGTGCAATCGACAGGAAGGCGTGCTGGTCGTTGAGCTTGAAGACCTCGGCGTGCGGTACCGGCAGCGGCTTGCCGGTCCGGAAGACCGCGAGCACCATCGGAAACCCCTGATCGAACGACACGTCGCGCATGCCCATGCCGCATATCGCGAGGCCGGGCTCCGGCCGCGACAGCACTTCGGCCCATAGGCGCAAAGCCGGACGAAACGAGTTTCGTGCGGAAACACCAACGCCGCCGACTGCAAAGCCCTTGCGGGCATCGAGTGCGCTAAGCGAGCGATCATAGATGCCATGGTCGTGGAAGAAGATGGCGCCGCTGCGCAACACCAGCGTTGCATTGCCGTCCCTGGAAACGGCGGGCGAAAGCGCGGCGACCACTTTGTCGAAGAACACCGAGCCGCCGGCCGTGACGACCAGCGGCGCAGCGCCGCCGACGCGGGCGCGAAGCCGCAGCAACATGTCGGCGGTCATCGCCAACAAGTCGGAGATCACCTCCTCGGCGCGGCCGGAGTCGGGTTGCGCCGCGGCACCTTCGTAGGTTGCGACACCGGCAATCAGCAGCCGTCCGCCGGCTGCATCAACTGCATCGGCGATCGCCTCAGCTTCGCCAGTAGTCCGCGCGCCTGCCCTCCCCGCACCGAGTTCGACGAGCACGCGCAACGGCGGCAGCATCGCATTGGACCGCCAGGCTTCGGCGAGCGCATTCACGGCGACGGCAGAGTCGGCGAAGACGAAGAGCTCGACGCTTGGCCAGGCGCCAACCAGCGCGGCGAGCCGGTTCGCACCGCCTGATCCACCAACCTCGTTGGCGATGATCAGCCGTGTGAGGCCGGCCCTGAGCATCACCGCGGCTTGTCTGATATCCGCGACGGTCGTGCCCCATGCTCCGGCCTCTACCAACGATCGAGCAAGGTCCGGCGCCATCGGGGTCTTGGCATGCGGCGCGATCATGGCACCATGTTCACCTGCATAGCGCAGAAACAGGTCACGATTGGCGATGAAGGCCTCCTCGTCGAGGGTCAGCACCGGCAGCGACATGTGCCCATCAGCCGGGTGCCAGCGCTCAGATGCGACAAGGCTGCTGTCCAGCCCGAAGGTGCCGGGCGGCACGCCGCGGATGCAATCATCGAGCAGGAACTTTTCACGGGTCGCGAGCGACGGTACGGGTGAGTTTTCGGTCATCCGATGCTATTCCTTCCGCCTTCGCACGATGAAGTCCGGATCGATTTCCGATGCCGGCCACAGCATGAGAGAGATGCGTGCCAAAGCTTTACTCCGGACCGATCATCGATGCCCACCATCATCTTTGGGATCTCGGCCTCGGCCGGCACCCCTGGCTCGCTAGAACGGCTGGCGAACGCGGCGGCCTGGGCGAGGTTGGCCCCTTGCGGCGAAACTATCTTCCAGAGGATTATTTGCGCGACGCCAGCCGGCACAATGTCGTCGCCACCATCCATGTCGAAGCCGGTTGGGCCGGGGATGACTGCGTCGGCGAAACGCGGTGGCTTGAAACGCTCGACAAGTCGCGTGGCGTGGCCGCCCGCTACGTCGTTCACGTCCCGCTGGCGAACCGCCATGCGCCGGCGCTGGTCGAGGCGCAGGCGGCATTCGACCGTGTCGTCGGCGTGCGCGACATACTGAGCTGGGATCCTGACCCCGCCCGCCGTTTCGCTGCCCGTGACGGCATCATGGACGATCCGGGCTGGCGGGCCGGCCTGTCCCTGCTTGCCGGCCATCGGCTGGTTTTCGATCTGATGGTGTTTCCGCGCCAGCTCGCCGGTTCGGCGCGCCTTGCAGCGGCCTATCCGGACCAGTTCTTTGTCCTCAACCACTGCGGCAGCCCGATCGATCGCAATTCCGACGGAATGCGGGCGTGGCGCGAAGGAGTTCGGCGTTTGTCCCAGTGTGACAACGTCGCCATCAAGATATCGGATCTGGTCGCCTACGATCATGACTGGACGCTCGACAGCCTGAAGCCGGTTGTCATGCATTGCATAGACTGTTTCGGCACGCGGCGCGCGATGTTCGGCAGTGACTTCCCGGTGGCCGGTCTGCACGCGTCGTTCGATGCGGTATATGACAGCTTCAAGGCCATTGCCTGCGAGCTTTCCGCAGACGAGCAGACGGCGCTGTTCTTCGGCAATGCAAGGCGCATCTACCGGCTGGACGGTATGTCATCGGCGGGCCTGCTCCCTGCCTGAGAGAAGCAGCAGCCCAAGGATCAGCGAACCGAACAGAATGCTGCGCCAGCCGGGCGATGCGTTGACGACGGTGATCAGAGCCGTGATTGTGACCAGCAGGATGGCGCCGGGGATGGTGCCGGCATAGGTGCCGAGCCCGCCAAGGATCGAGGTGCCGCCGAGAACCACGGCGGCAATCGAGGCGAGGAGATAGGGATCGCCGATCCCGACATAGCCCTGTCCGTTCATGCCGAGCACCAGCACGCCCGCAAGCCCTGAAGTGAAGCCGCTGATGCCGTAGACCGCCAGGGTGGTCGAGGCGACGGGAACGCCGGAGAGTGCCGCGGCGAGTGGGTTGGCGCCCATGGCGAAGAGCCGTGCTCCAAAGGATGTGGCATGCATTGCGGTCAGTACGATCACGGAGACGGCCAACCACAAGAGCACACCTGCGGGAATACCGGCCGGCCGCGCATTGCCGAGCCATCGAACCAGCGGGTTTTCGGCGGTCACGGCGCTGCCGCCGGCGATGATGATCAGCAGACCCTGCAGGAATGTCGCCATTGCCAGGGTCATGATCATCGGATGAACGCGCAACAGCGCCACGCCTAGCCCGTTCACCAGACCGATGGTCGTCGTCAACGCAAGGACGGCAAGGACGGCGGTGAGCCCGGTCGGATCCGCCTGCCACGACAGCAGCGGCAGGCTGACGGCGCTCACTGTGACGATCGCCGCGACGGAAAGGTCGATGCCGCCGGCGATGACTACAAAGGTCTGGCCCGCCGCAACCAGGCCGATGACCGCGGCCAGTTCGACCAGATAGCGCAAATGGCCATAGGCGCCGAAGCCACGCGAAGCGAAGCTCGCCGCGATCCACACCCCTGCTACGATGGCGACCGTGAGGAAGGGCCGGCTGCGCAGGATTGTCAGGGCGCGTCTGCCGCCAACGGTCTCTTTCCATGCTGTCATTGCTGCACCTTGCGGAATTGCGGGATGGCGACCGCCCCGATGATGATGAGGCCCTGGGCGACATACTGGGCGACCGGCGTGAAGCCGAGGAAGAACATGACACTGATCATCAGGCTGAGCAGCAGGCTGCCGGCAAGAGCGCCGCGCATCGTGCCTTGCCCGCCGAGGAAACCGATGCCGCCGAGCACGGCGGCGGCGATGGAATTCAGCGTGAACGCCGTGCCGATGACCGGATCGCCCGAACCCGTTTGCGCGGCGACGAACAGGCCGGCGCCTGTGCAAAGCAGACCGCTGATCGCGTATGCGGCGATCCGGGCACCGTCGACCGGCACGCCGGAGCGGTAGGCGCCGACCGGATTCTCGCCGGCGGCATAGAGGCTCAAACCAAGCGGCATGGCGAGGTAGAGCTTCCACAGAAGGACGATGAGCACCAGCAGCACGAAGGCCGCGGGCGTGTTGCCGGCAAGCAGGTCCGACAGCCACTCCGGAATGGCGCCGCCGGGTCTCGGCAGGATGAGCAGCGCAGCACCGCCGATGATGAAGGAGCCGGCGAGCGTCACCACGATCGCCGGCAACCGAAGTTTTACGACGATCAACCCGGTCGCGGCACCGATGCCGAGACCGGTCAGCGCCACCGCAGCGGCACCGCCGGCTACGCCCAGCGGCCCAGTCATTATCGTCGCGGCGATCACCGCGCCCAGGCTGACCATTGCGCCGATGGCTAGGCTGATGCCGCCGGTAAGCATGAGGATCGCCTGGGCCATGGCGACCAGCGCCAGCGGAAACCAGCTCTGGGTGAATTTGGCGAAGCCGGAACCGGTCAAGAGGCCGGGAAAGAGGACGCCATAGGCGATGAGGAATGCCATGACCACGGCGAACAGGCCCCGCACGCCGACATTGCGGCGCAGCTGAACCGGCCAGTAGAGAGCGCCGGTTTGCCTTGAGGAGCCCACCGTACTCATGCCGCCACCTTGCGCTGTTCGGCGCCCATCGCGGCGGAAACGATCGCTTCCTCGCTCAGTGCGCCGCGCTCGAGCATGGCCACGATATGGCCCTCCCGGACCACCGCGACGCGGTCGCAAAGGTGCACCAGTTCGGGTGTGTCGGAACTGAGCAGCACGACCGCCTTGCCGGCGGCGGCGAAGTTGCGAAGCATCATATAAATTTCGCGCTTGGTCTCGACATCGACGCCGCGTGTCGGGTCATTGAGGAGAAGCACAAGCGGGTTGTGCGGCATCCATTTCGCCAGCGCGACCTTCTGCTGGTTGCCGCCCGACAGGGCCTGTGCCGGCCGGCCGAGGTCGCCCTTGATGGCAAGCTGGACGGCGAGACCTCTTGCCGTCTCACGCTCGGCACGGCGGCTGCGCAGCTTCAGCGCCGGCAGTCTTGCGAAAGCGGGCAGCATCATGTTGGTGATGATGGAATGGATCAGGTGCAGGCCTTCGCGCTTGCGGTCGGCCGGGACATAGGCGAGGCCAAGCGCGTTGGCCTTCGGCACACCGGCGGGCAGACCCGAAGCACCGTTGACGGTCGCGGATGCCGTCCTCGCCGGAATGGCACCGTAGAGGCCGAGCAGCAAATCTTCTTGCCCTTGCCCAACCAGGCCTCCGATGCCGAGCACCTCGCCCGTCCTGATGTCGAGATCGACATCGCGCATCAGGCCGGCCGAAAAATTGCGAACCGAGATGGCGCTGGCAGCCGATGCCGAAGGCTGCCAATGCGGAAAGAGGTCGCCGGGGTCGCGGCCGACCATCAGCCGTACCAGTCCGCTGGCGTCGGTTCCTTCCAGCGTGCGGTCCGCCGTGCAGGTGCCGTCCTTCAGGACAGTGACATGCTGGCACAGCGCCATGACTTCGTTCAGCCGGTGCGAAATGTAGAGAATAGCGATGCCCTCGCCGCGCAGCCTCTCCAGCAACTGCGTCAGGACTTTCGTTTCGGTTGCCGAAAGCGACGAAGTGGGTTCGTCGAGAATGAGCACGCGCGGCCGGCGGTAAAGCGCCTTGGCTATCTCCACCATCTGCCGGCGGCCAAGCGACAAATGTCCGACCGGTATCGAGAGCGGTTCGTGAAGCCCGACAAGATCGCATGCTGCCCTGGCCCGCACGGCGAGTTCGGGATAGTCGAGCAAACCGAACCGGCGCGGATAAGCGCCAAGGCCGATGTTCTCGGCGATGGAGAGGCTGGCCGTCAGGCTGAGTTCCTGCTGGACAACCGCGATCCCCGCCTGTTGCGCATAGGCGGGAGTCATGCGCGACACCGGGCGCCCATCGACCTCGATCGCCCCCCCGTCCGGGCGCAAGGCACCGGACAAGAGGTTGATCAGCGTCGACTTTCCGGCGCCGTTCTCGCCGAGCAGCGCATGCACGCGGCCCGGCTGGAGAGCGATGGACACGTCGCGCAGGACGGGGTTGCCGAAGAAGGACTTCGACACCCCCCGCGCGGCAAGAAGCGGAGCCGTGGCCACCAATTTCTGCGACCTTTCAGGCTTATTGTTCAGCCAGCAGCTTCTTGAACAGTTCCTCGTCGTAGGGCGAATAGATGTAGCCGTCGGCCGGAAAATCGGCCGCCCGGCCGAGGTACTGATCGATGTTGGAATTGTCGATCACCGGCAGCGGGATCTTGACGAAAGCCGGCACATCCTTGCCCTCCAGCGCCTGGACGGCGGTGTAGGCGGCGAAGGCGCCGAGCCAGTTCGGCTGCATAGTCGCCCAGCTCTTGAGGTCCTTTTCCTTCCAGAGTTCGAGGAACTGACGGGCATTCTCGCCGGTGATCGGCACCTGTTCGCGGCCCTGCTTGTCGAGGGCGAGTACCGCACCCGCCGACAAGGCGCCGCCGAGCGACAGAATTCCGTCGATCTCGGAATTGGCGAACAGCAGGCTGGTGACGGCTTCCTGTGCAGGCGCGACGTTGTAGGGCGTGTTGGTCTCGGCAAGGACCGTCACGTCAGGATGGGCCTTAAGCGCCGCGTCAGCGCCTTTGCGACGATCGTCGCTAACCGAAACGCCGGCCGGGCCGTTGAGGATCAGAATCTTGCCCTTGCCGCCGATCGCGTCGATCAGGAACTTGGCCGCCTGATCGCCCCACTGGGCGGAATCGGTGTTGACCTTGGCGGTCACCTGGTCGGTGTCGACGAGGCTATCGAAGTTGATGATGGCGATGCCCTTGGCGCAAGCGTCCGCCAGCACACGCGCCGGCGCGGTCGACGAGCCGGCAATCAGGATGATGGCGTCGACGTCGGAATCGATCATCGACTGGATCTGCTGGATCTGAACGTTGGCGTCGCCCTGGGCGTCGGTCACGACAAGCTTGTCGACCAGTCCTTGCTTCTTCAACGCCTCGACTTCGGCTTCGATAGTGCCCTGTGTCTGCTTCATCCAGGTCGGCACTGAATAAATATTGGCCCAGCCGATCGTGTACGGCGCCTTGCGGTCGCCCTTGATGCATTTGGCGGCCGCATTGGCCTGCGAGCCGGCGCCGAGGCTCAGGAGGAGACCGAAGCAAAGGGCGCTGGCGGATGCGAAAAACGATAATTTCGTCATGATTGTTCCCTTCTGAGGTTAGGCCTGGACGTGCGGGGTCCGGACGAAAAAGCTCGCCGGTTGCCGCATCCGGAAACCGCCTGTTTTTTTCGTCAGAATTTTCTGCGCCTGGCTCGTTATTGTCTGATATTTCAGACAGCATGTCTGTATATCGGACAAATCGGATGCTAGACTGAGCCTTGACATCTTTCAAGCGTCTTGAGACGAGGGCCGAATTGATTTTTACGCGGATGCGGCCGACATGAGCGATAGCGCCACTGGTCTGATCGAAACGGAAGCCGGCGCCGAGCCGCGTAATGGCGAACGGCGCCGCGGCATCGACCGCGTCATCATGCTGCTGGAAGCGCTTTTACGACACCGCGCGCCGATGCGCGTTGGCGACATCGCCAAGATGATCGGCGCACCGCGTTCGACCACCTACGAAATCGTCAACAGCCTGCTCGAAGCCGAAATGCTCGAAAATGTCGGGACGGAAGGCTGCGTCTATTTCGGGCGGGCTATGCATCTGTTCGGCTGGGCCTACTCGCATCACAACGCCCACTACCGGCGCATCATCGAGACGCTGGACAAGATGGCCGCTGAGACAGGCGAGACCGTGCAGCTGTGCGGCCTGCGCGGGAACAAATACATCGTTCTCGATTGTCGTGACTCTTCCGGCCCTTTCCGGATTTCAAGCGATGTCGGGGTCGAGGTGCCGATCCCGTGGACGGCATCCGGGCGGCTCTTGCTTGGCCATATGAGTGAGGAAGAGGTGAAGGACTTCATCCCGCCTGGCGACTACAAGCTGCCCGACGGCCGCGTCATTGCGCCAGCCGAATTCTTCAGCGATGTCGCCCTGGCCCGCCAGCAAGGTTTCAGCGAGACCGCTGCTCTGGCCGACCGCTTCACGTGGTGCATGGCCGCGCCTATCCGCGACGGCCACGGCGCCATCAACAAGACCCTTTGCTTCGTATTGCCGGTCGATACAGCGGAAACGCGGCGCAGCGAGTTGCTTGCCCTGCTGTGCGAACGCGCCCGTGGATTGTCGTTGGCGGGAAGCTAATTTTTGAAGAATCGGCCCTGACGCATTCGCCAAGAGAGCGCGGAAAAAAGGCCGGGCTCGAATCGGCCCGGCCAAAATGAAGGTTACAACCTTCAGAGGGGAACGCCGTTCAGCGGAATGGGAGGAAACCGTCGAACGGTCTTACCTGTTTGAGCTTGTTTGGGCGTGTTGGCGACGAACAAAATTCCAAAAGCCGGCGGGATGACGAAAATTCCTGTTCTATTTGCTCTGACGTTTTCAGACAGATGACGCCCTCGTCTCAAGGAGATCGGCATAATACCGGCGCGCCACGTCGGGGTGCGAGCGCAGGCGACTTTTCAGCACGTTGGTTCCGGCGTCGCGAAACAGCGGGTTGTCCGGATCGCTCGCCGGTCCGCGCGCCTCGGCAGCCAGTTCTTCAGGCAGTGTGAGCAGCGGGATCGTCGCATCGAGCCGGGCGCTGAAGAAGAAAGGAACGGATACTCGCTCGACACCGGCCGGCGGTGTGACGACACGATGGACGGTCGCCCTGAGATAACCGTTCGATGCCAGTTCGAGGAGCTCGCCGATGTTGACCACCAGCGTTCCGGGAATGGGATCCACATTCACCCAGCTTTCGTCATATTCGACCTGCAGCCCCCTGTTGTCGTCCTGGAGCAGGAGCGTCAGGAAGCCGCCGTCCTTGTGCGCGCCGACGCCCTGGTCACCACCGGTTGCGTCGCGTCCGGGATAGCGCACGATCTTCATGCGATGGTTGGGCTCACCGCAATAGATCGGATCGAAAGCGTCCTCGGCCTGGTTGAGCGACAGCGCGAAAGCCTTCAGCAGGCGGATCGCCACCGCCGTCGCCTTGGCCTGCCATGCCAGCAGCGCCGGCTCGAGTTCCGGCAGGGCCGAAGGCCATTGGTTCGGCCCTTGCAGCCGCGTCCAGGCAGGAATGCCCGGCCCCTGTGGTATGGGTCGACGCTCGACGCCGATGTCGAGTTGTTCGCGCCAATCGGCCTTGCCCTTGGTCAGTTCGCCACCGCTGCGCGTGTAGCCGCGGAATTGCGGGGATTTGACCATTTCGATGGCCAGCTTGTCGGCTTCCGGCAAGGCAAAGAACCGACGCGAGGCGTCGAGCACCTCGTCGATCTCAACAGCCGAAATTCCATGCCCGCTGAGATAGAAGAAGCCGACATCGCGGGCCGCCGTGCGCAGGTCGAACAGAAAGGTCCGACGCTCCAACGCGCCCTGTTCGAGACGGCTGAGATCGAGCACGGGTACAATCCTGGCCATGGTCAACCTCCTCCTGCCTCAAGGCTTGGATCAGGCCTTACGGTGACACGCAGGTCGTTGCGGTCAAAGCAATGGTCGATCCAATCTCGACGCCAATGGAAGAAAGTCAGCGCTGCGTTTGGCGGCCGGCAGGCAAATAACGTCCGAACGGGTATTCCATGGCACGAAGGCATCACGGCAACCATATACGCGAATTGCAGTGCGGCCGACGCTCAGAAATTCTCGAGCCATGGCCTGAGTTCGAGCTCCCAAGTCCAGGCGCTGCGATGCTGCCGGTGGGTTGCGAGATAGGTTTCGGCGATCGCGTCCGGAGATAGCCGGCGATCCTGCCGGTCGGGTTCGCTGGCCTGTCCGGGCCTATTCTGTCCGGGCTCGTTCGGCGCGATCACACCGTCGATGATGAAATGCGCGACATGGATGTTTTTCGGGGCAAGTTCGCGGGCCATGGATTGGGCCAGTCCGCGCAGGCCGAACTTTGGCATGGCAAAGCCGGCCGAACCCGGAAACCCCTTGACGCTGGCGGTGGCGCCGGTGAACAGGATCGAGCCGGAGCCACGGGAAAGCAACCGGCGCGCAGCCTGCTGGCCGACCAGGAACCCGCCATAGGCGCCGACCAGCAACGCCTGCCTAACCGATTCGGGATCGAGGTCGGCGATCGGTCCTCGGGCGCGGCCGCTGGCGTTGAAAACCACAAGCGACAGAGGACCGGCTTTGTCGGCGACGTCGAACAGGTTTTCGACTGACGCGACATCGGCAACGTCCGTTTCGACCGCCAGCGCGCCGGTCTCGTCGACCAGCGTGCTCAGCTTGCCGAGGTGGCGGGCAGCCAGGACCACGCGAAAGCCCTCCTTGGTGAGAAGACGTGCAAGCGAGGCGCTCAGCCCCAGCCCTGCTCCTGCGATAACTGCCACGTCTGATGTCATGGAGCTTCTCCCTTAGGATTCTGGTGTGGTACGGATTCTAGTGCGGCGGATTGGCGATTCAGGCCCTACCATTCGTGTTCTGAGGCAGACCGTCGGTCAGATCGTAAAAGTCCGATTGGCCCGCATGCCATGGGACGCATCAGTCATGGAGTTCCCTCGAGATCGCCGGGCCGACCGAAAAATCGCTGAATGTGACTTCGAAACCTTCACGTTGCGGCGAACAGCACATCATGCCGATATCGACTGTTTTCGAGGGCGGGAAATAGGCGAGCCGCACCGGCTTCCAGTGATGGTCGGAGGCATCAAGATACTGAACACGGATTGTCTCGGCATGGCGGGTCAGCCGGATCCTGACGCCGTCCGGACCAGCCGGGATGCTGACCAACGACCAGTCGGAAGCATCATTGGTGACGACGACAGAAAAATACGCCAGCCCGTCGGTGAACTCGATGCCGGCCTTGACCCAGTGCGTCTCGCTCAGCCGGACCATCAAACCGGCCTGATCATAGAGCACCTTGTAGTCCCCCTTGACGGTGACCTCGGCGCTGAAGTCGCCCTCGACCTGCTGGTACAGGAGGTGGCCATTGTCGCGCCAGAAGCCGTAGAACGTCTCACGCCAGAAATCGGTTTCCTTGCCGGTGCGCACATGCACGGTGCCGTCGGCAAAAGCATGATGCGGTGGCGGGTTGAGCCAGGTCAGTTCTGCATCCTGAGATGTCATCGTTGCTCGCCTCTCCGGTTCGTGTTGCGTTATCCGTCGAGGCGGCTACGCCCTCATCTGGACCATTGTACGCGGGTTCAACCGTTTCATTTCGGCATTTGGTAAAGCTCGGACGCGGCCTCTCTCAGCGCGCGCCGGCTCTCTGGCCTGAAATACATCATGTGGCCGCCTTCCAGCAGGTCAATGCGGATCGGCTTTGCGCCAGGAAGCGAAGGAATCTGGCCGACAAGGTAGCGGGATGCCAAATAGGGTGTCACCAGGTCGGTGTAGCCGTTAACGATCAAAACGCCGAGGCCGGGGTTCAGCGCTCGCGCCTGCTGAAGGTCATCCATCACGCCGACATAGCCCTGACGCGTCGGGCTCGTCCCGTAATCCCAATTGCCGCTGACTTCACGGTTGAGAAGCCGGTAGCTTATATCGGTGCGGAATTTCAATTCCTCACGCACATAGCTGACAAAGGCGGAAGTGAGCACCGGCACGCTTCGGTCGAGGACCGGATCAGGACCGCGAGGCCTTGGACTTTCCGGGGCGATGTCCGCCGTTTCGATCGTGCCGTCATAGGCGCTGAGAACATTGCCCCTTGCCCGCGCAAACTCCTTCGCGAAGAGTTCGGTGGGAATGCGTGCAAAGTTTCGTTTGACGAGTTCGAGCGGCAGGCCGGTGATTTCGGCCACGCGCGGGCTCGCCAGGCGCCCACCCTGTTCCAGCCCGCTGGCAAGCGCGACAAGATAGTCGCCGAGGGCATAGCGTTCGACATCGGCCAACCGCTCCTGCAGCTCGGAACCGGTGACGCCTTCGCTGCGCAGGCGCACCGCCGCCAACGACGGGAGCTCAAGCGCCCAGTGGAGCGGCTGGAACTCGTCTGGGCGCACGAGCGTGAATTCGAGCGCCGGCGAGATGAGCACGATGCCGCGAGGACTGACGCCGATATCATCCTGAAGCGTCTTGGCGAGCAGTGCAGCCCGAAACCCGCCATAGCTTTCGCCAGCAAGAAACACCGGTGACGCCATGCGGCCCGCCTGTGCCAGATAGAAGCGAATAAAGGCGCCCATCGAGGCGGCGTCCTGGTTGACGCCCCAGAAGCTGCGCGCCTCGGTCCCGGATGCTTCGCGGCTGTAACCCGTTCCGACGGGGTCGACAAAGACCAGGTCGGTCATGTCGAGCCATGTGTTCGGGTTGTCCAAAAGCCTCTGCGGCGATGGGAGAAAACTTCCATTATCCGCCGTCGCCATCACGCGGGGACCGAGCGCGCCGAGATGCAGATAGGCGGAAGCCGCTCCTGGACCGCCATTGAATACGAAGGTAACGGGACGCCGGGGGTCAGGTTCCCGGCTTGGCTCGGGACGTAGCGTGTAGGCGACATGAAAAATTTCCGCCGTGACGTCGCCCTTACCGGATAGCAACGAGAGAGTGCCGGCCTTTGCCTGATAGTTCAGCGTACGTCCCGCGATCACGATCGAATGATCAGAGATCTGGGGAGGCGGAAGCAGAGACAGAACTCCACCCGAAGGCGACGGCCGCCCGGCCACTTCCGCATGGCCGGCTGGAAGGCCGCCAGCCAGCAGCAACATAGCAAGGGTGATTTCTAGCAGCTTGGTACGCATGGCCACTCCGCAGCGGAAACAACTCGAAGCTATCACGCTGATGGCTCAGCCGAAATCACAGGATCGTGCAGCCCTTCGCTGCTGGAACGAGACCGATGGCTTTCAACGCACGATCTTCACACACATGGGCTTGCCGATATCGATGGATCGCCCGGTGTCGGCCAGCCGGCCCGTGGCGGCGTCGCGGGCAAAAATATTGATGCGATCGGCATTTTGGTTGGCGGAGAGAAGGTGGCGGCCCGAGGGCGTCAGCGCCAGATTGCGCGGCGTGGCACCCCCACAGGGCGTGTGATCGACTAGCGCAAGCGTGCCTGTTTCCTGGTCAACCGAAAACACCGCAACGCTGACATGGCCGCGGTTGAACCGTAGAGGAAGCGGCCGTCGGGCGAGATCTGGATGTCGGCGCAATGATTGCCGCGCGCGCCGCGGCCGGCACGGCCGGTTTCGCGTCGATGACCGAGAGCCTTTCCTGGCACATCGTCGAGCTCAAGCGACACCATCGTTGAATCCAGTTCGTTCATGACGAACACGAAGCGCCCGCCCGGATTCAGCGCCACATGGCGCGGGCCGGCGCCGGGCGCAAGCGCCTGCTCCGCCAGTCTGGTCAGACTGCCATCAGGCCCGATGCGGTACGAGACAAGCCGATCGATGCCGAGATCGGCGACGATCGCCACGCCACCGGCGATCGTCTCGGTGACGCTGTGAGCATGAGGGCGTTCTTGGCGGGCTGTGTCAGGCCCGTTTCCCTTGTGCGCGACGCTCGACAACGGCGCGGTCAGGCGGCCATCCTCGCGCAGCCCATAGACCACGACCGAGCGATCGGGACCGCCTTCGCCTATGCCGCAATTGGCGACCAGGAGCCTCGTCCCGTCGCGCGTGATCGGTGTTGTGCGCCGTGATGCTGCCGAGGGTCGGCTGCTTATTGATGTAGGAAAGCGCGGCGGTTTGCCTGTCGAAGCGGTAGGCCGAGACCACGCCCTCGCGCCAGGCGAACACTTCGGAGTTGGCATAGATATGGGAGCCTCCGGCGTTACCGACGGAAAGGTCGGATTGTCGACGTCCCCGTCTCGGCCAGTTCCTCGTCTCCAGCGTCTCCTCGTCGGAACTGTAGACACCAAGCCCGACGCCGCGCGCCTTGAAAATAAGGCACCTCGCGGTTGAGGCTGCCAACAAAAACCAGACAGGCATTCTGCGCCTGTTCACGCTTGCAACATAAGCCCATATGTGAAAATACTATTCACAAAAGAAGATTGACGGGAGGATTGCGAGCACCTGCAGACGGTGAAGTACAGCAATCCGGCCGATTTCGCCGGGAAGACGGAGAAATAGGCGATGGCCGCCACTGCCGAATTGCCGCTGACCGGGCTCGTCGTCGTCGACATGAGCCAGTTCCTGTCCGGACCCTACTGCTCGCTGCGGCTGCTCGACCTCGGCGCCCGCGTCATCAAGATCGAGCGGCCGGATGGCGGTGACCTGTCGCGCCGGCTTTATCTCAGCGACACCGAGATCGGCGGCGATTCCACCATCTTCCATGCGATCAACCGGGCCAAGGAAAGTCTTGCCATCGACCTCAAGGAGGCGGCCGACGTTGCGGCGCTGCGCGGCCTGCTGGCCAAGGCCGACGTACTGATCCAGAATTTTCGGCCCGGCGTCATCGAGCGCCTGGGTCTCGATTACGAGGCGGTGCGCAAGATCAATCCGCGCCTGGTCTACGCCTCGATCAGTGGCTATGGCGAGGAAGGCCCCTGGGTCAAGCGGCCCGGGCAGGATCTGCTGGCGCAAGCCCGTTCCGGCGTGATGTGGCTGAACGGCGACGAGGACCAGGGTCCGGTGCCCTTCGGCCTGGCGATCGCCGACATGCTGGCGGGCTCCGCCGCCGCGCAGGGGATTCTTGCCGCACTGGTGCGGCGCGGCGTGACCGGCACGGGCAGCCATGTCGAAACCAGCCTGCTGGAGGCGCTGGTCGATTTTCAGTTCGAGGTGCTGACCACGCATCTTAATGACGGGCGCCGCCTGCCGCGGCGATCAGCCTTCCGTAGCGCCCACGCCTATCTGTCGGCGCCCTACGGCGTCTATCCGGCGAAGGACGGCTATTTGGCGATGGCGATGACGCCGATCTCGAAGCTCGCCGATCTGCTGGGGCTCGAAGAACTTGCGCCGTATCGCGATCAGCCGTCGACCTGGTTCACGGCCCGCGACGAGATCAAGGCGATCATCGCGCAAAAAATCGCGACGAAGACGGTCGAGGAATGGCTTGCCATCCTCGAGCCTGCCGACATCTGGTGCGCCAAGGTGCTGGCCTGGCCGGAGATGATGGCCAGCGAGGGCTTCCAGGTTCTCGACATGCTGCAGACGGTGACTCGCGAGGATAACGTTTCAATCCTCACCACGCGCTCTCCGCTCAGGGTCGATGGCGTCCGCGCGAAAGTCGAACGGGCCGCGCCGCGCATCGGCGAGCACAGCGCAAAAATCCGCAAGGAATTCGGGCTGTGAGCGACGTGACGCTCAAAGGCATGACCTGGAGCCATCCGCGCGGCTACGACCCGATGGTTGCCTGTTCGGCGCTGTGGAAGCAGCGCACCGGCGTCGCAATAGAGTGGGACAAGCGCTCGCTGCAGGATTTCGAATCCTTTCCGGTCGAGGAACTGGCCCGTGCCTATGATCTGATCGTCATCGATCATCCGCATGTAGGCCAGATCACCGCCGAGAATTGTCTGGCGCCGCTCGACGTCGTGGGCCGGGAAGCGGAACGTGCGGCGCTGGCGGCGGGCAGCGTCGGCCGCTCCTATCCGAGTTACAACTGGCACGGCCGGCAGTGGGCGTTTCCGATCGACACGGCGAGCCAGGTGCAGGCGTGGCGGCCCGACATGCTTTCTGCCGCCCCGGCGAACTGGGCCGATATGCTCGAGTTGGCGCGACAAGGCCGTGTGCTGTTGCCGCTCAGGCCGCCGCATTCGCTGATGGTGTTCTACACGCTTGCCGGCAATCTCGGCCGGCCCGCCGCCGAGGAGCCTGGCGACCACGTAAACCCTGACATCGGCAGCCGCGTTTTCGAGATGATGCGCGAGATCGCGGCTTTCGTCGATCCGGCCTGCCTTGGTATGGACCCGATCGACGTCCTGGAGGAAATGGCCAGGCCCGGCTCGCGGATCGCCTGTGCGCCGCTGATCTATGGCTATGTCTCCTATGCCATTGCCGGATTCCGGACCAACCGCCTTGCCTTCGCGGACATTCCGGCTGCGGGCGATGCCGGTCCCGCCGGCTCGGCGCTCGGAGGAACCGGTATTGCCGTGTCGGCCTTTTCGAAGGCCAAGCAGGCGGCCACCGACTTTGCTTACTGGATCGCAAGCGGCGACGTGCAGCGCGGCCCCTATGCTGCGGCCGGCGGCCAGCCCGGCCATGCCGCAGCCTGGGACGATGCAGCCGTCAACTCAGCCGCCGGTAATTTCTACATGAACACCCGCGCCACCCTCGAAGGTTCCTGGGTCAGGCCACGGCACGACGGCTACATGGCCTTCCAGCAGGCCGCGTCCGATCGCATCAATCTCGGCCTGGCCGAAAAGCACCATGCCGGCCGTGTCGTCGCCGATCTCAATCGCCTGTTTCCGGAGAGTTTCCCGGCACCCGGCGCTGCCGGTTGAGGAGCCTGAAACAGCTTAAATGGAGGAGAACATGAACAGCCTGATCCGCGGCAACTCACGCTGCTGATCGGCCTCGGCTTCCGGCCCTCGACCGTGCAGACGGCACTTGGCCTGGTCATCGTGCTGCTGGTTCGCTCTACGGCCGCGAGCGGCACGAGTCGGCTACTATCTGAGGCGGCTTACAAACGCCAAAGCCGCTTCGCGTTGGCGGAAAGCAGCTTTTCCCGCTCGTCGACGCTGGCACCGGCAAGCAGCGTATGCGTTGCCGCCACCCAGGTCGCTAGTCCGCCGCCAAGCGTGCAGACCGGCCAGTCGCTGCCCCACACGACGCGATCCCAGCCGAAGCATTCGATGGTGTGCTCCACATAGGAACGCAGCGTTTCGACAGTCCACGATCCAGCCTCCGCATAGGCGACCACACCGGAAATTTTGCCGACGACATTCGGGCGCCGCGCAATCTCCGCCATATGCTCGCGCCAGGGATGCTCACTGCTGCCCTTGATGTCGGGCACGCCGCAATGGTCGAGCACGAACTGGACGCCAGGCGCGAGATCGGCGAGTGCGATCGCTTTAGGGATTTGATGCGGCAGGACAACGAGATCGAATGTCAGCCCGGTGCCAGCAAGCCGCTTGATGTTTTCGCGAAACAGCGCGCCTTCCGAAAGTTCGTCCGGCATGACGTGGAGTACGCGCCGAAAACCCTTGACGAAGGGATTGGCTTTCTGACGCTCGAGATAGGCGGCAAAGTCCGGCGCTTCCGGACGGCACGATGCGATCGCCCCTCTCAGCAAACTGTCCTTCTGTTGTGACAGCGCCTTCACATGGCTGGTCTCAGCCTCGATATCGGCCGGATCGACATCGACTTCCATATGCAATGCGCCCTCTATGCCGGCCCGGCGAGCTTGGACTGCATATTCGTCGTGGGAAAAATCGCGGTTTAGTGCCGGCACGCCGGAGAGCCAGGGATAGCGCAGCGCCGACTGGTCGATCAGGTGTAGATGGGTGTCGAAGATCATGACAAGGCTCTCCTCCTCCGGCGTTTTCGAATCATCTCACGGAGAAATTTTTCATTCAAATAAGAATTTACTTCGCCTGCTTGACCGTTGATCCCGCCAGTTGCGACAGCTTTTCGGTCGCCGCCAGCAACAGCTCTATCGTCCTGGTGATATCGGGCGCCTTGGGTGCGTTGACCAGGGTTATGTAGGGGATCGATAGTGCTGCGATTGCCTTGCCGTCGGATCCGAGAACGGGGGTCGACAGGTTGAATACGCCGGCGGTCTGCATTGACGCCATCATTTCGTAGCCGCGTTCACGTATCTGGTCGAGGCGGGCAAAGAATTCCGGCGATTGAGGTGGCTTGTCGGTGCTGCGCAGATGCTCGGAGATCATCATCTGCCGCTCTTCCGGCGAGCGGAACGCCAGCAGCACATGTCCGGATCCAGTGTCGAACAGGCTGATATGCGAGCCGACGCGTATCGAAATGCCCCAGTAGTCCGGCGCTTCCTGCTGTGCGATCACCACTGCGGAACCGCGGTCGAAGACGACAAGCTGGTTTGCCTGCTGCGAGGTTTCGGCAAGTTCACGCATCAGCGGCGTCGCATAGGAAACCAGCCGCCGCACCGGCGCGTGCAGCTGCGCTAGGCCAAACAGCTTGAGGGTCAGCGAATAACGGTCGCCGTCTGGCCGCGTGACGTAGCCGCGTCGCACCAGCCGGTCGAGCATGCGATAGAATTCGTTGGGGCTGCGATCGAGTTTCTTGGCGATTTCCGCCTGCGTCAGGCCGCCGTCGACGCCGGCCAGAAGCTCGAGGATGTCGAGCCCCTTGTCGAGCGCCGGGGCGCGATAACGGTCGTCGTCCTCGTCGCCTGCCATAGTCACTTCCCGGTGAATTTCGCCTTTCATATATGCACAATCACCTGCTTCCGGAAGAACTTTCAACTTGACGCCTCTATGAATACTTTGTTTATAAATGAATAACGCTGAACTGGATCGATACGAGTCCCGGACGCACCCTTGAGAGGAATCAAATGACAGGCTGTTACGGCTTATCAGCCGGCGTGGCGCTGCTTGCACTTGATGCAGGCGATTCTTCTGCTGCCGATCTGTCAAGCAAGTTCGATGACGTCATCAGCCGGAGTTGCCGATGATGGTCACCGAACCGCTCGGCAACGAGACGCTGGTGTTCGCCGAATTCAACGGCGGTGTCTGGGTATCGCGTATGGTCAATCCAAAACAGCTAAAGGCGGGCGACCGCGTGAAAATGAGCCTGGACCTGTCGCAGGCCCATCTGTTTTCTGCCGATACCGGCAGGACATTGCGAGGTTAACGTCATGGCAAAGATCGAAAAAGCCGAACTGGGGATGGTCGACCTGGTGCCGAAGGTCAAGCGCACTGATGCGATCCAGAGTTTTGTCAGCCAAGAAACGCCGATCGTTACCATCACCGACGCCGACGGCGCGGTCGGCACCGGCTACAGCTACACGATCGGACCGGCGGCTCCTCGGTGATGCGGCTCCTGGCCGATCACCTTGCGCCGCGGCTGATCGGCCGCGACGCCGACATGATCGAGGCGATCTGGCACGAGCTCGAATTCGCCACCCACGCGACGACGATCGGTGCCATCACGGCAATCGCGCTGGCGGCCATCGACACGGCGCTGTGGGATCTCAGGGCAAAGAAGCTCGGCCTGCCGCTGTGGAAGCTGGCCGGCGGCGCCAAGGACCGCTGCCCGCTCTACACCACAGAGGGCGGCTGGCTGCATATCGAGACCGAGGCGCTGGTCGAGGACGCGCTCGCCGCCAAGGCAAAGGGTTTTCGCGGTTCTAAGGTCAAGATCGGCAGGCCGCACGGCTCCGAGGATCTCGCCCGGCTGACCGCGGTGCGCCAAGCAGTCGGCTCATCCTACGAGATCATGACCGACTGCAACCAGGGCTTTTCTGTCGACGAGGCGATCCGCCGGGCTGAGCGGCTGCGCGATCTCGACCTCGCCTGGATCGAGGAGCCGCTGCCGGCCGACGACATCGATGGCCATGTGCGGCTGTCGAATGCGACGTCGACGCCGATCGCCATCGGCGAGTCGCTCTATTCGATCCGGCATTTCCGCGAATACATGCAAAAAGGCGGCTGCTCGATCGTGCAGGTCGATGTCGGCCGCATCGGCGGCATCACGCCGTGGCTCAAGGTCGCGCATGCGGCCGAGGCATTCGATATCCCGGTCTGCCCGCATTTCCTGATGGAACTGCATGTCAGCCTGACCTGCGCCATTCAGAACGGCCGATATGTCGAGTATATTCCCCAACTCGATGAACTAACTGGCAAGAAAATGCGCATCGAGGACGGCCAAGCACTGGCACCGGACGAGCCCGGCATCGGCATCGACTGGGATTGGAATGCCGTCAAGGCGAAGAGCATTGCGGAATTCACCACCGAAATAACAAAATAGGGAGCCGGACATGCAGCGGATGGGAATGGTGCTCGGCCTCAAGCCGGAAAAGGTCACCGAGTATGTGCGGCTTCACGCTGCCGTATGGCCTGACGTGCTTGCCATGATTTCCGCCTGCAACATCAGGAATTATTCGATCTATCTTAAGGAGCCGGAGCACCTTTTGTTCAGCACTTTCGAATACCACGGCACCGATTATGCCGCCGACATGGCGAAGATGGCCGCCGATCCCAAGACGCAGGAATGGTGGGCGCTGTGCATGCCTTGCCAGGAGCCGCTGCCGACCCGCAAGGAGGGCGAGTGGTGGGCATCGATGGACGAAGTCTTCCATCATGACTGACGGCGTTTTCGATCCTGACTCGCTCTCCCAGTCCTGGGCGAAGCCATCGAAGCCGAGGCCGATCGTGATTTTCGGCGCCGGCTCGATCGCCGGCGATGCGCATTTCCCGGCCTATGGAAAAGCCGGCTTTCCGGTCGCCGGGCTTTTCGATCCCGACCATACCAAGGCGGAAAGACTGGCGCAGAAATGGGGCGTCGCCACTTACCGGTCGGTCGGGGAAGCCGCAGCGATCAAGGACGCCGTCTTCGACCTGGCGACGCCGCCGGCTCATCATGCCGGCGTGCTCAGGGCGTTGCCAGATGGTGCAGTGGCGCTGATCCAGAAGCCGATGGGCAGCGATCTCAGCGAGGCGACCGAAATCCTCGAAATCTGCCGCTCCAAAAAACTGAAGGCGGCGGTGAACTTCCAGCTCCGCTTCGCGCCGATGATGCTGGCGCTGAAGGATGCGATCGCCAAGGGTTGGCTGGGCGACGTGGTCGATTTCGATGCATGGCTGGCATTGGCGACGCCGTGGCAACTCTGGGAGTTTCTGGTGAAGGCGCCGCGCGTCGAGATCGCCATGCATTCGATCCATTATCTCGACCTGATCCGGCAATTGCTCGGCGATCCCCGGGGCGTTCACGCCAAGACGCTCGGCCATCCCGGCCACAAGGTCGCGCAGACGCGCACCAGCGCGATCCTCGACTATGGCGACACTGTGCGATGCGCACTGTCGATCAACCACGATCACAAATTCGGCCGAAAACATCAGGCCTGCGAATTCCGCATCTGCGGCACCGAGGGCGCCGCCTATCTCAAACTCGGGCTCAATCTCGACTATCCGCGCGGCGAGCCTGACATCCTTGAAATCTATCCGAAGGGCGGCTCCGACTGGGTTGCTGTGCCACTCATCGGCGAATGGTTTCCCGACGCCTTCGTCGGCCGCATGGCCAATGTGCAGCGCTATGCATCAGGCGAGGACACCGAGCTCGTCAGTTCCGTCGAAGACGGCTGGAACACGATGGCGCTGGTCGAGGCCGCCTACCAATCGAGCGCGGCGCCGGCAACACCAATCGCGGCGAGGCCCTGACATGGAGCAGACTGTCTATTTCGAAGACTATCAGATCGGTTCGTCGCGCATGACCAGCGGGCGCACCATCACCGAGACCGACTTCGTCGTTCATGCCGGCCATACCGGCGATTTTTTTCCCCATCACATGGACGCCGAGTTCATGAAGACGACGCCGTTCGGTCAGCGCATCGCCCACGGCACGCTGGTCTTCTCGGTCGGCGTAGGGCTGACGGCAAGCGTCATCAACCCGGTCGCCTTCTCCTATGGCTACGACAGGTTGCGCTTCATCAAGCCGGTGTTCATTGGCGACACGATCAAGACCCGCACCACCATTTCGGCCAAGGAGGACGACCCGAAGCGGCCAGATTCGGGCCGGGTCATCGAGCGCTGCGAGGTGATCAACCAGCATGGCGATGTGGTTCTGGCGGCCGACCACATCTACATCGTAGAGCGCCGCGACAAGCCGAAGCCGGGCTGAGCTATTTGCAGAGCAGTCATATCCGGTTGACTGGATATAGCGGCTTCCCGCCGCGCAGGACGGATGCGACATCGGCAAACACCTTGTTGCGAACCTCGGCGTAAGACTGGGTCGAGTAGTGCGCCGCGTGTGGACTGACCAGGACGGCCGTCGCCGTGATGCCGCAAAAGCCCATCTCGTCATGCTCCGACGCGAGGATGGCGACCGAGCCCGCCACCGCCCGCATAGCCTGCTTGAAGGCGCGCGGATTTATGGCGTGGTGCCCATGCAGCCCATGTCGTCGGAATGGCGGCCGCCGGCGTCAATTTACGCGAAGCCCGGCCTGGCGCATCAGCGGCAGCACGCGGTCACAGAAGAAGGGCAATTCGTAGGTGTAGTTGACGGAGGATGGCGACCGAGCCCGCCACCGCCCGCATAGCCTGCTTGAAGGCGCGCGGATTTATGGCGTGGTGCCCATGCACCCATGTCGTCGGAATGGCGGCCGCCGGCGTCAATTTACGCGAAGCCCGGCCTGGCGCATCAGCGGCAGCACGCGGTCACAGAAGAAGGGCAATTCGTAGGTGTAGTTGACGAATGTGAGGGCGGCGCCGGAATAACCCTGGTCCATGATTTCAGTGAGATCGTCGACGATTTTTTCCGGTGTGCCGATGAGCGGGAACGTTCCAGCACCACCGGCGAACCTTTGCCGATATTCGGTGAAGGCTTTTGCGTCATGCGAGTTGGCGAATTCCTTCTTCTTGCGCATATGCTCGTCGACCGCGCCTTCGTCCGCGCATTCCAGCGCGTAGTGCCGGTAATAATCCTCGGCTTCTTGCTGGGTCTCGCGGCAGACGACGTGGCAGACCGTATAGACGCCGACTTCGCGTCCAACTTCAGCCGCTCGGTTCGTGATGTCGACCACATGCGCGCGGCCATCGGCGATTTCGGAAAAAGTCGAAAACAAATAGTCGCAGTGGCGCGCCGCATAGTTGCGCCCCGGTGCGCCGAAGGCGGCGTTCATGGTCACCGGGCGCGGCGCCTGCAGGCTTGGCGGGCGGCTGACAACCCCCTTCAGATCATAGAACTCGCCGCCGAAGTCGAACGGCTCCCTGGATTGGTAGGCACGCTCGATGATGTTGATCCATTCTTCGGCCTGATGGTAGGTCCGGTCGCCGACCGTCTGCCCGAACATGGCGAACTCGTCCGGGTTCCAGCCGCAGACAATGTTCAAGCCGGCACGCCCGTTGGAGATGTGGTCGACGGTCGCCAGCGCCTTTGCAGCCTGCAGCGGATGAACCAGCGGCACATGCACCGTCATGAACAGACCGATGTTCTCCGTCGCGACGGCGAGACCCGCCGCCCAGGTGAAAGTCTCAAACGACCATTCCCGCACATGCGTCAAACCGCCGAAGCCGCGCCAGCGCGCGATCGGCAGCAGAAACTCCAGGCCGGCGCGATCGGCGATGCAGGCAGCATTGAGGTTGTCTTCCCAGCGGGCGCGCCAGCGCTCGGGAACGGTGGTCATTGCCAGGCCGCCATCGGCGTTCATCGAGAAGACGCCGAGCTTGAACCTGTTCGGTCCTTTCAGCGGATGCTTTCTGATCATGATTTTCCCTGCCGCGGGACGCTCTCAGCTTCATCGTCGAACTGTTGCAACGGTGGGCTCAGCTTCATGAACGCTCCTCGGAGCCTCGCCTTGGCCGGCGGATGGCTCTCACCTTGCCGCTGTTTCCGCCGCCGCAGAAGAACTGATCGCCACCATCGGACTCGAGCCCCGACACGCCTGTTCCAGGGGGCATATCAAGCTTCTCCAGGACCTTTCCGGTTTCAGGATCTATCCGCCTGACGTCGCTCTCGTCACCTTCCCAGGTGCCGTGCCAGAGTTCGCCGTCGATCCAGGTGACCCCTGTGACGATCCGGTTGGAATCGATTGTGCGAAGAACTGCCCCTGTCTGCGGGTCGATCTGATGGATTTTGCGACCGCGATTCTGCCCCACCCAAAGTGAGCCTTCGGCCCAGGCGAGCCCGGAGTCGCCGCCGCCACCTGGCGCCGGAATCGTGGCGAGCACGCGGCCTGTGTTGGGATCGATCTTCTGGATGCGATCTTCGGCGATCTGGAACAGGTGCTGACCGTCGAAGGCCGTTCCTGCGTGCGAGGCGACCTCAATCGCGCGAACCACTTTCCCGCTCGCAGGATCCAAGGCGTTCAGCCTGTCTCCGGACGCAAACCAGACATGCTGACCGTCGAACGTAACCCCAGCCACCTGGTCGACACCCGGAAAGGGTCCATATTCGCGGAGGACTTCGGCTGCAGATCGTTTCATGCTTTTCCTCCAGGCTCAGATCTGTTGAATTATCCCGACACTAGTAGCCAGATAGTGAGCCGGGGAGTAACAAGATTGTCGGGAATCCCGGCACGGGCGGGGTCATCCAACGGCGCGCTCGCCCGCGACCGAACGATTGCACCTTGCCTGCTGCCGCAAGCTGCTCGAGCGATCGCTGCACGGTGCGCGAGCTGGCTCCGAGCGCAATTGCGAGCGCCGAGCTCGACCACGACTCGCCATCAGCGAGGAAGGCGAGCACCGCTGCATGCTGCTCGTCGACGGGCGGTGCCAGAACCACCACATCGCGTGGGCGGCGCGGCTTAAGCGCAAAGCCTCGCTTGGTCGCGCTCACATCCGCCAGTGACCGCAGCTCCACGCGAAGCCGACCGACTTCGACCCGCAACCGGGCGCGATGCGATTCATCGGCGTGCTTGCCGCCGAACGCGCGGGCGACGAGCGTGCTCCGCGGCACGTCCGCGGGCCAGGCTTCGCCCAGCGTGCGGGCAAGCGCGAACAAGACCGGGCGCGTCGCGAGCGGGACGATCATGCCGGCGGCCCGCACGACATTGCGGCAGGCGTCGACGACGAGCGCTCCCGACGCCAGCAGCGCTTCGACCTCCTCAAGCAGGAGCGGGTGCTCCTCACCACGCGCGATCAGGCGCGCCGCGGGCGTGTTCATCACGAGGGATGCGCTTTCGACCTCTGCCGTCAGCGCCGGGATGTCCGCCTCGCGGGCGGCATGCTCGGCCCGAGCGAGCGCAGCGCGCGCCGCCTTGGTCCGGAGGCGTCGAATCGCGATCCCCGCAATCACCAGCTCGTGGGCGGCCCTCGACGCGGGTGGGAGCGGTGTGGGATCGAACCCGGCCAGCCTGCGCTCGGCCTCGTCGAGGCGTCCGATCAGGAGCAGGCGCCGGACTTCGAGATTGCGCGCATGCGCGGCATTAAAGCGGTCGCCGTGGTTTTCAAGCGTCGACCGCGCGGCGTCGAGTGCCTTCGCCGGCCAGCCCAGGTCGCGCGAGACGAGTGCGATCTCGGCTTCGGCGACGACGCACCTAGCGCGGGCCACGGCCTCTTTCGGACCGAAGGCGCGCGCAGCACTTTTGAGGAGAGCCTTTGCTCGAACGAGATCGCCGAGCTGCGCCATGGCGATGCCGCGCAGCGCAAGCGCAGGCGCATCGTCACGCAGGGCGACCCGCTTCAAAGCGCCGAGGGGATCACCCGTTGCGAGGGCGCGCGCCGCAGCGGTGATCAGCGAGTCCATCGGAATCCCGTCACGTTTGTAACTCTCACCATTCGATGTCCGGTCCTAATCTATCTCAGGACCAACAGCCAGCGCGCTGTATCGAAACGCGCCGTATCGAAAACGGTGCGAACATCGAGGAAGGAGACGAACGATGCCGACACACAGAACCGGAAGACGTGAGGAGTGGCTGGCGGCGCGACGTGATCTGCTCAAGGCGGAGAAGGAGCTCACGCGCCAAAGCGATGAGGTGGCGCGGCGGCGGCAGGCATTGCCTTGGGTTCGGATCGACAAGGATTACCGATTCGAGACCGATGAAGGCAGCGCCTCACTGGCAGACCTTTTCAGGGGACGCTCGCAGCTCCTCGTCTACCACTTCATGTTCGGGCCCGATTACACGGCGGGCTGTCCGGCCTGCTCAGCGATCGCGGATGGATTCGACGGCTTCGTCCTCCACCTGGCCAACCACGACGTCACGCTTTCGGCGGTATCGCGGGCACCGCTCGCGAAGCTGCAGGCGTACAAGCGGCGAATGGGATGGACGTTCCCGTGGGCGTCCTCACACGGCAGCGACTTCAATTTCGACTTCGACGTTTCGTTCACCGAAGAGCAGCAGCGCGAGGAAGGCATCGAATACAACTATGTCCGCGAGGCACCTCTCGCCGAGATACCCTCGCGTACGACTGCCGACGGCTCCGAGACGTTCGCTGCAATGAGCGGAACAGACATTGCCACGTACACGCGCGAGAGGCCAGGCATGAGCGCGTTCGTGATCGAGGACGGCGTCGTCTATCACGCTTATTCCACCTATGCGCGCGGATTGGACGGCCTCTGGGGCATGTATCAGTGGCTCGACCGCGCGCCCCGAGGGCGTAACGAAACGGGCGTGTGGTGGCGCCGCCACGACGAGTACGGCCAGGGCTGACGTCCGATGACACTGCACTCCAACCACACGCAGAAGATGCCGCCCGCAGGCAGCGGATCTGCCGATTTCCCAAGCGACAATGTCGCCGCCCGCGGCGCGGCCGACTGGCTATCCCTGGCAGCCGCGCCAACCTTCGCAATGATGGCGCTGCTGACGGCCGTCACCGGTGATGCGGACATGATCTGCTCGGCGGCGCAAGATGCGTCGCCGCTGAGCGGAATGGTCATGATGTACTTGCTGATGAGCGCCTTCCATTTGGCGCCTTGGCTGAAGCTGGTCGCCAGCCGACGAAGCGCTGTCCGCCGGTCGTGATCCAGCGTTCGCAAAGCCTCTGGGATTGGATTGCTGACACCGCGTGTAGGAAAAGGACCTGGGCCCGAACGCTCCCCTAGGCGGCGCTCCACGGTCTTGCCCCGTCGATAATCTCTTGAGCGCGTACGGCAAAGCGGCCGGCTAGAGGCGACGTGCTGGCGGCATCGGCCGACGCCGCGCTGCCTTCCCGCGCCCGGTCGGCGATGCCGACGAAGATCACGGCAAAACGGAACAGCGAAAAAACCAGGTGGAAGCGTTGCAGGGGCGCGGTGGGCACGGCATGGGCGAAATAATGGTCGAGGAATTCGGGCTGGCTGGGGATGCCGAGTGCCTCGTGATCGAGGCCGAGGATACCGCCATATTCGTCCGGGGCCGAATGCCAAGTCATCGAGCAAAAGCCGAGATCGGCGAGCGGATGGCCGATCGTCGACAGCTCCCAATCGAGAATGCCGATCACCTGCGGCTTGTCGGGATGGAACAGCAGATTTCCGAGGCGGAAGTCGCCATGGGCGATCGACACGCGCCCATCATCCACGGGCATATGCTGCGGTAGCCAGTCGGCGACCGCTTCGAGTGCCGGAATTCTGTCGCTCGGCGATTCCCTGAGCTGCCTGGTCCAGCGGCCAATTTGGCGCTCGAAATAGTTGCCGGGCCGGCCGTAGTCGCCGAGACCGACCTCGTCGGGACGGACGGCATGCAATTTGGCCATCGCTTCTGCCATGCCGAAATAGATGCCGCGTCGCTCGGCGGGCGAAAGGCCAGGCAGCGAACAATCGTGGAAGACGCGACCATCCAGCCGCTCCATCAGGTAGAAGGGCGTGCCGAGCAGCTCGGCACCGTCGTGATAGAGCACCGGCCCGGGCACCGGGACGTTGGTCGGTGCCAGCGCTTCAAGCACGCGGAATTCGCGATCGACGGCATGCGCCCCGCGCAGGATCGGCCCGGCCGGCTTCTTGCGCAGCACCATGCGATGCGCACCATAGTCCACGAAATAGGTAGGATTGGACTGTCCGCCGCCGATCCGCTCGAGCGACATTGCGGCATCGCCGAAGCGGCTCGCGAGAAAACCCTTCAATGCCGCAGGATCGAAGTCCGCATTCAACGGCTGCGCCATCTTTCCTCCTGAGCGCGCCCCTTATGCCTCGCCTTCGACAGTCCAGCGCCAGAAGCCCCTCTCTTCCTCATTGAGGAAACGGTTCAGCACCATCTTGTGGACCTCATCGGCACCGTCGACCAGCCGCGCCTGGCGAGCATAGCGGTAAATCCATTCGAGCACCGTGTCCTTCGAATAGCCCCGCGCGCCATTGATCTGGATCGCCACATCGGCCGCGTCATGCAGCACATTGGCGACCTGGACCTTGGCCATCGACACTTCCTTGCGGGCAAAGCCGCCGCGGTCCAGTTCCCACGCAGCCTTCATCACCAGGATGCGGCCAATCTCGATGCGCATGGCGAGGTCGCCGAGCTTCAGCTGGACGCTTTCGCGGTCGGCGAGACGCTGGCCGAAACCATGGCGCTCGGCAGCGTAGGCGCGCGCGATCTCGACGCAGCGCCTGGACAGTCCGAGCCAGCGCATGCAGTGGGTAAGTCGTGCCGGGCCGAGCCGCACCTGCGTCACCTTCATGCCCCTGCCTTCGCCGACCAGCATGTCTTCGACAGGGATTTCGAGCCCATCGAATTCCAGCTCGCAATGCCCGCCGTGCTCCTCCGGGCCCATGATCTCGATGCGGCGCATGATGCGCCAGCCCGGCTGGTCCTTGTGGAACATCAGGGCCGACAGACCATGGCGCGGGTCGTCCGAGGTTCGCGCAATCAGAATGAAATGGCTGGCTTCCTCCGCGCCGGTGATGAACCATTTGCGGCCGGTCACCACATATTTGTCGCCGCGCCGCTTCGCACGCGTCATAATCATCGAAGGATCAGAGCCGCCGCCGGGGTGCGGTTCGGTCATGGCAAAGGCCGAGCGCACCTTGCCCTCGACGATCGGCTTCAGCCATTTTTGCTTTTGCGCCGGTGTGCCGAGCGCCTCCAGAACCATCATGTTGCCATCGTCGGGCGCTGCCGAATTGAACACCACGGGTCCGAAGATCGACCGGTTCATCTCCTCGTAGCAGACCGCCATGTCCATCTTGCCAAGACCGGCGCCGCCGGTTTCGGGCTTGAGCTGCAGGCACCACAGGCCCGCCATCCGCGCCTTGGCGCGGAGTGCCTCCAGCAGCGGCAAGGCGATATTTCCGTGCGCGTCATAGGATGCCTTGTCGGCCTCGAGCGGCAGGATCTCCTGCTCGACGAAGTCGGCAATGCGGACACGGTAATCTTCGGTGCGGGCGGGAATGTCGAAATTCATGGAAACCTCACAGCGATGAAACGAGGTGGCCGCCATCGACCCATGGACGAGATCGCCGAAACGCATTGCGTCAACATGTAGAAATCGAGCAAGCGCTCGTTTCTTCGTTCGCCTCTATCCTCTTTTGCCGCCGCCGTCATCCGGCGAAGCGCGGTTCCGCGGCGCCTTTGATCCCAAGGCCGGTTATGGCGAACAGGCTGCCGCGCAGAACGCCGTCGCCGGGGAGGCGCGGCAGCGGCGGTTTCCGCCATCGAGGTCACGTAAAGGGTGTCGAGCTTCGGTCCGCCGAACATGACGCTGGTGATCTTCTTGACGGGCATGTCGATGATCCGATCGACGCTGCCGTCGGGCGCATAACGCACCAGCCGGCCGTCGTAGACGAGGGCGTTCCAGAGGAACCCTTCGGCATCGACGGTTGACCCATCGGCAGCGCCACCGTGCGGCGATAGGCGAGCCGCCTCAGAACGCGACCTTGTCGCCGCCCTTCAGTGACAGGATCTCGCGCGCCTCGTCGGGCGTCGCCACCTCCATGCCGAGGCCTTCGATGATCTTGCGGGCAAGTACCACCTGCTCGGCGTTCGTTTTGGCAAGCTTACCCTTGCCGGCCCACAGACTGTCCTCCAGGCCAACCCTGATGTTGCCACCAAGGGCTGCCGACTGCGCAGCGATGCGAAGCTGGCTGGCGCCGGCGCCGAGCACCGACCAGCGGAACTGGTCGCCGAACAGCCGGTCGGCGGTGCGCTTCATATGGGCGACGTCTTCGGGATGCGTGCCGATGCCGCCAAGCAGACCGAACACAGACTGCACGAAGAACGGCGGCTTCACCAACCCGCGGTCGGCGAAGTGCGAGAGATTGTAGAGATGGGCAATGTCGTAGCACTCGAACTCGAAGCGCGTGCCGTTGTCGTAGCAGGTTGCCAATATGTATTCGATATCCTTGAACGAGTTGCGGAAGACAAGGTCGCGCGTCGCTTCCAGATGCGGCCTTTCCCAGTCGAACTTGAAGGTCTCGTATTTGTCGACGAGGTGGTAGAGCCCGAAATTGATCGAACCCATGTTGAGCGAGGCGACCTCGGGCTTGAACTCGGCGGCCGGGCGCACGCGCTCCTCGACCTTCATGTAGGGACTGCCGCCGGTGGTGATGTTGATGGCGGCGTTGGTGGCCTGCTTGATGCGCGGCAGGAAGCGGGCGAAGGCCTGAGGCGTCTGGTCTGGCTTGCCTGTCTGGGGATCGCGGGCATGCAGGTGCAGGATCGCCGCACCCGCCTCCGCCGCCGCGATCGCCTCGGAGGCGATCTGGTCCGGGGTGATCGGCAGAAAGGGCGACATGGTCGGCGTGTGAATCGCCCCCGTCACCGCACAGGTGATGATCACCTTGCCTTTGGTCTGCTGGGCGCCGGGCTTGCGGCTTGTTTCCGTCATCTTCCAAACTCCTGATCCGATTTTTTCTTATGCGCTGCCAGCGCCATCAGCCGGCGGTCGCGCCATACCTGCCGTTCGACGAGTTCTTGCCGCGGCAGCCGCTTGCGGCGGTCGGCCTCGACGGTTGCCATGACCTCGCCCGCCCAGTCGACGCGACGCAGCATCTGCGGAAAGATGTTGGCATAGATCGTCTGATAGCGCTCGACATAGTCGCGCACGCCGCCCGGCGCATTGAGGTCGATGGTCTCGAACGGCCCCATGAACGACCAGCGCAGCGCCAGCCCGTCGCGGATGCCGATATCGACATCCTCGACGCTGGCATAGCCGTCGGCGACAAGCCGGAAAGCCTCCTCCAGCAGCGCGCCCTGCAGGCGGTTCATGATGAAACCGTCGAGCTCGTGCTTCATCACAAGCGGCGCGTGGCCCGCGGCGACGAGGAAGGTGCGAGTCCTTTCGACCGTTTCGGGGGAGGTCCATGGCGCCGGCACGACTTCAGCGGCCGGGATGAGATAGGGCGGATTGATCGGATGCACGACCACACAGCGGTGCCGCCCTTGCAGATGGTCGGTGAATTTTGACGGCAGCAACGCCGAGGTGGAACTGGCGATCACCGCGTGCGGACCGGCCAGTGCGTCGACCAGGGAGAACACCTCGCGCTTCACGTCGAGGTTTTCGGGCGTGTTCTCCTGGATATGGACCGCATCGGCCAGCGCCTCGCCCAGTTCCGCCACCACGGCGATGCGATCAAGCACGGCGTCGATTGCCTGTGCCCGCAGCAGATCGTTCGCGGCGAGGTCGCCCAGCACGCCGGCGATGTAATCGTGCGCGCCAGCCGTCGCGGCCGGCGACTGGTCCCACATCCGCACATCATGGCCGGCGCGGGCGAAGCTGATCGCCCATGCCCGTCCGATGAACCCGCTGCCGACAATTGCTACCTTCATCATGCTCCGTTCCTCAAAGTGTTTCGACATTGCCGTCGACGCCGAGCGACTGGCCGGAAATGTTGATGCCCGCATCGGACAGCAGCAAGGCGACCATCGCGGCGACGTCATAGGGGCTGGTCATGCGGCGCAGCGAGATGTTCTGGAGATAGCGCTGCGTCATCTCCTCGTTCGAAACCCCGAGCTGCCTGGCCCGGTCGGCGATGACCTTGTCGATGCGTGGTCCCTCGATAATGCCGGGCAGGATGGCGTTGACCCTTATGCCGTGCGGCCCGAGTTCCTTGGCGAGGCTTTGCGTGAAACCGATGACGCCGAACTTGGCCGCCGAATAGGGGGTGCGGAAAGCGTAGCCGTGGCGGCCGGCGGCGGACGACATCGAGACGATCGAGCCGCCGCCCGCCGCCTTGATCAGCGGCACGGCACGCCGGGCGCACAGGAACTGGCCGGTCAGGCAGATGTCGATGCAGCGCCGCCAGTCCGCCGGATCGATTTCATCGACGCCGCCGGTCGGCCCGGCGATGCCGGCATTGTTGATCAGCGCGTCGAGGCCGCCGAGCTTTTCCTTCACGGTCTCGAACAGCCGGTCGACGTCGTCTTCGCGCGAGACATCGGCCTTGACTGCGGCAACGAGGGCGATCTTGTCCGGAGCAGCGGCCAGAGCCTCGTCCGAAACGTCGCAAACGACGATGCGCGCGCCGAGCCGCGACAGCGTGTCGGCAATGGCCAAGCCGATACCGCCGGCACCTGCCGTCACCAGCACGCGCTGCCCCTTCAGCCCGGTCAGAAAATCGTCCGCCGATGTCGGCGCCCCTTTACTTATCGCCGTCGCACTCATCGTCCCGTCCTTTCTCATTGCAGCCGCCGTTCGCGCAGCGCCATGACAGCGCCCAGAACGACCAGGCCGTACAGAATTGCCCTTGTGGCATAGGGCAGCTGAAGTAGTGACGAAAGCGCTGCCTCGCTGGTGGCTTGGCAAGCAGAAGCAGTTCTAACCTGCTCGGGCACGCCAATACTCTCGAGTTTCCAGATAAGCCCCCTTGGATTTGCATTGATCTCCAAGACCACGCCATAATGCGCGGCTAGCTCGCATAGCCCCTAAGGGCGCCCTGGAGGCTGCTCCTGCGGAAAATTGGTTTCGTCTATGATTGCCACGGCCTGTTTGATGCTGTCTCTCACCTCGAAACCGATCCAGTGTCCGTCCATTAGATGCGTTTGCCTCCCGCAGGCGAGGAAATAGCTCCCGGCCTGCTGCGCAACAAAGTTGAGTTGCCTCCTCTCATTGATTTTAATTCCCTCTGGCGGATCGGTGTACACCCCCCAGATCGCATCCTCGGCCGTCAACTTCACTGGCATCTCTGACGGAGCGTAGACCCTGGTCACCATCAGGCTGTGCCGGAAAGACGAGGAGCCATTGATGAACTCGATCTCTACCGACCATTCTGCTGGCACGACGATGGTGAGATTGCCGCCCCAGTAACCGTTGAAGTCAATAATGTCGGTCCGGATGTTGTCCCTGCGATACCGCTCGACTTGGTTCCAATCGGCAACAATCTCTATGGCCACTGTCTTGGCTGCAGGATCGTTGTTGATCCAGCTCGGGACGAAAGGCTCCCCAGCCAGCGCAATTCCAGGCAATAATGCCAAGGCGACGGCGAGAAGGGCAAGGTGAGCAAAGCGCGCCATCGCAATCAGAGGCTCCTCCCGAGCGGAGCGGCCGAGCGCAAGCGACCACCAATCGAGGTCGACCTGGCTTGTTCCCTAAGGAAGAGAATACGCTCGAAATAGCATCCACACCAGCAAACCCAGAGTGCGCTATCAGGAACAACGCCATTGTTGCTGCTATGTCATCGGGTTGGATGCGTGTTGGAATGCCTGCGGTGCGTCAATGCGAGGGCGACGGGCGATTCCCTAATGTGAAGTTTCTGCCTCAGCTATCGCGAAGGGTCTGTTGCGCAATTCGCCACGCCTGCTCCACATGTCGCCGGGCCGCGGCTTCGGCATCATCGCCGTTGCGCGACCTGATCGCGTTCATGATGTCGGTCATTTCGGCGATTGCGGCATCGCGACGATTCACCGAAGCGATGGTCATGGAACGCAGTTGGTTGATGCGGACGTTCAAACCCTGGACGATCTCCCAGGCGATGCGCTTGTCGGCGGCATCGAAAAGCACTTCATAGAATTTTGTAGTCGCCCGCATCACCTCGATCGGATTGGCTGAGGCCCACGCCGTGAGCAGCACATCCAATGCGCCCTCAAGCGCGGCGATCTGGTCCTGCGTCGCCGTGAGCGCACAGGCACGCGCTGCGATGCCCTCCATCAGAGCGCGCAGTTCGTAAATCTCGTCGGTGCGGCTGAGATCTGGGCGGGCAACGGCAGGTCCGTGGCCAGGTATCATCTGGACAAGCCCCTCGGTCTCCAACTGCCGCAGAACTTCGCGCACCACCGAGCGACTGACGCCGAGCTGGTCGCAAAGCGGCCGTTCGACCAATCTTTCGCCGGGCTGGAAGTGAAACCCCATGATCGCGTCTCGCATGCGCTCCAGCGCCAGTGTTCTGAGCGTCTTGGTGGATCGTTCGATCCTGAGCGTGTCGTCGGCCAATTCTTCTCTCCCAGCATCCGCAAAGAAACAGATTCGACGATCCGTTGACAAGGGATTTGGTTTTCAGTAGCATGGTATACCATAATATTGTCGAGGCAAAAGGAACTTTTCCGGATGTCTCGGCCCGATCCACCACCGAGGATTCGATGAAGCCGGCCATCCGAAAGATCGTCACCTATGTCGAGAACACGCTGATTGAAGGCGGCAAGGTGGCCCCCCGGGCGCTGCGCCTGATCGGCGTGGCGGCAGTGCTCGACAATCCCTGGGCCGGGCGCGGTTTCATCGAGGACCTTTCTCCCGAGATCCGCGCCTATGCGCCGGTTTTGGGGGAGATGCTGACCCATGAAATTCTCGCAGTCGCGGGATCCGGCGAAGCGATCGAAGGCTACGGCAAGGCCGCAATATGCGGCACTTCGGGCGAGATCGAGCATGCCTCCGCGCTCATCCACACGCTGCATTTCGGCAACCACTATCGGCGTGCCGTCGGCGCCAAGACCTATCTTGCCTTCACCAACCTCCGTGGCGGGCCGAACACACCCATCATGATCCCGCTCATGGACAAGAACGATGAAGGCCGACGTTCGCACTACCTGACAGTGCATTTCCAGATCGGCGATGCACCGGCGCCGGACGAGCTGGTGGTGGCGCTTGGCGCCTCGATTGGCGGACGACCTCATCATCGCATCGGCGACCGCTATCAGGATCTCAAGGAGGTCGGCGACCTGCATGGCTGAGCTGACCGCCCCTGGCTGGCATCGCGGAACGGCGCCTGACGGCACTGGCTTCATCCGTGCCGGATCCGGCGCGCCGGTCCTCCTCATACACGGCGTCGGCATGAATGCGGCGGTCTGGGGCCCACAGATCGAGCTGATGAGGGGCAAATGGGATGTGATCGCGATCGACATGCTGGGACACGGCCGGTCGCCGCTACCACCCGAGGACGCCAGCCTTGCCGACTATGCCGGACAGGCGATCCGGCTTCTTGATCACCTTGGCTTGGGTGCCGTCTCAATCGTTGGCCATTCAATGGGGGCGCTGGTCGGGCAGGAAATCGCGCTTGATGCTCCCGAACGGGTCCGCAGCATCGTGTCGCTCAACGCGGTCTTTCGCCGCCCGGCGGCCCTTGCGCAGGCGGTGCGCGAACGCGCCGCCGAATTAAACGGCGCGAAAAACCCGTCAGGAACGGACGCAACGATCGCGCGCTGGTTCGGCAATCCGGTCCCCGACAGCCTGGCAGAGGCCGCAAGGACGACGCGCGCGGCACTGCAAAGCGTCAACCGCGAAGGCTATGCGCGCACATATCGACTTTTCGCCCATGCGGATGCGGCGCATGGCGATCGTCTCTCGGGTCTCGCGGTGCCGGCCCTGTTCATGACCGGCTCGCAGGACAGGAATTCTTCACCTGCGATGTCGGCAGCGATGGCCCGCCTCGCGCCGCGCGGTCGCTGCGTCGTTCTGGAGGGCGAACGACACATGATGGCCATAGCCTCGCCCGACGCGGTCACACGGCGCATTGTCGATTTTCTCGAGAGCAACGACAGCACAAGCACATCAGAGCTACCGGCGATGGACACAGCCTTCGACGTGGGCGAATTCAGGCGGGCGCTCGGTTCCTTCCTGACCGGCGTTACCATCGTCACCGCGATCGGGCCGGAAGGGGAGCCTCGAGGCTTTACTGCCAATTCGTTTACATCCGTTTCGCTCGATCCGCCGCTTGTTCTGGTCTGCATTGCCAAGAAAGCGCTGGGTCATCCTGTGTTTTCGACCTCGAAGTGCTTTGCCATCAACGTGCTCTCGGAGGAACAGAGAGCTGCGTCCGGCGTCTTCGCTTCGAAATCGCAGGACAAGTTCTCGGCTGTCGAATGGCGCTTCGGCCAGACCGGCAGCCCGCTGCTCGGTGGATCGGTGGCGACGTTCGACTGTGACATGGAGCAATTGGTCGACGCCGGCGATCATTCGATCCTGATCGGCCGCGTTCGCGAATTTTCTCACAATTCATCGCAGCCCCTCGGCTATTGCCGTGGCGCCTATGTCTCGCCCGGTCTCAGCCAGGAAGCGCTGGCGGCCGCGCCACCCGACATGGAGGTCGGCGCTATCCTCGAAGATGAAGGCCGCGTGCTGTTCTTCGAAACTGTCGATGGCTTTTTCGAATTGCCGGCGGGCCGAGGACTGGGGACGTCCGGCGATACACGAAGCCTTAGGGGACGCCTCGCTGCGCAGGCCATCGAGGCTCATCTCGGGTTCCTGTTTGCGGTCTGGGACGACGCAGCAAGCCCATCGCGAACGCATGTCTACTACCGCGGCACGGTAGACACGCCCCACTCCAGCGATGGCCAGGTCCAGCTCGTCGACATCGACAGGATTGCCGGACTGAACATCGCCGACACTGCTGTGCGCTCGATGCTTGCCCGCTACGTTCGCGAATGTCGGGAGGATGCGTTTGGAGTCTATGTCGGCAACGAGGTCGAAGGTGAAGTCCGTCCGCTCGCCAAGCCGGCACCCATGAACACTTCTAATCCGGGTGAACAGATATGAAGTTCTCGCTCTTCGTCCATATGGAACGCTCGGACTCGGCAAAGCCGCATGCCGAGCTCATCGACGAGCTTGAGGAACTGGTCCTGATGGCCGAGGCGGCAGGCTTCGAGACGGCCTGGATCGGCGAACACCACGGCATGGAGTTCACCATCTCGCCAAACCCGTTCATCAACATCGCCTATCTCGGCGCCAGGACGAAGCGCATCCGGCTCGGCACAGGAACGGTCATCGCGCCGTTCTGGCATCCGATCAAGCTTGCCGGCGAAGCAGCCATGACCGACGTCATCACGGGCGGCCGGCTCGACATCGGCATCGCGCGCGGCGCCTACAGCTATGAATACCAACGCCTGTTCCCGGGGCTCGACGCCTGGGGCGCGGGCCAGCGCATGCGCGAGATCATCCCCGCTATCCAGGGTCTCTGGCAAGGCGACTTCGAGATGTCCGGGGAGTTCTGGTCGTTTCCATCGACCACCTCGTCGCCCAAGCCGGTGCAAAAACCGCACCCGCCGATCTGGGTGGCGGCGCGCGATCCCAACTCGCACGACTTCGCCGTGTCCAACGGCTGCAACGTCCAGGTGACGCCGCTCGCCTCGGGCGATGGCGAGGTCACCAGCCTGATGGAACGCTTCAACGCGGCGTGCGCAGCGCATCCGGACATGGCCCGCCCCGACATCATGCTGCTGATGCACACATTCGTTGCCGAGGACGCCGCCGATGCGGAGCAGCTGACGAAGGACCTGTCGCTGTTCTACTGCCAGTTCGGCGCCTGGTTCCAGAACAAGAAGCCTGTTCGTCAAGGCATATTGGAGGCGCTCACCGACGACGAGATCGCAGCCATGCCGCAATATGCGCCGGACAAGGTCCGACAGAACCTGGTTATCGGCGAAGCCGAAGAGGTGATCGCCCGGCTGAAGGCGTACGAGGCGCTCGGCTACGACCAATATTCGATCTGGATCGACAGCGGCCTGCCACACGAGCGCAAGAAAAAGTCGCTGCAGCTGTTCGTCGACAAGGTGATGCCGGCCTTTCGGCATGGGAGGCCGCAATGACCCTTGCGGCCTTCAGGAACTTCATAGATGGGGCGTTCGATACGCCGACAGCCACCTTTGAAAGCATTGATCCATCCACCGGAGCGCCCTGGGCGACGATGCCCGCCGCAACCGAGGCCGATGTTGACCGCGCCGTCGAGGCGGCGCACCGGACGCTGCGCTCCGCCGCGTGGACATCGCTGACGGCGACGGCGCGCGGCAAGCTGCTGGTGCGCCTCGGCGAGCTGGTCGTCGCCAATGCCGGCCGCCTGGCGGAACTGGAGACGCGCGACACCGGCAAGATCATCCGCGAGACCCGCGCCCAGATCGCCTATGTCGGCGACTACTACCGTTACTATGGCGGGCTTGCCGATAAGCATGAAGGCTCGCATGTGTCTATCGACAAGGCTGATATGGATGTCACCATCCGCCGCGAGCCGATCGGTGTCGTCGCTGCCGTCGTGTCATGGAACTCGCAACTCTTCCTTTCGGCCGTCAAGCTCGGCCCGGCGCTGGCGGCCGGCTGCACGGTCGTCCTGAAAGCTTCGGAAGACGGCCCAGCGCCGCTGCTGGCCTTCGCCGAACTCGTTCACGAGGCCGGATTTCCCGCCGGAAGCGTCAACATACTGACCGGGTTCGGGCACGATTGCGGCCGGCGCCTGACAAGTCATCCACTGGTTTCACGCGTCGCCTTCACCGGCGGCCCTTCGACCGCTCGTGCGGTCGTCCGCAACACGGCGGAAAATCTCGCCTACACGACGCTGGAGTTGGGCGGGAAAAGCCCTGTTGTCGTTTTCGCCGACGCAGACCTGGACAGTACGGCAAACGCGGTCGTGGCCGGGATTTTCGCGGCTTCTGGACAAAGCTGCGTCGCCGGCTCCCGACTGCTTGTCGAGCGGTCGATAAAGAGCGAGTTCCTGGACAGGCTGAAGCACAAGGCCGAGGCCATCAGAATCGGCGATCCGCAGGATCCGGCCACCGAAATGGGACCACTGGCCACGCCACGCCAGCGGGAATGGATCGAGAAGATCGTTGCCGAGAGCCTCGCCAAGGGCGGGACGCTGGTCACCGGCGGAAAAAGGCCCGACGAGCATCCGCGCGGTTTCTACTACGCACCGACCATTATCGACGCCGAGGACACAGGACTGCCTTGCGTGCGGGAGGAATTGTTCGGTCCGGTGCTCAGCGTTCTCACCTTCGACACGGAAGCTGAAGCCCTGGCGCTTGCCAACGATACGCCGTTCGGCCTGGCCTCAGGCGTTTTCACCACCAATCTCGCCAAGGCGCACCGCATGGCGCGCGACATCCATGCCGGCGTCGTCTGGGTCAACACATACCGCGCCGTTTCGCCGCTCGTGCCGTTCGGCGGCTATGGTCAGTCGGGGCTCGGCCGTGAGGGCGGGCTCGACGCCATCCGCGATTACACGCGCTCGAAATCCGTCTGGATACGGATATCCGACGAGCCGATCCCGGATCCGTTCGTCATGCGATGAGGCAGCGCCGCGATCGCGCAATTTCATAACAACAAGAAACCAAGCAACCAACAGAGGAGAATGACATGAAACTGATTTTGACCGGCATTTTGGCCGGATTCTTGGCAGCCACTGCCGCGCACGCCGATGAGATGGTGTTCACCAGCTGGGGCGGAACCACCCAGGAAGCGCAGACCAAATCCTGGGCTGCTCCGTTCGAAGCGAGTTCCGGCATCAAGGTCCTGCAGGACGGCCCGACGGACTACGGCAAGCTGAAGGCCATGGTGGAAGGCGGCAGCGTCGCCTGGGATGTCGTCGATGTCGAAATGGATTTCGCCATCAAGGCGGCCAAGGACGGCCTGCTGGAGCCGATCGATTTCAACGTCGTGCCGAAAGCCGATCTCGATCCTCGCTTCACCACCGACCATGCGGTCGGCAGCTTCTACTACTCCTTCGTTCTTGCCTGGAACAAAGGGGCAGTGTCGGGCGAACCAACGGGCTGGGCCGACATGTTCGACCTGACGAAATTTCCCGGCAAACGCACGTTCTATAAATGGTCGGCGCCGGGCGTCATCGAAATCGCACTGCTGGCCGACGGTGTGCCGGCAGACAAGCTCTATCCCCTCGACCTCGACCGGGCGTTCAAGAAACTCGACACGATCAAGTCAGAAATCGTCTGGTGGGATAGCGGCGCGCAGTCGCAACAGCTGATCGCCTCCGGTGAAGCGGCCTTCGGGCAGCTCTGGAACGGACGTGTCTTCGCCCTCAAGCAGGACGGCGCCGATGTCGGCGCATCCTGGAATCAGAACATGACCGCCGCCGACGTGCTCGTCATCCCCAAGGGTTCGAAGAACAAGGCGAGCGCCATGAAATTCTTGGCCACAGCGACAAGCCCGAAAAGCCAGGCAATGTTTGCTGAAGCAAGCGGCTACGCACCCATCAACAAGGCAGCCAAGGCCGAAATGCCGGCCGATGTCGTCAAGTCGTTGCCGGACGCCTATGTCGACGGGCAGATCAACCTCGACATGAACTACTGGGCTGAAAACCGCGACACGATCGCGGAGCGTTGGTACGCCTGGCAGGCCAAATAGCCGCCGACCTCACCATGAACCGGCGGGGCGTCGCTAGGCGTCCCGCCTGAGCTGCGGGATCATCGCCATGTCGGGCAATTTGCTTCATCGACAGCCAATCCTCCGACGGCCAGATGGCGTCGGCGGCGCCCTGCCAGCGCTGACCCTCATCACCCTGTTCTTCGTGGTGCCGGTTGTTGCGCTGCTGTTGCGCAGCGTAACCGAACCCGTACCGGGCCTGCAGAACTACGCAATCCTGTTTGGCGACGGCACCTATGCGCGAGTCTTCTTCAATACGTTTCTGGTCGCCACCGTCGTCACCGCCGTCACCGTGATCGTGGCGTTTCCAGTCGCCTGGATGCTGGCGATCATGCCGCCTGCCCTCGGCTCGATCGTCTTCGGCATCATCATCCTGTCGATGTGGACCAATCTGCTCACCCGCACCTATGCCTGGATGGTGCTGCTTCAACGCACCGGCGTCATCAACCGGACGCTGATGGAGATCGGCCTGATTAGCGAGCCGCTGCCGCTGATCAATAACCTGACCGGCGTCACCATCGGCATGGTCTACATCATGCTGCCCTTCATGATACTGCCACTGGTCGGAACCGTGCGCGCCATTGATCCGATGACGCTGCGCGCCGCCGCTCTGTGCGGTGCGAGCCCCTTCGAGGCCTTCCGCCGCATCCTGCTGCCATTGTCGCTTCCGGGAATAGCTGCAGGCGGCCTGATGGTTTTCGTCATGTCGCTCGGCTATTTCGTGACACCGACGCTGCTCGGCGGCACTTCCAACATGATGCTCGCCGCAATGATCGCCCAGATGATCCAGTCCTTGCTCAACTGGGGGCTCGGAAGCGCGGCGGCTTTCATCCTGCTTTTGGTTACCATGGCGCTCTACGCGCTGCAGCTGCGCCTCGTCGGCGCCAAGCGCATGACAGGAGGCATCTGAGATGCTGCTCGACTACGACCGGCTGGGCTGGCTGCGTGCAGCACTTCTCGGTTTCACCGGCCTGGTTGCCGCGTTTCTGCTACTGCCGGTGGTCTTCATTGTGCTTCTGTCGTTCGGATCGTCGCGGTGGCTGGCTTTTCCGCCGCCCGGCTGGACGCTGAAATGGTATGAGGAGCTCTTCGCCGATCCGGCCTGGCTCGAAGCGGCGCTGACCAGTGCGCGCATTGCTACTATGGCTGCGATCCTTGCCGTCGCCATCGGGCTCCTGGCGTCTTTCGCCCTGGTCAGGGGACAGTTTCGCGGGCGCAACACGCTTCGCGGCCTTCTGCTGACGCCGATGGTGCTGCCGGTCGTGGTCTTCGCCATCGCCATCTACGCATTCTTCCTGCGGATCGGGCTTGGTGGCACCACGGCAGGATTCGTCATCGCACACACAGTCCTGGCACTCCCCTTCGCCATCATTCCCATCACCGCGGCACTCGAAGCGTTTGATAAATCCATCGAGGATGCGGCGATCGTCTGCGGCGCAAGCCCATTCGAAGCAAAGCTCCGGGTCACTTTGCCGGCGATCAAGATCGGGATTTTCTCGGCGGCGATCTTCGCCTTCCTCGCCTCATGGGACGAGGTGGTGGTCGCGATCTTCATGGCCAGCCCCACCTTGCAGACCTTGCCGGTCAAGATCTGGGGCAGCCTGCGCCAGGATCTGAGCCCGGTCATCGCCGCGGCCTCCAGCCTCCTCGTTTTCCTGACGCTGAGCCTGATGATCGTAACCGCACTCATTCGGCGGAAATTGTCGAAATGACCGAACCCTTCCTCTCCATTCGCGACCTGCGCAAGGCGTTCGGCAGCTTCGTCGCCGTGCACGATGTCACGATCGATATACCCAGGGGCCAATTCCTGACCTTTCTCGGCCCTTCCGGCTCTGGCAAGTCGACGACGCTCTACGCAATCGCCGGCTTTCAGCATCCGACATCCGGCGACGTTCTTTTCAAGGGCAGGTCGCTGCTGTCGGTGCCGTCGCACAAGCGCAATATCGGCATGGTGTTCCAGCGCTACACGCTGTTCCAGCATCTCACCGTCGCCGAGAACGTTGCCTTTCCGTTGCGCGTGCGCCGCCGGCCGGACGCCGAGGTCAAACGAAAAGTCGCCGAGATGCTGTCGCTGGTGCGGCTGGAGAGTTTCGGCGGCCGATATCCTGGCGCGCTTTCCGGCGGACAGCAGCAGCGCGTGGCGCTTGCCCGGGCGCTGGCCTACGATCCGCCGATCCTTCTGATGGACGAGCCGCTTTCGGCGCTCGACAAGAAGCTGCGCGAGGAAATCCAGGCCGAGATACGACGCATCCATCGCGAAACCGGCGTAACGATCCTTTACGTCACCCACGATCAGGACGAGGCCCTGCATCTTTCGGATCGCATCGCCCTGTTTCGGGAAGGGCGCATCGAGCAGATCGGCACCGGTGAGGACCTCTATCTGAGACCGGCGAGCGAATTCGTGGCCAGCTTCATCGGAAATTCCAATTTCCTGCCAGCCGAGCATCTTGAAACCATCAACGGCTCCGCCACGATCCGCCTGGCCGATGGCTCGGTTGTCTCGGGCGTCAGGATCGATCAGGACTTCAGCCATGGCCAGAAGACCAGGCTGATGGTGCGGCCGGAAGCGTTTCGGCTGAGACCCGGCCCGGCCACTGCCGGGCTTGCGGTCGAATTCGTCGACACCGCTTTCTTCGGCGAGCGGCGACGCGTCATCGCGCGAACGGCCGCCGGTCAGGAGATCGACGTCAGGCCGACATCCGACATGGCGGAAGCACAGGAAGGCATCGCCTCGAGCAGACAGCAGATTTTTTTCGATCCCGCTGCCGCATTTCTGTTTCCAGCCTGATAGACGACAGTTGACTTCAGCACGGCGTAACTCGCGCTAGGGCCTCGCCAGGTCCGAGATGTTCATCGCCACATGCTGCAGCAACACCACGTCGACGCACCAAGACCTGTCTTCCACGGTCAGAATTTGCGGTTTTGACTTCAAAAGGGAATTGGGCGGGTTGAATTGTCCTCGGCTTTGTCCACTTTCGGTATCAATTGCCCGCGTGGTGCGACTTCCGGCGAAAACAACGCGATCGAATTGACGAGAAAAATACCGTCAGCGGTGCTGGAGACAACGTCGAAGAGCGTGGCGGCCTGAAGCGTACCGAGAGGTGTTGCGTACCGAGGCTACGTCGGCTGCGAGGTGAGTTTTGGCCGCAAAAGCATCGCTTATGTGGCCGTGAGACGGGCAGCCTCGGCCCGCAGCGCTAAGTGGCAGAGACCGCCGGCATTGCGCCGGTTCTTATTCGCCATATCTGGAGCATCTGATGCCGACCCGACCCTATGCCATCCTGGAAGCGCCTTCTTCGCTGGGTCTCGCGACCGACGGCGTCGAGGGCTTGCCCGGTCGGCTGCTGGAACTGGGCCTCGCCGACCGCATCCATGCGCGCCATGCCGGGCGACTGGCCGTCCCGCCGAAAGACCCGAAGCCCGACCCTGCCACTCTGACGCTGAATGCCAGCGCGATCGCGGCGTGGTCGCCCAAGCTCGCCGACGCCGTGGAGGAGGTGCTGGATGCGGGCGAATTCCCGGTGGTGCTGGGCGGCGACTGTACGATCGTGCTGGGCCCGATGCTCGCGCTGCGCCGGCGCGGCCGCTACGGCCTGTTCTTCATCGACGGCCACGCCGACTTCTTCCAGCCCGAGGCCGAACCGAATGGCGAAGGCGCGTCCATGGACCTGGCCTTCGTCACCGGCTACGGGCCGGCGCTGCTGACCGATCTGGAGGGTCGCCGCCCGTTGGTGCGTCCCGAGGACGCTGTCGCCCTCGCATTTCGCGACCATCAAGACCAGGCCGAATTCAGCAGCCAGCCTTTGCCAGCGGAGCTCATGGCCTACGATCTGCACGCCATCCGCCGCCTGGGCGTCGAAGCCGCCGCTCGGGCGGCCGTTGGCCACCTGACGCGGGCGGAACTCGACGGCTTCTTCATCCATCTCGACGCCGATTGTCTCGACGATCGGATTATGCCGGCGGTCGATTTCCGCGTACCGGGCGGGCTGTCGTGGGACGAACTTTCGGCGGCGCTCCGGATCATCCTGGCGAGCGGAAAGGCGGTCGGGCTCGAGGTCGCCATCTACAATCCGCGCCTCGACGTCGACGGCAGCGCCGGCCGTGGCCTTGCTGATGTCCTAACCGTAGCTCTCGGCACTGCCGCGCCCGCTTAGTATTGAAACCATAACAAATAAATTTGCTGACGGCGGTCAATCCGACACCGTGACCCATTCACCTGGACCGGCCTTTTCCCTGTTGATGAAATCAAGGATCAGGTGAGCTGCCGCTTCCGCACGGGTTTCGAGCAGGAGATGACCAGCGTCGAGGATATGGGCGTCCATACGGGGAAGCGCCTCGATCCAACTCATGGTTTCGGCGAGTTCGAAGAAGGGGTCATGGCGACCCCACACCATCAGTGCAGGCGGCTGGTAGGTTTGCAGATAGCTCTGGATCTCTGCGAAGCGGCGCACATAGTTTCCATAGTCCGCCACGAGGGCACGTTGTGCCTCGAGCCGTCCCGGCAGGCTCATCACGCGCCAGTCCTCATCCCAGTTTTCGGCAGCGATGGACTTTGCAATATCGTCGGGCAGGCCCCCGACATACTGATACCGCATCCCTTCCCAGGTCAGATGAGCGGTGGCGGGGCCTCATTCTCCGCGGTGGGGTTCGACCAATAGGCGATGGTATCTGCCCATTGGCGGCCGAACCCACTGGTATGAGCATTGGCATTCTGGATGATCAGACCCGTCACCAGTGCGGGCGCATACATCGCGACATGAAAGCCGACTGGCGCGCCGAAATCGTGAAGATAGATGAAGCGGGGACCGACGGAGAAGTGGTCGAGGACTTCGAGGATTGCCTTCCCCATTGCTTCGAAGGAGGTCGAGGCGAGGACATCGGACTCCCCGAACCCCGGAAGATCGGGAGCGATGACGAACAGGTCGTCGAGGAGCATCGGGGCCAGATGCCGGAACGTGCGCGCTGAACTGGGAAAGCCGTGCAGCAGCAATAGGGCGGGACTGGAGGGATCCCCTCCGACATCCACCGCGAGACGGCTTCCGCCCATGACACGAAGATAGTGCCGGATCATCGCAGGCCTCCTTCTCTCGCCGAGCCATTGCTCGGTTCGCCCGCCGTTCTCCCGGATTTATTCTAAATCAGTGGGTTACGTGGCGCTATAGCGTGCTTGCGGATACGCCCGGACGGGCAAAAATCACCCCCAGTCGATTATTTTTGAGGGACAATTTGTTCCTCAAACACAATCGCCGTCGGACTCTTCGGGGTTCCCAGCCTTCCACCTGTGTTCCCGACGAGATCCCGCGCCTTACCCGCCCCCTGGATGGTGGCAAGCAACCAGGCGACCGTCTCCCGTGCTCTGCAGAAGCGGCCGCTCGTTGCGGCACGTGGAGGTAGAGGCCGGGCAACGGGTGTGGAACCGGCACCCGGAGGGTGGGTTCATAGGGCTCGGCAGGTCACCCTTCAGGACGAGCCGCCCGCGCCGCGCCCGATCGACACTAGGTATCGGCACCGCGGAACGGAGTGCCGCAGTGTAGTGGTGCCTGGGTGCCGCAAAGACCAGATCGGTCGGCCCGCTCTCCACGATGGATCCCAGATACATGACGGCCACTCGCGTCGAAATCTGACGCACCACGGAGAGGTCATGGGCGATGAATACATAGGTCAGGTTGAACTCCTCGCGCAGATCGGCGAGCAGATTGACGATCTGGGCCTGGATCGAAACGTCGAGCGCCGAGACCGGCTCGTCGGCCACGATCAACCGTGGCCGGAGCGCCAGCGCGCGAGCAATGCCGATACGCTGGCACTGGCCGCCCGAGAATTCGTGGGGATAGCGCGACGCGTGCTCGGGGGACAATTCAACCCGGCGCAGAAGCTCGGCGACGCGGTCCGCCATTTCGGATGCCGAGAGGCGCTCATGGATGCGGAACGGGTCGGCCAGCAGATCGCCGACGCGCCGGCGCGGATTGAGCGAGGCGCTCGGATCCTGAAAGACCATCTGCATCTGCCGCCGCAACGGACGGAGTTGGCGCTGGGACGCGTCGGTAATGTCGCGGCCCTCGAACTCCAGCGAACCGGAGGTGATGTCGGTCAGGCGCACCAGGCATCGGCCGAGAGTGGATTTACCGCAACCGGACTCCCCGACGATGCCAAGCGTTTCCCCGAGCCGGATATCGAGCGATACCGTGTCGACCGCCTGGACCGTCCGGCGCTGCGCCGGGAAGATCGAGCGGCCGACGTGATAGTATTTAGAAAGGTCGCTGGTCCGGAGCAGCGGGCGCATCCGACGGTTTATCACACCATGAACGGACCCAATGAATTTCACGTCATCGGTACCATGCGGAACTGGACCATCGTCGACCGCCTGCATCTGATCGAGGCGCCGACCTTGGCGTTCCGCGGATTTTACGACGAAGCGACCGAAGCCTGCGTCCAGCCCTTTCTCGATCATATTCCCGACGTCGAAGGTATGGTCTTCCCGAATTCCAGCCACATGCCGCATGTCGAGGAGAAGGACGATTGCTTCGCCGCCGTCGGACGCTTTCTGGCCAGATACGACTGAGGTCCATACCCCCACAGCAGCCTATCTTTGCGCAAGCTTATTGTGCAGGGCTTTGCTCATAATCTCTCCACGATCAGCCGCGATGGCCGCGTCCCATCGAGAAAAACCGTGTTGCGCGCCACTTGCCGGCTACGGCCGAGGCCAGCCGGCGCACCGGTATTCGGATTGACGTCGAACTTCGGAAAATTGCTCGAAGAGATGTCCAGCCGCAGCCGATGGCCGGCACGGAACAGATTGGCGGTCGCAAATAACTCGATGCGAAGCCGCATGATCTCCCCAGGCTTCACGAGCTCGGCTCTTTCGAATGAATGCCGGAAACGGCAGCGGAAAATCCCGTCTGTCAGGTTCAGGGCAAAGCCCGTCGGATAGTCTGCGCTCGGTGGATAGACGTCGATCAGTTTCGCCGTGAAGTCGGTGTCGGTTGCATCGGTCGCCGCCCAGAGCTCCACCGCCACCCGTCCGAGCACGGTCAAATCGTCGGCAAGCGGCTCGGTCTCGAAGGAGAGGACATCGAGACGGGCGGAAAGCGGCAAGCCGAAATTGCGGCAGCCGAAGAACCTGTCCTCCTCTCTCTGGTCGAAGCCGCCGCCGGCGAAGATCGGCTGACCGCTGGTCAGCGCCCCGCCGATGGTCGGGACGGGATCGGCGGGATCGAAATCATAGGTCAGCGCGACGGCGTCGGCCACAGGAAAGGCCTCCGAGAGCCTGCCGTTGGGGTGCAGATAATAGCTTTGCTCCGTCACGCGCGGCAGCGGCCACCGCTTGGCTTTTATCCAGCGCCCGCCGTGATCGAGACGGCCCGTTTCATTTTTCGTGCCCTTTCCCCCGCCCATGACAAAAAGGCGGATCGGCTCCTCGTCGAGATCGCCCTCCGGCCCGCTCTTCAGCCAGCGATCGAACCAGCGGCGACGAAACTCCAGCCAGCTCGCCGCCACATTGCCGCCGAGCGGAGCGTTCGGTCCGAAATCGACGTCGCCGGCAAAGGACAGATTGCGGTCGCCGTGCAAGCCCGGACCCATGATCAAGGCGAGCGGTCGTTTGCCATTGCTGGCAAGGCCAGCCAGATTCTCGAACGTCGTCGGGACATAGACGTCGAACCAACTCGACATCAGCGCGATCGGAATGTTGGGAATGGCATCGTAAAAGCCCGCTGCATGAATGCCCACCTGCTTCCAGAAATCGTCGAAGGTCTCGTGCCGCCACTGCTCGAGCAGATAGGCCTCGTATTGCGGAGCCCAGCGGAGCGGCGAACGTCCCTCCGACCACGGCATTCTGCCGAACCAGCGATGCAGGTTTTCCGCTCCGAGCGCCTTTTGGCCCAACTCGTCGCCGGCGGCAACGGCGCTCTCGCGGGCTTCCCGGTAGGCCCAGGTCGCCTGCTTCAGCTCGAACGCGCCACCTTGGCGGATGCCGCAGGTGAAGGCGTTAGAGAACCCGCCGGAATCAAGGATCATGGTAGCAAGAGCCGGTGGCGCAAGGCACGCCGCCGCCATTTGGGTATGTGCGGCATAGGAAAGGCCCATGGTGCCGATCCGGCCGTTGCACCAGGGCTGGGCTGCGATCCATGCAAGCGTGTCGTAGCCGTCCGGACCTTCGGAGCGATATTTGACGAACTCGCCTTCCGAGCCGTAGCGGCCGCGGCAGTCCTGATAAACGACGATGTAACCATGGCGCACGAAATGCTCGGCGACCGTCGCGCGATCCATCGGTTCGGTCATACCGACCTCGAGCTCGGCGCGCGACGCCATCGCCTTGCCATAAGGCGTCCGCTCAATGATTACGGGAGCTGGCCGGTCCAGCGCGCGGCCTCCCCTTGCCGGTCCGTAGATGTCGGTCGCCAGTCTTACCCCATCGCGCATCGTCACCATGACGTCGCGGCAGAGGACCATGTCATCGGTCACGGACTGGAACGCCTGGAGGTCGGTCATCGCTAAAAATTCCAAGGCGTTCAGACGGCAGCGTCATTGAGGTGGCATGCGCTCTTGTGTCCGGCAGCAACCACCTTCAGTCGCGGCGCTTCGGTCCGGCAACGAGGCATCGCGTGCGGGCAGCGCGGGTGGAAATGACAGCCGCTCGGCGGCGAGAGTGGGCTCGGCAATTCACCCTTGATCGCGGCAAAGCCGCGTTTGGTGGTTTCGATCCGCGGCACCTCGGCGAGAAGCGCCTGCGTGTAGGGATGGTTGGCCCGGGCAAATATCTCCTCGGACGGGGCCTCTTCGACGATGCGGCCGAGATACATGATCGCCACCCGATCGGAGATGTGCTCGACCACCCCGAGATCATGGCTGATGAACAGGTAGGTGAGGTTCAGCCTCTCGCGCAGGTCCATGAAGAGATTGAGGATTTGCGCTTGGATCGAGACGTCCAGAGCGGCAACGGCCTCATCGCAGACGAGAAATTCCGGCTGCACGGCGAGCGCGCGCGCAATGCCGATCCGCTGGCGCTGACCGCCGGAAAACTGATGCGGAAAGCGGTGCTTCAACGCCGGATCGAGGCCGGCACGTCGGAACTGTTCATCGACAAAGGTGCCGAGATCGCCGCCGACCAGCCCGTGAACGCGCGGGGCCTCGCCGACGATATCGGCCGCTTTGCGGCGCGGATTGAGCGAGGCATAGGGGTTCTGGAATATCATCTGCACGCGCAGCTTGGCTTCACGCCGCTCGGACGGCGGGAGCGCCTTCATATCCTTGCCGCGCCACGATACCGATCCCCTGGTAGGCGACACAATGCCGGCGACGATCCGCCCCAGCGTGGACTTGCCGCATCCCGACTCGCCAACGAGGCCCAGAACCTCACCCCTGCGAACGGCGAGACTGACACCGTCGATCGCCTGCACCCTTGCCGCCGGTTTGGCAAGTTTGAGCGAGATCGCCAAACGAGCAGCGAAATCGGGCCGTGTGCCGAAGCTGTGAGAAATCTCGTTCAGTTCGATCAGCGGCACCATCCCGCCAGAACCCGGTGAGGAGCTTTGAATGTTTGCCGCAACCGGAGTCGAGGAGATCATACGCGGAGCTCCGGCAAGGGATGGACGCAACGGTGCTCGCGCGGGCCAGCAGCGAACAGCGGCACCGCCTGGGCGCACACCGCATCGGCACGTGCGCAGCGCGGGGCGAAAGCGCATCCGGTCGGCAGCCGCGCAACACTGGGCGCCATTCCGGGGATCTGCCGAAGCCGCTCGCCGCGCTGGTTGCGGCTGGGAACGGAGTCGATCAGACCTGCGGTATAAGGGTGCAGCGGACGGGCGAGAACGTCCGACACCGGACCGGATTCGACGATGCGGCCCGCATACATCACGGCGATCCGGTCGGCGAGCCGCGAGACGACGGCGAGATCATGCGTGATCCAGATCAGCGACGTGTTGTTCTGCGCCACGAGCTTTTGCATCTCGGCGAGAATCTGCGCCTGGATCGTCACATCGAGCGCAGTGGTCGGCTCGTCGGCAATGATGAAGTCCGGCTGGTGCAGCAGCGCGATAGCGATAACCACGCGCTGGCGCATGCCGCCGGAAAACTGATGCGGATAGGCCTGCAGCCGCTCGTCCGGGCTCGGAATCCCGACCATACCGAGCGCGTCGCGCGCCCGCGCCCTGGCATCGGTGCGCGAGACGTTTTCATGCGCCTGCACCGCCTCGATCATCTGCGTATCGATGCGCAGGACCGGGTTCAACGTCATCATCGGATCCTGGAAGATCATGGCCATGCGGCGGCCGCGCAGCGCTCGCATCTCCTCGCGGCTGGAGCGGGTGATGTCGCGGCCGTTGAAGACGATCTGACCGCCGACGATCGTCCCGGGCGGATCGACCAGGCCGATGATGGAAAAGCCAGTGACCGACTTGCCGGACCCGCTTTCGCCGACGAGACCCAGAACCTCGCCGCGCGCGACGCTGAACGAGACGCCGTCGACGGCTTTTGCTTGTCCGAAATGGGTCCTGAGATCGCGGACTTCGAGTACGGTCGCATTCATTCGCGCCCCCGCGGGTTGAGCACGTCGCGCAGCCGATCGCCGACGAGGTTGATCGCAACCACGGTAATCAGCAGTGCTACGCCCGGATAGAAGCTGATCCAGGTCATGCCGGAGAGCATGTACTGGTAGCCGTTGGCGACCAGCAGGCCGAGACTGGGCTCGGTGATCGGCACACCCAGGCCAAGGAAGGATAAGGTCGCCTCCAGCGAGATGGCGCGCGCCACCTGCACCGTCGCGATCACGATCAGCGGCGGCAGGCAGTTGGGCAGCAGATGGACGAACAGAATGCGCCATCGTGGAATAGCGAGCGACTCCGCTGCTTCCATGTATTCCTTGCGCCGCTCCACCAGCGCCGTGCCGCGCGCGGCACGCGCGTAGGTCGCCCATTCGACGATCACCAGAGCGAGTACAACGTTGAGGATTCCTTTGCCGAGAAAGGCGAGGATCATCAGCGCAACGAGAATGGAGGGGAAGGAGAGTTGCAGATCGACGATGCGCATGATCGCCGTCTCGGTCCGACCGCCGACATAGGCGGCGAGCAGGCCCAACGAGGCGCCGAACAGCGCTGCGAAAAGCGCCGAGCTGACGCCGACGCCGAGCGATATGCGCAGGCCATAGATGATGCCGGAAAGCATGTCACGACCCTGGTCGTCGGTGCCGAGCCAGAACGTCGTGCCCGTCATCGATTGCGAGCCGGGCGGCAGGCGACTGTCCATGATGTCGAGCTGGTTCAGGTCGTAGGGATTTTGCGGCGCTATAAGCGGCGCAAGCAGCGCCAGCCCGATGATCGCGGTCAGCAGCACGAAACCGGTAACGGCGGCGGGCGAGCGGAAGAATGCCCGCACGAGCACTTGAAACGGCGCCTCTTCACCCTTTTCGGCCTCGACCGGCATCGGCGGCGGCAAGGTGTCGACGCTCATCTCACGATCCCTCGCCCTGGAGCCGCACCCGCGGGTCGAGTGCTGTATAGGTCAGGTCGACCACGAGATTGATGATGACGAAGAAGGCGACGATCGCCATCAGGTAAGCAGTGATGATCGGACGGTCCAGCACGTTGATGCTGTCGATGATCAACTTGCCCATGCCCGGCCAGCTGAAGACGCTTTCGGTGACAACCGAGAAGGCGACGATAGAGCCGAATTCCAGGCCGATGATGGTCACCACCGGGATCATGATGTTCTTCGAGACGTGGACGCCGATCACGCGCGTTTCTTTGAGGCCCTTGGCCCGTGCGAACTTGACGAAATCGAGCGGCAGGACTTCGGCGACGCCGGCGCGCGTCAGGCGTAGAATGAGGCAGGCGTCGAACAAGGCGAGGTTCACCGCCGGTAGGATCAGGTGGGCAAGGCCGTCTTTGGTCAGGAACGCCCATTGGACACCGAACAGTTCGGCGGTCTGGCCGCGCCCGCCGCTCGGCAACCAGCCGAGTTGCACGCCGAAAAACATGATCAGCACCAGCCCGACCCAGAAGGTCGGCAGCGAGAAGCCGAGGATGCTGACGGTCATGATGACGCGGCTCAAGATGCCGTCCGGCCGCAGCCCGGCATAAAGCCCGAGCGGCACGCCGACGACGATGGCGATGAGGATGGCAGAGACGGCCAGCTCGAGCGTCGCCGGCAGTCGCTCCAGGATCACCTTGATCGCCGGCTCGTTGTAGACGTAGCTCTCGCCAAGGTCGCCATGCAGCGCCGCCCAGAGGAAGCGGAGATACTGCTGCCAAAGCGGCAGGTCGAGCCCGAGGGCCTGGACGACGCGCGCGCGCTCGATCTGATCGGCGTCGGGCGAGATCAAAATGTCGACGGGATCGCCGATGACGTTGATCGCGATGAAGACGATGACCGTCATGGCGAACATGACCATCACGGCCTGGAGCAGCCGGCGCACGACGGCTGCGGTCATGGCATCGCTCTCCAGCCTGATTGCCGGAAAGGCTCGTCGGTCGTCTGTGCGCGGCACATCACGCCGGCACCGCCATCGCCATGCCGTCGCGCTGCGGATCGGCACCGCCGCGGCAAACTCCGTCTTCGATCTGGATGCCGTGAAGGGCGGCAAAAGCGTAACTTTGCCAGGAGCGCTTCACCTCGTAGCCCCTGCCCTCGATTTCTTCAGTGACATAGCGCGGAATGCGATTGGAGACGTCGATTGTATTCGACACCGCCACGATCCTCGGGGCGGCCACCGCTTCCGGCATGCTCATATTGAAATCAATGAGGTTCATCAGGCCCTGCGCCATGGACGGCGCGATATAGCTGCCGCCGGGCGCTCCCATGACGATCACAGGCCGGTCGTCCTTGAAGACGATGGTGGGCGCCGCAGAGCTGGCCCGCCGCTTGCCGGGAGCCAGCGATCCGGCCCTGCCCGGCCTTGGGTCGAAGCGGCTCATCGTTCCGTTGTACATGAAACCCAAGCCATCGGTGATCGCCCCCGACGGACTGCCCAGCGTGTGGGTCAAGGCGACGGCGTTGCCCTCCCGGTCGACCACCGAAATATGAGTCGTCTCGCGCGGCGACCGGTCGTCGACGCGTTCGATCCTGGCGCGCAGCCCAGCCTTGATCTCGGCGGCAAGCCCGCCGCAATAATCGCGGGACAGCAGCCGCCCGATCGGCACGTCAACATAGGCAGGATCGCCGAGGTGGCGGTCCTTGTCGATGGTCATGCGCTTCATCGCCTCTGCCAGCAGGACGATGTGCTCGGCACCGCCATGCTCCATGGCTCCGACATCAAAATGCGCGAGGATGTGGAGCAATTGCAGCATGGATATGCCGCTGGCGGGCGGCGGGCTGGTCGCGATATCGTAGCCGCGATACTCGCCCCAGAGCGGTTGCGCGGTAGAGAGCTCGTAGCACGCCAGATCATCCGTCCCGATGAGGCCTCGGTTGGCGGCCATGTCGGCGGCGATTTCTTCGGCGATCTCGCCCTTGTAGAAAATGTCGGGACCGGCCGCCGCGATGCGCTCGAGCGTTTGAGCGAGATCGGTGTTGACGACGACGTCACCTGGCAGCTTCACCGTGCCGTCAGAGCGAAAATAGATTGCGCGCCCCGTGTTGCTGAAGCGCAGCTTGTCAAGTGTCCGCACTTCGCCGGTATCGACGCCGTCCTGCGACCAATACCAGTGGACATGCGGGCGGACCATGAAGCCTCGCCTCGCCTGCGTGGCGGCGGGTGCGACGACGTCGGCCCATTCAAAAGTGCCATATCTCGCCAGCGCCTCGGCATAACCCTTGATACTGCCCGGCGTGCAGACGGCGAGGTAGCCGATCTCGCTGATGCCGCCTTCCAGCAGAAAGGCGAAGCCATCGCGAGACTGGCCGACCAGGAGGTCGCTCCACATTTCGGGCGATGCTTTGAGCGGCGCCCTGGCGTAAAATTCAAGCACCTCATGCACGCCGCGTCGCGGCATGTAGACCTGCATCGAGCCAAACCCCCCGATGCCGGCCATTTGAGGGTCGACGACGCCTTGCATGAAAGCGCAGGCGATCGCCGCATCGACGGCGTTGCCGCCGCGTTTGAGCACCAGCGCGCCCGCCTCGACCGCCTCCGGCTGCGGCGCAACGATCATTGCGTTCATCTTGAGGCGTTCCGTCGTTCCTTGAGCGCCTGGGCCAGGAAATCCTTGACCGGATCGAGAACCGCGTCGCGTTCGTGGGATACCCCGGGCAACAAATCAAAGCGTACGCGCACACCGGCTTCCTCGAACGATCGACACAACGTCCTGAGGCGTTCCGGCCTCGTTTGTCCTGCATCGTTGGCGCCCGGCATCCAATGGGTGCTGCCTTGGACATGCGTGATTTCCCAGGTCTCCAGGTCGGCATCGCCGACGATCATCTGGACCGGCACTTTTGCCAGCGCTGCGGCGTCGAAGGTGATGCCGAACCTCTCCGCCAGGTCGCGAATGCCCACCCACCAGTCCCGCGTGGGATCGAGCAAGGTCACCGAGCCTGGCGCACCGATCGACGCCGCCCAGAGCCTGTCGGGATGGAGGATGGCGAAGCGATGGGTGAAGTGCCCGCCGCCGGAAAATCCGAACATGGCGAAACGGGTCCAGTCCTGACGGTATTTCGCGACAACTTCCTCGACTATGGCGAGCAGCACCTGATCGTAGCGGATGTCGCCCTCGATCATGTATTTGTATCCGCTGCGGGCGTCGTCGCCGAGAACGCCCATTGGAAACACCGGGCACAAGATGGCGCAGTCGTTCCAGCGTCCGAACTCGGCGAACGCGTCGCGGAAACCCAGGAACGAGGTGCGGCCAGTGCCATGGACGGCCACCAGCAGGTCGACTTGGGCGCCTTCCCCAACCGCGGGCGGTACATACAGGCAATAGTGGAAGCGTGGGTCTGATTTGGAAGCAAAGATGGCGGTCGCGCCAAGATCGTATGTAGCGCGACCGCGATCCGCGACGGATCCCGTGGCGATGCTCGTCAAGTCTACAACTCCTCAGACAGTCTTGGCATTCATCGCCAGCGTATACTGGTCGGCCCGCGTCGTGAACTGAAGGTCCTTCCGGGCAGCCACGACGAGGACCTCATGGTGCATCGGAATCAGGGCGACGTCGTTGAAGACGATCTCGCTGAGCTCCGAGAGCATCTTTTCGCGTTTGGCATCGTCCAGCGTCCGCTTAGCCACAGCCAGTTTGGCATCGAGATCGGGGTTGGAGTAGCGGCCCGAATTGGCAATACCCATACCGGCATCCGGGTTCTGCGTCGCGACCAGCGCTGTCATCGGGTTAGAGGTTTCGCCCGTGTTGACGCCCCAGGAGTCCAGATTGATGCTGAACTCATGGGCATCCGCCTTGTCGGCATAAACCGACCAGGGCATGACCTCGACGCTGACTTCCAGGCCGATGCGGGAGAACATCTGGGCCACGGCCTGCACGATCTTCGAATCGTTGACGATACGATCATTGGGCCCGTGGATCGTCAGTCGGAAGCCCTCGGGGTAGCCAGCCTCGGCGAGCAGGGCCTTGGCTTTTGCAGCGTCGAATGGAACGGGTTTGATAGCAGCCGAGGTGCCCGGGGCGCCGGCAGGCAGAAACTGCGAAGCGACAATGGCATTGCCCTGCATCAAGCGCTCCACAATGGCGCTGCGGTCGATCGCCATGGACAGCGCCTGCCGCACGCGCAGATCCTTCAGCGGGTTGCGGTCGAGCGGCTTGCCGTCCTTGCCAGTGATGAAGGGCGTGACGTCCCGGAACGTGTCCAGCGAGAAGAAGACGACCCGGCTCGAGACGCCGCGAATGATGTGAAAGCGCTCGTCTTTTTCGACGCGAGCAACACCCTCGTAGGGCACCTGTTCAACGAGATCGAGATCGCCGGCGAGCAGGTTGGCAAGCCGCGCGCCGGCATCGGTGACGATGCGGAGCTCGACGTCCGGCAAAGCAGGCTTCGGTCCCCAGTAGTTTGGATTGGCGGAAAGCGCGACACGGTTGCCGGAAACATATTCCTTCAGCACATACGGGCCGGTGCCGATCGCCGCGGTGCCGTTGTTGAACTGATCGCTAGGGGTATCCTTGAACTTGGCGCGGATGATGCGAATGCGACTGAGGGAGTTGGGCAGAAGCGGCTCCGGCTGTTTGGTTTCGATGAGAAGCTTGCCGCGTTGGGGCGAGGTGATCGAGTTGATGTTGCGCGTGTAGGTCCGGAACGACGCCGTGCTTTCGATGGTGTTGGCCCGGTCGAATGAGACGACGATGTCGTCTACGGTGAGCGGCTCGCCGTCGCTGAAGCGCACGTCGGGCCGCAGGTCGAACTCCCAATGGGTGTCGTCGACCACGCGCCAGGCCGTCGCGAGCCCCGGTCTGGAGATCGATTTTTCGTCGTTGATGACAAGCGTGTCGTAGATGTGGGTGGCAAGCGCGTTGTTCGGCGCATTGCTCTTCAGATGCGGGTCTAGCGTCGTCGGCGGAGCAGCCATGCCGATCCGCAGCTGGCCATTTGCCGCGGCCTGGGCAAGCCCCGTCCAGCTAATGCCTTGCAAGACAGCGGCACCCCCGAGCGCCCATTGCATCAGCGCACGGCGCGATATTGTCCGGTTCATCATTGGTTCTCTCCGTGTCCACTCTGGATAGTTCCGTCGGAGGAGTTCTTTTCCGCTGCCGCTTGCCATCATCGAGCCCAGCCTAGGATCCGCTGACGGTGCCGGCCTCCTTCCTGACGGCGAGTTGAAACTAAAGCTTCTCCGTTTGTCAATACAGATAAACCGTCGTTTCACTAGACGAGACACATTTTCTCGTTTAGGCTTCAGCATGAGAGTTTTGGCGAGGAAACGAGAAATGACCAATCAGGCAGACACCCGGTACACAGTCGATTCCGTCGATCGCGCGATCAGCTTGCTGCAGACTGTGGCCGGAGAGGCCGATCTTGGCGTTTCCGAAATCGCGCGGCGTTCCGGCGACAGCAAGGCACGTGCTTTCCGGCTTTTGCAGACGCTGGTGCGACGCGGTCTCCTGGCGCGGTCATCGGATGGAAAAGGCTATCGTCTCGGCCTCGCCGCGCTGATGCTCGGCCACGCCGCCAGCGAACAGATGGACCTGATCCGCATTGCAAACCCTGTTCTGGAAGAACTCGGTCAGGAGATCGGCGAAACCACCCAGCTGCGAATCCGCGATGACCAGGAAAGCCTTTGCGTCGCCAAATGGGAGCCGAAGCGGGACCTTCGCGTCAATGCGATTGTCGGCCGCCGGCGTCCGCTACATGCCGGTTCGAGCAAGGCGTTCCTGGCCCATATGGATGATGAGGAGCGCGAGGCCATTCTTTCCGGCCCGTTGAAGCGCTTCACCAAAAAAACTGTGACCGATCCTCGGCTTCTAAGGGGCGGGCTCGAGCAAATCCGCAAGGCGAAGTTTTTCGTCAGTCGCGGCGAGATCAACGACGATCTGATTTCGATCACCGCACCGGTGTTCGTGGCACCGGGCAAGATAATCGCGGCGCTGAACATCGCTGCCCCGGAAAACCGGGTGCCGGAAGAGCGCATAAGCGAACTGGGCGATATGGTAGCCGGGGCCGCCCATCGTATTTCTGCCGCCCTTGGCTTTCGCTCGCCGGCCAATGAGATGGCGAGTTGAACCGGTGCCAAACATCACACGACTTCCTTGGCGGATTGTGACGAGGGGTGTATCTCCGGAACGGTGAAAATCGACACCTCGCCCTTGAAGCCTTGGAGTTCAAAGGCGCCTGCCTGCACAACCGGCATCGATGCTCCTTGCGCAAATCCGGGACCAAGCACCAGAGGGATGCGCAGCTTTTTGGTGGTTGACTCGAGCCGTGCCGCGCGGTTCACCGGCGAGCCGATCGCAGTGTAATCGAAGCGCCGTTCGGAGCCGAAATTCCCTACGGAGCAGATGCCAGTCTCGATGGCGACGCCGATTTGGATAGAGGGGTGCCCGCGCGCGGTGAACGCGGCGTTTTCGCGCTTCACCCGTTCGATCAGGGCAAGCCCCGCTTCGAGCGCACGCTCGCGATGATCTGGCTGGTCAAGCGGCGCGTTCCAGAAGGCTAGCACGGCATCGCCCATGAACTTATCGATGGTCCCGTCGCGCTTGAGTATCTCATCGGTCGCGAGGCCGAGGAAGTGGTTGACCACCTTTGCGATTTCTTGTGCATCGAGTTGTTCGCTCATCGCCGTGAAGCCGCGTATGTCACTCAGCAGGATTGTGATCTCGCGCTTCTCTCCGGACAGGATCGCTTCGGTATCAGAATTTGCGAGGCGCTGCACCACGGAGGGCGACAGATATTGGGAAAACTGCCGTGCCAGGGTGGACCGGCGCTGCTCGCTGCGCCGGTAGAGGACATAGCCTTCGAAGCCTGCTAAGAGGATCGTCGCAAGCGCCGGCTGTAGTGGGTCGTAGAGCTTACCCTGCAGGCTGTATTCGAGAGCGCCGAACGCGAAGGGCGTAGCAACAAGGAGCGCCAGAGCGAGGGCGCCAAGCATGACACGCTGGGCGAGAACTCCCGAAAGTCCGATGAAAACGATGCCACTGAGGACCAACCACAGCCGCTCCAGCGTACGCGCTTGCGTTGGCTCTGCAAGATAGCGCGCGGCAAGCATCTGGCCGATTGCATCAGCGTGGATGTCCACGCCTGGTCGCGCCGGACGCGTCGGGGTTGGCAGGTACTGCGTCAATCCCACGGCCGACAGGTCGACAATGGCGATGGCGTTCCGCAGCAGCGGATCGCCGCGGCCCGAAAGAATACTACCGGCAGATATGCGCGGCGTATTGGTGTCGGTTTCCCAGAGGCGGATGCTGCCCTGCGGCTCGAGTGGCACGATGGTCCCGGCCATCCTGAGCGCGTCAAACCCGGCGGCATTCATCCGGGCTACGTAGCCGTTCTCTCCGGCGTAGAGGCGCAGGAGTTCGAGCGCGAAGGACGGCCAGAGCTGAACGCCTTGAGCCGTATTTCGGAGCCAGAGCAGCGGCACATGGCGTAGTACGCCGTCGGTATCGGGCAAGGTGCGAATTACGCCGAGGCCCGCAGCGGCGCTCGAGAATTCGGCAAGCGAGCCGGTCAGGCCGGTGAAGCCGGGAAGTGTGTCGGGTACTTGCCCGACAATCGACCAGCCGGCTTTGGGCTCTGCTTCTGAAACCGTCGCCTCGTTGCCCAGGCTGACGGCAAGCGCCGTCCGGTTTTTCGACAGCGCCGTTGCCAGGCGCTTGTCTCCGGCGATACCGTCAGGCGAGGTGTCGGCCTCGGGCAGCACCAGCGCAAGCCCGATCACCGCGGCACCAGACCCGCTGATGCCATCGACCAGATCAGCCAAAAGGCCACGGTTCCAAGGCCATCGCCCATGTGCCTTGAGGCTGGCGTCGTCTATCGAGACGATCACGACAGGATTGCTCGTCGCCTGGCGCGGGGCGAGAAACTGGTAGAAGTCGTACGTGCGTTCGCGGAGGCGCGACAGCGGCCCGTCGAAAGCCAAATGGCAAGCGAGCAGCAAGAGCACGACCAGGAGACCGGATATTTTGCGCCTGGCAGCTTGCCGCCAATCGAACTCGGGGCTCATGCCGGTCGGGCGGGTCTACCTGCAGTCTGGATAGCAGCAACCCTCACCCTCACACCCACCGTTATCCCCGCCGCCGCCCACGGGTGGTGTTAGGCTGTCGGGGAACTCCATGACCACGCCTGGCAATGCGCCGTCGGTGGACTCGCAGGCTTTGAGCGAGCCGCCGAGTGCCGACGCACAAATCGCGCTTACGTCCAATCCAGGACCCGGTGCGCCTGGCAGACCGGTGCCGGCTATCCGGTCGATGCTGTCCAATATCGGGAACGTGTCGATTCCGCCGTAGCCGGTCAGCAGCTTGCCATTTTCCGATGTGCAGGCGTAGCCCGGGTTGGTGATGACCAGCCGTTTGCCATTCATCGTGCAGGTCATGCGGCCGGCGCGCAGTATGCCGACGGTCTGGCCGGCTGCCACCAGTACTTCGATGATGCCGCCTCTGGCCCCGAGCACCATATGCGGCGTCGCAACCTGCATGACGCCGCCTTTGGAAATCTGGCCGCCATAAAAACGGGCCAGGCCGCTGTTCATCCCGACGTCGATCTTTCCCGATCCGGAGCCCGGATTGTAGACGAATTCATCGATCGTCAGGCTGGTGTTCGGACCAATCTTGGCGCTCGATTCGTCCCGGAACACCAACATTCCAAGACCAGTGGGATTGCTGCGCAACTGATCGCCGAGTTCGACGCCGGCACCGACACTCATCGTCCCGCTGTCATTGCGGACGATGTTGGTCTGGTAGGCCGTCATCGACCCGATCGTTTCAGCGGCGGATGGTGCCGCAAAGGTAAGGCAGGCGACAAAAATGGCGATCTGACGGTACGGGTTCCTCATCGCGGCCTCTTTCAATTGAGCGTCAACGTGTAGCTCATGAGCATTTCGAACGATTTTCGGTCGCGGCTGGCGATGTCGAAGTTGATTTCGCGATAGGCGAGATCGACGCTGATCTTCTGCGACTCCGTGAGCTGAAAATCGCTTTCCGAGGCAATGCGCCAGAAGTCGCTCTTGATATTTGTGCCGACGCCAACGGACAGATCGGGAGTGTCGCTGTGGCCGGCCGAGAAGGCGACCTGGTGCGACCATGCGAAAAGATCCGGTACGTTCATCAACAGGCCGCCGTAGCGGATCTCGCTCATGTAGCTGTGGCCGATTTCGCCAGATCCGGAGGCGAAGTCATTCGAGCCGACCAGGCGCAATCCGAGCGCCTGGCCATTGCGGAAGCGGTAGCTGCCGCCTGCCTCATAGAAAACCCTGCTATCGGCGAAAATGCCTTGCGAGGCGCTTAGATCGATGTAGCCGCCGCCTGCAAAAAGCGTCGTCTCGACGGTCGGGCGCACAAGAAAGCGCCCACTGAGGCCGATGCCGGTTTCGTGGATATCGCTGTCGAAACGATCTGTAACGGTAAACGCCGAAAGCAGCAGGCGCAGCGAATCGATCCCACTGTTGGGCAGCCCCTTGTCCCAGGTGATCGCGGCGTTGCCGTGGATGAAAGTCTCCTTGCTGCCCGGAACCGACAGGTCTGGCGTGAAAAAACGCTGTGTCGCCGTCAACGACCCTGAAAGAAGGAGAGCGTCGGCACTTGGCGTGCCGAGGTCCCATCGCACAAAGCCTTCCGCCCGCCCATAGGGCGAGACGAAGCTGTCGTCGTCCTGGGCCCCGCCGGGCTCAAAATCGGTGAATGCGCTGAACACGCCGCCGGTCAGGGCGAGTTCCCAAGTGACGCCACGCAACGCGCGCTCGATGCGGGCAAGCAGGCGAACAGCTTCCTGCTGCTCAGCCGCGGACAGGCCCCCGACCTCGATGCCGTATTGCACCTGCCGCCGGGCCAATTCATAGGAGCCGACATGATAGTACAACCGGCTGGCCGCAAGCCGGGCGCGGGCATCGCGGGGATATTTGATCAGATACTGCTCGATTGAGGAGATCGCCTGATCGTACTGCCCGGCGTTGACGGCAACCGTGACGAACTGGGCGAGCGTTCCGTTGTCGGCCGGACTGGCGATGCGGGCTGAAAAAGCATCGTCATAGGCCGGATAGAGACCTTGTGCGCCGGCCGGCGATATGCCGGTGCAAAGCAGCGCCGCGGCGAAGCCGAAGATCATTGAAAACGAGGAATGCATGCCGAGAACCCCACCCAACCCGACTAGTGCAGCGATCTAGCACGCCTGCACGAAAAAAAGCGACAGAACTGTCACAAAACCTTCCGAGTCTTCAGCAGCTGTTGCAGCTGCGCAACAAACTATCGGGTTCATTCGCATTTCGCCTACCCTGGTTGGCCAAGCATCTTCTCAGCGTTGCTGGACTTCGAGAAGTATTCTCTACAAACGGCAACTAAGCCAAATCATAATCAGCCGTGGATCGCGCAGCCGACAAGATCAATATTGTTTGCGCGATTCTGCGCATATCTGGTCGCCGCCTGACGCATCAAGTGTCACATGTAGCTCATCCGAAGGTCTTCCGTCGCGTTGCGCAAGCGGTCGGAGAGCTGGCGGGCGATGCTTCTCAGGACGGCCTGCGCAATGTGCGGCCTAGCCTTTGTTATCTTGTTGAACGCCGACGAGGTCAGCTTATGGGCAACAACGTCCTCGTCCGCGATCACGTCCGTCGAGCGTGGTCGCTCGGTCAGGAAGCCCATTTCCCCCACTGTGCATCCAGCCCCGATGCTCGCCAGCCGGCGCCGCCCACCAGGCGTAGTTACCCAGACGCTGATACAGCCGCGCGTCAGCATCCACAGTCGGTCCGCCGGATCGCCAGCGCGGCACAGCACGGCGCCTTTGGGGAATTCGACGTGGTCGAGATAGCTCATCAGCACCTTCAAATCTTCCGGCTGCGTGGTCATGCCGAAATCGGTGCGTTCGAGTGGCACCTCTATCACCGAGCGGGCTGCACTGTCGGTCCGCTGCACGATTTCCTCCTCGAAGCGCTCCAGCGCTGTTTCGAGGTCGGGGTAGATATTCGGTCCATTAGGTTGCGACGTGCACTCCTCCAGAACCTGGGCATCCTTGAGGTCACTGAAGAACAACCGCTGACCACGCCTGGCGCACCGAGCGGCGATCTGCTCCAATGTCAATGCGCCGGAGGCGTCGATGTCGCTGACGGCGCGGAAATCGAGAATGATCACCCGCACGGCGATGGGCAGCCGGTCGATCTCCTCCGCGAGCTCATCGGCATTGCCAAAGAATAGCACCCCCTGCAGCTCGAAGACTGCAAGCTCCCGCTCGTGGGCCGCCAGCAACTCGTTCTGAGCTGTGGAACGGATGCGCCTGGAGCGCGTCTTGCCGACTATCTCCTTTCGCCGCACCACGGGCCGGTTCATTTCGATCATGAAGACGATGCAGGCCAGCGCCACGCCGACCACGGCGCCGACAACGGGTTGGCCAAGCACTGTGGCGAGCGCCACCGTAGCGACGACGCCGATATTGCGCTGTGCCTGGATGCGGCCCGTCGCATCCTTGCCGAAGAGTGCCTGGCGCGCGGTCCGCAGCGCCCAACGGTCTATGGTATTGATGCCGACGAAAACCAGAATGGCGGCCAGCACAACCAGCGGCATCGAGAAGATCAGACCCGGGAACGCAAGGATGGCCGCAAGCAGCACCGCCCGGCTCGCAAATGTCGAGGCGCGCGTGCGCCCACCGGCACGATGGTTGGCGGCAGTCAGCGAGGCTGACGTGGAGACGAACAGCCCGCCCATAATAGGGGAGACAAGGTTGGCGATGCCCAGCCCGACAAGGGCGCGGTCCGGACCGATCTGAATGTCAGCCAGATTGCGCGCTGTGCGCAGGGTGAAGACCGTGTCAAGCGTTCCCACGATCGCCAGGGTCAACGAGCCGGCGATCAGGGTCCACCAGATATCTCCGAACCCCAGCCGGAGTGCGATGGCAGCGTCGTGTAGGCCTATCGGCGCCCAACCGCCCAGATCGATCGTGCCGACAACGGGGCCGAGCTCAATGCCGGGCGCCCACAGACGGGCAGCATGGTAGATCAGATAGCCGATCAGCAGGCCGGCAAGCAGCGCCGGAATCCTGGGTGCATGTCGCGTGATCACCACCATGGTCGCGATCAGCGCAAGACCGAAGGGAAGTCTTGTCAGAGTGGCGAGGCTGAAATCTGCCGCTGCGACCCCGCTCCAGGACGAGACCGCGAGAAGCACCGGGGTCTGACTCTTGATGATCAGGATGCCAACGCCCGAGATGAACCCGGCGACAACCGGGTGGGGGGCAAGCTTGACGATTCGGGCGAGTCCGGTCGCCCCGATGAAGATCATCCAGAAGCCGGCCAGCATCACGCATCCGACGAAGGCAAGCAGCGCCTGGGTCGTGTTGCCGTCGAGAGCGACGAGCAGCGATCCCAGCAGGCTGGCCTGGATCAGTGAGTTGCTGGGCATGGTCGTCACGAAGGACGACCGTTGAAACACGGAAGCGACGATGCCGCCGACAATGGCCGCGATGACGCCGGCAAGCGCGCCTTCCGCCACCCGATCCTCGCCGAGCGGCGAAAGGGCAAGGACGCCGGAGGAGATGCACATTGGCAGCGCTACGCCAGCCGTCGTCACACCTGCGGTCAGTTCCTGGGCCAGAACGCCCAGCCCGGCGCTCAAGCGGTGCGCAAAATCCGTCTGTGTCCCAACCTGCTCAACCACCATTCAAAGCCCCTACAACCTCGCGGCGGTGATCCCGCCCACGCCATCCTTAATGTCGGCACGCGTCCGCGGCCGCGACCCACTACAGCACGAGCGTAGTGGCCAGCCCCAGCATCAGGCCCATGCCTACAATATCGGTCACCGTGGTAAGGAAGATCGCGGAAGCCACGGCCGGATCGGCGCCAACCCGCCGCAGGCCCAACGGGATCAGCACGCCGGAGATCCCGGACATGAGGCACGATCCGGACATGGCGAGCAGGATCACAAGTGCCAGCATGGGCGCCTGGGATGCCGACTCCGGTTGCTGCGAGGCGTAGAACCACATGGCCGCGGCCGCCACGAGACCGACGAGCAGGCCGTTGGCGATCCCGAGCGCTCCCTCCCTCAGCACCAGGTGCAGCTTCGGTCGTTTGTCCACATCCCCTAAGGCGAGGCCACGCAGCGTAATAGCCAGCGCCTGGCAGCCGGTGTTTCCGCTCTGTCCGGCCAACACCGGAAGGAACGCCGCCAAGGCGACGATCTTCTCGATCGTGCCTGTGAACGAGCCGACCACGAAAGCGGCTATGAAGGCCGTCAGCAAGTTGAGCTGCAGCCACGGATGACGTTTTAAGAAGGCTGAAAACAGCGGCGTGAAAGAACGCTCCTCCTTCTGGACACCCACCATCTGGCCAGGCTGGGCAGAAATCTCGATGATTTGCTGCTCGAACAGCCGCCAGCCACGAACCTGCCCGAGCAGCCGTTTCTCCGCGTCCACCACGGGATAGACAGGGTAGTGACGGCGTACCGCCGCCTTGCAGGCTTCGCTCAAAGGCATATCCACGTGAAGGGCGAACGGACTTGCCAGCATGATCTGATCCACCGTCGCGTCGGCCTCGCTCAGCATCAGATCGCGCAAGACCACCAGGCCAACCAATTTATCGCCCTCGTCAGTGATGTAGAGGTAAGTCAACTCGGTCGGCACCTGCGCGCGCCTGACGGCCTCGACCGCGGCGGCTACCGTCGTCCCGACAGCAACGCTGGCGGGGATCGGGTCCATCAGCTCGACGATGGCCTCGGGGATCGCGAGATCCTTTCCGTCGGTATGAGATTTGATGGGCCTCCTTTGCGATGGCAAATACTCCGCCACCTTCCGGGCGTGCCTATCCGGTAACAACTTTAGTGCGTCGCGGATGAACTCGGGAGACTCTCGGGCTAGCAATTCAGCCGCGTCGTCAGGTGCTCGAGCACGCAGCGTGCGCACCAACTTCTGAATGTCGTTCTCTTGCCTCATCTGTTCCCCCAACCTCTAATGTTGCGCCTTGAGCTTAAAGACCGCACCGGTTCGCTCTGCCCAGGCGCACGGTGGCCCAAGCGCCTCGATCCGGAAATCTTCGCCTTCTCAGGGCGCCGAGTAGACCGAACCCAGACAAATCTGAGCCATTGCGTGGGTGCATACAGGCGGGCTGTAACGTCAGCGTGTCGCCAAGAGAATTGTCGTGTTGCCGAAATTCACCGTCGATCCCTGGGCTCCGCGAGCACGTCGCAACCCAGCGGCGAAGTAAGGTCGGCATTGGGCCGTCGTGGCCCTGCTCATTGGGGTGCGCTCAGCCCGACAGTTCGCGGTGTGAACGGCCGCGCTTTAACCTGGGAAGATGGTGAAACCGCCATCGACGCGAATGACCTGCCCATTGATGAAGCGCGCGCGCGGACCGGCGAGGAAGGCGACCGCTTCGGCGATCTCTTCGGGCTCGGCATATCGGTTCAGCGATTTCTTGCTCGAGTCCATACGCTCCGGATCGACGACGCGGCTCGCCTGGAAGCGTGCCGTCTTGGTGGCGCCGGGGCTCACCGCATTGATGCGCACGCCATCGTCGATCAATTCCTTGGCCAGGCAGCGCGTATAATGGACGACGGCAGCCTTAAGCGTGGAGTAGACCACCTCCGGCGAGCATCCGATATGCGCTGCCGCCGAGGCAATGTTGATCACCGAGCCTGAGCCGCGCTTGACCATAGGCGGAATGAACGCCTGGCAGACCAGCATCGTACCGATAAGATTGTTCTCGGTCAGAACCTTGATGTCATCATAGTCGATGTCGAGCGCGTTGTTGGGACTGGGCTTTACCCCCTTGGCGCCGATGTCGCCGCCGGCGCAGTTGACCAGAACATGCACATCGCCGAGGTCCGCCTCGATCTTCCTCTTCATTTCGGCGACGGCTTGCTTGTCGCCGATGTTGCCCGTGACCGCGGTCACTCGTGTCCCATGCTTTTCCAAACCCCTGGCGGATTCGCCGAGGTCTGCGAATTCGCCATATTGGGATGGCCGGGTCCAATCGAGATCGTGAATCGCGACGTTTGCGCCAAGTTCGGCCAAGCGTTCGGCCATCACACGGCCGAGGCCGCGTCCCGAGCCAGTCACGAAGGCAGTCAGGCCGCTGAGTTCTCGGGCAGTCATGCTGATTTCTCCATTGCAATGAAATCGAACTTCTTCATGTTGGCGGCGCTGCGCCGGATCATGTCGAGCTCATACGAAACGAGCGCGCCGTCATCGTCGCGCTCCCATGGCGTCCGGTAGTCGGCGTCGTCCGCAAGGCGGTTCACGCGCGCAGCACTCAGGCAGGCCGCGAACTCGCGCGCGGTTTTCGGCGCATATCCGTTCCACCAGTCGTCGGTGAGACAGCGAACGTGACGGGCCTCCAGCGCGCCTGGCTCGAGCACGGCCGTCAGCGTATCATGGTGCTCGGCGAGGATGGCTGCCAGTTCGGCGAATGGCACGGCGCCATCGCCGATCGCGCAGCGGACCAGACGGTAGCCCTCATCCGTGAACTGCACGCGATAGTCCTTGAGGTGAAGGTGGCGGACATGCGGCGCGATCCGCCGGGTGAAGGAAAGCGGTGCCTCGCCGACAGGGAACGCGTTGCCTGTATCGTAGGTGATGCCGACACCGGGCCCGCCGAATTCGCAGAACGCGACCAGTTCGTCGCTGCCGAAATCCTGATGGTTCTCGATGCCGAGCACGCGGCCCTCAGCCGCCGCACGCGGTCCCCATTCCGTCAAGGCAGCGCGGATCGTCGCGTTGAACTCGCTCCATTTCGCGCCCCAGACGTTGCGGTCGCCGCACAGGACTGGGGTCAGTGCGATACGGATCGTTGTCGCCTCGAGCAGGCGCGCAGCCCGAAACGCGTTGTCCAACGGACCTGCCACGAGAAGTCCGCCACTTACCACCGGGACGATGTCTAGCGCGGTCAGACGCCTGCGCAGATCGACGACCTCGGCGTCCGGCAAATCGGTCAACCACGGTTCGTAGATCTCGAGCGTGCGCGCGCCGAGTTCCTGCGCGAGCGCTATGAAGCCTTCCAGCCCCGCCCCATCCGGATTGTGCCGCAGCGTACCGCGGCCCTGCAAGCCGAGATGGTAGGTCAGTCCGTAAGGATTGAGGCCGAGACGAAGCATCAATTTGGTAGTCCCTTTGAAAGATGTGGAAGCGATCGCATCAGCGCAGACCCGCATCCACGGCGATGGACTGCTTCGTGATCATGCGACTGTCATCGGCGGCAAGGAAGAGCACGGTCCGTGCAATCTCTTCGCCCAGCAGGACGCGGCGAATCAATTGCCGCTGCACCGTCTGGTCGATCGCGTCCTGCGTCTTGAACCACAACTCGCGCTGCCGCTCGGTGATGACAGCGCCGGGTTCGACTGCATTGACGCGGATGTTGTCGGATCCGAACGATCGCGCCAGCGCGCGCGTCAGCGCCACCACAGCGCCTTTGGCGGTGGCATAAGCCACCATCTGGTCCGCCCCGAAACGCCAGGCGATGGAAGAGAAGTTTATGATCGAGCCGAAGCCGAGTTCCTTCATATGCGGATGCACCGCCTGCGCGGCGAAGAAGTGATGCCGGAGATTGACGTCGAAGCTGCGATCCCAATATTCGGCTGTCACCGCGTCAACCGCATGGCGCTGATCATCAGCAGCGTTGTTCACCAGGACGGCGACCGGACCAAGCTGCGCGCGTACGCCTTCGACCGACGCCTGCAGCGCAGCGACGTCGGTCACGTCGCAGTGGAGGTACAACGGGGCCTGCTTGGCGGTACCACCGAGCTCGCGCACCAATGCCTCCGCGGGTTCATCCTGCACATCGAGAAAGCTCACGCGGGCGCCATTCGCCACGAAAGCACGGACCATATCGGCCCCGATCCCGGAGGCACCGCCGGAGATCAGCACGACGCGATCGGTCAAGCTCGGATAAGTCGCGAATTGTTTGGACATCAGATCACAGAAGCGCCTTGGTTGTTGGATCGAACAGACAGGCGCGCGACATGTCGATGCCGAGCGTTATCGTCTCGCCCATGATGGGAGCGTCATCCGGCTCGAAACGGCCAGTGATCTCCAGGCCGCCTAGCCTGAGGACGGCAAGTGTCTCGGCCCCGGTCGGTTCGACCAGTTCGACGGGCGCCTGCATCGACTGCACAGCCGGTTTGCGCGACTTCAAGTCGGTCGTGAAGCGGTAGATGTGTTCGGGCCGAACACCCAGCACCACGTCCTTTGGCGCACCGACAGGCAGCGGAGCGGCAAGGGCAAGAGTGGCGTCGCTGCCGTCAGCAGCGCGCACCGCGATGCTGGTTGTGCCGGTAAGCCGGGCGGGGATGAAATTCATCGCCGGCGATCCCATGAAACCGGCTACGAACATGTTGGTCGGCCGGTCATAGATCCGCTTCGGCGTGTCGAACTGCTGCACCGAGCCCTGGTTCATCACCGCAATGCGGGACGCGAGCGTCATCGCCTCGACCTGATCGTGGGTGACGTACACAGTCGTCTTGCCGACGCGGTGGTGAAGCTTCTTGATTTCGGTGCGCATGTCCACGCGCAGCTTGGCGTCGAGGTTGGACAAGGGCTCATCAAACAAAAACAGCTTCGGGTCGCGTACCAGGGCGCGCCCCATCGCAACGCGCTGCCGCTGGCCACCGGACAATTGCCCGGGCTTGCGGTTGAGCAACTGCTCGATCTGCAGGAGTGCGGCAACCCGCTTTACCGCTTCTGCCTGCTCCGCTTTGGGCACGCCTCGGCTTTCCATGCCGAAGGTGATGTTCTGGCGCACCGTCATGGTGGGATAGAGGGCGTATGACTGGAACACCATCGCTATGTCGCGGTCCTTGGGCTGCACGGAGTTCACCAGCCGGTCGCCAATCCAGATCTCACCCGACGTGACAGTTTCCAGGCCGGCGATCATGGCGAGCAAGGTTGACTTGCCGCAGCCGGAGGGACCGACAAGGGCGATGAATTCCCCGGTCCGCGCCTCGAGATTGATGCCGGCCAGAATCTCGAGGCCGCCATAGCTCTTGTGAAGGTCGCGGATCATCAGCGCGGACATGGGCGATGCCTCATTTGATGGCGCCCTGCGTCAGGCCGCGCACGAAGTATTTTCCACCGAACAGGTAGATCAGCAACGGCGGCAGCGCGCCGATCAGCACGGCTGCGCTCATCACATCGTAAGCACGGGCGGTCGTGCCGCCGGCAGTGAGCGCGACCAATGCCGCCGTAATCGGCTGCTGCTGGCCGGAGGTGAAGACGACCCCGAACAGATACTCGTTCCAGATGCCCGTGAATTGCCAGATGACGGTGACGATCAAAATCGGCGGCGACAGGGGCAGGATGATCTTGCGGAAAATCCGCCAGAAGCCGGCGCCGTCGATGCGTGCCGCCTTGATGAGGTCGTCCGGTATGCTGACGTAGAAATTGCGGCAGAACAGGGTCGTGAACGAAATGCCCTGGACGACGTGAATCAAGACCAGCCCGTTTGTCGAATTGGTTAGGCCGAGTTTGCCGAGCAGGAACGCCCACGGCATCAGCGAGATCTGGCCGGGCATGAAGACGCCGAGCAGCATCAGATTGAACAGAATTTCCGAGCCCTTGAAGCGCCATTTCGACAGCACATAGCCATTCATGGCGCCGAGAAGCGTGGAGATGACCGTCGCGGGAATCGTCATCCAGAGCGAGTTGAAGAAATTGCGCTTCATGCCTTCGCAGGTGCCGCTGACGCAGTAGGTACCCCAAGCCTCCGCCCACGCGTCGAGGCGGAAGCTGCGCGGCAGCGAGATGAGGCCGTTGCGGGCAATTTCCGACTGCTCCCGCAACGAGTTGAAGACCACGACCAGCAGCGGTGCCAGGTAGATCACAGCGAAAAGCGTCAGCACCGCATAGGTAAGAAAGCGGTTCCAGAAATATCGCCGCGTAGCCGCCGCCGCTTCGGGATCATGCCGGGGGTTGGGGGCAATTTCAGCCATTGCGGCCCTCCGCCCGCCTGCGCCAAACGATCCACAAGGAATAGGGCACCAGCACAACCGCAAGGGCGGCGAGCATCATCATCGCCGCAGCGGCACCCTCGCCGATCTGCCCGCGCTGGAACATCAGGTCGTAGACGTAGATCGCCGGGAATGTAGTGGACACACCTGGCCCGCCCCGCGTCAACGCCGCCACCAGGTCGAACGTCTTGATGGCGAACTGGATTTGAATGACCGCCACCGCCAAAAAAATCGGGGCGATCGTCGGCAGGATGACCTTCCGATAGGTTCGGGAAACCGACGCACCGTCGATCTGGGCTGCTTTGACGAGATCCGGATCGACGGACCGCAGGCCAGCCAGGAAAAGCGCCATTGCGAAGCCGGACGACTGCCAGATACCGGTTATGATCACCGCATAGATCGCGGTGTTGCGGTTGGCCGTCAGGGCGAAGCTGAAGTCGGTCCAGCCGAGCCCCCGCACGAAGGCTTGGATGCCGTCGACGGGATTGTAGAGCCAGCTCCACACCGTACCGGTGACGATGAAGGACACCGCCAGCGGGTAGAGGAAGATGGTACGCCAAACCGCCTCGCCGCGAACGCGCTGGTCGATCAGGATCGCCAGAAGCAGTCCGATGGCCATCGAGCCGACAATATAGAAGCCGCTGAACAGGAAGAGGTTGGTATAGGCGATGTTCCAGCGTCGGTTCGCCCAGAGCGAAGCATAATTGTCCAGACCGACGAACAAATAGGTCGGCATCAGCGACGAGTTGGAGAGCGAGAGATACAGCGTCCAAATCGTGAAGACGAAGACGTAGATGAAACTCGCCGCAAGCGACGGCGCCAGCACCAGAATGGGCACCATCGTGCCCAGGCGCTCTCGCCACGGGGTTATGGGAGACGCAATCGTTACAGTCAGGTCATGTGTGGACATGGGCTGCTCCGGCGAAGTCAGGCCGGGCGCGCCGGCGCCCGGCCATCATCGGCAGCTTCTTCACATTTGCGCTTCGGCCGCATCAGCCATGGCACTAGCTGCGTCCTGCGCGGTCATATCCGGCGTCGCGACGAATTCAGTGACGGTATCCATGATCGCACCGCGCACCTTCTGCGGGATCGTCATGTTATGCGCCATCGAACGGACAAGCGTGCCGCCATCGATCGACGCCTGCAGGTCCTTCTGGGAGAGCTGCTGGCAGGGGTTGAAGCCGTTCGAAAGATCGACGTCGAGACGGGCCGGGATCGAGCCCTTGGTCTGATTGAAAATCGTCTGGAACTCGGGCGACAGGATGGTGCTGGCGAGCAGTTTCTGCCCCTCGACATAGTCCGGATCCTTCTGCTGGAAGAACACGACCGAGTCGGAATTCAGGATGAACCCCGGCTTGCCCCAATCAGTCGGCGCCTGGGCGCAGACATAGTCGGTGCCCTCCTTGAAGCCGCCGGCCGTGAGCAGGCCGAGCGTCCAGTCGCCCATGATGTGAAAAGCGGCCTCGCCGCGGCCGACCAGATGCGACATGGTATCCCAGTCGCGCCCGTTCATGCCGGGGTCCATATATTTCGTCGTCATCGTGCGGAACTGCTCGAAGGCCTTGACCATGCCGTCGCTGCGCATTGCCTCGACGTCACCCTCGACGAAGGCCTTCTTGAAGAGATCGAGATCCATTCCGTAGACCACGACCTCGAAGACCGTCGAATCGGTCCAGTCGGCGGTCGAGTGCGAGATGCAGATTTTGCCTGACGCCACGATCTTGTCGCAGGCGGCGTTGAAGTCTGTCCATGTCTTCGGCACTTCGGCGACGCCTGCCTCCTGCATGACCTTCGGCGATGCCCACAGCCAGTTGATGCGATGGATGTTCATCGGCGCCGCTACCCAGCTGCCGGTCGGCTTCATCACCGGCAGCAATTCGGGAGCGACGACCTTCTCCCAATTTTCCGCTGTCGCCAGTTCGTCGAGATTGGCTGTCATGCCGGTCTCGTTCCATTCGGCGATTTCGGGTCCCTTGAGCTGCACCGCGGGGGGTGCATTGCCGGCGATCACGTCGGCGCGCAATTTCGCCAGCGTGTTGGCCGTGTGGCCCGCGATGGAGGTCTGCTGCCAGGTGCCACCCTTGGCGGTAAACATCTCGCCGAGCTTGGCGATAGCCTGGGCGTCCGATCCGGTCGCCCATTGATGCAACAGGTTGGTCTTGGGCTCTGCGAACGCGGCTCCCGCAACAAAGGTGTACGCCGTAGCGGCCGCAAGGGCCGTCCTCAGGTAATCCATCGTTTCACTCCCATGTGATGTTACGGTTCGTATCGACCGCCTGTGGACGCAATTTGAGCTCGTCGCAGACGGAGATGCAGTAATCTCCGTTCTTTCCAAGATGACATATTTGAGCTATCAGTCAACGTCCTTTGTGCTCATCATGAACAAACCTTCGCTTAGAAATTGGCTGATCGACAGACCCTCCGCATCACCGGAGAGCCTGATCGTTCTATGTCTACGTGAGCGCGGCGTGCTTTCTGCGTCGCAGATTACCCGCATCACCGGTTTGGCGCGATCGACGGTTTCAACCGCGCTCAATGGCTTGAGAAAGTCCGGAATGGTGATCGAATCCTCGACCCACCATGACGGGATCAGGGGTATCGGCAGGCCTGCGACGACATTGACACTCAATCCCGCTGCGGGCACCTGCATCGGGATCCACCTAGGCCTCGATGAGATGCGGTGCGTCGTCGCCGACGTGTCGCATTCTGTCATTACCGAACAAACTATCCCCATGGGCCTGGACTACCAACCCCAACAGGCGGCCCAGCTCGCCAAGTCAGCAATTGCCCAATGCTACGAAGAGAACGGTCTGCCGATGGCGGGGCTCCTGGGGGTTGGGGTTTCCGTCTCGGGCCCTGTCAGCCGCGAAGGAGTGGTGCAGCGTGCGAGTATTGTTCCGACCTGGGCCGGGGTCAACATCCGCGATGTGTTCGGGCCGGTTCTCGAACAGCCGATTTTCGCCGATAACGAGAGCAACTGCTCGGCCATTGCGGAGCTGATGTGGGGCGCGGCTGTCGGCCAAGATGATTTCGTGCTGTTCAAGATCGATCTGGGCGTCGGCGGGGCCATTGTCCAGCATGGCCGGCTGGTGACTGGCATCGCCGGCGGCGCCGGTGAATTCGGGCACATCAGCGTTGATCCCAGCGGCGATCTATGCCGGTGCGGCAATCGCGGATGCCTCGAGCTTTATGCGAGCTTTGCCCGGCCGCTCGAGCAGATTTCGCGCATCGTGCGGCGGCCGGTCACGATGGACGAGGTGATCATGATGGCTGAACAGGGCGACGTCGGGGCGCTGCGGATGATCGAGGACACCGCCGAGTTCGCCGGCCGTGGTCTTGGCTTGATCGGCTCGGTGATCAATCCGCCACTCATCATTATCGGGGGCCGCATGGCTTTGGCGGGCAATATTCTCCTGGCACCGCTGATCGCGTCATATGAACGCCACACGCTCATCAAGTCCCGCGATGTCGCGCCCGCCCTGCGCACGCGGATAATTGTTGGCAAGCACACGGAGAACGACGCATTGCTCGGCGCAGTCGGCCTCGTGCTGCGACACAACAGCCGACTGCAATGATCTGGCCTTGCTCGCCGAATAGCGCCGACCGATTGCCCCTTACTCCCACTCGATTGATGCCCAATCACGAGGATGAGGACAGCGATCCGGTGGGCTGCTCCGGTCCCGCAACGGTTCTGACGGGCCTGCCACGGACCATAAGGCGGCATGAACTCAGGTTGAACGTCCCATTCGCTGACAGCACGATCTATGAGATGGAGAAACGAGGTGAATTGCCGAGCAGCGCCGACAGACATATCTGGCCGGACGCGCGAAGCTTGCTCATGGCCCTGACCTCCCTCAGCGGAAAGTCCAGCCGGTGAAAGCGCAGCAGCCGGATATTTAGTAGAGGCAGCCAGAAGCTATCGCGCCATGTTTAAGCGCGATAGTTTCGGGCATTAACTGAGTTTGGCCAACGAGACAGATCTGCAATTGGCCCCGATTGTTGGGAGACGGGCAAATTGTTACAAAACCTCGGATATAAGGCCGCATGACCGAGAAATGATATAAGTTGTCACGGTGGTTGCGACCTAGAGATATTCCTCTCAATGGCCGCATTTCTGTTGACTTCGCTCCGGCTCCAGATGGCAAATTGTGCCACTTCGACCCATCTCGGTCGGCAACTTCGCGCCATGAGCCGACCTTGGATACCGTGATCCTCGACCATTTGTCTCACCTCGCTAGCGGACGAGATCATTGTTGATTGCCGCGAGCCCGGATTACGACCGCGAAGCGGTCAAAAATCCAAATCCATATCGTGATGATGATGCTCGTGACCGGGAAGCTCCGGCGGCGGCGGGCCAGGCACTTCGGCCACCATGGCCTCCGTCATGATGAGGAGGCCTGCCACCGAGGCTGCGCCCTGGAGCGCCGTTCGCACCACTTTGGCCGGGTCGATGATGCCCTTTGACACCAGATCCCCGTACACGCCCGATTGGGCATCGTAGCCATAGGCGTTGTCGTCGTTTTCGAGGATCCCGGCGATGACGACCGAGCCTTCCAGGCCGGCATTGATCGCGATTTGCCGAGCCGGCCAGGTGATCGCCTTCCTGACGATCGCGATGCCGACCTGCTGGTCCTCGTTGCTGCCCTTGAGCTTCTTGAGCGCCCTGCCGGCGCGCAGCAAGGCGACCCCACCGCCGGGGAGAATGCCCTCTGCAACCGCGGCTCTTGTCGCGTTCATCGCGTCATCGATGCGATCCTTCTTCTCCCTGACCTCGACCTCGGTTGCACCGCCGACCCGGATAACGGCGACGCCACCGGCGAGCCTGGCCAGCCGCTCCTGGAGCTTCTCGCGGTCGAAATCGGAGGTGGTTTCCGCAAGCTCGAGCTTGATCTCGGCGATGCGGGCCTCGATCCTTTCCCGTTTGCCGGCGCCGCCGACAATCGTGGTGTTTGCCTTGTCGACCATCACCTTCTTGGTGCGCCCGAGCATATCGAGGGAGGCATGCTCGAGCTTGATGCCCAAATCCTCCGAGATCACCGTTGCGCCGGTCATCAGTGCGAGATCCTGCAGCATCGCCTTGCGGCGGTTTCCGTAGGCCGGCGCCTTCACGGCTGCAACCTTGAGAGCGCCGCGCAACTTGTTGACCACCAGCGCCGCCATCACCTCACTCTCGACATCATCGGCGATGATGAGCAGCGGCTTGCCGGCCTGCACCACCTTCTCCAGCAGCGGCAGTATTTCGTTCAGACTGGACTGTTTCTTCTCGCTGATGAGGACATAGGCATCCTGCATCTCGACCCGCATCTTTGCGCGATTGGTGATGAAATGGGGCGAGATATAGCCGCGGTCGAACTGCATGCCCTCGACGAATTCGAGTTCGGTTTCGAGCGACGTCCCGTCCTCGACAGTGATCACGCCGTCATTGCCGACCCTCTTCATGGCGTCGGCGAGGCAGCGGCCGATCTCCCTGTCGCCGTTGGCCGAGATGGTGCCGACTTGCGCAATCTCGACGTTCGAGGTGACCTTCGTGGCATTTTTTTTGAGTTCCGCGACGACGGCTTCGACCGCGAGATCGATGCCGCGCTTCAGGTCCATGGGATTCATGCCGGCGGCCACCGCCTTGGCGCCCTCCCGGGCGATCGCATGCGCGAGCACGACGGCGGTGGTCGTGCCGTCGCCGGCCTGATAGGAGGTTTTTGTTGCTATCTCACGCACCATCTGGGCGCCCATGTTCTCGAACTTGTTGTCGAGTTCGATTTCCCTGGCGACGGTCACGCCGTCCTTCGTGACCCGCGGCGCGCCGTGTTCCCTGCCGATCGCGACGCTGCGCCCCCGCGGGCCAAGCGTGACGCTCACCGCATTCGCCAGGGTGTCAATGCCGCGCAGCATTCTGTCGCGAGCCTCGAACGAAAACATGATCTCCTTGGCAGCCATTTCCTTGATCCTTAAGACCTAATCTTCGGGGAACGGCAAAGCTTCATTCGGCCGCTCAGGCGAGATTGTCCCGTGGCAGCCCGAGCCGATTCCAGACATCGAACAAAGCTGCTGCGAGCCGATCAATCATGATGTCCTCATGACAAGGTGTCGGCGTGATGCGCAGCCGCTCAGTTCCCTTCGCCACGGTCGGATAATTGATCGGCTGGATATAGATGTCGTGATCGCTCAGCAGCAGGTCGCTCGCCGCTTTGCAATGCGCCGGATCGCCGACTGCCACCGGAACGATATGGGTGTCGCTCAGGATGACCGGCAGCGCAGCGGCACCCAGCGCCGCCTTGACCCGCCGGACGCGGTCCTGCTGGCGCTTGCGCTCCCACTGCGAGGTTTTCAGATGCCGGATCGCCGCTGTGGCCGCTGCGCAGATCGCGGGCGGCAACGCAGTGGTGAAGATGAAACCCGGAGCATAGGAACGAACCGCATCGATCAGCACAGCACTTCCCGTGATATAGCCGCCAAGGCAGCCGAAGGCCTTGGCGAGCGTGCCTTCGATCACATCGATCCGGTTCATGGCACCGTCGCGCGCGGCGATGCCCGCGCCGCGAGGGCCGTACATGCCCACAGCATGGACTTCGTCGAGATAGGTCATTGCGCCGTACCGATCGGCGATTTCGCAAATGCGATTGATTGGCGCGACGTCGCCGCCCATCGAATAGAGACTTTCGAAGACGATGAGTTTTGGCCGGTCCGGACCCGCCGCCTTCAACAATTCCTCGAGATGATCGACGTCGTTGTGGCGGAAGATGCTCTTCTCCGTACCGGACTGGCGGATGCCCTCGATCATCGAATTGTGGTTGAGCGCATCGGACAGGATCAGACAACCGGGGATCAGCTTGGCGATGGTCGAGATGCCAGTCTGATTCGAAACATAGCCGGACGTAAAGACCAGCGCCGCCTCCTTGCCGTGAAGATCGGCAAGCTCGCTCTCGAGCTCTAGGAGCGGATGGCTGGTACCGGAGATATTGCGCGTCCCGCCGGCCCCCGTTCCCAGGCGGGTAGCAGTCTCCACCATGGCAGCGACCACTTTTGGGTGTTGTCCCATCCCGAGATAGTCGTTGGAGCACCAGATCACGACGTCCTTCGGTCCATGCGGGGAATGCCACACGGCATTGGGAAAGCGTCCGGCAATGCGCTCAAGGTCCGCGAACACACGGTAGCGCCGTTCCTCCTGCAGACGCGCGATCGCATCTGCAAAGAAACTGTCATAACTCGTAATTCCTGGCTCGCCCGCATCTCCGGTCATCGGAGGTCCAAATTGCGGCAGCGCAATGACGTTCTTTACGCCGCCACGTTTGCCGGTGTGCAACGCTGTGGATTCCGCCATCGCCCGATTCCCCTGCTTGCATCCGAACTATGTCGAAGCGCGATGCGCGCCGATCCTAGCTCGCATCGTTCCTCACGACCCGCCTTCAGGAAGGTCGAAGTTGAGCTGCAACATTCGCGCGATGTTTATCAGTATCGTCTCGCAGACCTTATCTTGATTAGGATCCAGATATTTGACAGTCCAGTTTGCCCCGTTCTCCTTGGTTTCGAGCCGCTGAATCACAAAATCGGTAACGTGCCCGCACCCCGGCTCCTTATGAAGATCCGCGAGGATCAATGCCTTAAGCTCCGAAGCTTCCTTTGTATGCCTTTGCATCGCCGCTCTCCTTCCGGATGGCAACTTCTACGCATCGATCAACTTCATAATCGTGATCTCCATCATCCCGGGGCTCGCCAGCAGCCATTTGCCGCGATAAGTCTCATCGGTGAGCGTCGTTCCGTCCGGCGCCGTGAGCGTGAATGGGCCACCGACCGTCACAGGCGCCGTGTCAGCCCGCACGAGCGGTTGGCAGATCGACAGGGCCGCTGCGAATATGATGCAGAAGAGGGTTTGCGGACCGTAGGCCCAGGGGCGGAGGAATCCATGCCGTCGTTTCATCAAGTACCTCCGGCACTTCGAGAATGACACGCCAAAACCACCCCGTGTGTTTGTGATTAACAAACTCGCCTAAGCCATCCTACTTTATCATATTTTGTTGCTGATTGGCTAGACATGGTAGTGGTTTGGCTCTATATTTGAAAGTTGCCCCTCATCCCCCACGAAGGAGGTGGCTTTATGACCATTCGCGAATTGATGAGCGGGCTAGCGGCAATCGCTGTCGTTGCGACAATGTCCGCGCCTGCGCAAGCCTACGAAGTGGGTCCGGTCACGGGAGGCGGAACGATCGAGGGTACGATCGTCTACCGCGGCGACGTGCCGACAACAAAGATCATCCCCACCAAGGATATCGAGGTGTGCGGCGACCCCCGCGAGGAGCCGCTGATCGAAGTCGGCAGCGACCAGGCCGTGCTGAACGCGGCGGTGCAGCTGGTCGACGTGGCACAGGGAAAGGCCTGGCCGGAGCCCGGAAAGCCGCCTGAGCTTAACAACCTCAAATGCCGCTTTGAGCCCGCGGTTCAGATGATACCCGCCGGTTCGCTGGAGGTGGTCAACAGCGACCCAATGCTCCACAACACCCACGGCTATTATGGTAAGCGAACCGCCTTCAACCTGGCGCTACCCAATAAGGGCCAGCGGATACCCGTCGAACTGAAGCGGGCCGGCACTGTCCGCGTCGACTGCGACGCGCATGGCTGGATGGAAGGCTGGGTCTATGTGGTGGACAATCCCTATTACGCGGTCACCGGCGCCGATGGCAAGTTCAGCATAACCGATGTTCCGCCGGGCGACTACAAACTCGTGGCGATCCACCCCTTCACCGGGCCCATCGAGCAGCCCGTAAAGGTAGAGGAGAATAAGGCCACCACTCTGACGGTTGAACTGAAAAAATAAAGAAAATTTGCGACCCACTGATTCAACAGGGTCGCGCTCCTGCGAGAAGACCGACGCTTTAAGAACGGTCTGCACTGAGGAGGAACCGTGATGTCTGACGAGCTTGACCGCATTAGGCGCGAAATGCACGCGGTGCTGCAGCCGCCTGGAGTACGGCCCGACGACTCGCTCCAAATCACCCGCCGCACCTTCATTCACAGATCGCTGCTGTTTGGTGCTGCTTCCGTCGGCCAGACCTTCGCGTGGTGGCCGCTGCTCAACACTATCGACGTCGCTCACGCCGCCGAAGCGCCCTTCAAGTTTGCCTGGATTTCGGACACTCATCTCTACGAGAGATCCCTCAACACGCGCTTCGTCGACAAGGTGGTACGCGCGGTGCAAGAGGTCCAGGCCATGGATCCGCCGGCCGACTTCCTGATCTTCGGCGGCGACCTGGCCCAGCTCGGAAAGATCGAGGAACTTGAGCTTGGCGTTGAGCTCCTCAAGGATCTGAAGATCAAGAAGTACTACATCCCCGGCGAGCATGACTGGTATCTGGATATGGGCAAGAAGTGGGGCGAGTTGTTCGGCCAGCCCAACTGGACCTTCGATCACAAAGGCGTGCGCTTCATCGGGCTCGATACGGTCAGCCGGGGACCGGACTACTGGACAGCGAAGAAGATGACGCCAGAGGAGCGCATGGGCCACATGGCTACCCTCGACGGCACGGTTGCCGGCGCGTGGGCCGGTGTCGGCCGCGAGCAACTCGACTGGATGCAGAAGACACTCGCCGACTGGGATAAGTCCAAGCCGATCGTCATCTTCAGCCACAATCCGCTGTACGAGTACTACCCGCCCTGGAATTTCTGGGTACGCGACTGGCGCGAAGTGAATGACGTGCTGAAGCCTTATACAAAGGTCACCAACATCCACGGTCACGTGCACCAGGTGCTCTACAACGAGATCGGCAGCATGCGCTCGATCGGCATGCTGGCGACTTCCTGGCCGTGGCCGTATGCGCCGGAAGGCGTGCCAAAGCTGACCAAGCCGATGATCCGTGTCGATCCGGGCGATCCGTTCGACGGGGTCGGTTGGGAAACCGTGAACGTCAACGCCGACGACAAGGTCGATGTCGAGTACATCATGTGGGGGCGCAAGGAGGTGTTCGTCCAGTCGCCGGAGGACCACGACAAGAGCATTGAGGAGGTCATACGGCCACGCATCGCCGACAATCAATACCCGTGGGCAAATCCATAAAGGGTGGTGGCTATGATAAACACATCGACATTCCTCTGCATTCTGAGGCGTTCCACCGTCGCCGGAGCAGCCCTCGCAGCTGCCGTCGTCGTCGGGCCGGCCAGTGCCAACAAGGACCCGGTGACGCCAAAGCAGCTGAAACTCTATCAAGAGGCGTTCATGGAGGAGGTCAGGAAGGGAGACCTCCTGTTCCACGGTGATGCGGCGATGGCGGAGCAGTTGGGCGTCAAGCTATCGACCACCGGGTGGGCTTGCGCCATGTGCCATCCGATGGCCTCCAATACCCACCCGCAGGCGTTCCCGAAGTTCCAGCAGTCGATGGCCAAGTTCGCGACACTGCGCGACATGATCAACTGGTGCATCGAGAAACCGAACCAGGGCGAGAAGATCGATCCCGAATCGGAGGCGATGAAGGCGCTCGAGGCGTACATCACCTGGTCGAACACCGGCTCGGTGTTGGTGCCAGGCAAGTACTAGTCTCGTCGATAGCCGGGGCATCGGCTTCACGGGAGCGCGTCCATCGGGATGACACCTCGATGGGTGGGGTTGAAGCAGTCGTGCGGCCTGGGAACCGCGCGGGGAGGTCTATGCGTTGCCAGAGACGGGGATGAAGCTGCGCGGCAACTTCGCGAATGTGGACCTGGATGCGCTGGTCGACAACCGGGTCGTGCGGACCTGGCTTTATTTCGGCATGTTCTGGCTGATGGTGACGCCATCCGTCGGCGTTCTGATCTCGAGCACCTTCAACTATCCCGACTATCTTGGATCGGGAAACCTAGAGCTCACCTTCGGCCGGCTGCGCCCGGTCCACGTCAACGGTGTCATCTTCGGCGCCTTCTCGACGCTTTTCATCGGCCTTTGCTATTATCTCGTGCCGCGTCTGTCGGGGGTGCGGGTGATATGGTCGGAGTGGTCGATTCTTCTCGCATGGGTCTGGAACGTCGCAACGCTTGCCGGTTTGGTCGGCTTGCTGTTTGGCGACAGTGACGGTTTGGAAGCCGGAGAGCTTCCGCTCTATGCGAAGGTCGCATTCTTCATCGTAGTGGCTGTTGCTACCGCGCAATTCCTGATCACGATCAGTCGAAGGCTCGAGCCGGCGATCTATGTCGCGCTATGGTACTTGATCGCCACTTTCGTGTGGACGACGATGAACTTCGTGCTTGGAAGCTTCATCCTGCCGTACACGATCTCGGGCATCAACAGCGCCGCCTTCCATGGCCTCTATCTCCACTACATCGTCGGGCTGTGGCTAACGCCCGCGGGCTACGTGATCATCTACTATTTCCTGCCGATCAGCGCGCGAAATCCGCTCTATGCCCATAAGCTCTCGCTGGTCGGCTTCTGGTCCCTGGCATTGTTCTACCCGTTCGTCGGCATCCACCATTACCTCTACAGCCCGATCGCGGACTGGGCCGAGACCTTGGCCGTGGTCACGTCGATGCTGCTGATCATTCCGGTGTGGACGGTGCTGGTGAACTTCTTCGGCACCATGATGGGCAAGTGGCATGAGTTCGGCAGGAACCTGCCGGCGAAGTTCCTGATCATGGGCTCGCTCATGTATCTCGTCGGATGCTTCCAGGGCTCCACCGAGGCGCTGCGGCAGCTGCAGCAGCCGACCCATTTCACCGATTTCGTCATCTCGCATTCGCATCTCACCGTGTTCGGCACCTTCGTCGTCTGGGCGATGGGGGGTCTCGTCTATACTTGGCCGCGGCTGTTCGGGCGCGAACTCTGGTCCTTCAAGCTCGGCAACTGGTCGTTCTGGCTGATCACCGTCGGCATCACGACCATGGGCCTGGTCCTCACAGCGGGCGGGCTGCAGCAGGGTTATCAATGGATGAATGGGGTCGAATGGCTCGACTCGCTCGTCTGGGTGAAGCCCTACTGGCTGGCGCGGACCCTGGCAGGCATCAGCATGGATATCGGTATGTCGCTGCTGGTGGTGAATCTGATGCTGACCGCACTGACCAGCCCGGCGGCTGAGGCGCGACGCGTCCGCGGGCCGGTGGAGGCGCCTATCCCGGCCCCGGCCGGAGGGCCCGCGCAGTGAACGTTCGCTTCTTCGCGCTGTTCGCCGGCGTCTTCTGCATCACCCTTGCGGTGATCACGCAGGGCGTGCTGCCCTTCGTGGAGCCGTCCTCGCGAACTACGCGCGTGACTTCGGTGGTGCGCACGGATTTCGGCCAGCTGAAATGGACGGTTTCAGAGGCGACGGACTACACCGAGCAGCAGCGTCGCGGCCGCAACATTTACCTGCGCGAAGGCTGCTGGTACTGCCATTCGCAATTCGTGCGGCCGGTGACCGGCGAGATCCGCCGCTGGGGACCGGTCAGCGAGGCGGGCGAATACGCCTATGACGTGCCGCACCTGTTAGGCACACGCCGGATCGGGCCGGACCTGACGCGCGTCGGCCTGAAATACAGCGACGAATGGCACCTGGCGCACTTCTACAATCCACGGATGCTGGTGCCGGACTCGATAATGGCGCCATATCGCGGCCTCTTCCAGGAACCCGATGCAGCCGTCCGTATCGTTGACGACGGCACTGGCAATCGGACCCTGGAAAGGACAGAGGTCACCCAAGGCCTGTTCGACTTCGACAGCCAGCAAGCGATCCAGCTGACGCCGAATGCATATGGGTTGCTGTTCGTGCCGCTGAAGGCGCGCGAAAGAAAGCCGATCATCCTGACGCCGAACGACGAATACACAGGAGAAACCGTCAGCATCGCGGCGGAGACGGAATCGGTGGCGGCGCTCGTTTCCTATGTCCAGAAGCTCGGCACGAACCGGGGTAAATGGCGCGATCTTTTCGAGCCGCAGAGCCTGGAGGTCATGGATGCGACGATGCCGCGCTCCGAGGAATGGATTGCCTATGGCAAGGAAGTCTATGAGCGCCGCTGCATCGGTTGCCACGGTGCCAAAGGCGACGGCAACGGGCCGGCCGCCACCTTTATGTTTAACCAGCGGCCCAGGGACTTCACGTCAGCAGTCTTCAAGTTCAGGTTGACAAAGGAGCCCCTGCCCACGGACGGCGACATGCTGCGCACCATTACTCGCGGCATCCGCGGCACGGCAATGCCCCCTTGGTACGAACTGCCGCTGAACGATCGGCTGGCGGTGATCCAATACATCAAGTATGAACTAGCGGTTGACCGTTCCGACCCCGCCAGTCCTTACGCTTTCTTCGTCGAGGAACCGCCTGGCCCACCGTTGTATATCGGGCGCCCGCCGACCCCGTCGCAGATGATGCTGGACCGTGGCAAGGAGGTTTGGCAGGTGGCGAAGTGCTGGGAGTGCCACGGCCAAGGTGGCAAGGGCGACGGCGAGAAGGCTGCCGGCCTCAAGGATGATCTCGGGTTCGCCACCGTGCCGGCCGACCTCACCAGCGGCCAGTTCAAGTCTGGCCCGGCCGTCGAAGACATCTTCCGGACGATAACTACGGGCCTCAGCGGCACGCCGATGCCGTCCTATCGGGATTCCTTTCCGGACGAGGACCGGTGGGCGCTTTCCTATTTCGTGGTGGCGCTTTCCGCCTATAAAGACCCGCTCTCGCTGCAGCCGCTCTCGATCAAGAAGGAGGCCCGCGCGGCGCTGAACGATCTGGAACTGGTCGCTGACAAGCCTGAGCGAGCCTATGTGCCCGATCCGTCGGTGCCGGCGTCCGGCCCGCCAGCGCCGCCTGGCGAGGAACAGGGGCCCGCAGGAGGATAGCCATGCTCGGTTTTGAAGTTACCGGACCCTATGCGGGCGCCATGATGATGAGCCTGGCGGCCCTGTTCTTGTTCATCTGGGGTGTCCTATCCGGCGCGTTGAGCGGCACCGACAAAGCCGCCAACGGGTTTTTTGAAAGGGAAATGGAAAATGAGCGATCTGCAGAGCAGCGATCCGGAGAGCCCGACGCATCCGGAACTGGAAGTGCGTCAAAGCTCGCACCCTGAACTGGAAGACTATGCCGGCGGCCTGATACAGGCGCGTGTGGGATTCATTCCCATATGGCTTCTCGTCGTCTACTGCCTGCTGTTCGCCTGGGGGCTGTATTACATGTATGTCTATTGGGGCGGGCTCGGTCCCGGCCGTCTGTTCTAAGAAGACTGTCGCAAGGCTGGTAAGGCAGGAGTGATGGAGATGTTGGTAGCCAGAATTCTTCTTGGGGTCGCCGCATTGAACCTCATTTTCCTGGCCTTCGAGGTGACGACAAACGTGCTTCGTCTTTATTTCGGCTAACATAGGAGCAGCGGATGCTACAGGACACCGTTTTCAAGCTCGCTGACGTTGGCTTGCCGCAGATGCTCGGCTTCCTCATCTATGGCGGCTGCACCGTCGGCTTTATCATCTATCTTGTCTATCTTGTGCGGCAATAGCGGCGCGGACGCGGTGCTGCGAAAAACGCCAATGATCTACTACCTCGTGATCTTCGCCGCTGGATTTGCAGGCAGCTTTCATTGCATCGGCATGTGCGGCGGCTTTGCCTGCGCACTGGGTCGCGATCAGCGAGGCGGAGGCGCAACGATCCTTCGCCACCTGCTCTATAATACCGGCCGATTGACAACCTATTGCTTTCTGGGCGGGCTCGCGGGTGCGATCGGTCAGGTCATCTGCACCACGCAAGGTCTAACGGCGGCGCCGCTCTTGAACGGCTCCCTAGACATCGCCCAACGAATTCTCGCGACCGTCGCTGGCCTGCTCATGATTGCCATGGCGTTGCAGTTCTTCGGCTTGCTGCAGGTCTTTCATCGCCTTGCGATCGGATTTGGCGGCAGCACATTTGCATTGTCCCTGCGCGGTCTGTTGGCCGCTCGGAGCAGCGCCGCACCGCTCGCCTTTGGCGTTTTCAACGGCTTCCTGCCATGTCCCCTAGTCTATGCCTTCGCCGCCCAGGCGGCGAGCACCGCCGGAGCGCTTCCCGGGTTTCTCGTCATGGCATGGTTCGGACTGGGAACCTTCCCCGCGATGTTGATGATGGGCGGCGTTGGCCGGATGCTCGGGCCAGCCTGGCGACGGCGCGGCGTGCGGCTGGCTGGTGGCTTTATTCTTTTGCTCGGTCTCATCACGCTCGGCCGTGGTCTCCTGCCTTCCGACGCGCATATCGGCCTTGCCTGGCTGGGCGGACATCCCGCATGACTGAGCATGGCGATATCCTCTGTAGCCATTGTTCGCTGCCCGTCGGCCTGCGCCCGATGGAGCGCAGGCTCAACGGTGAGGCTTGCGCGTTCTGCTGCTACGGCTGTTGCATCGCCTTTCAGGTGAAGAGCGGCAGACACGAAGAGTGGGAAGCCGCTTGGCTTCTGATCCAGCTCGGCGTGGGAGGCTTTCTCTCCATGAATATCATGATGTTCAGCCTCCTCCTCTATTCGGACGCGTTCACCGGCGTCGATGCGGGCGTGCTGCCGTGGATTCACCTTTTGCTCTGGATCTTCGCGACGCCGGCGGTGGTGATTCTCGGCGGGCCCTATCTGCGCGAAATGTGGCTCAATGGCATTCAGGGACGAGTGACGTCGTCGGCACTCATCGTGCTTGGCGTCGCTGCCGCTTACCTCTATTCGGCATTTGCCGTGTTCGAGGGCAGCACGCATGTCTATTTCGACACCGCCGTGATGGTACTGATGCTATTCACCGTTGGCCGCTATCTCGAGGCTGTTGGCCGCGCCAGGGCGGCGCGCGACCTCGAACCTCTTCTGGCCGCAGAAAGCGAGAGCGCGACCGTGGTCGATGGCGCGGCAGAGATCCGCCGTCCTGTGCGGGAGGTGTCGGCCGGCATGCTGGTGCGGGTCCGGCCAGGCGAGCGCATTCCGGTCGACGGCGTGGTTGTCGAGGGGGAATCGAACACCGATGAAGCCGTGATTACCGGAGAAAGCCGGCAAGTGACAAAGGGCGCCGGCTCCAAGGTGATTGCCGGCAGTATCAATATCGACGGCCCGCTCCTGATCCAAAGCAGCGGTGAAGGAACTGCAACCCGCTGGGCGCGGATTTGCCGGTCGGTGCGCGAAGCGCTGAGCCGTCGCAGTCCAACCCAGCGCCTTGCCGATCGGATCGTTGGCGTGTCCGTGCCGCTCGTCCTCGCCCTCGGCGGGCTGACGATCGTTTACTGGGCGCAGTCATTGCCGTTCGATGGGGCGTTGCTGATTGGCCTCTCGGTACTGGTGGTTGCTTGTCCTTGTGCCGTCGGCCTCGCTGCTCCGATGGCGACATCACTCGGCATCGGCCGGCTGGCGCGGCACGGCTGCCTCGTCCGCGACCCCGGCGTGCTCGAGACCCTCGCGCGTGTCCGGCTGCTCGCCTTCGACAAGACCGGCACTCTGACGGCGGGCAAAGCGCGTCTCGTCGGCGTCAACTGCGAGGGGGTCGGCATCGACGAAGTACTGGCGCGCGCCGCCGGTCTGGAGCGCCTTTCCGAGCATGGTCTGGCGCGGGCCATCGCGGCAGCCGCCGCTCAGCGGGGCATCACGCCGCTCGTCACCCGCGATGTCCGGACGGTTCCCGGCCGTGGCGTCCGCGGCAGTGCCGAAGGCCGGCCCGTGGCGGCAGGGAACGGCAGACTGATAAATGATCTGGGCTGGCCGCTTCCCCCGTCGCTGGCCGAGCGTGCGCGGTCGCTGGAGGCGAGCGGTCATTCGGTGGTCTATCTCGGTTGGGGCGAGCAGGTTCACGCCGTGCTGTCACTCGATGATTCACCGCTTCCCGAGGCGCAGGCCGCGATCGCGGCCCTGCGTGAGCGCGGGCTCGACGCCACCCTGTTGACCGGCGACTTGGCGCAAGCGGCGGAGCGGATCGCGGCCCTGGTCGGGATCAAGGACATCCAAGCGGGCCTTTCGCCGGAGGCCAAACGGCTGGCCCTGGATCGGCTCCGCCATGACCACGGTTCGGTGGCGATGGTCGGCGATGGACTGAATGACGGGCCGGTCCTGGCCGCCGCAGATGTCGGTATCGCCGTCGGCTCCGCCACCGATCTCGCCCGCGAGACTGCGGCGCTCGTGCTGCCTGCTGACGGATTGTGGATGCTGCCCTGGATCGTCGACGTGGCCCGCGCGGTCCGCAGGACCATTTTGACCAACCTTATGTGGGCGTTCGGCTACAACCTCGTCGCCCTGACCTTCGCAGCATTCGGACTTTTGCAGCCGATCCTTGCGGCGGCGGTCATGGCCGGCTCGAGCATCCTCGTGGTGGTGAATTCGCTGCGGCTGGAGCGGCTGCCCGATCCTGTTCCAGCGCTGATCCCGGAGCAACGATTCGGTACCAAGGCGGAGCGTACCCAGCATGGTGCCGGCATTTCCGCAATGGCCGGCCCGGCCGTCGAGCGGAGTTGAGTTTCGTTTCAGCCAAAAACGTCGTGCGTGAACGCGTCATACCAGCCTTCCGCCGCGCGCGCAGCCTGCCGGCGGACCTCGGAGCTTTCCTCGACCTTGCTGATGAAGCTAATGACGCTCTTGAGCTTCCCGTCGACGGGCTTGAAGCTGATGGCGTTGCTGAATGCATCGTCCGGGGCGAGATAGGTGTAGCAGGTGTTGAACAAATGCGCCGGGAAACGCGCTGATCCGGTGAGATCGGCCGCGATGGCAAAGGCGCAGGCTTTGGCCTGGCTGTTGGCGCAGAAGGCGGATTTCGGCATATCCCAGCCGATGATCGCGTCGCCGACCAGATGGACACCGGGCTGCAGCGCCGATTCGAAGGTGACCGGATCAACCGGACACCAGCCCGACTGATTGGCGAGCCCTGCCTGCTGCGCCAAGCGCCCGGCCATTTGCGCCGGGATGACATTGGCCACCGCGGCCTTGAATGTTGCTCCCTCGGTGATCACCGACCGGGTCTTCGCGTCGATCGCCGTGACCCCGCCAGTGAACTGGGCCGGTAGCCATTCGATCATTCCCGGATAGTGGCGGTTCCAAGCGTCCTGGAACAGGTCCTGCGCGTTGAAGCTGTCTTTCGCATCGACGATCAGAATTTTGGCCTTGGGTTTGCGGCGCTGGAAATAGGATGCGACGAGCGAAGCGCGCTCGTAGGGGGCGGGCGGGCAGCGAAACGGATTCGGCGGAGCAACGAGCACGAACAGCCCGCCGTCCTCCATACTTTCCAGTTGCTGGCGCAACAGCCTGGTTTGCTGCCCTGCATTCCAGGCGTGCGGCATGATCTCCATCGCCGCTTCGTCATAGCCCTTAAGCGCCCGATCCCTGAATGCGATGCCTGGCGCAACAACGAGACGGTCGTAGCTGAGCTTCGACCCGTTGTTCAGCGCAACGGATTTCGCCGCGGGGTGAATAGCCGCGGCGGACTCATGAATGACGGTGATGCCATATTGTTTTGCCAGCGCTTCATAACCGTGACTGAGCGATTCGAACGGGCGCAGCCCGGCGAGATAGAGATTGCTGAAGAAACAGGTCGCGTAGCTCTGCCGCGGTTCAACCAGGGTCACTTCGATAGCCGTGGCGGTGGCGGCGAGATATTTGGCGACCGTTGCGCCGCCGATGCCGCCGCCGATCACGACGACACGCGCCTTGGCCTGACCCCGGGCCTTCGGCTGGTTGAGCGCCGTTAGCAACGCTGCTCCGGTGAGGCGGCCGAACTCGCGACGCGTCCAGGATTTCATGGCGCGTTACTTTCCCTGCGCTGCGACATAGCGCGCGACGCTCGCGATCTCCTCGTCGTTGAGCGACAGCGCGATAGCGTGCATGATGTGATTTGGACTCTCGCTCGCCCGGTAGGCAAGCAGGGCGTTGGTGAGCCTCTCCTCACCAAGCCCGATGATGCTGGGAATGACTGTGCCGCCGCCATCGAGGCGATGGCAGGACGCACAGGTCGCGGCGAGTTGAGCGCCTTGATCCGCCTCCGCCGCCGCGCCGGATTGGCTGACGAGCAGCACGAGGCCCGTGGCAATCGCAGATCTCGCGACGGGGCGCATGCTGAATACCCGTCTGCTTCGGAGTTTTCGGGTCACGCTCCTGCCCAGCTCTTCACATCAATTCGCGCAGCTGAATTGCGCAACCACCTCAACCGACCGTGAGCTGGTGCGACAACGCAAAGACGGCACCGCCATCTTCTTCCCAAACGAAATCGAGCCGGCCGCTCTCCGTCGCGCGCAAGGAAAATTCGAAGAACGGGTTGGCCGAAATCGCCTCGTGGAGATCGACACTGAACACCACGGTTTCGTTGTAGCGGCAGACAAACTTGTTGATGATCTTGCGCGGGATCACATTGCCTTGATCATCATCGCGCAGCCCTGTTTCCATCTCATGGCTGATGATGGTCTTGACCTGAAAAATCTCTCCCTTCGCCGCGGCGCTCGGCACGATCACGCGTGGTGTCGGGGTGGTCACTGTCTCGCTCCGATCTCAGGCACAGCCATCCGTGGCGACACGGACCCACGTCGTGGTCATCAGCAAATTGCCGTCATTCATTTCGGCAACAGCGATGACATGTTGCGGTCTGGCTAGACGGATGCGTGTCGACACGCGAGGTAGACTGCGTTGGGGGACGAAATGGAAACTGGCGACTTCGATAAGCGGGTTCCGCGGCGCGAACACGCGCATTTGCCTCACATGGTCGGCCTCAGTCATTGGGCTGTCGATGTAAAGGCTCATGGGCACGGTATAGCCGGTCGGGAAGTCCGTTGGCATTATCAGGTGCAGGCGATCCGACACGGTGGCCGTCCGTCCGGTGAGCTGTTCGACGAGATCCAGCGCTTCATCGTTCGCGCGCGCGCTCTGCAGCGAGAAGAGGGAAACCCCGGCAAACCCTACACTCCCGGCGATCAAGACCTCGCGGCGCGTCAAGCTCATCGTCCCGGTCTCCAAACCCTGCCACTCTTTAGGCCACTCCAAGAACACATCGGCGGCGGCGGGCGGCGCACTCGGACACATCAGTGCGGCTGCTTCTACCAAATTTAGCACCGACAACCGCTGGGAGCAATCTCGGGGAAGTTGGACACAGGACTGCGAACTCGGGTTAACGGGCTTTAGGGATTGCGGTTGATCTGATTCCATGGGGCTTCGTCGATCTCGACAAGGGCCATGGCCGCATCGGAGGAGCGCACCGTCACCGTCTCGCGCGAGACTGGCTGGCTCGAAGGCCAGCGCCGCTTTCTCGGCGAACTGCGCCTGCCAGACGCCACAACCATCGTGCGCGTCAGCTCGCGCATCGGGCTGAAGGACAAAAGCCGCTTCGACACGCGATACTTTATCGCCTCCGCCGAACTGACGGCCGAACGGGCCGCTCATGCCGTGCGCGGCCACTGGCTGGTCGAGAACGCTTTGCACTGGACCCTCGACGTCGTCTTCAACGACGACCAGTCGCGTCTCAGAAAAGGCTACGGCGCTCTCAACATGGCGATCGTGCGCCATTTCGCTCTCAACCTCGTCAGAGCCGTCAGCGACAAGCGCTCCATCAAACTCAGACGCAAAAAGGCAGGGTGGAGCACTGACTATCTCGCCGCAATCCTCGGCGAACTACGCCGTTAACCTGGATTCGGAGCCCTGAAGTTGTACATGAGAGCCGCGCGCTTGCCGCACCGCGATGACATCCTCAACCTCGCCTGAACGCGGCTGTGGCCCTCATTCGATAACTCTTGGCGTTTCGGTCTAAGAGACCAAGGTCCGCCTTCCAGCTGACTTCAGACGATACATAGCCGGCCTAAACGGACTGCAGCTATCCACTCTTCTGCGACCTTCCCTCGCCGATTTTTAGGAGGTCAATCGGAAAGAGCAACGAGCGCCAATTCCGGACCAACATCGACCCTGTCGGTCGCCTCTCCGACCCGTTGGCCGGCCTTCGTGTTGCTTCGCTGCAAGGACCACACAGGGGGTTAGCGGTTCGACGTCGCTGCGGGCGAACATAGTAGAACGGGGTCGGCCGATCATAATCAAAGATCTGACCGTCATCGAGCTTTCCTGAAAGACAAAGGTCGCTTGGACGTGGGTGCGAGATTGGCATTTTCCAGTGTCGCTCGCGATGCCGTACGCAGAGGTCCAACTTTGTTTTTCGTTCTTGACGATCGATGATCATCGGCAGCGGTCCCGTGAAACTCATCAAAAGTGTCGCGCTTCTCGCCATTCCCGGCTGCGGCCGGTAAAGCGCCGCGCCCTGGACTTATTCTCGACGGAAAAACGCCTCGAAGGGCCCGGCAACCGACCGATTGGGAACAATCTTACCTGTTTCAAGGTTGGGGATGCGCAAGGGACTGCTCTACGGAATCATTGTCCAGATGAAACGCCATTTTCGGATTCTTGTCGGTGCCACGGTCGGCCTCACATTGACACCTGCTCCGCTTCCCGCACTTTCGCGCGACGCCCAGCCGCTCGCGGCACCCGTCATTCTGGCCCAAGCCCAGTCGTCCGAAGAGGAAGAGCTGCTGCGCAGGAACAAGAGAAAGGGGGCCAAACGCGACGAGCAGCGGACTCCCCAGGCAGAAAGGCCGGCGCAGCGCGAGCGGGCCAAGCGGCCTGCGGCGCGGGAGCGCGAAGCCATCAAACGGCGTGCCGCCGAACCTGAGCCCGCGATCACCGAGGAACGCCAGAAGCGGCGCAAGGAGCGCGAAACCGTCAAACGGCGTGCCGCCGAACCCGAGCCGGCGATCACCGAGGAACGCCAGAAGCGGCGCAAGGAGCGCGAAGCCGTCAAACGGCGTGCCGCCGAACCCGAGCCGGCGATCACCGAGGAACGCCAGAAGCGGCGCAAGGAGCGCGAAGCCGTCAAACGGCGTACCGCCGAACCCGAGCCCGCGATCACCGAGGAACGCCAGAAGCGGCGCAAGGAGCGCGAGGCCGCCAGACGGCCTGCCGCCGAACCCGAGCCGGCGATCACCGAGGAACGTCAGAGGCGGCGCAAGGAGCGCGAGGCCGCCAGACAGCGCAACGCCGAACCCGAGCCGGCGATCAGCGAGGAGCGCGTGAAGCGGCGCAAGGAGCGCGAAGCCGCCAGACAGCGCAACGCCGAACCCGAGCCGGCGATCACCGAGGAGCGCGTGAAGCGGCGCAAGGAGCGCGAAGCGGCGATGCGTCGTCCCGAAAACGCCGCCAGGCTCTTCGACAGCGCCAAGGAAAAGCCGGTGAGGCGCAAGCCGGGCGGCGCCGAGCCGGATCAGCCCGCTCGGGCCAGAGCCGAGCGGCTGCCCGAAAGCGACGCCGCGGCGCAGGCGCGAGCCTCGAGAGATCCAGTGCAAATCGGCTCCGTCATCTCCGAGGAAGGCCGCCGCATCGAACGCCCGCGCAGGGAGCGTCCCGAGGTTCCGGAGGGCGCAGAACTCGTGCGCGAGGTCAACAACCGCTTCATCTTCCGAACCGACAACACCTATTTCATCGAGCGGCCTCGCGAGGAGCGCTTCATCAACGACGCGCGCGAGGTCTACTACGAGGAACTGCCGCGCAGCCGGCAGCGCGAGGTTGTGGTCCGTCCCGACGGGACGCGGATCGTCACGATCCGCAACCGCTGGGGAGATGTCGTCCGCCGTGTGAAGATCCTGCCCGACGATCGCGAGATCGTCCTCGTCTATGTCGAAGACGACTATTACGACGAGGTGCTGGAATGGCGCGATCCCGGCCTCGACCTGCCGCCCCTCGACCTCGACATTCCGGTTCGCGACTACATACTGGACGCGGAATGGGTTGAGGACCCCGAAGACTATTATACATTCCTCGACCAGCCGCCGGTCGAGCAGGTGGAGCGCACCTACTCGCTTGACGAGGTCCGGCGTTCGGCGCGCATCCGCGACAAGGTCAGGCGCATCGATCTCGATATCATCAATTTCGAGTTCGGCTCGGCCCAGATCCCGGAGAGCGAGATCGGCAAGCTCGAAGGCGTCGCCGAGGCCATGCAGCGCCTGCTCAAGGAGAACCCGGGCGAGACCTTCCTGATCGAGGGTCACACCGATGCGGTCGGGGCGGAGGTGGCGAACCTGGCGCTGTCGGACCAGCGGGCCGAGGCGGTGGCGACCGCGCTGACCAACGTCTTCGACATAGCGCCCGAGAACATGGAGACGCAGGGCTATGGCGAGCAGTACCTGAAGGTTGAAACCCAGGAGCCCGAACGCGAGAACCGGCGCGTCGCGATCCGCCGCATCACGCCGCTGGTCGCACCCGTGGCGAGCTCCGAATAGGCCCCACCCTTGTTTTGAGCCTGCCGGGAAGGTAGCGCCAGGCTCAGCGTATCGAGCGGGCCAAATAGACGACACGCATCCAGCCCGGTCAAGATCCGCTTCCGCCACCTGTTGCGATATTGAGGTCGAAATCGAGTAACAACTGGGTTGAGTCAAGCCCTGCCCTGCTTGAGTGAACCGGATTAATTGACGCCGAGGAAGTGGGCGGCGCTCGGGCGTGTTAGAGCTGGCGAAGACCTTGCCGGGCGGGCCGATCTCGTGGATGCGGCCCTCATGAAGGACGGCGCGGCTGGCGAAACGCATTGCATTGAGGGACCAGCGTTATGCCGTCGGGACGAGGGCGAGCACCTCGGCAACCAATTCGGGGTCAAGTGCGGAGATCGTCGATGGCGCCCCGGTTAGGCGTGAAGAACCTCACGACCGGAAAGGGATCGTGGTTCGGAACCGATTTGCAAGCAAGGCTGGGGCGACAAGATAAAGGACCATGGCGATCATCACGACGCCGGAGAACCCGATATGCATTGCAAGCAGCGTGGCGAGAATCGCGCTCAGCACGGACGCACAGCCGTTGATTCCCCACGCCCAGGGAATGAATGTTTCCGAACGCGCGCCGACATGCCCGAGGCCGAGGGGAAACGGCATGCCCATAAAAAGAGCGAGCGGCGCTATGAGAAGGAGCGCGATCGCGATCTTCGCGGCGTCCGGGAACGCCAGCAGCCTTTCGAATACTGAGGGTAGCGCGAGAAGGTAGGTGGCAGCCAGGACCGCGATAACCCCGACAGCGAGGGCGATGCCGCGCACCGCCGATCCGCGCCCGACAGCCGCTGCCCAGCGTGCGGCAACGGCGCTACCGAGACCGGCGAATGCGAGGAAGCCCGCAAGCACGACAGCGACAGCGTAGAACGGATGGCCGAGGAACAGCACAAAGCGCTGGATGAAGGCGATTTCGATGAAGAGGAAGGCTAGCCCCAAGGCAAGGAAGTAGAGCCCGAAACGCAGCCGGTGCAAAGCTTTCCCGAGCGCGTGTCTGCGAATCCATAGCGGCAGGAGGATCAGGACGGCGCTGAGGATGGCAGCCTGGACCAGAGTCGTCACGAGGATCAGGTAGCTCCAGTCGAGCATCGCTGCCCCGCCCTGGGTGCGCAGGGCTAGGAGTTCGGGCAGGGCGCGCCAGCGGAAGAAGTCGAAGAAATGGGGCCGATTGTCGGTGGCCGGTGCGATGGCGAACTTGTAGCGCTCGATGAAGTCGGCGCGCTCAGGGCCGAGGAGGGCGAGGGCTCCCTCGTAAAGATATTCCTGATCGAGCTGGTTGAAGTGGTTCACATCGCTCGCGGAGATGCCTGGCACCCAAGAGATGTCGAAGAAGTTCTCGGCCGCGAAGCTGCGAATGGCCGCAATGTCTTCGCCTTTGAAGGGCGACTTGGCGACGAGCAAAGTAGCGGTATTCCAGCTCCGGATCAGCGCCAGGTGCCGGCCCGGTTCGCCCACGCCTTCCGCCTCGAGCGCTGCTATGGCGGTGGCGAACAGCTTAAGGCTGTCACGCGGCGGCACTCGCAGCCATCGTGTGATAGCGACGACACCATCTGGTCTGAGAATCGCGAGGTAATCCCGCATTGCCTCCACGGTATAGGTGTAGTTTTCATGCAAGCTCTGCACGCCGGCCGCGGCCGCGCTGAAGGAGTCAAGGAGCGGCATCTGGATCAGGTCGTAGCGCTCGCCGGCAGTCGCAGCGAAGGCGCGCGCCTCGGCCAAATGCAAGCGCAGGTTCGGTCGGCTGAAGATACCGCCAGCGAAGTCGGCGAAGCGATTCCGAGCCAAGTCGATCATTTGCGGGTTGACCTCTACCGCATCCACCGTATCGGCCCCGGCGCGCAGCGCCAGCAGCACCTGCTCGCCGCCCCCGGCGCCGAGGATTAGTACCCGCGGCCGCTCGAGGATGCGGTACGGCAGCGCCGCCGTTGTCCGGTCGAGATAGGCGACCTTCGCCGGATCGCCTCCATAGGCGGTAATCGCCGCAATACTGTCGCCATCGGTGAAGACGGCGAGTTGCGCAGGCGGCTCTTGGGTGTTGGCTAGGCTGAGGCCAGGCGCGTAACGGAAGGGGACGGTCGGACTCTCGACAACCGTCAGCAACCCGAGCGGGCTCGACCGCTCCTCGATCACCCGCGCGTTCGGAACCTCCAGGGCCATGCGGAGGCCCTTATACTGCGACATATGCGGCTCGGGGGCCACCCAGGACGGCGGTAGCGATACTGCAACGAACGCCGCCGCAAATCCAAGGCCGCCCGCTGCGAGCCAGCGATGGCGGACCATGCCGAACGCGGCAAGGGCAGCCGCCGCGAATGCCAGTGCTGCAACGAAACGCAGCGCCGTAGATGGGAAGACCAGGAACAGGAGCCCGACGATACCCAGCGCACCGATCCCTGCGCCGGCCAAGTCGAAGGCGTAGACGCGTCCGATCTGTCCGGGATGGCGGCAGAAAGCAAGGCCGACGCAGGTCGCGCCAAAGAAGAACGGCAGGATCAGAAGCGCATAGCTGGCCGCGAGCCAACCGAGCTGTCGCGGATCCCAGATGATCTCGAGCGCGTTGAACGGCAGACGTTCGGCGATGGCGAAGCTGGCTACCGCGGTCATGCCGAACAGCGCTGCCGACGCCGCGAAAGCAGCCGGGTACCGCTCCACTAGCCAGCGCTGGGCGAGCGCAATGAACGTACCGCTCGCGCCGAAGCCCAAGAGCGCGATGCTGATGATCATGTAGGCAAAATGGTGCCATTGAACGATCGAAAACAATCGCATCAGCAGCAATTCGTAACCGAGAACCGCTGCCGAAATGAGACCGACTGGTAGCATGCGGCCCGCTCTCACCGGGAGGGACCTCCCCGCAGCGGAACGAAGCTCACCGGCAGCAGCTGCCGGGTCGTGATGCCTCCGCCTAGTCGCTTCTCGACGAGCATGAGAAACTGGGTTGCAAAGGGGCCTCCCACGGGGATGACCATCCGACCTCCTTCAGCGAGCTGCTCGACAAGCGGCGGCGGGATATGGCTGGCAGCCGCGGTCACGACGATGCCGTCGAAGGGCGCGTGCTCAGGCCAGCCGTAATAGCCGTCGTCCACCTTCACCTGAACGTTGTCGAAGCGGGGCACCGCAAGTCGTGCCGCTGCCCTCTTGCCCAGTTCCGGGATAATTTCGATCGAGTAAACCTTGGCGGCGAGGGGCGACAGGACGGCTGCCTGATAGCCCGAGCCGGTGCCGATCTCGAGGACGGTGTCGCCAGGCCGGACATTGATCAGGTCGGTCATAAGCGCGACGATAAAGGGCTGCGAGATTGTCTGACCGTGCCCGATCGGCAGGGGCCGGTCATGATAGGCCGCGCCGCGCTGCGCCTCGGGTACGAAACGGTCGCGCGGCACGGTGCCCATTGTCTTGAGCACCGCCGGATCGATACTGTATGCCGCGGAGCGGGCGTGTCCCTTTATCGTCTCGATCATGGCCGCACGCTCGGCTGCGCGGTCCTGCGCGGGCGCCGATGTCGAAACGAAGGCGGCGACACTCGCGAGAAACGCGGCCAGCAACGCTCGGCACTGGGCTAGAGCACTCATGAACCTCTCCTGGCCCACGACGTCGAGAACAAGGGCGGCGGCTTTTTGAAGCAAACGCCGCTCCGATCTCACACCAAACATGTCGCGGCACCAGGTCCGGATCAACCCCGTTGGAGGTTGGTGGTGCGTCAGAAGGCGTCTTCCGCCTCAGGCGGCGACCGCAAATGGGACGGCAAGCAGCCTGGCTGCATTATGCACCCTTCACGGGTACCAGGGACCTCGCGGTTACCTGCCTGCAAGTCCGCTATCCACTTTATTGCAGCCCCTCCGACGAATCGACACAAACGTCCGGAGCTGGTCATGTCGAGACCTCAAGCAGGACTCGCCAAGCGGCTTTGGCGCAGACCAAATCAGCCGATTTGCACGCCAGAGTACGCCGTAGCTCCCCCACGACGGTAATGCCTCTTTACACCCGGCTCCGACCGGGCTCGAGATAGTCTAGTCGCTGGAAGGAAGATGAGAGCCGTAAGAGCAGCCAACATCGAACGGAGACCCAACTGGGCGCCGAATCTGCGCTATCACCGCCGTTTGCCCCTACTCCCACTCGATTGTCTACTGCCCTCATAGCTTATTGATTATGCGATAGAATTCTAATTGGCGTTCCTTCGAATACCGTCAACAATACCGTCACAAAAAGGCTTAAATCCAAATCTGCGACGGAGCACCTCGCAGTATCCGAAACACCGCCGATCGCCGCACGGCCGTGCAGTGTCCTGAGATACCATCTTTCTGTTGGCCTCTGCTGTAGGGATGCCTGTCAGATCGTTAGCTCGGGATCGTGTTGCTTGCCAACCGGGTTTTTGTGCTCTGACGGGTCGATGGGCTGTAGCGCGGCTTTTGTTCCCATCGCAGCTGAGGAAGCGGGTCGTCAGTCAGGAAATGACCGATAGCATTGACAATGCACCAAACCCTCCTCGCCTTTGGTCCGTTGGACCGATGGCGCTGCCGAGATTTCCCCATTTCTCGTCTGCGTTGTCGGTCTCTTTTTTGGCCGGGCGGGCGGCAACTCGTTCGGATTGCCCTTTAGTGGGGGAGCGTCACCTGCTCCGATTAAGCGGTTCAGTGCCCTGCGTTCTGGCCCTTAGGAATGTGTCTCGTGCCGAATGCCGTTGTTGAACGGTAAGAAGGGGGCTGTTTGTGGAGGCGTTCAGTATTAGGCGCTGGGGCCATCTGGTCCCGTCGTTGCGTGCCATTGCTCGATGTGCGGGCCTGTTTGAGCGCCAAGCGACACACACCATGGCCAGCAACGGTAAGACTGTGATACCATTGCACAAGTTGCGTCGCCGCCGGCAGACTGTCGTTTCCGCGAAGCCGGACAAGCGCAGTGCTCAGTATCGTAAGTCTCAACCCGATGAACAAGTAGCCGCGGATTATGGAACTTGTCGTCGCCCTTGGCCTGATCGCCTTCAAGGTCGCGTTGCTGATTGCGATCCTGCTGCTGCTGCCTTTGCCGCTGACCTGGGTGGAACGCAAGATCGCTGGGCACATCCAGCAGCGCATGGGGCCGATGCGCGTGGGGTGGCACGGGCTGCTGCAGCCGGTGGCGGACGGCATCAAGCTCTTGACCAAAGAGGACCACATCCCGGCCGAAGCCGACCGCTTCCTGTTCAAACTGGCGCCGATCCTGGCGCTCGCCCCGCCCTTCGTGGTGTTCGTCGCGATCCCCTTCGGCGAAAGCGTCTCGGTCCTCGGCGCCGAGATCACGCTCTACGTCTCCAACATGAACGTGGCGCTCCTGTTCGTCTTCGCGGTGATCGGGATCGAGGTCTATGGCGTCATCTTCGGCGGCTGGGCCGCGAACAGCAAATACGCGGTCCTGGGCAGCCTCAGGACTTGCGCGCAGATGATCAGCTACGAGATCCCCATGGGGTTCGCGGTCATCGGCGTGGTAATGCTGGCGCAATCCATGAGCCTGCTCGAGATCGTGCGGGCGCAGGCCGATGTCTGGAACATCGTCTACCAACCGGTCGGGTTTTTCGTATTCTTCGTCGCCGGGCTGGCCGAAGCGCAGCGCATTCCATTCGACCTGGCGGAGGCGGAAGGCGATCTGGGGGCCGGGTTCCATACCGAATACAGCGGCATCCGCTTTGCGTTCTTCATGGTCAGCGAATACGCCGTCATGCTGCTGGTGTCGGTCCTGTCGGTCATCCTGTTCTTCGGCGGCTGGAACGGCGTGCTGATCCCGTTGCCGCCGCTCCTCTGGTTCGCGCTCAAGGTCGCGTTCTTTCTCTATGTGTTTATGTGGTTCCGCTTCACCTTCCCGCGCTATCGATACGACCAACTGATGGCGATCGGGTGGAAAGTCTTGCTTCCACTGTCACTGGCGAACATAATAGTAACAGGAGTTGCTTTCCTTTGAGGGCCACTCCAAGCGAGGCGGCGATGTCGCGCGCACTGCACGTACGTGGAACATGGATCGGCTGGGCATTCTTCGCCGATCTAGCGGGCGCTTTGGCGCTGACCTTCGGCTACATGTTCTCCAGATCCGTGACCATGCAGTATCCTGACAAGGAAAAATGGTTGCCCTATTCGCGTTACCGCGGGCATCACTTCCTGACCCGCGACGAAGAGGGCGAGATCAAGTGCGTGGCCTGCGAGCTCTGCGCGCGCATTTGTCCCTGCGACTGTATCGAAGTCATTCCCTACGAGGACGAGAAGGGCAACCGGCATCCAGCAAAATTCGAGATCGACATGGCCCGCTGCCTGTTCTGCGGGCTGTGCGAGGACGCCTGCCCGGCCGACGCGATCGCGCTTGGCCAAGAGTACGAATTCTCAAGTTTTTCCTCGCGTGACCTGGTGGTCGGACGTGACGATCTGCTCGGCAAACCGGGCAAGGCGACGACCGGCGGCGGTGTGGTCGCGGCGCGTCTGAACACCGAACAGGACGTGCTGGTCGAGACGAGTGAGCCGCAGGGATACAACTGGTGGCGGAATATCCGCCGAACGTGAACGCGCGGTAGCCGTCAAGCCGGAGCACAGGAGGCTCAGATTGCTTGTCTGCCAAATCTTGAAGACCAAATCTCCCGAGCTCATCTCGGTCACACCAGATCAGACGGTCGTAGAAGTCCTGCGGCTGTTTCGGGACAACAACATCGGATTCGTGGTCGTCAGCAGTTCGCCCGGGGAATGCCTGGGCACGCTGTCGGAGCGGGACTGCTGCTATGCGGTGGCTGAATACGGAATCGAGGCGCCCACAATGCGGGTCGCCGACATCATGAACCGCAGTGTGGTGACCTGTTCGACACAGGATTTGCTGCCCTTTGTGATGTCGCTCATGACCGACCGACGCACGCGCCATGTGTTGGTCATGGACGGCGACGCTTCTGTCGGCGTGGTGAGCATCGGCGACGTGGTCAAGCACCGGCTCGACGAATTGCTCCGTACCGAGCAAGCGTTGAGCGATTACATTGCCGGGACCCCTTATCACTGAGGATACAAACCCGGGGGAGCCGATTAGGGTGAACTGCCCGGAAGCTCGGCAATGCCTCGGCCGCGACTTTCAGGGCGCGCCTCGACTCCGGTGGCGAAGGCAGCGTGCGCCTTTTGAACCTCCACCGGACAAGGGTATTCGCCCCGCCGCATAAGGCTGTTGAGACGCAGGTCTCTATAGTTTTCCGGCACGAACACGAGCCTCCCGGGAAAATGCCTATTGACCTTGAGCTGCGCCCTCAGTTCGCCCTGGGTGGATCGTACGATCACCTGATCGCGATCCGAAAGGCCAAGCTGCGCGGCGTCCCACGCGCTCATCTCAACATATGGGTCATCCGCCACCGTATTTAGGATCTCCGAGCGTTCGGAAAGATATCCATTGTGGAACAGGCAGTTGCCGGTGACCAACATGAGCCGGTCGGCCGCATTCGGGTTAGGCGGAGGGGCGAAGAACTCGCCAGCCGGCGGCGTCGGGTCCGCCGTGGTGAATGCTCCGTCAGCGCCAAGCCCGTCCTGCGTCAGCCCTTGGTAGGCCGGAACCAGCCGGGCAATCTCGCGGAAGATTTCGCCTTGCATCGACGGTTGCATTGCCTGGTTGCGGAGCGCTGCGACGAAGTCCAAGATCGCCAGATTGCCCCGCGCCTCGAAGGCGGGTTCGCGGAACTTGCGGACCGCCTGGATCCGGCCCTCGTTGTTGGTGAAGGTGCCGGATTCCTCTCCATAACCCGCCGCAGGCAGGACGACATCGGCCAGACCCACGGTATCGGTGAGGAAGGTGTCCTGCACGATCAGGAGATCGGTGGCATCGAGCGCCCGCTTGACGAATCCCCGGTCGGGATAGGTCATCAGGGGGTCGCTTCCGACGATATAAAGCGCGCCTACCCACCCCTTGTCACAAAGCGCCAGCATTGCGTCGAGATCCGCGCCCGGCTCAGGCGGAATTTCGGCGCCCCAGGCCCGTATGAGAGCTGTGCGCGCCGTGTGATCGCCGACCGGGCGCAGCCCCGGCAGGGCCGCCGGCAGAACCCCCATGTCCCAGGCGCCCAGCTGGTTGGCTCGGTCGAAGAGGAACTGCATCGCCGGGCCCTTGCCGAGCACGCGGAGAACCCGCAGCAGGTTGGTGAGCTGCTGCAGCGTTGCGCGCGCTTCGGAAAGCCTCAGGAGGTCGGCGCTGACAAGCACAGCGACGCTCCCGCCGTCCAGCAGCGCAGCGGCTAGACGGTCCGGCCCGTCGCTGCCGGTAGTCGCTGGTGCCCAGCCGGTTGCCGCGCCGCCGCCCGCAAGAACCTCGCTCGGCAAGGCTTGGCCGGCCGCCGCCACGAGACCGGCCACCACTGCGGCAAGGGCCGCAGCCTCAGCGCCCGGAGCAACACGAACGACCGCTCGGGCATCGGTGTCCAGCCGGGATGGCCTCGCCGAGAGCATGAGCAACCTGGTCTGCCTCCGCCGCGCCGCGTCTCGCAGCAGGTATTCAGTGACCGGGTTCTCGTCGGTCACGTTGCCACCGACGACAAGCACGCAGTCGTTGCCGATCACCTCCTCCAGCGGCGCGCGGCTGTAGAAGCCCGCCACCAACGGGCCGAGCGTCTCGAAGGGCGTGGACCAGCGCGACGAGCAGTCGATGTTGTTGGTCCGGAATACCGTCCGCATCAGCTTCTGGAACTGATAAAGCACCTCGTTGGGCAGGCGCGGCGAGGCCAGCCCGCCCGCAGCCTTGCTCTCGACGGCCGACAGGCGCCGGCGCAGGTAGTCCCCGGCTTCGTCCCAGGAAACCGGAACCAGTGCACCGTCACGACGGATCATCGGCCGCTTGATCCGGTCCCGGCTCCCGACGAAGTCGAGGCCGAAGCGCCCCCGCACGCAGAGCGTTTCGCGATTGACGCCATGCTCCCACTTCGAGCGGACCCGCATGAACTCGCCCTTGCGCGCGCCGACGGTGAGCTGGCAGCCGGTGCCGCAATGCGGGCAGACCGTGTCGGTCTCGACCAGATCCCAGGGCCGTGCCTTGTAGCGATAGGGGAAGCTCATCAGCGCGCCGACCGGGCAGACCTCGACGCAATTGCCGCACTGGTCGCAACTCGCGAGACTGCCCTCGAAGCCGGTGACGGCGGTATCCATGCCTTTTTCGATGGTGCCCAAGGCGACCGCTCCGACCACGTCCTCGCACATCCGGACGCAGCGCTGGCACTGGATGCAGCGGTTGACGTTCATGATGATGACGGGGCTGAGACGGATGTCCTCGGAGTGGAACACACGTTTGGCATCGCGGAATCGGCTTTCCCGGGGCCCGTATGCCATCACCATGTCCTGAAGCTCGCACTCGCCGCCCTTGTCACAGATCGGGCAGTCGAGGGGGTGGTTGGCAAGCAGCATGTCGAGCATGGAAGAGCGCGTTTCGTCGATCAGCGGCGTGTTAGTCCGCACCACCATGCCGTCGGTGACCGCGGTGGCGCAGGAAGGCTGCAGCCGCCGCTGCCCTTCGATCTCCACTAGGCACATGCGGCAGGAGGCCAGCGCCGGCAGCCGCTTCAGATAGCAGAAGGTCGGGATTTCGATGCCCAAACGCTCGGCAGCCTGCAGCACCGTAGAGCCTGCGTCCACTTCCAGCGTTTGTTCATCGATCGTGACGCTAACCATGACTTCTTGCGGCCTTCTCCCTGCGCGCTCCTTAGTGAAACGAGCACCTGCCCTCCTCGATATGGGCGACGAATTCATGCTCGAAATGCGCCAGTGCCGCCCGCAGCCCCATAGCCGCGCCGTCGCCCAGAGCGCAGAACGTGTTGCCGAAAATGCCCTTGCAGAGCGCTTCCAGCTGTTCCAGATCGTCCGGCGCGCCCTGCCCTGCCTCGACCCGGCGCAGCACTTTCACCACCCAGTTCAGCCCTTCGCGGCAAGGCGTGCATTTCCCGCAGGACTCGTGGTGGAAGAACTCGATGATCCGGGTGGCGACCTTGACCATGCAGGCCGAGTCGTCGATCACGATCACTCCAGCCGAGCCAAGCATCGAGCCGACCGCAGCCAGCGAGTCGAAGTCCATCCCGACATCCAGCCCGCGCTCCGGGATCAGCGGCGCCGAGACCCCGCCGGGGATCACCGCCTTGATCCTGCGCCCCGGCGGCGGCCCGCCGGCGCGGTCCTCGACCAGTTCACGCAGCGATATGCCCATCGGCAGTTCGTAAAGGCCCGGGTTCCGCACGTGCCCGCTGAGGCAATAAAGCTTCGGACCGGGGCTCTTGTCAGGGCCGATGCTGCGAAACCAGTCCGGCCCCCGCGCCACGATATGCGGCACGCAGACCAGCGTCTCGACATTGTTGATCACGGTCGGGCTGGCGTAGAGCCCCGCGACCGCCGGAAATGGCGGTTTCAGACGGGGCTGCGCCCGTTTGCCTTCGAGCGAGTCGAGCATCGCCGTCTCCTCGCCGCAGATATATGCGCCGGCGCCGCAATGGATGTGCACGACGAAATTAAAATCCGAGCCCAGAATCCGTGTTCCCAGATAACCCTTCGCATGGGCCTCGGCGATCGCCTGCTTCAGCCGGTGGATCGCCAGCACGTATTCCCCGCGGATGTAGACATAGGCGGTTTCCGCCCCGATCGCGTAGGCGCTGATCACCATGCCCTCGATCAGTTGGTGCGGATCACGCTCCATGATGATCCGGTCCTTGAACGTGCCGGGCTCGCCCTCATCGGCGTTGCAGCACAGGTATTTCGGCTTGTCGGCCCGTTTCGGCACGAAGCTCCATTTCAACCCGGTCGGGAATCCGGCGCCGCCGCGACCGCGCAGGTTCGATTGCTTGACGAGGTCGATGATCTCGTCGGGCGTGTGCTCGCGCAGCGCCTTCGCCAGCGCCTGGTAGCCGCCGCCGGCCTCATAGCTCGAAAGCAGATGGCCATCCGGCACGTCCATGTTTCTGAGAAGGACCGGTTCGAACATGGCGGCTACTCACCCGGCGGTCCTGCGGCGGCGAGTCCGGCGCCAGTCGTTTGCCCCGCCGCCGCGCGCAGCCTGTCCAAGAGCGCGTCGATCCGCGCAATGTCGAGGTCGCCGTGATAGTCGTCGCCGACCTGCATCACCGGGGCCATCTCGCAAGCGCCGAGGCATTCGACGGTCGAAAGCGTGAACAGCCCGTCCGGGGTCGTGCCGCCCTTTTCGATCCCCAGCACAGTCTCCAGATGCCTCAGCAGGTCCTCGGATCGGCACAGCATGCAGGAGAGGTTGTCGCAGAGTTGCAGGTGGAACAGGCCCACCGGCTCGGTGTGGAAGAGGGTGTAGAAGGTCGCCAATTCGTAGACCCAGACCCGCTCGACACCGAGGATGTCGGAGACCTCTTCCAACACCGGGCCGGGCAGGTGGCCATGTTCCTTCTGCGCGATCAGAAGCGCGGGCATGATCGCCGAGCGCCGGTCGGGATACCGCGCCGCCGCCGCCTCGATCTTTTCGCGCATGTTCATCGCGTCAAATCCCCTGCTACTTGTCTACCTCGGCCATCACAGGGTCGAAGCTGCCCAGCACGGCGATCATGTCCGCCAGGTAGCGGGCATTGCTGACCCCGAACAGTCCCTGAAGGTTGACGAATGACGGCGCCCGCACTTTCATCCGGAACGGTTTTTGCGACCCGTCGCTGATGATGTAGAACCCGAGTTCGCCCTTTGGCGCCTCGATCGCCGAATAGACCTCGCCCTTCGGCACCTTGAAGCCATAGGCCGAGAGGTCGAAATGCTGGATCAGCGCCTCCATCGAGCAGTGCACTTTGTCCTTGTCCACCGGGAAAGCGATTGTCGGCATGTCGATCTGGAATGGCCCCTCGGGCATCTGGTCGAGGCACTGTTCGATGATCCGGACGCTCTCGCGCATCTCCTCGACGCGGCATCGCCAGCGCGCGTAGCAATCACCCTCATCGCGGGTAATGACGTTGAAAGCCAGCCGGTCGTAAATCTCGTAAGGCTCGTCGCGGCGGATGTCCCAGTCGACGCCCGAGGCCCGCAGGTTCGGGCCGCTCAGGCCAAGGTCGATACCGTCTTCGGCCGAGATCACGCCGATGCCCTGCGTGCGCTTCAGGAACACCCGGTTGTTCTCGACCAGCCGTTCATAGTCGCGGATCCGGTTCGGGAAGATGCCGCAGAACTCCCTGATCTTGGGGAAGAACCCGCCGGGCAGGTCCTCGCGCACACCGCCGACGCGGCAGAAGGAGGTGTGCATCCGCGCCCCGCTGATCATCTCCAACAGGTCCATGATCATTTCACGCTCGCGCATGGCGTAAACCAACGCGGTCATGGCGCCCAGGTCCATCGGCAACGCACCGGTGATCAGGAGGTGACCGGAGATCCGCGCGAGTTCGGCCATCAGCACGCGGATATATTGCGCGCGGATCGGCGCTTCGATGCCCAGGAGCTTCTCCACCGCCAGGGCGAAAGCGAGGTTGTTCGAGGGCGGGCAGAGGTAGTCGAGCCGGTCGGTCAGCGGAAAAATCTGGGTGTAAGTGAAGCTCTCGGCCAGCTTTTCGGTGCCGCGGTGGAGGTAGCCGATGTGTGGGTCCACGCGCGCGACATACTCGCCGTCCAGCTCAAGGACGAGCCGCAGCACCCCATGCGTGCTGGGATGCTGCGGGCCGAGGTTGAGAAGCACCTCCTTTGTGTCGAGCGCTTCACCTGCCGGCCTGCTCAGTTCCGTGACTTCGGTCATCTCACTTCCCGGCGTCGAACGGCCTCCCTTATGGAATGTCCTTGGTGGCGAGATCGGGCTGCGTCGGCGGCGGGCCTTCCGCGCCAAACGGGTTCAGCGTATCCTTGTAGCCCCGGAGCGGAAAGTCCTTGCGCTGCGGAAAGCCCTCGAAGCCTTCCCACATGTAGATCCGGCGCAGGTCGGGATGGCCCTCGAACTGGATGCCATACATGTCCCAGGCCTCGCGCTCGTGCCAGTTGGCGGTCCGCCAGACCCCCGTCACCGACGGGACCCGCGGCGGATCGCCGAGGCGGCATTTGATCCGAACGCGCCATTTGTTCGGCAGCGAATAGAGGTGGTACACCGCCTCGTAGCGCAGCGTTTCGGGATAATGGTCGACCCCGCAGATGTCGGACAGGAAATCGAACCGCAGCGCCGGATGGCCCTTCAGGAATTGGCAAAGCTCGACGATCATGTCAGGCGGTGAGGCGAAAGCGTGAACCCCATGCGAGAAGCCAAGCTCCTCGATTTTCCCCCCGAAACGTTCCGCGATCAGGGTGCGGATGAGGGACGTCTCCACGCTCATGAGGCTGCAACCCGATCCAGAGGCGTCCCGGCCAGCGCGCGGGACCTCTTGATCTTCTCTTGGAGCAGAAGGATGCCATGCATCAGTGCCTCGGGCCGCGGCGGGCAGCCGGGCACATGCACGTCCACCGGCACGAAAGTCTCCGCCCCCTGCACCACGGCGTAAGTGTTGTAGACCCCGCCCGAGATCGCGCAGGTGCCCATGGCGATGACCCAGCGTGGCTCCGGCATCTGGTCGAAGAGCCGGCGCACGACCGGAGCGAACTTCCGCGTCACCGTGCCGGCGATGATCATCACGTCGGACTGGCGCGGCGAAGGCCGAAACACCACGCCGAAGCGGTCGAGGTCGTAGCGGGCGCAGCCGGCCGAAATCATCTCGATGGCGCAGCAGGCAATCCCGAAGGTCTCGGGCCAGAGCGCCGACCGCCGGCTCCAGCTGATGACGCTGTCGGCGGTGGTGAACAGCACGCTGTCGCGAATCGTTTCGCCTACTCCTCCCATTCCAGCGCTCCTTTTAGCCAGGCGTAGGCGAAGCCCACGATAAGCAGCAGCATGAAGACAAACATCTCGACATAGCCGACGAGCCCGATCTCCTTCAGCACGACGGCCCAGGGAAACAGGAACATCGCCTCGACGTCGAACACCACCAGCAGGATTGCTAGGATGAAGAACTGCACCCTAAAGCGGCCCCCGGCGGCCTCGCCGGCCGGGTCCATACCGCACTCATAGGGCATGTTCTTCGCGGGATAGGGGTTGGACGGGCGCAGGAGCGAGGAGACGAACAGCGTCGCCACGGCCACCAGGACAATTCCGGCGACCATGAAGAGAACCGGCAGGAATTCCATTCCAGTCATGTCGCGCTGCCCCGGTCACCCACCGAGGGCTTGCTCAAGCTGCGACCGACCAATCTTCTGGCCGGCGGTGCGGCCCTCGTGCAGCGACTAGGGCATCCTTTCGTAGCGCCAAGAGTATTCGGTTGGCCGGTTCATTGCAAATCCAATCGTAGTCAACCGCCGAACACGGAACTCTGGGCAAGCCTCAGAAACCACGCCGGAAACAGTCCGATGCCGATGGTGCCGGCGGCGGTCAAGGCGAGCGTGGCGCGGACGGATGGCGTCAGGGCAGGCTCGAACGCGCGCTCCGGCTCGCGCATGTAGATCACCATGACGATGCGGATGTAGAAGTAGGCGGCGACGGCGCTCAGCAGCACCGCGATCACCGCCAGCGTGACGAAACCCCGCTCGACGAGCGCCACCAGCACGTAGAACTTGGCGAAGAACCCGGCTGTCGGCGGAATGCCGGCGAGCGAGAACAGGTAGAGCAGCATCAGAAGCGCCAACCCGCGATGCGACTTGGCGAAGCCGGCGTAGTCCTCGATGATCTCGCCGGAGAAATCGCCATTCCGCATCACGATGACGATGCCGAAGATACCGAGATTCATGAAGGCGTAGATCAGCAGGTAGAGCATCACGCCGGCAATCCCGTCGGCGCCACCCGCCACCACGCCGAAGAGCGCGAAGCCCGCATGGGCGATGCTGGAATAGGCGAGCAGGCGCTTGAAATTGTCCTGCACCAGCGCCACGAAGCTGCCGAGCGCCATCGTCACCACCGCGATCACCGCGACGATGGTCCAGGCGTCGGAAGCGGCGACCAGCGGGTTGAGGAACACGCGCAGGATCACCGCGAACCCCGCCGCCTTGGGGGCGACCGACATGAAGGCCGTGATTGTCGTCGGCGCGCCTTCATAGACGTCCGGCACCCACATGTGGAACGGCACCGCGCCGACCTTGAAGACCAGCCCCGCGACGATGAAGACCACCGCCAGGAGCAATCCGGGATCGAGCGGGTCGCCGGTCACCGCCGCAGCCATCCCGTCCAGCTGCGTCGTGCCGGTGATCCCGTAGATCAGCGAGACGCCGTAGAGGAAGATTCCCGTCGAGACCCCGCCGAGAACCACGTATTTCAGCGCCGCCTCGTTCGACCGCCGCTCCTTCCTGAGGAAGCCGGTGAGCACATAGGTCGAGAGCGCCATCAGCTCGAGGCCGACATAGATCGACAGAAGATCGGTTGCCGAGGCCATGACCATCATGCCGGAAAGCGCAAAGAGCAGCAGGACATAGTATTCGCTCAACGCGATCGCCTCGATCTCGGCATATTTTCGCGACAGGAGGAACGTCAGGATGGTCGAAAGGTAGAACACCATCTTGAAGAAGACCGCGAAGCGGTCGGCGATAAACATGCCCGAATAGGCCGGCCGCACCTCGCCCGCCAGCATGAGTGTCGCCAAGCCGGCTATCAACACGACCGCGACGGAAGCCCAGACAAGGAAATGTCCCTGCCCCTTCCGCACAAGCTGTCCCAGGATCAGCAATATGCAGGCCCCAGCGACCACGACGATCTCGGGCAGGCTCGCAAGGATCGACTGGTAGAGCGCGGCGTCGGTCATGGGCCGTCCCCCCTGCCGTGCACCTGCGCCAGCAGATGCTTCGCCGATGCGTCGATGATGTCGAGAAAGGGTTTCGGATAGAGCCCGACCCAGAGCACAAAGGCGGCCAGTGGCAGGATCGCCACCATCTCGCGGGCGTTCACGTCGCGTATCTTGAACCGCGCGCCGACGCTGGCCGGACCGAGCGCGACTTTCCTGTACATGCCAAGCAGGTAGGCCGCGCCCAGCAGAGCACCCAGAACGGCGGCGGCGCCGACAGCCAGATTGGCCGCAAACGCGCCCGACAGCACCAGCAACTCGCCCACGAACGAATTCGTTCCCGGCAACGCCATCGACGACAGGGTGAACAGCGCAAGAAACGCGGTATAGACCGGCGCCGCCTTCATCAGCCCGCCATAATCCGCGATGCTGCGGGTATGGGTCCGCTCGTAGATCAGACCGACGAACAGGAACAACGCGCCCGTCGTTACGCCATGATTGAACATTTGCAGGATGCCGCCCTCGAGCCCACGGAGGTTCAACGTGAAAATTCCCAGCGTCACGAAGCCCATGTGGCTGATGCTGGAATAGGCAACCAGCTTCTTGAGGTCATCCTGCGCCAAGGCAAGCAACCCGCCATAGACGATCGCAAGCGCCGAAAGGGCCAGCATTAGCGTCGAATAATGCAGCGACGCCTCCGGCAGCATCGGTAGCGAGAATCGCAGGAAGCCGTAGGCGCCCATCTTCAGGAGCACTCCGGCGAGGATGATGCTGCCCGCCGTCGGCGCCTGCACATGGGCGTCCGGCAGCCAGGTATGGACCGGGACCATCGGCACCTTGACTGCGAAGGCGATCAGGAAGGCAAAGAACAGCCAGGACTGAACCCGGAACGGCAAATCCTGCGCCGTCAGGGCGAGGATGTCGAAAGTCTCGCCGCCGTGGAAATAGAGCACGATGACACCGATCAGGAACAGAAGGCTGCCCGCCAGCGTGTAGAGGAAGAATTTGAACGCCGCATAGACCCGGCCGTCGCCACCCCAGACGCCGATGATCACGTACATCGGGATCAGCATCGCCTCCCAGAAGACGTAGAACAGGAACAGGTCGAGCGCGCAGAACACCCCCAGCATCAGCGCCTGCATGGCCAGCAGGCTGACCATGAACTCCTTCACCTTGCGGTCGATCGCGACCCACGAGGCGAGCACGCAGATCCAGCCCAGTAACGCAGTCAGGAATAGAAAGAGCGCGCTGATTCCGTCGATGCCGAGCGCGTAAGTGATTCCGAGCGCGGGCACCCACGGGCGCGTCTCGGTGAACTGCATCTCGTGGGTAGTGGTGTCAAAGCCGGCCAGCATAGCGATGCAGAGAGCGAGGTCGAGGACGGTGACACCTAGCGCCGTCCACCGCACCTGATCGTCGCTGCGGAGAAACATCAGAACCGCTGCCCCGGCGGCGGGCATGAACACGATGAGGCTAAGCAGCGGGAACGCCATCGCACCCCTACCGCCACACCACAGCGAAGACGGCGATGGCTGCGATCACACCGACGATCATCGCCAGCGCGTAATGGGTCACGACGCCGGTCTGCAGCTTGCGCAGCGCACCGCCACCGCGCAGGATTGAGCGGGCGACGCCGTTCACGACGGCGTCCACACCGTTGAGATCGATCCGCAGTCCGGCCCGTGCGGTTCCGTGCAGGAAGGGCAGCACCGCGGTCTCGGACACGTCGCTCACCGCCTTCTCGTAGCGCGCCAGCGGTCTTTCGGCGAGCCACATGAAATGCCGCGCGCCTTTGCGGTAGAACCAGTCGGTGTCGATGCTGATCGTGTTGTCGGGGTCGAGCGCCCTGAGGAACAGCACGAAGCCCAATGCGGTGAACATCAGCACACCGAGGCTCTCGGTGACATGGACGCCGGTGTAGGGTTCGAAGTCGACCCGATAGGGCAGAAGCGCGTAAAGCGGCTGGGGGAAAACCCCGATCGCAATGCAGAGCACCGCCGCCATGCCCATCGCAACGAGCATGTTGCGGGGCGGCTCGCGCGCCTGAAGCCCCCGGTCGGTGCCGAAGAACATGTAGTAGGGCAGCTTCAGCCCGGTGTGCAGGAAGGTTCCCGACGACGCCATGGTGAGCGCTAACACCACCAGCGCGCGGTGGTCCTGCCCGGCGGCGGCGACCACCATCGACTTGGTGACGAAGCCCGAGAAGAACGGAAATGCCGAGATCGCGAAGGCGCCGACCATGTAGAGCGCCACGGTCAGCGGCATGGTCCTGTAGAGCCCGCCGAGCTCGGTGAGCTTGCGCAGCCCGGTGACATGGATCACCGCCCCCGCGCCCATGAACAGGAGCGCCTTGTAGAGGATATGCGCGAAGGCATGGCTGGAGGCCCCGTTCACCGCCATCTCGGTACCGATGCCGACGCCCGCCACCATGTAGCCCACCTGGCTGACGATGTGATAGGCCAGGAGCCGACGGCAGTCGTTCTCCAGCACCGCGTAGATAACGCCGTAAAGCGCCATTGCCGTGCCGAGCCAAACGAGAAGCTCGGTGCCCGGAAACGCCCGGGCCAGCACATAGACGGCGGTCTTGGTGGTGAAGGCGCTCATGAACACCGCTCCGGTGACGGTCGCCTCCGGGTAGGCGTCTGTCAGCCAGGCGTTGAGAGGCGGCACCGCGGCGTTGAGCATGAACCCGGCAAGGATCAGGTAGGCGGCGACGCCCATCCCCCCCTCGATCGGGCCGAAGAGCAAGGAGCCGGTGGCGAGCCCGTGGAGAATGACGCCGCCGAGCAGGGCGACGCCGCCAGTGATATGGACCATGAGGTAGCGGAACGCGGCGCGGATCGCCTGCTCGCCTCCCTGGGCGAAAACCAGATAGGCAGAGGCAAACGCCATGGCTTCCCAGAACAGGAACAGGGTCAGGTAGTCGCCAGCAAACACCACGCCGAGCGCGCTGCCAGCATAGACGAACGCCGCCACATGCTCTCCGGCGCCCGTCAGGTGCAGCGCATAGACCATGCCGATCAGCGCCATGATGGTGAAAACGGTGGCGAAGACGATGCTCAGTCTGTCGACCTTCGCAATCAGGATTTCCTGCCCGATGAACTCCGCAGCGCCGTAGCTGCCCGGCTGCACGGTGAGCACGGCGAGGATCGCCAGCGCGGGAATCAACATCAGATAGGCCTTGCGGATTGATCCTTTCAGGAAAGGGATCGGCAGGGCGCCAAGAATGAACAGCAGGGCGGGATGGACGAAGTCAATCATAATAGTCCTCGCGCCGCATCAACCCGCCCTGATAGCCGAGGAACTTGGAGACGAAGATCAGCAGGACGCAGGACAAGAAGCCATAGACGGCCGACCAGCCCGGCAAGCGGTCCCACAGGTATTCAGCGTGTTCGTGGGGGACCAGAAAATCGGCGATGACGATCAGAACGAGCGCCAGATAAAACAGCCGGCGGCGTTGCTCCGCGTATCTCGCCTCACCAAAGAAATCGACGACACGCCTGATCATCTGACCACTTCTTCCGCCAGGGTGAGAAAATAGCCGGGGAAAATACCCATCGACACCGACAGGATCGCGGTCGCGACCAGCGGGATCGTCACCATCGGAATTTCACGGACCGTCGCCGGACTTTCCTGTGTCTCCGTCCCGAAAAAAGCGACATAGCTGACCGGCAGGAAGTAGGCGGCGTTCAGGACCGAGCTCACCAAGAGCACGACCAGGAACGCAATCTCCCCCGCCTCTACCGAGCCCAGCGCCAGATACCACTTGCTGACGAAGCCCGCGGTCGGCGGCACCCCGATCATGCTGAGCGAGGCCACGAAGAACGCGCCCATCGTCCAGGGCAGCCTGCGGCCGATGCCGGCCATGTCGCTGATGTTCCGCTTGCCGGACGCGCAATAGATCGACCCGGCGCAGAAAAAGAGCGTGATCTTGGAGAACGCATGCGCCGCAATGTGGATGATCCCGCCGACCATCGCGACCGGCGACAGCAGGACCGCGCCCAGCACGATGTAGGAGAGTTGGCTGACCGTCGAATAGGCGAGCCGCGCCTTCAGGTCGTCCCGCGTCAGGGCGTAGATGGACGCCATCAGAATCGTGAACGAGACCAGATAGGCCGTTGCAATGCCGAGCCCCAGCCCGTCCACCAGCCCCGCGCCGAAGACATGGAACACAACCCGCAGCACGCAGAACACGCCCATCTTCACCACGGCCACCGCATGCAAAAGCGCGCTGACCGGTGTCGGCGCCACCATCGCGGCAGGTAGCCAGGCGTGCATCGGCATCACCGCAGCCTTGGCGAAACCGAAGAGATAGCAGAAATAGACGACCGTCAGCAGCGGCGCCGCGGCGTCGACCCCCGCCAGCAGCCCGCCTGGCACGAAGTCGAGCGACCCCGCCAGATGATAGGTCAGCGCCAGCGCGGCGAGAAGCACGCTTTTCGACGCCCCCATCAAATAGACGAGGTACTTGCGGCTACCCGTCCATCCCTCTTCGTCCTCGTGGTGATAGACGAGCGGATAGGTGACGAGGCTGAGCACCTCGTAGAAGATCACCAGCGTGAATAGATTGGCGGCGAAGGCGCCCCCGACGGCCGCCGCGAGGCTGGTGGCAAAGCAGGCGAAGAACCGGGTCTGTGCGTGCTCGTTCAAGTGCCGCATGTAGCCGATGGAATAGATCGCCGCCACGATCCACAAGAGCGACGAGACGGTGGCAAACACCATGCCGAGCGCATCGACCCGGAAAGCGAAGTCGATCCCCGGCAGAATCTCGAACAGGCGCAAATCGACCGTCCCGCCGGCCAGCACCCTGGGTGCCATCGAGGCGACAATTGCGAACATGGCGATCGCGGCCAACGGGGAGACGAGATCGCGGAGTTTCTCGCGGTTGTTCAGAACGAGAACTGCAAGGGCCGCCAGGCCTGCGACGGCGACGGCAAGCAGCGGCCGGATCGATATCACCGTGTCCAAGCCGCTATCCTTTCATCATGGTCACATCGTCGACCTTGAGAGTGGACTTGTTCCTTACGAGGGCAACCAAGATGCCGAGGGCGACGGCAACCTCCGCCGCGGTGATTGCGATGACAAAGATCGTGAATATCTGCCCGCGGAAATCGTCGTAGTAATGCCCGAAAGCGATGAAATTGATGTTGACCGAGTTGAGCAGGAGCTCCAGCGACATCAGCACGACCAGGATATTGCGTCTAAGCAGTACGCCTGCTGCTCCGATCACGAACAGGACCACTCCGAGCAAAATGTACCACCAGAGCGGAACCATCACCCCTGCTCCTTCCGCGCCAGCACGATGGCGCCGACCAGGGCGGCCAGCAGGATGACAGAGGCGGCTTCAAACGGCAGGAGATAGTCGGCGAAAAGTGTCGTGCTGAGCTGCCTGATCTGATCGCCGCCGCGCACAACGACGAGCTCCGTGACCGAAAAGCGGTCACTCCAGAGCACCAGCACAAGCATCTCCACCCCAAGCAGGGCAAGCAGCACCAGAGCCGGCAGGTTGCCGCCCGGCAAGAACCGCTGCAACACCGCTTCGCGCACGTCGATCATCATGATCACGAACAGGAACAGGACCATGATTGCGCCGACATAGACGAAGATCTGGATGACAGCGAGCAACGGCGCCTCGAGCAAGACGAAGATTGCCGAGATCTGCAGGAAACACGCCATCAGCGCCAATGCGCTGTGAACCGGATTCCGCGCCAGGACCACGGTCAGTGCCGTGATCACGGACGCCGCAGCGAACAGAAGAAAGAACGTCTGATCCATCGACGCCGACCCTCCGCCGCGATCTGTCACTCGGCGCAAGACGGCCGGATTTGAGATAGCTGCGCACTTCAGATACGTCTACAGATTGTGCCCTAGTATCGGATTTTTCTCAAGATTACATGGTTTGGCGCTACGTTATGCCCAAGTCTCAGCATCTGATACGGTGTGCGATCCGCAGCCTGCTTATCCGTTGTTCAGGCTGCCCAAGGAGGTCCGGCACGGGTTCAGAAACCCAGAAAAAAGGACGTCGCCTTTGGCGAGCTTACCCGGCCCAGATGTAGTGAATAATCTCTTCGGCCTCGCGCTCGACCTCCTCGATGCGCTTCTTCACCACGTCGCCGATCGAGACAATGCCGTCGAGTTGGCCGTTCTTCACCACGGGCAGGTGGCGGAAGCGGCCTGTGGTCATGATCTCCATGACTTGGTTGATCGTGTGGTTCTCGGTGCAGAGGTTGACCTTGGCGGTCATTGCGTGACGGACACTCTGCTCCAGGGCCGCAGCCCCATGCTTGTTCATGGCGCAGACGATGTCGCGCTCGGACACGATGCCGACCACCTTGCGATCGCCATTGGTAACGACCAGTGCGCCGATCCTGTGCTCAGCGAGCCTGTTGATCGCCACGGTGAGCGTCTCGTTCGGGCCGATCGTCTCGACGGCTCGACCCTTGTCCTCGAGAATCGCTTTGACGTTCATGGCTTCCTCCAAGCGCTACTACGCTCCAGCCCTACGCCCCGTCTCCCTCTCGGTGCATTTTCTGCCCCATCGTGCGCCGCGCGCCTTGATATTTCAAGTCCGACTTGCGCGCCCAGGCCACGTGCTTCCTGGCGGTAGGCCTTCATGATTGGCTCACACATACCGCCGCCTGCTACAAGGGGTCGCCGTGCCGTCGCCGATGCTCATTGATCAGCCGAGAGCGCCGTCACGGATTCCGCGGAAGCCAATTCCGTCGGGCTCAGGGGCGCATGCCTGCTTCCCTCTAAACGCATGCCGCTCTCGTCTATTTCTTGCAGGCGTCCCTGAACCCCAGGCGGCGCGCAGGTGCCGTTCAGCGTCGCGTGCGACGATTTTGGTAAGCGGCGCCAGGATCGAACTTTCGCTCTTCAGAGCGATACCACTCAGCGAGGTGAGGCCCGTCGTCTGCTTCTACCGGTTGAGCACTGAAAGGTGATGAATCTGGCGCTCTTGCATTTGTTCAGCGCCTGCTCCAGGGCTGGCCCTCGAAACAGAAGAATATGCCGGGCGACATCACAGCGTCGGACGCGAAACCTTCGTGGTAAACATCCGGGTCGATCGAGTGAGCAGTGGAATCACTATGGCGGGCGTTACTGTGACAAGACGATCAGGATCGTCATTGATCATGTGCGGCAGATGATCTTCCGGACGGCCGAAGATCCTACGCTAATCTACTCAAAAACAACCGCTTCGCCGAATTTATTAGATCTTTCCCGTCACTCCCACTCGATTGTTCTAAATCTAGTTAGGCCATTGATATAACTAGGTTTTTATTCGTTGCCGCGCAAGAAGCCGACCCATGGGCCGTCAAAACGTTACAGTCTTGATTTCAAAGGGAAAAATAGCACGAAAATTTTTGGTGGTTTCGGTATCTATCGAAGTCGATCGCCTTTCCGGACCCACTTTGGGCAACTCAGGTGGGTTTCACAGCGAACGAAGAAAGTACCGTCGCTAACTTTCATACCACAGCGCGCGCCACAACGCGACCCGCCGCGCCAGCGTCATCCAAGCGCCATGCCTCTCCGTCTGTAGGTGAACGGATACCGCTGTCAGTGCAAACTGGACACTCCCGGCAGCATAAACTGGACACCTCAAGACCCACCCGCTCCGAGGGCGCGACAGCACGGTTCAAGGTGCAATGTCGCGCCCTCCACTTGCTGAACTTCTTCCCGGAGGGGTCGCGGCAAGGAAGCCGGTGCTGGTTTATCAGAAGGCCTCGCAGGCGGCAGCGGCGGAATAGTCAGAGCCAGCGGCGAACCTCGGCCTTGTAGCGGCGGTAGTCGTCGCCGAACTTCGCTTCGAGATAGCGCTCCTCGCGGGCGATCACCTGCGTCTGGATCGCGATCAGCACCAACGGGAGCAAGGCGAAGGCGATCGGCCCGTCGAAGCCGATCGCAAGGCCGGCATAGATAAGCGCCATGCCGAGATACATGGGATTGCGGGTCCACCGATAGGGACCGGTCGTTGCGATGAGGGTCGTTGGCTGCGACGGCGGAACGTTGGTGCCCAGCCGCCGGAACAGCCCCGCCGCCGCAAGCATCATCGCCGCGCCGGCAACGAACAGCAGCGCGCCCGTCGCGACCAGCAACCGCCAGTCGATGCCGAAAGAGCGCAGAGTGATGAACCGCTCCGCCGCCAGCCCCAACAGCAGCGCTCCCAGATAGACGAAGGGCGGAGGGAAGCGCACACCCGCGCTGTCCGGTTCGACGGCCATGCTCATCCTCCAATCTGTGCTTTCAAACCAGCATCGACTGCTGGGCGAAGATACCCGCCATCGCGCCTTGCCATGATGCCGTGGTGACCGAGGGCATGAGGGAGTTGGCGAGGTCGCCGGCGGCGTAGATGCCGGGCATGCTGGTTTCGCGGCGCTCGTCGACCTTGAGGGCGACGCCGAGGAGCGTATCGACCGTGGCGAGGCCCAGTGATTCATGCAGGCTTGCGGACGGCTTGTTGCGCGGATGCGCGAACAGGATGTCGACCGCGACATCGGGGCCGGTATCGAGCTTGACGGTGGCGCTATGGCCCCCGTGATGGGCGATCTCGGTGATCCGGCCCTCGACGACAGGTATGTTGCGACGCGCCAGATCGGCCCGGATATCGGGCGGAATGTCGTGACCATCGGCGAAGAGCGTCAACCTGTCGGTCCAATCGTGGAACAGCCTGACCTGGTTGTGCGACTGCGGGCCGGACCAGACGAGGCCCCAATGCTGGCCGGCAACTTCAAAGCCGTCGCAATAGGGGCAGGGCACGATGGACGTGCCCCAGCCTTCGGCAAAGCCCGGAACATCAGGCATCTGGTCGGCGACGCCATAGCTCAGGATCAGGCGGCGCGCCCCAAGGCTTGCGCCATCGGCAGTGAGGACGGAGAAATCGTCGACGGCGCCGGAGACGCTGTCGGCCCGGGCATTGACCAGCCTGATCGTGGGATAGCGCGCCAGCTGCTGCCGCGCCTCGGCCAGGATGTCCAGCGGTGGCTTGTGATCGTGGCCGAGCAGACCATGCGAGTGGCCGGCGGAGCGGTTGCGCGGCAGGCCGGTATCGAGAACAGTGACCTTGCGGCGGGCACGGCCGAGCTGCAGGGCGCCGGCGAGACCGGCAAAGCTGCCGCCGATGATGATGACGTCATCCATGGTGATGGGCTCCGTGTTGTGGTTGGGCTGGGCCTGGCTTGCACATTTCAGATACTACATGGTATCGTAATTCAAGAATTAGGATACTGTCAAGGACTGGAATTGTCGTGAGCGAAAATAGTCAGGCCCGGCGCGGCCGGCCCGCCAACGAGACGCTTGGCCAAACGATAGTCGACGCCGCGGGCGAACTCTTTGCGGAATTGGGATTTCAAGCGACGACATTGGACAAGGTCGCCCAGCGAGCGAAGATATCCAAGCTCAGCATCTATCGGCACTTCGAGAACAAAGAGGCGCTGTTCAGCGCGGCCTTTGCGGCCCGCTGCCATCAGTTTGTACCACAGGCCCTTTTTGAAGGCGTCGACGGTTCGGCCGAAGAGCAGCTCATGGCGGTGGGATCATCCCTGCTTCGCACGCTGTTGCGCCCGGACGTCCGCAGTGTCGAAGCCATGGTCATGGCCGACAGGACGAGTCAAAAGTCGTTGAGCAAGCTCCACTATGAAGCCGGCCCCGCCCATGTCATCGCCCAAATCGAGGCCCTGTTGCGCCAGTTGCACGCGAAGGCGGTTCTGAACGTGCCCGATCCTCTCCGGTCTGCCCGCTTGTTTGCCGCGCTTTTCAAAGGATCCGATCTCCTGATTATCGCACGCTTCGATCAGGCGAGAGCAGAGGACGACAACGAAATCGAATCCTATTGCCGGTCGGCCGTCGCCATGTTCATCGCCGCGCACGGTGGCAACGACCACGCGGGCGGATAAGCATTTGATTGCTCCGGGCAGCTTGGCCGGGACCGTGGTCCAGGCGCTTCGTCATATTGGGCCGGCGCGCGCGGCCGAGCTTGCACAGATCGCGGCACCTCATCTTTCTCCCAACGATAAAAGACGCTCGCATCTACCGCGGTCCAAGCTCCCGCCTGGATGCGGTCGACGCTTCTCTTCATTGCAGATCCGGCAGCAGTTGGGACAACATTTGACAGGTGATGCGACGGTGCCATCCGACGATATGCGATCGGGTCCGGAACATCGATCGGTACCGCAGCCAAAGCTGAAACTATGTATGTCGATAACTAAAGTACCGTCAGCGCGGAAATGTCATGCTACGGGGCATTTTCGTTATATATTTCAAAGCGTTGACACACAGAAAAGTACCGTCAAACTCTAAAAACGAATGACGGTACCTTTTAGAATGCTCTGTCGGATACGAAAAGCACCGTCAAAAGTACCGTCAGAGTGATCTGCTACAAGCTGCGAGCCGCGCCAAGCGCTCCGATAAACTTAACGATTTCAATGACTTTGAGGTTTGTCAATTCCATTGATAATGTGCCTTGGCTAGCAGTCTGCCCTGCCCGCAAGTCATTGTATTTTCTACGAAATACTACGCTAGAGCCGCCTATCATCGCCGTTTCCCCTCACTCCCACTCGATTGTACCCGGCGGCTTGCTCGTCACGTCGTAAACGACGCGGTTGATGCCGCGCACCTCGTTGATGATGCGGGTGGCGGCGGCACCGAGGAACGCCATGTCGTAGTGGTAGAAATCCGCCGTCATGCCGTCGACCGAGGTGACGGCGCGTAGCGCGCAGACGAATTCGTAGGTGCGGCCATCGCCCATCACACCAACGGTCTGCACCGGCAGCAGCACGGCGAAGGCCTGCCAGATGGCGTCGTAGAGGCCGGCCTTGCGGATTTCGTCGAGATAGATGGCGTCGGCCTCGCGCAGGATCTCCAGCTTTTCGCGGCTGATGCTGCCTGGGCAGCGGATGGCGAGACCGGGGCCGGGAAACGGATGCCGACCGATGAAGCTGTCGGGCAGGCCGAGCTCCCTGCCGAGCGCCCTCACCTCGTCCTTGAACAATTCGCGCAGCGGCTCGACCAGTTGCATGTTCATGCGCTCGGGCAGGCCGCCGACATTGTGGTGCGACTTGATCGTCACCGACGGGCCGCCGGTGAAGGAAACGCTTTCGATAACGTCGGGATAGAGCGTGCCCTGCGCCAGGAAATCGGCGCCGCCAAGCTTCTCGGCCTCTTCCTCGAACACCTCGATGAACAGCCGGCCGATGGTCTTGCGCTTCTTTTCCGGGTCCGACTCGCCCTCGAGCGCGCCGATAAAACGGTCCGAGGCGTCGACCAGGATGAGCGGCAGATTGTAGTGCTGGCGAAACATCTCCACCACACCAGATGCCTCGTCCTTGCGCATCAGCCCGTGGTCGACAAGGATGCAGGTGAGCTGGTCGCCGACCGCCTCATGGATCAGCAGCGCGGCGACCGAGGAATCGACGCCGCCCGAAAGCGCGCAGATGACCTTGCCCTTGCCGACCTGCTTGCGGATCGTCTCGACCGCGTGCTCGCGGTAGGCGCGCATCGTCCAGTCGCCCTCGATGCCGGCGATCTTGTGGACAAAGTTTTGCAGCAGCCGGGCGCCGTCCGGCGTGTGCACCACTTCGGGGTGAAACATGATGCCGTACATCTTGCGCTCGACATTGCCGAAGATGGCGAAGGGCGAGCCTTCCGATTTTCCGAACACCTCAAATCCCTTGGGCAGGGAGATGACGCGGTCGCCATGGCTCATCCACACCTGGTGGCGCTGGCCGGGCGCCCACAGGCCCTCAAACAGCGGGCTGTCCTTCTGGATTTCGACGAAGGCACGGCCGAATTCGCGATGGTCGGAGCTTTCGGCGACGCCGCCCATCTGCACGCACATGGCCATCTGGCCATAGCAGATGCCGAGAACCGGCACGCCGGCGTCGAAGACGATCTGCGGCGCGCGCGGGCTGCCGATGTCGCCGGTCGAGGCCGGGCCGCCGGACAGGATCACCGCCTTCGGATTGATGCGCCTGAACGCCGCTTCGGCCGACTGGAACGGCACGATCTCGGAAAAGACGCCGGCCTCGCGGATGCGCCTGGCGATGAGCTGCGTGAACTGGCTGCCGAAATCGACAATCAGGACGGTGTCGGGATGATTGGCTATCTTCATGGCGAGCGTTTAGAGAAAGAAACGAGTCGGCGCAATGGGTTGCGAGGTGCCTTCCTCAATCCGATTCCGCGTCTTCATGCGACGGTCCAAATTCCAGGGCGCCGGACCCGATCGCCTGTTCCAGCCGCGTGACCGCATCCGCCAGCTTCTCGTCGATGACGTGGAGATACTCCTTCCAGTCGCCGACATGCCTGAGATCGGCAGCCCCGTCGGAAATGCCACGCAGGCCGACGAGCGGCACGCCGAACAATTGGCAGGCTCGCAGGCAGGCGAAGGTCTCCATATCGACCATGTCCTCGACAATCGCATCATAGGCGCTGCCGGAAACGATGGCTGCGCCGGTCGACAGCGTCGCCTCTCTTATATCTGGAATCCTGAACGGCAGCGGCACGGTCACCGGCAGGTCGAGAAACGGCGTCGCGCCCTTCTCGAAGCCCAAAGGCGAGGCGTCGATGTCACGGTAGGCGACCGAAACGGCCTGGTAGATTTCCGTCTGTTCCAGTGTCCGGCTACCCGCCGAACCGAGCGACACGACGAGATCCGGCAGCGCCTTTTCAGACTTCAGCCATGACAGTTCCGCGCCCAGCCTCACGCCCGCCTCGACCGGTCCAACGCCGGTCATGACAGGCGTGAACAGCCGCTGCAGATGAGGGCCGTATTCGGCCTGCGCCGCCATCACGAAGAGCACGTCCCTACCGGCAATTCTGACGGCCTTGCGCATCGGATCAGCCTTCAATGCCATCGCGGCCGACCACCGTCATCATCGTTCCAGTCATGGTGGCGATCAGCTTGGCCTCGCCGTCGACGGCGAAGGCATAGGCCTGGCCGTCGGCGACGATGATGGTGCGGCCGGGCTTCGTCACCGAGCCGCGGAACAGGAAGCGTTCGCCCCGGCCCGGCGCCAGCAGATTGACCTTGAACTCAATAGTGAGCACGCCCGAATTCTCGGGCATCAGCGAGAAAGCCGCATAGCCGCAGGCCGAGTCCAGCGCTGTCGAAATGACCCCGGCATGAAGGAAGCCATGCTGCTGGGTCAGCGCCGTCGAATAGGGCATCTCGATCTCGATTATGCCGGGCGTCACCAGCGTCAGCTCGGCGCCGATGGTCGTCATGGCGTTCTGGCGCGCGAAGGATGTCCTGACGCGATCCTCATAGTCGGGGGCGGGTACGATCTTTGCTGCCATGGGCTTGTCACGCTCCTGTCAGAAAAGCTTATTGCAGAGGCAGGAGCGACAGGCAATCGCTATTGCTGCACTGCAGCAATCAGGTCCGCCGGCATGGTTCAGCCGTCCTTGCGCAGCGCACAGACATAAAATCCATCGGTACCGCTCAGCGCCGGCGACAGCGAAATGCCGCCTGCGGCGCCGATACGCGCAGCCGTCTCGTGGCCCGGAAAGCGGCTGTCCCAGAGCTGGCGGTGATCGACCGGGACAAAGCCGCTGTTACGATCTCGGAAGGCAGCGACCTGTTCGCCATTCTCCTCGTCGAACACCGAGCAGGTGATGTAGACCAGCAGCCCGCCCGGTTTGACGAAGGCTTTGGCCGCATCGAGGATCGCCGATTGCTCGCCTTTGCGTGCATCGAGCTGCTTCTGCGTCAGCCGCCATTTGGCATCGGGCCGGCGCCGCCATGTGCCGCTGCCGGTGCAGGGCGCGTCGACCAGGACGATATCCATGTGGCCCGAAAGGGTGCTGAGCTCGGCCGGCTTGGTGACGATTTGCACGTTGCGGTTTTCCGAGCGCCGGATTCGTTCGAAGATCGGCGCCAACCGCGCCTTTTCGGCATCATGTGCGAACACCTGGCCGCGATTGTCCATCGCCGCCGACAGTGCCAGCGTCTTGCCGCCGGCTCCGGCGCAAAAGTCGAGGACCTGCATTCCGGCCTCCGCGCCAGCCAGCGTGGCGGCGATCTGCGAGCCTTCGTCCTGAACCTCGAACCAGCCTTTCTGGAAGGCCGGTTCCGCCTGCACGTTCGGGTGCCTGCCGTTGCCCGCGATCGGCGGGATGCGAATGCCGTGCGGTGCGATCCGTGCAGCCCTGGCGCCGGTCCCGGCCAGCTCCGCGAGCACCTTGCCGCGGTCGGCCCGCAGCGTGTTGACCCTGAGGTCCAGCGGTGGGCGGGTCGCTAACGCCGCACCTTCGTCGACCCAGCTGGCGCCAAAGGCCTGCTCGAAAAGCGGTTCGCACCAATCCGGAATATCAGCCCGTACCGCCGACGGCGCAGCGTCGAGCCGGCGATCGGTGACGGCCCTCAGTTCACCGTCGTTCAACAGCGGCGGCGCAAACTTGTCGCCGTCGAGCGCTTCGTTCAGCGACTGCGCCGTCTGGTTCCATTCAAGCAGCAGCGCGCCAAAACCGATGGCGCGCGGCGTATCTTCGCCCAGCAAAAACCCGGCCGAGCGCTTTCGGCGCAGCGCGTCATAGACGATGTTGCCGATCGCCGCGCGATCGCCGCCTCCGGCGAAGCGGTGCGCCAGGCCCCAATCCTTCAGCGCGTCGGCCACCGGCCGGTGCCGTCGGCCGATATCCTCCAGCACTTCGATGGCCGCCGCCAGCCGTCCGCCCAGTCGCATTTTCTTATTCCGTTACTCAGCAAATCAATTTCCCTGCTCTAAAGCGACCGACTGGCGCACACAAGCGGGAGAGTCCCGGATGCCAGATCGAAGCAGCCCCGTTGGCATCCGCGGCTCTAATCGGTGCATTGCTTGTGCTTTCAAACTTTTGAAGTTGCGGTAGTCTTCCGCTGCGTGATTCGCGAAGAACTGCAAGCGGATCGGCGGAAAATTACGAGGAGAGGGCAATGAAGACTTATCTGGCGGAAGTTTTAGGCACATTTCTACTGGTGTTCATCGGTACGGCTTCGGTGGTGACGGGCGGCTTCGGCGGCGCGCTGCCGCTTGGCCAGGAAGGCATCGGTCTTGCATTCGGCATCGGCCTGATTGCGGCGGCCTATGCAATCGGCCCGATTTCGGGCGCGCATCTCAACCCGGCGGTGACGCTCGGCGTGTTCCTCGCCGGCCGAATGCAGGCCAAGGACGTCATCCCCTATTGGATCGCACAGATCATCGGCGCCATCATTGCGTCGCTGGCGCTGTGGATCATCGTCTCCGGACAGGTCGGCGGCCATACAGGCGGCTTCGGCGCCAATGGCTGGGATGCGACGAAGTGGGGCGTCAGCTCGGCGTTCCTGTGGGAGCTGATCGGAACTTTCACCTTCGTGACGGTGATCCTCGGCGTCACCAGCGGCAGCCACACGACGGCCTTTGCCGGCCTTGTCATCGGCCTGACGCTGGCGGGACTGCATTTTGCCATCATTCCGGTGACCGGCACGTCGCTCAACCCGGCCCGCTCGATCGGCCCGGCGCTGTTTTCGGGCAGCTCCGCGATCGGGCAGCTCTGGCTGTTCATCGTCGCACCGCTGATCGGCGGCGCCATCGCCGGCGTGGTTGCCAAGACCCGCATCTTCGAGAAGGACTGATTTTCGAAGGCGTCAATACAAAAAGGCGCGGGTCAAGGCCCGCGCTTTTTGTTAGAGAATCACTTGCCGCCTCAGGATCGGGCAAGATCGAAGCGGTCGGCGTTCATCACCTTGGTCCAGGCAGCGACGAAATCCCTAACGAACTTCTGCCCGGCGTCCGCCGACCCGTAGACCTCGGCAAGCGCACGCAACTGCGCGTGCGAGCCGAAGATCAGATCTGCGCGGGTGCCGGTCCACTTGACCGCCTTGGTCTTGCGGTCGCGCGCTTCGTAGACTTCATCGGAGCCGGCGGCCGGATCCCAGATCGTGTCCATGCTGAGCAGGTTGACGAAGAAATCGTTGGTCAACGTGCCCGGCCTGTCGGTGAACACCCCGTGCTTCGACTTGCCGGTGTTGGCGCCGAGCACCCGCAACCCGCCGACGAGCACCGTCATCTCCGGCGCCGTCAAGGTCAGCAGCTGCGCCCGATCGACCAGCATCGCTTCGACCGACATCGGCTGCTTGCCCCGGACATAATTGCGGAAGCCATCGACTTTTGGCTCGAGCGCGGCGAAGGACTGGACATCCGTCTGTTCCTGCGAGGCGTCCATGCGACCTGGCGTGAAAGGCACCTCCAGGTCATGGCCGCCGTCCTTCGCTGCCTTCTCGACCGCGGCGACGCCGCCGAGAACGATCAGGTCGGCAAGCGAGACCTTCTTGTCGCCTGTCTGCCCGGCGTTGAACTCGCTCTGGACGCCTTCGAGCTCCGCAAGCACCTTCGACAGTTCGGTCGGCTGATTGACGTCCCAGTCCTTCTGCGGCGCCAGGCGGATGCGTGCGCCGTTGGCGCCGCCGCGCTTGTCGGAGCCGCGGAAAGTCGAGGCCGAGGCCCAGGCGGTCGAGACCAGTTCGGAAACAGACAGGCCAGTGGCCAGGATCTTCGCCTTCAGCGAGGCGATGTCCTGCTCGCTGATCAGTTCGTGATCGATGGCCGGGACAGGGTCCTGCCAGATGAGCTCTTCCTTCGGCACGAGCGGGCCGAGATAGCGGACAACCGGACCCATGTCGCGATGGGTCAGCTTGAACCAGGCGCGAGCGAAGGCATCGGCGAAGTGATCCCGATTCTCATGGAAACGCCGCGAGATCTTCTCATAGGCCGGGTCGGCCCGCAGGGCGAGGTCGGTGGTCAGCATCGCCGGCGCGCGGCGCTTCGACGGATCGTGCGCGTCCGGCACGGAGCCTGCACCGGCGCCGCCCTTTGGCGTCCACTGATGGGCGCCGGCCGGGCTCTTGGTCAGTTCCCATTCGTAGTTGAACAGATTATCGAAGAAGTTGTTGCTCCACTTGGTCGGCGTCGTGGTCCAGGTCACCTCGAGGCCCGAGGTGATGGCGTCGCCGGCAATGCCGGTGGCATGCTTGCTCGACCAGCCGAGGCCCTGCGCCTCGATGCCGGCGCCTTCCGGCTCCGCCCCCACCAGCGATGCATCGCCGGCGCCGTGGGTCTTGCCGAAGGTGTGACCGCCGGCGATGAGCGCCACGGTTTCCTCGTCGTTCATGGCCATGCGTGCGAAGGTTTCACGGATGTCGCGTGCCGAGGCCAACGGATCGGGGTTGCCATTCGGCCCTTCCGGGTTGACGTAGATCAGCCCCATCTGCACGGCGCCGAGATGGCCCCGAAGTTCGCGGTCGCCGGAATAGCGCTCGTCGCCGAGCCACTTGGTTTCCGACCCCCAATCCACGTCCTGCTCGGGCTCCCAGACATCGGCGCGCCCGCCAGCGAAGCCGAACGTCTTGAAGCCCATCGATTCCAGCGCGACGTTGCCGGTGAGGATCAACAGGTCGGCCCAGGAGATCTTCCTGCCGTATTTCTGCTTGATCGGCCACAGCAGCCGGCGTGCCTTGTCGAGATTGGCGTTGTCCGGCCAGCTGTTGAGCGGCGCGAAACGCTGCTGGCCGGCGCCGGCGCCGCCACGGCCATCACCGATGCGATAGGTGCCGGCGCTGTGCCAGGCCATGCGGATGAACAGTGGCCCGTAATGGCCGAAATCGGCCGGCCACCAATCCTGCGAATCGGTCATCACATGGTGCAGGTCCTTGATCACCGCATCGAGATCGAGGCTCTTGAATTCCTTGGCGTAGTCGAAGTCCTCGCCCATCGGGTCCGAGAGGCTCGACTGCTGGTGGAGAACGGCAAGGTCAAGCTGGTTTGGCCACCAGTCACGGTTGGTCCTGCCGGCCGACCCATGCGCGACCGGGCATTTGCCGGCGCTGTTGTCATCGGTCTTTGCGTCCATCGTTCTCTCCGATTTGTTGATTTTTGTTGATTTTCCCGACGGGCCTTGAGCCACGCCATTCTGGAATGGTTCCAGACTAGGCCGCATTGCCGATAAAAACAAATTGCCTTTCCTGTTTGTTGCGATAGGTTTTCCTTATGATAGGTCTCACCGTCCGGCAGATGCAATATTTCGAGGCGCTGGCACAGACGCTGCATTTCGGCCGCGCGGCGAAGCTGGCCGGCGTCAGTCAGCCGGCGCTGTCCTCGCAGATCGCGGAGATGGAGCTGCGGCTGAATTGCCGGCTGTTCGAGCGCGGCGGCAAATCGGTTCGGATGACCGACGAGGCACTGGCCATGCTGCCGCGCATCGAGCGCATTCTTGCCGATATCCGCGAGATCGAGACCACGGCCCGGCGTGGCCGCCCCGCCATGGAAGGACGCTTCCGGCTCGGCATCATCCCGACGGTCGCGCCCTATCTCCTGCCGCATGTGCTGCCGGAGCTGAAACGGCATTTTCCGGCCTTGCAGCTCGAATTGCGCGAAGCGGTGACCGCGTCCCTGGTCGAGGACACCGCCCTGGGAAAGCTCGACGCCTTCATCGCGGCCGTTCCGCTCGATCAGCCTTGGCTGATCACCGAGCCGCTTTTCTCCGACCGATTCTTCCTTGCCGTGCCGGCCGGCGATCCCGCATTCGCCTCGCCGCCGGTGCCGCCGGAAAGCCCGGCTTTGGAAAGGCTGATGCTGCTGCAGGAGGGACACTGCCTGCGCGAACAGGCGCTTGCCGTCTGCGGCAGCGTGCGGCCGGTGGCAATGGCGAGCTATGGCGCAACCAGCCTGACGACGCTGCTGCAGATGGTGGCGCACGGGCTCGGCGTCACACTCATACCGGAAATGGCCGCAGGGCCGGCCAGCGGCATGCGCGATTTGAAGATCGTGCCGTTCCAGGAACCGATGCCGCAGCGCTCGATCTGCCTCGCCTGGCGGCGCAACAAGGTCCGGCACGACGAATGTGTCGAACTGGCCAAGATTATCCGCGGGCTGGATCAGGCAGTGCTGGCGGCGTGAGGTGGAGGATCAGAGGTGTCCGATTGACCTCAATCTCGTTTCCAAGCTGCGAGCAAGGGGCCTATGCTTCCATAAACAGGGTCCTTTCGCGGACGGCCAACGCTGGGGATCGTTACGACCGCCTTGGCAGCCTGCGCAGCAGTCCTACATTCGTCATGGGAGCCAGATGAACGATTTGCGCCGACTGCTACAAGTCGGATGCGGAAACACAGTCGCGCTTGTGCCGGACCAAATGCCCTGAGGTCCGATGCTCACCGGCAGCGAAATTGGTTGCGGGAAGGGCGAGTTTGCATATTCTGGTTGTGGCAGAAGAGTTTACAAAGTGGGAGGAGTAAATGTCCGGCAACAAAATCTCGCGTCGCGGGTTCCTGGAAAAGTCCACCGCCATCACGGCCGGTGCGGCTGCAGCAACGACGCTCTCGGCCCCGGCCGTACTGGCGCAGGCGCCGGTGACCATCAAGATGCAGACCTCCTGGCCTGCGTCGGACATCTGGATGGATTTCGCGCGGCTATACATAGAGCGCGTCGAAAAGATGTCGGGCGGCCGGCTGAAGTTCGAGCTCCTGCCCGCGGGTGCGGTCGTAGGCGCGTTCCAGGTGCTCGATGGCGTCAATGACGGCGTCATCGACGCGGCGCATACCGTCCCCGTCTACTGGTACGGCAAGCACAAGGCCGCGTCGCTTTTCGGAACTGGCCCTGTGTTTGGCGGCAGCGCCACCACAATGCTCGCCTGGTTCCACCAGGGCGGCGGCAAGGATCTCTACCGCGAGCTGACGCAGGACATCATGGGCCTCAACGTGGTCGGCTTCTATGGCTTCCCGATGCCGGCGCAGCCGTTCGGCTGGTTCAAGAATCCTGTCACGACCACTGCCGAACTGCAGGGATTCAAATATCGGACGGTGGGTCTTGCCGCCGATCTCATGCAGAACCTCGGCCTTAGCGTGGCGCAGCTGCCCGGCGGTGAAATCGTCCCGGCAATGGAGCGCGGGGTTATCGACGCCTTCGAATTCAACAATCCGTCATCCGACCTTCGCTTCGGTTCGCAGGACGTCGCCAAGCACTATATCTTGTCGTCCTACCACCAGGCGAGCGAGTCGTTCGAATTCCTGTTCAACAGGGACGTATTCGACGACCTCGACGACGATTTGAAGGCCATTCTCGAATATGGCGTGGAGGCGGCCAGCACCGCGACCACCGCAGTCGCCCTCGACAACTATTCGGCCGACCTGCAGAAACTGCAGACCGAGCACGGTGTCACCGTGCACCGCACCTCCAAGGAAATTCTCGACGCACAACTCCAGGCTTGGGACAAGATCATCCCGACGCTGGAGGCGGACGAGTTCATGAAGCGGGTGCTCGATAGCCAGCGCCAATGGGTCGAACGCGTTGTCTACTACGAGCTTATGAATTCAGCCGACCTGACACTGGCATACGAACATTATTTCCCAGGCAAGCTGAAGCTCTAATTCGCGCCTCCGCTTCGGCAAACCGGCGGTCTTGCGGACCGCCGATTTGCACCAGACGGAACCCTGCACATGCTCCGCTACATTGCATTCGCCGATGAACTTTCGGCATGGTTTGGAAAGGTGTTCGCGTGGAGCGTCGTCGTCATGACACTCGGCGTGAGTTACGAAGTTGTCGTGCGATACCTGTTCAGCGCGCCGACCGCGTGGGCATTCGACCTCAGCTACATGCTCTATGGCACCATGTTCATGATGGCCGGCGCTTACACCTTGTCGCGAGACGGCCATGTGCGCGGCGATTTCGTCTACCGTCTGTGGAGGCCGCGCGTGCAAGCGGCGGTCGAACTTGTCCTGTACTTCATCTTCTTCTTCCCGGGCGTGACGGCGTTGGTTCTGGCCGGATCGAAGTACGCCGCACGCAGCTTCCGCTATCTCGAGGTAAGCTCGAACAGTCCGGCCGGGATTCCGATCTTCCAGTTCAAGGCCGTCATAGTGGCGGCAGGCATCCTGCTCTTCGTGCAGGGGATTGCTCAGGTGTTCCGCTGCGCCGTCTGTCTGCGAACCGGAACATGGCCGCGCGCTGCTGAAGACGTGGAAGAGACCGAGAAGGTGCTGATGGAAGCCAAGACGCTCGATGTTCTGCATCACGGGTCGGAAGCAGTCGACCTTCCATTACTCCACCCCGACAATGAACCCGACCGCGACGGAGAAGACAGATGAGCGATCCTCAGGTCGCCGTCGCGATGCTGCTCATTCTGCTTCTGGCGATCTTCCTTGGCTTCCCGGTTGCGTTCACTTTGATGGCGCTCGGGGTCGCCTTTGGCTACTACGCCTATTTAAATCCGGGACGCATGTGGCGCGCCTACGAACGGGCGGTTGAGGATGGTGCCGACGGCTGGACGCTTACGGAGCATTGGATCGGCGGCTTCTTCAACAACCGCATTTTCGATCTGTTCGTGAATCAGACCTATTCAGTGATCTCGAACGACGTGCTGACCGCTATCCCGTTGTTCCTGTTCATGGGCTACATCGTCGAGCGGGCCAACATAATCCAGCGCCTTTTCGGCACCCTTTTTATCGCCACCCGCCGCGTGCCTGGCTCCATGGCGGTCGCCGCCCTCATCACCTGCACCCTTTTCGCAACGGCCACAGGGATAGTCGGCGCGGTCGTGACACTCATGGGCCTGCTGGCGTTTCCCGCCATGCTGAAGGCGCGTTACGACATCAAATATGCCTCGGGAGTGATCTGCGCGGGTGGAACCCTGGGCATCCTCATTCCGCCGTCCATTCTGCTCATCGTCTATGGCGCGACGGCGGGTGTGTCGGTGGTCCGTATGTATGCGGCAGCCCTGCTTCCAGGACTGCTGCTTGCCGGCCTCTATCTGATCTATGTGGTGGCGAAGGCGGTGCTGCAGCCGCAGGTGGCGCCGAAGCCGACCCGAGACGAGGTAGGCCACTATTCGGTCCTGCAAATCAGCTGGATGCTGCTGACTTCCTTCGTCCCTCTGGCGGTCCTGATCCTAGCGGTGCTCGGCGCTATTCTCTTCGGCCTCGCCACGCCTTCGGAGGCCGCCGCCATCGGCGCGCTCGGCGGTGTCGTGCTGGCCGCCGCCTACCGGGCCCTGACGTGGCAACGCCTGAAGGAGTCCGTCTATTTGACGGCGCGCACGACCGCGATGGTGTGCTGGCTGTTCGTCGGCTCCGCGACCTTCGCCTCGGTCTTTGCCTATCTGGGAGGCCAGCAACTGATCAGCGATTTCGTCACCGGCCTCGACATGTCGCCGCTGATGTTTCTGATCGTCGCCCAGATCATCATCTTCATCCTGGGCTGGCCGCTGGAATGGACCGAGATTATCGTTATCTTCATTCCGATCTTCCTGCCGCTGTTGGCGCATTTCGAGATCGATCCGCTGTTTTTCGGCGTGCTCGTCGCGGTCAACCTTCAGACGGCCTTTCTGTCGCCGCCCATGGCGATGTCGGCCTACTACCTCAAGGGCATTTCGCCGCCGCATGTTCAGCTTTCGGATATTTTCCGCGGAATGATGCCCTATATGCTGATCGTTATCCTGTGCATGGTCATCATCTACATCTTCCCGCAGATCGTGTACGGGCTGCCCAACCTGATCTATGGAGGCTGAGACGAGGATGCCGCGGCGAGTGGAGGACAATAGATGAATTTGAGCCGCTTCCTGGCCGTCTTGGCGTTTGTTGTCTTTCTGGCGTTTTTCGGCGTCGTAATCCGGTTCGTCCCGCATCCCGATCTAGGCGTTGCGGTCGGCATCGGCGTCCTCCTTGCGGGCTACGATCTATGGAGCCAGCTGAGGTCTCGCGCGAGGTAATAGCTGGATTGGGGCGGTCGCGGGGAAGCTGCATGGCTGCAGCGTCGATGCGGGCGAAGGGCCGAACCGTCCGCTCGGTGTGAGAAACATCAACTTCAATCAAATCTCCGTGAATTGTGCCGAACGCCCGGAACCGCCGACGCGTGCCCGGCATTGGTTTTGCGGATGAGTCTGCGTCCAGAACAAGGAGCAGTGTTATGGCTTACCGTGATTACATCCATACGCCGGTGACGCCGCGCGACATCCGATGGGGACTCCAGCAGGGTGCCGTTGCGGGCATTGTCGCAGGCCTCGTCTTTGCGGCGTTTGAAATGACAGCGAGTGCGTTCATGATGGGGGCGGAAGCGTTCTTCACGCCCCTGCGCATGATCGGCGCCATCGGGCTTGGACCGGAAGCTCTCGATCCCGGCTACCCGCTCTTGACGGCCAGCATCGCTGGCGTGATCGTGCATTTGATCCTGGCTATCATCTATGGGATCGTGTTCGGAGAGATTGCCGCAATCTTGCGAGGGCAAGCCACCTTCATTGGTCTTGGCAGCATCTTTGGCCTCGCCTTGTGGCTCGTCAATTTCTATGTGATCGCGCCGATCGCATTCCCCTGGTTTCTGCAAGCAAGCCCGGTCGTGCAGTTCATTGCCCACACATTCTTCTTCGGTACCGTCCTCGGCTGGTTCCTGTGGAAATCGCACGAGAGAAGCGGGCTCGAAGGACCGGCGGTTTAGCCTTGCCAGCACCGACCTGGTGCGGTCGGATTGAAGCGGAAGAGACAGCGGTGATCACCGGCGCTTCTGCTGGCAGCGGGCGTGCTATTGTGCTGCGCCTCGCGCGGGAGGGTGCGAAGGTCGCTTTGATCGCCCGCGACAAGCCCGCTATGAGCCAGCTGACAGTGGAAATCGAAGGTGAGGGCGGCGAGGCTCTCGCCATAGCCGCCGATGTTTCCGACGCGCCCAAGTATTCGCAGCGGCCGACGAGATCGAGTCAGCACTGGGGCCGATCGACGGGCAACCGCTCAATGTCATGTCCAACGATCTGGCGTAGAAAAGCGGACGGCTGGCTGCCCTACAACGATCAGGTCTTCGACTATCTCAAGCGGCAGTTCGACAAGTTCGACCCCTCTTACCGCGACTGACGGACCCCCCAATCGACGAGCATGGAGAGCTAAAGTGACGAAAGTTGAGGTATTGTTCTTCGACGTCCTGGGGACCGTTGTCGATTGGCGCGGCACCATAGCGGCGGAGGCAAGTTCTTTTCTGAAGCGCCACGATGCTTTGCATATCGACGCTAGTGCTTTTGCCGATGCTTGGGTCGGACGCTATGACGCATCGGTTGAAGCCGTTCGCCGCGGACGGCGGCCCTTTGTCCCGCTCGATCTGCTCAACATGGAGAACCTGGAAGCCTGTCTGAAAGAATACGGGTTGATGCCATCGGCTGTACCGAGCGCCGAACTGGAAAATCTCAATCTGGCTTGGCACCGCCTCAAGCCGTGGCCGGACTCGGTGGAGGGTCTTTTCAGATTGAAGGAACGCTTTATCGTCGCACCGCTGTCCGATGGGAACACCCGACTTCTGGTGGACATGGCAAAACATGCCGGGCTGCCATGGGATACGATCCTCGGCGCTGATGTCTCCGAGGCCTATAAGCCGATGCCACAGGTGTATCTTCGTGCCTGCGAGCTGCTGGGCGTGGAGCCGGACAGGGCGATGCTGGTTGCCGCCCACGACTACGATCTGGACGCCGCGCGTCGATGCGGATTGAAGACGGCGTATGTCGTTCGCGCAAATGCGCATGACCCGTCGAAGGCTGCCGTTGTCAAGCCGCGCGACGGTTGGGAATACATGGCAAATGACTTGATCGAACTCGCTGCAGTTCTGAAGTAGGTTGCGAGGGCCGCTCCGGCAGCCGGCAACAAAAGGCCGCGTTGTCCGCAAAGAGTCAGCACCAGCGTGCCGTACGGCTCGCCTACACGCCGAGCCACCGCCTCGGCATGGTCGAGCACCACGAAAATGGTGATGAACATAATCGCACTCGAAAGCGCTCCGATAAGGATCCTGACGCTCAGCGAACCTTCGTCTACCGACAGCCCGCTGGCTCCGACTGCGACAGCCATCACCAGGGAAATGAGGGTGCGGAGCGGTCGAGTTGCCCGTATTGCAGAGCAAGCCAATGACATCGCCGACTTTCACCCGATCGCCCAGCTTGATGCGAAGGCTGCCGCGCTGCGCAAGCTGGTGGCTGGACGGCCGCACTTGGGCGGCGAGCGGACAAGCTCTGGCAGCAATTGGCCGCAAATCGCGATGGAGCATCAACCGCGCCGCGCCGCCTCGATCGCGGCGACGTCGATTTTTACCATGGTCATCATGGCATCAAACGCGCGCTTCGCCTCGTCGCCGCCAGCCGCCATCGCGTCAGTCAGCACGCGCGGCGTGATTTGCCAGGAAATCCCCCATTTGTCTTTGCACCAGCCGCACACGCTCTCCTGGCCGCCGTTGCCGACAATGGCATTCCAATAGCGGTCGGTCTCCTCCTGATCATCGGTGACGATCTGGAAAGAGAACGCTTCGTTGTGCTTGAACTCGGGACCCCCGTTGAGGCCGATACAAGGAAGGCCCGCGACTGTGAATTCGACCGTCAACACGTCGCCCTCTTTGCCGGCCGGGTAGTCACTGGGTGCACGGTGCACGGCACTCACCACGCTGTCAGGAAATATCTCGGAGTAGAAGCGGGCGGCAGCCTCGGCGTCCTTATCGTACCAGAGGCAAATCGTATTCTTTGCCATTGCGGGTTCCTTTCGCTTTGGGGCCGAGATTTCGGCCTAGTTTCCCCATCCGCTCTCTTCCGAAATAGGTAGCCAACCGCTTTTCTCCACCCCCCGGAAGCGTGCCTCTCGCCCGGGCGTCGCAAAGGGCAGCCAACAGGACTACGATGCTCCGCCGGTCCGCCCCTCAGGCGGTCTTCGGCGTCTCCAGCCCCAGTTCGTCAACCATCGCCTCGCGCATGAGAAACTTCTGCGGCTTGCCGGTCACCGTCATCGGCAATTCGGTGCGAAAGCGGATGTGGCGCGGGATCTTGTAATGGGCGATCTGGCCGGCGCAAAAGGCCTTGATCTCCTGCTCGGTGGCGATCTGGCCCGGCTTGAGCACAATCCACGCGCAAAGCTCCTCGCCATATTTCGGGTCGGGAATGCCGAACACCTGCACTTCCCTGACCTTGGGATGGCGATAGAGGAACTCCTCGACCTCGCGCGGATAGACGTTCTCGCCGCCGCGGATGACCATGTCCTTGACCCGGCCGACAATGTTGCAATAGCCCTCGGCGTCGATGGTGGCGAGGTCGCCGGTGTGCATCCAGCCGTCGGGATCGATTGCCTCGCGGGTTTTTTTCTCGTCGTCCCAATAGCCCTTCATCACCGAATAGCCGCGTGTGCAGAGTTCGCCCGGCGCGCCGACCGCAACGGTGACGCCATCGGCATCGATCGCCTTGACCTCGACATGGGGATGGACACGACCGACCGTCGAGACGCGCTTTTCCAGTGGGTCGTCGACGCTGCTCTGAAACGACACCGGGCTGGTCTCGGTCATGCCATAGGCGATGGTCACCTCTGCCATGTGCATCAGCGACACCACCTTCTTCATCACCTCGATCGGGCACGGCGAGCCGGCCATGATGCCGGTGCGCAAGCTGGTGAGATCGAAGATGTCAAAATCCGGATGGTCGAGCAGGCCGACGAACATAGTCGGCACGCCGTAGAGGCCGGTGCAGCGCTCGCCGGCCACTGCCTTCAGCGTGGCGCCGGCATCGAAGCCCTCGCCCGGGAAGACCATGGTTGCGCCCTTGGTGACGCAGCCGATCGTGCCCATCGACATGCCGAAGCAGTGATAGAGCGGCACCGGGATGCACAACCGGTCCTCGACGGTCAGCCTGATCGCCGATGTGACGAAATTGCCGTTGTTGACGATGTTGTTGTGGGTCAGCGTCGCGCCCTTTGGCGCGCCTGTCGTGCCTGAGGTGAACTGGATGTTGATGGCGTCGCCGGGCTTCAGCCCCTCGGAGATCCGGTCGAGGCTGTCATGCTCGTCGCGTCCTGCCATCGCCAGAACATCGGCGAAATTGAACATGCCGGGAGAATTCTCCTCGCCCATGCGGATGACGATCTTCAGCGCCGGCAATTTTTTCGCCTCAAGTTTGCCGGGCGTCGCAGTCGCGATCTCCGGCGCGAGCGTCTCAATCATGCCGAGATAGTCGGACGTCTTGAATTTGGCGGCCGTGACCAGCGCTCGGCAAGCGACCTTGTTCAACGCATAATCCAGCTCGGTCAGCCGGTAGGCCGGATTGATGTTGACCAGGATCAGGCCGATGCGCGCGGTGGCGAATTGCGTCACCAGCCATTCCCAGCGGTTCGGCGACCAGATGCCGACGCGGTCTCCCTTTTCGAGGCCGAGCGCCAGGAAGCCTGCGGCCAGGGCATCCACCGTGTCTGAAAGTTCGCTCCAGGTGAAGCGCTTGTCCTGTTCGACGAAGACCGCGGCATCGAGCGTGCCGTATTTGCTGACGGTGTCCGAAAGCAGCGCCGGGATGGTCTGCTGCAGCAGCGGAACGGTGCGCTCGCCCGACACATGCGCCCGGCCGTCGACCGGCGCGACAAACGTACCGCCGTTGCGCGGGCGGCGGCCGCGCAGACTGGTGGCATTCTTCAACTCGTCGAGATTGATCGGCATCGCCGTGTCCTCCGCAGACGAGGCCGAGTCTATCAGCCTGCCGTGGTGGTGGAAATCCCGTTGATGGTACTGGAGCGCGGCGATCCCTCCCCGTTGAGTGGAGGGTGGACAGCCGCCGAAGGCGGATGGACGGGCGGGGTCGTTGCGGCAGTGCTCGACGTGAGACGACCCCACCCGCCTCGCTCCGCGAGGCACCCTCCCCTCAAGGGGGAGGGATTGCGCCTGCCACCTTCGCTGCGATGTCGCGCAGAACTGCTTCATCCGCAGCGGCGCGGATCTTCCGCGATGCGACAAGGCAGGCCTGCGAGCGCAGGATGACGCCGTCGGCCAGCACCTTCAGATGGTTAGCGCGCAGCGTCGAGCCTGACGTGGTGATGTCGACGACGACATCGGCCAATCCCGCCGCCGGCGCGCCTTCGGTGGCGCCCAGGCTCTCGACGATGCGATAGACCTGGATACCGTGCTTTTGCGAAAAGAACTGCTGCGTCAGCCGCCAGTATTTGGTGGCGATCCTGAGCCGCCTGCCGTGGCGCTGTCGGAAATCGGCGGCGACATCGTCGAGATCGGCCATCGTATCGACATCGAGCCAGATGTCGGGCACCGCCACCACGACATCGGCGTTGCCGAAACCGAGGCGGGCGACGATCTCCGCACGCGCCTCCCAATCGGCGAGGCTTTCGCGCAACAGATCCTCGCCGGTGATGCCGAGGTCGACCGAGCCCTGGCCGATCTCGCCTGATATTTCGGACGCCGACAGAAACGCCACCTCGACGCTCTCCACACCTTCGATGCGGGCGCGGTATTTACGCTCGTCGCCGGGCAGGCTGACGGCAAGCCCGGCGTTGGCCAGCACCTCCAGCGCCTGCTCCTTGAGCCGGCCCTTCGACGGGATCGCCAGCGTGATCATTGCGCCTTCTCCCGCAACGCTTCGATGCGGTCGAGCCAGACGGAAAAGCCGACGCCGGGGATCGGCGTTTTCGCGCCGAGCAGCGTCAGCAAGCGGTCATAGCGGCCGCCGCCGGCCAGCGGCCGGTCGCCGTTTTCCGCCGCGATCTCGAAGACCAGACCGGTGTAATAGTCGAGCGGACGACCGAAGGCGGCGTCGTAGCGGATTTTTGCCGTGGGCAGGCCAAGAGCTTCGATCGACTTTGCACGTGCGGAAAAATTGTCCAGCGCCGCGCCCAGCGAAAGCCCGGCGCCGGCCGCGAACGTTTCGAGCGCCTGTGCGGCGCCGTCAAGCGCTACGTCGATCGCCAGAAAATCCTTCAGCGCCGAAAACGCCTCGTTCGAGAGCCGCACGCTGCGCAGTTCGGCCTTTTCGATGAGCCGCCTAGCAATGTCGGCCGGCGAGCGCCCGGCCGACGCCGACAGCCCCGCTTGCTCCATGCCGCCGGCGATGTGCGACGAAAGCCCTTCCAGGTCGCCATTGAGGACAAGGGCAGCGACTGGGCCGGCGAGCTGGCCGTTGCGTGGCGGGTTGGCGAGGTCGGCAAGCGCTGCCTCCAGCATCGCCGCCGAACCGAAAGCCCGGGCCAGCCGCATGCGCCAGCCGCGCGGCAGGCCGAGCGCGGCGAGCACCGCTTCGAATATGGTCTGATCGCCGAGCGTGATCGCCAGTGCCTGGTCCGGCAGGACCAGCGAAAGCAGCGCATGCGCATCGGCCAGCGAACGGGCATCGGCCTGCGGCGTGTCGCGGTCGCCGAGATCCTCGATGCCGGCCTGGAAGAACTCATTGCCGCCCTCGCGGCGCTGGCGAAACACCTCGCCGAGATAGGAATAACGGCGCGGCGTGCCGGCCTGGCTGGCGATGTGGTCGAGGCAGACCGGGATGGTGAACTCGGGCCGCAGGCAAAGTGTGAGGCCGGTCTCGCTTTCGGTGAGGAAAATGCGGCGGCGCAGATCCTCTCCCGCCATGTCGAGGAATGGGTCGGCCGGCTGCAGCACCGCCACCTCGACCGCATGCGTGTTTCGCGCGGCGAAGAGCGCCGCGATGTCCGCGGCGATGGCGGGGTAACGGGAGGTCATGGGACCCCACCTTGCCTTCTCCCCTTGTGGGAGAAGGTGGATTCGCGCGAAGCGCCAAGACGGATGAGGGGTGCTGGAAGAAATGAGGCGTCGGCGCTCCCTGGAGCACCCCTCATCCGACCGAGCTTCGCTCGGCCACCTTCTCCCATATGGAGAGAAGGGAAGACTGGCGCCCTACTTGCCACGCGCTCGCTCCTCGGCCTGCGCCGCGAGTATCTTCCTGACCTCGCCAACCAGCTCGCTTTCCGCCACCGTCACCTGCGCCGGGCGTGCGGCGCGCCATTCGGCGTTGTCCGCAATCTCCGCCGACATGCGGGCGCCCTCGATCAGGTCCTTGATCTGCACCTCAGCCTTGGCGCGCTCGTCGCCGCCCTGGATGATGGCGACGGGGCTGCCGCGGCGGTCAGCATATTTGAGCTGCGCCTTCATGCCGGCGCCGCCGAGATACATTTCGGAGCGGATGCCGGCGGCACGCAGCTCGGCCACCATCTTCTGGTAGCGGCCGAGGTTTTCCGTGTCCTTGTCCATGGTCAGCACGACGACCGGCGCGATGACATCCGATGTGTCGAGTTTGCCGAGGTTCTTCAGCGCGGTCATCAGCCTTGAAACACCGATGGAAAAGCCGGTTGCCGGCACTGGCTCACCGCGAAAGCGCGAGACAAGGCCGTCATAACGCCCGCCGCCGCCGACCGAGCCGAAGCGCACGATCTGGCCGTCCTCGTTGGGGATCTCGGCCAGAAGCTCGGCCTCGAAGACCGGACCGGTGTAGTATTCGAGGCCACGGACGACGGAGGGATCGATCAGAATACGATCCGAATCGTATCCTGCCGTTGCTGCCAAGGTTGCTATCTGAGCAAGTTCGTTCAGACCTTCTACGATCTTGTCATTTGCATCGAAGATAAGGGCGAAAATACTCAGATTGTCGATGTTCCAAGTATCATTAAACGCTTCAGGCAGGGTAACCAAATTTGCTAGGGACTGAGCTTTCCTTGTCTGCTTTTCAAAGGTTTCTTTGTCTGTGGCGTCGATGGACCAATCAGCCGGCGGAACTCTGAATGGCAGGGGAAGCCCATTTAACTTCGCGTCGAGTGCATTGCCGTAACGAATGCCTACCAGGGTCTCTTTGAAGCGCGCGAGTTCAACAAGCGGCTCGATCTGCTTCTCATCCAATCCCGCTCCCTTGGTGAAATCGCCCTCACCTTCTTTGCCGCCATCCCAGCGACCCTTGCCGAGCAATAGCTTCACACCTTCCGGCCCAAACTTATCCAGCTTGTCGATCGCCCGCAGCACCGTCAGCCGCCGGCCGACGTTCTCGTCGCCACCGAGGCCGATCGCCTCGAGCACGCCGTCGAGCACCTTGCGATTGTTGACCCTAATGACGTAGTCGCCGCGTTTGATGCCCAGCGCCTCCATCACGTCGGCCATCATCATCGCCATTTCGGCGTCCGCCGCCACACCCGGCGTGCCGACCGTGTCGGCATCGAACTGCATGAACTGGCGGAAGCGGCCGGGGCCGGGCTTCTCGTTGCGGAACACCCAGCCGGAGCGGTAGCTGCGATAGGGTTTCGACAGACGCTCAAAGTTTTCGGCGACGAAGCGGGCCATCGGCGCGGTCAAATCGTAGCGCAGCGACAGCCACTGGTCATCGTCGTCCTGGAAGGAGAATACGCCCTCGTTCGGCCGATCCTGGTCGGGCAGGAATTTGCCCAGCGCATCGGTGTATTCGATCATCGGCTGGTCGACCGGCTCGAAGCCGTAAAGCTCATAGACCGAGCGGATCGTCGCCATCATCTTCTCGACGGCGCGGATATCGTCGGCGCCGCGGTCGACAAGCCCGCGCGGCAGCCGCGCTTTCATCTTTTCCGATTTGTCGGCCATCGTATGGGTACTCGGTGTTTCCTAGCGTTCCGTGGATCGGCAAAATTACTGAATTTCCACAGCGCGGGTGTCCTAACCGATGCAGCCGGGAGCGGCAAGGGTTTGCACCTTTCCTGAAACACACCGGGCCAAAACGAAACAATTCCGCCATGAGCGCGGCATCGTGCCGACACAATCGCAGCCGATAAAGCGCGCCGAAACAAGGGGTTCGAGCCATGACCACGGCACGGCAATTCGACATCATCGACAGCGGCGCCCGCGAGCGGCCCCGGCTGCGGCCGGCCGATCATCATGCACCGAGGCCTGCAACCCAAATGGCGGGACCGTTCGAGGTTGCCGCGGACGAGCGTACAGGACCGACCATGCGCGATGCGCTGGTGACCGGCCTGCTGGTGATCTACCCAGCCCTTGCCACGGTGGCGGCCATCGTCGCCGGGCTTTTTCTGGCCGGCGCCAGCGGCGCTTGAGTTTTTGAGCGCCCTGCCTTCTCCCCTGTGTGGGAGAAGGCAAAACGGAAGCTCACTTCGGCCGCTTGAACGCCTTGCGCTCCGCCTCGACCTGCTCGCGGCAGACACAGCCCTCGAGATGGTCGTTGACCAGCCCCATGGCCTGCATGAAGGCGTAGACGGTGGTCGGGCCGACAAAGCTCCAGCCGCGTTTTTTCAGCTCCTTTGAAATCCGCACAGAGACCGCCGTAGTCGGGTTAGCGCGCAGATGCGCGAGATCGACGATTTCGGGCCGCTGGTCCGGGCCGGGTTCGAACTTCCAGAACCAGGCAGCCAGCGAGCCGGCCTCGTCGGCCATTTCACGGGCGCGCTTGGCGTTGTTGATGGTCGAGACGATCTTGCCGCGGTGGCGGATGATGCCGGCATTGCCGAGCAGGCGCTCGACGTCCTCGTCGGTGAAGGCGGCGATCTTGTCGATATCGAAGCCGGCGAACGCCTCGCGGAAATTCTCGCGCTTGCGCAATATGGTCAGCCAAGACAGGCCCGACTGAAAGCCTTCGAGGCAGATCTTTTCGAACAGCCTGCGGTCGTCGGTGACCGGGCGGCCCCATTCATGATCGTGGTAGTGCAAATAATCCGGCAGATTGCCGTGCCAGAAGCAGCGCGCGACACCGTCGGGTCCGGAGAGCAGGCCTGTCTTCTCATCCATGGCAGAATTCCATTCGTTAATGCGTCTCAGCGCTGCCTTTACCGCGGCTTTACCAGATTCATGAACCGGCCGGTAACCACACCGAAAGGTTTACTGACAACGGAGCATTTTACGCATTCCGATTCACGTTTCAGTTGCCGCTCCGCGCCCAATGTCCGCGAAATCGGGGACGCTTTTGGGCCCCGGCGTGTTCGATGATCAAGGTGCGTTCCGATGAAGACACTTTTGTTCCCGCTGCTCGGCGCCGCGGCCGTACTGGCCGCTGCCGCTACATCCTCCAGCGCCAATGACCGCTATGCCGACAGGCCGCCAGTGATGGTGAGCCCCGACCTTTCGGCGCCCTGGGTGCTGCAGCTTGGCCGCGCGCCGGGCATCGTCCGCCAGAGCCGGCAAGAGATGCAAAAGCCGCAGCGCCGTTCTCAAAGGCAGGCGCAACCGGCTCAGCTGCATACGGCGGCGATGCAGGCGCCGGCCAAGAAGCGCCTGCTCGCGCGGCCGCAGATCAACCCGATCTACCTGCCGCAGGAGGTCGCCTATGACGGTCCGGAGAAGCCGGGCACGATCGTCATCGATACGAGGGAGAATTTCCTTTATCTGGTCGAGAACAACGGCAAGGCGCGGCGCTATGGCGTCGGCACCGGCAAGCCGGGCTTCGAATGGGCCGGCAAGCACAAGATCTCGCAGAAGAAGGTCTGGCCCGAATGGCGACCGCCGGCGCAGATGATCTCGCGCGAGGCCGCCAACGGCCGTTATCTGCCGACCTATGTCGCCGGCGGCGTCGAGAACCCGCTCGGCGCGCGCGCGCTCTATCTCGGCTCGACGCTCTACCGCATCCACGGCACCAACCAGCCCTGGACGATCGGCGGCGCCGTGTCGTCGGGCTGCATTCGCATGCGCAACGAGGACGTCGTCGACCTCTATGAGCGGGTCGATGTTGGCACGACGGTTGTGGTGATGTAATCTGCAGTTGATTTTGTTGCCGATTCTGTCCAGAAGACTCTGGATCATCGGATACGGGGGACGGGCCGTGTGGGGATGCGGCCAGTCAAGAAAGGGCAGCGCGGCAAACCGCGCTGCCCTTTCTGTTTCTAGGACGCGACAGGATCATGTCTGGAAGGGTCAGCTTTGACCGGTAGGTCGCGCCCGGGGTATGGCGGTTCGCATTCTCGCTGCCATTCTTCTCGTTATTTTGCTATGTCGGCTGCAACGTTCCCAGACAAAGGCCAATCTGCATGCCCCTGTCCGACGACAGCCGCTATCTCAAAGGCGGCCCGGTCGCCCAACGCATCATCGCCTCGGTGCGCGAGGATGCAGCGATCGCCACCGCAGAAGGTTTTCCGCCCAAACTGATATCGATCACCGTCGGCGACACCGCTGCGGTCGACGTCTATGTGCGCAACCAGCGCGCCAAGGCGGCATTGGCCGGCATCGGTTTCGAGGAAAGACGGTTTGCCGCCGACATCACCGCCGGCGAACTCGAAGCAGCGATCCACGGTCTTAATGCCGATCCGCGCGTCACCGGTATCATCATCCAGCGGCCGGTGCCGGTGCATATCCCGATCAAGACGCTTCAGGCGGCGGTGCATCCGCTCAAGGACGTCGAGGGCATGCACCCGGCCTCGATCGGCAACATCGTCTACAACCAGCTCGACCTTGCACCGTGCACGGCGGCCGCTTCGGTCGAACTGCTCAAGGAGACCGGCCTCGATCTGAAGGGGCTCGAGGTCGTCATCGTCGGCCATTCCGAGATCGTCGGCAAGCCGATCGCCTTCCTCTTGATGAGCAAGGGCGCGACGGTGACGGTCTGCCATCACATGACGCGCTCGGTGGCAGCGCACGCGCGCCGTGCCGATGCGCTGTTCGTCGCCGTCGGCAAGCCGCGGCTGATCAAGGCCGACATGGTCAAGCCGGGTGCAGCCGTCATCGACATCGGCATCAATGCCGAAACAGGACCGGACGGCGAGAGCCGCATCGTTGGCGACGTCGACGCCGAGAGCGTCAAGCATGTCGCGTCCTGGATCACGCCGGTGCCGGGCGGCGTCGGCCCGATCACCGTGGCGATTCTTTTGCGCAACACAATGGTGGCGCTCAGCCGCCAACGCGCACGCTACCAGGCGACCTACGGTGTGGTGGACAAGCTCGCGGCGGAATAGGCACGTAGCGGCAGGCCCCATCACCCAGCCTCCGCTTCGCTCGGCTGACATCTCCCCGAGGGGAGAGGAGGCTTTCAAGGCACCAGTCTCTTGTCCCCAACGGGGAGAAGGTGGCAGCCCACGGGTCTTGCCTCCGGCAAGCCCGAGGACAGGCTCCGCGGCCGGCTGAAGGGACTCGCCTCAGAACTGTCCCGTCACTCCGCTGCCACGACTGCCCTGTTGTCCGGAAGGCCTTCCGGCCTCGGTCCGCCATAGGCCCAGTCGAGCAGTTTTACCGTGTGCACCACCGGCAGCTTCGCCGCTGACGCAATCTGGGTGATGCAGCCAATGTTGCCGGTGGCGACGATTTCAGCACCTGTCGCCTCGATATTCCTGACCTTGCGATCACGCAGCTGTACCGAAATCTCGGATTGCAGGATGTTGTAAGTGCCGGCCGACCCGCAGCACAGATGCCCCTCGCGCGGCTCGCGCACGATGAAGCCTGCCTTGGCCAAAAGCTCCTTGGGCTGGCGGGTGATCTTCTGGCCGTGCTGCATCGAGCAGGCAGAGTGATAGGCAACGATGGTGCCGGGCTTGCGCACCGGCTCGGGCAGGTCGAGACCCACCAGATATTCCGTGATGTCCTTGGCCAGCGCCGATACGCGCGCCGCCTTGTCGGCATAGGCCGGATCGAGGCGCAGCATGAAGCCGTAGTCCTTGATGGTGGTGCCGCAGCCCGACGCGGTGATGACGATGGCATCCAGCCCGCCCTGGTCGATGGCGCGCATCCAGGCGTCGACATTGCGCCTGGCCGAGGCAAGCGCTGCCTCCTCGCGGCCCATGTGATGCACCAGCGCGCCGCAGCAGCCCTCACCCTCGGGAACCACGACCTCGACGCCCAACCGCGTCAGCAGCGCGATCGTCGTGTCGTTAATGCCGGGATCGAGCACGGATTGTGCGCAGCCGGTGAGAATGGCGACGCGGCCGTTTTTTGCGGCGCCCTGCCCGGCATGGATGCCCGGCGAAGCCATTGGCGAGGCCGCAGGAACCGACGCTGGGGCAAGCTTGAGCATCGCGCCCAGCGGCTTCAGCGCCGGGATCTTTTCGAACAGACCGGCGAATGGCTGCGCGAGCCTCGCCAGCTTGAGCGCAGCGCGAAAGCGCGAGGGATAAGGCAGGACAAAGGCCAGCATGGCGCGCGTCAGCCGATCGAGCGGCGAGCGCCTGTAGGTCTCCTCGATATGGACGCGGGCGTGGTTGACCAGATGCATGTAATTGACGCCCGACGGGCAGGTTGTCATGCAGGCGAGGCAGGACAGGCAGCGGTCGATATGGGTGACGATCTGCTTGTCAGCGGGGCGACCGTTCTCCAGCATGTCCTTGATCAGGTAGATCCGCCCGCGCGGCGAATCTAACTCGTTGCCAAGCGTTACATAGGTCGGGCAGGTGGCCGTGCAGAAGCCGCAATGCACGCATTTGCGCAGGATCTTCTCCGATTCCGCGACATGCGGATCGGCAAGCTGGGCAAGCGAAAAATTGGTCTGCACGCAAAAAGTCCTATAATCCCAAGAACCAGCTTTCCGGGTCTTTGACCGGCTCGCCGCGCTGCAGCGCCTGCAGGCCGAGAATGCAGCGGGCAATGAACCAGACGGCGACAACGAACATCAGCGCGACGCCTATCGCCACCATCATCAGCACAACCGAGATCAGCGCATAAAGCAGACCGATCCAGAAGGTGCGGATCAGGAATGTATAGTGGCTCTCGACGAAGCCGCCTGCTTTGCCGCGGTTGATATAGGCCAGCACGATGCCGACAATACCGGTGACGCCGATGACGAGGCTGGCGAGATAGAGGATGTAGATGACCAGCGCGTTGGTCGAACCCGGCTCCAGCCAGCGGTCGGTCTGGCGCGGCGCGGGTTTACCTGAATCGGTCGGGCCTGGATTGATGTCGCTCATAATGCTGCTCCCTCGGTTGCCGTGCCAAGAGTAGCAGAGCTTGCAGCCGGCGCCATACGACCGGGATTGAGGATATTCTTAGGATCGAATTCGGCTTTGAGCCGCGCCGACAACGCTGCCAGTTGCGGCGCCTGCGGCTCAAACACCGGCACAGCGGCGCGATGCGAAGGCGCCGCGCGCACCAGCGTCGCATGGCCGCCGCCATATTGTCTCACCAGGCCGCGCAGAAGACCGGCTTCGGGATCGCCATGCTCCATGCGCAGCCAGATCAGTCCGCCCTGCCAGTCATAGAAGGCATCGGCCGCCGCCTGCATGCGCAGCGCCAGCACCATCTGGTGACCTTGCGCCGGCGCCATCGACACGCGCCACACCGGCTTTTCCAGGCCGTCGGCAAACGGCGCGCAATTTCTGATGTCGCGCCAGACGGAATGCGAGATATCGCCCGAAATCTCCTCGAGCGGGCCGGCATTTCCGAGCAGGTCTTTCAGCGCGGCGATGCGGTAGGCGACCGACGGGCCGAACCCCTCGACGCGCAGCAATGTCGCCGCGGCATTGCCGAGGCTCCCGCCGGCGACCCGCGCGGCGACGCGTTCGGGAAGATGGGCCGCACTCGACACTTCGGCGCTGGAGCCGAGCGCCAGCGCCATGGCGGCGGCGGCATGATCGTCGAGCAGGCCGCGCAGAGCGAGCGTGACTTCGGTCTCGGCTGATGGCAGCACCTTGAAGGTGACGTCGGTGAGGACGGCAAGCGTGCCCCAGCTGTTGGCCATGAGTTTCGACAGGTCGTAGCCGGTGACGTTCTTGACGACGCGGCCGCCGGACTTGAAGGCCTCGCCGCGACCGGAAACCGCCGCTACGCCGAGAATATGGTCGCGCGCCGCCCCCGCCTTCAGCCGGCGCGGGCCGCAAAGGTTCGCAGCCAGCACGCCGCCGATCGTGCCTCGCCCTAACCCACCGCCGAGCAGCGGGCCATAATCCAGCGGCTCGAAGGCCAGCTGCTGGCCGTTTTCGGCAAGCAGGCTTTCGATGTCGGCGAGCGGCGTGCCGGCTTTGGCCGACAGCACCAGTTCGGCCGGCTCGTAGAGCGTCACGCCGGACAGTTTCGACAGGTCGAGCGTATGCTCGGTCTGCAGAGGACGGCCGATGCCGCGCTTGGAGCCGTGGCCGAGGATTTCGAGCGGCGAGTCTTCCGCCGCGGCCCAGGCGACGGTGGAGAGGACTTCGGCTGACGTAGATGGGGCGAAAGTGGTCATGGCTATCTCTGGTTCCTCGCTCCCGCAACGCGGGGGAGAGGTGGCTCGGGCGAAGCCCGAGACGGAGAGGGGGCAATCATAGAACGCCACCTCCAATCTTCTTGGCCGCAAAAACGAACCTCAGGTCCGAGGCGATCAGGTCTTCGGCCAACCGCCCTTCCAGCGCCGCAAGAATGGTCTCGCAAACGCTTGTCCGGCTCTTGAGTACGTCGACGTTCCAGAACCGCACTACCGAGAACCCTTCGCCACGCATGAATTCGTTGCGTCGTCTGTCATAGGAGCTCTCGGCATGCTGACTTCCGTCCAGTTCAACGACCAGCTTTTCGCTTCGGCAGGCGAAGCCGACGAAATACGGCCCGATCGGCACCTGTCGCAGAAATTTATATCCGCCAAGCCTTTTGGCTTTCAGTTCGTTCCACAGGGTTGCTTCCATCGGATTGTCGCCATGCCGAAGCTCACGAGCACGCGCGATCCTTTCAGGCGAGCGGCGGCTTGGCACGTCGGCCGCAGACCCCCTCTCCGTCTCGGGCTTTGCCCGAGCCACCTCTCCCCCGCTTCGCGGGGGCGAGGAACCCCCATTCTGAGATCCCATCATCAAAACCTCGGAATGTCCGGAAACGCTGTCTGCCCGCGATGCACGTGCATGCGTCCGAGCTCGGCGCAGCGGCGCAACTGGGGAAACACCTTGCCCGGGTTGAGCAGATGGTTGGGATCGAAAGCGCATTTGACCCGCATCTGCTGGTCGAGGTCGATCTGGTTGAACATTTCTGGCATCAGGTCGCGCTTCTCCACCCCCACCCCGTGCTCGCCGGTCAGCACGCCGCCGACTTTGACGCAGAGCCGCAGGATGTCGGCGCCGAAACTTTCCGCTTTGTCGAGCTCGCCCGGCATATTGGCGTCATAAAGGATCAGCGGATGCAGGTTGCCGTCGCCGGCATGGAAGACATTGGCGACCCCGAGGCCGTATTTCTCCGACAGTTCGCGCATCCCGTGCAGCACGCGCGGCAGTTCCTTGCGCGGGATGGTGCCGTCCATGCAGTAGTAGTCGGGCGAGATGCGGCCGACCGCCGGAAAGGCAGCTTTGCGGCCGGCCCAGAAGCTCAGCCTCTCCTGCTCCGACTGCGAGATGCGGCATGTGGTCGAGCCGTTCCTATAGGCGATGGCTTCGACAAGGCCGATCAGGTGATCGACCTCGACGCCCGGCCCGTCGAGCTCGACGATCAGCAGCGCCTCGACATCCAAGGGATAGCCGGCATGGACGAAATCCTCGGCCGCGTGGATCGCCGGGCGGTCCATCATCTCCATGCCGCCCGGGATGATGCCGGCGCCGATGATGTCGGCGACGCATTGGCCACCCTGCTCGCTGGTCGGGAAGCCGATCAGCAGCGCGCGCGCCGTCTCCGGCTTCTTCAGGATGCGCACAGTGACCTCGGTGACGACGCCGAGAAGCCCTTCGGAACCGGTCATGACCCCGAGCAGCTCGTAGCCTTCCGCGTCGAGATGCTTGCCGCCGAGCCGCACCACCTCGCCGTTCATCAGCACCATCTCGATACCGAGCACATTGTTGGCGGTAAGACCGTACTTCAGGCAATGCACGCCGCCGGAATTCTCCGCGACATTGCCGCCGATCGAGCAGGCGATCTGGGAGGATGGATCGGGGGCGTAGTAAAAGCCCTCCTGCTCGACGGCGGTGGTGATGCCGAGATTGGTGACGCCCGGCTGGGCGACGACGATGCGGTTGGGAAAATCGATCTCGAGAATGTGGTTGAACCTGCTCATCACCAGCAGCACGGCATCTTCGAGCGGCAGCGCGCCGCCGGACAGCGAGGTGCCGGAGCCGCGCGGCACGACGCGGATGTTGCGGTCGTTGCAATATTTCAGCACGCGCGAGACCTGCGCCACCGTTTCGGGCAGCACCACGACCAGCGGCAATTGCCGATAGGCGGTGAGGCCGTCGCTCTCGAACGCACGCATCGAATTGGCAGCGTCGACGACGCCTTCGCCCGGCACGATGATGCGCATATCGGCGACGATCTCGTCGCGCCGGCGCATCGTGGCGTCGTCTGGCTTCGGCATCAGCAGGCCGGACATCGACAGTCTCCTTCGATCGACTGGTAAAAATCTTTTACCAGCGGCAGGCGCCTGTTGCAAATCCTGCTTTGGCCGGAATCGAGCGCCGACACCGGGACGGGCTTCCGCAGCGGCAATCTGCCGCTGAGATTTCATCCTCCCCTTGTGGGTTGTTTGGACCGGGAGAGGTGACCCGGTCCTACTCGCCCGCCTGCTTGGCGGGTTCGGAGTGCAAGCGGCGCACACGGCGCACGCCCCACCAGACCAGCAGGATGGCGAGCGGCACCGAGGCGGCGGTGACGAGCTCGGGCGCGAAGGCATGGCCGAAGATCGAGGCGCCCTTGGCGACGTAGCCGATGAGGCCGACGACGTAGTAGGAGACGGCGGCCACCGACAGCCCTTCCACCGTCTGCTGCAGCCGCAGTTGCAGGCGGGCGCGGTTGTTCATCGACGCCAGCAGATCGCGGTTCTGCTTCTCGACTTCGACGTCGACCCAGGTGCGCAGCAGCGTGGTGGCGCGGGTGAGCTTCGTCGACAGATTGGCCTGACGCTCCTCGACCGAACGGCAGGTGCGCATGGCGGGGGCGACGCGACGCTGCAGGAACCCGCCCCAGGTGTCGTAGCCGGGCACCGCCTCCTCCTCCAGCGCCTCCAGCCGTTCGCGGACGATGCCGTCATAGGCGCGGCTGGCGCCGAAGCGATAGAGGCTGGAGGCTGCATCGGCCTCCAGCTCGGCGGCAAGCTCGGTCAGGTCGGCAAGCAGCGTCTGGCTGTCGCGGGTTTCGGCGACTTTCATTTCCAGTGTGGTCTGCGCCAGCCTGTCTTCGATGCGGCGCGCGCGACCGGACTGCATCAGCGCCAGCGGCAGGCCAAGCATGGCCAGCGTGCGGTAGGTTTCGATATCGATCAGCCGCTGCGCCAGCGCGCCGGTACGTGCCGGCGTCAGGCCGCGGTCGAGCACCAGCATGCGGGTCATGCCGTCACCGTCCTGGCGGAAATCGGTGACGATGGCGGCGTTGCCGCGCTCGACCAGCGAATAGCACAGGCTGGTCGGGTCGAAGCTGGCGATCAGCTTTTCGCTCGCCTGCGTCCATTTGCGGATTTCGAGCCTGATGCCGGAAATCACCGTTCCCGGCGGAGAAAACCCGTGGCCGAAAGGCGAAGCTTCCTGGCGCTGGCCGCTCTCGGAGAGCGGCCCTTCCCACAGATAGGTGGAGAATTCCGTGTGCCGTTCCCAGCGGAGCGAGCCCTTGCCCCACTTCATCGCGTGGTGGCGGGCATGAGGGTCGGGCGCGGCGATGCCGAGCCGCCGCGACAATTCGGAAAGCACGGCCTGGTCGACGCCGGACCCAGCTTCGGTCATGAAGGAAAGCTGCACCAGCACGCGCGGTTTCTCGACCAGCGGATGCGGACGGGCGTGAACCTCGCCGAGCGCGCCAGGCCGTCCCTGATGCGCGGGAAAGCCCATGACGCTGCCCTCGACGCGCGGCTGAAATTTGAGATTGGACGGGTCATCTGCCACGGCTGGTCCCCCGGGCCTGGTGCAATCGCGTCCCTCTAGAGCCAATTGCCGGAGGACGCAAACGACAAGTTAGCGGAAATCGATATGCCGCGACGACGCTGGACCCGGCCAAACCGGCGAATTGGATAAATAATTTGACCAGTTGGCGACACTGGCTTTATCCTGCGCGACACCGGTTCAATCCCCAGGCCATCCCCGTTGAGCGATATTTTCTCCAGGATCGAGCATCCCCGCACCGCCGACGAGGTGGTGCAGCAGATCGAGAGCCTGATCCTCGAAGGCGTTCTGCGCACCGGCGACAGGCTGCCGGGCGAGCGCGAGCTGGCACGGCAGTTCGAGGTGTCGCGGCCGATCCTGCGCGATGCGCTGAAGGCGCTGGAGGGGCGCGGGCTTTTGACGACGCGGCCCGGCGGCGGCACCCATGTCGCGGACGTCATCGGCCAGCTGTTCACCAAGCCGGTGACGGACCTGATCTCCATGCACCGCAAGGCGGCGACCGACTATCTGGAATACCGCCGCGAGATCGAAGCGGTGGCGGCCGAGTACGCGGCGCGGCGCGCAACATCCGACGATCTGGCGTTGCTCGACCGCATCATGGCGCGCATGGACGAGGCGCACCGGACCGGCAATTTCGACGACGAGGCGGAAATCGACGTCGAGTTCCACCACGCAATCTGCGAATGCGCGCACAACATCATCCTCCTGCACACGCTGCGCTCGTGCTACCGGCTGCTGTCGGAGGGCGTCTTCCAGAACCGGCTCTTGGTGTTCAACGTGCCGGGCGCGCGCGAAGCGCTGCTTTCGCAGCACCGGGCGATCTACGCGGCGGTCAAGGCCGGCGATCCGGCGGCCGCACGGCAGGCGGCGATGGACCACATCACCCATGTCGAACGCACCATGGCCGAGGCCGAGCGTAGCGGCGACTGGCAGCGTGTGTCGCGGCTGAGGCTGATGCAGCGCTCAGAGGCCGGCGACAGCGAGCCGGCAAGAAAACGCTCGTGAGAGACTGTTTGGAAACTCTACTGCGGCGGCCATCTGATGGCGTTTTCTGCGCCTACCTACAGCGCCGCGCGTCCTTTGGGCGCGCAAAGGACGCTGTAGCACTTTTGATTTTGCGCATGATCCTTTCCGAAAATCTTTCCAATTTTCGGGTCATGCGCGGGCTCACGGACCCAAAATGTCCGCTCCGCTCCGGTTCTCGAAACCACCACCATATGACTCGCCGGAGCGACTTTCCAAACAGTCTCTGAGCGCCGGCCAAGAAAAATCAATGACGAATTAGCGAACAACCAGCGGAAAACCCATGAGCATGATCCTCACCATCGCCGATCTCAAGGACCTGGCGCGCCGCCGAGTGCCGAAGATGTTCTTCGACTATGCCGATTCAGGTGGATGGACCGAAAGCACCTACCGCGCCAACGAGGAGGATTTCCAAAAGATCAAGTTCCGCCAGCGCGTGCTGGTCGACATGAGCAACCGCTCGCTGGAATCGACCATGATCGGCGAGAAGGTGGCGATGCCGGTGGCGCTGGCGCCGACCGGTATGACCGGCATGCAGCACCCCGACGGCGAGATGCTGGCGGCGCAGGCGGCGGAGGAATTCGGCGTGCCGTTCACGCTTTCGACGATGAGCATCTGCTCGATCGAGGATGTCGCATCGGTGACCAAGAAGCCGTTCTGGTTCCAGCTCTATGTGCTTCGCGATAAAGATTTCGTCCTCAATCTCATCGACAGGGCCAAGGCGGCGAAATGCTCGGCGCTGGTGCTGACGCTCGATCTGCAGATCCTCGGCCAGCGCCATAAGGATATCCGCAACGGGCTGTCGGCGCCGCCGCGCTTCACGCCGAAACACATCTGGCAGATGGCGACCAGACCGGGCTGGTGCATCGGCATGGCCGGTACCCAGCGCCGGACCTTCCGCAACATCGTCGGCCACGCCAAGGGCGTCGGCGACCTCACCTCGCTGTCCTCATGGACGACGGAGCAATTCGATCCGCATCTGTCGTGGAAGGACGTTGCCTGGATCAAGGAACGCTGGGGCGGCAAGCTGATCCTGAAAGGCATCCTCGACAAGGAAGACGCGCTGATGGCGGCCAAGACCGGCGCCGACGCGATCATCGTCTCCAATCATGGCGGGCGCCAGCTCGACGGTGCGCCGTCGTCGATCGAGGTGCTGGAAGAGATCGCCGACGCTGTCGGTGACACGATCGAGGTGCATATGGATGGCGGCATCCGCTCGGGCCAGGACGTGCTAAAGGCGCTGTGTCTTGGCGCCAAGGGCACCTATATCGGCCGGCCTTTCCTTTACGGCCTTGGCGCGCTCGGCAAGGATGGGGTCACCAAAGCCTTGGAAATCATACGCAAGGAGATGGACATAACGCTGGCACTGTGCGGAAAGCGTCTGGTAACCGACATGGGCAAGGATCAGCTTCGGCGTTAGACTCCCGTGACGGCATGATCACGGAGATGGACGCATTGATTGCCCCCGGCATCCACTTTCTCGACGCGCGCGGACCGGAAGGCACGCGCATCTATGCGGTCGGCGACGTGCATGGCCGGCTCGACCTGCTCGTCGCCATGTACCGCCGGATTGCGGCCGAGATCCGCCAGGAGCGGCCGGCCGACTGGCGTGTCATCCATCTCGGCGACTATGTGGACCGCGGCCCGGACTCCAAGGGCGTCATCGATTTCCTGATCGAAGTGCGAAAACGCGACCCGCGCCACCTGATGCTCGCCGGCAACCACGACATCGGCTTCCTCGACTTCCTCGATGCACCCGATGCGGACGGGCTTTTCATGCGCTATGGCGGCATCCAGACCGCGCAGTCCTATGGCGTGGTGCTCAATGAAGGCGGCGGTGCGTGGTTTGGCAGGTCCGAGGCGGCACTGCGGCAAGGCCATGCGGCGCTGGTCGAGGCCGTGCCGAAAAGCCATGTCGACTTCCTGCAGTCGCTAGCGTTTTCACTGACCTTTGGCGACTTCTTCTTTTGCCATGCCGGCATCCGGCCAGGCATTGCGCTGGAAAGTCAGAGCACGCAGGACCTGATCTGGATCCGCGATGTCTTCCACAATCATTCCGGCCTGCATCCGAAGATCGTGGTGCATGGCCACACGCCGGTTTCGGAGGCGGAGGTGATGGTCAACCGGGTCAATATCGACACGCTTGCCTACCAGACGGGAAACCTCAGCGCGCTCGTCGTCGACGGCGCGGACAAGCGTATCCTGGTGGTGTCAGGTGAGAGGGCCTAAAGCGCGTCGCGCTCCAAGTCTGTGTTTTAGCGAAGCGCGGCGGTGACGCCGTAGCCATCGACGGCGTTGTGGTTGTTGGCGACGTCGCCGGCATAAGTGCCGAAGCCGCACAACACTATGGCCGACAACATGACAAAGGACAGAAGCGCTGCTTTCACGGACGTCATCTCTTGTTGAGCTCTCTTCATCTGTGCACGAGGCGGGTTACCAATGGGTTGAAACGGAAATACGTCTCAAAATTTCGACGATTTCGCCCTTCTAGGCAGTTTCTGTATCGGCGATGTGTCGCGCGAGTGAGACAAAGGGTTCATCGCGTTGCACGGAAGATGCAGAGCGCGTGCCTTCTAGGGTGGTGGGCGGCCACAAGCCAAGGACGAAACAAGCTGTCCACAGCGGATTTTTGCCAACGTGCCAAATATGCAACGTCGGGACCGACAGCCGTCAGATCGTCGCCACCCAGGCGCGGGCAATGGCCAGCCCGGCGGCATCGGCATCCGGTCCGTGATGGGCCATTTCGTCGTCGAGCCGAGTGCTCCAGTCCGGGTGCCGTTCGGCAATGAGCGATGCGAAGGATGAGCTCCAGTCGCGGACCATCGGCCGGTCCGCCTCGAAATGGAACTGAAAGCCATAGACGGCGCGGCCCATGCGAAACGCCTGGTTCTCGGCGACTTCGTTGCCGGCGAGCCGCACGGCACCTTCAGGCAAGGCAAAAGTGTCGTCGTGCCATTCGAAGATGGGGAAATTTTCAGGCAGCGCGGCGAGCACCGGATCGGCCTTCGCCGCCGGAGTGAGAGAGACCTTGTGCCAGCCGAATTCCGAGGCGCCGCCGATCCGGTTCTCGCCGCCGAAGGCGCGCGCGACCAGTTGGCTGCCAAGGCAGATACCGAGCACGGCGCGATCCTTGTTCGCAAAATCGCGCGTCAGGTCGAGCAGTTCAGGGAAATACGGGCAAATCTCGTCGTCCAGGGCATTCTGGGCGCCGCCGAGCACGACCATGGCGTCGTGCGCATCGCTGTCCTGCGGCAGCATCTCGCCACAATAGGGCCGGCGCAGGTCGATATCGGCGCCCGCCTCGACTAGCGCTGCGCCGATCTGGCCAAGGCCCTCACTGTCGAAATTTTGGACGACCAGCACCCGCATTGAAAACCTGCTGACATGAAAATGATGCGTCGAGCGATATCATGCCGCCGTCATTTCGGCCAAGATGCGTATTCGGGGAGAAAGCTATGCCACTGCAGAACCGCGTAGACCCGTTCGGCGTTCTCCGCGCCGTGCCGGAGCGTGGCCTGTTGATGGGCAATCGCGGTATCATCCATGACCCCGAAACGAAGACGCTGCTGAAAAAGCGCTGGGCACTGCAGGCCTGGATCATCTGCGTCTGTGACTTCCGCGATGTACGGCGCGAGCCGATGGGCCGAAACAGGAACGGTGGCAAGACCGGCTGGACCGAGCTGTTTTTCCTGGACGAGGTCACAGCGCTCTCGGCCGGGCATCGGCCTTGCTTCTTCTGCCGGCGCGAGCGGGCGAGCGAATTCGTCCAGCGCTTCGGCGTGGCCTACGGCATTGCCGAGCCGCGCGCACCGCAGGTTGATAAGCGGCTGCATAAGGAGCGGCTGGCGGCAGGTGGGCGGGCACCGGTCGTATCCGCGGAAGAGCTTGCCGGGTTGCCGGACGGCGCCATGATTGCGGAAGGGGGCAACGCCTATGCGATGCGCGGCCGCAAGGCGCTGCGCTGGTCGTTCGCAGGCTATGGCGATCGGGTGGGGTTCGGTGGTTTTGCCGACCGTCCAATCCGCCTGCTCACGCCGGCAACCACCGTTTCCGTGCTGCGGCAAGGCTACGAACCGGTCTGGCATCCCTCGGCTGAGACTTGACGCCAAGGTTTGGCTCGCCCATTCCTCGGCGATGCGCGCCAATTACAAGATGCAGCGGCTGTTCGTGCCGAACGACCTCGGACCGGAAGCCGAGTTCGAGGCGAGCCCGCAGCAGGGTCATTACCTGATGCATGTGCTGCGGCTCGGCGAAGGCGCCGAAATCCTGTTGTTCAACGGCCGAGACGGCGAATGGTCGGCGGCAATCGCCGCGAAATCCAAAAAAGCGGTGCGGCTGAAGGTGCTGGCCTTGCAGCGGCCGCAGCCGCCGCTGCCCAATCTCATCTACTGCTTTGCGCCATTGAAGCAGGGTCGGCTCGATTATCTGGTGCAGAAGGCGGTCGAGATGGGCGCCGGCGTCCTGCAGCCGGTCATCACCCAGCACACGCAAGTGGCGAAGCCCGGCATCGAACGCCTGCGCGCCAATGTCGTCGAGGCCGCCGAACAATGCGGCATTCTGGCGGTTCCGGAGGTGCGCGAAGCGGAAAAGTTCGAGCGCCTGCTGGCCGGCTGGGACAAGGAGCGGCGGTTGATCTTCTGCGACGAGGATGCCTCGACCAACAATCCCCTGCCCGCGCTGCAAGCGGTACGGGAGAAAAAGTTCGGGTTGCTGGTCGGGCCCGAGGGCGGGTTTTCTGACGAGGAACGAAGGATGCTGAGGGTGCTGCCTTTCGTAACCGCCATTCCGCTCGGTCCGCGCATCCTGCGCGCCGACACGGCTGCGGTGGCGGCACTGGCGGTGATACAGGCGACGGTCGGGGACTGGTGAAGATTCTCCCCTTCTCCCCAGCGGGCCCTTGCGGGAGAAGGAAGAAGCAGCGTCAATCAATTCCAGTTAGCCTGTGGCTCAGGATTTTTCGCTTGATCGCCTACTGACATTTCGTCCATCTAGCGCCGGCGGTCGTCCGACCGCCTGCAGAGGACTTGTAATGGCGCGCGACACAACCGATTTCCGGCCGATCGAAGGCGTCGACGAGCTTGTCGCGCATCTGGCTGAAGGCAACAAGCCGCGCGACAAATGGCGCATCGGCACCGAACACGAGAAATTCCCGTTCTATGTCGACGGCAATGCGCCGGTGCCCTATGGCGGCGAGCACGGCATCCGCGCCATTCTCGAGGGCATGCAGGAAAAACTCGGCTGGGATCCGATCATGGATGCCGGCCGCATTATCGGGCTGGTCGAGCCGACCGGCCAGGGCGCGATCTCGCTGGAGCCCGGCGGCCAGTTCGAACTGTCCGGCGCGCCGCTGGAGACGATCCACCAGACCTGCCGCGAAGGCAATGCGCATCTGGCGCAGGTGCGCGAGATCGCCGAGCCGATGGGCATACGCTTCCTCGGCCTCGGCGGCAGCCCGAAATGGTCACTGGCCGACACACCGAAAATGCCGAAATCGCGTTACGAGATCATGACGCGCTACATGCCCAAGGTCGGCACCAAAGGACTCGACATGATGTACCGCACCTGCACCATCCAGGTGAATCTCGACTTCGAGAGCGAGGCCGACATGCGCCGCAAGATGCAGGTGTCGCTGAAGCTGCAGCCACTGTCGACGGCGCTGTTCGCCAACTCGCCCTTCACCGAAGGCCGGCCCAACGGATTTCAGAGTTGGCGCGGCGACATCTGGCGCGACACCGACAACCAGCGCTCGGGCCTGCTCGAATTCTGCTTCTCGCCCGATTTCGGCTTCGCCGACTATGTCGAATGGGCGCTCGAAGTGCCGATGTATTTCGTCATCCGCGACGGCCAGTACCACGACATGACACACGTCACCTTCCGCCAGTTCATGGCAGGTGCGGCCCGCAACGAGATACCCGACGGGCTGCCGACGATGGGCGATTGGGCGAACCATCTGTCGACGCTGTTCCCCGACGTGCGATTGAAGCGTTTCCTTGAAATGCGCGGCGCCGATGGCGGACCGTGGCGGCGCATCTGCGCGCTGCCGGCCTTCTGGGTCGGGCTGCTCTATGACGCGGCGGCGCTCGACGCGGCCGAGGCGCTGGCCTCGAGCTGGAGCTATGAAGAGGTGCTGGCGATGCGCAACGCCGTGCCGGAACAGGGCATTTCGGCGCCGTTCCGCAACACGACACTGCGCGAGATCGCCCGCGACGTGCTTGTCATCTCGCGCATGGGGCTGAAGAACCGCGGCCGCAAGAACCGCGACGGCTATGATGAAACGTCGTTCCTCAGCACGCTGGACGAAGTGGTCGCGCGTGGCACGACAAGCGCCGAAGAGCTGCTCTCCGCCTATCATACGCGCTGGGGCGGCTCGATCGAGCCGGTGTTCATGGAATATGCGTACTAGCAGTTTGCTATCCGGTTGGCCGACAGCTCAGGAATAGTCGCCTCAGTTAGTAGTGGAAACGAATTAGAGCGCCGCGCGCCCTGGTGGACGCGCAAGGACGCCCTGACTCTCTTTAAGCTACCGCATCGTGCTTTCCGAAAATCGATTCCGATTTTCGGGCCGATGCGGTAGGCTTTCCTGCGAGGATTTTCCCGGAGGAGAAAACCAATGCCTTCCTTGTTCGACATTCTGGCGCAGGCTCAGAACGGCAACGGCATGCAGGCCCTGGCCCAACAGTTCGGGCTGTCGCAGCAGCAAACGCAATCGGCGGTGGAGGCGCTGCTGCCGGCTTTTTCACAGGGGCTGAAGCGCAACACGTCCGATCCTTACGGGCTCGGCGCATTCATGACGGCAATGGCCAGCGGCCAGCACGCCAAATATTTCGAGGACGCAAGCCGGGCTTTCTCGCCGCAGGGCGTCGATGAAGGCAACGGCATTCTTGGCCATCTGTTCGGCTCGAAAGAGCTGTCCCGCGCCGTTGCCAGCCAGGCTGCGCAGGCAAGCGGTGTCAGCCAGCAGGTTTTGCAGCAGATGCTGCCGGCCGTGGCTTCGATGATGATGGGCGGACTGTTCAAGCAGACCACAAATCAGATGCAGGCAGCAGGCGGATTCGGCGGCGGCAGCAATCCGCTCGGCGAGATTATCGAGCAGATGATGCGGCAGGCCGGCGGAGCCGCGCAAGCGCCGGCACCACAGCAGCGCCAGGCGCCCGGCCCGATGGACAACCCACTCGGCAAGGTGCTGCAGGACATGTTCGGCGGCGGCGCGCAGCAGCCGCAAACCCAGCCGCAGCAGGCGCCCAGTCCCTACGGCGACAATCCGCTCGGCAAGGTGCTGCAGGATATGTTCGGCGGCGGTGCGCAACAGCCGCAAAGCCAGCCGCAGCCCCAACAAACGCAGAACCCGTATGGTGACAATCCGCTCGGCAAGGTGCTGCAGGATATGTTCGGCGGTGGTGCGCAACAGCCGCAGCAGCCTCAGCCGCAGCCGCGTCAGGCGCCCCAGCAGCGCCCGGCGCCACAGCCGCCGGCCAATCCGAGCGGCAGGCCAAGGAATCCGTTCGACGATTTGTTCGGCAAGATGTTCGAGACGGGCGCGCAGCAGCGCGACGATTACCTGAAGGGCGTCGAATCGATCTTCGACCAGTTCAAGCGAGGAATGGATCGCCGGTAACCCGACGAGGCTGCCGGCATCTGATCTTCAGCGTTGATCAAAGAAAATGCCCGGTCCTTGTGAGAACCGGGCAGTGTGCAGGCGGGCCGGCGGGGGAACCGGCAGGGAGTGGGAGCCTGCGAAATCCAAGCGCCGTGCGCCCTTTAGACGCGCAAAGCACGCGAAAGGGCACGCAACAACGCGATCATGCCACCTTGCGGGCAATACCCTCTATCGTGTCTGTGCGATCGGCCGCGATGATGCGAAGCCTCTCGGTTGGATCGCGGCCGAACGGCACCTCGATGGCGACGTGGAGATCGGCGCGCGTCAAGCCGATGTCGGCGAGTTCGGAGTCCGACATCTCGCCAAGGCGATAGAAGGCGCGGCGGTTTTTCCAGGCGCGATAGACGTTGGAGATGGTGTTGACTACGCGCGTCGCAATAGCCGGACGCGACGTGATGCGCGAAGTCTCGGTGGCGAAATCAAACGTAGCCATGTCAGTCTCCTTTCATTCGAACGGACGAAGACAGGTGATCGGCGCTGGCAACAGCGGCCGTTCCGGTCCCGATTCACTTACAAGACGCATGTCGTCGTCCTAAAACCGGTGACCACTTTTAGGTGACATGCATTGCTTTGATGTGGACAATCGTAAATTTGCCATCGTTCGATTGATTAATCCAACGAATGTTTCTAATCTTTAGCATCAACAGCAGTGATGGATTGGACCGATGAAAGCGCCACTCGATCTCGATCAGTTGCAGACCTTCGTCACGATTGTCGACACCGGCAGCTTTACCCGCGCGGCAGAAGAGGTGCATCGGACTCAGTCGGCGGTGTCCATGCAGATGCGCCGGCTGGAGGAGCGGATCGGCAAGCCGCTGTTCGAAAAGGACGGGCGTACCAACAGGCTGACCGAGGACGGCGACAGGCTGCTCTCCTACGCAAGACGGCTGCTGTTCCTCAATCGCGAAACGCTGGCCGCCTTCGACGACCGGCGGCTCGAAGGCACGATCCGCATCGGCACGCCGGACGACTATGCCGATCGCTTCCTGCCCGAGATCATGGCCCGCTTCGCCCGTTCCAATCCACGTGTCGAGCTGACCGTCATCTGCGAGCCGACGCCGGGGCTGGTCGAGCATATCAAGCGCGGCAATCTCGATCTGGCGCTGGTGACGCATAATGACGCGCACGGTCAGTCGGAAGTGGTGCGGCGCGAACCGCTGCTGTGGGTCACTTCGGCCAACCACGCGACACATGAGCAGGACACATTGCCGATGGCTTTCGGCCGCCCGAACTGCATCTGGCGGCGGGCTGCCGTCGACGTGCTCGACCGGCAGAACCGCGACTACCGCATCCTGTTCACCAGCTTCTCGGCAACCGTCATCACCGCCGCGGTGCTTTCCGGCCTGGCCATCTCGGTGCTGCCGGAATGCGCGCTGCGGCCCGGCATGCGGGTTCTGGGCGACGCCGACGGGTTCGGCGCCCTGCCCGATTGCCGCATCGGCATCATGCGCGGCCAGACGTCGCGGCCGGAGATCGTCGACGCGCTGGCCCGCCACATTTCGGAAAGCCTCGATAATATTTCCGTGCCGCTCGGCGAAGAGACGGGGAGCTTCGACTTCGCAGCACTCGCCTTTTCGAAGCTGAAGCGAACCAAGCCGAACCAGATCCTGCCGGGCTGGTAAGGATCAGGCGAAAACTGTTTCCTGCGTGCTGTCGTTGCCGGGCAAAAAGCCGGGCAGGCGCAGCAATTGGTCCGGCTCCAGTGGCAGCGACAGCAGGTAGCCTTGAAACTCTCGGCAGCCCATGGCGACGAGCAGCGCCTTTTGCTCCTCGGTCTCGACGCCTTCCGCAGTGACGCCGACGTGGAGAGCGTCGGCAAGATCGACCAGCGCCCTGACGATCGCTACCGAACTCTCGTCGCGGCCAAGAAGGTTCACGAAAGACCGGTCAATCTTGAGCTTGTCGATGGCGTGGCGGCGCAGATAGTTCAGCGACGAATAGCCGGTGCCGAAGTCGTCGAGTACTATGGCGATCCCCGACTGGCGCAAGGCAGCCAGAGCCGTCCTGGTCGTATCGTTGTTGTCCAGCAGCACGCTCTCGGTGATCTCGAGCTGCAGGCGCCCTGGCGCCAATCCGGTCTCGGCGAGGATCGCGACAACCTGCTCGACAAAATCGGAGTCGCGCAGTTGCAGCGGCGACACGTTGACGGCCATCCAAGGTAAATCGGTGCCGACAGCGAAGCGGCAGGCTTCGTGCAGCACCCATTTGCCAAGCTGACCGATCATGCCACGTTCTTCGGCGATGGCGATGAACTGTGCTGGCGGCAGTGCACCGTGGACCTCATGTCCCCAGCGGATCAGCGCCTCGGCACCGAGGATCGTGCTGCCGTCTGCCGCAAAGACCGGCTGATACGCCAGCTTGATCCCGGTTCCGCCATTCAGGGCATGGCGAAGCTCGCTCTCGACCTTGCGCTTGCGCAGCAGGAGGTCGTCCATGTCGCCGGCGAAGACCTCGTAACGGCCGCGACCATTCTTCTTGGCTTCGTAAAGCGCGATGTCGGCCTTGCGCAGCAAGTCGTCCGCATCGGCACCTGGACCGGTCGACAATGCGATGCCGATGCTGGCGCTGACAAAAACCTGGTCGTCGGCCAGCTTGAACGGCTCCTGCAGCTTTTGAAGCAGGCCCTCCGAAACATCTTCGGCGCCTCGGATGTCGTGTACATCGATCAGGATCATAGCGAACTCATCGCCGCCGAGCCGTGCCACGGTGTCGACTTCGCGGATTGCCTGCTGGAGCCTCGCGGCGGTCTGGCGAACGAGCTCGTCGCCGGCAGGGTGGCCAAGCGTGTCGTTGACGTGCTTGAAACGGTCGAGGTCGAGGTAAAGCAGTGCCACTTTGGCAGTTTCGTGACTGGCCGTGAGCAAAGCGCGCCGGAGCCGGTCCTCGAACAGGGCTCGGTTGGGAAGGCCGGTGAGCGTGTCGTGGAAGGCGAGATACTGCGCCTTGTCCTGACTGGTCTGCAGCGCCAACGATGTACGGCGGAGGCGGCGCAGCAGGAATGCCAGAACACCGGCCGCAAGCAGCGCGCCGCCGATCAGGGCCGGGCCTGCCTCGCGCACCAGTGCTCTTCCTGGCCGCTCCTGATCCCAGCCGACAAAAGCCAGGATGACGCCACGCGAATCGACCAGCGGAATGGCGGCCTCGCCGACCGGCTTCGACAACGGCAGCAGGCGGGCGCCCGTCAGCAGATATTGCCCGGCGATCTTGGCCAGGACCGCATCGGTGATGAACTGCACCGAGATATGAAGGTATTCGCTGCCAGGTGCCTGGACGACGCGGTCGGTACCCGGTATCAGCGGCATGATGCTGAGGATGGCAGGCCTTCCGTCAAGCTCCACCAGATCCCCGGCGACCAATTTGACCGGACCGCCGGCCTGATTTTCTTTCGCCGGCTCACGGATCAGCCGGCGTACCCTCTCCACGGTGGGCAACAGAACCGGCTCGTCCTCGCTGTAACTGGCCGGCGCCATCACCTTTCCTTCACGCATCGCATGGATCGGGCGGTCGCCGGCATCCAGTATATAGACCCGATCATGCCCGTAGTAGGAATACATCCAGACGCTGATGTTATCGACGATCCAGACCTCGTTGCCCGCTTTGGTATTGATGACGGCATCGTCCCAGACGGCGATGCTTTCCTGCTCGCGCTCCACCGCCGCGATCCGGTCCCGCATGCCGTTGGTGAAAAAAATTTTCTGCCGCTCGAGGGAGGTGCTATCCGCCTGGATGGTGGCGTAAAAGCCAAAGCCGACGACCATAGCAAGCGCGAAAATGGCAAGCGCCATCATCGTTAGCGTGACCTGGAACGTCAATGGGCTGCGTCGAAGGCGTCGGCTCATGCGTCCTGGCCACTCTCTTTTCCGTGACAGTCATCAAATCGGGTTAAGATCAGGTTATGCTATGGGCGACAGCCTTGACGCCGGCCAACAACCGCCCCCCAATCGGCCCATGAGCGACGCAGCATCCGAATCACGCACCAATGCCACCGAATACACGGTGAGCGAGATTTCCGGCGCGCTGAAGCGCACGGTCGAGGACGTCTTCGGCAATGTGCGGGTGCGTGGCGAAATATCAGGCTATCGCGGGCCGCACTCCTCCGGCCATGCCTATTTCTGCCTGAAGGACGACCGCGCACGGCTCGACGCCGTGGTCTGGAAGACCACAATGAGCCGGCTGAAGTTCCGCCCCGAAGAGGGCATGGAGGTGATCGCCACCGGCCGGCTCACCACCTATCCTGGAAAGTCCACCTACCAGATCGTCATCGACAATCTGGAGCCGGCCGGCGCCGGAGCGCTGATGGCGCTGCTGGACGAGCGCAAGCGCCGGCTGCAGGCCGAAGGCCTGTTCGATGGCAGCCGCAAGCGCTTGCTGCCATTCATGCCGCGCGTCATCGGCGTCGTCACCTCGCCGACAGGCTCCGTCATTCGCGACATCATCCACCGGATCAAGGACCGGTTTCCGTTGCACGTGCTTGTCTGGCCGGTGCGGGTGCAGGGCGAGACGGCAGGCGCCGAAGTGACAGCCGCCGTCAACGGCTTCAACGCACTGGCGCAGGATGGCATTATTCCGCACCCCGACGTGTTGATCGTGGCGCGCGGCGGCGGCAGCCTGGAGGACCTTTGGGGGTTCAATGACGAGGGGCTGGCCCGCGCCGTCGCCGCCTCGCGCATTCCGGTGATCTCCGCTGTCGGCCATGAAACGGACTGGACGCTGATCGACCTGGCGGCGGATGTGCGGGCGCCGACACCGACGGGTGCTGCTGAGATCGCCGTGCCGGTCAAAGTCGACCTCGAAGCGACGCTTGCCGGTCTTGGCGCGCGGCTGAAGACCGCGGTATCGCGCAATTTCGAGCGCAAGCTCCAGGCGGTGCGTGCCGCTGCCCGGGCGCTGCCCTCGCCCGACCAGTTGCTGGCGCTGCCGCGCCGGCGTTTCGACGAGGCGACCAGCCGGCTGGGCCGGGCGCTGTCCGTCAGCGTCCAGCGCAAACGAGCCAGGCTTCAGGCGCAGCGGCTGACGCCGGCCACCCTGTCGCGACGCATGAACGAGGCCCGCACGCTGGCCGGCCGCGACCTCGCCCGCGCGCAAGCGGCGTTCTTCGCCATCGTGCGCGAGCGGCGAACGCGGTTTTCGCGCACCGCGGCGCGGCTTTCGCCGGCGCCGATCGCAAGGCGGCAGAAATTGCAGGCAGATGCCCTGGCGGCGCTGTCGCGGCGACAGGACCGGGTGATTTCCGTACGGCTCGAGCGCTTGCGCGGGAAATTGACCCAGGCCGACCGGCTGCTGGCGACGCTGTCGCACAAGGCGGTGTTGGCGCGTGGCTTCGCCTTGGTGAAAGACGCCGACGGCGCGGTGATCAAGCAAGCTGCGGAAGTGGTGCCGGGTATGGCACTTTCGCTGGAGTTTGCCGACGGGACCGCCGATGCGGTTGCGACCAGCGCTGCCGCACGATCGAAAACAACTGCGAAGCCGGCCGCCAAAACCAAGGAGCCTGGCAATCAAGGCTCCCTGTTCTGAGTGGCAATGATTTTCTGAGCACCTATGATTTCTGAGCCCGCATGACCGACAATCATCACCAGACGACGCCTTCCGGCAGGCCGCGCGCGCGAGCCTTCGGCATAAGTTTTGACGGCACGCCTGGGCCGTTCAACGCCATCACCGATGTGGCTGGCGTTGCTCTCGGTTATTCGACGCTGATTTCGGGCGATGGTGCGCTGGTGGTCGGCAAGGGACCGGTGCGCACCGGCGTGACCGCTATCCTGCCGAGACCGCGCGCCGATCTCGCCACGCCGGTTTTTGCCGGCATCTTCAGCCAGAACGGCAATGGCGAATTGACCGGCTCGCACATCATCGAGGAAACCGGTGCCTTCAATTTCCCGATCACCATCACCAACACGCATTCCTGCGGCGTTTCACGCGACGCAACGCTGCGCTGGATGCAGCGCGTGCTGCCGGCCGTGCTCGACAGCGGCTGGGGCCTGCCGGTGGCGGCGGAAACCTATGACGGTTTCCTGAACGACATCAACGGCCACCATCTCAGGTTCAAGCATGTCGCCGCGGCACTCGATGGCGCGACCAGAGCATCGATCGAGGAAGGCAGCGTCGGCGGCGGCACCGGCATGATCGCCTTCGGTTTCAAGGCAGGCTCCGGCACGGCATCGCGCATCGTCGAATGGCACGGCCGGCGCTACACGGTCGGCGCGTTCGTGCAGGCGAATTTCGGCAAGCGGAGCAATTTTGTCATTCGCGGCTTGCGTGCCGGGCCCGATCTCGTGGAACCGGCTATCGGCGAAAACACGCCGCGCGCCGAAAAGGGCTCAATCATCGGGATCGTCGCCACCGATGCGCCGTTCATGCCGCATCAGATGAAGCGGCTGGCCCGCCGGGCGCCGCTCGGCGTCGCCATGACCGGCGGGTTCGGCTATCATAGCTCGGGCGATATTTTCCTCGCCTTTTCGACCGCCAACCGCGAGGCGGCACTGGCGCCGTCAGGCCGCATCGGCAGCGCCGATTTTATCCCGGATACCGACATCGATCTGTTCTTCGACGCCGTGATCGAAAGTGTGGAGGAAGCGATCCTCAATGCGCTGGTCGCCAATGACGACATGACCGGGCGCGACGGCAATTTCGTGCCGGCGCTGCCGAAGGCATGGCTCAAGGGCAAATTCGGTGCAAGTCAGGGAAAGTAGGACTGTGTGGCGTGTCACGCGTCGCACAGGTCTTGGAAATGGTTGAGCCTGATAATAGATGCCTTTCGCCGGGTCGGCATGTCACTCGGCAGGCTTGTCCGAATTCTTTTCGTCCTGGTCGGCCTCAGCCGCCTCTTCCAGCTTCGACGCTATAAGCTCCTGAATGTCGCCGACCTCTTCCTGGATATCCTCCAGCGGTATGCCGGCTTCAGCCGCCTTGGCGGCGCATTCCCTGGCGAGGGTCTCGGCCTGCTCCTCGATCCTGTCTAGCGAGGGCTGGCAGTGGACCTTTTCGCCGATCCACCCTTGCAAGAACTCGATCGCGTGTTCGCTCATGCTGCTGTTCCCTGGCGGCTGCGCCGGTTGGTAATCATAAACGCCGGTATCCCCGAAAAGATGCACGATTCCATTCCAACCGAGTCGTCGTCGTCCGGCAAGCCGATCTTGCCCAAGCTCCACAGAGCTGACGTGAATCGAAGGTTCAAGGAGCACATTCTAATTGTTGACGAGATTCTATTTTCTTGAGGAGACTGGCACCGTTGGCTGGGATCATGTCCCGGATCGCACCATTGTTTCTACTTGCTTTTTTCCGGTATTCCAGTCAATTTGTATGACAATAGGTGTCACAATACGTGGCACGTTTGCGGCGCCATTCGCTGCGCACCCCTAGAGCACGCGGCCAAAGCCGCCGCTATATAGTGACATCCTCAGGCAATGTCGACTCTGCTCGCCATCCTGCTTGTTTCCGCTCCGCCGAGCGCATCTGTGTGGCGTATTATCATCATGGGGGCGAGCATACTTCACCGGGAATCGACCGAGCGCTTCGAGGTGCTGAGCAGCTAGGCGCGATAGCCTATGCCGGCGATCTTGCCGCGGGTCGCTTCTCGCCAAAGAGTTGCCGGCTGGCGGCCCGGGAGGCTGATTTCCTCGGCAAGTGAGCTGTTTCAAATAATCGAAAAGTTCGGCTTATCCGCCAACCATGAGCTTGACGACTTCGTCATGGTTGGTTTCCGAAATCTTGCGCTCGCCAGCCTGAACGCCGCGGCGCAGCACGACGATGCGGTCGGAAACGGCGAAAATATCCTGCAGATTGTGCGAGATGAAGATCACGCCCCGCCCTTGTGCCTTGAGTTGGTGGATGAGCGAAATGACCTTGCGCTGCTCCGGTACGCCGAGGGCCGCGGTCGGTTCGTCCATGATCAGGATCTGCGCGTCCCAATAGACGGCCCGGCCGATGGCTACAGCCTGCCGTTGACCGCCGGAGAAATTGCTGACCGGGGCGTCGAGCCGGCTGACATGGAAGTCCAGCCGTCCCATGGTCTGCTTGGCGGCGACGGCCATGGCCTTGCGATCGAGCACCGGCAGGAAGCCGAAGGCCTTGCGCATCGGTTCACGGCCGAGGAAGATATTGGCGCCGATGGACAAATTGTCGGCGAGAGCGAGATCCTGGTAAATGGTCTCGATGCCTTTTTCGCGCGCCTCCTGCGGCGTCGCGAAGGTGACCGGCTGACCCCTGAGCAGAATTTCACCGCCGGTCGGCTGAAAGACGCCCGATATCGCCTTGATCAGCGTCGTCTTGCCGGCGCCGTTGTCGCCCGCCAGCGCCACCACTTCACCCGGCCGCACGGCCATGGAGAAATCATTCAGCGCCTGCACCGCACCGAAATGCTTGGAAAGGTGTCGGACTTCGAGAAGGGGGGTGGTTTGTTCGGAACTATTCATCCTGGCGAGCTCCACTGAACCGGCGCTGCGCCTGGTCGATTAGGACGGAGATAATGATGACGAGGCCGACGGCGATGAACTGCCAGAACGGCTCGACATTGACGAAAACCAGCCCGTATTGAATGACCGCGATCACCAAGGCGCCGGCAACCGTCCCGAAGATGGTGCCGGAGCCACCGAACAGGCTGGCGCCGCCGATCACCACGGCTGCGACGCTGTCGAGCAGCAAGGGTTCGCCGGCCTGGGCGGCGCCCGCGGTGAAGCGCGCCGCATAGAGCGCGCCCCCGAGGCCGGCGCACATCGCCGAGAGCACGTAGAGGCGCAGGATGTGGCCCCTGATGTCGATGCCGGCGCGACGCGCCGCCTGCACATTGGCGCCAATAGCGTAGTTGTGCTGGCCAAACCGGGTCTGGCTCAGGATGTAGTGCATCACGACGACGAAGGCGGCGGCGATGATGACGAGATAGGGGACACCGTAGAGCCTGCCGTTGCCAAGCAGCGCGAACCAGGAATTCTGGACCGGCACTGTCGTGCCGCCGGCCAGCAGGAACGCAGCGCCGCGCGCCACGCCGAACATGCCAAGCGTGCCGATGAAGGGTGGAATTCTGAGGCGCGAGATCAGCAAGCCGTTGATTAGGCCAGGCACGCCGGCGACAAGCACGGCCGCCAGAATGCCCAACATCATGGCCAGAGGCACCGGCATCGCGACGCCAGCCATATTCGTGGCGTGGGCCGCGACGACGGCCGCGAGACCCATGATGAAGCCCAGCGAGAGGTCGATGCCTCCCGAAATGATGACGAAGGTCTGCCCGGTCGCCAGCAGCAACGGCGCCACGGCAAATATCGCAATGGACTGCACGTTGAACGGGTTGAGCACGAAGGTCGCGCCGAAGGAGAGCCTGGACCAAACCTCGAAACAGATGATCAGGCCGGCGAGGAACAGCCAGGCGCGTCCCTCGGCGATGCGTGCGAGCCAGCTCCTGGCCGGGTCACCGTGATCCGCCTGAGGAGCGACATGCATTTCGGTTGGTGATGTTGAAGTCATGAATGGTTCCGATCCGCAGCGCGGTCTCCGTCAAACAGGGTCAAATGGACCCGGCGCAGGTCTCCTTCCGGCAGGCCGGAAGGAGACTGGCTGGACTTATTCGGAATAGAGGTACTTCGAGATGTTGGGGTCGGCGATGTTGGACTTGTCCATGATCGTAAAGCCGGTGCCGATCGCAACCGGAATCGACTGGCCGGTCAGATGGGCATAGGCCGACACGACACCGAAATAGCCGATTTCCGCGGGATGCTGGGCAATCGCTACGTCGACAAGGCCCGTGTTGATGTTGTCGACAATGCTGGTCGGCGCGTCGAACGCCACGACCTTGACGGTGCCGGTCTGCCCGGCCTGCTGGACGCCGTTAGCCGCGCCAAGCGCCGAGAAGAGGTTTGCGCCGAACACCCCAACGAGATCGGGATTGCGCGCGAACACAGCCTGCAGTTGCGAGGCGGCCTTGTTGGCGTCGTTGTCGTTGAACTGGGTCTCGAGAACGGTGATGCCGGGATGGTTGGCCGCCATCTCCTTCTTGAAGCCCTCTTCACGCTGGTCGGTGGTCGAAATGCCGGGCTTGACGTTCGAAACGTAAACCTTGCCCTTGTCGCCTATGGCCTTGGCCAATGCCCGCGCGGCGATCTCGCCGCCCAGAATGTTGTCCGAGGCAATATAGGACAGTGGGAAATCCGCCTCCCCGGCGCCGGTCTGGTAGACGCCGCTGCCGATGAAGGTGTCGACAGTGATCACCGGAATGCCGGCATCATTGGCCTTGCGCAGCGGTTCGACCAATTGAACCTTGTCGGTCGGCGCGATCAGGATGGCGTCCGGCTTCTTGGCGATGACCGCGTCAAGCACGGGGACTTGCGTTACCGGATTGAAATCCGGGGCACCCTGGAAAACCAGGGTCACACCAAGAGCATCGGCTGCCGCCTGGGCTCCCTTGCGCATGGTGATGTAAAAGCCGTCGGTGGTGAGACCCGGAATGAGCGCAACGGTGAACTTCTTGTCCTGCGCCAAAGCGGGCGTGATCAGCGCCGTTGCGCAGATGGCGAGAGCCGCCAGGGCGGCAACAATCTTCTTCATAACATCCTCCTCATGGTGTGGGCAGATTTGCCGTTGCGATCGACATTGAAATGGCTGTCAATTCGTTCCGGCTATGTGAAGTGCTGGCGGCGAGAGACGGGTTTCGCCTGCTTGCTGTTATGGGCAGCTTTCCTCCCGAGCGCCCCCCAGTCGTTAGATCAGCCAGTGGAAACCGACCGGCCTGATGCGCAGTCCCATTCCTAGCCTCCGCAAGATGCAGGGAACAGCGCCGCTCGACGCGCATGCGTGCCTAGCCGCAAGGTTGTAACACTTTGCTGAAAGAAATTGCAACTGGGTATTTCCGGGATCGAAACGCTTTCAAACCGGTCACCATCTGTCAGCCCCGCCGCCCCTCACGCAGACTATTGCCCCAACTCTTTGGCGACACAACTGATGATTTCGCGGCGGCGGGCTCGCGAGCCGCGTTGGTGTCAATCAGTTTGGATCGATCGGGGTGCCGAGGTCACGCATCGGCGTGCCCGCAACTATCGGGGCAAGAGGGCCTCGAGGATGGCCTGGGCCGTCTTCGTGTCCGTTACCAGAGCGTTGATCAGCCTGGCGCGGACGGCACCGATGACGGCCGTCGCCTTCTCCGGCGAGGCGGCAACGCCGATCACCAGAGGGACGGCTCGAAGCTGGGCAGGCGACATTGCGATCATCCGGCCCTCCCCCTCCCACGGGATGAGCGTGCCTTCGGCGTCGAAGTAATGGCGAATGACGTCTCCAGCCGCATGAAACAGGGCCTGTTCGCTCAGAGTGGCCGCGCTCGCCTCAGGCGGATTGATGGCATGGGGCAGGCCGATACCGACGATCGCAACATCGGTCCGGTCCCAAAGCGCGACGCTGTCGCGGATGGTCGCATCGCCGAGGAAGACCTCACGCAATTCGGAGGACGGCAGATAGGGCGCATGGATGAAATGCGGCGTCCCGCCGAATTCTTCGGCGGCGAGCCGCACAAACTCGTTGATCTGAAAATGCGGCGCCTGCTGCTGCATACCGCCGGTGGCAGCGACGGTCAGAACGCCGGGAATGCGCGGCAGGCCTGCCTGGATCACCTCGCGAATGGCTCGCCCCCAGCCAATGGCGACCACCGATCCGGCCGTCAGCTCCGCTTGCTTGATCAAGGCGCCGAGCGGCGCAGCGAGGGCCGTCAGCGCACCGGCTGCCGGCGTTTCGATGACCGCCGCGTCGCGAAGTCCGAGTCCCTCGATCAGTTGCGTGGTGATGCCTTCGGGGGTTGCAAGGTCGAGAACCTCGATCCTCACGATGCCCTCTGCTCTCGCCCGCTGCAGGAGGCGCGATACGGTCGCGGTTGAGACACCAAGCCGCCGCGCGATATCGACCTGCGACATCTCAGCCTCGTAGTGCAGTTTGGCGACCGTATGCAGCATCGTCCGCGATGTGGCTGCATCTTGTGCGGGAGGGACAGGCAGTTGCAATTCCTTTCAGCAATGTGTTACAGACCTGGCAACCGATGGGAGTTATCGCGCAAATTCGGCTGACTCGCAACGTGGGCTCGTTTCCACGACGAATAGCGGCTAAGGCCAATTTTTCTCGGTTCGATAGCGCACCAAAGCGGCAAACCTCCTGCCGACGGGCAGGTAAAGAACTAAGCCTTTCTTGTTCCACGGATCTGCGCCCTGCTGAACGGGCGCCAACATCGGACAAAAGACCATGACAAAGATGACGACCGCAGAGTTGCGCGGCTACCAGCAGATATGCGGCCAAGACCGGGCCATCATGGCCATCGCCTGTGACCAGCGCGGCGGCATGCGGACGTTGCTTGCGGCGGACCCTGCAGAACAGGCCAAGATCACCAACGACATGCTCGGCGACACCAAGTCGGACATCACGCGATACCTCGCCAGCCAGGCATCCTGCGTGCTGCTCGACCCGCTCTGCGCAGTGCCGCGAGTTGTCGATGAAGGGGTGCTGAGCCGCGATACGGCCCTGCTCATCGGCCTCGATGCCTCGGGCTTCGACGTGTCGCCCGCCGGCTACCGCCTGTCGCGTCTCGTTCCCGGCATCGGCGCGCGCCGCGTCCGAGAGCTCGGCGGCACCGGCGGCAAGATCATGGTCTATCTCAGGGCTGATAGGCCTGAGGCGAATGAGCACAATGTCGCCATTCTGCGCCAATGCATCGCCGACTTCGCGCAAGAGGACCTCCTGCTCGTCGTCGAGTTCCTGACCTATCAGGTCGAAGGGGAAAGCCTTGAAGATTATACAGCCAAGATCCCCTGGCTTGTCGAAGAGGGGACCCGGATTTCGCTGGAATGCGGGGCGAAGGTGCTCAAGCTTCCTTATCCCGGAACGCCGGAAGCCTGCGCCAGGATCAGCAGCATGGCTGGCGAGGTGCCATGGGCGGTCCTCTCTGCCGGCGTCAACCACGCAACCTTCCTGGGCCAGGTCGAAATCGCGATGAGGAACGGCGCGTCAGGCGTCATCGCCGGCCGGTCGCTGTGGAAGGACTGCATCTCGCTTGACCGTGACATTCAGCGGGAAAGGCTTAAGACCATTGCGGTGTCGAGATTGCGCGAGCTTCAGGCGGTGATCGGAAACTACAGGCAGAAAGCCGCTTAGCGCACGACCCCGAACCGAAGGTCAGCGAAAGCAAAAAACGTAATCGATTTTCGGAATGGATTATGCGCAAATCAAAATACTACAGCGTCCTTTGCGCACCAGGATGCGCCGCGCTGTAGCTATCCGACGTTCACACCAGGCACGCACGGGACGTCATGCCTCTAGCCATGATCCCGAAAAGTGGGGACCGGTTTTCGGAGAAGATCATGGTCAAACAGCAAGATAGAGCCCCATTTCGATCTAGTCGAAATGGAACAGGCTCTAGTTCGATGGCCATAGGAATCGATATCGGCGGCACCAATCTGCGCGCCGCCCGTATTTCCGGCACGGGCGAAATCCTCGACCGCATTTCCGAGAAGAGCGCGCCGGACCCGGAGCTCGTGCTCTCCCGGATTGGCGAAATGGTGCGCCGGCTCGATGCTCCCGAAGTTGCCGCCATCGGCATCGGCGTCCCCGGACGCGTCGATGCGCAGCTTGGCGCGGTCTTGTCCGGAGGCTATGTCAACCTCGCCTCGGTCTCCCTGGCGCAACGACTGGAAAGCCTGGCGGGCAAGCCCGTGGTGATCGACAATGACTGCAACATGGCACTGATCGCCGAAACGGCTCTCGGCGCCGCCAAAGGCCATGAAAGCATCGTCATGTTCACGATCGGGACCGGCATTGGCGGTGCCGTGGTCCAAGACCGGCGGATCGTCCGCGGCAAGGGGACGGCGGGGCAGCTCGGCCACATCACCGTCGACATGTCAGGCGAAGCGTGCGTCTGCGGCCGGCGCGGCTGCGTTGAAACCACCAGCTCAGGCACGGCGCTTGGCCGTCACATCGCGCGGGCAGGCCTCGGTCCGGATGTTTCGGTCGATCAGCTTTTTGCCCGCGATGCGGGCGGCGACACGCTGGCGCGCGGCATACTGGAAGCCTGGGCCGGGCCGCTGCGTGCGGCAATCGATACGACCGTCGCCATGTTCGATCCCGATCTGGTGCTGCTCGGCGGCGGACTTGGCCTGGCGGCTCACAGGGCGCTTGCCAGGGCTCCCGCCTTGGCTCCGTGGTACCAATGCCCGGTGGAACCGGCGCAACTGGGCGACGACGCAGGCGTCATCGGCGCCGGTCTGCAAGCGCTCGCGAAGAAGGCGGCAGTCGCGCCCGTGTCCTTGCCATCTGCCCGGCGCAACCCCGGCCGGCGTGCTGTGCCCGCCAGGCGCGCCGTGCCCAGCCGGCGCGCCGTGCTCGTCAACGGCATCCCCGCCAGCGGCAAAAGCACCGTCTCGCGCGGTATCGCCGAGCGCATGGGTTGGCCATTGCTCGCGCTCGATACGGTCAAGAACCCGTTCCTCGAAGTGCTCGGCGGCGGCGATCGCGAATTCAACCGCACGCTCGGCCGCGCCAGTTACCAAGCCATCTGGTCGGTCGTCGGCGAGGCTCCGGCGGGCACCATATTTGTCGTCGACGCCTGGTTCGGCTTCCAGTCGCGCCAGGTGCTCGAGGATCACCTGCGAAGGGCCGGCGTCGAGCAGACCGCCGAAATCTGGTGTCATGCTCCCGGCGAGGTTCTTGCCGAGCGCTATCGCGTACGGCTCGATCAACGTCCGGCCGGCCATCCCGGCGCTGCCTACATCCCCGAACTGATCGAACTGGCCAAGCGCGCCGAGCCGCTGCGGCGCGGACCGCTGTTTGACGTCGACACGACCAAACCGATCGCTTTCGATGCCATCACACAATGGTTGCAGGCGACGATAGCGGCTGACACATAGGCAGCGCGGCCGCCTACCTCCGGACCCACAATCCGAGTGCAGTCGTTGATTGGCTTTTTTTGCCATTATGTTACCCCGGTGCCTGCCCGCCGTGTCTCGACAATCGTTGCCGAAATACCTGTCAGGATGGCTTGCCGCCTTGAGCGGGCGCGCGTTTGTGTAAGCGGATTCGCGCACTGCCAGTGGAACAAGAATTACTCCACACCGTTCAAGCTAAGCAATCCGTCGCGGCAGCAATGAAGCGCCACAGCGGAGTTTGGTTGGAGGCTATTATGGGTAAGCAACTTTCCTCGGCGGCGGCAGGCATCCTTCTGCTCGGTGGCGTCAGCGCCGCCGCCGCTCAGGACGTCATCATTCAACCCGAGCAGGATACTGTGATACGGGAATACGTGAAAAAGAAACCGATGGCATCCGTCAGCCTTCTCGGCGTGGAGCTCAACATCGGCACAGCTCTGCCCGATACAGTCGAGCTTTACGAGGTGCCGGACGTTCAATACCGCTACGTAATCGTCGATGGCCGAACCGTCCTGGTCGATCCAGGTACGCGCAAGATTGTGAAGGTCTACGACTGACACGAACTCTTCGAACTAACGCCCGCCGTGCCGAAGTGCGCGGCGGCTTGTTGTTTGGAACGAAGCTAGCCCCCGACGCGCTAACCGCGCGTTTTGGCATTCGGGTCTAGCGCGCTTTCCGCCGGATTAGCGGCCCAGCGGCTTGGTTGCGTGGGGGGACTGGCAGCTAGAGGCCGCTGGGCCTGACCAGCGAGCACTGGGGAGTGGGCGCCTGGCTGGCGAATACATGCGCTCAAGCTAATGGAATCGAAACATGCAAACGAAGTACGTGGCGGTAATTCCGCTGTGTCGAAATGCCCTGCATGGGTCAGCCATTTTCCGACGATGCCGCCGTCGAGGCGTGGCGGCCCCTACCCCATCCGCCAGCAGGTTGTAGTGGTACCGTTGGCTGGGATCGAACCAGCGACCTCCGGATCCACAATCCGGCGCTCTAACCATCTGAGCTACAACGGCACGTTTGCCTGAGCGGGAGCGGGTGGAACGCTCATTCTCCGGGACCCGCTCTGTCGTTCGGCGATGCGTCAATACGGGCTATCGGAGTTTAATTCAAGGCTTTTGGCCGCGCATGGCCCCGAAAATCAGAATCGATTTTCGGAAAGGATCATGCGCAAATCCAAAATTCTGCAGCGTCCTTTGCGCGTCCAGGAGGACGCGCGGCGCCGTCGGCAAAGAGTGCTCCGGCATCGACATCATATTTCGCCAGGCAAAGAAAAAGGCCGGCGGGAGGAGGTGCCGGCCTTTTCCTGTTACGAGCCAGCGGGAGGAGGTGCTGGCTGGTCACCCCGGAGAGCAGAGGGAGGAGGTTCCACCCGCCGGGTATTCGCTTGACCACTATATCGCACATAATCCTGTTCGAAGAAATGCGACCTTTTGTTGCATCTTCGAAATATGCGCAAATATTAGGCGGCCTTGATTTCGCTCATCGCCTTCTCGAAGGCGGTCTTGATCGGCTTGGAGACGTCCTCGGCAGCCTTGGAGGCGACGGTCTGGAAATCCTTTGCCTGCTCGACGGTCATCTCGACGCGCTTACGCAGGAATGCGGTCTGCAGTTCGACGACCTCCGACAGCGACTTGGCGCCGATCAGCGCTTCGAAATGCGAAAGGCCGGCTTCGGTATTGGCGCGCAGAGCGGCGATGGTCTTGAGCGACAGGTCGTTGGAAACGGTCTTGGCGGTCTCAAAGGTCGACTCCAGAGCCTTCTGGGTCTCTTCGGCGCCGGTCTTCAGCTTGGCATAGGCCTCTTTCGACTGCTCGACGCCCTTTTCCGCGAAAGCGCGGATCTGGTCGGTGGCTTTGGAAGCGTCGAAGCTAGGGAATTCGACATTTTCAGCGGTCTTGGTCCTGGACATTTTCCATCCTTTGCAGCGGCAGCGGCTTCGACAGAAAGCCGTCTCGTTCATGTATGATGGCAATATAAAGGCAAATTTTGTGCATTGCAATATCTTTGTTGCGGCGCACCATAGAATTTCTCTCCCAACGTTAACCACGAGCCCAGAGATTCCGGCGGTTGCACGCTATGGCTTGTGGACCTTCGCGCCGTCGGCTTTTATTAACAAAGCGTTAACCGCAAACTGCCGCTCTGTGAGGGTTCCCAAAGCGCATGCCGTCCGAAAACTACTCCTTCCTCGACGTCGCCGTGCTCGACGCGGTCCGCCAGCGCTTTGCCGCCGGCGACGCGATCGCCCTTCTGTCGGCAGACCTCGAACAGGTGATCTGGGCCAACGGACCAGGGGCAACGGTATTCGGCTACCCCGACATCGAGGCCATCATCGGCGCCTCGACAGGCTTGCCGCTGATCGCCAGGCGCCAGATCATGGCGACAAGCGGCTTTCCACAGATCGGCCGCGACCGCGCCATCACGGTGCGGCTGGCAACCGGCCTGACCAGCCGCGCGGTTGGCTTTCTGGCCAGCGCGGTGACAATGCCTGACGGCGAAAAAGCTATCATGCTTGCGGTGCCGGCGGCACAGACCGGCTCGCGCAGTGCCGAGATCGCCGCTCAGGCCATCAGCGGATTTACCGAAGACGGTCATTTCATCGCCTTCCTCGATGCCAAGGGCAACATCGAGGCCGCTTCCGACGGTTTTTCGGCGCTCGGCATCTTGCCCGAAACGCTGGCAGCGCTTGTGACCGATGTGGCGAACGAGAACGATCGCATCGTCAAACGCCTCGTTCCAGGCGGCACCACTTCCTATCCGGCCGGCCTCGCCCGGCTGACGGACGAGCGGCACCTGCTGGTGGTGATCGACGAGAACCGGCTTGACTCCGAAGCAGGCTCTGCTGGCGAGCGCAGCGCGGGAGGAGAAACCGCTACCGGTGCGGCGGCGTCCGATGCCGCAGTCCCGCCAAAAGCAGAACAGGACAAAACGCCCGCAATAGTCGCGAAGTTGGATGTGGCAGCGCAGACCGTCCCGGCAGCCGGCGGAGACATGTCGGTGTCGGCGGAGCACGACGTTCCCGATTCGACCGGGCCAGATTCAACCAGACCTGATTCGACCAGACCTGATTCAACCGCGCCCGATTCGACCGAGCAAGGTCCGGAAGCGGCCGGCGGAATGCCTCCACAGCATGACCATTGGTATTTCAGCGCCAGCGAGGATGAGGCGCAAAAGCCGAGCCGACCGGATGCGTCCGGACATGTCGAGGCGGATGCTTCGGCCGAAAGTTCCGCACAGGATGCCATCGGGGCCGGCTACCCGACTGAGCGTGCCATCCCCTCGATCGACCGCGCGGCGGCGCCCCTGCGTTTCGTCTGGCGCACCGACGCCGAAGGCAGGTTCAGTGCGCTGTCGCCGGAATTCGCAGAACTCGTCGGCAAGCCTGCCGCCGATGTGATCGGCCGGCGTTTCAGGGACGTCGCGGCCACCTTCGACCTCGATGCGTCCGGCGAGATCGCCGGCCTGCTCGACCGACGCGACACCTGGTCCGGCCGCTCGGTGCTGTGGCCGGTTGCCGGCACCGATTTCAAGATTCCCGTCGACCTGGCGGCGCTGCCCGTCTACGGCCGAAGCCGTGCCTTCGAAGGTTTTCGCGGCTTCGGCGTTGCCCGCACCGGCGATACAGTAGTCGATCCGGAAGCGATCGGTATGGCGCTTGTCCCTAATGCCGGGGCTCCCGCAGCCTTCGAGCCGGAAGTCGCCGAAACGGCTGACGAAACCGACCCGTTCCAGGGCGAGGTGCCGGCGCTGACCATCGTGCCGAAGCCGGAGCGGCGCTTTGCCGACAAGGTGATCCGGTTGGCGGAGCACAGGCAGCCGGCCAACGACAAAGGCCTGTCGACGCTGGAACGCAGTGCATTCCGTGAAATCGGCGAGCGGCTCAAGAAGGACAATCCCCCAACCGACCAGCCCGATGCTGCAATGTCGGCAGAACCGGCTGCGGCGGAACCGTCCGAAACCGATGTCGAAGACGAGAAGGATGTCGCGAGGCTCGACGCCGAGCAGCGGGAAGCAACCGTGTCCGGCATCTCCGGCTCGCTGCTCGACTACGCCGACCGGGACTATGTCGCCGACAATAGCGACGGCGCCCCGGTTTCGGAGCCGGACAAGGCGACGCAAGAGGTAGTCGAACCCACCGACACGGGCAGTCGATCGACCGCCGCCGAAGACGACGACAGCATGACGGACGCCGATTTCCGTGATGCAGAAGACGGCGAGGATTGGGCGCCGTCCGGTGACGACGAAACCCGTTCGTCAACCGATCACATCGGCGATGTCGGCGACGTGGAGGCGGCGCCGATTGAGCGGCCGCGCCTGCAGGTGCCGCCGCTCAAGCTCGAAGGGTTCGTGCCATCGGCTTTTTCGACCGCAGATGGCAGCAAGGCTCCGGACACTTCGATCCTCGGCAAACTGCCGGTGCCGCTGCTCATCCATTCCGGCGACGATCTCCACTATGCGAATGAGGAATTCCTCAGCCTGACCGGCTATGACACGCTCGACGATCTGGAGGATGCCGGTGGCCTCGGCGCGCTGTTTGCCGATCCTTACGACGACAGCGCCTCCGACGGAACCGATCACGCGCTCCGGTTGAAGACGCATGACGGTCAGGAGTTCCCGATCGAGGCCATTCTGCGTTCGGTTCCGTGGCGTGGCGGCAAGGCGCTGATGCTGGTCGTGCGCCGTTCCGGCGACGACGAGGCAGCAGCCATTCTGCATAGTACCGCCGACGACCAGACGCAGCCGGACACTTCCGAGCTCAAGGCACGCATCGCCGAGATGCGCACCATCATCGACACCGCGACCGACGGCGTCGTGCTGATCAGCCGAGACGGAACGATCCGCTCGATCAGCCGCCCGGCCGAAGCGCTTTTCGGTTTCGACAGCGACGAGGTGAGCGGCAAGCCCTTCGTCTCGCTGTTCGCGATCGAAAGCCAGCGCGCCGCGCGAGACTATCTCGAAGGATTGTCCGAGCCCGGCGTGGCGAGCGTGCTCAACGACGGCCGCGAGGTGATTGGACGCGAGGCGCAGGGGCGCTTCATTCCGCTGTTCATGACCATCGGCAGTCTGCCCAACGATAGCGGCTTCTGCGCGGTGGTGCGCGACATCACCCAATGGAAGCGGGCCGAAGAGGATCTGACCCAGGCGCGCGCCGTGGCCGAGCGCGCCTCCTCGCAAAAGACCGACTTCCTCGCCCGCATCAGCCACGAGATCCGCACGCCGCTCAATGCCATCATCGGGTTTTCCGAGCTGATGGTCGACGAGAAATTCGGGCCGGTCGCCAATGACCGTTACCGCGACTATCTACGCGACATTAACCGGTCGGGTAATCATGTGCTCGACCTGGTCAACGATCTGCTCGACATTTCGAAAATCGAGGCCGGCCAGCAGGAGATGGCATATGAGGCGGTGTCGCTTAACGACACGCTGTCCGAGACGGTGGCGATGATGCAGCCGCAAGCCAACCGCGAACGTGTCATCATCCGCTCCAGCTTCGCCTCTCGGCTGCCGGAAGTGGTGGCCGATCTGCGCAGCGTGCGCCAGATCGCACTGAACATCCTGTCGAATGCCATTCGCTACACGCAGGCCGGCGGCCAGGTGATCGTATCGACAGCTTACGAGATCTCCGGCGACGTCGTCATGCGCGTGCGCGACACCGGTATCGGCATGAGCCAGTCCGAGATCGAGCAGGCGCTCAAGCCGTTCAAGCAGATCAACGCGCTGAAGCGCGGGCGCGGCGACGGTACCGGTCTCGGGCTGCCGCTGACCAAAGCCATGGTCGAGGCGAACCGGGCCCGGTTCACCATCAACTCGACCCCCGGCGAGGGCACCCTGGTCGAAGTCGCTTTCCCGTCGACCCGCGTGCTCGCGGATTAGAGCGGCGGACTTTCAGTCGTCCGTGTCGCCGCTCTATCTTTTTGTTTGAGCATCGGATTTTCCCAAAACCGGTCCCCACTTTTGGGTCCGATGCTCCAAAAGAAAAGGCGTCCACAGGACGCCTTAAATGATTGGATTGCTGTTACAACGGGGGCTTGAGCGAATTCAGATCCTCTGGTGACTTAGAGGAACGGGATTTCTCCCTCAAGTTACGCACGACTATCGATGCCGGCCCTTAACAAAACCTTACCGGCGCCGCGAAAAATTTACCAATGTGTACCACTCATGAATTCTAGGTAAATTCAAGCGAGATATTTCGTTAACCATGCTCGGCCGGGCCTATTAAGTCGCATGGCACCGCCGGCCTGTTTGCTCAGTCGGCCAGTTCCGGCAGGTCGCGGAACAGCTCGAGCGCTTCGGGATTGGCCAGCGCCTCCTTGTTCTTGACGGCGCGGCCATGCACCACGTCGCGCACCGCAAGCTCGGTGATCTTGCCCGATTTCGTGCGTGGAATGTCGGCAACCGCGACGATTTTAGCCGGCACGTGGCGGGGGCTCGCGCCGCTGCGGATTTTCGCGCGGATGCGTTTTTCCAGCTCCGCGTCGAGTTGCATCCCCTCAGCCAGCCGCACGAACAGCACAACCCGCACGTCGTTGTCGAAATCCTGGCCGATGCACAGTGCTTCCAAGATTTCCGGCATCTGCTCGACCTGGTTGTAGATCTCCGCCGTGCCGATCCGCACCCCGCCCGGGTTGAGCGTCGCGTCGGAGCGGCCATGGATGATCAGGCCGCCATGAGCGGTCCATTCGGCGAAGTCGCCGTGGCACCAGACATTGTCGAAGCGCTCGAAATAGGCTGCGTGGTATTTCTTGCCTTCGGGATCGTTCCAGAAGCCGATCGGCATCGCCGGAAACGCCTTGGTGCAGACGAGCTCACCCTTTTCCTGCCTGAGCGTGTGGCCGTCGTCGTCCCAGACATCGACGGCGAGGCCGAGGCCAGGCCCCTGTATCTCTCCGGTCCATACCGGTTCGGTCGGTACGCCGAGCACGAAGCAGGAGACGATATCGGTGCCGCCGGAAATCGAGGCGAGATGCACGTCCTTCTTGATGCCGTCATAGACGAAGCGGAAGTCCTCGGGCGACAGTGGCGAGCCGGTGGAGGAGATCGTGCGCACGCTCGAAAGATCATGCGTTTTGATCGGTCTGAGGCCGGCCTTGCGCACGGAATCGATGAATTTGGCCGAGGTGCCGAAATAGGTCATCTTCTCGGCGTCGGCGAAGTCGAACAGCACGTTGCCGTCGGGATAGAAGGGCGACCCGTCATAAAGCAGAAGGGTTGCGCCCGACGCCAGGCCGGACACCAGCCAGTTCCACATCATCCAGCCGCAAGTGGTGAAATAAAAGAAGCGGTCGCCGTCGAGCAGGCCGGCGTGGAGCCGTTCTTCCTTGACATGCTGGATCAGCGTTCCGCCGGCCGAATGGACGATGCATTTGGGAATGCCGGTCGTTCCGGAAGAAAACAGGATGTAGAGCGGATGCGCGAACGGTAACCGTTCGAAGGTGACGGGCTTGGTGGCAAAGGATGAGAGCGCCTCGTCCAGCGCAGTCGCCTTCTCGATGGTCGCCGCCACATCGGTCGACGTGCCGAGATAGTCGACGATCAGGATCTTGCGGACGGTGACGAGCTTTGCCGCAACGGCCGCGATCTTGTCGGCGACCTCGATCGCCTTGCCATTGTACCAGTAACCGTCGGGCACGATGAAGACGACAGGTTCGATCTGCCCGAACCGATCCAGCACGCCCTGTTCGCCGAAATCGGGAGAGCAGGACGACCAGACAGCGCCGATCGACGCTGTCGCCAGCATTGCCGCGACGGTCTCCGGCATGTTGGGCATCATGGCGGCTATACGGTCGCCCTTTTTCACCCCAAGCGACAGGAAAAGCTGCTGCAGCCGCGAGGTCAGCGCATGCAGCTCATTCCAGGAAAGCCGGCGCTCGACCTTGTCCTCGCCGCGAAAGACGATGGCGTCACCGAGCCCGGTTTTCTTCAACAGGTTCTCGGCGAAGTTCAGCTTCGCGTCGGGAAAAAACGCGGCGCCGGGCATTTTCTCGCCATCGACAAGCACGCGTTCGCCGCCACCGGCGCCCTTGTCGCCCACGATCCCGCAAAAGTCCCAGACCAGGCTCCAGAATGCCTCGCGATCGTCGATCGACCAACGGTGTAGTTCGGCATATGAGGAAAAAACCTTGCCGGTTGCGGCCGCGGCGGCCTGCATGAAGGCAGTCATCGGCGCGGCGTCGACCTGGTCTTTCGTCGGTGCCCAGAGCGGTGCGTCGCCAGCCATGATCGTTCCTCCTTAAAACACGTCACGTTTGAAGAGTTTACGCGACGCGCTTTAGACTTTTGTTTTTATGTATGTCGTTATCCCAAAAGGTTGCGCATTTTGGCGACAGGCATTGGGATCGCTTATGCATATCGCGTCGCAGCAGAGCAAGATTTTGTTCGGCCGCGCGACGCGGATGTGCGCAAATGCCATCGCCGGGCCATAAAGACTTGAAATGCGTCAGCCCTAGGTCGTAGTGACGACTCGGGTTACACCCGTCGGGCGATTTTTGGTCGGAACGGAAGCATACGGGCGACATGTCATCACCTTTGATCCGGCGCGGAATATGGGCGATCGGCGTTGCCGTGCTCGTCATCGCGCTGGCCGTTGCCGCCCTGCCGCTCGTCGCCTCGACCCGCATCGTGCGCGACCGCATCGCCTGGGAAATGAGTGCGTGGAGCGGTTTCAGGGTCACCATCGACGGCGCCCCGCGGATCGAGGTCTGGCCGAATTTCCGGGCCATCCTGACCGACGTGACGCTTTCGCAATGGACAGAAAACGACGCCCCGCCGGTGATCGAGGCCGAACGGGTCGAGGTCAATCTCTCCGCCATGGCGGCGTTGCGCGGCGATGTGGTGTTCTCGACGGCGCGGCTGATCCGGCCGACGATCAGGGTTCAACGCGCAGCACATGGGCTTTTCCTGCCCGCCCTGCCTTCAGGCGGGCGCATCACGCGTTCCATCGACATCGCCCGCGCCGTGGTCAGCGCCAATCCAGCCAAGCCGGACCTGAGCAAGCTGCCGGCTGATCCGTTCGGCACCGTAGAGTTCAGGAACGGCCGCGTGGTGACCTCCGTCGATGGTAAGGACGCTGAGATACTGAGCAGCCTGAGCGGACAGGCGAACTGGGCCGCCATGAACAGCAATGCGACGCTGTCGGCGACCGGGATCTGGCGTGGCGAAAGCGTCGCCGTGGATGCCGCATCGTCGAACCCGCTGGTGCTGTTTGGGGGCGGTGCGGCGCCGATGACGCTTTCCTTCAAGGCGCCCCCCGCCAGTTTTTCCTTCGAAGGCGTGGCCAGCATGTCCGAGAATGCCTATTTCGACGGCCAGGCGAAATTTGCCGCACCCTCGCTCAGGCGCGTGCTCGAATGGTCGCGGGCCGGCATCGCGCCGGGCGCGGCAATCGGCTCGGTTTCCGTTTCCAGCAAGGTCACGGCGACCTCCGGCCGCATTAAATTCGAAAACACCGAGATCGCTCTGGACGACAATCCGGGAATGGGTGCGCTGGACTTCTCCTTTGGCGAGGCGCGGCCGGTGATCGCCGGTACGCTCGCCTTCGAGACGCTCGACTTGCGGTCGTTTCTCTCCGCCTTCACCCCCCTGGCGCCTGCGGACGGCGCTGGCCCAGGCGAAATCGACATAAGCGTCGCCGACCGGATCGATCTCGATCTCAGATTGTCGGCAGCGCAGGCCACCGCAGGCGCCATCCAGCTTGCCGACGTCGCCGCCGCCGCCCAGGTCAAGAACGGTCTTGCCGTCTTCGATATTTCCGATGCATCGGCCTTTGGCGGCAACATCCAGAGCAGTCTTCGTTTCGACCGCAAGCCGGGAGGCACGCAGGTCGAGATCAGGCTGCTCGCCTCCGACATCGATGGTGGGGCTTTTGGCACCGCAGCCGGAATGACGCGACTGGTGCCAATCGGCACGGGAACCGTTTCGGTCATCCTCAAGGGGCCGGGCAGAACCTGGGATTCCATTTTCGAGAACGCCGACGGCTCGGTTTCGGCGAAATTCGGCCAGGGCGCGTTGAGCCGGTTCAATTTGCCGGCGTTTCTCAAACACAACGAACAGGGCGGGTTCTTCGCGCTCGACGATGTCTCCGACGGAACGCTGCCGATCGACGGGGCCGAACTCAAGGCGAGCATTTCGAACGGTGTGGCGAAGATCGACAAGGCCGAAGCGAATTCGGCGAAGTACAAGATCTGGCTTTCCGGCATCGCCTCCTATGCCGGGCGCGGGCTGGCGCTGTCCGGCGGCATCATTCAGGCGGACCAGCCAGCCACACAGAAAAATAACCAGGGTCCCAACCAGTCTTCGTTCTTCGTCGGCGGAACGTGGAGCACGCCGTTCATTTCGCCGATAAGCCGCGGGGTTTCCGGAGAGTAGGCAACGAGGGTATTGCCGCCCCCCTTTCGTCACCCACGCTGCGCGGCCTGCTCATCGCGCTGGCGCTGCACCTCGCGACGCTTGTTGGCGAGCGAAGCGATGATGACGCCGACCGCCACGACCGCGATCAGGATGGTGCAGGCGGCATTGATCTCCGGCGTCACACCGAGACGAACCTGGCTGTAGATCTTCATCGGCAGCGTGGTGGCGCCGGGCCCTGAGGTGAAGCTGGCGATGACCAGATCGTCGAGCGACAATGTGAACGCCAGCATCCAGCCAGACACGATCGCCGGCATGATGACCGGCAGCGTGATCTGGAAGAAGGTCTTCACCGGCGGCGCGCCAAGATCCATCGCGGCCTCTTCCAGCGAGCGGTCGAACGTGATCAGGCGCGACTGCACGACGACCGCGACGAAGCACATGGTCAGGGTGATGTGGGCAAGCGTGACGGTGAGAAAGCCGCGGTCGAGACCGACGGCGACGAAGAGCAGCAGCAGTGACAGGCCGGTGATGACTTCCGGCATGACCAACGGCGCAAAGACCATGCCGGAAAACAGCATCCGGCCCTTGAAGCGCGTGTAGCGCGTCAGGGTGAGAGCCGCCAGCGTGCCGAGCACGGTCGCCACCGTGGCCGAGATGACGGCGACGCGAGCCGTTACCCAGGTGGCGTCCATGAGGCCCTGGTTCTGGAACAGCGAGACGTACCATTTGGTCGAGAAGCCGCCCCAGACGGTGACCAATTTCGACTCGTTGAAGGAGAAGACGACGAGCAGGACAATCGGCAGGTAAAGAAAGGCAAAGCCCAGCACGATCGAAGTGATGTTGAAGCGGCTCCAGGTCGGGTTCATTTGTCCTGCTCCTGGGCGCGGGCCTGGGCCCGCTGGAAGAGCATGATCGGCACGATTAGCAGCAACAGCAGGATGACGGCGACGGCCGACGACACCGGCCAGTCGCGATTGGCGAAGAACTCGTTCCACAGCGTCTTGCCGATCATCAGGGTCTGCGATCCGCCGAGCAAGTCGGGGATGACGAACTCGCCAACGGCGGGAATAAACACCAGAAGGCAACCGGCGATGACGCCGGGCAGCGACAGCGGAAAGGTGATCTTCCAGAAGGCGCTGGTCGGCGGGCAACCGAGATCCTTGGCCGCCTCGATCAGTGAATAGTCCATTTTCTCGAGGGCGGAATAAAGCGGCAGCACCATGAACGGCAGATAGGAATAGACGATGCCGATGAAGATTGCCGTGTAGGTGTTGAGGATGATCAGCGGCTGGCTGATGACGCCGGTGGCGAGCAGCAGCTGGTTGAGCAGCCCCTCGGGCTTGAGGATGCCGATCCAGGCGTAGACGCGGATCAGGAACGAGGTCCAGAACGGCAGGATCACCAGCATCAGCAAAGTCGGGCGCAGCATCGCCGGCGCACGGGCCATGCCATAGGCGATCGGGTAGCCGACAAGCAATGTCAGCACCGTTGAAATGGCGGCGACGATGACGCTCGTCACATAGGCGTTGATGTAGAGCGCGTCCTGCGTCAGCCATGTGTAGTTATCGATGCTGAGCTGTTTCAGCTGAGCGAAAAAACCGGAAAGCCCATCGCCGAAGCCAAGTACCGGCGTGTAGGGCGGTATGGCGATCGCCGTTTGCGACAGCGAAATCTTGAAGACGATGACGAACGGAATCAGGAAGAAGAAGACCAGCCACAGATAAGGGATGATGATGACAAGGCGGCCAACGACGGCCTCTCCCAGTCTGACCAGGGCGGATTTGCCTGCATCGGCGGCCCGAGAGCTCGTTGCAGCGGTGACAGCGGCATTCGACATGACCGCCCCTATCGCGTCAGCACGACGCCGGCGTCCGGCCTGAACGACACCCAGGCACGGTCGTTCCAGCTCAGCGGATCCTCGGCGAGGCGGGCCGCGTTCATCGTGCTCGCCCGTACCACGTGGCCGTCGTCAAGCCTGACGTGATAGACGGTCATGTCGCCGAGGTAGGCGATATCGTAAACCTCGCCCTCGATGGCGTTAACGGCACCGGCCGGTCTCGTCGACGATATCTTGATCTTCTCCGGCCTGATCGCGAAGGCGACGGCCGCGCCGGTGGCCGCATCGCCGGCATTCTCCGTCCGAATGGTGATGCCGTTGCCCGCATCGATGCTTGCCGCGCCGGCCTCGCCATGCGCAATCTTGCCTTCGAACATGTTGACGTTGCCAACAAAGCCGGCGACGAAGCGGGAACCCGGCGCCTCGTAGACTTCGGCCGGCGTCGCCACCTGCATCACCTCGCCCTTGTCGATGATGGCGATACGGTCGGCCATGGTCATCGCCTCTTCCTGGTCATGGGTGACGACGACGAAGGTGAGGCCGAGTGACTGCTGCAGATCCATCAGCTCGAATTGCGTTTCCTCGCGCAGCTTCTTGTCCAGCGCGCCCAACGGCTCGTCGAGCAGCAGGACCTTCGGCCGCTTGGCGACCGAGCGGGCAAGCGCCACGCGCTGGCGCTGGCCGCCGGACAGTTGGTGCGGCTTGCGCTTGGCGAACTGCTCGAGCTTGACCAGCTTCAGCATCTCTCCAACGCGCGCCGCGATCTCGGGCTTCGGCATGCCGTCCTGCTTAAGGCCGAAAGCGATGTTGTTCTCGACCGTCATATGCGGGAACAGCGCATAGGACTGGAACATCATGTTGACCGGCCGCCGGTATGGCGGGATGCCGCGCAAATCCTGGCCATCGAGCAGGATGCGGCCGGCGGTCGGCTCCTCGAAGCCCGCGAGCATCCGCAAAAGCGTCGATTTTCCACATCCCGACGCCCCGAGCAGGGCAAAAAACTCGCGCTCGAATATGGTCAGCGACAGATTGTTGACGGCGGTGAAGTCACCGAATTTCTTGGTGACCTTGTCGAACTGGATGTATGGCTTGGCGTTCGGATCGTTCCACGGCGCGAAATCCCTGCGGATGCTGCCAAGCGATTTCATATCCCACTCCGTCCTGCGTTCTGTCCCCAGAAGACTTGACCCCGGCAGCACCTGCCGGGGTCGTTGATTGTCGCCTACTGCCCGGTGACGATCTTGGTCCAGGTGCGGGTGACGACGCGCTGGGTCTTGGAATCGTAGGGGGCGATGGTGAACAGCTTCGCCAGCGTCGCCTCGTCCGGATAGATCGCCGGATCCTCGAGTATCTCCTTGTCGATGAACTGCTGCGATGCCTTGTTGCCGTTGGCGTAGAAGACGTAGTTGCTCGACTTGGCGATCACTTCCGGCTTCATCATGTAATTCAGGAATTCATGCGCCTCGGCGACATGCGGCGCGTCGGCCGGGATCGCCATCTGGTCGAACCACATTTCGGCACCTTCCTTCGGCACGGAATAGCTGATCTCGACGCCACGGTTGGCCTCCGTCGCACGGTCGCGCGCCTGGAACACGTCGCCCGACCAGCCGACGGCCAGGCAGATGTCGCCATTGGCCAGTGCGTTGATATATTCCGACGAGTGGAACTTGCGGATGTAAGGCCTGATCTTCAGCATCAGTTCTTCCGCCTTGGCGAAATCGTCCGGCGACGTGGTCTCGGGATCGAGGCCCAGATATTTGAAGGCGTTCGGGAGGATGTCGCTCGGGGAATCGAGGACATAGACGCCGCAATCCTTCAGCTTGGCCAGCTTTTCCGGGTTGAAGAATACGTCCCAGCTATCGATCTTGTCGGTGCCGAGCGCTTCCTGCACTTTCTTGACGTTATAGCCGAGGCCGACCGTGCCCCACATGTAGTTGATCGAATATTCGTTGCCGGGATCGTACTTGGCTGTGCGCTCCGAAACGATGTCCCACATGTTGGAAATGTTGGGCAGCTTCGACTTGTCGAGCTTCTGGAACACACCTGCCTGGATCTGGCGTGCGAGGAAATTGGCGGTCGGCACGACGACATCGTAGCCGCTGCCGCCGGCAAGCAGTTTCGTCTCCAGGAGTTCGTTGGAATCGAAGGTGTCATAGGTGACCTTGATGCCCGTTTCCTTGGTGAAATCCTCGATGATCGAGCTGTCGATGTAATCCGACCAATTATAGACATTGACGACGCGGTCCTGGGCATGAGCGCCGAGGGTGAAAAGCGTCAGAAATGCCGAGGTCGCCGAAAGCCAGAATGCTTTGCGGGTCATGCGTCTCTCCTTTGATGAGTGTTCCATCGCCAACTCGTCGCGGGGCTGCGCGGCTGGGCGTTTGCTTCAGATTATTGGGCTTTCCGACAAGCGACAAGCGCGAACCGCCAACCCCCTCGTGGTTCGATGCGCAGCGGCCAAGCCCCCCGTTCCTATGTCGTGATCCAGGTGGCATTCCGGCGACGTCAAAGGCTCTCGCCACGGCGCGGGCAGGGATACGACGATGTTGTCCGGTCTCGGTCGGGCCGGAGGGGAGACTTGGCAAGATGAGCCTGTCTTGTTGTTGCCGTATTGGCAGCCTGCCCGCGCGGCTGCGCCATTGTCAATGGCTCATCTCGCTTTGGCGCGTGCGCTGCATCAATTAGGCGACGGCATGCCGGTGATACCCGGCCGCACGGGCCGCGCCTGACGCTTGAATTCGAGCCCGATATGGACGAGCAGCGCCGTGACCACGACCGTGCCGCCAAGGATGGTGCGTCCCGACGGCACCTCGGAATGGATGAGCCAGACCCAGATCGGGCCGAGGATCGGCTCGAAAGTGCCGAGCAGTGCTGCGACCGCCGCCGGAACAAGCCGGGCGCCGGTGGCGAAGAAGGCAAGGCCGAGACCTAGATTGACCACACCGAATGCAAAGAGGAAGCCCATGTCGCTGCTGGATACGCCGAATTGCGATGCCTGGGACGCCGCGAATGCGGCGGCAAGCATCGTGCCGAGGCAGGTCGCCGGCGTCATGCGCACATGGGCAAAGCGCCGCGTGATGACGGTGGCGATCGAAAACATCACAGCGATGAGCAGCGCCAAGCCGTCGCCGATGGGCGAAACAGCGCCATCGAGCGATTCCGATACCATGATGGCAACGCCGGCAATAACGGCTGCAATCGCCACCCAGGTTGCCAAGGCCACCCGTTCGCGAAACAGCACCCAGGCAAACAGCGCCGCCAAGAGCGGCACGCCGGCCTGCATCAAAAGGATGTTGGCGACAGTGGTATACGCAAGCGCCACTACGAAAGAGGTCGATGCGGTGGCGAAGCAGAACGCCACGGCAAGGCCGGGCAGGCCCATGCCGCGGAACAACCTCACCGTGCCGTGCCAGCCGTCGCGCCAGATCATGAAGCAGATCAGGAAGGCGGCGGCCCAGACCGAGCGCCAGAACACCACCGTCCAGCTGTCCCCGGCGTCGATGAAACGGGCGATGGCGCCGCCGAAACTCCACATCAACGCCGACAGGAATATCAACAGGAAGCCGATACGCTCCTCACGCGGCGAGACGGCAGGCGAAACGGCGATCGGTGATGATGCGGTGTCGGTCATGGCGCGACTGTCGACGATTTCGGGGCGGCACGATGCGCAACGGACGACAAAAACGTGCCTCATTGGCGTAACGCAAAGACGATTGCCAGGCGTGATCCAGCGGACGGCGACGGTTGTGGCAAGGACGGCAGGTCGCCTGCCACGGCCTCACTGAAAATCGAAGGCGCTTAGTCCGGTCACCATCTCGTCGAGACCGAGCGGGCGCGTCACCGGCGGCTCGGCGCGGGCCAGGCAGCCGATGCGTTCGCACAGCCGGCAGGCGGGGCCTATCGGCGTGGCCGGATTGGTGCCCTGTCCGGCTTTTCCGGTCGCTGCGGCAGCCGGCCCCGGCAGTGCCGCGCCATAGACGATCTCGTCACGAAAGCCGATGTCGCAGCCCAGCAGAAGTGCGGTACGGCGCGGGCGCTCCGAAAACGAGCCTTGCGGTCCTTCGAGCGTGCGGGCGACGCAGAGGAATTCGGCGCCGTCGGGCATTTCCACCGCCTCGACGAAGATCTGGCCGGGCTGGGTAAAGGCGGCATGCACGGGAAGCTTCGGACAGCCGCCGCCGAAACGGCTTTGCGGAAAACCCTGGCTGCCCGCCTTGCGGAAGCGGTTTCCGGCATTGTCGACCTCGAGCATGAAGAACGGCACGCCCGGCGTGCCCGGCCGCTGCAGCATGGTCAGGCGGTTCGCCGCCTGCTCGAAGGAGACGCCGAAACGCGAGCGCAGCACGTCGACGTCGTACCGTGCGCGGTGTGCTGCTGCGTGAAAGGATTGATAGGGCATCATCAGCGCATGGGCGGCGTAGCGGCCAAGCTCGAAGCGGGCGAGCCGGCGAGCTTCATCCGTGCTCAGCTTCAGCGCCTGGATCTCGCCTGCCACCGCGACCGTCATGCGGATCAGACAGGCCTCCATCGCCACCTCGCGCAACTGGTCGAATGGCGACAGGCGCTCGGACAGAAACAGACGCTGCGAGTGGCGGTCGTAGCGGCGGCGCCAGTTCGGCATGGTGGCGACCGGCAGCACCTTGACGACGATGCCGTATTCGCGCTTCAGCCAAGCCTTCAGCGCACTGAACAGATCGTCGCCGGGATCGAGCACCGACGTGAATGCCTCGGCTTCCGCTTCGAGCGCGGCAAAATGGTTCGGTCGGCGCTCAAAAATCTCGTGCACCTCGTCGATCGGCAAGCGGGCGCCGGAGAGTGCCGTCGCTTTGCCCTCGCGCGCGAGAAGCTCGTTGAGGTCGGAAAGGCGCTCGGCCTGCTCGCGATAGGCGCGGAACAGTTTTATCACCGCGGCGGAAGCGTTGGGCGCCGCCTCGGCAAGCTCGATCAGCTCCTGGTCACCTGGCAATTCGCCGACCAGCAGCGGATCTGAAAACACCTCCTTCAAGGCGGCGACCGACCCTCTCGCCTCGCCCTGTAATTCATGCGGGTCGACCTTGTAGACAGACGCAAGCCTCAGGATCAGCTGGACCGTCAGCGGCCTCTGGTTGCGCTCGATGAGATTGAGATAGGACGGCGAGATGCCGAGCCCTTCGGCCATCGCCGTCTGGGTCAGGCCCTTGGCGCTGCGGATACGGCGGATGCGCGGCCCGGCGAAGATCTTCTGGTCAGCCACGAATTCGGCCTCTCAAAGCCCGGCTCCGATTCGGCCAAACCAGTAGGCGGTAAGGCACACAGCAGCAGCCAATCCATAGATTATCCCGGCCATCGCCAATCTGGATCGCGATTTCCAGTACCCGAAGAGAGAAGCAACCAGCAAACCCATTGAAGTCAGCGTAACGAGAGCTTCCATTGTCTGTTGCATTTCGGGCCTTCGGACAGCGAACACCGCCAAGAACGCTATGGTCGCTGACTGAACGAGAATATACGAAATCACGACATCAAGCCCTGGCGGACCCGAAACCCTTGAGGCGTCGGCGTCGAGGGATACGAACATCGCTTGCGGCCTTCGAAAGGCGCTGATTGCCCACACGAATGAGGCACCAGCAGCGAAAACAAGCCAAACCATCAAAGCATCCCCTCCGTCAATAATTTTACTGAATTGTCGGCCATGCCATCTATCCCGGTATTGACAATATTTACACTTTTACAGCGCCTTGATGTCAAACACAACACAGGTTTTCCCTTATTTTGAGCCAGTTTTCCTAATTTTTCTGGGCTCTTTTCGCATGCAATGTAAATTCAGTCATAGCTCGACATCCAGACGATTGGCTTCGGGACAGGCTGCAGCAACCTTCGGAGTGACCAATGACCGATTTTTACAACCTCGTCCCCTCGGCGCCGGAAGGCCGCTTCGACGGCATCGAGCGGCCCTACTCGCCAGAGGACGTGAAGCGGCTGCGCGGTTCGGTCCAGATCCGGCAGAGCCTCGCCGAAATGGGCGCCAACCGGCTCTGGCAGCTCATCCACGAGGAGGACTTCGTCAACGCGCTCGGCGCCATGTCTGGCAATCAGGCGATGCAGCAGGTCCGGGCCGGGCTGAAGGCGATCTACCTGTCTGGATGGCAGGTCGCCGCCGACGCCAACACCGCATCCGCCATGTATCCGGACCAGTCGCTTTACCCCGCCAATGCGGCGCCCGAACTGGTCAAGCGCATCAACCGGACCCTGCAGCGCGCCGACCAGATCGAGACCTCCGAAGGCAAGGGGCTTTCCATCGACACCTGGTTCGCGCCTGTTGTCGCCGATGCGGAAGCCGGCTTCGGCGGACCGCTCAATGCCTTCGAGATCATGAAGGCCTTCATCGAGGCGGGTGCCGCCGGCGTCCACTACGAGGACCAGCTGGCGTCGGAGAAGAAATGCGGCCATCTCGGCGGCAAGGTGCTGATCCCGACCGCCGCACACATCCGCAACCTCAACGCCGCCCGGCTTGCTGCCGACGTCATGGGCACGCCGACGCTGGTCGTCGCGCGCACCGACGCGGAAGCGGCAAAGCTGCTCACCTCCGACATCGACGAGCGCGACCAGCCGTTCGTCGACTATGGCGCCGGCCGCACGGTGGAAGGCTTCTACCACGTCAGGAACGGCATCGAGCCTTGCATCGCGCGGGCTGTCGCCTACGCGCCCTACGCCGACCTGATCTGGTGCGAAACCTCCAAGCCCGATCTGGCGCAGGCGAAAAAATTCGCCGAGGGCGTGCACAGGCACCATCCCGGCAAGCTTCTCGCCTATAATTGCTCGCCGTCGTTTAACTGGAAGAAGAACCTCGACGATGCCACGATCGCCAGGTTCCAGAAGGAACTCGGCGCCATGGGCTACAAGTTCCAGTTCATCACGTTAGCCGGTTTTCACCAGCTCAATTTCGGCATGTTCGAACTCGCCCGCGGCTACAAGGCGCGGCAGATGGCGGCCTATTCCGAGTTGCAGGAAGCGGAGTTCGCGGCGGAAGCCCACGGCTACACCGCGACCAAGCACCAGCGCGAAGTCGGCACCGGCTATTTCGACGCCGTGTCGATGGCGATCACCGGGGGCCGGTCTTCGACTACGGCCATGCATGAATCGACCGAGCACGCCCAGTTCAAACCGGCCGCAGAATAGCAGGAACGCAACAGACAGAGGAAACGCCCCCTAAGGGCTAAGGGAGAAGACCAATGGCATCGATCAGTCGCGTCAAGGAACGGGCCGAAGAACAGGCCACCACCATGAGTGTCGACCAGCAGGCGACCATCCGCATGCTGGCCAACGACCTGCACAGGCTCAACCAATCGGTGATGAAGGCCGTCGAGGCCGGTGTGTCGGTGGAGCTCGTGCGCTCGGCACGGCACCATGGCGGCGACGGCAACTGGGGCGATCTGCTGATCCCGGTTATCGTCACGCAGCGGAGCCTCGACTGACCGAAATCCGACCAAAGCCTGTCGGTCGATCCGGCATCACCTGCGCGGTCTCTGCGCAGGTGATCTGCGTTTGCACGATCAGTTGCCATAATGAGCAAGAACAGAACTTGCTTTAAATTTTAACGTTTCTTGCGATATTCTGGATATCGGTCGTTTCAGCTTGACATAGGGAGAGATCTCACGGCAATTGTCTCTAAGTTTCAACCCTGCATTGAAACCGACGAGTGCCCGCCACGCTCATGCGCCCCGTGAATCGCGATACCAAGACTGTAAACCACCTGACTTTCGTGAGCCGCAACGTGGACCCGGAGATGCTCACAGATTTCACCCGTGTGCTCGTCGTCGGAAAGTCGCCGGTCAACCGGGTGGTGGTTTCGAAAATTGTCGAACGATCCGGGCTCAAACCGATCTCGGAATCAACCGAAACGGCAGCAACGACTTTGCGATCGCTCATTCCCGGAGCTGTCGTCCTCGATGGCGGAGCGGACAACAAGGACTGCGACGCGCTGATGCCCGGTATCGGCGCGCTGCGACGCACCTCGGGCAGGTCGCTTCCCTCGGTGATCCTGCTTTCGACCAAGAACGGCACACCGGAGAGCCTCGGCCTGTCGAGCGTCGTCGATGCGGTTGTCGTCAAACCGATCACGACCGAACGGCTGCAGCCAGTGATCGACCATTTGATCGGGCTCGCACGCAGCTAGCCGACGTCCGATCCGGCTTACACGCCTTTCCTCGATTCTTGCGATCGAATCTGGATATGTATGTCAGTATGCGAGCGCTCGGTACCGCCTGACACAATGAGCCCGCTACGTCTCCTTTTGCAATTGCGACGCATCTGGGATAGCACCTTCGAACAAATCCGCAGGCATGTTCCGACTTCGCGACATGGCTGTCGATATCGGCGGATCACGACATGTCCTCAGAACAGACCATCGCCGCGCTTTGCAGAAAACTCGGACTGCGCATCACCGGTCCGCGCCGCGTCATCATGCGCGTTCTATCCGAATCCAGCGACCATCCGGATGTGGTGGAACTCCATCGCCGTGTTGTCGCCATCGAGCCGACGATCGCGCTCGCCACTGTCTATCGCACCGTCAGCCTTCTGCGCGAGAAGGGCATTCTGGAGCGGCACACCTTTGGCGATCGGCGCGCCAGATACGAAACCGTCCCCCGTGAGCATCACGATCATCTCATCAATATCGAGACGGGAGACGTCGTCGAATTCCAGTCGTCGGAGATCGAGCGGCTCCAAGAGGAAATCGCTCGACAGCACGGATTCACGATCATCAGCCACAGACTGGAGATCTACGTGAAGCCGATCCAGAAAACGCGACGCTCTCGTCAATCCGGAGAATGACCGCCCGTTTCTAGCGTTCCTCGCCAATCTCCATTCGGCCCACTCTAACTGTGGTGACGGCGAAGGCCGCGATGAAGGCGGCGGACAGCATGAGAACGATGGTCGGCGCCGGGGCGCTGTCGATGAAGAAGGACAGATAGACGCCGAGAAACGACGCGGCGACCGCGATCGCGACCGACAGGATCAGCATGGCGCTAAACTTCCTTGTCAGCAAGAACGCGATGGCGCCAGGCGCGATCAGCATGGCGATGGCCATGATGATGCCGACCGCCTTCAGCGCGCCGACAATGGTGAGCGAGATCAGGCAAAGCAGGCCGTAGTGGAGCAGATTGACCCGAAGACCAACCGCGCGAGCCTGAGCCGGGTCGAAGGCGTGCAGCAGGAAGTCGCGCCACTTGATCCCGATGATGCCGGCCGTGATCGCAGCAATGAGCCCCGTTTCGACGATGTCGCGCAAGCCGATGCCCAGCACGTCGCCGAACAATATGTGGTCGAGATGCACGTCGGACTGGATCTTTACATAGAGCACCAGGCCGAGACCGAACATGCCGGAGAAGACGATGCCCATTATCGTGTCCTGTTTGATGCGGCTGTTGTCCTTGAGGAAGCCGGTGGCGAGAGCGCAGATCATTCCGGCGGCGAAGGCGCCGATCGAATAGGGGAATCCGACAATGTAGGCGATGACCACGCCGGGAAAGACGGCGTGGCTGATGGCGTCGCCCATCAGCGACCAGCCCTTGAGAACGAGAAAGCAGGAGAGCAGCGCCGTCGGCATAGCGACCAGAACCGAAACAATCAGGGCATTGACCATGAAGTCGAACTGGAAGGGGCTAAGCAGCGTATCGAGGATGCTCATAGGCTGGCCTCCAAGGCCCGCGCCGAGCGGCGGCGGGCTGCCAGCATTCCATGCTTGGGAGCGAAGAAGAAGGCGGCGAGAAAGATCAGCGTCTGCAACACGACTATGATGCCGCCAGTGGCGCCGTCGAGGAAATAACTGGCATAAGCGCCGCTGAAACTCGTGGCCGCGCCGATGACGACCGCGATGACGAGCAGGCGCGGAAAGCGGTCCGTCAGAAGATAGGCGGTCGCGCCGGGAGTCACCACCATGCAGATGACGAGGAAGGCGCCGACGGTCTGAAGCGCGGCGACCGTGGAGGCCGATAGCAGCATGAAGAACATGATCTTGAGCGCGCTCGGATTAAGGCCGATCGAGCGGGCATGGCTCTCGTCGAAGAAAACCACCATCAGATCCTTCCATTTCACCAGCAGGATGGCGAGCGAGGCGAAGCCTATGATGGCGAGCTGAAGCGTGTCTTCCGGGGTGATGGCCAAGATGTTGCCGAGCACGATCGTCTGAATATTCACGGAGGTCGGTGACAGCGACACCATGAACAAGCCGAGGCCGAAGAAGGAGGAGAAGATCAGGCCGATGATGGCGTCTTCCTTCAGCTTGGTGCGCTGGTTGAGGAAGAGCATCGCGGCAGCGGCTAGCCCGCCGGAGAAGAAGGCGCCGATCGAGAAGGGAAGGCCCAGCATATAGGCGCCAGCGACGCCCGGCACGATCGAATGCGAGAGCGCGTCACCGATCAGCGACCAGCCTTTTAGCATCAGATAGCAGGACAGGAAGGCGCAGACACCGCCGACCAAGGCGGACACCCACATGGCATTGAGCATATATTCGTAGCCGAACGGCTCGAGCAGGACACTCATTCGTCCGGTTCCCGCATCTTGTGCTGCATGGCTCCGTTCTCTCCGTAGAAGACCAGTGGCCGTTCGTCGTCGGTGATGACGGCAAGGCGGCGCCTGTCGTCGTCCTCATGCAGCCCGGCGCCGCCCAGCACGAAATGACGCAAGACGCCGCCGAAAGCCTTTTCCAGGTTCGCCTGCGTGAAGGTCTGGCCTGTCGGCCCGTAGGCAAGGACCGTATTCCGAAGCAGCACGGCACGGTCGCAGAACTCCGGCACGCTACCCAGATTATGCGTCGAGACCAGCATCACTCGGCCTTCGTTCCGGAGCGCGCGCAGCAGTTCGATGATAGCGTCCTCGGTCCTGACGTCGACGCCGGTGAAGGGCTCGTCGAGCAGGATGACGCGCCCGTCCTGCGCCAGCGCCCGAGCGAGAAAGACGCGCTTTTTCTGCCCGCCCGAAAGCTCGCCGATCTGGCGTTTGCGGAAATCGCTCATGCCGACACGCGCAAGCGCGGCCGAAACCGCCTCGCGATCAGCCGCCTTCGGAAGGCGCATCATGCCCATATGGCCGTAGCGACCCATCATGACGACGTCCTCGACCAGTACTGGAAAGTTCCAGTCGACCTCCTCGGCCTGCGGCACATAGGCGACGACGTTCTTCCTCAGCGCGGCTGCGGCCGGCTGTCCGAGAACAATAATCTCTCCCTTTGCCACCCGCACGAAGCCCATGATGGCTTTGAACAGCGTCGACTTGCCCGAGCCGTTGACACCGACAAGTGCCGTGATCGTGCCTGTCGGAATTTCAAAGCTCGCATCCCGCAGCGCCGTGTGGCCGTTGCGGTAGGTGACAGTCGCGCCGTGGACGGCGAGACCGCCTCCCGCATCCTCGGACGCGGGGGCAAGAGGCGGAACGGCTTCGTTCATTGCGACAGCCCTGCGGCGAGGCCTTTCTGAACCGTATCCGATGTCACACGCAGCAGGTCGATATAGGTCGGCACCGGGCCGTCCGCCTCGCTGAGAGAATCGACGTAGAGCACGCCGCCGTAATGCACTCCTGTCTCACGCGCGACCTGCCGGGCCGGCTTGTCCGACACGGTGCTTTCGCTGAAGACGGCGACGATCTTGTTTTCCCTGACGGCGTCGATCACCTTGCGAACCTGCTGGGGGGTGCCTTGCTGGTCAGCGTTGATCGGCCACAAATAAAGCTCCTTCAGCCCGAAATCGCGTGCGAGGTAGGAGAAAGCGCCTTCGCTCGACACCAGCCAGCGCCTGTCCTGCGGGATCGAGGCAAGCTTATCGCGGATCGGCGCGACGGCCGCCTCTATCTTTGCCTTGTAGGCTTCTGCATTGGCCTTGTAGGTCTCGGCATGCGCCGGATCGTGCGCGACGAAGGCGTCGCGGATGTTGTCGACGTAGATCAGCGCGTTTGCCGGCGACATCCAGGCATGCGGGTTCGGTTTGCCCGTATAGGGTCCCTCGGCGATGCTCATCGGCTGGACGCCCTCGGAGACAATAGCGCCGGGCACGTCGCTGAGGTTCTGGAAGAATTTCTCGAACCAGAGTTCGAGGTTGAGCCCGTTCCACAGAATGAGCTGTGCACCTTGCGCCCGCTGAATATCGCCCGGCGTCGGCGCGTAATTGTGGATCTCCGCTCCAGGCTTGGTGATCGATTCCACGATTGCTGCATCGCCCGCCACGTTCTTCGCCATGTCGGCGATGACCGTGAAGGTCGTCACCGCCTTGAATTTTTCCTGGGCTTTCGCTGGGCTTGAAGCCACCGCCGCAACGAAAACCGCAGCCATCAAGCCAACGACAACCCGTCGTCCGTATCTCTCGAACATCAATTTCTCCTGTCGCGATTCTTAATGTCTCGCCGCTGGCCGCCATTGTGCGACTGCGGCGCGCGCTTTTCGCATATTCTGCAATTGCGACTGATTTGCAAGTAGAAAACGGCTTAACGTCGTGGATTGTATGCGGCCGCGCGATTTGGCGTCGGCTACAGCGCGGCGCTATGACGGAGCGGACAACAAGGACTGCGACACGCCGATGTCCGGCGTCGATGCGCTGCAGCGCACGTCCGGCTCGACAGCGAGACACGCGATCAGCCGGCTTTCCCGATGCTTTCGATCAGCCGGGGCAATTCCGAGAGATCGGCTATCTGGCGGAAACGAGGCGCGGTGATCGGCGGCTCGACATGTTCCAGCGCCCAGGTCAGCTCATGCGGCACGTGGATACCCCAACTGCCGGCCTCGATGGCCGGCACCACGTCCGACTTGAGCGAATTGCCGACCATCATGCTTCTTTCGGCGCCATCACCGTGGCGGCTGAAGATATTGATATAAGTGGCGGGGCTCTTGTCGCTGACGATCTCGACGGCATCGAAAAGGTCACCCAGGCCCGATTGCGCCAGCTTGCGTTCCTGATCGAAGAGGTCGCCCTTGGTGATCAACACCAGGCGATACGCATCTGCCAGCTTTTCCACGGTTTCGCGCGCATGAGGCAGCACCTCGATCGGATGGCCAAGCATCTCGCGACCCGCGGCAAGAATCTCGGCGATGACCGAGGCCGGCGCGCGGCCCTCGGTAATCTCGATTGCCGTTTCGATCATCGACAGGGTAAACCCCTTGATGCCGAAGCCGTAGACGGCGAGGTTGCGCTTCTCGGCCTCCAGCAATCTTGCCGAGATGTGCTCCTGCTCGGCATGATCGGCGAGCAGCGCGGCAAAGCGCTTTTCGGTCATGCGGAAGAACTGCTCGTTCTGCCAGAGCGTGTCGTCGGCATCGAAGCCGATCGTGGTCAATTCATGATTGTTCTGCATTCGACGTCTTCAACTGAGGTCATTGAACTTGCGTCGAACCTAAGCCGCCCAGAGCAGTTTTCAACTGCGCAGGCGAACGCAACCGCGCTCCCCTTCCCTTCCCTCGCCGGCCCCGGCTATAATCCCAAATCCGCAACCCAATCTGGTGAATGATGCCGCCTGCAAAAAAGGAAGTCCGTCCGTCGAGCCGCGGAGGACGTATCCGCACGCCTGCCTTCGTGAAAAATCAACGTGGTGTGAAGAACTGGAAGGAAGTCGGCGCCTGGCTGGCGTGGCGCGGCATCGAGGATATCGAATGCATCACGCCCGACCAGGCGGGTGTTGCGCGCGGCAAGATGATGCCGTCCAAGAAGTTTACCTCCAACACCTCGCTGGCGCTGCCTTCGGCGGTGTTCATGACGACGATCTCCGGCGGCTACCCGGAAGACGGCAACGGCTTTCACTATCCGGAGGACGACGGCGACCTCAAGCTGATGCCGGACCTGTCGACACTGACCGTGGTGCCGTGGGAAGAGGACCCGACGGCGGCGGTCATCTGCGACCTCGTCCACCAGGACGGTCGCTCGGTTGAGTTCACGCCGCGCAACGTGCTGAAGCGTGTGCTTGACGCTTACGGCAAGCGCGGGCTGAAGCCGGTGGTGGCGCCCGAGATCGAGTTCTACCTCGTGCGCAAGAATCCCGATCCGGACTACCCGCTGACGCCGCCGGTCGGGCGTTCGGGACGGGCGATCGGCGGTGGCGCCGGCTATTCGATCGCCGGCGTCAACGAGTTCGACGAGCTGATCGACGACATCTACCATTTCTCCGAAAGCCAGGGCCTGGAGATCGATACGCTGATCCACGAGGAAGGCGCCGGCCAGCTCGAGATCAATCTGCGCCATGGCGATCCGATCGAACTCGCCGACCAAGTGTTCATGTTCAAGCGCACCATCCGCGAGGCGGCGCTGAAGCATGAGATCTACGCCACCTTCATGGCCAAGCCGATCCAGGGGCAGCCCGGGTCGGCCATGCATATCCACCAGTCGATCATCGACAAGAAGACCGGCAGGAACGTCTTTTCGGCCGAGGACGGCTCGGAAACCGAAGCCTTCTTCCATTTCCTCGGCGGCATGCAGAAACATGTGCCGAACGCGCTGGTGATGTTCGCGCCCTACGTCAATTCCTACCGCCGGCTGACGCAGTCGGCTTCGGCACCGGTCAACAACAAATGGGGCTACGACAACCGCACCACCGCCTTCCGCGTCCCGCGATCCGACCCGGCAGCCAGGCGCGTCGAGAACCGCATCCCTTCCTCCGACGCCAATCCCTATCTGGCGCTGGCCGCATCGCTCGCCTGCGGGCTGATCGGCATGACCAACAAGATCAAGGCCGAACCGCCGGTTCTCACCACCGCCAACGAGGCGGAGATCGACCTGCCGCGGAGCCTGCTCGAGGCTGTCGACCTGTTCGAAGCCGACGAGGAACTCTGCGCGCTGCTCGGCAAGTCGTTTGCCGCGACCTATGCGGCGATCAAGCGGGCGGAATTCGAGACCTTCATGGAAGTGATCAGCCCGTGGGAGCGGGAGTATCTGTTGTTGAATGTCTAGTGTAGGGGAATAGGGCAGTAAGGCAGTAGGGGAATAGGGGATGACGGCGAGGATTGATTCATACAGAGATCTGGTCGTCTGGCAGCAGGGGATGGACCTGGCAGTTTCAATCTACGAGGCAACAAGATCTTGGCCGAAGGATGAGCTCTATGGGTTGACGACTCAGGTGCGTCGGGCGGCAACCTCCGTGCCGGCCACCATCGCCGAGGGCTACGGCCGGGAGAGCCGAGCTTTCCTATCAGCAATTTCTTAGAATCGCACAAGGGTCACTCAAAGAGCTGGAAACGCACCCTCTCATTGCACAAAGGGTTGGAATGGCCCCTCGCGAGACAGTCGACTCGTTGATGACTCGCAGCGAGAGCATCGGGAAACTGCTACGGCTTCTGATCCGCAAACTATCGCCTGAATAGACACACCCTGCTGCCCTGCTGCCCTGCTGCCCTGCTGCCCTGCTGCCCTGCTGCCCACTCGGTCATCATGCCCTACCAATCCCCAATCTCCCCCGGCCGCTCCTGGTATGAGGACACGGCCGGCCCACGGCCCGAATACCCGGCGCTCGACGGCGACCGGACCTGCGACGTCGTCATCGTCGGCGGCGGCTTCACCGGCCTGTCGGCGGCGGCGCACCTCGCCAAGGCCGGCAGCAACGTCGTGCTGATCGAAGCGCATCGTTTCGGCGACGGCGCATCGGGCCGCAATGGCGGCCAGCTCGGCACCGGTCAGCGCGCCTGGGCCGAGGAGCTCGAAGCGGAATACGGCTTTTCCCGCGCCAAGGCGCTGTTCGACCTCGCCGAAGAGGCCAAGTCGCATCTCCTCGAATTCGCCGCCGTCAACAAGATCGAGATCGACTACATGCCCGGCCAGATGTCGGTGGCGCATAAGAAGCGCTATGTCGACGATTACAAGGCGCATGCCGAGATCATGGCGAACCGCTTCGGCTATCCGCACATCGCCTTCATGGACGCGAAGGAGACGGCGGAGCGGTTGGGCTCGACGAGCTATTTCGGCGGCACCCGCGACACCGGCACCGGGCACATCCATCCGCTGAAGCTGGTGATCGGCGCGGCAAAGGTGGCAGCGCAGGCGGGCGCGCAGCTGTTCGAGCAGACGCCGGCGACCGGCATCGCTTCGCTTGGCGGCAAGGTCAGGGTCACGACGCCGAAAGGCACGATATCAGCCGAGAAATGTCTGATCGGCGTCAACGCCCATGGCGGCGCGCTCGAGCCGATCAGTGCCGCGCACATCATGCCGATCGGCTCCTTCCTCGGCGCGACAGTGCCGCTGGGGGCTGACACGAACGTGCTGCCGGGCGGTGAGGCGGTCGATGATTCCCGCTTCGTCGTGCGCTACTTCCGCAAATCGACGGATGGGAGGCTGCTGTTTGGCGGACGCGAGATCTATGCCGTCAACGATCCGAAAGACATCCATGTCCACATCCGCCGGCAGATCGCCGAGCTTTACCCAGCGCTGAAGGCCGTCGAGATCACTCACGGCTGGGGCGGCTATGTCGGCATCACGATGCCGCGAAAACCCTTCGTGCGCGAGGTGATGCCCAATGTGATTTCTGTCGGCGGCTATTCCGGGCACGGCGTCATGCTGTCGAACTTTTTCGGCAAGCTCTATGCCGAAACCGTTACCGGCAACCGGGACCGGCTGAGACTGATCGAGGACCTGAAAATCCCGGCCTTTCCCGGTGGTCGACGCTTCCGCGCGCCTCTGCTCTTTCTTGCGCTCAACTGGTATGCCCTGAGGGACAGGATATAACCATAGATTGCAAAATCCCTTCCAAGTTGCAGAATCTAGTGCAAAGGTGCAGAATCCGCCCGGCAAGGGCGCAGTGATGCCACAATCGCCGGCAAAGGATGCCCGCTCAGGGCAGTTGAACGGGGATTTTGCGGGCCTGCCCGCGTTGGTTTGGGACCGATGCCGACCGAATGCCGGTTTTCCCGGCACGGGTCGTAAGAACGTCGGCCCGCAAATGGAGGTTGCAAGAGTGAGAGAGCCCTTCAGTTTCGGCGCGCCGGAACGACGGCGCTTTGCGATGCAGTTTGGCTACGACGTGCGGCCCAGGTTCTGGCAGCAAATCCGGTCGAACTTGCATCTGCTCATCGCCGCGTTTGGCACAGCAGCGCTGCTTGGCGTGGCCGCGGTGGCGCTATGGCTGGCATTGCCGGCCAACGAGAGACAAGCGGTCGCGAGTCCCGAGCAGATCGTTTCAAGCATTCCAGTAAAAACAACAAGGATCGTGCCGGCCGCGGCCTCGAAAGTCGCCGCGGTGCAGCAGGCTGCGGGCAAGACCGATGCGGTTTCGCCGGTGGTGGTTGCGGCGAAGGCCGAGATACCGGCGCTGGCTCCCAATGATCCTCGCTGGACAGGATCGGGATCCACATCCCGCCAGATGGCAGGCCAGGCTGAACAAACGGCAAAGCCGTCCACTGCGGCGGCATTCGCCGATCCGGCAGCGAAAACCAAAGTGGCAGCATTGCTTGCCAAAGTTGCTGCTCCCAACAAGACGGCGACGGACGGCGCGCCAACCGCCGCCATTCCCAACTCGAAGCCGGGAGAGCCGGCGGCGCCACAGAACGATGGCACCCAGGCCAAAGTCGAGCCCAAGAAAGCGAGCGCGGCAGACACCGGACGCATCCTCAGGGCCGTCACCATGCGCACCGGCCCGAAGAACAATGCGGCCGCTATAGTCACCGTTCCCGCCAAGACCTCTGTTCAGGTGATGGGCTGCAACAAATGGTGCCAGATCGTCTACAACGGCAAACGCGGCTGGATCTACAAGAGCTTTGTCAAGACCGGGGCCTAGGGCTGGTCAGGCGATCCGTCGACGTCGCAGCACGGCTCGGCTGGCTTCTGTAATACAGTCGGCCGCCGCGTCCAGCGAGGGCGATGAACCGTCAAGTCAAACTTGAAACCGACAGGGCCGGACGGCTCAGATGCAACGTCCGCCGTCGACTTCCAGCGCCACGCCAGTGATGAAAGCCGCCTCGTCCGAAGCGAGCCAGAGCGCCGCGTTGGCTATGTCGAGCGGCGTCGAAAGCCGGCCAAGCGGGATCGACGCGCGGAATTTCTCGCGGATTTCGGGTGTGTCGGCGCCCATGAATTTTTCCAGCATGCCGGTCTCGCCGGCGACGGGGCAGAGGCAGTTGACTCGGATGTTCTTCGGCGCGAGTTCCACCGCCATGGACTTGGTCGCGGTGATCGCCCAGCCCTTCGATGCATTGTACCAGGTGAGGCCGGGCCGCGGACTGATGCCGGCCGTCGAGGCCGTGGTCAGGAAAACGCCGCCGCCTTGCCTATCCATGACCGGCACAACCGCCAGAGCGGCGTGGTAAATCGCCTTCATATTGACGGCCGTGATCAGGTCGAAGGTCGTCTCGTCGACCTCGAGCATATCGCCGTTGCGATGGGTGTATCCGGCATTGTTGACCATGATGTCGATGCGGCCGAAGGCGCTCTTTGCGGCATCGACCATCTCGTCGAACTCGGAACGCAACGAGACGTCCGTCTGGGTCCAGATCGCCGCCCGGCCGATCTCGTTGGCGACGCGTTCGGCGCCCTTGGCGTTGAGGTCGGCGACAACGACCTTGGCGCCCTCCTCGGCAAAGCGCTTGGCGATACCCTCGCCGAAACCTGACGCGGCACCGGTAATGATGGCAACTTTGTTTTCCAGGCGCATGACTTTCTCACTCATGATTGAAGACGATCGCTCGGGCAGCCGCCGCGATGGCCGCGGAAAGATCAGTATACACGCTCGATTTCTCCTTTGGCTTTCGCTTCGATCCCGCTCTATGCTGCATCTGCGAAGGCCACCCGGAACACCTCGCCGACAAGCCGCCGGGTTGCGCCAGTGTCAAGGGCAGACCTCAAGGCCAAACCCATTGACCTTGGGATGTGACGTCGTGGCACTGGAAAATCTAAATCGATTAGATTATATCGACCGCGTCACAGCGATCGGCGTTAAAGCGGACAGACCATGACCAGCCAGATCATTCCCGTCGAGCCTTTCGACTTCATCATTTTCGGCGGCACCGGCGATCTGTCGGAACGCAAGCTTTTGCCGTCGCTCTATCATCGCCAGCGCGGCCACCAATTTTCCGAACCGACGCGCATCATCGGCACGTCGCGCTCGAAAATGACCGATGAGGAATTCCAGGCGTTCGCCAGGCAGGCGATTTCCGACCATGTGAAACCGGCCGATATCGATGCCACGGAGCTGAAGACGTTTCTTGCCCGGCTTTCCTATGTCTCGGCCGACGCGACCAATGGCGCGGGCTTCGACAAATTGAAGTCGGCGATCGGCGACAGCGAATGCATCCGCGCTTTCTATCTGGCGGTGGCGCCGGCGCTGTTCGGCGACATCTCGCACAAGCTGAAAGAGAACGGTTTAATCACGCCGAACTCGCGCATCGTGCTGGAGAAGCCGATCGGGCGCGATCTCGCCTCGGCGCGCGAGCTCAACGATCTGGTCGGCGATGATTTCCGTGAAAGCCAGATTTTCCGCATCGACCACTATCTCGGCAAGGAGACGGTGCAGAACCTGATGGCGTTGCGGTTTGCCAACGCGCTCTACGAGCCGCTGTGGAATTCCGCCAATGTCGATCATGTGCAGATCACCGTGGCCGAGACCGTCGGCCTCGAAGATCGCGTCACCTACTACGACAAGGCCGGCGCGCTGCGCGACATGGTGCAGAACCACATGCTGCAGCTCCTCTGCCTCGTCGCCATGGAGGCGCCGTCGTCGATGGATGCCGATGCCGTGCGCGACGAGAAGCTGAAGGTGCTGCGGGCGCTGAAACGCATCAGCGGCAACGAAGCCCCCAAGCACACGGTGCGCGGCCAATATCGTGCCGGGGCCTCGGCCGGCGGGCCGGTGAAAGGCTATGTCGAGGAGCTCGGCAGGAACAGCAACACCGAGACATTCGTTGCGCTAAAGGCCGAAATCGGCAACTGGCGCTGGGCGGGCGTGCCGTTCTACCTCAGGACGGGCAAGCGGCTGGCGACCCGCGTCTCGGAGATCGTCATCGAATTCAGGCCAATTCCGCATTCGATCTTCGGCGAAAGCGCCGGGCCGATCTCCGCCAACCAGCTGGTCATCCGGCTGCAGCCCGACGAAGGCGTTAAGCAGTTCATCATGATCAAGGATCCGGGGCCTGGCGGCATGCGGCTGCGCCAGATTCCGCTCGACATGAGTTTTGCGCAATCCTTCGACGGCCGCGCCCCCGATGCCTATGAACGGCTGATCATGGACGTCATCCGTGGCAACCAGACGCTGTTCATGCGCCGCGACGAGGTCGAGGCGGCGTGGAAGTGGATCGACCCGATCCAGGACGCATGGGAAAGCGCAAGGCAAGAGGCGCAGGGCTATACGGCCGGCACATGGGGCCCCTCGGCCTCGATTGCGCTGATCGAACGCGACGGGCGGACATGGCACGAGAGCAATTGAACGGCGCCGCCTACAGCTGGCACGCGTTTGCCGAACGCCAGGACCTGGCGGCAGCACTTGCCGGCCATGTCGCAGGCCGCCTGACCAATGCAATCGCAGAGCGCGGCACGGCACTGCTCGCCGTTTCCGGCGGCACGACGCCGGCGAAATTTTTCGCATCGCTTTCGAATATCCCGATCGCCTGGAACAAGATCACTGTGACGCTGGTCGACGAGCGTTGTGTGCCGGCCTCGTCTCCGCGCTCCAACGCCGGGCTGGTCGCCGCCAATCTTTTGCAAAACGCGGCCGCAGCCGCACGTTTCGTGCCGCTCTACCACGAGGCAGCAAGCATCGAGGATACGTGGGAGGCCGACAGCAGGATGTTGCGGTCGCTGCCCTGGCCGCTCGATGTGGTCGTGCTTGGCATGGGAACCGATGGCCATACCGCATCGTTCTTTCCGGACGCCGACAATCTGGAAAAATTGCTCGACCCGTCCTCGGAAAGGGTCGTGTTCCCGGTCCACGCGGCAAGCGCCGGCGAACCGCGCCTGACGCTATCGCTGGCGCGGATCGTCAGGGCCGGCTTCGTCGCACTGCACATCGAAGGCGAAGACAAGCGCAACGCATTCGAGAGCGCGATGGGATCGGAAACGCGAAAACCCATTCGTGCCGTGCTCGACGCAGCCGAGAGGCCCGTAGAGGTTTTCTGGGCACCCTGATTTCAACTTACCGAGGGGTCCCGGCAGACAGCCGGACGGTGTCTGCGGGACCTCGCCTGAAAGGACCGACACCATGACCGCGAGACGCGACATCGAAGCCATCACCGAGCGCATCCGCCAACGCTCCAGACCAGGGCGCGAGGCCTATCTCGGCCGTATCGCCGAAGCATCGCACCGCACCGCCAACCGGGCCGTGCTGTCCTGCGGCAACCTCGCCCATGGCTTTGCCGTCTGCAGCCCTTCGGAAAAGGTGGCCCTTGGCGGCGACCGGGTGCCGAACCTCGGCATCATCACCTCCTATAACGACATGCTGTCGGCGCATCAGCCTTTCGAGACATATCCGGCGCTGATCAAGGACGCGGCGCGCGAGGCCGGCGGCATTGCCCAGGTCGCCGGCGGCGTGCCGGCGATGTGCGACGGCGTCACGCAGGGTCAGCCCGGCATGGAGCTGTCGCTGTTCTCGCGCGACGTGATCGCCATGGCCGCGGCGATCGGCCTGTCGCACAACATGTTCGACGCGGCCGTCTATCTCGGCGTTTGCGACAAGATCGTGCCGGGGCTGGTGATCGCGGCGCTGACCTTTGGCCATCTGCCGGCGATGTTCATCCCGGCCGGGCCGATGACGACGGGCCTGCCGAATGACGAGAAGGCCAAGGTCCGCCAGCTCTATGCCGAAGGCAAGGCAGGAAGGGCCGAATTGCTCGAGGCCGAGTCCAAATCCTATCACGGGCCGGGAACCTGCACCTTCTACGGCACGGCGAACTCCAACCAGATGCTGATGGAGATCATGGGCCTGCATACGCCGGGCGCCTCCTTCGTCAACCCCGGCACGCCGTTGCGCGACGCGCTGACCCGCGAGGCGACGAAGCGAGCGCTGGCGATCACCGCGCTAGGCAACGCCTACACGCCGGTCGGCCGGATGATCGACGAGCGCTCGATCGTCAACGGCATCGTCGGCCTGCACGCCACCGGCGGATCGACCAATCACACCATCCATCTGATCGCCATGGCGGCCGCGGCCGGCATCGCCATTACCTGGCAGGATATTTCGGACCTTTCGGAAGCCGTACCGCTGCTGGCGCGGGTCTATCCGAACGGCCTTGCCGACGTGAACCATTTCCATGCGGCCGGCGGGCTCGGCTTCCTGATCCGCGAACTGCTCGACGAAGGCATCCTGCACGAGGACGTCCAGACGGTCTGGGGCGAAGGGCTGCGACCCTATGCGGTCGAAGCCAAGCTCGGCGCCGACGGCGGCGTGGTGCGCGAGGCCTCGCCGCGCGAAAGCGGCGACGCGAAGGTGCTGGCGCCGTTCAGGAAGGCGTTCCAGCCGACGGGCGGATTGAAAATGCTCTCAGGCAATCTCGGCCACGCCGTCATCAAGACATCGGCGGTGAAACCGGAGCGGCGCATCATCGAGGCGCCGGCCAAGGTGTTCGACAGCCAGCAAGGGCTCAACGAAGCGTTCAAGGCCGGCTCACTGACCGGCGATTTCATTGCCGTCATCCGCTTCCAGGGGCCGAAAGCCAACGGCATGCCGGAGCTGCACAAACTGACCACCGTGCTCGGCGTCCTGCAGGATCGTGGTCAGCATGTGGCGCTGGTCACAGACGGACGCATGTCGGGCGCGTCCGGCAAGGTGCCGGCGGCGATCCACGTGACGCCGGAAGCGGTCGAGGACGGGCCGATCGCCAGGATCCATGACGGCGACATCATCAGGCTCGACGCCGACGCCGGGACGCTGGAAGTGCTGGTGCCGGCCGGCGATTTCGCCCTGCGACGGGCGGCGGACAGCGATCTTATCGTCAATGAATTCGGCTTCGGCCGCGAGCTTTTCGCCGGGTTCCGGCAAATGGTCGGCCGCGCCGATCATGGCGCCAGCGCCTTCGGGAACGACGTCGCGGAATTCGCGCTGCAGTGAAAAAAGGGCGGCTCGCGGCCGTCTGACACCGGCTGCCACGCAATTTTGCCTTTTTGGCCACTACCTTTGAGTCATTGTTGACCTGTCTCTCGTGACCGGTCATTCGGAGCGATGCAGCGGGATCGAGCGCTTCTGCGTCTTCCAGAAACGGAAAAGTCCGACGCCAAGCGGAAGCTCGTTCGCCCCGGCCGAATTCACACCCATGACCCACCACGAATGGCCGCTTAGCGCCTTGATCTCGGTCATTAAAGGTAGCGGTGCCACTGCCTTAAAGCGGACACTACCGGCGACCGCGCTGGAGGTCGCAGGTGCGCACGGAGCGAGCGACCGAACTATGCGCAAGACAGGCATATCTTTCGCAGCTAATGTTCCTGCGCTGCAGGGAGACAACGGCCGATGAAGAGCCAAGAAATTCTGGCCAACACCACCCGTCTCGGCCCAGTTCATCTGCGCGTCGTTGACATTCCAGCCGCCTCTTCGATCCCAGGGGACCCGCGCCTGTGGGTGGTGCTCGCAAGCGACTGATGTGACGGCTGTGGGCCTGAACCAGGAGGGACAATGGCAATAAAAGTAATCGGAACGGGCTTTGGCCGGACAGGAACGGATTCGATGCGCGAGGCGCTGACGATCCTTGGCTTCGGTCCCTGTCACCACATGTTCGAAGTCATGGCCAATGACGACCAGAAGCGGCTTTGGCGTTCGCTGGCGAAGGGCGCTGCCCCTGACTGGAACCAGTTGTTTGCGGGCTACGCGTCCTGCATTGACTGGCCCTCGGCACACTATTGGCGCGACCTGATTGAGTTCTATCCCGACGCCCGGGTCATCCTGACATACCGATCCCCGGAAAGCTGGTGGACAAGCTTCGAGAAAACTATCCTAGCAGGCATCAGCCAGAGCACGGATCAGGAATCGCTGGGTCTTGCCCTGATCTCCAGTCAGGTCTTCGGCGGCCGGCCGCACGATCGCGCCAATGCCATCGCCGCCTACGAAGCCAATGTAAGGGCGGTCATTGCGACAGTGCCGTCGGGTCGGCTGCTGGTCCACAATCTGGGCGACGGATGGGAGCCGCTCTGCCTGCATCTTGGCGTATCAGTACCGGACCAGTCCTATCCCAATCGTAACAATACCAAGGACTTTCAGTCCGCTCTTGCACAGAACTAGTCTGACCGTCTGCAACGGGTCACGTCGCGATAAAGTTCGCTACGACGGTCAGAACCGGACTTGGGGGTAGCGTCAACTTTTGACCCGCAGGCGACCGTCGTCCCATCAACTTTCAACGACGGCTTTGCGCCGCATGTCGGTCATTTCGTACTTGAAATTCTCCTCCCAAAAGCAGACATCCTCAATGCGCCAGCCCCAGTGAGCCCCCGTTGCATCCCCGCGTGCGGCGCTTGATCCGGCATCGCGCCGAAACGCACCGTCGAAATCCTACGTGGTTTGATCGCCCACAGCTGGGCTTCGCGCCCCTCCCGTGCCGCCCCCCCCACGACCAGCGTGTGCCGCTGGACCGTATCAGAGCGTCCGCCGCGAACCGCGCCATGCTTTCACATGGATACGACCAAAGGGCGTTCCTGCCCTTGGAACCCTGACGACAGCTCTCGCAATCTTGCACAGGTTAGGGTCAAGTCGAATCGTCGTCATCTTCCTTTGCACCAGAAAAGCCGCCGACCAAGAGCCACTTCCCATCGCCCTCGTTTCTGTAGAGCTGCCCGACGCTCCATCCGATACCCGCACCGTAGTAGATGGTGCAGTCAGCGCACATGTTTGCAGCCGCATCGTGTTCCTTCAGTCGTGTATCAGACATAAACGTTTCACCAGAAAGCGGAATCGAGCAGATGTCACACTCGTTGGGCGGATCGATGTAGTATTTTCCCTGTTTGACAGTGAGGGGATCGACATGATCTTCAAGCTGGCGATCCGCTCGGCTTCCGTCGCAGATACCTGGTCCGATACGGGGGCCGAGCTTGTGAGCTATGATGCGCACTAGCCTTTCATTGCGTTCCAAATAACTTTTGAGTTCGCCGAAAGGCTGTATCGCCGGTACTTGGCGCCATCGGCTATTTTTCATCCGGTAGAATTGACGTTCGCTGCCCTGAGCATCGCACCTAAATGATCCGTAGCCGAGGTTCAAATCCTCCAGTATGTCGATGTCTCTGGCCTCATATCCACCCCAGGTCATCGTCATAACCAGCGTGCCAATGTCGCCTTCGTAGTACTTAGACAAAACGTTTGTGAAGGCGTCGGCGCTTATCGGATTATCATCCAGCGACGATAGCTCTCCGATGTAAATACGACGAAGCTCCCCTTCATTTTGGATCTCCAGAGTATAGGTTGGGACATAAAGCACCCCTGTCTCTTGCGTGACAGTGAAAAACAGCGTCAGCATGCCAGTGGATGGGGAATAGATAGAAACATCCACAGTAGCTTTTGGAAATTCTGCGCGCGCTTCTTCAAGCTGATCCCTGATCATTCCAGTCCAAACCGGATTGTTTGGAAGGCATTCCGAAACATCCTTCAGCAACTGAGTGACTTCGGCTCTATCGGAGAGAATAATTGAACGTTTGAGCCTTTGACCGGATGTGCCTGCCTCACCCGCAATTTCACCGAGAATTGTTTCACCGGTCAAAACGCTGTTCCGCTCGAACGCTCCTCGGCGATGTATCGCCTTAATTGTCCAGCCTTCGCCATCGAGAAGTTTGGTCCGAAATTTTGCCGGATATCCTATTTCAAAATAATCACGATCAATTTTTGGCTTTGCAAAAAGCGCATACTCCAGAAGAGAGCTAAGAAGCTCTTCTCCCTCAAGATCATCCATAAATTCCTCTACTTCCTTGAAGAGTTTCTGGTCAGTTCGGATTATCTCTAGGTACTCTTCGGGCGACTGTAGTTGAGGAACAAAATATATAAGATGGTCCATCCGCTTCATCTTGATGGCTACATCGGCGATCTCCTCCTCGGTCGGCTCCTCTGCTCCTCCGCGTATACCGTTTATTGATCGGGCGGTGGCAAGCACCGATGCCTCGTAGAAGCCTTCGGGGGCTTGCATCTCCACCATTATGTAGTCGTTAATACCTTTGGTTCGGCAACTCGCGTCATAGCTGGCGATCCCTTTCTGGAGCCGCTTTTCACTACGGTAGAGGCTTATCTCGTGCCAGGGTGAGAGAACTCTGCCAGAGCTCAATGCCAAGGGTTCCACTGCCTGCGCCGTGATCGTATTATCCGGCTCAGCCAAAATTATCTTTACGCCATTCGCCGAAATCGACGTGTCCTGGACAAATCGGGAAAATGGAACAAGCAGTTCTTTCCACTCTGTGGAAACTATAATGGCGCGTATTTCGTCGTCGCGCGCGCCAAGGTGTCCTTTGACCGCTTCGACATATTTATAAATTTCATGAATGGCCTCACGAGAAGCGGCATCGCTTCTCTTAAGCTCGATGAGAACCCATCTCCCTCGCTTGTCTCGTGCCAGAATGTCTATGAAGCTTCGCGTTCCAATCGTGCTTGGCACGAACTGTTCGATTTTGAGGAGGGTCAAACCATCCTCTAGGACTTCTAACTGGCTGGCGAGTAGATCGCGGAGGGGGGCTTCAAACACGTGTTGGTCTCATTGAGTCAGATAGCTGGGACAGGAGGTAATTCCACGATAGCCCAACCCTTGATCTCCTGAAGGGCTTGGCGCTGCACATCGGAGATGCGGTCTTTGTGCACAGCCAAGCAAACCAAGTGTCGTGCGCGGCTGGTCGCGACATAAAGCTTTTTCATGAAACTGGCGCGGATGGACGGGTTGGTTTTCGGATGCTCAGGATCAAACACTGGCCTTTCGAGGTCGCTATCAATCAGAAAGGAAAGCATCTCTTGCACATCATAAAGCGTTCCGAACTTCGTCTCTAAAACTAGTGTTGCGTCATGCGTCTCCCCTTTGACGCCATGTATGGTCGAAACCTCCATCAAGATTCCGTTTGGGCTGGAGAAGACATTGCCGGGGAGTACAGCTTCGCCATCAAGGTCAGCTGGGAGTTCTGAGAACACCATAAACGGCACAACATCGCCCGTTCCGATGTTTACGTCGCAAACCTCCCCCAACTGATTGGCGATATTCGCCCAGTGTTCCGCGGCAAGGTCTTCCATCATTACCATTTCGGCCATTAGCCGGTTGAAGCGAACGGTCGTGCCCTTTTCGGATAGGTATCGTCCAAGATTGGAGAGTGTTACCGGCCCGTCTTTTCCATTGCGGCCAACGTACGTCTTTCCCGCAAGCCGAAGCAATTCGACGACGCATTGTCTAAGCAGGTGAGTGTGCGCCTGGACGGAGCCACTCGCCAGCTCTGTGCATCGTCTTGCTGCGGCACAAAATGTCGAGGGCAACACAGTTCGCTGAGATTGCGCGCGATCAAATGCCGGCCAATAGGTCTGAATGTTAAGCGGGTTGGCGGCGCCCTCATTGTCCGCCCGCCCGCCTACCACTTTGATCGTCTGCCGATTTGAAGCCGGGAGTGCCTCGACAATCTCCGCAAACTTCGGCAGCACTTCGCCGATTGTTTCGTCGTCGAATACGATAATCGAGCAGGCCGGCGCATTTTCCAAATCCGCCCTCGAGCCAATCAGGTTTATGCGCCTGGTACTTAAGCCGCGAACCTTCGCGGCGATTGAGTTGGTGAATCTGCTACTGTCGGGGATAGGCTGCAGCTGGACGGCAGCGCCATTGAAACTTTCACTTGGTTTGTCACCCATACCATCGAAAATTGCCTGATCGGGATCGCCAACCTTTTGAAACTTGATGCCGGCATCATTGGGAAAAATACGGCTTAGAAACTCGTCTTGATATCTTGACGTGTCCTGCATTTCGTCGACGAGTACGATAGGAAAGCGGTGCCGTATCGCCTCCGCTACAGCCGGATTCGACACCAACAATTGGTCAGCAATCGCGTACATTTCGGAATAGAATAGAAAGCCATTCTTGATTGCTGCGTTTTTCGCAGCCTTCATGCTCTTATAGGAATCCGTTTGTTCTCCCGGATTGCCCGGAATGTCGAGCTTGAGGGCACCATTTTCGAATCTATACCGAAGATCTGAAATCTTCCGTTGCTGACTCATGGCGAGGAATGTACGGGCCGGCGGAGATAGGCGACGCTCTAGAAAATTCGCAGTTGCCGCATCGTCAATCCGCCTCACAGCAATTCCTGTGGAGCGGCATGCAGGCAGCGCCAGGAAGGTGTTCGTAAAATCCTGAATAGTCCCAATGAAGTGAGGATAAGAAAGGAGGGCTCGGCCGGCCGGGTCAGTGCCAATTCGCTCCAAAATCTCATTCTTGGCGATGTTCGTGTGGGTAAGCACGCAGATGCCTTGATGTAGCGCGGACCACTTCTCTGCGAGCAGAATCAGCTTAAGCCCTATGACTGTTGTCTTTCCCGCCCCAGGGCACGCGTGGACGTTTTGGTACTCCTTAATCGCGCTGCGCCGCGCTTCGTCTAGGACAAGCGCATCCTGCCCAACACCATGGTTGAGTCCCGCAAGCAAGGCTTCAATCGCCGCATCATCAAGCTGCGGCAGCATCTGGCCCAGCCTCCTGCGAGGGTGGCTTGAGAGCAACGCCCGTCACATGCTCCAAAGCGTTTATGATATAGCCGGGCAACTTGGATCGTAGCTCGTCTCGTCGAGCGAGAGTCGCGGCAGCGTCTGCGTTTCGGCGTGCCTCGGCTTGTGCCTCGTCTTCGCCTTCGGGAGATGGCGTGACGACTGAGCCGAAGCGGTTTGTCAGCAATGCGGAGAGTTTGTAGGCTACTTCGGTTTTGCCGCCACTGGACTCCGCAATGTCTTTGAAAATCGCGATTGCTCGCAACTCATCGTCGTTGTTTGGCAGGCCATCGTAGCCTTCGATATCTCCCTTCAGGGCTTCGTACACTTCTGCAGAAAGACCCGCGCGAATAAGCGAATATTCAAAAGTCCAGTGGTCGGAAAGTTCGACCCTTACATTCTGGCCCGCCGAACTCTTTCGAGTTGCGATCCATTGGGTTCTGCCACCCGGATTATCTGCGTAATGAGACTCCCAATAGGCCTGATTGCGAGGTACTGCTTTCTTGAAACCGTAGATATTTCCCTCAGCAATCTTCGCGCGTTCCGGTCTTAGGTCGAGATCGCGTACGCAGGCGACGCGTGTGCTAAGCCACTCTGCCTGCAGCGCATCCTTCCCCCTGCGTTGAAAAATTCTTGCAAAGTGCCCAAAGGCCAGACTTCCGACGTTGACAACCGACACGCCGTAATCCTCAAAGGCGACACCCAAAAGCTCGGCTATGCTGGGAAGCAGAATGTTCTCGCCGTCGCCTTCAACCAATAGGACGCCTTTCGCGAAAAACAGATTGGACTTTGTTACGTCTAGGAATTTTTCGAGAAAAACGTAGTTGCCCGACTCCAGATTTGTCTCGCTTGGCCGCAGCGAAAACGCTTTCGCGCCCGACATGATTATGACGTTGTCCAACGGAGCTTTAGACGCCAGATTAGGGCTATGTGTCGTGAGAATGCTTTGAAGCGATGAGTTGCGACCGCTGAAACCTTCGCGCAGAGCCTTTAGAAATTTCATTTGAAGCTGGGGATGGAGATGCGCTTCAGGCTCCTCAATTAGCAGGAGCGGGAAGTCATGCTGCTCCTGTTCGAGGAGTAGCAACTCGGTCGCCATAAAAAGCAGATTGCTGTACCCTAAACCTTGATAGCGCTCTTGAGCGTCGATCAAGAGCTGCAGCCGCTCTAATGTCGCGCGGAACATTTGCCTGCGCTCAATCCCGGTAAGCTCTGCGAGGTCGGTCCCTCCCATTATGCTGATAAGCGGGTTCAAAGCGTTCGATTTGAAGTCCAGGTCCCGCAGTTGCGCCTGGACGCGTCCTTTCGCAGACTGAACGCCGTCATTTCCCATGATTGATTGGTTGGCTGTAACAATGGCGGCGAGAAGCTGCGTGATCGTTGGCTCGTTGAATTGTTCAGAAGATTCCAGAATTTGGGCGAGGCGCGAGCCCCTTCCTCCCATAAGTTCGGCCTCTGCATCCCGAAGCGGCCTTAGATAAGTACTCGCGAGAAACTCTCGTGCCTCCCGTTCAATCGCAGGCCCATCGGCGTTTGCACCTGAGCGTATCTCTGTTCGGATTTGACGCGTTCCCCGAACCGTATGCGAGGTCTGCTCAGCTAGTAGGTTTAGATAAAGGACGGACGTTCGACCTTGGCCCTCGGCGTTTTTTTCGTGCGTCAGATGCTCTACAAACGCGCCCGCTTGTCTGGTGTTGATATCTTCGAATTTGAGCTGGATAGAGAAGGCGGTCGTTCCTTTGCGGAAGTCGCGATCTTGAATCCGTATCCATTCTCCGGAGTTGACCGACAGCGCGTAACGCAGTGCATCGACCAAGGCGGTCTTGCCACTGTTGTTCTCACCAACGATGACGTTAATTCCGCTGTTCAGACGAACTGTGAACTCCTGAAACAGCCTGAAGTTCTTTATCGTTACATTGGATAAAAACATAGCTCCCCCTTTTGGGGGGAGACTACTCGTCACATTTGCATCGCGCCACGAAATTTCGCGTTGATCGGCCGCTTTCGCGAATTCTAGAAACTTATACAACGGCTTCGCCCCTGCTCAGACAATGGCGCGGCTCCCGAGGCTTCGCGCTTCGCTTGTGCGCCCGCAGCGCTGATCCTTGCCCGCGCCCCTGTTCTCGTCGAAGGGCAACGATTCGGCGGGAGCTGAACTCTGACTACAACAAGATCACTGGCGCGATTCCGAGCACCTGAGGGCGCGGTAAATGGCGCTACGTTGGGTGCGGCGGCGGGCATTTACGTTACGGGGTTGAACGGCAGCTATCCCTTTTTCCAATCCCCGAAAGCCGACTGTCTGGAGTCGGCCGTTGATCGGTAGTGTCTTGCGACGTTTCTCTATCGGCCAATCAAGGCCGAGGAGAACTCACATGGGCCATTCTCAATTCGATTGTGCTAGTAGCGAGCGCGCAGCTTGGAATGCCGGAAAGAAGGTCGGCACCAAGCGTCCGTTCACCCAGAAGCAGATCTGGGCGATTCGCTTCTTCCTCGATCGCGAAAGACGCGTACGGGACCGAGCATTGTTCGATCTTGCAATCGACAGCAAGCTTCGCGGCTGCGACCTGGTCAAGATCAGGATCCGCGACGTGGTCGACGGACCAGAGATCAGGAATCGGGCGATCGTCGTTCAGCAGAAGACCGGTCGTCCCGTCCAATTCGAGATCACGAGCGATGTGAGAGCAAGCCTTCTCACTTGGCTCGAACGGCGTGGCGGGACGGTCGAGGACTATGCCTTCCCGAGCCGGATCGATCAGAGGAACCACATGAGCACGAGGCAGTATGCCCGCCTCGTTGACGAGTGGGTGACCGCCATTGGTCTACGTTCGGAGGAATATGGAACACACTCGCTCCGACGCACGAAGGCGTCGATGATTTACAAGGCTACAGGAAACATCCGCGCCATCCAGATCTTGTTGGTCACTCCAAGATCGACAACACGGTGCGCTATCTCGGCATCGACATGGAGGACGCGCTCCTCCTGGCTGAGCGAACCGAGATCTGAGGTTGAGCGGCCATCCGATGCAGCGTGGATGGCCGCTTTTGGCACGCGGAATGCCAGGTTGCTCCAGCCATCGTGGGGTGGAAAGCGGAGGGGGAGCAGACAAGTTCAGCTTGGTCTGCGTGACGTTTAAAATAGCCGAAAGGAACAGAGAGAAACAGAACGATTTATGACTTATATCTCCCCCGAGCATATCGATGGGAGGCGGGATGGGATTACGTGCGGGTATTCGGCAGTTTGCCATGCGGCGCGTGCTTCGTATGGCGTTGGTGAAACGAAGCGGACCGACAATACCGACCTCTGGTGACGAGGCTCGGAAGAACGACATCTATCTGGTCTATTTGCTCGACAGCGCGGGCGTGGCAAGGTTCCTCGTCTACGACCTCGTGGATGATCAGGTGCAGGGGAAGTGGTCGCTCGACGGCCAGAATTTCACTGAAGAACGATCCCTCGACATTAGCGAACTGGCCGACTTCCAGCCATGGATCCAGCACTACTATCGAGGCTGGACCTTCTACACGATCGGGCTCCCGAAGTTCCTCCGCTACCGATGGAGCCGCTGGCCTTGGATCCAGGTGACATACGACCGATACCTGCAGTCGCGCTTCAATAAGCGGGAGCTGCCTCGTCAGGATCGGATGAAGGTGCTGCGCTACATCCTATCAGAGACCGTCAAAGATCGGGCCTTCCAGACGCATCCGACCAGCTTGCTGACCCACTTCTATACGGTCCGCTGGGTTCATCGGCCTGATAAAGAAGAGCTGATGACCTACTATACGCTCCTCCTAGACTCGATGAAGGAGGTGCAAGATCTCGAAGAGACGCAGCATCATGGTTACAAGCTCAAGCCGCAGGCGCTGAACACGATCACCAGCTTCGACCTCGAAGAACAGCGTCACACCGACAACAAAAATACGCAGAACCGTATCTTCTGGCTGACGGCAGTTCTGATCGTCGTGGGGATCGTGCAATCCGGGGCGGCGGCTTACGATGCGTGGTGGAAGTCGCCGGAGACATTCACAGGGACCATCGGCGACCAAGCAATCGATATGATCCAGAAGTGAGCGGGGAGAACATACAGGTGCGTGATGCGGCGGAACCAGAATGGCGGCTTGCCGCCGGGTGCTCCCAAAACCGGACGTTCTGCTGTCGGCCCACTCCGGTCATTCGACAGACATAACGGGGATGCCCGTTCCTGTGAATACCTGCTCGTTCCGATCGACGGGACGAATGGCCACCCATTTCGGACGTTCAGCCGACTGGTTCGCGTCGACGCTGCCTGCGAGGTAGAAATGCGAATGCCGGTCCGATCTGTACGACCACAGCGCCGGCCGCAATCCAAGGCCAAGCTCGGCATTGTGGGGCGTATGCTTATCTAACGATCAGTCGATCGCCTCGATACCTTGCGCCTTCAAGGCCGTTTCCGTCGCGAGCAATCGACACTGGCATCGAACTGCCTCCTACTGCACCGTCAGTTCGGTCCGCCCGCCGGCCGTGACCGTCACTGCGCCCTCCTTCGAACTGTTGTCCGACTTCTCCGAGACGACCACGTAGTCGCCGGCCGGCAGCGCCGCCTGATACTGCTCGTCGTAGGCGTAGCCGAGCGATTTGCGGTTGCCGTTAATGTCCTTCTTCGCCTCGAAAATCTCGATCTTCGAGGCCCCTGGCGCGGTGATCGCCAGCACGCCGGCATTGATGGCGATCTTCAGATCCTGATGCTCACCGGCCTTTACGCTGAACGGCTGCTCGACGACGGCAAGGTCGACCGTCGCCGTCAGCACATAGTCGTCGGGCGGCAGATCGAACTTGCTGTCGGGACCATAGGCATGAGCCACCTCTTGCCTCGTCCCGTCGATCTTCTTTCTTGCCTTGAACACCTTGAAGCCGATGCCCGAAGCGTCGGCCTTGTCGCCGCCAGCAATGTAGTAGGCGTTGGCAACGACATGGCCGACGCCGACGATGATATCCTTGTCGACGATGCTGCCGGCAGTGAGCGGGATGGTTTCGGTGATTTCGCCCTGCCCGATCCTGACCGTCACTTTCTGGTCGCCGGCCGGCAACACGACCTTCGTGTCGCCATAATAGGTCGCGGGCGTATCGACGCCCGGATAGGCGATCACGACAGCCGCACCATCGGCGACGTCCGCCCCCTCACTTGGCCGTGGATGAATGATGAGCGTGCCGGCATTCAGCGTGACAAGGGGCTTGTAGACCTGGCCCGCCTCGAGCGTGATCTTCTGTTCGGTCCTGGCCTCGCCATAGCGTGCGACGACTAGGTAGCCGCCCGGCTCCAGATTGCCTTTGTAGGCTCCGTATTCGGTGGTGACGTAATCGCCGCGGGTGCCGTCGGAGCTCGCCTTGTAGATCTCCCAGGAATTGCCGTCGGTGACGGGATCGCCGCCCTCGGCGAGCACCACGGCCGGCATGAAGTTGAACTCCGGCTTTTCCGGCTCGGGGGCCGGCTGCGGCGCAGGCGCTGGTTCGGGCGCCGGTGCAGGTGCGGCGGCGATGGCTTCGACCAGCGCGTCCTGTAGGGCTTGCTCGTCGGACGCCTGGATGTATTTGCCGCCGGTGTTGTCGGCGAGGCAAGCGACGTGCTTGCCCTCGTCCGCGGTCAGGCCGAAGCCGACGACGTTTACGGTGAAATCGACACCGGCAGCCCTCAGTTCCTTGCCGAGCGCGCAAGGGTCACCTTTGCAGGTCTCGAGCCCATCGGTGATCAGGATGACGGTGGCCTTGTCCTCGGTGTATTTCAGCGCCTCGGCGGCCTGCTTGACGGCTGATGTCAGCGGCGTCCTGCCGATGAATTTCAGGCTGTCGGCGGCAGCGGAAACAGCAGCTGCCGAGCCGGCCTGCGGCGGCACGATGAGCTCGATGTCCTCGCAACTGCCCTTCTCGCGATGGCCATAGGCCATGAAGCCGATTTCCCTATCGGCGAGGACAGATTGCAGCACCGTTCGCAGCGATTCCCGGGCGATTTCGAGCTTGGGCTTGCCGTCGATCTGCGCCCACATCGAGCCGGAAGCGTCGAGAACGATGACGACACGGTCGGCGGCAAGGCCGAGCGTCGTCATCCCCAACAGGAGGGCGGCCGCAGCGACGCCCCGCGCAAGTCCCGCCATGAAATTCTCCCCCAGTCAGTGGCCGCCAGTCCGGGGAAGCTATTTGACGCCGCGTCGGGACACAAGCCCGGGCGCCGGGCGTGGGAGGGTCGGCCACGAACCTGAGCTAGACCAAGTCAATATGTCGTGCGCCGCTCCTCGGAAGGCGGCCGGCCGAATTGCAGCCGATAGCTCTGGGCAAAATAGGAGTGTGAGGTGAAGCCGGTGGCGATCGCCACGTCGAGGATCGGCATGTTGGTCTGGCGCAGCAATTCGCGCGCCCGCTCGAGCCTGAGCCGCATGTAATAGCGGCCGGGCGTCACCGTGAGGTGTCGCAGGAACAGCCGCTCGACCTGACGCACCGACAGGCCGGCCGATTTGGCGAGCTGCACCGCCGACAGCGGCTCGTCGAGATGGTCGGCCATCAGCTCGACGATGCGCCGCAGCTTTTCTGATTTGCCGGTCAGGTCGCGCTCAGGGCCGACGCGCTGGCGGTCTCCGGCGGAGCGGATGCGCTCGTGCTGGAACTGGTTGGCGACGCCGTTGGCGAGGCTCGAGCCGAAATCGCCGCGCACGATCTCCAGCATCAGGTCGATGGAGGTGGTACCGCCGGCGCAGGTGTAGCGCTTGCGGTCGATCTCGAAGACATTGCCGGTGCAGTTGATGTCGGGAAATCGCTCGACGAAGCCGGCGCGGTTTTCCCAGTGGATGGTGCAGCGATAGCCTTCGAGCTGGCCTGCCTCGGCGAGCAGATAGGAGCCGACCGACAGTGCGCCGAGCGCGTTGCCGCGCCGGCCCCAGCTGCGCAGCGCCGCCAGCACCTTGCTCTTGCCGGGAAACTCGGTCGTCAGCCCGACCGAGACGAAAAGGATATCGACCGGCGGCAGATCGGCGACGGCATAGTCGATCTTGAGCGGCAGGCCGTTGGACGCCATGACGGCATCGCCGTCGGCCGACACCGTCGTCCAGCCATAGAAGTCGTGGCCGAGCAGCCGGTTCGCCGACCGGAACGTGTCGATTGCGGCGGCCAGCGAGAACATGGAAAACTTGTCGACCAGCAGGAACCCGAACTGCCGGCCGCCTTGAACAAGATCGTTCGCGACCGGCCGCTCTAGAGCGGGATGCATTTGGGTCGAGTGGGGCATCCCGCTCTATCTCTTTATTTCAGCCGCATTTATGCAACGCCAAGTGATCCCACTTGGCTGCAAAATGCTCGGGGAACAGTGAGGTTCGGCAAAGCTGCGGCTTTCCAGGTTCAGAAAGACGGCCGTTTCAATCCGGCCGCGAGATAGGCAGAAGCTAGCGTGTTGGCCATCAGCATGGCAATGGTCATCGGTCCGACGCCGCCAGGCACCGGCGTGATGGCGCCGGCCATCGTCGCCGCTTCCGCATAGGCGACGTCCCCGACGAGGCGGGTCTTGCCTTCGCCCTTTTCGGGCGCCGCGATGCGGTTGATGCCGACGTCGATGACAGTGGCACCTGATTTGACCCAGTCGCCCCTGATCATTTCAGGTCTGCCGACAGCGGCAACGAGAATGTCGGCGGTGCGCGCCAGTGCAGCCAAGTCCTTGGTGCGGCTGTGCGCAATGGTGACGGTGCAGTTGGCGGCAAGCAGAAGATTGGCCATCGGTTTGCCGACAATATTGGAGCGGCCGACGACCACCGCATTGAGCCCGGAAAGATCCTTGCCGCGCACACGCTCGATCAGCAGCATCGAGCCGGCCGGGGTACAAGGCACGAACGCCGTCTCCAGTTCGCCGGTGCCGAGCTTGCCGACATTGATGAAGTGGAAGCCGTCGACATCCTTTTGCGGCGCGATGGTCTGGATCACCTTGCCCGCGTCGATATGGCCAGGCAGCGGAAGCTGCACCAGGATGCCGTTGATGCCGGGATCGGCGTTGAGTTCGCCAATGATATCAAGCAGTTCCTGTTCGGAGATCTCGGCCGGCAGCGTGTGCTGGACCGAATGAAAGCCGCATTCCTTGGCGATGCGGGATTTGGAGGCGACGTAAACCTGGCTCGCCGGATCCTCGCCGACGATGACCACTGCGAGACCGGGCTTCTGCGCGCCCTTTTCCATCAGTTCGATCGCCAAGGCCTTGACGCGCCGCACCACGTCTTCGGCGACATTCTTTCCGTCAATCAACTCGGCCATGAACACCCTCAACATCGTTCTACTTCGGGCGGCATTTTCACGAAAATCCGACCCGGCAATCCCGTCAAAGCGCCGTCTTATGCCGCTAACTCGAAACCGACGGCTTTTATTCTATCCGGCGCTCAGAAATAGCGCCGCGATCGGCTTTCGGTGAGTTCGCGAACCGCTTCGCGGAATTCGCGCAGGCTGGCTCGGATTTCTTCGATGGAGGCTTGCTGTTCGGCGGCTTTCGAAGCCTGATTTGCGTCGTCCGACGAGGCTCGGGGATAGGCGGACTGCTGCTGCGGATAAGGCCCGGCATGGGGCGTCATCATGGCCGGCGGATAGGGATAGCCGGCCGGCGGCGGCTGCATCTGCCAGGGATAGCCCATCGGCGGTTGCGCATACGCCTGCATAGGCAGGGCCGGGTACATCGCTTGCTGCTTGACCGGATCCCGCTTTGCGCCTCCGGCGACTGCGGATGCGCCATTGGCCGGTGAGTCACTGGAACGCGAGGCTTCGCTGCGCGCCTTGCGCGGCACGATCCTGCTCACCGCCGACAGCAGCGCATTAATCGGACCTGAATGCCTGGTGGCCTCGACTGGCGGAACGGGCGGCGGCGACGCCTGGTATGCCTTGTCTTCAAAACGGTGCTCGTCCGTCCGGCGGCGCGGCCGCGAATTGGCGGTATCGCGCAGGCTCGCATAGGCGCCGCGCATGGCGCCAAGGCCGACACCAGAGGCGAGGCCCGCCAGCAGGCCGGCAAGCACCGTCACGGCGCGCGACGGTCCGTTCGGCTCGAGCGGGGCGAAGGCCCTGGAGATCACGTTGATGTTGGCGGTGTTGATGTCCTTCTGCTCGCCGGTTTCCTTGGCGCGCAGAAGGTATTGTTCATAGACGGAGCGTTTGGCGGCGGCCTCGCGCTCCAGTTCGCGCAACGTGACCAGATCGCTGTTGACGTCGCCGCTGCGGACCTTCAACTGCGCCAGCCGGGAGGCCAGATCCTGTTCGAGCTGCACGGCGCGCCTGAGGTCGACCTGCAGCGACGAGCCGATGCGACGCAGTTCCCCGGCGATACGCTCGCGCGAACCGGCAAGCTGGGCATTGAGCGCCTGGAGCTCGGGATGGCGCGGCCCAAACCGGATCGCGGCGCGGTCGGCCTCCTGCTTGAGCGTCGCATATTGCGAGCGCAATTCGCTCATGGTGTTGGAGTTGATCTCCTCCGGCAAGGTGCCGCTCAGAACCGAATTCACGTCGATCGAGCGCGCCGACGCCGCGCGGGCGTTGAGTTCCAGCGTGCGCGCGCGGGCGATGGCAAGCTGCTGGTTGAGCTTGAGCATCTCGTCGTCGCTGATCAGATGGCCTTGCGCGTCGACGAGGTCGTGCGCGGCCCTGAAATCCTCGACCTTGCGCTCGGCCACTTCCACGCCCTTGCGCAGTTCGTCGAGCCTGCCCGTCAGTTCGTTGGTCGCGCGGCCAGCGGTGTCCGACTGGATCTGACCGAAGGTCTGCAGGAAGACGTCCGTCATCGTATTGGCGATGAGAGCCGACTTCTCGCCATTTTGCGTGGTGGCGCTGACGGAGATGACGAAGGTCTTGCCGCCGCGCTCGACCGAAAGGCTCTCCGCCAGATTGGCGACGGCCAGCGCGCGGCGGCGGCTCTCATCGGCACCCGGCCCGTCATTGCGCGACAGGATCGATCGGATGAGCGTCATCACGCCCAGGCCCTCGGAACCTTGCCCGTTGAACTCCGGATCGCTGACGAGGTTGAGCTTGTCCACGACCTTGTTGAGAACGGTACCGGAGGTGAGCACGCGAACCTGGTTTTCGACGATGGCCAGCGTGGCGTCGGACGCTACCACCGATTGGGTGAGGTCGCGGTCAGTGAGTTTCAGGTCGCGCGGGTCGACGATCAGCTCTGCGGTGGCTTCGTATTTCTTCGGCGTCGACAGCGCGATCGCGACGCCAAGCGTGGCGCCCAGTATCGTCATGGCGACGATCAGCAGCTTCGACCTGGCGATGCCGCGGACGACCTGCATCGGATCGATCAACGGCTTCCATCCGTCGTCGTCCTCACGGAAAGACCGCTGCTCGTCACCGGCGTATCTCGGCTCAAATGCGGCGTATCGAGGCTCGACCGCGGCGTATCGCGGATCGAACGCGGCGGACCGAGAATCGAACGCGGCATATCGAGGATCGAACGCGGCATATCGAGGATCGGCATCGGAACGGCGGTCCTCGGAAATACCGGGAGAAACCGGCTCCTCCCGCGGCCTGGCTTCCGCACGGTCCGCTTCAACGGCCTCGTCCGCCTCTGGCGATATCCGGGCGGCCGAAGCGGATGCATCCTCGGCTTGAAACTGGCTTGTTTCATCGTTTGCCGAGAATTCCGGAATTACCGGGCGTTCCGGAATCGCCGAGGGCTCCGGGGTTGCCGAGAGTTCCGGATGCGCTCGCCCCTCGCGGCGCAGGCGCGCGAGACGATGGCGCGTCGCGGCATCTTCGCGCCATGACGGGTCTGCCCGATCCCCGATCGAAACCAGCGATGGCTCAGCTTCTTCTTCGCCGCGCATCGCCCGGCCGAGCGCCAGCAAGGACCGCTCGCGCCTCCAATCTTCACGGTTTTGCCTGTCGACCATTATCGTGGAGCTTGCCCTTGGCGGCTTGGACGCGCGCGGTCAGCCATTCGTTAAGCCACGCTAAACAAGCATAGGAAACAAAAGGTTAATTTCCCTGCCTTGAAGACGAGGTTTCCCTCTTCGGTTGTGTCTTTCTTGAACGCGACGAAAGCGTTCCGAACCGCGCGTTAAACTTTCCAGCCTATGCTGTCTCCGACACATGACTCAGGCTGGTGACATCCCGCAAAGGCGGCCCCTCGCCCGGATCGGCGCTTTCGTGGCCGAGCGACGGGGGCTGGTTCGCGACTATCTTTCGGCGATCAGCGGCGCGGGCGGGCGGCTGGTGTTTTCGCTGGCCTATTTCATCTCGCTGGCCAACACGCTGTCCATCGCCGAGTTCGGCATGTTCGCCACCGCTTCGGCGGCCGGCGTGATGCTGTCACGCATCCTGGCCTTCGGTTTCATCTCGGCGCTTTACCGAACTGCCACCATCCGCCCCAATCTGATCGGCACCTTCACGGCCGGCTTCCTGCTGCTTGGCGTGATATCGCTGCCGTTGCTGGCTGCCGCCTCTTACAGCGTCTACCTGGTCTTCTTTGCCAGCACCGTGCCGCTATCGGTCTTTGCGGCGGTCGTGTTTGCCGAGGCGCTGTTGTGGCGGCCGGTCGAGGTCGCGCTGATCGTCAACAACGGTCTCGGCAAGTTCGGCCGCGCCGCCTTGCTGACGATCCTGGCGACGGCCTTGCGGGCGCTCGGCGCCGTGCTGTTCATGTTCGCGCCGCAGCCGACCATAGATGTCTGGTCCTGGTATTATATCGGCGCCAACGCCGCCTCGCTGCTGCTCGCCTTCGCATTTTTCTATCCGCGCCAGAGGCTGCGGCTGCGGCTGGCGCTCTATATCAGGCGGCTCGCCGATTCCATCTACGTGGCCGGCGCAGAGGTGCTGTTCTACCTGCAGATGGAATTCGACAAGCTCCTGGTGCTGGCGATAGGCGGGCCGCACCTGGCCGGTATTTATTCGATCATCATGCGGCTGGTCGACCTGACGGCGATCCCGATCCGCACCTTTTCGATGATGCTGGTACAGCGCATGATGCGGGCGCCGGAACTCCTGTCGCGCCTTTCGGTCAAGAGCGGCATAGAAGGCGGCGTGTTCCTGGTCTCGACGCTGGCGCTGGCGGCGCTTGCCATCGTGCTGCATTTCTTCCCCAACGCGCTGGGCAAGAATGTCGCGGAGGCCGCCCCTCTGGTGGCGCTGGCGATCTGTGTGCCTGGGTTGCGCAATCTGGTCGAATACCAGGCCGAGCTCCTGTTCGCGCGCGGCCAGACACTGGTGCGGGCGATCAACCTGGCCCTGCTTGCCGGGCTGAAGGCGGTCCTGCTGACCTATGTGCTGACCACGATCCTGGACACGCCGGATCTGGTGCTGTCGCTCAATGTCGTCTTCCTGCTGCTCTATCTCGCCTCGACGCTGCTCACCTATTCGGCGATGCGCAAGCCGGCCAAGCCGGTCTAGGATCAAACTCAGATGGCTGCCGCCATGCCGAGACGGGGTGGAAAGTTGCCTTCTCGACATGCAAGATCGCTGCATGACCGAGTTATCTTTCCGGCACCTGAACCCTGACTGGAACGCCGAGCCTAATGCTCCCCAACGTAGAGCTGACCGTCGACGGCGACACAGTCCAGCTTTCCTTTCTTTTGAACCCATGGGCTTACGACGCCAGAGGGGGAGAGATAGCAACGCTTCGCTTCGTTGGCTGTAGTCGTTGGCGATGGGACGCCACAAACGATCACGCGTGGTTTGCAGGTGAAGGCCGTTACAGCAATCAGGCTCCAAAATGGGGGGAGTTCTACGAGGTGACCGGCGACAGCCTGGCAATCAACGACCTTGATTGGGAGGTTCTATCGCCGGACAGTCCGAATTCACGGCATTTCTTGTTCTATTTTCGAGACGACGCCATCGAAGTTATGGCCCGAGATTGGTCGCTCACTCGAAAAATGCCGGATCTAGGATAAGGGTAGGAAGTCCGTTGGGAAGGTGCTGAGGCGGCTTTGCGCCATTTCCTGATCCGTGGGACGCTGCCCTCGCTGATCGGGAATCACTTTACCAAATCATCGCGCTCCACACAGGCTGGGCCCATAGCTCACTCCCTCTTGCGTCTTTCGAAGGCCGGAAGGGAAGATGGCGCAAATGATTGGAGCCCTTTAAAAAGCCTTTATACTGACTGCCCTGCTTCCTTTAGCAGAAGCGCTATCTCCTCAGCCCAGTGAGGACTGCGGAGTCTCAGCGGCGCCATGGCGTCACCTGACGGAGTATCCATGTCGCGCATCTGCTCGACGCATGATCGGGCTTCCGGCAAGCGCCCGAGCGAAACATAGCAGCAGGCAAGCGTTTCGCGGATGGGCCGCCAGGAAGGGCGAACCTTCCGGGCCTTGATTCCCGCCGCAAGCGCCTCATTTGCTCGGCCATTGAACAGGTAAGCGAGTGCCAGCAGATTAAGCCAGACGAAGTTCTGCGGATCGTAGGGGTTTAACATCAAGCCGCGTTCGAGCGGTGCTATCGCCTCGAATGCGCTCCCACGGAAGAGCTGCCCCATCCCCAGGACAAGGTGGCCAAGGGCGAAGCTCGGGCTGATCTCGACCGCCCTCTCTGCGGCGAGAACGGCCTGTTCGGGCGCGTTGGCGTACGCGCTGCAGATGGCCAACGCATAATGCGAATAGGGATTCTTCTCATCGAGCCGGACCGCCACCAAGGCGGCGGCCAGACCTTCCCTGATGTCCTCCGACGGTCTGTCGCTCCAACCATAGGCGACGATGCCGGCGCTCACACGGCCGAGCCAGAGATGGGCCTCCGCAAGGTCGGGGTCGAGCCTGCACGCCTCGCGGAACAGCTCCCGCGCTCTCAGATGCGTTTTCTGGCCGACGTGGTGGAAATGCCAGGTACCTTGCCGCACCACGTCCCAGGCAGTCACATTACCGGAGTGGCGGGCACCGGCCGGAAGCGACTCCGTCTTGAGCAGTTCGGGCTCGATCGCGCCGGTGATCCGTTCGGCAATGGCATCCTGAACGGCAAATGCCTCCGCCAGTTCCATCTCGTATCGTTCGGCCCAGATCTGGCTGGCGGAAGCCGCATCGACCAGTTGCACCGACACCCGGACGTGCGAGCCGGATCGGCGCACGCTTCCTTCGAGCACGTAACGGACGCCGAGCTCGCCGGCGACCTGTTTGGAGCCGAGGCACTTGTCCTTGTAGACGAAACTGGAATTGCGCCCGATCACCCGAAACCACCGGAACCGCGTCAGCGCGGTGATGACGTCCTCGGTGATGCCGTCGGCAAGGTACGCCTGTTCCTTGTCGTCGCTTACATTGGCAAATGGCAGGACCGCAATGGACGGTCTTTCGGGAAAGGCGGCCGGCTGCTGGAGGGCGGAAGGGTTGCTGCCGGCCGCGGCGTCCAGCACGCGCACGTGGCCGGCAAAACGATACCCAGTGCGGGAGACTGTGACGATCCACTCGCTGCCGTCCGGTTGTGGCCCGAGGAGCTTGCGCAGTGCTGCAATCTGCACCGACAGGTTGCTCTCCTCGACAATGGTATCGGGCCAGGCCGCCTCGATGAGCGCCGCCTTGCTCAAGACTTGCCCTGCTGCCTGCACCAAGGCGTGAAGCAGCAAGAAGCCCTTGTGACCGATCGCGACAGGCTTTCCCTCGCGCATGAGCGTGCCGTACTGCATGTCAAGCAAGAACGGGCCGAACGCGAAGCGGCGCGATGTTACGCCGCCTTCACCGGATTCGGAAGAATTCGGAACTTTTCGCCTCCCCTTTAAGGACTTTGGCCGGTCGTCTCGTCATCCTCTTGGCCATGTTGATCGAGACTAGCACAATGGAGGCCCCCATGACGATGTCGATACAGCGGACGGCAGCAGGTACGACCGCGGCCGCCGGCACCAAAGCTATGGTTGTCAAGGGTGGTGCGGCCTATCGGGCCGCCCAGGGATCGGACTATCTGCCGGGAATAAGCTCGGAGACGGTTGGAGCAATGGCTTTGTGGTTGGGTATTGTCACGCTCCCGCCCGGGCAGCGCACCAAGGCCCATGTCCATGAGCGCCATGAGTCGGCCTTCTACATGTTGAGCGGAGACGAGTTGGAGATACGGAGCGGGGACGAACTCCAGTATCGGGATGTCGTGCATGCCGGCGATTACCTTTACATCCCAGCCAACGTGCTGCACGTCGCTGTCAATCGAGGCAGGAGGCCGGCTGTCTTCATCGGCGCGCGCAACGAGCCGACCGCACAGGAAAGTGTCGTGCTGTACCCCGAGATGGATGATCGCGCGCCGTAGCCGCGGTCAGAACGCCGAACGCCTGGGAAAGCCTGCCATGACAATCCGATGCCTCCGCCGTCGGTAAGGCGGAGCTGCCCGGAATGGGCAGGCGCGGAGAAAAAGGACTGAAAGAGATGAGCAACTTGGATGTGGCGGAGGCCTCCGTTCCGGAGCGCACCCAGCACCAAAGCTGGCGCGGCCTGCAGGCGTCGTTTCCTGTCATGCTCGGCTTCATCCCATTCGCGCTGGTCCTCGGTTCGCAAGCAGCTCAAAAAGGATTCACTGCGCTCGAAGTGCCTCTTATGACGGGCCTCAACTTCGGCGGCGGTTCGGAGTTCGCCGCGGTCGAATTGTGGACGTCACCACCCCATGTGCTGTTGATCATCGCGATCACCTTCCTGGTGAACAGCCGTCATCTTCTCATGGGGGCGGCGCTAGCTCCTTTGATCCGGCATCTGCCCAAGCGCAAGGCATTCCTGGTCCTGTTCTTCATGTGCGACGAGAGCTGGGCCATGGGGCTCGCCGATGCGCGAAAGTCGGGCACGAGCTTGAGCCGTGGATATTATTTCGGCGTTTCACTTGGCCTTTACCTGACGTGGGTTGCTTTCACGACAGTGGGCGCGCTTGTCGGCCCCGTGCTGGGCGACGTCACCCGCTACGGGTTCGACATGGCATTTCCCGCCGTGTTCCTCGTCATGCTTGCGGGCATGTGGAAGGGCGTTTCGGCGGCCTTGCCGTGGCTTGTCAGTTTGCTCGTCGCAGCAGCGACGTATCTTGTCGTGCCGGGCGCCTGGTATGTGCCGGCCGGCGCGCTGTCGGGTGTCGTGGCCGCATTCTTCTGGGCGAGGTCGTCATGATCGACCCGATGTATCTCCTTGCCATCCTGCTGATGGCATCTGTCACCTATCTGACGCGAATCGGCGGTTACGTCTTCCTGCGCAACCGGACCCTTGGTCCGCGGACCAGAATGGTCATGGAAAGCGCGCCAGGCTGCGTTCTGATAACGGTCATTGCCCCCGATTTCGTGACAGGTCATCCCGCGGATATAATCGCGCTTGCGGTCACCATGGTCGCAGCCACAAGGATGTCCATCCTTCCCACCGTCATCATCGCAATTCTATCGGCGGGCAGTCTGCGGAGCTTCCTCGGTTAGAGGGCTTTATAAGCGAGCTTCGCTTCGGGATTTTCTGAGCCGCCGCCCTTGATCCATTAGAGAACACTATCGGTCAAACCCGGTGGTTCAGAGCGATCGGGTTTGACCCTAGGGCTAATCGAGCCCGATCAGGCGACGGATGCGGCCGATATCGGTGCCGATGAAGGACTGCATGCCGATGGCCACCTGTTCCGGCGCCATGGCGGCGACGAAGCGGCGGAACTCGTCATCCGACAGCGCTTCGCCCGTCCAGTGGACGCGGCAGAACTCCTCCGAGCCGTGAAAATGGCCGGCACCGTCGAGCACGTCGTCGACATAGCGGCCGTAGATCATGCATTCGGAGAATTTGCGCGCCGCGCCGACGACTTCGACCCAGCGGCGCGCGTGGACCTTCTCGATTCGCGAGCACATCGCCGTCACGGTTTCGCGGCGCCAGGCAATCAGCGTCGAAATGTAATCGTGGGTGGAAACCTCTGATGGTTCGATGCCGAGCGCCGAGCCGGCATTGCGCGACCAGATGCGATGTTCCTCATGGCCTTCACCGGACAGCACGCCGTCGCGGCGGAACAGCCGCACCTTGCCATCGCGCCAGAAGGCGCTGCAGTCGAAAGGCTTGAGGAAGGCCACGTCGGAATCGCAGAAGACCAGCACGTCTTCGCCGGCGTGCGCTGATATCGCGATGCGGCGAAGCTGCTGCACATGCCAGCCGCGCAGCGGCATGGTCTTCAGACTGAGCCAGATGCGCCGGCGAAACAGGCTGATCGGATCGTCGAAGGCGTGCAGCCAGCGCGGCAACAGGTCCCGCTCGTCGACGACCGTGCGGCGGCTGTTCTCCAGCTGACGAAACAGTGCCACGTCGCGATGCTCGACAAGCAGATAGTGGTGCGCCACGCCGGAAACGCAGCGGTCGAGGGTGTCGCACAGCAGGCGGCAACGCTCCAAATCCGGCGCATAGCTTGCCGTCACGATCGCCGCCGTCGGCGTCTGGCGAAGGACATCGGTCTCAGGGCTCGGCACGAACCGGCTGTTCAACGGCTTGCTCCGGGGCCTGCTCCAGGGCGAGTTCTGGCAAGCGCGGGGTGGCCCAAAAATTTCTGGCCGATGACGCGCCACAGAAACACCGGATTGCCGACCACATAGCGGCGCCAGAGACGGCCCGGTTCGATCCACAACCGAAACAGCCATTCGAGCCTGAGCCGGCGCATCCACAGCGGCGCCCGCGGCACCGTGCCGCTCATGAAGTCGAGCAGCGCGCCGACGGCGATCGGCAACGTGCAGTGGCGCGCGTCGATATGGCGCGCGATCCACAATTCCTGGCGCGGCACGCCCATGGCGACAAGCAGCACGTCCGGTCTCAATCTGGCGATGCGATCGACGATCGCCGGCTCCTCGGCGGAAGAGAAATAACCGTCATGGATGACCACGAATCGGTGCTGCAACGCGAGCGCCGCCAGCTTCTTCGACGCCGCTTCGGCGTTGACCTGCGTCGCGCCGAGCAGCCCCACGGTCAGCGGCCTGCTGGACGCCTGCAGAAAGGCAGGGATGAAATCGGTGCCGTTGAGATTGTCCGGAAACGACGCCCCGTAAAGCAGTTTCGCCGCCAGATCGACGCCGACGCCGTCCGGCAGGATGAGAAAATCGTCGAGCGCCTCGGCAACGACCGGGTCCGTATAGGCGACATTGGCGTTGTGAGCGTTGAGAAAGGTGACCTTGGTGAAGCGCCGCTCAGCAATCAACCGTGTCAGCAGGACGACCGCGTCGTCCCAGCGGATGGCAAGGACCGAGATGCCCAGGATCGATTTCAAAGTGTCGACCCCGAAAGCGGCGCGGGCGGTGTGCATATTCACGCAAACACCTCCTGGCTGACGGGCCCGAGCTTTTCCAGGCCGAGCCTGATTGCGGCATCAAGCGCCTTCACCTGCCGGCGGTGGAAACCGCTGCCGTCGACGTCCCTGACATCGGCCACTGCTGATTCCAGGGCGCCGGCGAAGGCGACCGGATCATCGGTCACCACGCAATTGACCGGGCGATGGTCGATGCCGCGCAACGAATGGCTGGTGGCGACGGAAGGCAGGCCGAGTTCGAAGGTTTCGACGGTCTTGAGCTGCACGCCGCTGCCGGAGGTGCTGATCAGCGGGATGACGGCGGCACCCCGCACGAAAGCCTGCGCGTCCGTCACGCGCCCGACGAACTCGACGCCGGGATGCGCGGACGTGAGGCCCGATGGCACGCCGCCGGCAATCCTGACCCGGAAATCGGGCCTGAGATGCGGCACCACTTTTTTCAGGAACCAATCGAGGCCGATGCGGTTCGGCTGCCAGGTCCAGGTACCGATCAGCGCCGCATCGCAATCGATACGGCGCGGTTCGTTTTGCACGGGCGCTTCGGCGCAAGTGACCAGCGGCAGCGCCGCCGAACGGTCATCGGAGGCGACGCCGAGTGCTGAGCGATCTTCCTCGGCCAGCGTGAGGACGAAGCGTGCCCGGCTGCAGAAGCGTTCTTCCATGGCCTTGAGCAGCCTGGCCTCACGGCGAAACAACAAGCGCTGCAAAAGGCCGCCCGCGGCAGCGGCGTTCTCCTGCGCCGAACGATGCTCGACATTGTGGGCGACGAAGATCGACGGCCGGTCGGCGAACAGCCTTTCGAAGGCGCCGGCGAACTGCACGGAATTCAAGACATAGCCGTCGAAAGGGCCAGCGCGTTCGACGGCGGCGCGGACCTCGCTGTCGGTGACCGCGCGCAGCTTGACCGACGCGAAAGTGAGGCCGGAGAGCATCGCCTTTGCAACCCAGGCGAGCTTTTGCAGCGATGACGCGCTTTCGGTGCGCACATCGACGGCACCGAGCACGATGGCGTTTTGCGGATCGCTCGCAGGCTTGCCCGGCCAGGTGAAGCCGATCACTGTGACGCGCACACCGGCCCGCCGCAACGCGGCGATGATCGCGGCATTGGCGATCTCATAACCCGAGGCAAGAGCCCCGTCGGGCACGATCGATGTGGCGAACAGCAGATGCATCTCACCTATCCAGTGCTGACCCAGCTAGCAAAGCGCGGTGAAGCGTTGATTAAGTGAAGGTATTTGGTGGCTCGGCGTTGCGGATTTGCAGGCTCGTCCGCGAAAGGTGATTAACGAAACGTTATCGTCGCGATGCTATCGAGAACCAAACTCACCATCCCGGGCTGAACACATGATCCCATTGCCATCGGACGATTCGGTATCGATCGCAGGGCGCTCTCCGGGACTTGTCACGACGGCCGTCGAGGCGGTCGTGACGCTGCCGACATTCAAAAGGCCCGAGCAGCTGCTGGCGACGCTGGCGTCGCTCAAGGCCCAGGACACCGGCAGACGGTTCGCAATCATCGTCATTGAGAACGAGGCCGAGGCGCGCGCCGGCGCCAAAGCGGCGCTGCCGCTGTTCGAGCGCGGCGAGATATCAGGCATGGTCATCATTGCACATGAGCGCGGCAATTGCAGCGCCTATAATGCCGGCTGGCAGATGGCGATCCTGCATTTTCCAAATTTCAGGCACTTGCTGGTCATCGACGATGACGAGATCGCCGATCCACAATGGCTCGAGCGCATGTGCAAGGCGGCCGAGACGCTCCGTGCCGACATCGTCGGCGGCCCGCAAAGGCCTGTGTTTGCCGACGCGGCCCATGCCAGATGGGCCGAGCATCCGGTCTTTGCGCCACCCTACCGGGAGACCGGGCGTGTGCCCGCGCTCTATTCCTCCGGCAATCTGCTGGTTGGGCGTTACGTGCTGACCGCCATGGGGCCGCCCTTCCTCGACCTGAAATTCAACTTTATGGGCGGCGGCGATTCCGATTTCCTGAGCCGGGCCGCACAGAGAGGCTTTGTGCTTGGCTGGTGCGCCGAGGCGCAAGTGCGCGAAAGCGTCCCGGCCCGGCGCGTCGAAGCCGACTGGATCCGTGCCCGCAGCCTGCGCAACGGTGTCATCTCGACACTGGTCGAGAAGAAGAAACGGGCCGGCACGCCGTTCGCCGGCACCAAGGTTTTCTTGAAGAGCCTGGCGCTGCTTGCCGCCTCGCCATTTCGCGGCGCGGCCAGGCTGGCGCGGACGGGGTCATTGGCGACGGCCTTATACCCCATCCATGTAGCTGTCGGCCGCGTGCTTGCCGAATTCGGATACGCCAATGAGCAATACCGGCAGCCTGAGAAGAACTGAACGCGCGCCGCTCAGCGCGGCGTTCACACGCGACGGCGTCGCGACCGCGATCGCGGCGCTGCTGTTCACCGTCATCCTGGTGTCGTTCCGTCCCTTCCAGCCGGCCGGCGCCGAAATGACCGGCGACGGCGGCGACATCGTCAACCAGCTCGGCTTCGGCTCGCTCGGCGCCATCTCGATCTTCTCACTGCTGGCTTTCGCCGACCCGCGCGTGGTACGCTCGCTGCTCAGCCCGTCCTGGCTGCTGATGCTGGGCTTCTTCGTGCTGTCGGTGGTGATGGCAACGGACCCGCCGTCGGCCATGCGCGCCGCTTCCTTCACGCTGATCGGCATCTTGACGATCGCGACAATCCTGGCGCTTCCGCGCGACGCCGAGGCTTTCTCGAAAGTCATCATCTTCACCATCGTCGTCGTCATCGGCCTGTCCTATATCGGGCTCATCGTCTTTCCGCACGAGGCGCTGCACACCACCGATTCGCTGGAGCCGGAACATGCCGGCCTGTGGCGCGGCGTGTTCACCCACAAGAACATCGCCGGTCCTGTCATGGCCTGCTTCAGCTTCGCCGGGCTGTACCTCTACCGGCGCGGACAGCGGCTCTGGGGCGCGTCAATCTTTTGCGCGGCGATGATCTTCATGCTGCACACCGGTTCCAAGACGACGGCCGGATTGGTGCCGTTTTCGATCCTGATCGTCGTGCTGCCGAGCCTGATCGGCATGCGGCTCGGGACGCCGATCCTGTTCGCGCTGGCCATCATCGCCGCGGCGATCGGCACGCTGGGCATCGTCTTCCTGCCGCCGGTGAAGCATCTGGCGGCACTCTATTTCCCCGACCTGACCTACACCGGACGCACGACGCTGTGGGAGTTCGCCGGCGAGATGCTGGCGAAGCGGCCGTGGACCGGCTACGGCTTCGAGAGCTTCTGGGGCACGCCGCTGCTCTTGAACCAGGACCAGCCCTTCGACCGGGCCTGGGACATCAGAACCATCGTGCACGGCCATAACGGCTATCTCGACATCGCCGTGCTGATGGGCATCCCGGCGCTCTGCGTGGCAGTCTACACATTCCTGATCGCGCCGCTGCGCGATTACTTGCGCATCCCCTTGCGCAAGGAAAACATCTATCTCGGCGACTTCTTCATGATGGTGGTGCTGTTCGCCGCGCTGAACGCCTTCCTCGAAAGCTTCTTCTTCCGTCGCGCCGACCCGGTCTGGCTGTTCTTCGTGTTCGGCATGTTCGGCCTCAGGCAGGTGTCGCTGCGGCCGATGGCGGTTCGTGGTCCGTGCTGATCCTCCGTCCCAACAGGGCTTCCCCGCCCCGCCACGAACGTCTATGGGAAGCCATCTTTTTGTTTGAGCATCGGATTTCCCCAAAACCGGTACCCACTTTTGCGTCCGATCCTCTAGCGGAGGTTTTCTATGACGATCAGGCTTGTTCTCGCCGGTTGCGGCAATATGGGCTACGCCATGCTCTCGGGCTGGCTGAAATCGGGCAAGCTCCCCCCGGCGGCGGTCTTCGTGGTCGAGCCGAATGCCGATCTGCGCAAGCGTGCCGAAGCGCTCGGCTGCAGTGCTGCCGCGGAGGCCGGCGGTATTCCGGCGGACGCGGTGCCGGCCCTCGTGGTCATTGCGGTGAAGCCGCAAGTGATCCGCGACGTGACCGCCGCGTACAAGCGCTTCAATGATGGCCGCACGACCTTCCTCAGCATCGCCGCCGGAACGCCGCTCGCCACGTTCGAGGCCATCTGGGGCAATCGCGCGCCGATCGTGCGCTGCATGCCCAACACCCCGGCGGCCATTGGCAAGGGCATGATGGTGGTGTTTTCCAACCGACTGGTTTCCAACGACACCAAGCGTTTCGTTGCCGATCTGCTTTCGGCGAGCGGCGAAGTGACTGATATCGACGACGAAGGCCTGATGGACGCGGTGACGGCGGTGTCAGGGTCTGGCCCCGCCTATGTCTTCCATTTCATCGAAGCGCTGACTGTGGCTGCCGAGAAGGCTGGCCTGCCAACAAAGACCGCCCGGCTGCTCGCCATGCAGACGGTCTATGGCGCCGCCTCGCTCGCCGCCGAAAGCGGCGAGCCGCCGGGCGTGCTGCGTCAGCAGGTGACCAGCCCCAACGGCACCACGGCCGCCGCACTTGCCGTGCTGATGGGCGGGGACCGGCTGATCCATCTGCTCACCGAAGCGGTGGAAGCAGCGCGGCTGCGGTCGATCGAGTTGGGGAAGTAATGGCGGACTGCGGATTACGCGAGATCGGTATGCGAAAAGTCGTTCCCTGGTCGCTCGGTTAGAACCGCGACGACGCAGAGAGTCGGCTAAATCAGGGATGTCCCCACAACTCGTCGATATCATCCTTGTTCACAGGCCGGCCGTCCTTGCCCTCTCCGGCTATGAGATCGTGGGCAATGGCTGCGAGTCGTTCGGCCAGAGGAATGCGGCCACTTTCCCGCTTCAATTCGGATTCAGGCACCTCGATCACTTCCCAAATCTCCGTACAGCATCTCGTCCTGCAGCCGGCGCAAGGCGAAAAGCCTGGTCGTCGGGTCGGGTGCGGCATTGTCTGATGTCAGCAGCTCGCCCTTCCTGACCGGTCTCAGCACCTTGCCGCTTTCGAGCAGGCCGACTGGCACGGCGCGGTTGGCGCGAGCCTCTTCGACAGTCATGGTCCAGGAGCGGTAGCAGGTCTCGCCGATCGCATCGAAAATCTCGCCGGCGGCGAGATCGCGCTTGGCCACGGCGCAGACCTCGGCGACGGGCCTCGGCAGCGGCACCATGTCCGGCTTGCCATAGAGCGCGATACGCGCGGCGGTCAACGGCACTTCCAGCGAGGTCAGATGATACGGCCGGAAGAAGCTGTAATAGGGGCCGTGGCCGATATGCAGGTCGTTCATGCGCTCGATGATGCGCGGATGCGTCGCCTCGACGATGACGAAGACGCCGGGCGCCACGCCCTTGCCGATGGTGTAGTCGACGACGCCCTTCCGCGACAGGATGCCGCCATCGGCGCGCGGGATGAGCACCTTGGCCAATTCATCGCGATTGGCCTTGGGGCCGTGCATGCCGGCAATGTCGGGCACCAGCCCGGTGGCGTTGGCGATGGCACACATCTCGACCATGGTCTTCGAGCCGTCGACGAACTCGACCAGCATGCGCGGGTTCATGTTGCGACGCAGCGCTTCCGCGCGATAGTCGTCGGGCACGGCGTCGTGATTGAGCGGGTTGTTCTTGCCTTTGCCGGCCGAGACGATGGTATAGCCGAGCGCAGAGGCGAACTCGATCAGCTCCATGCAGCTCGACGGCTCGTCGCCGGCACCGACCGAATAGACAACGCCAAGCCGGTCGGCCTGCTGTTTCAGATAACAGCCGATGGTGACGTCGGCTTCGACATTCATCATCACCAGATGCTTGCCGTGCTCCATCGCCATCAGGTCGAAATCGGCGGCGACGCCGGGCTTGCCGGTGGCGTCGATAATGACGTCAATGAGCGGATTGGTGACCAGCATCTCGTTCGACGTGATGGCTATTTTTCCGCTCTCGATCGCCTCGCTGACCTTCGACGGCGTATCGGCCTCCCGTGCCATCGCCTCGTCGCCATAGGCGATGCGGACGGCATCACGCGCCGTGTGGGGGCGGCGGGTCGAGACGGCGCACACCGAAATGCCCGGCATCAGCATGCCTTGCGTCACCAGGTCGGTGCCCATCTCGCCGGAGCCGATGACGCCGATGCGCACCGGACGGCCTTCCGCGGCGCGCTTGGCGAGATCGCTGGCAAGCCCGGTCAGGGCGACATTGGTCATGCGCAAGTCCACTGCTTTTGATTTGAAGGGGGAAATAGCAGGGAATGGTGACCTTTTGCCAACGAAACCGGCCGCCGTCGGCAATTTCTTGTGGCTGGCTTTCGCACTGCGAGCGGATAATCTTCCGCCCAGATAGTGTCTAGCGATGAAGAGACCATCCTATCGGGGGCGGCGCGTGCCGATGGGATTTTCAGGGGAGGTTGAAGTGACAAACGAGTTCACACCGAAATTCGATCTGGCTGACAAGGTGGTGCTGGTCACCGGCGCGTCGCGCGGCATCGGGCGCGCTTGCGCGCTCGCCTGCGCCGGCTCCGGCGCCGACATGATCGTTGGCGTGCGCAGCGCTGCCGACGGCGCGGATATCACTGCCGAGATCCAGCGCATCGGCCGGCGCGCGCTGGCGGTACAGATGGACCTCACCGATCTGACGACGGTGCGAAAAGCTGTCGCCGACGCCCACGCCGCCTTCGGTCGCATCGACGTGCTGGTCAACAATGTCGGGCTTGGGCCGGAAAACCTCGCGGAGAACGTGACCGAAGCGGATTTTGACCTCACCGTGAACGTCAACCTCAAGGGGACCTTCTTCACCACCCAGGCGGTCGGACGGCTGATGATCGCGGCAAAATCCGGGCGCATCATCAATATCAGCTCGCAAGCCGGCACGGTGACGCTGAAGGGCGAAGCGATCTACTGCATGTCCAAGGCGGCGATAAACCACCTCACCCGTTGCCTCGCGGCCGAATGGGCGCATCACAAGATCACCGTCAACAGCGTCGCGCCGACCTTCATCTGGACCGACGGAACACGGCCCTCGCTCGCCGATCCGGACTTTCATGCCCATGTGCTCGGGCACATCCCGCTCGGCCGCATCGGCGACCCGATCGATGTCGCGGGAACCGTGGTGTTCCTCGCCTCGCCGGCAGCGTCGATGATTACCGGCGCGAATATACTGGTGGATGGCGGCTGGTCGGTGGCGTGAGAGAATGGGTCGTCTCCGCACTGGCCCCGACTAGCTCGCCACAGTCATGCCGTCAGAGCGCCGGCAAGCGGCCAGGCATTACGGAACGGCAACTTGACAATGGCCCAGTCTTTCAAATTGAGTGAAATCACGATCAATAGAGAGTCGGCACAAGACAGATGGGCGAGACAGATATGGCGTGGAGCGAAAGAAAGACCGGTTACGGCAAAGGCCACTATTTCAACCAAATGGGCCTTGCCCTGCTGGTGCTCGTCTTTCTCATCGCCCTGCCGCTCGCTTTCTTTCCCGAAGACATACGGAAGTTTTACCTCAGCGAAGGCGGTCCAATTGAAGTCTTCTCGGTCGCAGGCTACCTGATCGTCGTGGCAACGCTTGTCCGGGAAATGTCCTATCGAGACCTGCTCAAGCGGTGGTACCTTGTCGCCATCCTGATCGCGATGTGCCTGCGCGAGCTGGACTTTCATGCGCATTTCACCACCCACAACATCACCAAGACCAGCCTCTATATCTCGCCTGACGTTCAGCTGTTGGAAAAGCTAATCGGCGCGACGGTCGTTATTGCCCTCGGCATTGCCTTTTATTTGCTCCTGAAGAACGGCTTCCGTAGCTTTGTGCACGGGCTTCGCCACGGCGAGGCGACTGCCGTGGCCATTGCCGCAGCTGTCGGCTGCGCCGTCCTTTCCAAGGTCATCGACGGGGCGCCATCAAATCTCACATTTCTCGGCATCCACCTCACCCGGATCTATACCTCCACAGTGTTCGAGGAAATCCTCGAATTGGGGATTCCGATCTTCCTTGCCATCGCGGCGTTCTCGGCCTTCCCGACGCAGGATGGTCTCACAAAGAGGGCCTCGGGACAGATCACGCCAAACAACCCAAGGCCCGTCACCTAGTTCCTCTGCACAGAGGGTTGGTTCTTAGACTGAGCCTGAAGCGACTGTAGACGTTCGCTGCCGATCGGCCTTCAGCTGCAAGTCTCCAGCGTCTGCGATTAGCCACAGGCCACCACGGCCTCGTCATCCCAGGGTCTGTGCCGCGTCGCTTCGCTCCTTGCTCCGCTCTGGGATGACGAAGTGGAGGGGAGGCTTCGGCTAATCTCGCAGGTTTGCGACCTGCCACACTCTGGTCCGCTGCCGTGTTGCCTCTACTTGCTTGAGAGCAGGTGAGGCAAAACATGTGGAATGTGGCGAAAGAGGGCTGGACACTCGTTAAGGAGAGCATCCTCGGCTTCATCAATGACAATGCCCTGAGCCACGGGGCAGCGATGGCGTTTTATGCCACGACCTCGCTTGCTCCGATCCTACTCATCGTTGTCGCCATCGCTGGCATGGCCTTCGGAAACGATGCGGCACAATTGGCGCTTTCGGCCCAGTTGTCGGGGCTGATGGGTCCGCAGAGCGCCGAGCTTCTGCAAGCGACAATCGAGAACGCGTCACACAAAGAGGCGGGAACTCTTGCCAGCATTTTGGGGCTCGTCACGCTGTTGGTTACCGCATCCGGCGTATTCGGCGAAATGCAGGTCGCCCTGAACGAGATCTGGAAAGTCAAACCGGCTGGCACGTCGATTTCACGGCTCGTGCGGGCACGCGCTGCCAGCCTCGGTCTCGTCGCGGCACTTGGATTTCTGCTGCTGGTGTCCCTGGTCGTAAGCGCTGCAATTTCGGCGCTTGGAGATATCATCAACGCATATCTGCCCTTTGGCACCCTTATCCTGAGCGCAATCAACGAGATCGTCTCGTTTGCCCTGATCGCGCTGTTGTTCGCGGCAATCTACAAGGTCCTGCCCGACCGTGCCCTGCAATGGCGCGACGTTGGCGTCGGCGCCATAGTAACGGCGTTCCTCTTCACCATCGGCAAATCGCTGATCGGCTGGTATATCGGAACTAGCGCCGTCGCATCGTCATACGGCGCAGCCGGTGCGCTGCTCGTCGTGCTGCTGTGGGTCTTTTACTCGTCCGAGATCTTTCTGTTGGGCGCCGAATTTACACGAGCCTACTCGGTTCGATACGGCAGCCGATCCGATCTGGAGGCGACCATTGAAGCAAGTAAATCGCGAACAGATGCCGGCGACGCCGGCCAGGATCGAAAAGTCTGAGAACGAAGTCCTCGGCGGGATTGTTTTCGGCTGTCTCCTTACCACGGCTTTAAGCCATTTCTGGCATCAACACCAGCGCTGAGACGTCCGGCGCGGCGGCCCGAGGCGAGCATGGTCTTGGGGACGTCCGGGCGAAGCGACGTGCGAAGTTCCTTCGCCGCGGCCACCAGCTTGGCGCGGTTGCTTCCATATCTCTTGATCAACTGATGGACTTGCGCAGGGGTGATGCCGTTTTGCCGGGCAAAATACCTTACTACATAATCCTCGCTGCCGGAGATCCGATCCCGGTGGCGGGGATAGAGCTTCGCCGCGTCGGCTGTCATGCTTACTCTCCTTTGGTCACGTTTGCGCACGATGTATGATTGGCCAACGCAAAACCGGCGAATTCGTTGCCGCATGCGACACCAGCGCGCTTCGCTTTTTCGCCGCAGGCCCGAACGCCCGGCCAAAGCAACCCGACCGGCGCGCTTTTGAGCCATATGCAGATTTTTCGAGACTCAGCCCTCTGGCACGCGCATGATATGGGCAGGGAGGAAAAGCCATGCGCGAATTGCCAAAGAGCATTGACGCCGACGTTGTAATCGAAATCAGCAGGTTGCTCGACGACCGTGCGAAGTCGGCACCAGTGCCAGTCCACAAGCTTGCCTCGATGATCTCGAATAGTATCGAGACCGATCTGCCGACAGCTTCCATCGAAGAGTTGATCGTTGAAATGGCCATGACCCGCCAGCTTCCAATGCTGTTCGATCTACCGGGGGCGGATGCAGACAACGTCATATCGATCGCCTTGGCGCGCGCCAGCTGATCCGGCTGAGGGACCTTTCCGTCGAGTGTGATTTCAGACGCGGATCGTCTTATCCTGCTCCAATCCGCGCCACTGGCTCCGGCCGGCGGCTTTTTGCTGCGTCGCCAAGGGTAATCGTCATGGGCAATAATCGTCACGGACGATGCGCTGTTTGGGAACATGTGGTGTCCAGTTGCATTTCCTCTACACAACAAAGGAGGAATTCATGAACTGGGATCAAATCAAGGGAAAATGGATGCAGTTCAAAGGCCAGGCCAAGGAGCAATGGGGTGACCTTACCGACGATGACCTTGATCGCATCGAGGGCAACCGTGACCAACTCGCAGGACGCATTCAGGAGCGGTATGGAATCGCCAAGGAAGAGGCAGAGCGCCAGATAGACGACTGGTCCAGAAGCCTCACCTGAGCGTCCAGCATCGAGGCTGCACCCTCGATCGGCGCAGCTTCGACAATCCTAGAGCGGGTTGGGTTCGAATTGAACTGGGCATTTCGCTATATCTATTTGTTTAGCCGCATCTCTGCGACGCCATTGATTCCACTTGGCTGCAAATGCTCCAAGCCCGCCGCTCCGAAATGAGCGGCGGGCGACTAAATGCGACGGTGGCGGGTTGCTCTGCACCAGCCGTCGCTCCAGGATCTTCGGAACGAGAGCTAGCGCGCCGATTGTCTCTTGGCCTGTGCGGCGACGGCCGCGAGGAAAGCCGTTGCGGCAGTATCGCACGCCGCTCGGGACGGGCTATAGGCGAAAAGGATCAGTTCGGCAGCCCTTATCGTAAGGCCATGCTTTTTAGCGAAAGCAGCTATTTCGTAAGGCTTGTCGTGGTCTATGGCCGGACCGTAGTCTTCGTTCATTGCTTCCTCCCGTTTGCGACGTTCCTCGCCTTGGCCCCTCCGGGCGCAATGATTAACTTACGGGGCGTTGAGAGAGTCTACCAATTGGAGATTGCAAAAGGCCTACGGTGGACGACCGCCTGATACGGCGCGTCGAGGCGAAAGACTCCATTTTGTCCGCTGCACATCGAAAAAGATATATGATTGCGCTGATATCGCAGGTGGTCGACGCAAGCCAATGCCGATCTTTTCAGTCAAGCACACGACCGTCTATCGCTACACGCAACCGGTGACGTTCGGCGAGCATCGGCTGATGTTCAGGCCGCGCGATAGTTTCGATCAGCGACTTCTCGATCATGCCTTGTTGGTGGACCCCGAGCCGAAAGAGGTTGGCTGGATCCATGACGTTTTTGGAAACTGCGTTGCGGTAATCGACTTCCAGGGTTCCGGCGACGAACTGCGTTTCGTGACAGACATTCGGCTCGATCACACGCCGCAGCATGCGCCTGATTTCCGTATCGATGAGGCAGCACTCAGCTATCCATTTTCCTATGATCCCGACGAGGCAACCGACCTCACCCAAACCATCGAGCGCCATCATCTCGATGACGGCGACGAGATCGGCAAATGGGCACGACAGTTCGTGAGCGCCAGAGGCCACACCGAGACGGGCAAATTGCTGATGACACTTTGCTACGCCATCCATGAGAGCTTTGTGTATTCCCGTCGAACTGAATCAGGGACGCAACCGCCTCTCATGACCTTGCACCTGCGTCGAGGCACATGCCGAGACTTTGCGCTGTTCATGATGGAAGCGGTTCGTTCGCTCGGTTTTGCTGCCCGTTTTGTGACTGGTTATGTCTATGTGCCGAACCGCGACAGCGCTTCTGTCCTCGGCGGCGGTTCGACACATGCCTGGTGCCAGGTCTATCTGCCTGGCGCGGGTTGGGTCGAGTTCGACCCCACCAATGGCATTGTCGGCAACCGGGACCTTATCAGGGTGGCTGTGGCCAGGCATCCTGGGCAAGCCATCCCTCTTTCCGGAAGCTACTGCGGCAGCGCGTCGAACTTTCTCGGCATGACCGTGGAGGTCAAGGTGGTGAAGGAAGCTGGCATCAAATAACCAGCATCAATAAAAATTAGCATCCTCTAAATGTGTTCGGAACTGTTCGCGGCAATCCGGAGTTTGCTTTAATCAACGCATTGGAGCTTCGATGCGTATCCGCGCAGGTTTCAACCTCGCCTACGAATGTCCGCAGCCGACACCGATGCTGCTCGTCCTTGATATCCATCCTTCACGCCGCGTCGATCTTTTGACGGAACAGATCATCGGCTTCGATCGCCCGGTCGAAGCCCGCGGCTACATCGACGTTTTCGGCAATTTGTGCACGAGAATAGAGGCGCCCGCGGGGCTTACGACGATATCAACGAACTTCGAAATTCATGACACCGGCAAGCCAGAAACTGTGGCCGCGGGCGCCGTCCAGCACGATATCAAAGAGCTGCCCGACAACGTGCTCAGGTTTCTTCTCGGCAGCCGCTACTGCGATACCGATCGGCTTGGCGACTTCGCTTGGGCCAATTTTGGCAATACCGCACCCGGATGGGCGCGCGTCCAGGCGATCTGCGATTTCGTTCACGAACACATCACCTTCAACTACCAGGCTGCGGACACGATGCGGACCGCCTACGGCGCGCTAACCGACCGGGCCGGCGTGTGTCGTGATTTTGCGCATCTGGCAATCACGCTGTGCCGTTGCATGAACATTCCGGCGCGATATTGCACCGGCTATCTCGGCGACATCGGCATACCGCCGATGCCGTACCCCATGGATTTCAACGCATGGTTCCAAGCCTATCTCAGCGGCCATTGGTTCACCTTCGATGCACGGCACAACCAGCCTCGCATAGGCAGAATCCTGATGGCGACGGGATGCGATGCCAATGACGTCGCTATCTCAACGAGCTTCGGTCTTTCCCGGCTCACCCGCTTCGAAGTCATCACAGAAGAAATCCACGCCGAGCCTGAGAAGGCGTCAGCCCGCCGCACCTTTCGGCATGACGGGCTTCAGCGTGAGGGGTCAAGTCAGTCGTAGACCTTCACAATCTTGCGGGTACCTGGATCGACCAGGACGGTTCGGCCATCGACGACTACGTAGCGGTACTGAACGTCCGGCACCTCGTAAAGCTCGACTGTTTCGGGCAGAGGTGTGCCGATGTTGAGCTCCACGCCGGGAAGGCTGAGTGATGCCACTGGTTTCTTTTTCACGTATTCGCGGATCACAGTGTCCTGCTCGGGTTGAATAATGACGTCCTGAGCGGCGGCGGCGCTGACGCCAACGAACAGCAGGATGCCTGCCGCAGCCGATGTAAGTTGCTTACCCATAATAGCCTCCAAGCAACCTTCAGCTGCGGTGCTTGATTGCTGCCGCGACGGGTTGCATAGTTATCTGAACGATGCGGCGCAATTCTTGTTCCATTTTGTAGGGCGCGAACCGCTGCCACGGCATATCAACGCTGACGTTCGAGGCCGCGCGCGAACGCGCTTCCGCTCAAGGCTTAGGTTCTTCCGGAGGAGGCGCGTTTGGGGCTGGACAATCAGGATGTGGCCATTTTTCACACGGAGAGGGCTTGTCGCCAGCGTCGCCATAACGTTCCACGAGTTTTGCGAATCCGTAGGCGAAGGCGGAAAGCAGCGCCAGGATAACCACTATGCGAGCGGCCATACGGGGATTATAGCAGCATCCCGCTTAGGATTGACCCCAGCATCAGTTAGCGCTCGACAGGTTTGCGGCGAGGTTCGCAAGATCTGAACGCATCTCGTGAGCTTCCTTGCCACACCTGGGCGACGTGAATGCGTCGGTACGCTGGCATGGATTTGCGCGGGCTCGCCGGCACGGGCCGGTGGAAGGGCGAAAAGTCAGTAGCTCGCTAGGGCATGTCATCGTTTCGGAGGGAAGCAGGAAGGCTGCTCCCGACTCGCAAACGCAAGGTGACCAGACGAAGCGCACTATTGAAAATCTTCGGGAAAATTGGTGCTGCGAGAGAGGATTGAACTCTAGTCCCACTCAATAAAATCAACAGCTTACATGTCGTTTTGTAACATTGTGACGTTCATAAAAATGACCTGCTCCGACTTTGGTTGGAAGGGTCATACAGGCTTCGCAAGGCTCGCCTTTGCCTCGGCCTTTTCTTGCGTTAGCATAAGCACAAATTAGCTATGCCTTACGAATCTGATTTCGCTGAGGGGGGCGAAAGCTCATGGAGATGCAGCAGGTCCGCTATTTTCTGGCCCTGTCCAGCACCTTGAACTTCACCAGGGCAGCCGAAGAGTGCAACGTCACCCAACCTGCGCTGACGCGTGCAATCAAAACACTTGAAGACGAGTTGGGGGGAGAGCTTCTCCGGCGCGAGCGTCAGCACTCGCACCTGACCGAGCTTGGACGGCGTATGCTGCCCTTGTTGCAGCAATGCTACGATGCGGCCACTTCCGCCAAGTCACTCGCCAAGGCCGTGCAAAGCAGCGATGTGGCTCCGCTCAACGTCATTATTTCCAACAGCGTCAACATTGCTCTGCTGGTTTCGCCGTTTACGGAGCTTTTCCGGGCCTATCCCGGAGTCCATCTCAAGATCAGTCGCGGCTCGCCGACCGCTGTCGTCGATGCCCTCAAGAACGGCGAGGTCGAGCTGGCAGTTGCCGGCCCGCTGGGGGCAGCTTGGGATCGGCTCGATACCTGGCCGCTCTTCCAGGAGGAGATCGAGCTGGTGGTGAATTCCGACCATCCGCTCGCTCGGCGCAACGAATTCGATGTCGCGCTTAGCCAACTGGCCGCAGAGCCTGTGCTCAGCCGGATCGATTGGGAAACGAGCGAGGAGCTGTCGCGTCGCCTCGCTGCGAAAGGGTTTACGCCTCAGGCCGCCCATGAGGTCGAGACTGACCACGACCTACTGGCCCTGCTGGAGGCCAACGCCGGCGTGGGCTTCGTCTCCACGACAGCGCCACGGTCGCCGAGTGTCCGCAGACTCAAGCTGCGGGATGTCGACATTTCGCGCGTGGTCGCCGTCTACGCGGTCGCCGGCCGGCATCGTTCGCCAGTCGCCACGACGCTGCTCAACCTGTTGCGATCGACCGACTGGTCGCCATTTGGCGTTAGCGAGCCCGCTTGAGCGCCGCAATCAGGTCGTCGATGTCCATTCGCCGGCGGTAGTCGGGATCCACGAATCGCTCTGTAATCCGCCCGTCCGTGCCGACGATGAAAGTCGCCGGGATCGGCAGGAACCAGCTGCTGTTGCCCTGATAAGTAGGGAGATCATAACCAACTCCCATCAACCGTTCCATTTCAGCCCCGACCCAGATAGCGAGGTTGAGTGAGAGCGCATAGCCATTGTCCATGTCAGTCAGGAATGGAAACTGGGCACCTACCGTCGTCTTCATCGCCTTCGCAAATTTGCGTCGTTCGGGCATGACCACCGCCACTTGGCCACCAAGTGCGGCAATCTCCTCTTGGACCTCTACGATCCCGATCGCATTCAAGCGGCAATAAGGGCACCAGTGACCCCGCTGGAAGATTATTACCGCCGGCCCCTGCTTCAGGAGGTCCGTCAATCCGATCAGTTTGCCGCTGTCGTCAGGCAGGAGGAAAGCTGGCATGGGATCGCCAGGCGCCGGCGCCATCGCCCCAGCCCCCTGCTCCTGCAAGCGTGACACCAGGCGGTCGACTGCATCGGCAAAATTGCCATTGAGGCGGCGAACAGCCCTTGCGACCACCTCCAGCCGCTCATTCAGCGGCGCATCGAGTTCGACGGCAGCCTGCACGGACTGTTCAAGTGTCATTGTCTGGTCGTCGGCGGCCATTTTTGCACTTCCATCGGTTGCATGCAGCCTATCATCGAAGCTCCTCGGCCGGGGTCATGCTATTCTTGCATGGATTTGATATCTTGCGTGCATTCGAGCACAGGTGAGCTTCATATTCTGTTCGCTGCCTCCGCTCAATTCGTTACATCATGTTCCTGACATCCGAGGCGAAAGTGGGGAAGCCGTAGACTATGTCGGATAACTGCGGTGCAGTGATGCCGTGTTTCATGGCAAGCGCGAAAAGATGAATTAGCTCTTCGCCGGAGTGGCCCACCATGTGGGCGCCGACGATCCTGTCCGTGGTCTCCTCGACAATGACTTTTGACCACGCGACGGTCTCGGCATAGGTCCTCGCCGATAGCCAGTCCTTCATGTCGTTCACATGGACCTTTACGCCAAGTTCTTGTTCTTTCGCCTTGGCCTCGGTCAGTCCGACGCTGGCCAGGGCCGGAACTGTGTAGACGGAAGCCGGTATATGGCCATAGTCCGGCCGGTGTCTCGGCCCATCGACGATGTTGCGGCCAACGATGCCGCCCTCATAGGTCGCTATCGGCGAAAGCTGGGGAGAATTCCACAGCGCGTCGCCGCAGACATAAACGTCGGGATTGGAACGCGAACGCAGGTGATCATCGATCTCGATGAGCCCTTCGCGATGCACGATGACGCCGGCGCCAAGATCGAGCCCCTCTACATTGGCCACACGCCCTGCGCAATTCACAACCCTGTCCGCTTCTACGGCGCACTCGATGCCATCCGCCACAAAGGTGACGCGCAATCGCCCGTCGACCTTGTCGACCCTATTGACCCAGGCCAGGGTTCGAACATCAATGCCAATGCGTTCGCTCTCGCCACGGATCTGGGCAACGGCATCGGCGTCGAATCCTCCAAGCAGATGCGGCAGCGCTTCGAGGATCGTCACGTCGACGCCGGCGCGCGCGTAAACGTGGCCCAGTTCGAAGGCAATGACGCCGCCGCCGACGAACACCACCGCTCGGGGCAGCACCGGGTCGTTCAAGACATCGTCCGAAATTGTCAGGTGCTCGGCGCCTGGAATTGGCAGTGAGCGCGGCTTCGAACCGGTTGCGATGACGATGTTCCTGGCTTCAAGCTCGCGACCGTCAACGCTGACGGCATTGCTGCCGATGAACGCGGCGTCGCCGGCTATGACATCGACGCCGCGCTTGGCCATCAATCCGGACAGGCGGCAGGGAATGTCCCTGATCATATCCTTTTCACGTTCGATCAGGGCTCGCCAGTCGAGCCTCGGCGTGTCGACCGTGATTCCGTGCCGACCTGCCTGTTCGATCTCGTGGAGCGCATGGGCCGCCGCGACGAGGACCTTCTTCGGCGTGCAGCCGCGATTGGGGCAAGTGCCGCCGAGGTCACGTGCCTCTATCATGGCCACCGACATCCCGGCGGCGCGCGTAGGCACCGTCACACCTATCCCGGCATTGCCGCCACCGAGGATCACGACATCATACTTTTCCATCGCGCCACCTGCACATGATCAATGGAGCTTGATCCGAGGCCTGGTGCGCCTCGCCACTATCTCACCAATCGAATCCAGCGCGGTCTTCGCAAAGCCGTGCACCGCCTTGAGATGCATCTTGTAGAGCGAGCGATACATCAGCCGGGCAAGCAGACCTTCGATCTTCAGCCCACCAATCAGGCTGCCAAACGAGCCGTAGTCGGCGAGCGAAACAAGGGATCCGTAGTCGCGGTAACGGAATTCCGGCGCGGCCCGTCCCTTGAGACGCGCGGCAATCACCTTGACCAGGTGATCAGCCTGCTGATGGGCTGTCTGGGCGCGCGGCGGCAAGGGATTGTTCTCGCCGGGCGGGACACAGCTCGCGCAGTCGCCGATCGCAAACACGTTTTCGTCGCCCTTGGCTTGCAGCGTTTCATCCACGACCACGCGATTGATGCGGTCCGTCTCGAGGCCATCGAGTCTTTTCAGAAGGTCCGGCGCCTTGATTCCAGCGGACCACACGACGAGTTCGGCCGGCACAAACAGCTTCTCGCCAAGCCTGACGCCGTCCTCTGTCACTTCGGTGACCTTGATCCCGCATCGTATCTGGACGCCCAGGTCACGAAGCAGGTGCGCCGAAGCGCGCGCCAGATGTTCGGGCAAAGCCGGCAAGATGCGCGGCCCCGCCTCGACGAGGGTGATGTGGATCAGCCTTTCGAAATCGATGTTGTCAAGGTTATGCGACGCAATTTCCCGCATCGACTTGTGCAGCTCCGCCGCCAATTCGACCCCGGTAGCCCCGGCACCAACGATGACGCAATGGAGCTGGCCTGGCGACAGCTGTTCGTATTGCGCGTTGGCGCGCAGGCATGCGTCTATCATGCGCTTGTTGAACCGGGCGGCCTGATCCGCCGTATCGAGCGCTATTGCGTAACGAGCCGCCCCTGGTGTGCCGAAATCGTTGCTGACGCTGCCGACTGCCAGCACCAGCGTATCGTAGCCCAGGACACGCGGCGGAATGATCTGCCTGCCGTCGTCGTCGAAGCTGGGCGCCACAAAGACCTGACGCTTGGCGCGGTCGATGCCGACAACCTCGCCGATGCGGTATCGATAATGGTGGCGACTGGCATGGGCTATGTATTCCACCGCATCGTTCGATGTGCTCAGTGCGCCCGAGGCGACCTCGTGCAGAAGCGGCTTCCAGATATGGGTGCGATTGCGGTCGACAAGCGTAATGGAAAGCCGCCGCTTGCCGAACTTGCGACCAAGGCGTGTTGCCAGTTCAAGCCCGCCCGCACCGCCACCAACGATCACCACGCGATGCAGCGAGCTATCCGCATGGGATGGTGTCTCCGGTATCGTGCGGAAAAGCGCGGCGTTGTTAGCGAGCACGGCTTCTGGAACCAATCGTATTCCCGGAGTGATGATCTGCATCGGTATTCTCCGTCACTTTCCTCGGCCTCACCGCGCTCGAAAAATCACTCTTGCGATTCGTGGATGACGACCCCTTGCAGCATATCGACATCGCATTCCCACGGCTTCTCCGAGAGAACACGGATTCCATGCTCGTATCCTGCCTGCCAGCGCGTGCGGATGCCTGCCCGGGTGAAGTCGATGTCTTTGGTGTGGTCCTCGCCGTCGAGGCGCGGTGAAAGCAGCCGAACCAGGTGCATGACCGAGGGGCAGCCGTAGGAGGCGAGTTCCTTGAATATCGGATCCTCGCGCCGCTCCTCGGGGACGAGCTTTCCCATTTCGCGCACGACGTGCCGCAGACGATGGAGCTGTTCCTGGCGAGCCACGTGGCTCTTGCCCCGGCTGGCGTATTGAAGGTCCTTTTGCCGCCCCATCACCTGCCAGATCGACTTTGGTTCCGTGCCGCGCGGCTGCCACATGTTGACCGCGAAAATGAGCGCATCGCGCCGTGGACGCGCGTCCAGCACGACCTCGATAGGTGTGTTCGAATAGATGCCGCCGTCCCAATAGGGCTCGCCGTCGACACAGACTGCCGGAAAAGCCGGAGGCAAGGCCCCCGACGCCATGATGTGCGCCACCGACAGACTCATCTCAAGGGTGTCGAAGTATTTGAGTTCACTGGTGTTGACGTTCACCGCGCCAACGGTCAATCGCGTGTGGCGCCGATTGAGATAATCGAAGTCGATAAGATCATTCAGCGTCCGCTTAAGGGGATCGGCGGTATAGTAGGAGGCATTCTCCACACCCACTTCGAGATTCACCCCGAACATGGCGCTCGGGTTCGGTTCGAAGAATCCCGGTATGCCGCGCATGACCGTGCCCATGTTGGCGAAGATGTTACTTGGAACCATCATCCGGAAAAACTCGTCGAGCGGGCTACTCCGGCTGACACCGTCCCAGAATTCCCGGAGCCTCGGCATGCGATTCTTCGGCTCGTTTCCCGCAATCAACGCCGCGTTGATGGCTCCGATGGACGTGCCGATAACCCAATCCGGTTCAATGCCGCCCTCGACGAGTGCCTGATAGACACCGGCCTGATAGGCTCCGAGCGCACCACCGCCCTGCAGCACCAACACGGTCTGGCGCTGGACCGGACCATCGGCGATCCGGCTTGGCTCAGTCACGGGCTCTGACGTTGAGAGATTTCGGGAGATCCTGTTCATGGCTTTGTCGTTCCTCATTCGGGCGTTCAATGAGCGGTCCAGCCGCCTTCGATCGGCATGATGGCGCCGGTGATCGAGGCAGCATCGTCCGAGGCCAGGAACAGGCAGAGCGCCGCAACCTGGGCAACGGTCACGAACTCCTTGGTCGGCTGGGCAGCCAGAAGCACGTCCTTAATCACCTGCTGTTCGGTAATCCCGCGTGCCTTCGCCGTATCCGGTATTTGCTTCTCGACAAGCGGGGTCAGCACGTATCCGGGACAGACGGCATTGACGGTGATACCCTGCTCCGCGACTTCCAGCGCCACTGTCTTGGTCAGGCCGGCGACCCCATGCTTGGCGGCGACATAGGCGGATTTGTATGGCGAGGCGACAAGTGCGTGCGCCGAGGCGACGTTGATGATGCGGCCCCACTTGCGTTGCTTCATCGCGTGGAGCGCACGCCGGATCGTGTAGAATGAAGACATCAGGTCGATTGCGACGACGGCTTCCCATTTTTCGATCGGGAAGTCGTCGATCGGCGCGACGTGCTGAATGCCGGCATTGTTGACCAGGATGTCGACGGCACCAAACTCGGCGATCGCCCTGTCCATCATTGCGGTTATAGAGTCGCCCTTGCTCATGTCCGCATTGTCGTAGCGGACGGTGACCCCATGGTCGGCGGCAAGCTTCGCCCGCAGGAGCTCAATCTCATCAGCGTCGCCGAAGCCGTTCAGAACGATGTTGCAACCCTTGGCCGCAAAGGCTTCGGCAATGCCCTGGCCGATGCCGCTGGTCGAGCCTGTGATTAGTGCTGTCTTTCCTTTGAGCATCGTCGCTTCCTTCGGTTGGAGCTGCGGCCTGGCAGCCGGCAATCGGCAGCGAGCAACGGACCTCCGCGCCCACGGTCTGAATTCTGGGTCAAGTATGGCGAGCCACTCGAAGCAGTGGAAATGCCGTTGAGACATAGATTCGATAGCCGACGCTCAGATCATCAGCTCTATGCCGGCGCCGCCGTCGACCATGCTGCCTTGGTTTGCTTGACGTTGGGGCAGCCAGTAAGATCCCACCGTATGCCGGCCCGCCGGGGGCGTGCCGTGCAGATCAGTCAGGTCAGATATTTCTTGGCCGTCGCGAGGGAATTGAACGTTCACCAGGGCGGACGAGCAACGTCACGCAGCCCACGCTTTCACGCGCGCGATCAAGCTGCTCGAGGGCGAATTTGGCGGCGCGCTTTTTCATCATGAGCGGTGGCAGTTGGCACGCTGGTGCGCGAAGCCATGCAAAAAGGGTTCGGCGAGCGGACCACAGCATTATCCGCCGCCGGGTAGCCTCGCTGCGCTAAAAACTGTCTCGCATGCCCGGCCGGCGGATCTTCGGCACATCATCCGCGCTCAGTTTTTTCTGATCGTCGAGGTCACGGACTGGATGACCTCTGTCGCCATCCTGAACTGCGGCGCGCGATTGGTAATTCCATGCCGCTTGGCGATCCAGTCGAAATCGCTGTAGGCGGCATAAACCGAACCATCCGCGGTCTGGTAGACCAGCACGCGCACCGGCCAATCGAGACCGGCTTCGGGGTTCGACGTGATGAAGGTCGTGCCGAGCGCCGGATTGCCAAACATCACCAGCCGCGACGGCCTGACATCATTGCCGGCATCGTGGCCAAGGCTTGCCTGGTCGATGACGCCAAAAAACTTGATGCCCTTCTTGAGGACGTCCTTCTTGATGCGGGCAACTGTCTCCGCGATGGAATAGTCGCTCTTCACCGTGACGACGCCATCCGAAGCGGCAGCCGGGACGACGATCGCCATCAGCATGGCCGCGCCGGCAATCGAGGTTTTCAGGTAGCTGGTCATGTTGGTCTCCTTTGGTTTGCTGGGTTGATTTTGGCTATGGCCTTGATGTCTCTGTTCATTCTCGCCTGAAGGTCGCCTCGTGGTCGACGATTTTTCCCGATCGTCAGGCGGTCGGCGACTTCAACGATCGCGCGACCGCGATCGAGCCGGCGAGGACCGCGGCGAGCACGGCCACGCATGCGGTCCAGCCGATCCGGTCGTAGATCTGTCCGATCACGAAGCTGCCGGCGAGCCCGCCCGTATAGTAGGAAGCAAGGTAGATGCCGCTTGCGGCGGTGCGATCGCGCGAGGCGGTCCGGCTGACGTGTCCTGTCGCTATTGCCTGCGCCAGAAAGGTGCCAATTGCGACCAGCGCCATCCCGCCGAGAACAATGGGAAGGCTGGTCGTGAGCAGCAGAAGCAAACCCAGGATCGCCAGCGTAAGCGTTGCACCGATGGCGATCCTTGGGCCGAGGCCCGCGGCGAGACGCCCGGCGAGCGGAGTGGTCAGCATGGAAGGCAGGAAGACGAAATACACCAGTCCGAGCGCCATTGGCGACAGCGATAGCGGGGCGGTGACGAGCTGGAAGTTGACATAGGTGAAAGTGCCTATGAAGACGAAGAGGATCAGGAAGCCGATCGCGAAACAGGCGCGTAGCTCGACGTTCTTCAGCGGGCCCTTCCAGGCCGCGCGGGCAGGCTCGCCTATAGCGTCGGCGCGCGTCATTGCGGATGTCTTCTGCAGCGTGAGCCAGACAAGAGCCGCGCCAATCAGATTGAGGGCGGCGAACGTCAGGAAGTTAGTGGAGATGCCAAACGTATCGGCGACGGCGGCCGACATAAGCCGTCCGAAGAAATTACTGGCGACGTTGCCGGTCACATAGGCCGCAAGCGCACCTGTCGTCTGCCGCGCGGAAAAATGCTCGGCCAGGTAGGCCATCGTCAGCGTGAACGCGGTCGACATGCACAAGCCCTGGATGACACGGAGCAGGCCAAAGGCCACGATGCTGTCTGTTTGTGACAGCAGCGTCGTCGGTATCGCCAGCACCGCAAGGCTGATCCAGATGCCGTTGCGGCGATCGAGGTTCCTGCCAAAGAGCGCCACCGCAATTCCGGCCACAGCCATGCCGAAAGTGCTGGCATTGACGGCAGAGCCCATTGTCGCGCGGCTGACGCCGAACTTTGTCACCAGCGACGGCAAGATGGCCTGCGTGGCGAAGAGATCGACAAGTGTCAGGAAGGCAATCACGGCGATAATACCGAAGCGCCAACTGTCGGCAACCATCCGCAGCCGCGTCGGCTCAGTGTGTTCGCTCGTCGTCATGGTGGGCTCCGTCGCGACACGTCCCCAGGCGACCCCTGAGGACGCGCTTCCAATTGCCGGTTAGAGGAAGAGGTGAGGCAAGGTCGGCTCACATCGTGTGGTCGTCCTGCATTGCCGGCGGCAAGATGTCGGCCGAATAGAGCACCGCCGGGGCCTTGCCATTGTTCTTCCACCAATGGGCGAGCTGGCCGAATTCGACGCTCACGTCGCCAGCCTGGTGCTCAATTCCCACCTTGCAGGTGCTGCGATATTCGGTGATCGAGCCTTCGACGACGAGGATGTTGGCGGGACGAACAGTGTGCTCGTGCCAGGGCACGACACCGCCGGGCTGAACGACGAGCTTGCGCAGGCGCAGCATGTTGCCTTTCCAGGCCTCGCCCTTCGGGCTCAGATCGATCGCGGAAAGGACATCGTCGGTAACGCCTACTGGCTTGCTCGGATGCTCCTGGATATCAGTCGTGGCAGCTTGGCCCGCAGGGCAGTCGCCGGCAAAGGCCGGGGCAACGGAAAATGCAGCCGTTGCAGTAAGAAGTCCGAGCGTCAGCGCCAGGGTCAGCGGCGCCGGCAATGCAATTGTTTTGGTAGCCATGTTGTATTTCTCCTTTGTCGGTGCCCAAACGCGGGAGGCGGGGCATGACGAGGAGAGTGACGGGATCCACAAAGAAAGAGAAATGCTGCCTGGCTCTCAATTCGATACCTGAAACCTATGGTTACACACGTGGCGACGCAAAGGAGGTGCGAGAAGCACGTGGCGAGAATGAAAAGTCTTCGACTATGCTTTAGGCCGCCGTCTTATGGACTGCCAATGGCATGGCGCTCATCGGCCAGCCATGTGCCTTGACGCTGCTCACGAAGGCCGAAGCGGCCGGCGAGAATCTTCGTCCTGCCACGACAACCAAGCATACTTCCCGCCAGACCTCGGGGTCGACGACAGGCCGGACCTGCAAGCCCGGGATCACAGCGCTGAACTCCGGGATGAAGCAAATTCCAAGGCCTCCGGAAACCATGTTCTGGATCCAGTCCTCGCGCTCGCTGGCGTAGGAAATCCTGAGCTTCACGCCGCGATCGCTGCAAAGTCCGGCGAGGTGATCGCGATACTCGCAGTTCAATCGCCTGAGGTAGTTTTCCCCGTCGAGTTCGGAAATGGAAACATTGTCGTTGCGGGCCAGTCGATGGCCGTTGGGCAATGCCAGGACGAAGCGCTCGCGATAAAGCGGCGTCACGTCGAAGCGTTCGGGAAAACTGTCGCTCGATGCCATGATGGCGACGTCGATCTCGCCCGATTCGAGCAATTGCGAAAGTGAGGTGGGCACGCCCTCGACAAGCTGCAGCTGGATGCCCTGCTGACGTCTGCTGAACTCGGCCAGCAGACCAGTGAACCGGCGCGGACCGATGGTGCACATAACACCAACCCTGAGATTCGCATTTTCCAGACAGAGAAACCTTGATGCCTCTTGCCGAACGCCGGTCAGTTCATCGAGAATTTGCTGGAAACGGGGTCGCAGCAGAACGCCTAAATCCGTGAGATGGGTGAGATTTCGCTCGCGGCGAAAAAGCAAGCCGCCGACCTCTTCCTCAAGCTGCTGAATTGCGCGCGACAGCGCCGGTTGCGTTACGTTGCATTTTTCGCCGGCGCGCGTGAAATTTCGTGTCTCGCAGACTGCAAGAAAATAGCGGATGTGATGGATGTCCATGCGATTGTCCCCGAATTGCATATGGTTCATGTGCTGGCGTCGGAGCTTGCCGCAAAGCGTCCCGTCGTGCCAATGCACTGCCGCTATAAAGTCGATAGCGGCCCGTCATGATGCTTTCTGAAGTCGAGGTGCGGATCATTGCGCTACGGCCAGAGCCCCGCTCAGGCTGACCTAAAAACAACGATGGCGAGCATTTGCTCGCCATCATGCTCGTGTTGCGCCAAAAGGCCAATCGGCGATTAGCTGTTGCCGCCAAGCTGATGGACCTTGACGCAAAACTGGGCATACGGCTTGCTCATCGCCGCGTCATTGCACTCCCTCTTCATCGCGTTCCGCTTGTCCTTCGACATCGCATTCCAGGCTGCTTTGAATTCTGCATCCGACTTCATCGTCTTCATGCTCGCATCGGCGTAGAACGGCTGCATGTTGGACGGTGAATCCAGCGCGCCGGCAAACGCCAAGCCGCCAAGAACGGAAAGTGCAAACGCGCCAAGGCAGATAGCTTTGATATTCATGGTGGTGATCCTTCTCTGAGGTTGAACAGTCGTCCCATCGACGACTGCGTGATGATCGGCAGCAATTTAAAACTCTTCGGTTCCCCCTTGCCGAGATCGACTTTGCTGCAATCGGCGGCCACCTTGCCAATGCCATCTACGAATGGAGTTTATGCCGGTTCTGTATCCCGCGGATGCTTGGCGACAGAACGCCAATTGGCACCACCCAAAGCGCGCACGTTCGCGCAGAATGCGGCATGGCGCTCGCTCACTCCGGGTCGTTGCACGCGGATTTTTGCCTGCCTTGCACAAAGCTTCCGCCGCGCCGGTGATTGCAGCCAATGCACCCTGCCTATGGAGTTCATGCCACCTTGGCATTTCGCCAACAGGAAATGATGTGGCAGTTTCTCCATGAGACGCCCTGGCTGGCGTTTTTGGGATGGAGACGAAAGATGCATGTCCAGACCGGAATCGAAACCAACAACGCCGTCATTGCCGGCGCAAGACCTGCGATGGACGGCGGACAGCTCGTCGACGTAGTCCTGGCAAGCGACGCGCACGGCGCTTTTGTCTGGGGCGTGCTCGATCGCTTGCTGGATGAGCCTGGCTTTTCCTTCGGCAACATCACCGCGTCGGGTTTCAGCGCGCTGGAGGCGGCGGTTCTGGCCTACGGCCTGGCCCTCGCCGGTCGCCGTGGCGCACGCACGGCGCTCGTCAACCTCTGGCGACGCATTAGCCACGTGTCGGTCTTCGCAACCAACAAAGCCAATCCGCTGCGATCGATACTGGAACAGTCAATCGACATCGCCGAGCTCCGCAAGAAAGGCTGCCCTGTGAACCTCAGCATTTCGGCTTCGAACGCCCGCACCGATGCAGTGAGGGTGTTCTCGGGCGATCAAATGTCAATCGACGCTATCGTGGCGGCGGCCACAGTCCCATTCCTTTTCCCGGCCGTTGAGATCGACGGCGAGATCTATTGGGGCGACGGCGACCTTGCGGCCTTGGGGCAGGTGCGGTCGGTTGAAGCGGGCCATCTGCTGATCATCGCCGGCAAGCCTTCAGGGTTCACGACGCAGTGCGCGGATCGCAACATGGCCGCCAATCATGGCGCGTCGAAGCCCCCGCTGACCCACACCATATTCGACCGTCAGCATCGGGCTGGTGCAGCGCTGTTCGCAAGGCCGTGGACCGACTGGAGTGAGTTGACCGACAGGCGTGACAGAGGACGGGAGCAAGCCGAGGATTGGCTTCTGGCCGGTCAGCTCGTTGTGAATGAACCTTCCGCCGCCGACGGCAAAAACCGATACGTCTAGGCGCCTCCCTCCCGCCTAGTCGCGCCTGCTTCGCCCCGCTCCACGAACGCAGGCGCCAGGCCCTCCGGTTCCCCGCCGGAGGGCTTTTTCTTTGCCGCTCGTAACGAAGCGATGCGTATCAAATCCATGCCGAGACAGCATTTCAGCTCGGCCGTCTGATCGGGGACACTGCTTGCAGACAGGCCGCAAGGTCAGTCTTCCCTCGAAACCCAAACAGGAGACAGGACTGTGATCAACACCAAAGCCCTCATCGGATCGGCCCTCGCGGCCGCCACTTCGCTGGCCGCCACGGCCGCCTATAGCGGCCCCGCCGATCAGCCCAACTTCGCCTTCGAGAAGTGCTACGGCGTCGTCAAGGCTGGCCAGAACGACTGCCAAACCGCAACGCATTCATGCGCCGGCACCTCCACCGCCGATAACCAGCCGGATTCGTGGCTCTACGTGCCCGCAGGCACCTGCGCGAAGATCACCGGCGGCAGCGACAAGGCGAAAGCCTGAGCGATCCAGACTTCGAGCCAACCCTTTGGAAGGAGCAGACCGATGCCCCATGCGTTTCGTCCCCTCGCGATCCCCGCAACGGCGGGCATCGGTCTTCGCTCGCCTCACATCGGTGAGATGCTGACCCGCAGGCCCTCCGCGGGCTGGCTCGAGGTGCATGCCGAGAACTATATGGGAGACGGCGCCGGCGTCGAGGCCTTGGAAAGGCTGCGAGAGATATACCCGCTGTCGGTCCACGGAGTCGGCCTGTCCCTTGGCAGCGCAAGGGGCGTGGATTACGACCATCTCCAAAGGCTGCGCAAGGTCTGCGAGCGCTTCCAGCCCGATCTCGTCTCAGAACATCTCGCCTGGAGCGTCGCCGATGGCGCCTATCTCAACGACCTGCTGCCGCTGCGTTATGATGAAGAGGCGCTAGAAATCGTGGCGCGCAATGTCGAAGCCGTCCAGGACGCGCTGCAGCGGCAGGTGCTCATCGAAAATCTGTCCGCCTATATCGCCTTCGCGGACTCATCGATGAATGAAGCACAATTCCTGACGGAGCTGGTAGCGCGGACCGGCTGTGGTCTGCTGCTGGACGTCAACAATGTCCAGGTCTCGGCGCACAACCTTCAATATGATGCGAGAGCTTTCATCGATACGCTGCCTGCCGAGGCTATTGGCGAGATCCATCTTGCCGGCCATGCAACCAATCACGTCGGGACCGACACGGTTCTCATCGATGATCATGGTTCGCGCGTGCCGCCGGTCGTTTGGACGCTCTACCAGCATGCGATAAGCCGGCTCGGACCGCGCCCCACCTTGATCGAATGGGACACCGATGTCCCTGTTCTCGATGTTCTGCTTGGCGAAGCGATGTGGGCCGACATGCTGACAGCTTCGATCATGTTCAACCAAAAGCAGACCGCGAGGCAAAACGCGACAACCAGGGCGTGCTGGGCGTCCACGCTTTTTGAAGGCGAGGCTAGGGCCGGAATGCCCGTGCTTGCCGCATTTGCCGCCGCCAAGGCAGCACGGGCCACGCCCGTCGCGTCGCCGCCGCTTAAGGAACCATACCATGCTGCCGCTTGAGCTTCTCCAGACCACCATGGCACGCTCGGTTCTGATCACCGAGCCAGCGGTCACTGCGAAAATGCTGACGGCCGGCAAGGCCGATCCGATGGCCAGGCTGCGCATCTATCAGAACAACACGCGCAGCTCGCTGACCGCCGTGCTGATGGCGGTCTTTCCAGTCACCGTTCGCCTCGTCGACGAGCGCTTCTTCCGTTTCGCAGCCAGCGAGTTCATTCGCCGACATCCTCCAACGGAATCCCGGCTCGTCCACTACGGCGCCGGCTTCCCGCGCTTCCTGAAGACCATCGACACGCTGTCAGACATGCCGGTCGTGGCCGAGACTGCGCGGCTTGAATGGGCCATCGCGGAGGCGCTCGACGCGGCATCGCCGCCGCCCCGCACCCTCGCGGAATACGACAATGCTGACCTTAGCGCCTCGCCCGATATTCTGCTCCAGCCATCCCTGCGGCTGATCGTTTCTCACTGGTCGATCCTGTCCGTATGGACAGCCCATCAGCATGAGACGGCGGTCGACCAGCATAGCGCATGGAAAAGGCGTCCCGAGCGCGTGGCGTTGTGGCGGGCCGGTGAGAGTGTCCGGCTGGTTCTCCTCGATCGCGCGAATTTTGCTTTCCGACATTCACTAAAGCACGGCCTCGGCCTGGAATACGCCACAACCCGTTCGCTGGCACTCGATCCGGCGTTCGATCTCGTTTCCGCGCTCGTGCGTCTGTTCGGCGACGGGTTGGTAACCGAAGTGCGCATTCCATCCCTCTCAACCTCATGGAGACAAACATGACCGCGATACCGCAATACACACCGTCCGCGCCGGCTGCCTTGGTTGGTCTCTACAAACGCCTAATCAAGTTGCCGGAGCGCATACCATTCTCACTCGTTCAGCTCGCCGCCCGCATAGCGGTCGCGCATGTCTTCTGGCAGTCCGCTCAGACGAAGCTGGCATCCTGGCCGGTGACGCTGCAGCTTTTCGCAAACGAATACAATTTGCCGTTCATTGAATCATCCATCGCGGCACCTCTGGCGACGGCAGCGGAATTTACCGGCTCGGTGTTGCTCTTCCTCGGACTGTTCTCGCGCCTCGGCGCGCTAATGCTGCTCGGCGTGGTTTCGGTCATCCAGATCTTCGTTTTTCCCGAGAGCTGGGCCGAGCACCTGCTGTGGGCGTCATTACTGCTGCTTGTGCTGACACGCGGCGCTGGTGTGTTCTCCATTGACCGTTTGGCGGACCGGGTTTTCAGATGAGGCGTTCGAAACTGCGGTTGGTGCTGCGATCTCGGACACCTCGATCTCAGGACGACGCGTTGCCCGTGAGCTGACGGAACTGATCGGCCACTGCGGCAAACCGAGATGATCGTCTCCGACCAAGCACCGAGTTCACGTCAAACGCCATTCTCGCCTGATCGAAGGATCACAAGGTGGAATGGCATTACGTCGCGCCAGGCAAGCCGATGCAGAACAGTTATGTCGAGAGCTTCAACGGCCGGATCCGCGACGAGCTGTTGAACGAAATCTTGTTCGTCGGTCTCGACCATGCCCGCAGCGCCATCGCCGAATGGATGGAAGATTTCAACACCGCAAGGCTCCATTCCTCGCTCGGCTATCAGACCCGGGCGGCCGCCTTCGCCGAGGTCATCACCGCAACTGGCTCGCCGCTGCGCTCATTGACGGCTCCGCGTCTATGTCGGTTGCTCAACCCGCGCCCTACGGCGTAATAGATCACCGAGGCTCAATCGCTGCCGGATGAACTTCAGTGCCAGGTCACTACCTCTGAGGCGTCGGATCGTCGCCATGAAGCACCTCCTCAATTCGTGCCTATGACGCATAGGACGTGCCTCGAGGGGCGCCAAGGACGTTTCCCGAGCTGCTTTGTTACGGCAGCTACCTTGGGTCATTCCGCTTCTGCAAACGAAAATCGCACTGAATAGGTGCGAAGGGCGAGGCTCGGAACAACGCGCGCGGCCGCCTGGCGCCTGCCAACGGCTTTGACCACAGCAACGCCCATGACGCCCTCGCCGATGTCCACGCGACCATACATCTGGCACGGCTAATTCGCGAACGCGCGCCGGTGGTGTGGAATTCGGCAATGGCGCACCGGACCAAAGCCCTGGCAACGGAATATGTCGAGGAGCACGCCGCGCTTGTTGCCACCCGCCTGCGTTTTGGTGTCTGCTCCTCAAGCCTGGTGACGGCCTTAGGGGTCAACCCCGAAAACACGGGTGAGCTTTTCGTCCTCGATCTCAGGCAGGATCCGACGGCTCTTGCGACAATGACCGACGAGGAGCTGGCAGAGCACATTGCAACCAGACCGAGGCCCGTATCCTCCCTGAAGCTCAATGCGTGTCCCCTGTTCATGCCGATCGAAGTCGTCGGCTCAAAGGCTTCAGGGTATGAGCTCGGTCTTGAGGAGATCACTCGTCGGGCCGAATTGGTGCGGACGAACGACGGCCTGCGACTTCGACTGATCTCGGCTGTCAAATTGGGTCGCGTTCCATTCCCGGAGAGTCCGCACCTCGAGGAGCAGATCTATGGCGGTTTCTATTGTCCTGCCGACCGGTTACTGATTGAGGAGTTCCATCGAGCAGACTGGCCCCATAGGCTCGACATCGCGGCACAGTTCGCCGACCGACGCTTAAGGGGTCTGTCGCGGCGTATTATCTATTGTGAAGCCCGGAGATAATGCCGGCGAAGGTGCGCGCGGATTATGCGCGTGCGATTGCAGCGCGCATTCATTCGCGAACGGAGACGTCAGGATGCTGGACCACACTGGATGAGGCAATCGAAGAAGCCCGGGAAATGTTGACTGGCGTTGCGCCGAACCGGGGGAGGCGATACTGCGGGAACACCTAATCAGCTTGACGGCATGGCAAGAGGAAGCTGGCCTGGTTCTGCAAAACAAACATTAGGGTCAAAACCAAGTGCCCCGACAGCGGGCTGCGCTTCTTCGAAGGCTGCGGTGCATTGGTGAGGGGCTTCAATGGGCAAACGTCGATCGTTGCGCGCTGCATAAGAAGGCGTGTGCTGGAGGCGCAAAAAAGGCTTTTAGCCCGGTGTCGGGTTGGGATTGTTATTACATTAGCAACGGCGCATATTCTTGCCGACCCGAAGGCTTCTCTGGTTATGGCTCGGTGATTCCTAAGCTGCCGGGCGGCCCAAGGGCCGACTCTGATTGAAAACGGAAAAGAAAATGCCTCCGTGCCCCGTCAAATAGCTTGGCCAGACACGAGCAGTAGAACATGGAGGAATACCCATGAAAGTGACTATATTAGCAAATTATGCGCCCCATGCAGCTAAAGGATTGATGCAAGGTTCAGACCGGGAAGCTGCAGTCAAGGCGGTTTTTGAAAGCGTAGGCGGCAAGATGGCCAGCTTGATGTTTACTCGCGGTCTTTATGATGTCGTCGTAAACGGAGAGGTGCCGAACCAGACCGCTGGAATGGGCCTGGCGCTTGCGGTGCGGGCAAGCGGCTCGCTGAGCGACATGGTTGTCCTTGAAGAACTCGACATGAAGGCGGTCCTTGCGGCTGCCAACAAGGCTGCTGGCGTTTATAAGCCCGCCGGCTGAGCTGACTTTCATTGAAGGCAGCACGGTTCGAACGCCGTGCTGCAACCTTTGGGACGACTAAATCCAACGAAGAGCTTTTCGGCCTTTTGGCGCACCTACGACGGTGCGAACAGCAGATCGATCGCCGAGTCGCACCCGGAACCGGGCATTAGGCCAATCGCTGTGCTTAGTTCGTCGGTCAGTCTTCTCGCTCACGCATGCGGCGCCGCTTCTCATTCAGCCGTTTCTCTGGTGGCATGCCGTGATGACGTGCCTGCCATCGACAGAACATAAATCAGTTCAGCGAGTCGACTGATTCTGACTGAGTAGATGGCTATTCTTTTCGATTGGCTCGATCAGTTTGCGAACCGAACTGAGCAACACCTGCGTCGGTCTGCGCTCCGTGGACTGGTGCAAAATTGCTGAATTCAGGTATCGCTGCCCGTAAGTCGTGCCAAGCGAAGTTTGATGCCAGGTTTGCACCACGAGCGAAGAATCTCTTCCATCTGTTTGGCAACGAAGGCCCGCGCTTCCTCGCGCGTCATCATTTTTGAGCGGAGTAGCTCGTCGTAGTCGGTAAAAGAATGCCGGACATATTTCTGCAACTCCATACCGACTGCCGCGCCCAGTTTTAGTCCTTTCCAATCTCTGGCGCTGACCCGTGCAGCTATCGTAAGACATGTCTTCTTGGGGCAACCTGGATGATGGATACGCATGTGTTGCAGCACAAGATCAAACGGAAACATGATGAAGGAATCCGGTTTCGGCTGGTCGCTATCTGACATCGTCAATCAATTGCAAGTTCGGGTAGTGGGTCAGTTTGGTGTGTGGGCCTTACAAGAAGCAGCTCGTCTGACGTTCAAGGATTGGCCGTTGGGAAGTTGGGACAGTTACGCGACGATTCGGCCCATGCGCTGTCCAGTTCAAATTTCGACTGGGTTGTCTCAATTTTCTTTGCTGTAGCGTTGTCGATGAAAGCGCTTCGGCGCGCATAACTGGAAAGCTCCCCCTGAAGATTGCTGATAGAGCACTATGTATCCACAGTGCCGGTCGATCTTCTCAAACTTCGTGGCTATATCGACCGCTGCATAAATGTCCGGAAAGGGAGCACCCGCCTGGTCCTTAAGCCACGCGAATTTGAGTAATCGCCGCTCCAGCAGCGGACAGCCCGAGAATGGAACTGTTCGCTTTGCTCTGCGAAAGCAGTCACTGGGATTGACGCCTTGGCGGCATCATTTATCATTTCATATGCCCGGGCGGCAAGGGAACCAGAACCGCGCAAGAACTGCGGCACAAGAGCAAGGCGGACGTCACTGTCGCGATTTCGCCATCCCGCCGATCGGGCTTCGGCCTCGCTGCAAAACCAGCGCTCCCCTTTGCCCGTCGAGATTACGGTTCGGTCATAACGGCGCGAGCGAAATCGGCCGCTCCAAAGTGAAACTGTCTCTCAAGGTGCGGCGGGTTTTCGCTTCCCTCTCAGGCCAAGTGTTTCTAACAGCCATTGCCGAGCGGGTGCGCTTCGAACACGAGCTGGGTTCTCAAGCAGGGCTCGCCGCGCTCGTTTCGCACAGTGATTGCTAGTTCCTGCCGGTCGGCTCCGGGTATTACATTCTTGGACCATTCGGCGAGTGCTTTCGCAGCTTCCTCTTTGGCGGCGAGTCTTCACCTTTGATCTGATCGATGCGGCCGTGACTCCGAGCAAGTCCTGCTGCAAGAGGATTGAACTCTATGTAGTAAAATCAATGGCTTATATGGCATTTTGTAACATTGTGACGCCCATCAGAATGACCCGCCACTAGTTGGGAAAAACGCGCATGGCCAGTCTGTGCCGAAGTCTGGGAACGCCTAGGATGATAACCGTTCTCAATGGCCGGACTGTCGGACTTCGCGGAGCTGCGCAAGGCGATCACGCGGCGCCAGCACGACCTCTATTTCGTCGCTTTCGATCTCTTGCATCTCAACGGCCATGAGCTGTGTTACATGGCGCTGAAGGAGCGCCGCGAGATCATCGCCGGCATCATCCCGCCCGACATCCGCATCCAGTTAGCCAGGATCTTCCAGGCGACCAAGGCGATCTATCACCTGGTCGACGAGGCCGGCCTTGAGAGTATGGTGTCCAAGCGCCGGGACAGCAAGTATCGCAGCGGCCCCTCGACCAGTTGGCTGAAGACGAAATGCTATGCCGTCGGCGAGTTCGAGCTGCTCGGCGTCGAGCGCGAGGCGGGCAAGCCGGCATTCGCTCTCATGGGCGAGATCGGCACGCGCAAATATGTCGGCTCCGCATTCATCAATTCGAACCGGGCGATCCGAGAGCGGCTGTGGACGCGGGTCCAGGAACATGCCGGCCCGGCGCCCAAGGGCATGAAGCGGTCGGCGACCCAATGGGTCAGGCCGGGGCTGATCGGCCGCGTCAAACATCTCGGCGGCGAGGAAGACCTGCGGCATGCCTCGCTGCAGGATTTCTGGGATGAGGAGTGAGCTTCCGCTCGCTCGCGGACGGCTTCTTTTGTTTAGCTAAGTCTAATGTAAAGAGGTAAAAATAACCCGCAGTATGTGGACAAGGCTAAATTCGGGAATAGGGATGGCGCAGCGCCGATCTACTGCCGGAGCCATCCTTGCAGCCCTTTCGTGGTTACACGGTTCGGTTCTCTCGAGCGCACACGATGCCCCGTCGGGTTGGAGCTATCCGCCGGCCTGCTGTCACGGCGACGCGGAAAATGGCGAGTGTCAGCGAATCCCAGACCAGGCGGTTCATGTTCGTCCAGGTGGTTGGGTCGTGGTTCTGAGGCCTGGGGATCATCGAAAGATCACGCGGCAACAGCGATACTTCATTCCATATGGTGATGAGCTTTCGTCGCAGGATGGCGGCTATCATATTTGCCTCCATCCGACCGAAGAGCACGAGAATTGTTTTCTTGTCCCGCCCGACTCCATGTGACCGGGAGCCGCTTCCCTCGCGAGGCACCGGGGCATCTGGCCGGTGGCATGGCTGTGCAGTGCCTTGGATGTGTCCCGCTCGGGCTTCCATGCGTAGCTCAACCGCAGCCCCAGCGCGCGTTCCCGGCATGACGAGATACACGTTTCCCGGATCGACCGAAGCTTCAAGAGCAGCGACCGCACCTATGGCGCACCTCGTGTGTGGCACGGTGTTCTGGCCGAGGGTCTTTCCTGCGGGCTGCATCGTCTGGACAGGGTGCTTTAGCTACCAGTATTGGGCAAGCTGCTGATGTCCGGCCGATGTGGTGGTTGTCATGCCCCGACACCTTGGCCACGCGAGCGATGTCCTGGATCTGGCCGTGATGGCTGTTCGATCGTCCCGAATTGGTCGGGAAACGAGGGCGCCTTGCACGCGGCAAGGCAGCATACAATCAATGATTCAGGGTCTCCAAATCGGCACAACTGTGGCTAGGATGGTCGGCCTGTTCCCATCGAAGAAGCAGTTCTCCGGTCGATAACTGTCGTCAACCAATCCGGGTCCATCTCCGGAACAGACGAGAGAAGCAATTCAGTGTAGGGATCGTAGGGAGGCCGCAGGACCTGCTCCTTATCGCCTTGCCTGACCGCTTCACCGCGATGCATGACAACCACGTCATCCGCGATCGCACGAACCGTCGCCAGATCGTGGGTGATGAACATGTAGGCGAGGCCGAACTCGTCCTGCAGTTGGATCAGCAGCCTCAGAATGCCTTCCGCAACAATCTGGTCGAGCGCAGAAGTCACCTCGTCACAGATGATGAAATCGGGTTCGGCGGCAAGAGCCCGCGCGATACAGACACGTTGCTTTTGCCCGCCCGAGAGCTCGCCGGGCAGGCGGTTGATGAATTCGTCCGGATCGAGCTCGATTTTGTTCAGAAGCGCACGGATGCGCGCTTCTCGTTCTGCACCGCGCAGGCCGAGATAGAATTCGAGCGGTCTACCGAGGACATCTCGCACCTTCTGGCGCGGATTGAGGGCCGTGTCCGGCATCTGCGAGATCAGCTGCACACGCCGCAACTGGTCACGACTGCGGTCACGAAAGTCGGGCGGCAAGACGGCCCCCTTGAACTCGCTTGAGCCTGCCAGTGGAGGCAACAGGCCGGTTATCACCCGCGCGAGCGTCGACTTGCCGGATCCGGACTCGCCGACGATGGCCACGGTTCGGCTAACGTGAATGTCGAACGAGACATTCTTCAGCACGGTCGCGCTGCCATAGGCTGCAGTGATGTTGTCGACCCGGATGATCGGTATCTCTGAGAATGCCACAGTCGGCTTCGGCTCGGTCCTGAAGCTACGGACCGCCCAAAGCGCTCTCGTGTAAGCCTGCTTCGGCTCGGACATCATCGTGCGGGTGTCTGCCTCCTCCACAACATCGCCGTAACGCAGCACCATGATGCGGTCGGCCATTTGCGCGACGACGGCGAGATCGTGGCTGATATAGATCGCCGCCGTGCCGAACTGCCTGACCGCATTGCGCATCGCGGCAAGAACCTCAATCTGCGTGGTGACGTCCAGCGCGGTCGTCGGTTCATCGAATATGATGAGGTCTGGCCGGCAGGCCATCGCCATGGCGGTCATCGCGCGTTGAAGCTGGCCGCCCGAGACCTGGTGGGGGTAACGGAACCCGATCTCCTCCGGGTTGGGAAGCTGCAGCCGGCGATAGATTTCCACCGCGTCTTTTTGAGCTTCAGCACGGCGCTTCACGCCGTGCACGACGGGAACTTCGCAGTATTGATCGATCAATCTATGCGCGGGGTTAAAACTTGCCGCCGCTGACTGCGCCACATAGGCAATGCGCGAGCCGCGTAGCCGGCGGTTATCCTCTTCGGACGCCCTGACGAGATCCTGACCCCGGAATTCGACAGTCCCGCCGGAGATGCGGCACCCGTCTCGCGCGTAGCCCATTGCTGCCAGCCCGACCGTCGATTTCCCGGCGCCCGACTCCCCGATCAACCCCAGCACCTCGCCGCGCCGCAGGTCGAAGCCGATCCCATGGACGATTTCCTTCCAGGTCTCGTCGGCCTTGGCTTCGATGCGCAGGCCGCGGACCTTCAGGAGAGGCACGTTCGCCACCCTGCTCTCGCGTTCGGGGATCATTCCTTCAATCCGCTCGTCACATGCAGCATCCAGTCAACGACAAAATTGACGCCCACTGTCAAAAGGGCGATCGCGGCCGCCGCAAACAAGGGCGTGAAGTCGCCGAACGAGATTAGCGTCGCGTTTTCCCGCACCATGGAACCCCAATCGGCTGTCGGCGGCTGGATGCCAAGTCCGAGGAAGGACAGCGCCGATATGAACAGGAACACGAAGCAGAACCTCAGGCCAAGCTCGGCCAGCAGCGGCGCGGTGGCGTTCGGCACGATCTCACGGGTGATCAGCCACCACATGCCCTCGCCCCTCAATCGGGCGGCCATGACGTAATCCATGACAACGATGTTCATGGCAACTGCGCGCGCCACCCGGAAGATGCGCGTTGAGTCCAGTATCGCGATCACGGCCACGAGCGCCGGGATCGACGTGCCGACGATGGTGAGAATGAGCAGCGCGAAAATGAGTGAGGGGATGGCCATCAGAATATCAACAAATCGGCTCAGCAGCTGGTCGGCCCAGCCGCCGAGCGTGGCCGATAGGAAACCCACGGTCGCCCCGAGAAGAAACGCCAGAGCGGTAGCCAGGGCGGCGATGCCGATCGTGTTGCGCGCGCCGAAGACGAGACGGCTGAACATGTCCCGTCCCAGGCTGTCAGTGCCTAACAGATAGACCCAGCTCCACGGTTCATATTCCCCTCCCACCACCTCCGTCTCCCCAAACGGGGCAATGGCCGGCGCCGCGATGGCGACGAAGATGTAAATTGCAATCACGGCCATTCCGAAACAGGCGGTCGGTGGGGCAGATTTCAGCAGTCTCCATGCGGCAGCCATCGGACTCGTTACCTCGCATGCATCAGTCGCGGGCTGGTCAGGATCGACAAAATGTCAGCGATGAGATTGAGAACAATGTAGATGGACGCGAAGCTGAGGCTTGCCGCCTGGACGACTGGAATGTCGCGCTTGGAGACTGAGTCGACCAGCAGTTGCCCAAGCCCGGGATAGACGAATACCACCTCCACGACCACAACGCCGACGACCAGATACGCAAGGTTGAGAGCTACCACGTTGATGATCGGCGCGAGCGCGTTCGGCAGCGCGTGACGGGCGATAATGCGCGAGCGCGGCATTCCCTTCAGCCGCGCCATCTCGATGTAAGGGCTTGCCAGCAAGTTGACGATCGAGGCTCGCGTCATGCGCATCATGTGCGCGACGACCACGAAGGTCAGCGTCAGCGCGGGGAGAAGCATCTTGTCGAGCCTCTCATAGAATCCTGCCCCAGGCGCGATGTTGGACAGTGAAGGAAATATCCCTGCATTAACCGCGAATATCAACAGCAGAATGTAGGCGACTAGGAACTCCGGCACCGAGATCGAAGACAGGGTGACAATGTTGACGATCCGGTCGAAAAGGGAATTCCGATAGATCGCTGCTGTCACACCAAGGAATATCGCCAGCGGAACAGCAAAGAGCGCAGCCAACGCGGCGAGCAGAAGTGTATTGCCCAGCCGGACGCCCATAAGCTCCGAGATTTCGCGCCCGCTGGCGAGTGATCTTCCGAAATCGCCGGTTGCGATACCACCGATCCAGGTGAAATACCGCTTGAAAGGCGGCTGATCGAGACCAAGTTCTTTGCGGAACGCCGCAACCGTCTCGGGCGTCGCCGATTGGCCCAGGACCTGCTGCGCAACATCTCCCGGTAGCAGTTCGACGGCCGAGAAAACGATCACCGAAACCACGAACAGGGTGATGACGCCAAAGCCGATTCGCTGAAGGATGATCCTTGTGATTTTTCCCATCGCGTCTTCCTATACCGGCGACCAGTTCGTCGCCTCGATCCCCGTGATGCCGCACTCGTCTTGGCAATAATACACGGTGAAGAAGTCTCCGGGTCCGGTGCTGATGGTGCCGGGATAGCCGAGATCCTTGTTGGGCAGCCCGCCGCGAATGCAGACGGCGTTCTCGACATCCCAGCTGCCGCCGCCATCATGCGAAAACACGCCGCGAATGCTGTAGTCGGGTTTGCGATGTCCGTAGGTGCACAAAACCCGCCCGTCGGAAGTTTTGATAAGGTGGGGCGGGTAGCCCGCGATCGGAGTTTGGACCGCCTCGCTCCAATGGAGGCCGCCGTCCTCGGATATCGCCGAGAACAAATGTCCGGTCCGGTCGTCTCGAAAGACAAGCAGCAGCCTGCCATTATCGGTCTCGACGAGGTCCGGCTCGGTGAACAGATGATCGGCCGACCAGGCTGCAAATATCGGTTTGCCCCAACTCCGCCCCCGGTCGTCGGAGATGACGACGAAGATCCGCTGGTAGTCCGGGATGTCGTTCAAGGGCATGATGAGTCGGCCGTTCTTCAGTTCGACCGCGCCGCGCAGACCATAGCCCCCCGAATAGGGTGCCGTTTCGATCTGGCGGGTTTGTCCCCAACTCGCGCCGCAATCTTCGGAGAAGTGCACGACCGTCCGGCCTTTTCCCCGTGCCCAAGGCGCGAACTTCCTAGCGCGGCCAGCGATTTTCGGCCCCGTTTCGAGCTCGCCCGAATCCGTCATCTCAGATGCGAATGCCTCCGGCAGGTCGTATCTGTTCTGGTTCTGCGCACTGAGCGCTCGACCGAGCGGAATCCACTCGAATTGCCACTGGTTCAGCATGATTTCGCCAGAGGAAAGCACGGTAAGGCCGGCACACTCGACGCCGGACCACTCATAGCCTGGCACCACCTCGGCCGGTTCCCAAGTAGCGCCCCGATCGAACGATCGCGTCAGCATGTTGCGATAACGCGGATCATGCGGTGGATGCAGTGTGTGCTCACCTCGCACGGTGTTGTTGAAGACGACCAGCCAGGTTCCGTCGGGCGCGATCACGATATGCGGGTGCGCCTGATAGGCGAACTCGTTTCTCGCCACAATGCTGTTGCGGCTCTTGCGTGGAACTATCATGTTCCTTGGGGTCTCCGGTATTATTCGCTGAACAGCCAAACTGAGCCGTCATCATTGCAAGCAGCTTGCAGAGCCTGTCCTATGGGACGAGGTGGGAGCGACGCCGACATTCGGCGTCGCTTGCTTCCGCGTTCCGGTCCCTAGGCGAAGGACCACCTTTCGGCGCATTTGCCGCCATCAAACTCCAGATTGTTGCCTATAACCTCCGGGAGCTGGATCTTGTCGCTCACAGCCTGGACATAGGACCCGAAGAGCGGGATCACCGTGCTGCCCTCATCGTGCAGGATACGCTGCATCTCGATATACATGTCCCGCCGTTTCGTCTCGTCGAGTTCCGAGCGTGCGCTGACCAGCAGCTTGTTGAAACGCTCATTGTCCCACATCGACTCGTTCCAAGACGCGCCGGCGGAATACACCTGTGTGAACATCCAGTCCTCGGTTGGACGTCCGGCCCAGAAGCTGGCGCACCAAGGCTTTTTGAGCCAGACGTTGGACCAATAGCCATCCTCGGGTTCGCGGACGACTTCGATATTGATTCCGGCAGCCCTGGCCTCTTCCTGGTAGAGCTGGGCACCGTCGGTCGCTCCGGCGAACGCCGTTTCGGCGACGTGAAGCTGGACGTTGAGACTGTCGTGGCCCGCTTTCTTGAGGTGGAATTTCGCCTTGTCGATGTCATAAGTGCGTTGCGGAATCTCGTCGGCAGTCGCGTAGTATCTGTTGGCCGGACCGATCGGAAAGTCGTTGGCTATCTTGCCGTAACCCTTCATGATCGCGCTCAGCCATTTCTCACGGTCGATCGCATACTTCAACGCCAGGCGCACATCATTGTTGTCGAACGGCGCCGTATTCGCGTGCATCGGCAACGACACGTGCTGACTGCTTTCGCCGGCAAAAACGACCACGCCAGGCGCACGTTTGAGCAGGCTGACGGTTTTGAGATCGACCTTGTTCATGGCGTCGATTTCGCCGGACCTCAGCGCATTGGTCCTGGCCACTACGTCGGCAATGAATAGCGTCTCGACTGCGTCGAAGTGCGCCCGTCCCTCCTTCCAGTAATTCGGGTTGCGCTTGGTGACCGTGCGCACACCGGGATCGAAGGATTCCAGAACATATCCGCCGGTGCCTATGCCGGATTTCCAGTCGATGCCCCCTTCGGGTGTCGCTGGGCAAACCCCGAGGCGCGCATCGCTCAGCAGATAGGCGAAGTCGGCATTGCCCTCCGCAAGGGTCACTACGACCACGCCGTCGCCATCGGCCTTCATGTCGACGATCGGCTTGACGATATCCTTGGCCGCCGATTTCGTATCCTTGCCGCGATGATGGTTCAACGATGCGATCACATCTTGGGCGGTCAACGATTTGCCATTGTGGAATTCGACTCCCTTCCTCAGTTTCAACGTCCAGACCTTGGCGTCGGGCGAGGGCTCCCAGCTTTCGGCGAGTTCGGCGCTGAGGCTCCCGTCCGCCGCGATTTCGGTGAGGCAATTCCTCAATTGTCCAAAGCTGACCTGGTTCATGTAGATGTCGAGGATGAGCGCGGGATCAAGCGTGTCGCTCGTCGCGCCGCCGGTGCAGCCCAAACGAAGCCGGCCGCCCCTCTTCGCAGTCGCGGCCACGGCTCGCCCTGAGAACGACAATGCCTGACTCGCGAGGCCGAGCGCTGTCGCGCCCATCAGGAAATGACGCCGGCTGATCGTTGCGCCCGAAAGCTGGCTGTTCAGAAATTCCGGTTTCTCTTGCATCACCTAATCTCCCTATTGTGCAGCGTGTTTTTTTCAGCGTTCCGCGACCGTCGCCTACAAAGCCGCGACACCCGGCGTGCCGCTGTTGATCAGCATCGTGCGCGCCTTTTCCCGATATTTTTCGCGAATGTCTCTGGTTGGCGGACGGCACCGACTAGACGGCATTCCCACCAGTTCCATGCAGAGCTTGTCCAGATAGCCGTCGCCGCTAGTGAACTCGCTCTCGATTTCCCTCCACAGCTGGTAGAATGGCAAGACATTCGTGACGAGCGAGCGTTGAACCTGCTCGTATTTTCCGGCGTTCAGGTCATCGACAAGTTGAGTGCCCCATTCGGGCCAGTAATTGCATGTATGCACCTCATAGGCTCTTGCGCCGAGCATATGGCTGATGACGAATTTCAGCTGATTGTCGATGATGCAGAATCTGTCAGAGAACTTTGCGACCACCTCTTCGAATTCCATGCTGTCGGTGCGCGCCGTTGCCCATTTCAGCCCGACTACGCTTGGAATCGCGGACACTCGGTCGATCAGCTCGTTAGACAGATTGCTGCTTGTCCAGAACGTGTTGTAGATGATCAGCCCGATATCGGAGGCGTCCGCGACCGCGGCGACATGCTCGAAGAAATCCGCTTCGGTATGGCCGAAGTAGAATGGGCAGGAGATCTGAAGGAAGTCGGCGCCTGCCTTGCTTGCCGCCTTTGCGAGTGCCACCACCTCACGCGTTGATGTGCTTTGACCGCCGACTGCGACCGGCATGGCTCCATTAGCCTCTTCGAGAACTGCGTCGATCAGGCGCAGTCTTTCATCGAAAGTAACGGTCGAGAAATCTCCGGCCGCACCGCCTGCCAGCAATGTTCCGTGCTTTCCATCCATGCCGCGGTCAAGCATTGATCTAACAACTTTTCTAGTTGCGTTGAGATCAGTGTCGAGTTCTGGATCCGAGAACATGGTAGGAATAGTTATGTAGCAACCTTCAAGGCGGCTTTTGAGCACAGTATATCTGGATGAGTTCAGCATTTTGGTTTCCATAGAGGTATCTACGGGAACCCTACCGCAAAGCAGTTATCCCGAATGTGCATTCCTTGCGCAATTGTTGACATTTTTTGCGAGCTAGGCTGATTATCGCTGAAAAATGCGTTTTGCCGTCAAAGTTCCGGGCAGGTTCGACGACGACGTGAAGGACCGTGGGATGAGCGAGAGATTCGGTTTCCTGATTGTGCCCGACTTCCCTTTCTACGGGCTGTTTCCGGCAATCGAGGCCCTGCGTGTTGCCAATCACAACAGCGAGCAGCGCCTCTATGAATGGCACCTCGTCTCCGCCGATGGCGGCCCGGTTACTGCGACCAATGGAATGACACTGGCCGTCGACCACAGCATTGCCGATTGCCCAAAGCTGTCGATGTGCTTTGCCGTAGCGGGCAACCACCCACTTGATCATTGCTCCCAGGGCATTTTGAACTGGCTGCGCCATATCGACCGGCACGGCACAAAGCTCGGGGCATTTGATTCAGGCATTTTCCTGCTGGCGGCGGCAGGCCTGCTCGACGGCCATGATGCGGCGGTCCACTGGGAGATCGCACCGACCCTACGCGAGCATTATCCGGCAGTGAGCCTCACTGATCGGATCTATCAAATCGATGAGCGGCGTCTGACGTGCGCCGGCGGCAGTTCTACCCTGGACCTCATGCTGACGCTCATTTCGACCGCGCATGGCCGTGCACTGATGGAAAAGGTGGCGAATGGATTGGTGCATCATCCTCATCGTGGTGGCGCCGAGCGGCAGTTGCCGGACGAACCAAACGCCGTCACGAAGGATTCGGTGCTGCTGAAGAGGATATGTTCGTTCATGAGCGAGAATATCGAAAGCCCCCAGAAGATCGACAAGATTTCAGCACGATTCGGAATAACTCAGAGAAAGTTGGAAAGTTTGTTCAAACAAGATTTGAACACTCTACCTTCTGATTATTACATTCACCTCCGAATGGACCACGCCCGCGAGTATCTCTTTTATAGTAGCATGAGTGTCAAGGAAATCGCGCTCGCATGCGGATTTACCTCACCATCGGTATTTTGCAGGGCGTTTAGGAAGATCTATCGAGTCTCTCCGCGCCAATACCGGCGCAGCGTTTCGGCCGAAAGTCTCAGGCGGTTCAGCACAAGCTATGACCCCGGGGGCCGCCCTAAAATCTCTTACGCTAGCCGTGCAAAATAGCGGCCGTCTCGATTCAAGAGGTTGCGAACGCGGCCTGTCATCAATTTCCATCCAATTTGTTACGGCATTTGTAACGTCAGAATGGACAGAAGCCGTTGCGTGTCAATGGCTTCAATGATTTCAACGGGATGAGATGGTGCTGCGAGAGAGGATTGAACTCTCGACCTCTCCCTTACCAAGGGAGTGCTCTACCACTGAGCTACCGCAGCCGCTGATGGCGGGGCTTCTGCCATATCGAACCGGCAAGCGCAAGGCCAAGCGCAAGCCATCTGTGAAAGCCCGCTCCGACGGCTTTTCCGGACATGGCAGCGCCACAATGTTGGGTATCCCTTCATAACAGGCTCGCCGGGACGGAACCATGAACGACAAGACAATCCCACCTGACAAGGGCGGTCCGTCGAAAAAGGACAGCCAACCGAAAAAGGCCGACCGCAAGAGCCGGCTCGCCGAGCAACTGCGCGCCAATCTGCAGAAGCGCAAGGCGCAGTCGCGCTCGCGGCGCACCGGCGACGCCGACAAGCGGCGCACCGGCGAGGCGGACCAGCGGCCGGAAGGGCTCGGCACCTTAAGGAAAACGCAAACGGATTGACCTATATCAACAGGCCGGGTCCAGGGTGCGGGAATCCTGTTTCTTGAACCAAGTCGGCCAATGGTCTAGACCGGCCACAACAGACTCAACCGATTGAAAACCGGCCTCTCGGCCGAGGGGACGCTCTTCCATGGATCGCATCAGAATTGTCGGCGGCAACAAGCTTGCCGGAAGCATCCCGATCTCGGGCGCGAAGAACGCCGCGCTGCCGCTGATGATCGCCTCGCTTTTGACCGACGACACGCTGACCCTGGAAAACGTGCCGCATCTGGCCGATGTCGAGCAGCTTATCCGCATCCTCGGCAATCATGGCGTTGACTATTCGGTCAATGGCCGCCGCGAAAAACAGCAGGAGGGCTATTCGCGCACCATCAATCTCTCTGCCCGCAACATCGTCGACACCACCGCACCTTACGAGCTGGTGTCGAAGATGCGCGCCTCCTTCTGGGTGATCGGCCCGCTGCTTGCCCGCATGGGCGAGGCCAAGGTGTCGCTGCCCGGCGGCTGCGCCATCGGCACGCGCCCGGTCGATCTTTTCCTGGAAGGCCTTCAGGTGCTCGGCGCCGATATCGACGTCGATACAGGTTACGTCATCGCCAAGACCAGGAACGGCCGTCTTGTCGGCAACCGCTACGTCTTCCCGAAAGTGTCGGTCGGCGCCACCCATGTGCTTGTCATGGCGGCGTCGCTGGCCAATGGCGAGACGGTGCTCGAAAACGCCGCCCGCGAGCCCGAGATCGTCAACCTCGCCGAATGCCTCAACGCCATGGGCGCCAAGATTTATGGCGCCGGCACCGAGACCATCACCATCGACGGCGTCGAAGCGCTGTCGGGCGCGCGCGTCCGGGTGATACCCGACCGCATCGAGACCGGCACCTATGCGATGGCCGTCGCCATGACCGGCGGCGACGTCATGCTCGAAGGCGCGCGGGCTGACCTGTTGCAGACCGCGCTCGACGTGATTTCCCAGACCGGCGCCGAGATCACGCAGACCAATTCCGGCATCCGCGTCAGGCGCAACGGCGCCGGCATTGCGCCGGTCGACGTGACGACAGCGCCCTTCCCGGCGTTCCCGACCGACCTGCAGGCGCAGTTCATGGGCCTGATGACGATGGCCAAGGGCAAGTCGCGCATCACTGAGACGATCTTCGAAAACCGCTTCATGCACGTGCAGGAGCTTGCCCGGCTCGGCGCCCACATAACACTGTCCGGCCAGACGGCGATCGTCGACGGCGTTTCGAAGCTGAAGGGCGCGCCGGTCATGGCGACCGATCTTCGCGCTTCGGTGTCGCTGGTCATCGCCGGCCTGGCGGCCGAAGGCGAGACCACGGTCAACCGGGTCTACCATCTCGACCGCGGCTTCGAGCGGCTGGAAGAAAAGCTGTCCGGCTGCGGCGCGGTGATCGAGCGGATTTCGGCTTAGACGATTTGGCAAGGCTTTGCGGCGCGGTTGCACGAGCCGGAAAGACCGGCTGGAATCTGATCTCGATTCAACCGAGATCAGGCTCCAGATTCCTGCCGAGCAGGACCTTTTCCAAAAACCGGTTTCCACTTTTTGGGATCATGCTCTAACAGAAGGTCGAACCGTCAACTTTCAGGTGCAAATCCGCATGAACGCTCTCAAGCTTGTCGCGCTCGACGATCAGGATCTGAGCATCGTTTCGGCCCATGTCCAGGACGCCGTGCTGAAGGTCGGCGACCTCGAATATATGCCGGCGGCCAAGCGCTTCGTGATGACGATGAACCGCTTCGTCTGGGAGGCGAAAACGGGCCTGTTCCGCCAGCACAATGAGCGGCGGCAAAGCGTGCTGCATTTCGACCGTGTGCTGGGCGCCAAAACCAGCGGCATTGCCCGCGACAAGCCGGACGAGGTGCTGTCGCTGCTGGCGATCAGCTTCGTCGCCCTCGACAAGCCGGCCGGCATTGTCGAGCTGATCTTTTCAGGCGGCGGCGCGATCATGCTCGATGTCGAGTGCATCGAGGCGCGGCTCGCTGACATCGGCGGCGCCTGGGAAGCGACGTCGCGCCCCTTCCACAGAGCCTGAGTACACAAGATGGCCATCACCCTTCGTCTGTCCGATGCCGATTTCGAGCAGCGTTTTGCCGCGTTCCTTTTGACCAAGCGGGAGGTCTCGGCGGACGTCGACGCCGTGGTGCGCGCGATCATCGCGCGGGTGCGCGCCGAGGGCAACGCGGCGCTCATCGAGTATACGCAGAAATTCGAACAGGCCGATCTGAAAGGCCTCGGCATGGCCGTGTCGCAAGACGACATCGCCAAGGCCTATGATGCGGCCGACCCGCAGACGATCGAGGCGCTTAAATTCGCCCGTGACCGGATCCGTTCCCATCACGAGCGGCAGCGGCCGAAGGACGACCGCTACACGGACGCTGCCGGCGTCGAGCTCGGCTCGCGCTGGACGGCGATCGAGGCGGTCGGGCTCTATGTGCCGGGCGGCACGGCGAGCTATCCAAGCTCGGTGCTGATGAGCGCCGTGCCGGCCAAGGTCGCCGGCGTCGAGCGTATCGTCATGGCGGTGCCGGCGCCCTACGGCATCATCAATCCGCTGGTGCTCGTGGCGGCGGATCTGACCGGCATATCCGAAATCTACCGCGTCGGCGGCGCGCAGGCGGTCGCGGCACTGGCCTATGGCACCGAGACGATAAAGCCGGTCGCCAAGATCGTCGGCCCCGGCAATGCCTATGTCGCCGCGGCCAAGCGCCAGGTGTTCGGCACGGTCGGCATCGACATGATCGCCGGGCCTTCGGAAGTGCTTGTCGTGGCAGACGGCAGCAACGATCCGGACTGGATCGCCGCCGACCTGCTTGCCCAGGCCGAGCATGACGTGTCGGCGCAGTCGATCCTGATCACCGACGATCCCGTCTTCGGCGCGGCGGTCGGACAGGCGGTCGAACGCCAGTTGCAGAGCCTGCCGCGCGGGGAGACGGCGGCGGCGAGCTGGCGCGACTTCGGCGCCGTCATCCTTGTTCCCCAAATCGAGGCAGCACTGCCGCTGGTCGACCGCATCGCGGCCGAACATGTCGAGCTTGCCATCGACGAGCCGGAAGCCTTCCTGGCGCGGATGCGCAATGCCGGTGCCGTCTTTCTCGGCCGTCACACGCCGGAAGCCATCGGCGACTATGTCGGCGGCTCCAACCACGTGCTGCCGACGGCGCGCTCGGCGCGCTTCTCGTCCGGTCTTTCGGTGCTCGATTTCATCAAGCGCACCTCGATCCTGAAGCTCGGGCCGGAGCAGTTGCGGGCGCTGGCACCGGCGGCCATCGCGCTGGCCAAGGCGGAAGGCCTCGACGCGCATGGACGCTCCGTCGCCATCCGGCTGAACATGTAGACTGACATGTCGGACTACGATCGAACCTATGCCAAGCTGATCGATGTCGAACTCGATGAATCGATCGGCCGTTCGACGCCCGATGTCGAGCATGAGCGGGCGGTGGCGATCTTCGACCTGATCGAGGAAAACAGCTTCCAGCCGGTCAATGACGACGGCGCCGGGCCTTATCGGCTAAAACTGTCGCTGGCCGAATCCCGCCTGGTCTTCGCAGTGACGCGCGAGGACGGCGCTGCCGTGGTCACCCACATCCTGTCGCTGACGCCGCTCAGGCGCATCGTCAAGGACTATTACATGATCTGCGAAAGCTATTACGACGCCATCCGCACCTCGACCCCCAGCCAGATCGAGGCGATCGACATGGGCCGGCGCGGGCTGCACAATGAGGGCTCACAGACCTTGATGGACCGGCTGGCCGGCAAGATCGAAATCGATTTCGACACGGCGCGCCGGCTGTTCACGCTGGTCTGCGTGCTGCACTGGCGAGGCTGAACTGCCAGCCCCTCTGCCCCGCTCGATCCTGCCCCGCTCGATCCTGTTTGTCTGCGGCATGAACGCGGTGCGCTCGCCGATGGCCGAACTGCTGGCGCGCCAGGTGCTTCCGGCCACCACCTTCGTGGCGTCGGCCGGGGTGCGCGGCGGCGAACGCGACCCGTTCGTCGACGCCGTGCTGGCCGAGGACGGGCTTTCGCTGGGTGAGCGGCACCCGAGGACACTGGACGATCTCGAGGACGACTATTTCGATCTGATCGTCACACTGTCGCCGGAAGCGCATCACACCGCGCTCGAGCTTACCCGCTCGCTTGCCGTCGATGTCGAATATTGGCCGATGCCGGACCCGACTGGCGTCAGCGGCACGCGTGAGCAGATCATGGCCGCCTATCGCGAGGTGCGCGAACGGCTAAGGGCGCGAATCGGCCGCCGTTTCCTAGAGCCGGAAGCAAAAAACGGCGCTGATTAAGCGTGTTCACAAGCGCACGATTATCATATAGGTTCCGCGCAAATTCCGGCCGGGCGCTGGGAATCCCATCCAAGCAAAGGTATCGAATGCCGAAGGAAGAAGTCCTCGAGTTTCCGGGTGTCGTCACGGAATTGTTGCCCAACGCGATGTTCAGGGTGAAGCTCGAAAACGAACACGAAATCATCGCCCACACGGCCGGCCGCATGCGCAAGAACCGCATCCGCGTGCTCACCGGCGACAAGGTCCTGGTCGAGATGACACCCTACGACCTGACCAAGGGCCGCATCACGTACCGTTTCAAGTAAAATCGTCAGAGTTCGGCCGGGATCGCGATGAGCATTTTGCAGAAGCTCGTGCTTGCCTCGGGTTCGCCGCGCCGGATCGAACTGTTGCAGCAGGCCGGCATTGAGCCGGACCGCGTGCTGCCGGCCGGTGTCGACGAGACGCCGCTGCGCGCCGAGCATCCGCGTTCGCTGGCCAAGCGCCTGTCGAAGGAAAAGGCCGAGAAGGCAATGGCCTCGCTGCAGGCGGAAGAGGACTATGTGCCCAGCTTCGTGCTGGCCGCCGACACGGTGGTCGCAGTCGGCCGGCGCATCCTGCCCAAGGCCGAAACGTTCGACGACGTCGCCAATTGCCTCGGCCTGCTTTCCGGCCGTTCGCACCGGGTCTATTCCGGCATCTGCCTGATCACGCCGGGGGGCAAGCTGCGCCAGCGGCTGGTCGAGACCAGGGTGCGTTTCAAGCGGCTGCCGCGCGCCGAGATCGACGCCTATGTCGCCTCGGGAGAATGGCGCGGAAAGGCCGGCGGCTATGCCGTCCAGGGGCTGGCCGGCGCTTTCGTGGTCAAGCTTGTCGGCTCCTACACCAACGTCGTCGGCCTGCCGCTCTATGAGACGGTGGCGCTGCTGACCGGCGAGGGTTTCAAGGTTTATGCCAAATGGCAGTCAGCTCGGCCATGAGTTCGGTGCGGTCATGAGCTCGGACGACAAGGTAACGCCGCTGCGCCCCAAGCGGCCCTGCCCCGAATGCGGAAAGCCGTCGGCGCGTGAGACCTACCCGTTCTGCTCGGTGCGCTGCAAAGAGATCGACCTCAACCGCTGGCTCAAGGGCGCCTACGTCATTCCGGCCCGCGACGACGAGGACGAACCCGACAACGACCCTGCCAAATGAGGCTGTGCAGAGCAGCCTGCGGGCCTCGACCGCGTCCCATGAATCCGCCTATCGGGCAACTGTTCGTTTCCCGCTTGAAATCAACGCTTAAGCGCTGGACAGGCCGGATTCCCGTGCTATAACCCACGCGCTTTCAAGGGGCGCCTGCGGCGCTTTCGAGAAATCCGGCGTGCAGAACTGCCCGCGTGCCGGAACAGGCCCAGATAGCTCAGTTGGTAGAGCAGCGGACTGAAAATCCGCGTGTCGGTGGTTCGAATCCGCCTCTGGGCACCATTTTCCATGGCAATTGCTTAACGGTCCGACAGACGTTTCGTTGGACTTTGCCGGAAAATGCACGAGGGCGCAGATAAAATTCGACTTGGTCCAGGACACGGAAGGATAGTCGTGCCTTTTTGGAAATCGCACAAGAAATATAGCGCAGGAACGTGGGACGATCGGCTCGATGGATTATTTTCATGCGGGGTAAACTACTCCGGTAAGACGATCCTTGATGTTGGCTGCAATATGGGCATCGTCGCTTATGAAATCGCCAAACGCAGACCGGCCTACATCCACGGCGTTGACGTTCTGAAGCCTCACACCCGCGTGGCGCGTTCTATCTTTCTAGGATCGAACGTAGAAAGTCGATTTGACACCATGAGTCTTGGGAGTCGAAAGCTTCAATCTGTTCTAAATGACCGTTACGATATCGTTCTTTTTCTCGCTGTGTACCAGCATGTCCGCAGAGGGTTGGGCCAAGAGAACGCCGATCGCATCTTCACCGACATCATCAGCCGCGCACAAACCATTGTGGCGCGAGTTCCCGACGAAGACGACATCCGTCTTCAGTCTCTAATCGAGGGTGCCGGGTTCACCTTTTCTGATCGCCACAAGTCGCCACGCGGCAGTACAGTTCTGGCTTATCATCGCCACTAGGCCGGGCGGACGGCGATTACCTGCGCGACTCACGCACCAGACGCATTTCCCGCGCCTATCGGCAAAATCACGTGACCTGAGCACATCACGGCGGCTTCGCCCCGCGAAACGTCTTTGCTCGCGTCGGGCGGATGACGGATTTGATTTGCTTGGTGATCCTCTTATCCTTAGGGCAAACTGCCTGCTGGGGCTCTAGGAGGCGAAATGAGAGCACGCGCAGCAACGGTTGGAGATCTGGAAGCTCTTTTCCGTGATCTGTCCAAGCGGATATCGGACGAATACGCCGCGGCCGGCAAGGACAGCAAGATCGCCTACGACAATCTGATGATGAACTTGAAAGAAGGCCGTGCTCACGCGCTTGTCCAGGGCGAAAAGACCGTGGCGATCATTGCGTGGCACGAGCATAGCGACGCTGCTGATACGCTGTTCGCCGCACAGGAGGATTTCTTCAGTGCCGCGACCGTTCGCTTCTGCAAGCGGCACATCCGCCATATCCAGGCGCTCGCCGGCAACCTCCCCATTCATTCGCGCAGCTGGCTCCAGAGACCGGACGTCGCAAAATGGTTTCGGATAATCGGCTATGTCGAGCGAGGCCAGGAGAATGGCGCCAACCTGTTCGAACTGCCGCCGGCTCCGGCCGCATAAGAAATCCAGGCGTGTTGCAAAACGCTGCCTTTGAGTTCCGGCGGTGCCGCGCTCACGACGGTGTGCCAAAAAGGCCCGCCGCTCCATTTGCGAAGCGGCGAGGCCCCATATTTGGGGACAACTTCCGGGCTGTTGGCCCAGCATTGCCTACCGTGCAATTCAGGTGCCAGGCGACTGACCCATAATGGGTCACCGCACCGGGAAGCGCGAACCATCCTTCCGCGATCACACCACTGCCAATACCGCGCAATTCCTGTTATATTTCCTTGCGGCGGACCTGATTTCCGCCTGGCCGGCGCCCATCAGGCAACCTACCCCAACGCCCCCCCAAAGTGGCGCCGGCCAACTTCGCCGCTGACCAATCTTCGCCACCGACAACGTCGAGCACGCCGTTGCGAGGGCGAGGCCTGCGCGCGATCGTCAGGCCCGATAGTCAGGGGCAGCGGTTCGAAGCCGCCTCCAGAGCGGCGGACTTTCAACTCGGAACGCCCGGCTGCGATTCCAATCCGACAGATCGCCTGGAATGACAGGACGATCCGACATAAATCCAAAAAACCGGTAGCAAGCTGCGGCCAGAAAGTGTTGAAGACGGTGCCGATCGCATTGAACGCGGCGCGATGCAGTTGCGCTCGGCAAGGCTTGATGATTTGTTGCCGCTTCAAGGAGAATGAATGATGCGCGAGCCTGTCGGTCAAGACGAATATGGGTCGGCCAACCCCTTCGACCCGGACGACCTGACGACGTTGAACGTGATGGGTCCGGGTGTGGCCAGCAACGATTTCGAGAAATACGCGGTCGCCGTGATCATCGTGTTCGGCGCCCTCATCATTGGCGGCTTGATGGCCGCAACCCTGGCCTTGGGCCATCGCAACGGTTTCCTGTACGCGCTTGGCGGCGCCACTGCGGCGTGGATATCCGGAAATGCGCTTCTGCTCGATCGGCCGCGTATCTATGCCTTGTTCGTCGGCATCGCAGCCGTGATGCTGATTGCGTCCACCATAACGCTGGTCATCTGATGGTCTGCCGATACTTAGATGATGCCGGCCTGCGAATGGTGGTCTCCTGCGCTTCCGGTACTCGCGTACCGAAAGTACGCTCCGTTCCGGTTCTCGGAAACCACGCAGTCTGGGTCGCTTCGCGCCCGTCTTCGACTCCGGCTCGGCCTGACCTGAATCTCAACAGACCCGGGGCGCACGAAATTTAATATCCGATCGCCTCGCCGGATGCGGCGCGGCTGTCGATAGCGCCGTTGTAGCGGGCGCCGCCGCCCTTCTCGATCTCGGCCAGGCTCTTGCCGCCGACCAGGATGCCGGCCGCCTGGCCCCAGGTCGCCTCGGTGACATCGAGGTGGTAGCCCATGCCGGCAAGCAGCTTTTCGGTATCGGGCGACAGGCCGAACGGTTCGATATAGACCGTGTCTGGCAGCCACTGGTGGTGGATGCGCGGCGCGTCGATCGCCTCCTGGATGTTCATGCCATGATCGACGACATTGACGATCGCTTCAAGCGTGATGGTGATGATGCGCGAGCCGCCGGGGCTGCCGATGACCATGAACGGCTTGCCGTCTTTGGCGACGATGGTCGGGCTCATCGACGACAGCGGCGTCTTCCTCGGCTCGATCGCATTCGCATCGCCCTGTACGAGGCCGTAGAGATTGGGCACGCCCGGTTTCTGGGTGAAATCGTCCATCTCGTTGTTGAGCAGGATACCGGTGCCGTCGGCGACGACGCCGGCGCCGAACGAACCGTTCAGCGTATAGGTTACCGCGACGGCGTTGCCGTCATTGTCGACGATCGAATAATGCGTCGTCTCCTGGCTCTCACCAAAGCCCTTCGGCATCAAGTCCTGCGACACCCCGGCCCGGAACGGATCGATCTTTTCGCGGATTTCCTTCGCATAATTCTTGTCGAGCAGTTTTTCGACCGGATTGTCGACGAAGTCGGGATCGCCGAGCGCCGAGTTGCGATCGACATAGGCATGGCGCATCGCCTCGACCATGATTTTGACGGTTTCGGCGGAACCCGCGCCAAGATAGGACAGCGGATAGAATTCCAGTACGTTGAGGATCTCGCAGATGATGGCGCCGCCCGAGCTCGGTGGCGGCGAGGAGGTGATCTCATAGCCGCGGTAATTGCAGGTCACCGGCTTGAGCTCGCGGACCGCGTAGTTCTCGAAATCCGCCTTGGCCAGAATGCCGCCCTTCTCCGCGCTGGCCCTAACGATGCCGTCGGCGATCGGTCCTTTGTAGAAGGCATCTCGACCTTGCTCCGAAATCGCTGAGAGCGACGCGGCGAGATCAGCCTGAACAAGGCGCTCGCCGATGGCATAAGGCTTGCCGTCCGGCTTCAGGAAGATGGCAGCCGCGGCCGAATCGCTGGCCAGCCGTTCGGCGCCGCCTTCGAGCGAGGCGACATCGCCCTGCTCCAGCACGAAGCCGTCCTTGGCATAGCGGATGGCCGGCGCCATCAAGTCCTGCCGCGGCAGCGAGCCGTATTTTTCCCGTGCCGTTTCAAAACCGGCCACCGAGCCCGGCACGCCGACCGCGAGATAGCCGTCAAGGCTGGCGCCCTTCACCGGCTCGCCGTCCTTGTCGAGATACATGGTCTTCGTCGAGGCGAGCGGCGCCCGCTCGCGGAAATCGAGGAAGGTCGAGCGGCCGTCCTTGAAGCGGATGGTCATGAAGCCGCCACCGCCGATATTGCCGGCGTTCGGATAGACCACAGCCAGCGCATAGCCGACGGCAACCGCCGCATCGACGGCATTGCCGCCTTTCTTCAGCACCTCTACGCCGACTCGCGATGCCAGATGCTGAGCGGTCACCACCATGCCGTGCTCGCCCTTCGCCGGCTGCGGCGAGGCGGCGAAGATGGCCGTCAGCGGCACAAAGGCGAAAGTGAGGGAAAGACCGACGGCGATTAGGGTGCGGCGGGTGGGGTGCATGGCCGTTCTCCGAGGCGTTGGATGCGCCTAGAAGACCCTGTCGGAGCGGGCGAGTCTATGGCTGTGAGTGAAAATTCGGGAATGCTGTCATTCGCCGTCGGCGAAGCTGCCGATCTCCCCCTTGCGGGGAGGATCGGATGTCGCTTCGGCTTTCGACAGCGTCCAAGGCTGAAGGGAAACAAGCTTGTTTTTGCTTTGTGCCGGCGATTATGCTAGTAATTAAAGGATGGTGCTGATTTGCGCCGCGACCCGCCGTTGGCGGGTTTTTCGTTTCAGGCCGACATCAAACGATCCCGCCGCCGCCTCTCGCAACCGCCGGCCGTTCCGCCGCGACCTTCGCCCGATAGCCGGCCGCCCGGTAGGCGGCGACCGGATCGATGGCGCCGCCCGTGTTCAGCCGCGCCATGGCGAGGATCGGCTCGACATCGGTGCGATAGGCGGCTTTCAGCGTTTGCGTCGCCATCAGCGCGTCATTGGCGTCCTGATAGGCTTCCAGTGCCTTGCGATCTACCAGCAGCGCCTGCACATAGGCGCGCTGCACCTCGACCGCGGACAGCATCAGGCTTTCGATCGGATCGGTGACGTTGTGGCTCTGGTCGAGCATGTGAGCCGGATCAAAACCTTCGGCACCGGAAAGCTCGGCATCGACCAGCTCGTTGAAGACGAGGAACAGCCGGTAAGGATCGATCGAGCCGGCGTCGAGATCGTCGTCGCCATATTTCGAATCGTTGAAATGGAAGCCGCCGAGTTTCTTGAACTGGATCAGCCGCGAGACGATCATCTCGATGTTGACGTTGGGCGCGTGGTGGCCGAGGTCGACCAGGCAGAACGCCTTGTCGCCGAGTTCGGTGGCGATGATGTAGTTGGTGCCCCAATCCTGCACGACCGTCGAATAGAAGGCCGGCTCGTACATCTTGTGCTCGGTGAACAGCTTCCAGTCGTCCGGCAGTCCGGCGTAGATCTCCTTCATCGCGTCGAGATAGCGTTCGAACGCCTTGGCGAAATTGACCTGGCCGGGAAAGTTCGAGCCGTCGCCGATCCATACGGTCAGTGCCTTCGATCCCAGCGTCTTGCCAATCTCGATGCATTCGAGATTGTGCTCGACCGCCTGCCGGCGCGTTGCGGCATCGGCATGCGACAGCGAGCCGAACTTGTAGGAAAGCGCCTGGCCCTTAGCGTCAGAGAACGTGTTCGAATTCATGGCGTCGAAGCCGAGGCCGAAGCGGGAGGCGGCCTGCTTCAGCCGGTTCGGGTCGGCCTTGTCCCATGGAATGTGCAGCGAGACGGTCGGCGTCGCCTGCGTCAACTGCCGGATAACGGCGCAGTCCTCGATCTTGTCGAAAATGTCGCGCGGCTCGCCGGCGCCGGGAAAGCGGGCAAAGCGGGTGCCGCCGGTGCCGACGCCCCAGGACGGGATCGCCACGGCGAATTTTTCGACCTTGTCGCTGATAGCGTCGATGGTGATGCCGCGACGGTCAAGACGCTCACCGAGCGAGTCGTAATCGCGCTTGAGGTCGGCCTCGCGCGCGGCGTTGTCTTTTTCGACGATGTCGGCGGAGATGATTTGTTCCATCGCCCGTCTCCGCTCAGCGCGTGAACGACTGGGCATTGCCCGCGTCGACATTGACGATATTGCCGGTCGACTTGGCCGACATGTCGGACGCGAAGAAATAGATCGCCTCGGCGATGTCTTCGGGGAACACCGAACGCTTCAGCATCGAGCGCGAGCGGTAGTGCTCCTCGAGGTCGTCGGTCGACATCTTGTAGGCGGCGGCGCGCTGTTCCTTCCACTCGCCGGTCCAGATCTTGGAGCCGCGCAGCACGGCGTCGGGATTAACGACATTGACCCTGATCTGCGCTTCCGCGCCCTCCAGCGCCAGGCAACGCGCCAGATGGATCTCGGCGGCCTTGGCCGTGCAATAGGCGGCGGCGTTGGGCGATGCTGCCAGCCCGTTCTTGGAGGCGACGAAGACGACGTTGCCGCCGATCTTTTGCGCGCGGAAAAGACGGAATGCTTCCCGCGAAACCAGGAAATAGCCTGTCGACAAGATGTCCATATTCTTGTTCCACAGCGCCAGCGTCGTCTCCTCGATCGGCGCCGAGGTTGCCAGGCCGGCATTCGACACCAGTATATCGATGCCGCCGAACTCGACCGCGGTCTCGGCGAAGCCGGAGATCACCTGGTCCTCTGACGTGACATTGATGACCAGCGGCCGAACGAAATCTTTGCCATAGGCTTTCGCCAGCTCGTCATTGGCGCTGGCAAGGGCGATCTCGTCGATGTCGGCCAGCACGACGCATGCGCCTTCGCGCAGCAGCCGGTTGGCCGTCGCCCGGCCGATGCCGCCGGCGCCGCCGGTGACCAGCGCGATCTGGCCGGCTAGAGCCTTCGGCTTCGGCAGGCGCTGCAGCTTTGCCTCTTCGAGCAGCCAGTACTCGATGTCGAAGGCTTCCTGCTCGGGCAGCCCGACATAGGTCGACACCGTCGAGGCGCCGCGCATGACATTGATGGCGTTGACGTAGAATTCGCCCGATATGCGCGCCGTCGCCTTGTCGCCGGCGAAGGTGAACATGCCGACGCCGGGCATCAGATAGACCACGGCGTTCGGATCTCGCACCGGTGGCGAATCCACGTGCTTGCAGCGGTCGTAATAAGCCTGATAGCCAACACGATACTCCGCCACATCGTCGGCGAGACGGGCGATGACGGCATCGACGTCGGGATTCCCGGGATCGAATTCGATGACCAGCGGCCGGATCTTGGTGCGCAGGAAATGGTCCGGGCAGGATGTGCCGAGCGCTGCCAGTGGACGCAAATCCTTCGAATTGACGAATTCGAGCACGGCTGGCGAATCGTCGAAATGGCCAAGCTTGTGGCTTTTCTCCGAAATCAGGCCGCGGATCCTCGGCATCAGCTTTGCCGCCGCGGCGCGACGCGCTGGCGCGTCGAGCGATTTGACGACTTCGCCACCGAAGATCGGCTTGCCTTCAGACTTGCGCTCGAACCAGTCGATCGCCTGGTTGATCACCGAGATCGTCGTCTCGTAGCATTCCTTTGGGGTGTCGCCCCAGGTGAACAGGCCATGGCTTGCCAGGACGACGCCCTTGGCCTCAGGGTTCTCGAGGCAGAATTTTTCCAGCCACAGGCCGAGTTCGAAGCCCGGACGCTTCCACGGCAGCCAGCCGACCGCGTCGCCGAAGATCTCCTTGGTCAGCGCCTTCGAATCCTTGGCGGCGGCAATGGCGATGATGGCGTCGGGATGCATGTGGTCGACATGGGGCTTCGGCACGAATGCGTGCAGCGGCGTGTCGATCGAGGCCGCGCGCGGATTGAGGTTGAAGGTGCAGTGGGGCAGATAGCCGACCATTTCGTCTTCATGCTCGACGCCGCGATAAAGACCCTTCAACGCCCTGAGCTTGTCCATATAGAGCGTGGCGAAGCCGTCGAGCTTGATCGAGGCGCTGTCGCCGCCCGAGCCCTTGACCCACAGCACTTCAATGCTCTCACCGGTGAGCGGATCCTTTTGCCAGATCTTGGAAGAGGTGTTGCCGCCGCCATAGTTGGTGACGCGCTTGTCGGAGCCAAGGACATTCGAGCGATAGACGAGACGTTCCGGCTCGCTCATTGCTTGGGCTTTCGCGTCATCCCAAAGATTGGCGAGGCGCGTGCCGGAGCGCTTGTCGAGCATAGGTAATCCTCCCGTGACGTGAGACGCGCAAACGATGCGGTCAATTGCCACCGCATTGCGGGTCAGCTTTGCTCGAATGTCCACGCAAGCGGCGGCGTTGTCAATCACAAACGATCAAGATTGATCATATTGCACTGCACAATGAAATTATATGATCGGAAATGATTGACACTGCGCGTTTTGGGTGCCTAGATGCTCGACAGGGAGGAACCATGCACGAGAAAGAGCGCCACAGGATCATTTTGTCCGCCGTCCAGGAAAAGCCTGTGGTGACGGTGCAGGAGATGGTCGACCTGACGGACTCGTCCGAGGCGACGATCCGGCGCGACATCGCCGCATTGCATGTGCAAAAGCGCCTGCGCCGCGTGCGCGGCGGCGCCGAGGCGATCACGCCACCGCAGTTCATCGGCCTTGCCGGCCGGCCTTTTTCCGTCAACGAGACGATCAACGCTTCGCAGAAGCGGGCGATCGCGCGGGACGCCGTGGAACTCTGCAAGGACGGCGAGCCGATCATCATCAATGGCGGCACCACCACCTTCCAGATGGTGCATTTCCTGACCGGCCGCCGGATGCCGATCTTCACCAATTCCTTTCCGATCGCCGAGCACCTGCTCAAGCACTCCAAGAACACGGTGATGCTGTCGGGCGGCACCATCTACCGCGAGCAGAACATCATCCTGTCGCCCTTCGAGAATGACGTGACGCGCAATTTCTATGCGCGCCGCATGTTCATGGGCGCGCAAGGGCTCGGGCCACTCGGCTTGATGGAAGGCGACCCGCTGCTGATCCAGGCCGAACAGAAACTGATCGATCAGGCCGACGAACTGGTGGTGCTGGTCGACTCGTCGAAGTTCCGAAAACGCTCGAGCCTGATCCTGTGCGGCCTGTCGCGCATCGCGACCGTCATTACCGACGACGGCATCGAGGACCGCGAGGCCAAGATGTTGGAGGCCGCCGGTGTGACGCTGGTCGTCGCCCGCACAACGCTGGGCAATAAGGAAGAATCTTCGCTGCAGGCCTGAGGCCCGCAGCGGCGATGGAATGCAACACTCAAGGGAGGATATTCGATGAGCTTTCTGAAGAAACTGATGGTTACGGCGGCGTTCTCCGCCGCCATGTTTGTGAATGCCGCCTATGCCGAGAACGTCAAGATCGCACTGGTGGTGAAGTCGCTCGGCAATGGCTTCTTCGATGCCGCCAACAAGGGCGCCGAAGAGGCGGCCAAGGAACTCGGCGACGTCGATATCATCTACACCGGCCCGACCAAGGCGACCGCCGAAGCGCAGATCGAGGTGATCAATTCGCTGATCGCCCAGAAGGTCAACGCCATCGCCATTTCGGCCAATGACGCCGACGCGCTGGTGCCGGCGCTGAAGAAGGCGATGGATCGCGGCATCACCGTCATCTCGTGGGATTCAGGCGTCGCTCCGGAAGGTCGCCAGCTCCACCTCAACCCCTCGGACACCAACCTGATCGGCGAGACCATCATCAAGCTTGCCGCCGACTACCTGCCGGAAGGCGGCGACGTCGCCATCCTGTCGGCTTCGTCCACCGCGACCAACCAGAACGCCTGGATCGACGCGGCCAAGAAGGTGCTGCCGGAGAAATTTCCCAAGATCAACCTCGTCGCCACCGTTTACGGCGACGACGACTCGGCCAAGAGCACGGACGAAGCCAAGGGCCTTTTGAAGTCCTATCCGAACCTCAAAGCGATCATCGCACCGACCACGGTCGGCGTCGTTGCCGCCGCTCAGGTGGTGACCGACCAAGGCCTGATCGGCAAGGTCAACGTCACCGGCCTGGCGCTGCCGTCGGAGTTCAAGAAGTTCATCGACAACGGTGCCAGCCAAGCGGTCGCGCTGTGGAACCCGATCGACCTCGGCTACTCGGCCGTCTACCTCGCCCATGATTTGGCGGTGAAGAAGGAAGAAGCCAAGCCGGGTGCGACGCTGTCGATCGGCCGCGTCGGCAAGGTCACGCTCGACGACACCAATTCGGCTGCGATGGCTCCGCCCTTCAAGTTCGACAAGTCGAACATCGAAGAATTCTCCAAGATCTATTGATCCTGGAGCCCTTCAAGCCGGCGCGGCGGGGCAGAGGTTCCGCCGCGTCCTCAAACGGACCTGCTGCAGGGCTTGATACGACTATGGACACGACAGCCCAACTCAACCCGACGACCGAGCAGCCTTTGGCTCCGGCTCCGCGCCTGACCCTGTCCGGTATCTCGAAGAGTTTTCCCGGCGTGCGCGCGCTGCATGATGTCAGCCTGTCGCTCTATCCCGGCCAGGTGACCGCGCTGATCGGCGAAAACGGCGCCGGCAAGTCGACGCTGGTCAAGATCATGACCGGCATCTACCAGCCCGACGCGGGCACCATCAGCATAGACGGCCAGGCCGTCACCTTGCCCAGCGCTCATGCCGCCTTCGGGCACGGCATCACCGCCATCCACCAGGAAACCGTGCTGTTCGACGACCTGACGGTGGCCGAGAATATCTTTCTCGGCCATGCGCCGCGGTCGCGCTTCGGCACCATCGACTGGCGCACCATGCGCAAGAATGCCCGTGAAGTATTGAACACCATGGGTGCCGGCCACATTGACGCCGACGCGCGGCTGAAGGACCTCGGTATCGCCAACAAGCACCTCGTCGCAGTCGCCCGCGCCATGTCGATCGATGCCCAGATCGTCATCATGGACGAGCCGACCGCAGCGCTGTCGCTGAAGGAGATCGAGGAGCTCTTTTTGCTCATCGAATTCCTGAAGAGCGAAGGCAAGGCGATCCTGTTCATCAGCCACAAGTTCGACGAGATCTACCGCATTGCCGACCGCTATACGGTGTTCCGCGACGGCGAAATGGTCGGCGAAGGCCTGATCAGGGATGCCGGCCAGAGCCAGATTGTGCGCATGATGGTCGGCCGCGCCGTCGATCACATTTTTCCGCAGCGGAAGGCCGAGATCAGCGCGCCGGTGCTCACTGTCTCGGGCCTGTCGCACCCGACCGAGTTCGACGACATCGGCTTCGAGCTGCACAGAGGTGAAATCCTCGGCTTCTACGGCCTCGTCGGCGCCGGCCGCAGCGAGGTGATGCAGGCGATATCAGGCATCACCCGCACCAGCAGCGGCACAATCACGCTGGAAGGCAAGACAATCGTGCCGAAATCGGCAGCGGATTCGATCAACGCCGGCATCGTCTATGTGCCGGAAGAGCGCGGCAAGCAAGGCGTTGTGATCGGCCTGCCGATCTTCCAGAATATCTCGCTGCCCTCACTCAAGCGCACGTCCAAATCAGGCGTGTTGCGGCTGGCCGAGGAGTTCGCACTGGCCCGTTCCTACACCGAGCGGCTCGATTTGCGCGCCTCGTCGCTCAGCCAGGATGTCGGCACGCTGTCGGGCGGCAACCAGCAGAAGATCGTCATCGCCAAATGGCTGGCGACAGCCCCCAAAGTGATCATCCTCGACGAGCCGACCAAGGGCATCGACATCGGCTCCAAGGCCGCCGTGCACGGCTTCATGGCCGAGCTCGTCGCGCAAGGTCTGTCAGTGATCATGGTGTCGTCCGAACTGCCCGAAATCCTCGGCATGTCCGACCGCGTCGTCGTCATGCGGGAGGGGCGCATTGCTTCGGTCTACGACAACAAGGGGCTCGACGCGGAAACGCTGGTCAAGACGGCAGCGGGGATCGCAGCATGAAGGCTCTTCCTAGATATCGTGAAGTCTGGCTGCTCGCCGCCATCGTCGTCCTGATCGGGCTGATCTCGATGCGCTTTCCGGGCTTTGCCAATCCGGCCAATCTGCGCCAGGTGTTCAACGACACCTCGATCCTGATGATCCTGGCGCTGGGTCAGATGGTTGTCATTCTGACCCGCTCGATCGACCTGTCGATGGCGTCCAATCTCTGCTTCACCGGCATGGTAGTGGCGATGCTGAACGCCGCGCATCCGGCAATCCCGATCCCGCTGCTGATCGTCATCGCACTGTTAGTCGGACTGGTGCTCGGCGTGATCAACGGCCTGCTGGTATGGCGGCTGAACATCCCGTCAATCGTGGTGACGCTCGGCACGCTGACCATCTACCGCGGCGCCACCTTCGTCATCTCCGGCGGCGCCTGGGTCAATGCCGACCAGATGAGCCCTGAGTTCATCGGCCTGCAGCGCGCGGCCTTTCTCGGCATCCCGGTCCTGTCGTGGATCGCCATATTGGTCATCGCCTTGTTCTTCCTCGTGATGACGCGCACCGCGCTCGGCCGCTCGATCTACGCTATCGGCGTCAATCCGACGGCGTCGGTCTATGCCGGCATCGATGTCGGCCGCACCAAGTTCATCGTCTTCTGCATCTCGGGGATGGCCGCCGGTCTCTGCGGTTATCTCTGGATTTCGCGCTACGTCATCGCCTCGGTCGAGGTCGCCAATGGCTACGAGCTCAACATCATCGCCGCCTGCGTCATCGGCGGCATCTCGATCGCCGGCGGCATCGGCTCGGTCGGCGGCGCAGTGCTCGGTGCGCTGTTCCTCGGCATCATCTCCAATGCGCTGCCGGTCATCAACATCTCGCCCTTCTGGCAGATGGCGATTTCGGGCAGCGCCATCATCCTGGCCGTGGTGCTCAATGCGCGCGGCGAACGTCGGCAAGGCCGCATCATCCTCAAAAAGGCGGAAGCGGCATGACCGACACCCCAGTCCCACGCCACATTCCCGACCGGCTCGACAAGCCGCTCAACGCGGCGATCTTCTCATGGGAGGCGCTGCTGGTCGCGGTGGCGGTCGCCATCTTTGCCGTCAACAGCTTCGCCTCGCCCTATTTCCTCGACGCGTGGTCGCTGTCTGACCTGACCTTCAACTTCACCGAGAAGGCGCTGATCGCGCTTGCCATGGCGCTGCTGATCATTTCCGGCGAAATCGACCTGTCGGTCGCCGCCATCATTGCGCTGGCCTCGACGATGATGGGCATGGCGGTGCAGGCCGGCGCCGGCACGCCGGTGCTGGTGGCGATCGGCATCGTGGTCGGGCTTGGCTGCGGCGCCTTTAACGGGCTGCTCGTCACCAGGCTGGGATTGCCGTCGATCGTCGTTACCATCGGCACGATGAGCCTGTTTCGCGGCATCGCCTTCATCGTCCTCGGCGACCAGGCCTACAAGGGCTATCCCCCGAGCTTCGCCTTCTTCGGCCAAGGCTATGTCTGGTGGGTGGTGTCGTTCGAACTGACGCTGCTCCTCGTCGCGGCGGTCGTCTACTGGTTCCTACTGCACCGGACGAGCTTCGGCCGCCGCGTCTTCGCCATCGGCAACAACCCGGTTGCGGCGCAGTTTTCCGGCGTGCGCGTCGGCCGCATCAAGTTCATCCTGTTCTGCCTGACCGGCTTGATGGCCGGCATCGCCTCGGTGCTGATCACCTCGCGGCTCGGCTCGACCCGACCGTCGATCGCGCAAGGCTACGAATTGGAAGTCATCACCATGGTGGTGCTTGGTGGCGTCAGCATCCTGGGCGGCGCCGGCAGCATTCTGGGTGTCGTGCTCGCCGCCTTCATCATGGGGCTGGTGACTTTTGGCTTGGGGCTGCTCAACGTGCCAGGCATCGTCATGTCGATCTTCATCGGCCTGCTGCTGATCATCGTCATCGCGCTGCCGATCGTCTGGCGGCGGGTGCGTCGGGAGCGTTTCACCTGATGGCCGAAAAATACGCGTTCAAGATGAAGCTCAATCCGGGCATGAAGGCCGAATACAAAAGGCGCCATGACGACATCTGGCCGTCGCTGGTGGCGCTGTTGAAGCAGGCAGGCGTTTTCGACTATTCGATCCATCTCGACGAAGAGACCAACACCTTGTTCGGCGTGCTGTGGCGGCGTGACGACCACGGCATGGATGAATTGCCGAAGCACCCAGTGATACAGCGCTGGTGGGCTGAAATGGCCGACATCATGGAGACCAAGCCTGATAACGAGCCGGTGGCGGTGCCGCTGGAAACCATGTTCCATATGGAATGACACACCACGTCGCCGTCATCGATATCGGCAAGACCAATGCCAAGGTAGCGCTGGTCGATCTCGCCGACATGCGCGAAGTCGCGCTGCGCCGCATGGCGAATGCGCCCGTCGCCGACGGTCCCTACCCGCACCACGATGTCAAGCTTTTGTGGTCGTTCATCGTCGACAGCCTCGCCGGGATTAATCGCGAACAGCGCATCGACACGATATCGATCACCGCCCATGGCGCGACGGGCGTGCTGGTGGACGCTGCCGGCGAGCTGGCGCTGCCGGTGCTCGACTATGAATTCACCGGGCCCGACGCCCTTGCCCAGGACTATGACGCGATCCGTCCGGCCTTTGCCGAGACGGGTACGCCGCGCCTGCCGGTCGGCCTCAATCTCGGCGCGCAGTTCTTCTGGCAGCAGAGGAACTTCCCGGCGGAGTTCGCCGAGGCCGCCGCGATCCTGATGTATCCGCAATACTGGGCTTTTCGCCTCACCGGCGTCGCCGCCAACGAGGTGACCTCGCTCGGCTGCCACACCGATCTGTGGAACCCATGGAAAGCGGATTTTTCGTCACTCGTCGACCGGATGCAATGGCGCGGCCTGATGGCGCCGGTGCGGCCGGCCAAGGACCGCCTTGGCCCAATCTTGTCCGCCCTTGCCAAGGGAACCGGCCTCGATCCGCAGACGGCGGTGTTTTGCGGCTTGCATGATTCCAATGCCTCGCTGCTGCCGCATCTCCTGTCCGACAGACCGCCCTTCTCGGTCGTCTCGACCGGCACCTGGGTGGTGTCGATGGCCGTCGGCGGCAACAAGATCGCGCTCGATCCGGCGCGCGACACGCTGGTCAACGTCAATGCGCTCGGTGATCCGGTGCCATCGGCGCGCTTCATGGGGGGTCGCGAATTTTCACGGCTGACGGAAGGCCAATCGGAAGGCTGGAACGAAGAGGATGTCGCCACAGTGCTCGCTGGGAAGACATCCCTGCTGCCTTCGACCCAACAAGGTTCGGGGCCGTTCCCGCATCACACCGCCGCATGGCTCGACGCCGACGGCATCAACAACGGCCAGCGCTTTGCCGCCATCTCTTTCTACCTGGCGCTGATGACCGCGACCTGCCTCGATCTGATCGGTGCCGACGGTCCGATCATCGTCGAGGGCCCGTTCGCCCGCAACCGGCTTTTCACGCAGATGCTGGCTGCAGCGACGGCGCGTGCCGTCATTGCGTCCGAGGCTGCGACCGGGACCAGCATCGGCGCTGCCTTGCTAGCGTCGGACCAAAGAACGGTCCAAGGCAAAGGCGAAGGGATGGAACCGCCGGCCGACCCAGCCTGGACGGATTATGCGCGCTCATGGCGCGCGGCGGTCGACGCGCGGGGCTGATCACAAAATCCGCTTGCCGAAAGCCGACATGACGAAGTTGACGGTGTCTATCGCAATCCGCGGTTCCAAACCTTCTGTCAGGCCGGAAACATCTATCGACAACAGCCCGCCGGACAGCGCGATGGCCTCCATCGCCTGATGCGTTTCGCGCACCGTGATGCCGCCGGAGCCGGCCGCCCAGCCGGCGAATTCGGTCACCTCAGGCGAATAGCTGACATGGAAGCCTTGCGTGCCGGAGGTGGCGATGCGGATCGCCTCGTGCATCAGGTCGCGCATGCCCATGGCGTCGATGTCGGTCATGGTGAAGGCGGAGACGCGCGAATCCTTCAGCACCCGGGCTTCGGCCGGATCGGCATGGCGCAGCCCGACGATGACGACGTTTTCCGGCGACAATTGCGGCTGCAGCGCGCCGGGCTTGTGATCGAGTCCGAGCGCGCGCGCCAGCACCGAACGTTCCGGCAGGTCGATGCCGTCTTCGTCCTCGGGCATCAGCGCGGCGATGGAATCGATCCAGATCAGGCCAAACGAGTGTGTCGCCCGCGCGGTCATCGTCAGCGCCTTGTGGGCGATGCGCCGGTCACTCCCGGCGGTGAGTCGGACCAGGCCGGATGGCGGCCGGTCGATATCGGCCAGCTCGACGACATCGAAATTCATCGCCTCCAGCCGGGCGCCGGTCGCTTCCCTGGCGAGGATGCCGGCGGCCGCTGGTTCGGCTGTGATCTGCACCATCTTGCGGCCGGAGAAATCCTCGACATCGTGCATCGGGGCCTTTTCGACATATTCCGAGGTCATCGCCAACAGCATGGCGCCATAGCTAATGCGGAAGGCGACACGGTCGCCGACGGCGGGTGGCGGGTCGGCGTCGGTTACATCGAGGAGCAGATGATCGCTGGAGGCGCCGAGCACCCGCACGCCCTTGGCAACCGGCGTCAAACCTTCGATCAAAACGTCCTCGCGGCCGATATTGGCGATGGCGCGCAACCTGTCGCCCTCATCGGGAAACACCGGCTGGTTGCCGAAAGCGTCGTAGCCGGATTGGCCGATCGGCCGCGACGGCTTCAGCTTGACCTCGATGATGTCGCTGGTCAGGCGGCAGGCATCGGGTTCCAGTTCGGCCCACGGCGTCTCGCGGAAGGTTTCGACGCCACCCTGCAGGATTGCTTCGCCGACCCGCAGATTGCTGATGCCGGCGGGCAGCCGGCCTTCGAGCAGCAGCGTCAGCGACGATGACGCCCCGCCTGATATCCAGTCGAGCCTTGCGCCGGACAGACGCTCGGCCTTGTAGGCATGGGCGACAAGTTGCCCGAGGTTTTCCTCCGTCGGCATGATGGCGCCGAAGCAGCCGAGATTGGTGCCGATGCCGGCGATGCGCACGCCCTTGAGTGCCAGTATCTGCTCGACAGTGGGCACGAGATCGTTCGGCCAGATGCCTTCCCTGAGGTCGCCAAGATCGATCATCAGCATGATGTCGTGGACGCGGCCCATGCGCGCGGCGATACGCGACAGCTCGCGGATGGTGGCGAGTTCGGATTGCAGGCTGATGTCGACGGTGCGGACCACCTCCTCGACGCGCGCCATCGGCGGGCTGCGCAGCAGCATAATCGGCGCATTGATGCCGCTGTCGCGCAGGCGGCGGATGTTTTCGAAGCGCGATTCAGCGATGCCGGCGACGCCGCCACGGAGCATGGCTCGCGCCACCTGCGGCATGCCGCAAGTTCCCTTGGTGACGCCGAAGACCTTGATGCCGGACAGGGCGCAGCGGTCGACGATCGTGCGTGCAATGCGCTCGATGCGGCCAAGGTCGATGGCGACTTGCGGTCCGGACATGATCTAGCCTTTGTAGACCAGCCCTTGCGGGTCGATCTCCGGCTTGCGGCCGGCGACCACATCGGCAAGGAATCTTCCGGAACCGCAGGCCATTGTCCAGCCGACATGGCCGTGGCCGGTATCGAGGTACAGATTCCTGTAGCGCGCTTGGCCGATGACCGGCACCGAGCTTGGCATCATCGGCCGCAAGCCGGCCCAGAGCTCGGCCTTGTTCTCGTCGAAGGCACCCGGGAACAGATCGTTGCCAGTCCTGAACATGGCGGCGAAATCGCTCGGCTTGTGGGTGCGGTCGAAGCCGGTGAACTCGGCTGTCGAAGCGAGCCGCAGCCGGTTGCCGAGCCTGGAATAGCCGATGAGCTGATCCTCGTCGGCGCCGCCCATGGTCGGCCCCTTGCTCTCGTCCTCCAGTTGCACGGTCGCGGTGTAGCCCTTGACCGGATAGACCGGCAGATCGAGGCCGTAGCGGCGGCCGAGCAGGCCGCTTTCAGGTCCCATTGATATGACCACGGCGTCGCCGGCGACCGGACCGGCCGAGGTCATCACCGCGCGCACCCGATCGCCTTCGATGTCGAGGCCTTCGACCGTCGTGCCGTAGAGGAATTGCACGCCGAGTTTCTGGGCGGCATAGGCAGCGAGGTTCTGCGTGAATTGGCTGGAGTCGCCGGTCTGGTCGATCGGAGAATAGACGCCGCCGGCGATCTTATCCTTGGCCCCGGCAAGCCCCGGCTCTAGCTCGACCAGCCGGTCGCGGCCGACGATCTCGATCGGCAGACCGTGCTCGGCGAGATAGCGGTAATTGTCGGTGCCGGTATCAAGACTCTGCTGCGAGCGGAAGAAATAGAGAATGCCCTTCTTGCGCTCGTCATAGTGAATGCCGGTGTCGGCAGAGATGGCGTTGATGCAGTCGCGCGAATAGAGCGCCAGGCGCAGCTTGATATCGGTGTTGGCGCGCAGGCGCGCTCGCGTGCACTGGCGCAGGAAGCGCAGGCTCCAGGCGAAGAAATAAGGATCGAAGCGCAGCCGCACCTTGATGCCGAGATCGTGGTTGTAAAGCGCGCGCAGGAACGTCTTCAGCGCAGCGGGCGAGGCCCAGGCGGTGGCGTCGCCCGGCGACACCAGCCCGGCATTCGATTGGCTGGTGCCGCGCGCCGCCATCGGATGGCGCTCGATGACGGTCACCTCGTGGCCGTCGCTCGCCAGATAATAGGCGGCCGCCGTGCCGACCACACCGGCTCCGAGCACCAATATTCTCATGCCGCCCCCCAAAGTCACACGCGGCCAAATGCGCCTACGCTGCGCCGCGCAGCTCCTTCAATAGCGCTTCTGCGTGGAGCTTTCGAGCTAAGAACTTTGGTCTCAGCCCCGCGACGAATTCTTGCCGGTCAGAATGCGCTCCCAGGCCAGCGCGTCGGCGACGATCAGGTCGAGGTCGTCGCGCTGCGGCGTCCAGCCGAGTTCGCGGCGCGCCAGCTCCGAATTAGCGACTACCGCTGCGGCGTCGCCCGGACGGCGCTCGCCCATCCGCACCTCGAAATCATGACCAAAGACGCGCCGCACGCTGTCGATCACCTCGAGCACCGAATAGCCGTGGCTGTAGCCGCAATTGGCGACGAGACTTGTCCCGCCGGCGCGCAGGCGTTCCAGCGCCAGCCGATGAGCCACCGCCAGATCGCTGACATGGATATAGTCGCGCATGCAGGTGCCGTCTGGCGTCGGATAGTCGGTGCCGAACACCTGCATAAGGGGTCGCTTGCCGAGCGCCGTCTCGCAGGCGACCTTGATCAGATGCGTGGCGCCAGGCGTCGACTGGCCGGTGCGGCCCTTCGGGTCGGCGCCGGCGACGTTGAAGTAGCGCAGCGCCGTATAGCGCAAACCATAGGCAATTGCGGCGTCGCGCAGCATCCATTCGCTCATCAGCTTGGACAGGCCGTAGGGCGATTCCGGTGCAAGGCGGGCATCTTCACGCACCGGCTCCAGCCCAGCGCCGCCATAGACGGCGGCGGTCGAGGAGAAGATGAAATTGGGCACGCCTTCGCGCACTGCGGTCTCGATCAGCGTGCGCGTCTTGCAGGTGTTGTTCTCGTAATAACCGAGCGGGTCGGCAACCGATTCGGGAACCACGATGGAGCCGGCAAAATGGATGATCGCGTCGACCTTGTTGTCGCGGATGATCGAGCCGACCAGCTCCTTGTCGGCGACATCGCCGACAACGAGCTTTGCCTCCGGCGCCACCGCCCACTCGAAACCGGTCGAAAGCCGGTCGAGGACGACAACGCTGTCGCCCGCATCCAGCAGCTCCCAGACCATATGGCTGCCGATATAGCCGGCGCCGCCTGTCACCAAAACCGTCATCCGCGTCCTCGCTGCTCAAGATTTATCGGAAACTGTCTCAACACCTTACTGGAAAGCCTGCCGCTAGGTCATTAGTAGCATTAGTGCCTGCGGTAACCAGTCTCATCGGCGCGTGGCATAGTCCTGAAACAAAATTCATGCACATCAAGGGAATAGGCCATGATCCGTGGTCGTTAGGAACAGGCTTGGGGCGTGGCATTTTGACCAAAAAGGCCAAGTGGACGTCGAATAGGGCAATGATTATGATCCCACGCAAAACTGGGATGCCGAAATGAACTATCAGCGTTTCTTCGAAGACGCGATCGACCAGCTCCATGCAGAGCGTCGCTACCGCATCTTCGCCGACCTCGAGCGCATCGTGGGGAAATTCCCACGCGCCATCTGGCGCGCCAACGGCCGCGCCCACGAAATCACTGTCTGGTGCTCCAACGACTATCTCGGCATGGGCCAGCATCCAGACGTCATCGCTGCGCTGCAGAACGCCGCCGGCAAGATGGGATCTGGCGCCGGTGGCACCCGCAACATCTCCGGCACCAGCAATCCGCTGGTCGAGCTCGAACTGGAACTGGCCGACCTGCACGACAAGGAAGCCGCACTCGTCTTCACCTCGGGCTTTGTCTCCAACGAAGCCTCGATCTCGACCATTGCACGGCTTCTGCCCAACTGCCTGATTGTCTCGGACGAGTTGAACCACGCCTCGATGATCGAGGGCGTGCGGCGTTCGGGCGCCGAGAAGAAGATCTTTCGTCACAACGACGTTGCGCATCTTGAAAGCCTGCTGCAGGCGGCGGGCCGCGAACGCGCCAAGCTGATTGTCTTCGAGAGCGTCTATTCGATGGATGGTGACATCGCGCCGATCAAGCAGATCGTCGATCTTGCCGAGCGCTACAACGCCATGACCTATATCGACGAGGTCCATGCCGTCGGGATGTACGGAGCGCGCGGCGGCGGCATCACCGAGCGCGAAGGGCTGGCAGACCGTATCGACATCATCGAAGGCACGCTGGCCAAGGCGTTCGGCACGCTCGGCGGCTATATCACCGGCACAAATGCGGTGATCGATGCCGTGCGCTCCTATGCGCCGGGCTTCATTTTCACCACGGCGCTGCCGCCGGCCATCGCCGCCGCGGCGACCACGTCGATCCGCCATCTGAAGCGCTCGCAGTCCGAACGCGACGCGCAGCAGCGCCAGGCGACGCGGACCAAGCAGGTTCTTACCGCCGCCGGCCTGCCGGTGATGGACTCCGCTACCCACATCGTGCCGCTGCTCGTCGGCGATCCCGAGCTCTGCAAGATGGCCAGCGACCGCCTGCTCGGCGTCCACGGCATCTACATCCAGCCGATCAACTACCCGACCGTGCCGCGCGGCACCGAACGGCTGCGCATTACACCGACGCCGTTCCATTCGGATCACCTGATCGCGGAACTTCAGGATGCGCTGGTTGAGACTTGGGATGCTTTGGGTATCTCTTACGGTTCTGCGGGCCGGCCTTCGGTGAGGGAAAGCGACCGCGTCATTCCGTTGCTGGTGCCGAAGTCCGGCGGCTGATCCCCGAGTTTCAACTCGGGATCGAAGGCAACTCACATACTCGTCATCCACTTCGCCAGCCGGTGCGCCGCATCCTCGAGCTGGTCGAGGCGGCGGTGGAAACACAGCCTGAGGAAGGCTTCGCCGCCGGGACCGAATGCGGTTCCGGGCGCCAAACCGACATTGGCGCGGTCGACGATGTCGAAGGCGGCGGCGCGTGAATCGGTGATGCCGTCGACTGCGAAGAACAGATAAAACGCGCCTTGCGGCACGGTGAAGCGCGCCCTGTCGGTCGCAGCCAGGATACCGCAGACCAGGTCACGCGCCGCCCTCGCCCGCTCCACCTGCTCAACGATGAAGGCGTCACCCTCATCGAGGGCGACGACCGCGCCGCGCTGCATGAACTGGGCAACGCCTGAGGTCGAATACTGGACCAGGTTTTCGAATACCTGCTGCAGCGAGGGATGGCTCTTGATCCAGCCGACCCGCCAGCCGGTCATCGCCCAGTTCTTGGAAAAACTGTTGACGAACAGGATGCGATCCTCGTCGGCCATGATGTCGATGAAGGAGGGCGCGCGACTATCGCCGTAGTGGAACAGCGAATAGATCTCGTCGGCGATGATCCACAGCCCCCTTTCGCGGGAAAGATCGAGGATCGCCTGCAGCGTCTCCCTGTCGGCGATCCAGCCGGTCGGGTTGGACGGTGTGTTGACGAACAGCGCCTTTGTCCTTGGCGTGATCGCCGCCTCGATCTTGCCGATGTCGCAGGACCAGCCATTGCCGGACTGGTCGAGCGTGACAGCGACCGGGACGACGCCTGCCACGCCGGCGGCTGCGGCGAAATTCGGCCAGGCCGGCGACAGATAGACGACCTCGTCCCCTTTCCCGGCGACGGCATCGAGCGCCAGCTGGATAGCGTGCATGCCCGAGCCGGTGACGATGAATTCTTCCTCGGCGAAGCTCTTGCCGAAATGCCTGACGTAATAGCGGGCGAGCGCCTGCCGCAGCTCGGGGATGCCTTTCTGCCAGGTATAGAAGGTCTCGCCGCCGGCGAGCGCCCGGGCAGCGGCATCGGTGATGAAGGGGGGCGTCGGCAGATCGCCCTCGCCGGCCCAGAGCGGGATCATGCCGTCGCGGTCGCGGCCGCGGTTCATAACGGCGACAATGCCGCTTTCCGGCGCGGCCCGGGCCTCGGCGCGCAAATTCTCGATCAGGGTCATGGATAGATCCGTTTTCGTCTTCTGGACTGCTAGCGCGTTTTGCGACAGGCGAAAACAGAAAACCCCGGCCGAAATCGACCGGGGTTTTGGTCCAGGGAATCTGTCTTCGGGCTATTTCCTGGCAAGGAGATCGCGAATTTCGGTGAGCAGCGCAACATCGGCCGGCGGAGCGGCCGCAGGCACAGCTGGCTTCTCACGCTCCAGACGCTTGCGCAGATTGTTCACGACCTTGACCATCAGGAAGATGATGAAGGCGAGGATGATGAAATTCAGCGCGACGGTGATGAAACTGCCATAGGCGAAGACTGCGCCCTGCTTCTTGGCCTCCGCCAGCGATGTGGCGTTGACGGCTGAGGACAAGGGCAGGAAATAGTTGTTGAAGTCGAGTCCGCCGAAAATCGCCCCGATTATCGGCATGATAATGTCATTGACCAGTGAATCGACGATCTTGCTGAAGGCAGCGCCGATAATGACGGCGACCGCCAGGTCCATGACGTTACCCCGGGAAATGAATTCCTGGAATTCTTTCAGCATTCGACCCTCCTTGTTCTGACGGGCCAGGCCGCCGTCCTCGCCCGCTCGTTGGCTCCACTGGCACAATAGCAAAAACCTGCGGTTGCAGCATGGACAAAACACCGTTTCCGCCGGCAAAATTCCCGAAGCCGCAGCTATCCTGCGCCGAAAGCCGCGATGGACTTGATCGCCAAGCTGTGATTGCGTCTCGGCAGGCCGGATGCAAAACGGGCAAGGGAGGATTATCGGGCCGTGCAGGGCTGGTTCATCGTCATCATCGCGATCGCCTATGTGACGTTGCTGTTCGTCATCGCCAGCCTCGGCGACCGGCGCTCAACGACATCCGGGCCTGACCGGGCCCGACCCTTCATCTATGCGCTCAGCCTGGCGATCTATTGCACCTCCTGGACGTTCTTCGGTTCGGTCGGCCTTTCCTCCGAGCGCGGCCTTGAATTCCTCGGCATCTATATCGGCCCAGTGCTGGTGTTCGTGTTCGGCTTTCCGCTGCTTCGGCGCATCGTCAGGCTGGCCAAGACAGAGAAGATCACTTCGATTGCCGACTTCCTCGGCGCCCGCTACGGCAAGAGTTTTGCCGTAGCAGCGATTGCCACGCTGATCGCGACGATCGGCGCGGTGCCTTATATGGCGCTGCAGCTGAAGGCGATTTCCGGCTCGGTCAGCCTGATGGTCGAGCATTACACCGGCTCGCCACCTTCCTTCGATCCCTTCGTCAGCGACATCTCGCTGGTCGTCGCCATGCTGCTTGCGCTGTTTGCGGTTCTGTTCGGCACGCGCCATGCCGACGCCACCGAGCACCAGGATGGTCTGGTGCTGGCGGTAGCGGTGGAAACCGTGGTCAAGCTCGCCGCCTTCCTGGCGATCGGCCTGATGGTCACCTTCCTGGTCTTCGGCGGCCCGGGCGATATGGTCGACAAGCTCGCCGAGAATACGCAAGTGCGGCAGGCGATGGGCTACAGCACGTCGCTCGCCACCTGGCTGGTACTGACATGTTTGAGCGGTTTCGCCATCATCATGCTGCCGCGACAGTTCTACGTCACCATCGTCGAGAACCGCAGCGAGGCCGAGCTGCGCACCGCCACATGGGTGTTTCCGCTCTATCTGGTGGCGATCAACCTTTTCGTGCTGCCGATTGCGCTCGCCGGCCTTGCGCTGGTCGGCACCAGGACCAGCAGCGACCTCTATGTCCTGTCGCTGCCGCTGCTCAGCGGTCACGATGTGTTGGCCATGGCGGCGTTCATCGGCGGCCTGTCGGCAGCGACCGCGATGGTGATCGTCGAAAGCGTCGCGCTGTCGATCATGATCTCCAACGACCTCGTCATCCCGCTGTTCGTGCGTCGCCTGCTCAAGACCACGACGTCCGAGAACGAAGACTGGTCAGCGCTCATCCTCAACGTGCGACGGGCGGCGATCTTCATCATGCTGTTCATCGCCTTCCTCTACTATCGCGAGAGCACCGACAACGCGCGGCTCTCCTCTATCGGCCTGATGTCCTTCGCCGCGATCGCGCAGTTCGCGCCGGCGTTGATCGGCGGACTGATCTGGCGGGGCGCCAATGGCAGGGGGGCGGCACTCGGCATGGTCGCCGGCATCGTCGTGTGGAGCTATACGCTGCTGCTTCCTTCGCTCGCCGCGTCCGATACCGGCATCGTCGTGCACGGCCTGTTCGGTTTCGAAGCGCTGCGGCCGCAAGCGCTGTTCGGCACCGTCGCCGAGCCGCTGAACCACGGTGTCCTGTGGAGCCTGTCGGTCAACACGCTGTTCTTCGTGTTCGGCTCGCTGTCGCGCGCGTCGGTGCCGCTGGAGCGCATCCAGGCATCGATTTTCGTGCCGCGCGAGGCGAGCCCGATGCCGAGCCTGCGCCGCTTCCGCACCACCGTTACCGTCAACGACCTGAAGGACACCATCGCGCGTTACCTCGGCGTCGAACGCACCGAACGATCCTTTCAGTCGTTCGAAAAGAGCAACGGCGCTTCGCTGCACGGCAACGAGCAGGCCAGCATGGACGTCATCCGCTTCTCCGAGCAGCTTCTGGCAAGTGCCGTCGGTTCCTCCTCGGCGCGGCTGATTCTGTCGCTGCTGCTGCGCCGCAACGACCGCGAAGCCAAGGACGCCTTCCGCCTGCTCGACGACGCCACCGAGGCGCTGCAGCACAACCGTGACCTGCTGCAGATCGCGCTCGACCAGATGGAACAGGGGATCACCGTCTTCGACAGGGATTTCAGGCTGATCTGCTGGAACCGCCAATATCGGGCGCTGTTCGACCTGCCCGACGAAATGGGCCAGGTCGGCGTCTCGCTCGATCGCATCCTGCGCCACCTTGCCGAGCGTGGCGACATTCCGGCAGACCAGCGGATAACAATGCTCAACCGTCTCACCAGTTTCGTCAGCCCGTGGCAGATGGAGCTGAAGACCAGCGGCCGGATCCTGGAATTGCGCTCCAACCCGATGCCGGACGGCGGCATCGTCGCCACCTATGCCGACATCTCCGGACGCGTCGAGCAGGATCTGGCGCTGAAGCGCGCCAATGAAACGCTCGAACAGCGCGTCAAGAACCGCACCGTCGAACTGACCCGCGTCAACGAGGAGCTGGCCCAGGCGCAGATGCTGGCGGAGGAGGCCAATCTCGGTAAGACGCGCTTCCTCGCGGCCGCCGGCCATGACATCCTGCAACCGCTGAACGCTGCTCGTCTTTATTGCTCGTCGCTGATCGAAAAGGCCGGCAAGGGACCTGCGGGCAAGGCTGCGATCAACATCGAATCCTCGCTGGAATCGGTCGAGACTATTCTCGGTGCGGTGCTCGACATTTCTCGTCTCGACGCTGGTGCGATGAAACCGGACGATACGGCCTTCAGCCTGGACGGACTGCTGCGCCAGATCGGCAACGACTTTCAGCCGCTTGCCGCCGAGAAGAAACTCAGCCTGACGATCATGCCATCGTCGCTCAGCGTGACGACTGACCGCAATCTGTTGCGCCGCCTGATCCAAAATCTCGTATCCAATGCCATCAAATACACCCGCCATGGCCGCGTCCTGGTCGGTGTGCGGCGTCGCGGAGAACTGGCCGAGATCCAGGTGATCGATACCGGCATCGGCATTGCCGCCGACAAGCTGAACACGGTCTTTCACGAATTCACCCGGCTCGACGAGGGTGCGCGCGAAGCTGACGGCCTCGGGCTCGGCCTTTCCATCGTCGACCGCATCGCTCGGGTCTTGCGCCTCGAACTCCGGATCTTTTCAAGCCCGGGCAAGGGCACGCGCTTTTCCGTCATCCTGCCGGTCGCGGCAGTGCAGCCGCGGCGCGAGGTCGAGGCGAAGGCGCCGGTCCGCACTGCTGCTTCGCTTGTCGGGCTCCGAGTGCTCTGTATCGACAACGACGCCCGCATCCTCGACGGCATGCGGCTGCTGCTCGAAGGCTGGGGCTGCAGCGTCGACACGTTTGCCGGCTCGGGGGATCTCGAGGGGTCCGTCATGCATCGCCCCGACATCGTGCTTGCCGACTACCATCTCGACGGCGAGACCGGCCTTGACGCCATCGTCAAACTGCGTGCGATCCACGGCCAGGACATGCCGGCCGTGCTGGTCACGGCCGACCGCTCGAGCGAGGTGCGCGCCACCGCTGGCAGGCTCGACGTGCCGGTGATCAATAAGCCCCTCAAACCAGCGGTGCTGCGCTCGATGATGGCGAGGGTCAGGCCGCTGGCGTCCGCGGCCGAGTAACGGTCATAATCTGTTGACCAGGATGCTAGAGCGGGATGCGTTCAATTGAACGGGCATCCCGTTCTATCTATCTGTTTGAGCCGCATTTATGCAACGTCAAGTGATTCCACTTGGCTGCAAAATGCTCTAGCTCAGCTGGCTGCCTGCAGCGGGTCGCTGCCGATCTTGGAGAGCAGGATCACCGCCTGGGTGCGGCTGTCGACGCCAAGCTTCTGCAAAATGGCCGAGACATGCGCCTTGATCGTCGCTTCGGAGACACCGAGTTCGTAGGCGATCTGCTTGTTGAGCAGCCCTTCGCCCAGCATGCCGAGCACGCGCGTCTGCTGCGGCGTCAGCGTCTGCAGCCGCTTGATCAGATCGGATATCTCGGGATCGCGCTCGACGCCGAGATCGATGCCCGTGGGCGCGGCGATGTCGCCGGCAAGCACCGACTGCACGGCGCTGCGGATTTCCTCCATGCTGGCCGATTTGGAGATGAAACCCGAAGCGCCGAGATCAAGCGCGCGCCGGATGGTCACCGGATCGTCATGCGCCGACACCACCATCATCGGCACCGTCGGGTGGATGCCGCGCAGCGAGATCAGACCGGAAAGGCCGCTCGCGCCCGGCATGGACAGGTCGAGCAGCACCAGATCGACGTCCTCATTGGCCACGACCAGCGCCTTGGCGCTTTCGAAATCGCCGGCCTCGTGAATGCCGGCGACATTGCCGATGCCGGCAAGCGCCTCTCTCAGCGCGCCGCGAAAAAGCGGATGATCGTCAGCGATGACGAAAGTGTAGCCTGACGGCACATGGCCCTCCCCGAATCCCACTGATTGTCTGCTTCTTACGGGATCAGTCGAACGATTATGCGGCGATATCAGCCGTTTTCAAGCGGCAAGCCTATGCGCCGGGTTCCCACGGTGAATGGTGCTCAGGTTTTTTGTGAATTGGGCTTGGCGCCATCCTCGCCGCTGTCCTTTTCCATGTCCTTGACGATACCCATGAAGCTGCGCAGGAAGCGCTCCATGTAGCTCATCGTCTTGTTGAAATCCTCCTCGCTGGGCAATGTCGACTCAAAGCGGGCGGCAAGCGAGTTCTCGAGCTTGACGACGCGCTGGTCGAGCGCCTTTACCGAATTCTGCAGCCGGTCGATCTCGTCCTGGAAGGCGGCGCGTTCATCGGCCGCCATCTTGCAGACGAGCTGGCCGGAACGCTCCTCGCAGATCGACATCGCACCGGTCTGCGTGTCCATGCGGACATAGCCGGTGGCCGACTTTTCCAGCCGGTATCGGTCGGCTTCCTCAGAAAAGGCCGATGCCGCGACAAGCGAGACGAGCGCTGCGGGAATCAAGACGTGCTGCGGACGCATATTGTCCTCCATGGGCCAGTAAGCGCAATTTATCGCATGTTTGCGCCGGAAATGGGGAAGAATCCTTAGCCTTTGCCTTAACGCAGATTTTTGTCGGAAAACCGTGTGACACTTTTCCGGAAACCTGCTTGCCTCTTCCCCGTATGGTTGGTTCGGACTATAGCGCAACCATGTCTCAGATTATCTACAAGATAGTACCTGAAGCGTTGTGGCGCGAGGCCGAAAGAAATGGCCGCTTCACCGGCGCGCCGATCGATGTCGCCGACGGTTTCATCCATTTTTCCACCGCTGGCCAGGCCCGGGAAACGGCGGCAAAACACTTTGCCGGCCAGACCGGGCTGCTGCTGGTCGCCATCGATGGCGCCAAACTGGGTGATTTGCTGAAATACGAGGTCTCGCGCGGCGGTGCGCTGTTCCCGCATCTTTACGGCCCGCTCGACCTCAAGGCCGTTGTCTGGGTGCAACCGTTGCCGCTCGGCACCGATGGCCTGCACCAATTCCCAACGCTGGAGGCCGAATGAACGTGCTCGACCGGCTCGGCCAGAGATTCCTGTTCGCATTCGATCCGGAAGCAGCCCACGGCCTGTCGATCGCCGCGCTGAAATGCGGGTTGCCGATAGCCGGGAGACCCGTGCGCGACGACAGGCTGAAAGTCAGCGTCTGCGGCATCGACTTCCCCAATCCGCTCGGCATGGCTGCCGGCTACGACAAGAACGCCGAGGTTGCCGATGCGCTGCTTGGCCTCGGCTTCGGCTTTGCCGAGGTCGGCACGATCACGCCGCGGCCGCAGGCCGGCAACCCGAAGCCGCGCATTTTCCGGCTGACATCGGACGAAGCGGTGATCAACCGGCTGGGCTTCAACAATGAGGGTCACCAGGCTGCCGAAGAACGGCTTGCTGCCCGCAAGGGCCGCGCCGGCATCGTCGGCGTCAATATCGGTGCCAACAAAGACAGCACCGACCGCGTCAGTGACTATGAACGCGGCGTTGTCAGGTTTGCGCCATACGCCAGCTACCTGACGGTCAACGTCTCCTCGCCGAACACGCCGGGTCTGCGCAACATGCAGGCCCGTGAACAGCTTGGCGAGCTCCTGTCGCGCGTCATGGCCGCACGTACGGCAGCAGCAGCGCAGCCGCCCGTCTTCCTCAAGATCGCGCCGGACCTGGCCGAGGCCGAGCTGGAGGATATCGCCGCCGAGGTTACCGAGAAGGCAATAGACGGCCTCATCGTCTCCAACACCACCATCGCGCGGCCGGGGCTGCGCAGCGCCGATCTTGCCGGCGAGACCGGTGGGCTTTCGGGAAAACCGTTGTTCGAGCGCTCGACCATCGTGCTGGCAAAGATGCGCAAACTGCTTGGCCCGGACCGCGCCATCATCGGCGTCGGCGGCGTCGATTCCATTGAGACGGCGCTGGAAAAGATCCGCGCCGGCGCCGATCTCGTCCAGCTCTACACCGGCATGATCTATGCTGGGCCGGCACTACCGGGCCGCATTCTTGGCGGGATGGTCCGGTTCGCGGACATGCAACGGCTCAAGTCGCTGCGCGAATTGCGCGATACCAGCCTCGATCAATGGGCGTCGAAGCCGCTCTAACCCGAAGCCGCTCTAAAACGCAGTCCGCATCCGCACGCGCAAAATGGCAAGCAGGCTGAAGCCGCGCACCAGCAGGAAGACGTGCAGCGCCGCCCACAGGCCGTGATTGCCGAAGGCCGGCGCCAGGATGAGCAAGGCCGCGCTGAAGACAAGGAACGACAAAAGCATCATGTTACGCATGTCGTGCGACCAGGTCGCGCCGATGAAGACGCCATCCATCTGAAACGCCAGCACGCCGCTGAGCGCGGTGAACGCCGCCCAGGCCAGATAGTTGTCGGCAACGGCGCGAACATCTTGTGACGTCGTGATCAGGGCGACCAGATCAGTACCGCCCAGCAAAAGGACGAGCGTCGCCGCGGCCGCCAGCCCGAAGCCCCAGAACAGGGTCAGCCGCACCGCCTGCCGGAATTGCATCGCGGCACGCGCGCCCACGGCACGCCCGGCGAGCTGTTCGGCCGCCGTGGCGAAACCGTCGAGGAAATAGCCGGCGATGAGGAAGAAGTTCATCAGCACCGCGTTGGCGGCCAACGTCACCGTGCCGAATTGCGCGCCCTGGCGAGTGAACAGTGCGAAAGCGGCGAGCAGCGAAAACGACCGGATCATGATGTCACGGTTGAGCGACATCATGCGCAGGAATGCCGACAGGTCGAGGATGCGATGGCGCGGCAGCCGGGGCGCTGCCCAGAAACGCCGGCCGATGATCGCCAGGCCAAGCAGCATGGCGACGAATTCACCGGTGACAGTCGCCCAGGCGACACCGGCGACGCCCCAGCCGAGTTCCAGCCCCAGCAGGATGCAGAGCGCAATGTTGATGCCGTTCAGCACCAATTGCAGCATCAGTCCCAGCCCGCCCTCGCCGCGCCCCAGCACATAGCCGAGGATGGCGTAGTTGATCAGCGAGAACGGTGCGGCGAGCAATCTGATGCGGATATAGACTACCATCGCCTCGCTGACGCGCGCCTCGGCGCTCATGAACCATTGTCCGGCGATGGCGACCAGTGGCGCAAGGGCGGCAAGCACAATGCCGGCGACGACCGCGATCAGCACGGCGCGCCAGAACACCGCCTGTTCCTCCAGTTCGTCGCCGCGTCCGAGCGCCTGGGCGACGAGGCCTGTGGTGCCGGAACGCAGGAAATTGAAGGAGGTGAAGACGACGTCGAAGACCAGGGCGCCCGCCGCCAGACCACCGAGAAGGGCAGCGTCGCCCAACTGCCCGACCACGGCCGTGTCGACGACGCCGAGCAGCGGCGTCGTCAGATAGGCAAGCGTCATCGGCACCGCGATGGCGAGCACCGAGCGGTTGGTGACGACGAAAGACCGGCCGTTGGCCGCTGCTGATACCTGATCCAGGACCCGCTTCCCATCGTGGCTTGATCGAACAGCCGATGTGGCCCAGATTCCGGACGCCGCGCAACCGCTCATCCCGCCACGGCCAACCGAAACCCGCCTCTGGCGCACCCGCCGTAAACCACCCAAATGCCCCTGCAGATCGTTCATCATCACGACTACGACGCCGGCTTCGCAGTCAACCATCGCTTCCCCATGAGCAAATACAAGCTGCTGATGGAAGCCTTGGGCGCGCGCGGACTGACCGGCCCCGCCGCTCTCAACGTGCCCAAACCGGCGCCGGCATCATGGCTGAAGCTTGCCCATGCCGCCGGTTATGTCGACCAGGTGCTGGCCTGCGAAGTGCCTGAAAAAATCGAGCGCGAGATCGGCTTTCCGGTGGGCCCGCGCGTCTCGCTCAGGGCGCAGCTCGCAACGGGCGGCACCGTGCTGGCAGCGCGGCTGGCGTTGCTGAACGGCATCGCCTGCAATACCGCCGGCGGCAGCCATCATGCGCGGCGCGCGCAAGGCGCCGGCTTCTGCACCTTCAACGATATTGCCGTGGCTTCACTGGTGCTGCTTGCCGAAGCTGCCGCCGGCAACATCCTGATCGTCGATCTCGACGTGCATCAGGGCGACGGCACGGCGGATATTGTTGGCCAGGAGCGGCGCGTGTTCACCTTTTCCATGCATGGCGACCGCAACTATCCGACGCGAAAGATCGCTTCCGACCTCGACATCGCTCTGCCCGATGGCACCGGCGATGCGGCCTATCTCGAAAGTTTGGGCGGCGTCCTGCCGGAACTCACCGCCAAGGCGCGCTGGGACATCGTTTTCTACAATGCCGGGGTCGACGTTCATGCCGAGGACCGGCTTGGCAGGTTGTCACTGTCGAACGAGGGGCTGCGCGCCCGCGACGACATGGTGATCCGTCATTTCCGCGCGCTCGGCATCCCGGTCTGCGGCGTTATCGGCGGCGGCTATTCGACTGATGTGGCGGCCCTCGCCGCGCGCCATTCCATCCTGTTCGAAGTGGCGTCAGGGTTCGCCTGACGACCTTCTAGGATTTCCCTGCCGAACCACAGGTCAGCGGAGCAAAAGCCGGTCCACTTTTGCTACACCGACCTTCGGCTCGGGGCCATGCTCTATTTCCGATAGCTGGCGATCCTGAGCAGGATGAAGGCCGGAATGACAATCGCCGCGCCCAGCAAGATATAGCCGAGAAAACGGTCAATGGCGCGAAAGCCCAGATTCCAGAGATCGACGAAGAAATTCCGGACACCGTAGAGCACATCCATCGGCGACCAGCCGAATGCGTTCATGACTAGGCCGACGAGGAACGATACCACCAGCAGCTTCAGGAACACCCGGAGCGGCGAATCGCCGAGAAAGCGCGTCAGTGCGGACAAGGCGTGTCTCCAGATTCGGTTGCCCCGATTCGGGCACAGGTCCAGAAATACGCACTTGCCGCGCTGGCATCAAGGCGGGTCGCTGGCTCAGTTGCTCCGCATGGCGGGTTGGCCGGATTGTCTGCTCGCCAACTTATGTTGCAACGCCGGCTCCCTTGCCATGACGGAGTAACAGTCGGATGGCTGGAAGACACGAGTGCACGCTTAACGATTGCCCGAAGGCCGGCTTGCGTGGTAACGAGGCTACTGCGCGGGTATGATGTAATGGTAGCTTGTCAGCTTCCCAAGCTGAACGCGCGGGTTCGATTCCCGCTACCCGCTCCACCTGCCCTGCAAGGAATTGAGGTTGCTGATGATCTGCGAGCGGTAGACGTCGAACTTGGCCTCGTAAAACCAGTCGTCACCTTGGGGCGGCTTGGCTACCAAGGTAGGCATCATCGGCGGAACGAAGTCGAGCCTGCCGGCGCCGGCACTCACAGGGCCCATATGATCGGGTCTAAGTCGCCGGCACATATGAACTGGATAGAACATAACGGGATTCTAATAAGAGGCGGCAACAAAAGATGCTGATCCGCGTTGCTAGTCAAAAGGGACCGCGATGTTTGGCAAAGACCTCTTGGTTCGCATGCTTGACCGCCGCGACGCCCTGCCGCCAGACGAAATCGCGCTTATTGAGGCTCTTCCAGTCCGGCCGGTGACTTTCGGACCAGATGAGGAGATCGTCAGGGAGGGTTCCCGCCCCGCCGAAAGCTGTCTTGTCGCGAATGGTTTCGCAGTTCGAAACCAGGCTATTCGGGAAGGAAAGCGTCAAATAACGGCAATTCACGTGCCGGGAGACTTTGTCGATCTGCATAGTTTACTGCTAAAAGTGATGGATCACAGCGTGAGCGCGCTGGGTTCGTGCGATGTTGTTTTCATTCGACACAAAGACCTGCTCACAGCAATGGGTGGAAGTCCACATCTCACCCGGATGCTCTGGCTTTCGACGACTATCGATGCCTCAATCCAAAGGACTTGGATAACCTGCCTCGGGCGTCGCTCCGCCAAACAGCATCTCGCACATATAATCTGCGAGTTGTATGTCCGGTTAGAGATAGTTGGATTGGCCTCTGACCAGACGTTCGCGATTCCACTGACCCAGGCGGAATTGGGCGACGTGCTTGGTCTATCAGTAGTTCACGTGAACCGGACGCTGCAGGAACTTCGTGCGAAGGACCTGGTTAGCTGGAAAGACAGGAGGATTGTTATCCTGGATTTCCAGCGATTGGCCTTACTGGCCGACTTTGATACGACCTACCTAAATCTCTTCCATGAACCGCGGTGACCGCGTCGGCCAGGACGCGTCAACGCGCTAATGCGGCATCAAGATTTCTCGTCAACTAAACAATGTGAATGAGCCCTCGCGCCGGATCGAGTACGGCTGGGTTCAATTGACACGGTTGACGTCAAAGAAGGATTGCACATGCGTGAACTCGACAATCTCATCGAACATTACGTAAATATTCGCAGGCGGCGCCACAGTTTCATATCGACGGGCCTCGCTGTTAAGGCGCTCAAACAGATTGTTCCGGCATGTTCGGTCTCTGATTCCGACCTAGCGAACATGATTGCCAATCGTGCAATAGACTACAACCTTCCTGTGAGCTTTGACCTTAATGAGAGCTAGACGCGGTGCTTTATTATACTAGCCTAACCTGAGCCCTTGAAATCCGATGCGCAGAGGCGGGCCAATCTCCGCACGGCCGGCTGGGTCCGCGTCTCGGCACACGGCGCGTAGGAACTTCCAAGAGAGTTCACCGGGCTCCCCGGCTGTTTCACTATCGCTAATTTAGCTGGAAGTGATGGAACTTGTTTGCCCCCGGCAAGTTCGTTAGGCAATGGAGGAGATTGCCACCATGAACAGTGTCATTTATCTCATCGGCCTTGTCGTCGTCGTGCTTGCGATCCTCTCCTTCCTCGGATTCCATTAGGAGAATACCATGCAGCGCGAAGACGATCAGGGCCGTAAGCCGGCCGATTTCGAAACAGCCAAAAGCGAACTGTCCGAGCGGTTCCAGCAGGAAACGCAGACCGCGACAGAGGCGCTACAGGACGCTCGCGACGAACTCACCAGGAAGGCGGGCGACTACGCTGCTGAAGCCAAACAGGCGTTGTTCGACAAGGCCGAGGGAACACAGCGCGATATCAGCTCCAACCTAAAGGCCTTTAGCGGAGCATTGCGAGCAGCAAGCGAGCATCTGGCCAATAATGATCAACGGACCGCTTCGAAGTTCACCCTCGATGCCGCCGGCTCACTTGAGCGCCTTTCATCTTCGTTGAAGGACAAACCATTCGAAGATGTTCTTGGCGAGATGCGGTCGTTCGGCCGCGAAAATTCAGGGGCGCTGATCGCCGGTTCAGTATTGGCAGGCTTGGCACTGGGGCGGTTTATCAAGAGCTCGCCACCATCTGCCCGTACCGAAGCACAGGGTCGATCGGGAACAGATCGGCCTTCCGAAACGATTTCGAACTCGGATGAGTCCGCTACGCGGTCGGCTGAGCCAGCTGACACGACGCCGTCCCGCTTCAACCAGCCCAGAGACGACAGGGCCGGCGATGACTTGGCCGGTGAAGATTTGGCCGGTGACGACTGGGCCGGCGCAAGCCTGGAGCGGAACCCATGACCAACAATCAGGAAAGTCGCGGCCTCGCAACCCTCGTCAGCGATCTGGCACAGCAGGTCACAACCCTGCTTCAAACCGAAAGTAGGCTGTTGCGGGCCGAAATGTCGGAAAAAATCAGCAAGGCCGGCGCAGGCGCAGCCGAGGTTCTGGCCGGTGCCATATGCCTTCTCGCGGCCTTGATGGTGCTTTTGCAAGCACTCGTAATCGCCTTGGCGAGTGCCGGCCTGGGAGCGGGATGGTCCTCGCTGCTGGTCGGGATCGTCGTCGCGGTACTGGGAATCATTCTCTTGCGCTCTGGCACGAAAAGCATGGCTCCTTCCGAGCTGACGCCCGATCGCACACAAGACCAACTCAAGCGCGACGCGCGCGTGATCAAGGATCAAATAAGATGAGCGACAAATCCGCAGCCGAGCTCGAGCGCGATGCCGACATCGCCCGGGCGAAAGTAGCAGACACCGCCGATTCGATCCGCAGCAAGATGACACCGGGTCAATTGATCGACGAATTTACCGGAATGTTCGCCGGCGGCGAGGGATCCGCCATGCTTGGCAACCTCAAGTCGCAAGTTAGGGACAACCCGTTGCCGCTGACATTGATTGGAGCCGGCCTGGCCTGGCTGATGCTCGGCAACGGCCCGTCGGCAACCAACTCAGCTGCCGCTGGCTATCGGAGAGGCATGGCTTCTGACGCTTTCTCCGATCTCCGCGGCGATGATTTTAGCGAGGGTAGCGAAGGGCCCGGAATCGGGGCGATGCTCTCAGATACCGCCGGTTCGGTTACATCAGCAGCAAGTAGCGCCGCCGAAGCTGCAGCAAACGCCGCAACGGGCGCCAAGGAGAGGATGACAAACACCGCCGGCCGGCTCGGCTCAAGCGCCAGCGAGATAGCGGCTCGGACGCGCCAATCGGCACAAGACCTCTTCGAGCGCGAGCCGTTGGCTATCGCCGTAGTCGGCCTTGCGCTGGGCACTGCCATCGGGGTGATGCTGCCCCACACAGCCACAGAGGACGAGCAACTTGGCGCCTATCGCGACAAAATTCGCGACAGCGCGGCGGAGGTTTTCGAAACGGGCCTGGAGCAAGCAAAGCAAGTTGCCGCCGAGGCCTACGAAACAGTCAAGGAAGAGGCCGACCGGCAAGGCTCGGGTGGAGATACCGACACGTTAGCAGGCAAGGTCGGCAAAGTTGTGGAATCGACCGCAAAGCGAACCGAGGAAGCCGTTCGCGATCGTTTGCCGGGCTCGTCGGACGGGTCTTCTACCGCCTGATGGCATCGCCACCGGCCTGAATGACGGGCCTGGTCCATAGGACTCTGATGTTCAATGGATCTGGAACTTCCGACCCAATCCCTTTCGACTTGGGATGTCGGAGGTCCACAAATTCTCTGCGACTTTCCTCAGGAATGGCTTGCGGAACAGGTCTGCTGGCCAGTCCGCTTTGCTACGGAGCAAGCTCGTCGACGGTGTGGGCGGTCTCGTTCTTGAATTCGACTTTCGTGCCCGGCTGCACCATCGAGCCGAGATCTTCGGCATCCCAATTGGTCAGTCGGATGCAGCCATGTGAGAAGGTCGTGCCGATCTTGCCCGGTTCGGGCGTGCCGTGGATGCCGTAGCTTTCGATGGAGAGATCGATCCAGGCCGATCCCACCGGATTGTTCGGCCCGGCAGCGATGGTGAAGGGCCGCTTGGTCTTGACTCCCTTGAAAGCGAAGTCCGGATCATAGTGATAGGTTGGGTTGCGCACCACGCGCTTGACCTCCGCCACGCCGCTTGGCGCCGGGTTTTCATCGCTTCCAATCGAGGCCGGGTAGACTGCAAGCCATTTGCCGGAAGGGTCGAGCACGCGCACCAGGCGAGCGCCCTTGTCGACCTCAATGCCGGCAACGCCAGCGGGAGGATCGCCCCGGCCAAGATCAGGCACCACCAAGGTCGTGCCGGCCTTCCTGAAGCCGATGCCCGGATTGAGCATCCTGAGCAACTGTTCGCTGATATGGAAGCGCTCCGCCAGCCTCTCCGCCGCGCTGCGATAGCCGAGCCGCCGCAGACGGGCCATCCTCTCCATGCGAGCCGGAATACGCCTGGTGAAGGGTCCGCGCACATCCTTGCGCGTTACCTCATAGGTGACCAGCACCGGGTCGGTGGAGGTTGCCATGAGCTTGCTCCAGGTCTCCGGGGTGAGCTTGCCATCGGGAGGGAGTCCGTTCGCCGCCTGAAAGGCGCCGACTGCCTTGGCGAAGTTCGCTGAAAGGTTACCGTCAATCAGCCCAGGCGAGAAGCGGGCGCGATCCAAGAGAATCTGCGCCTTCAGCACGGTCGGATCGACACCCTTCGGTTCGCCGGCGGCGAACTGGGCCTGATTGACGGTGGTTAGGTCGAGCTTGGCCGCCCCCGTCCCGCCGCATGCCAGGGCAAGCGTCGCGGCGAAGACGAGGAGAAACCTGATCATCGATAGCCTCGCTGGGACTGCAACAAGAGCCCGCCTCTATGACGCGGCATGGCCCTGTGTGGTTCCTTCGCTCCAGCGATATTCTGAATTGAAGCGACATGACGCAGCGCCGTGTAGCTGCGATAGCTGTCCAAGGATTGGCGATGGATTGCTTGATTTAACGCCGTCAGCCTACCTCTCTCAAAATAAAGTCGTGCAGCATCTTGGCCGCCGGCGACAGCACGCGATTTTTTACGGTGATCAGACTGTAAGGCCTGACCTCGATGTCGAATTCGGTCTGGACGACGTCGATGGCGCCGGCCAGCCCCTCGGGGTTTTGGATGAATTTCGCCACCTGGATCGACACCGGCGCGATGGCGTCCGACTGCGCGACCATGACCAGGGTCAGCAGCAGCGAACTGGTGTTGAGGATGCGGTCCGGCAGCGCGATGTTGCGGTTCAGGAAATTGCTTTCCATCGCCTGGCGCAACGGCGAGCCGCCCGACTGGAAAACCCAGTCGTAGGCGGCGGTCTCCTCCAGCCGCACGGCTTTGCCCTTAGCAAGCGCGTGGCCGCGGCGCACGATCAGGCAGGCTTTTTCGACACCGATGACGCGGGCCTCGAACAGCCGTGGATTGAGATCGTCGGGGATGCGCGCGATGATGAAATCGTGACGCGTGGCGATCAGCTCGCGCGCCAGCACATTGGAGGTCTCGACCTGCATGGTGATCTCGATGCGCGGATAGATGCGCCGGATTTCGCGGATCGCCGGCACGGCGAGCTCGATCGCAGGGGCCGTCACCGCGCCGAGGAATACCGAGCCGCCCTTGCCCGCCTTGAGCTCGGATATTTCGCGGTCGACTTCACGCATCTCAAGCAGGATCGAACGTGCGCGCCTCGCCAATGCCTTGCCATAGGGGGTCAGCGTGATGCCGCGCGGCAGCCTTTCGCACAGCTTGACATCGAGCACCGCCTCCATCTCGGCGATCATGCGCGAGGCGGCGGGCTGCGAAATGTTCATGACCTGGGCTGCCGCGCTGACCCGGCCATGGTCATCGAGGGCTGCGATCATACGCATGTGGCGCAGGCTGAGGCCGCTGCGCAGCAGGGTTTCTCCGTCGCCGGGGGGTTCTTCGTAACTGGCTGAAAGTCCACCAGGATTCCGCAGCGCTGCCATGGTCGTTGTTTGCTCCCCACTCATCGCCGGCCGGCAATCCGGCCAGGTCTTCGTCGGCTTTCAATATATCAGTTTCGGTATAGCAACCATCAAAGATCGCATTTGACAGTTATGGCAAAGAGCCACACCCTTTGCGCGTCCTGAGGCTTGACCGTCGCCAGCGAGAAAAATCGCATCGACTGGAACCAGAGTCTCAGGGCCGATTGGGAGGATACCGGAGATCGATATGGCGGCAGCGGCGCGTTTTGGCGCCCCTGCACGATCGCGCGGCCCACGAAACCCAGGGTGCGCGTCCATCAACAAGGGAGAGTTAATGTGAAGATCATCAAGACCCTGGCCGCCGTCGCGGCCCTTAGCATCGCGGCCATGACGGTCCCGGCGCAGGCAGGCGAAGGCCTCATCGGCGTGCTGATGCCCACCAAGACCTCGCAGCGCTGGATCAACGACGGCGACGCCGTCAAGTCCCAGCTCGAGGCTCTGGGCTACACTGTCGATCTGCAGTATGCGCAGGACGATATCCCCAATCAGCTCAGCCAGCTGGAAAACGAAATCACCAAGGGCCCGAAGGCACTGATCATCGCCTCGATCGACGGCACCACGATGTCGGACGCGCTGCAGAAGGCGGCTGACGCCGGCGTCGTCGTCGTCGCCTATGACCGGCTGATCAAGAAGACCCCGAATGTCGACTACTACACCACGTTCGACAATTTCGGCGTCGGCGTCATCCAGGCCAAATCGCTGCTCAAGGGCCTTGGCTATCCGGAAAACAAGGGTCCATTCAACATCGAGCTGTTCGGCGGTTCGCCGGACGACAACAACGCCTTCTTCTTCTACGACGGCGCGATGTCCGTTCTGCAGCCACTGATCGACGACAAGACCCTCGTGGTGAAGTCCGGCCAGATGGGCATGGACAAGGTCGGCACGCTTCGCTGGCTGGCGGCGACCGCCCAGGCCCGCATGGACAATCTGCTGTCCGCCAACTACTCGGATGGCAGCCGCGTCGATGGCGTGCTCTCGCCGTATGACGGTCTGTCGCGCGGCATCATCGCCTCGTTGCGCGCAGTCGGTTACGGCACGGCCGATCAGCCCTGGCCAATTGTCACCGGCCAGGACGCCGAAACCGCTTCGGTCAAGGCGATCATCGCCGGCGAGCAGTACTCGACGGTGTTCAAGGACACCCGCGAACTCGCCAAGGCGACGGTCGAGCTCGTCGACAAGGTGCTCTCGGGCGGCAAGCCGGAAGGCCTCGACACCACGACCTACAACAACGACGTCAAGGTCGTCCCCTCGATCCTGCTGACGCCGCATGAGGTAGACAAGTCGAACTACCAGGCCCTGGTGGTCGATTCCGGCTACATCAAGGCCGAAGAGCTGAAGTAACGGCAGTTGTAAACCCGGGGTCCTGCGTAACGCAGGGCCCCTTTTCGTTAGCGAGCGACCCCGGTATTGTTTCGGGACCTCGGAGGAGTGGTATTCCTGATGGCCTCGACGATTTTGGAGATGCGTGACATCACCAAGACGTTTCCCGGCGTCAAGGCGCTGTCGAATGTCAACCTAAGCGTCGAGGAAGGCGAGATTCACGCCGTTGTCGGCGAGAACGGCGCCGGCAAGTCGACGTTGATGAAGGTGCTGTCGGGCGTGTATCCATCCGGCACTTATGACGGCGAAATCATCTATCGCGGCGATGAGTGCCATTTCAAGGGCATTCATGACAGCGAGCGCCGGGGCATCGTCATCATCCACCAGGAACTCGCGCTGGTTCCGATGCTGTCGATCGCCGAAAACATCTTTCTCGGCAACGAGCATGCCAGATACGGTGTCATTGACTGGAACGCCAACGAGACGCGCACCAGCGCTCTGCTCAAGAAGGTGGGCCTTAAGGAAGACCCCAAGACGCTGATCACCAATATCGGCGTCGGCAAGCAGCAACTGGTCGAGATCGCCAAGGCGCTCAGCAAGGAAGTGCAGCTGCTGATCCTCGACGAACCGACGGCGAGCCTGTCCGAAAAGGACAGCCAGGCGCTGCTCGACCTGCTGCTGGAATTCAAGCGGCATGGCATCACCTCGATCCTGATCTCGCACAAGCTCAACGAGGTCAACCGGGTCGCCGACAAGGTGACGATCATCCGCGACGGGCGGACCATCGAGACGCTGGCCAAGAAAGACATTTCGGAAGACCGCATCATCACCTCGATGGTCGGCCGCTCGCTAGACGACCGTTATCCGTCGCGCGAGCCCGAGATCGGTGAGATCGTGCTCCAGGTGAGGAACTGGTCGGTCTATCACCCGATCCATGCCGAGCGGCAAGTGATCAAAGGCATCGACATCGACGTCCGCAAGGGCGAGGTGGTGGGTATCGCCGGGCTGATGGGCGCCGGACGCACCGAATTCGCGATGAGCCTGTTCGGCCGCTCCTATGGCCGCCGCATCACGGGCGAGGTGCTGCTCAAGGGCAAGCCCATCGATGTCTCCTCTGTCAGCAAGGCAGTGGAACACGGCATCGCTTACGTCACCGAGGACCGCAAGACCTACGGTCTCAACCTGATCGATCATATCAAGCACAACATCACGCTGGCCAATCTTCCCGGCGTGTCGCGCCATAGCGTGATCGACGACATGCGCGAGCTGGCCGTCGCCAACGACTACAAGGCCAAAACCAACATCCGCTCGTCCAGCGTTTATCAGATGACCGGCAATCTATCGGGCGGCAATCAACAGAAGGTGGTGCTGTCGAAGTGGCTGTTCGCCAATCCGGAGGTGCTGATCCTCGACGAGCCGACGCGCGGCATCGACGTCGGCGCCAAGTATGAAATATACACGATCATCGCGCGTCTCGCCTCGGAGGGTAAGGCGATCATCGTCATCTCGTCGGAGATGCCCGAACTGCTCGGCATCACCGACCGCATCTATGTCATGAACGAAGGACGTATCGTCGGCGAAATGGCGGCGAGCGACGCCAGCCAGGAAAAGATCATGCGCGCCATCGTTCGCGGAGAAGGAAAAGCATCATGAGCACCGAAAGCGCTCCCGTCCCGAAAAGCGGCGTCGCCGAAGATGTGCAGCAGGGGCCGCGCGTTGCCGTCTCGGCGCTGGTCACCAACCTGCGCGAATACGGCCTGATCCTGGCGCTTATCGCCATCATGGTATTCTTCCAGTACACGACGTCCGGAACGCTGTTCAAGCCGGTGAACTTGAGTAACCTGGTGCAGCAGAACAGCTTCATCATCGTGATGGCGCTGGGCATGCTGCTGGTGATCGTCTCCGGCCATATCGATCTCAGCGTCGGGTCCGTCGCCGGTTTCATCGGCGCGCTGGCGGCGATGATGATGGTCATCTGGCCTCTCGGCCCTTTCAGCAATCCGCTGGTGGTGTCGATCATCTGCCTGATCATCGGCGGCGCGATCGGCGCGGGACAAGGCTACTGGATCGCCTATCACCGAATACCGAGCTTCATCGTCACGCTGGCGGGGATGCTGATCTTCCGCGGCATCTGCCAAGCGCTGCTGGGTGGCGGGTCCTCCGTGGGGCCGCTTCCAGCCGGCTTCAAGGCGCTCAGTTCCGGCTTCATCCCGGACGTGATCGGCTCGTTGACGCTGATCCCGCCGGTCGTGAACGCCGCCGGCAAGACCATCGTCGGCAGCGGACTGACGCTGCACATGACGACGATCGTGATCGGCCTCGTTGCCGTGCTCGCCTATGCCTATTTCGGGCTCAGGGCACGGCGCAGCCGCGAGCGGCATGGTTACGAAGCCGAACCCTTCACGCTGTTCGTCGTCAAGACCCTGGTGACCAGCGCTCTGGCGCTTTTTCTGGTCTACCAATTCGCCACCTACAGAGGTCTGCCAATCGTTCTCGTAGTGATGGGCGTGCTGATCGCGCTGTTCGTCTTCGTCACCAAACGCATGACGGTCGGCCGCCGTATCTACGCAATGGGCGGCAATGCCAAGGCGGCTCAGCTATCGGGTATCAAGACCGAGCGGCTGACCCTGATGGTGTTCATCAATATGGGCGTGCTCTCGGCGCTCGGCGGGCTGATCATTGCGGCGCGGCTTGGCCAGGCGGTGCCGGCGGCCGGCCTCGGCAGCGAGCTCGACGTCATCGCCGCTGTGTTCATCGGCGGCGCTTCGGCGATGGGCGGCGTCGGTCAAGTTATAGGCGCGGTGGTGGGCGGTTTCATCATGGGCGTCATGAACAACGGCATGTCGATCATGGGCGTCAATGTCGATTGGCAACAGGTGGTCAAAGGCCTGGTGCTGCTCGGCGCCGTGGTCTTCGACGTCTACAACAAGAACAAGGCTTAAGGGCGAGGGGACTCATGCATGTCGCCAAACTTGTGCAGCGTGTTGGGACAACGGCATGCATGAAAACAAGGATTAAAGCGGGCCGCCTTTCAAACGCGGCGCGCTTTTAGGAGGCACGGGTCACATCGCGGCGCTGCCGGGCGGCGCAAAGAAGTCCTCCAAGGGGACCGGGCCCGCGAGCGCCATCCGGACGAAGAGTTCACCAGTGGCGCGGATACCATCCGAGCCGCGCTGGTCAAGGTTTGCCAACCCGGCAGCCAGGCCAAAGGCAATTGAGAGAGGGTACATCATGCTGATCTCCCAGATCCTCGACGAGGCAGAGACCATCCGCGTCATTGCCCGCAACGGTGGCAAGACCCGGATCATCAATGGCGCCCGCAGCGTCTATTCGCTGGCGATGGAGGCCGCGCGCACCGGCACCGGACTTGTCGCCCTCATCGAGCGCAAAGGCTTCGGTGAAGCGGTCGACCTCGATGCCGCATACAAGAAGGGGCGGCTGTTATCGCCGATCAACCATCCCGACCCGGCGCATCTCCATCTCACCGGCACCGGGCTGACGCATCTCGGCTCCGCCGCGACCCGCGATGCCATGCACAAGAAACTCGATGCCGATCGCGAAGAGCAGCTCACCGATTCCATGAAGATGTTCCGCATGGGGCTGGAGGGCGGCAAGCCCGCCAAGGGCCAGACGGGCGTGCAGCCAGAATGGTTCTACAAGGGCAACGGCACCATGGCGGTGGCGCCCGGCGCGGCACTTCTGTCGCCCGCCTTCGCCCAGGATGCCGGCGAGGAGCCGGAAGTCGCCGGCATCTATGTCATCGGCGACGACGGCGTCCCGTTCCGCGTCGGCTTCACACTGTCAAACGAGTTTTCCGACCATGTCACCGAGCGCGTGAACTATCTTTTCCTCGCGCATTCCAAGCTGCGCAACGCTTCGTTCGGGCCGGAGATCCTGATCGGCGACCTGCCCTCAGACGTCAGGGGTACCTCGCGCATCCTCCGCGACGGCAAGCTGCTGTGGGAAAAGCCGTTCCTGTCGGGCGAGGCGAACATGTCGCACACCATCGCCAATCTCGAACATCACCACTTCAAATATTCGGCCTTCCGCCAGCCGGGCGACGTTCATGTGCACATGTTCGGCACGGCGACACTGTCCTTCGCCGACGGCGTCAGGACCGAAGCCGGCGACGTGTTCGAGATCGAGGCCAAGGATTTTGGCCTGCCGCTGCGTAACCCGCTTGAAATCGAGCAACCGGTGACGGTGGCGGTGAAGGCGCTTTGATTGTGTGATCTCCCCCCTTGAGGGGGAGATGTCGCCGAAGGTGACAGAGGGGGTCGTCTCACATAAAGCGCGAACGCCGTCTTCCGTGGCGGAACGGCGTTGGCACTTTACGCGCAGCGACCCCCTCTGGCCTGCCGGCCATCTCCCCCTCAAGGGGGGAGATTGGCAGCCTCAATAAATATCGAAATCGAAATATTTGGCCTGGATCTTCTTGTAGGTGCCATCTGCGACGATCGCATCGATCGCGGCGTTGAGCTTCTCGCGCAGCGCATTGTCTTCCTTGCGCACGGCGATACCGGCTTCGGTCTCGGTGCCCTTGACGTCGCCGACCATCTTGCAGCAGCCGTCGCTCGACTTCTTCATCCAGTCCATCAGCACGAATTTGTCTGAAAGGACGGCATCGAGACGGCCGTTCATCAGGTCGGCGACCGCCTCCTCCTGGGTCGGATAGAGCTTCGCCTCGGCGCCGGCCTTGCTGTAGACATCCTGGGCATAGTCGGCCTGGGTGGTCGAAGCCTGGGCGCCGACTGTCTTGCCGGCGAGTGCGGCGGGTTCGGTCGAGGCAATATCGCTGTCCTTCATGGCCACCAGCGAAAGCGGCGTCGTATAGTATTTGTTGGTGAAGGAGACCTGCTTTTTGCGCTCCTCGGTAATGCTCATGGACGCGATGATGGCGTCGAACTTTCTGGCCTGGAGCGCCGGGATCATGCCGTCCCAGTCCTGCGTGACAAGTTCGCATTCGACCTTCATCTGAGCGCAAAGCGCATTGGCAATGTCGATGTCGAAGCCGGTGAGCTTGCCATCCGCGGTGATGGTGTTGAACGGCGGATAGGCGCCTTCGGTGGCGATCTTCAACTTTTCCTGTGCTTGCGCCGACAAGGACCCGGCAGCCATCACCAGCATGGCAGCTGTTGCTGCCGATGCGATCCATCTTGAAATCTGCATTTCTTTGTTCCCTTGGTTCAACCACCTTGATGGTTAGGCACAGCCAAGCACGGCCCGCAAGGTCAGGCAAGCACAGTCTGGTTGATCGGGGATCAGCGCGCGGCGCGGAAATGTTTGGACAGTTTCAGGCCCTGTGCCTGATAGTTCGAGCCGAGATCTGTGCCGTAGAGCGCCTGCGGCCGCTTCAGCATGTGCTCGTAGACCAGCCGTCCGACGATCTGGCCGTGGTCGAGGATGAACGGCACTTCGTGGCTGCGCACTTCGAGCACAGCTCTGCTGCCGGTGCCGCCGGCCGCCGAATGGCCGAAGCCCGGATCAAAGAAACCGGCATAGTGGACACGGAATTCGCCAACCAGCGGATCGAAGGGCGTCATTTCGGCGGCATAGAGCGGCGGCACATGCACCGCCTCCTGGCTGACGAGGATATAGAATTCATCGGGATCGAGCACCAGTTCGCCGCCGCCGCTCTTGTAGAGCGGCTCCCAGAAATCGACGACATCCTGTGCGGCGCGCTTGTCAACATCGACCAGGCCGGTGTGGTGCTTGCCGCGGTAGCCGACCAGCCCGTCCTTGTCGCCATCGAGGTCGATCGACAGTGCGATGCCGCCGCCGGAAATGTTGGGCGGCTCGGTGGCGACGAGCGTCTCGGCACGATGCAATTCGTGCAGCTCGCTTTCCGACAAAAGCGCATTGCCGGTGCGGAACCTGATCTGCGACAGCCGCGAGCCGGCACGGACGACGATCGGAAAGGTCCGCGGGCTGACTTCCAGATAGAGCGGGCCGTTGTAGCCGGCAGCGATCTTGTCGAACTCGTGGCCGCGATCGGTCATCACGCGGGTGAAGATGTCGAGCCGTCCGGTCGAGCTCTTCGGGTTGGCCGAGGCCGAAACGTTTGCCGGAAGCGCCAGGCTCTCGAGCAGCGGCACGATATAGACGCAGCCCGTCTCCAGCACCGCACCGTCGGCGAGATTGATTTCGTGCAGCTTCAGGCGGTCGAGTTTTTCAGCAACCCTGTGGTTCGGGCCGGGCAGGAAGGAGGCGCGCACCCGCCAGGCCTTGTCGCCAAGCCTAAGGTCGAGGCTGGCCGGCTGGACCTGGTCGGCATCGAGCGCGCGCGGCGATTTCAGCGCGCCCGACTGGAACAGCGCGGAAATATCCTGATCGGGAAGAATGCCTGTCTGCCGCAAAGTCTGGCTCCGCTCGAAGGCCGGGCGTGGTCTCGTTTTGTCGCAGGTTCCTGCCGCGGAACCCGCTGGTACAAACCTCTTAATCATGCCGGCAATTGACGCAAGCGCGGTGCGGGTCTAAAGGGTCGTTATCCCGTGGTGATTTGGCCGGTCGGCTTGCAGCCACGTTAAACAAGTCGCTAAAGGACCGTCGGCCGAAAGGCCATATGGACCGGTTGCGACTTTCGCGGCCGGTTTTTTTGTATTTGGGCCATTTTTGGTGTTTGGAACAAGGTGATGACGAGCAACAAGCGCAACTGGAAGCCTCAGACCGCACTCGTGCATGCGGGAACGCTGCGTTCCGGCTTCGGCGAAACCTCCGAGGCGATGTATCTCACGCAAGGCTATGTCTACGATACGGCGCAGGCGGCGGAAGCCCGCTTCAAGGGCGAGGAACCGGGCTTCATCTATTCGCGCTATGCCAATCCGACGGTCGACATGTTCGAGAAGCGCATGTGTGCGCTGGAAGGTGCCGAAGATGCTCGCGCCACCGCATCCGGCATGGCGGCGGTGACAGCGGCGTTGCTGTGCAGCGCCAAGGCCGGCGACCACATCGTGGCGGCGCGCGCGCTGTTCGGCTCCTGCCGCTGGGTGGTCGAGACGCTGGCGCCGAAATACGGCATCGAGGCGACGCTGGTCGATGGCACCGAAATCGCCAATTGGGAAAAGGCGGTCAGGCCCAACACGAAGCTGTTCTTCCTTGAAAGCCCGACCAATCCGACGCTGGAAGTCGTCGACATTGCAGCCGTCGCCTCGCTTGCCGATTCGATCGGCGCGCGGCTGATCGTCGACAATGTCTTTGCCACGCCCTTGCAGCAGAAGCCGTTGCAGCTCGGCGCCCATATCGTCGTCTATTCGGCGACCAAGCACATCGACGGCCAGGGGCGCTGCCTCGGCGGCGTCATCCTGTCGGACAAGAAATGGATCGACGAGAACCTGCACGATTATTTCCGCCACACCGGTCCCAGCCTGTCGCCGTTCAACGCCTGGACGCTGCTGAAGGGCCTGGAAACGCTGCCGCTGCGCGTGCGGCAGCAGACGGAAAGTGCCGGCCGGATCGCGGACTTCCTCGCCGAGCGGCCGGAAATCGCCCGCGTCATCTATCCCGGCCGCGCCGATCACCCGCAAGCGGCGATCGTCAAGAAGCAGATGTCGGGCGGCTCGACGCTGATCTGCCTCGACGTCAAGGGCGGCAAGCAGGCGGCCTTCGCCTTCCAGAACGCGCTCGATATCGTGCTGATCTCTAACAATCTTGGTGACGCCAAGAGCCTGATCACCCATCCGGCGACGACGACACACAAGAATCTGAGCGACGAGGCGCGCGCCGAACTCGGCATCGGGCCAGGCACGCTCAGGCTGTCCGTCGGCCTGGAGGACACCGACGACCTGCTCGAAGACATCGAGCAGGCCCTGAAAGCCGCCAGATAGGTATATGCACTGGGCGGTGTCGCTCGAATCGTCAAAATCAGGCGCGGTCAGGCGCCCGACGGGGTCTCTTCCAATTCCGCAACGGCGCTGGTGTGGATGGTCATCGTGTTGCCACGCCAGTCGACTGCACCGCTGAGCCAGCCACGCGCCCAGACAATCGGCAGGATGCAATCGCGCGCCATCATCGCCGGGATCATGCGCAGCGACAGGTGCCAGCCCTTGGCCGAGGCGAGAGCGCATTCCGGGAGGTAGGCGACTACCAGCACAGCGAGGGCGGTCGCCGACAGGCTGAAGCCGGCGCCTGCTGCCGCAACCAACGCAAGCACCAGCGGCGGCGCCGCTCCGATCAGGATCTCGGGCGCGAAGAACAGTGGGAAGGTGACGCGACGCAGGCGTGCCCAGCGGGCCTGGCGCGACCAGATTTCGCCGAGCCTGCGAAAACCGAGCGGCTGCTCAAAGGGCGACGCGACGAGATTGACGCGCAGTCCAAGCCCGTTGACCAGCTTGGTCGCGGCCGCATCCTCGGCGATCTCGGCGGCAAGCGCACGGATGCCGCCATTGGCGTCGAGCATGGGCTTGTCCCACAACATGCTCTTGCCTTGGGCAAAGCCAAGGCCGAGCGCCTCGCCGGTATATTGCCAGCGCGCCTGCAGCGTGTTGAGGAAAGCGCATTCGACCTCCGCCCAGAACCCGTCCGGCCGCGAGCCGATCGGCGTCGAGCAGACAAGGCCGGTGTCCGGCCGCCATGCCGCCATCAGATGCTGGACATAATCCCTCGGCATCAGAACGTTGGAATCGGCAAGGATGACCCAGCGGTGGCGCGCCGCCTCCCAGCCCTTCACGCAATTGTTGAGTTTCGGATTGCCGCTGATGCGGTCGTCGCCGACGAGCAGCCGGGCCGGCACGGCCGGAAAACGGGCAATCGCATCGGTGACCGGCCTGACCACCGGGTCGTCGGCATGGGCGACGCAGAAGATGAGCTCATAGCGCGGCCAGTCGAGAGAGAAGGCGCGCTCGAGCGTCTCCTCGGCAAACGGCTCGACGCCGCGCGACGGCACGATGATCGACACCGGAGGCGCCTTGCCGGCTGGCGGCGCGATCCTGCCAGGCCGCTTCAGCTTCAACGAAGCGAACAGGATGCTGGCGAGATTGGCGAGAAGCAGAGCTGTGGAAAGCAAGGCGGCTGTGACTGTCAGTTCCATCGATATCTGGTCACTCCAGAAAAGCCGGCCGCATGATAGCCGTTTTTCAACAGTTCGACAGAATGCTGAATCGCCCGGCCCTGCACACCATCATTGTCATGTGTCACTTAAATGACATTGTTCTTCGGCACCTGCGCGCAAACGAGTCGGGCAACGACGGGTAGCGCCCTGTTGACCAAACTGCGGAGAGCGTCGAAAGTTCCGTCTGCATATTGTGGAGTAGTCTATGTACAGCGCCGTTACGCGCAACATCGAAGTACAGGTCAGGCCGTTCTATCTGGAAGATCGCTCCGACCCGTCGGAGAACCGCTATGTCTGGGGCTACCAGGTGACCATCGACAACCAGTCGGATGAATTCGTACAACTTCTGTCACGCTATTGGCACATCACCGACGGCACCGGCCGGGTCGAGGAAGTGCGCGGCGCCGGCGTTGTCGGCGACCAGCCCGAACTTAACCCCGGCGACAGTTATCAATATACGTCTGGCTGCCCGCTCTCGACGCCGTCCGGCATCATGGTCGGCCACTATACGATGCGCAACAAGCGAGGCGAGACGTTCGACGTCGCCATCCCCGCGTTTTCGCTCGACCTGCCGGGCACGCGGCGCACCGTCAACTGACCAGCTAGACCTGATCCATCCCGATAGAATCGGGATGGGCTCTAACTCTTAGACCAGGACCTTTTCCGAACCGAAGGTCAGCGAAGCAAAAAACGCCTTCCACTTTTCGATGCGCGGACCTTCGGTCGGGATCATGGTCTACTGCGCCGCAGCAAACTCCGCCGGATCGAAGTCATATTGCTTCGAGCAGAATTCGCAGGCGACATGAATGCCGCCATCCTCGGTGCTGTCCCTGATCTCGTCGGCTGAGAAACCTTCGAGTATGCCGCGGATCTTCTCCCTGGAGCATGAGCACTCGTCGGCTACCGGTACGCCGCCGAAGACGCGGACGCCGTGCTCGTGGAACAGCCGGTAAAGCAACCGCTCGGCGCCGATCGTCGGGTCGATCAGTTCCGTCGGCTCGATGGTGCCAAGCAATGCCAGCAGTTCCTGCCAGGAATTGTCGGCCGGATCATGGATCTCATCGCGCGGATCGCCGTCGCCGCCTGGAAGGTCGGGCACGCGCATGCGTTCCGCCGATTGCGGCAGGAATTGCGCAAGGATGCCACCGGCACGCCATTGCTCGCGGGCACCGCCGACACCGGGCGTCAACAGCTTGGCCACCGAGAGTCTGAGGTCGGTCGGGATCTGTTCCGACTGGCGAAAATAGGTGCGCGCGGCCTCCTCCAGTGTCTCGCCGTCGAGCTGGACGATGCCCTGATAGCGCTGCGTGTGGGCACCCTGGTCGATGGTCAGCGCCAGGACACCGCTGCCGAGCAGCGTCTGCTGCGAGGTCTCGCCGGCAGATGTCAGTGCCTCCAGCCGGTCGGCGTCGAAGCGCGCATAGGCGCGCAGCGCCTGCGGCGTGGAAAAATCCGCCACCAGCATATCGACCGGCCCGTCCGTGCGGGTCTGCAGGATGAACTTGCCTTCGAACTTGAGCGAGGTGCCGAGCAGCACTGTCAGCACGCAAGCTTCCGCCAGCAAGCGCGCGACCGGCTGGGGGTAGTCATGACGGCTGAGGATCGCGTCGAGCATCGGCCCGAGCTGGACGGTGCGGCCGCGCACGTCGAGCGGGCCGACCTCGAAGGGCACGACATGATCGTCGCCGGCGTAGCCGAATTCGCCGAGTTTGGGTTGATGTTCAGCCAATTGATGAGTTTCCAACATGACAAAGCTCCGGGGCGCGGCCATGCCGCCCTCCGGGGCGCATGCGTCGAAACGCGCTCGATTTGCGTGATGCGGCTGAGATAGGCATCACGTACTTCCGGATCAAGGCGGTCCGGATCAAGCGCCCAGACACCAGGCCAAAACCGCCTTCTGGGCGTGGAGCCGGTTCTCGGCCTCATCGAACACCACCGAATGTGGCCCGTCGATGACCTCGTCGGTGACCTCCTCACCGCGATGCGCCGGCAGGCAGTGCATGAACAATGCGTCGGGCTTTGCCTTCGCCATCAGCGCCGCATTGACCTGATAGGGTGAGAAGACGTTGTGGCCGCGAGCACGGTGCTCCTGGCCCATCGACACCCAGCAGTCGGTGACGACGCAGTCGGCCTCGTGGACCGCCTCCTCGGGCGAGCGGGTGAAGTTCAACTTGCCGCCATGCGCCATCGACCAGTCGACATGCTTCTGCGCCGGCTCGCTGCCTTCCGGCACGGCTACGTTGAGATTGAAGCGGAACCGCGCCGAGGCCTCCAGCAGCGAATGCAGCACGTTGTTGCCGTCGCCGGTCCAGGCGATGGTCTTGCCGGCGACCGGACCGCGATGCTCCTCGAAAGTCATGATGTCGGCCATCAGCTGACACGGATGGGTATCGTCGGTCAGCCCGTTGATGACGGGAACGGTGGCGTTCTCGGTCAGCTCCAGCAGCCGGTCATGCGATGTGGTTCGGATCATGATCGCATCGACATAGCGCGACAGCACCTTGGCCGTGTCGGCGATGGTTTCGGAGCGGCCGAGCTGCATCTCGGTGCCGGTCAGCATGATGGTCTCGCCGCCGAGTTGGCGCATGCCGACGTCGAAGGACACGCGCGTGCGCGTCGACGGCTTGTCGAAGATCATCGCCAGCACCTTACCTTCGAGCGGTTTTGTCCGCTCGCCAGCCTTGAGCCTTGCCTTTCGCACGACGGCATCGTCCAGCATGAAGCGCAGATCGCCCTCGGAAACGGCGGAAAGATCGGTGAAATGGCGAAGGCTCATTTGGGGTCTTTCGACTGTTACTTCGCGGCAGCCGCGGCTATGGCATCGGCCAGGCCTCTGGCGCCGGCGCGGATGCGGTCGAGCGCTTCATGGATCTCGGCGTCGGAGACGGTGAGCGGCGGCAGCAGGCGAAGGACGTTGTCACCGGCCGGAACCGCCAGCAGATGCTGGTCGCGCAACGCCATATTCACCTTGGTGTTGGGTGCGGCGCATTTCAGGCCGAGCATCAAGCCGGTGCCCCTGATGTCTTCGATGATATCAGGAAATTCGTCGGCGACACCCGCCAGCCCCTGCTTTAGCAGCAGCGCCTTGCGCTGGACATCCTCCAGGAAGCCCTCCTCCAGCACCACGTCGAGCACGGCGTTGCCGACCGCCATCGCCAGCGGATTGCCGCCGAAAGTGGTGCCGTGCACGCCGGCGGTCATGCCGACGGCCGCCTCGTCGGTGGCGAGGCAGGCGCCCACCGGGAAGCCGCCGCCGATGCCCTTGGCAACCGCCATGATGTCGGGCGTGACGCCAGCCCATTCATGCGCGAACAATTTTCCGGTGCGGCCGATGCCGCACTGGACCTCGTCGAAGATCAGGAGCAGGCCATGCTGTTCGCAGAGCTGCCTCAGCCGCTTCAGCGACTGCGTCGGCACCGGGCGGATGCCACCCTCGCCCTGCACAGGCTCGATCAGTATCGCGGCGGTCTCGGGGGTGATCGCCTTTTCGGCGGCGTCGATGTCGCCGAAGCCGACCTGGTCGAAACCTTCGACCTTGGGTCCGAAGCCTTCCAAGTATTTATACTGGCCGCCGGCGGCGATGGTCGCCAGCGTGCGGCCATGAAAGGCGCCTTCGAAGGTGATGATGCGAAAGCGCTCGGGATGGCCCTTGACGAAGTGGTAGCGCCGCGCCGTCTTGATGGCGCATTCCAGCGCCTCGGCGCCGGAATTGGTGAAGAACACCTTGTCGGCGAAGGTGGCGTCGGCCAGCCGCTCGCCCAGACGGCTCTGCCCCGGAATCTCGTAGAGGTTGGAGACGTGCCAGACCTTGGCCGCCTGCTCGGTGAGTGCCGAGACTAAATGCGGATGGCTGTGGCCCAGCGAATTCACGGCGACACCGCCGCCAAAATCGAGATATCGCTCGCCCTTGTCGGTGACCAGCCAAGTGCCTTCCCCATGGTCGAAGGCCAGGGGTGCGCGGGTAAAGGTCTCGAAAAGCGCCGAACCGCTCATTATATGCGTCTCCGGAACCGGAAAATCAAAAAGCCGCCAAAGCGGCGGCCTTTGCGGCTTATCGTGTTTTTCGGCCATGAAGTCAACGAAAACGTCGCGCAAGGACGCGCGGCAAGCTCTCCAGCGAGACGCCGGCTCATCAGCGACCGGGCAAGTTGGGGAAAACCGAAAAAACCGATTCGTGTTGGCCCTCGGACTCTTGTCACCGAGTCAGCGCATAAGGTAATTGTAGTCGAGAAATAACTAGATTTCGTGCGGCGGACCTAATCACCCGATATATGTGGTGCCTGCCCGGCGGAAGCCGGATCGTGGAAGGATTCCGATCGCCGCACATTTCAGCAGGAGCGCGGTCTCATGAATTGGACTGACGAGCGGGTCGAACTTCTTAGAAAATTGTGGTCGGAGGGACTGAGCGCCAGCCAGATCGCCGCACAGCTCGGGGGCGTCAGCCGCAATGCCGTCATCGGCAAGGTGCATCGGCTGAAATTGTCGGGCCGCGGACGCTCGATCGCCACGCCGGCACGCCAGAAAAAGAGCGTGCAAGGATCGAGCGTCCAGAAATCGGTGTCGCGGGCGGCGAGCACTGCGCGGCATATCACCACGTCGATCGGCGCGACCGCGCTGCAGGCGCAATTCGACACCGCACCGGTGGCGCGTCATTACGTCCGTCCGGTCGAGAACGTCGTCGTGCCGATCTCGCGGCATCTGCAACTCGTCGAGTTAACCGAGCGGACATGCAAATGGCCGAATGGCGATCCGCTTTCGGAAGAGTTCCATTTCTGCGGCAACGACGCGGCCGAAACCGGGCCCTATTGCAAGTACCACGCCCGCATTGCGTTCCAGCCCGCATCAGAGCGGCGGCGGAGTAGATAAGGCAATAGGGGAGTAGGGCAGTATGGGAGTAGGTAAAGATTAGGCTTTGTGAGTGCGACCCTTGGCAACGCACTACATACTCCCTTACTGCCCTACTCCCCTATTGCCTTCTATTTCACAGCCACCCATTCCTGCGAAAACGCCAGTACAGGAAAGAGCAGATCGCAGCGATCGCAGCCAGCACGAGCGGGTAGCCATATTCCATCTTCAGTTCCGGCATGTCGTCGAAATTCATGCCGTAGATGCCGGCGAGCGCCGTCGGCACCGCCAAGATGGCAGCCCACGAGGCTAGCTTCTTGGTGTTCGCCGTTTCCTGGCTCTGGCCCACCAGGAGGCTGGCCTCGAAGGCAAAGGCGAGAACCTCCCGCAAACTGTCGATCTTTTCCTGCACGGTGCGGATATGATCGGTCACGTCGCGAAACAACGGGTGCATGGCTGCGTGGATCTGCGGCAGGTCGGCGCTGGTCAGCCGGCGGCAGACCTCCACCAGCGGCAGCGCCGCATTGCGCAAGCGCAACAGATCGCGGCGCAGCATATAGAGCCGCTCGATATCAGGTCCAGTCATAGGCCTTAGCAGGACCTTGTCCTCGATCGCCTCGACCTCGTCCTCGATCTGCTCGAGCACCGGCATGTAGTTGTCGACGATGAAATCGAGAATGGCATAGAGGACAAAATCCTCGCCCTTGGCCAGCGAAAGCGGGCAGCTTTCCCAATGCTGGCGAACGGCGGCATAAGAAGTCGACGGACCGTGCCTGACGCTGACGATATAGCCGGCGCCGACGAACAGATGCGTCTCACCGAAGGTGACGCGCCTGTCGATCAGTTGAGCCGTGCGGGCTACGATGAACAACGCATCGCCATATTGCTCGATCTTCGGCCGCTGATGCGGATGCTCGGCGTCCTCAATCGCCAGATCGTGCAGATGGAATTGCGCCTGGACGCGAAGCAACAGGTTGCGGTCCGGCTCCAGCAGGCCGATCCAGACGACATGACCTGGCTTCTTGGCCCATTCGCCAGCTTCCTCGATCGGAATGTCGGCGACACGCCGGCCGGCGGTATAGACGCTGGAAGCGATGATGGCCGATGTCGGCGGGGCCGGCGTCAGGTTCCGAACGGTTTCCATCGCTACCTCCTGGAGGCATGGCCTCGGGTCAGGATCAGGAACGTTCGGTAAAGCTTAGCCCAAATCAGCAATGGGTTCGAGAGGCAGCCGTTCACTTCGCGGGTAGCGCTCCCGGGACAACAATCTTATCTGTCTTGTCGCCCTTCGGCCGCTCGGCCGGCATCTGGTCGCCGGTTACGATGTAGTAGATCGTCTCGGCGATATTGGTGGCATGATCGCCGATCCGCTCGATATTCTTGGCGCAAAACAGCAGGTGCGTGCAAGGCGTAATGTTGCGCGGATCTTCCATCATGTACGTCAGCAACTCGCGAAACAGCGAGGTGTACACGGCATCGATCTGATCATCGCGATCACGCACGAAGCCGATTTTTTCCACCGAGCGCGACGCGTAGATGTCGAGCACTTCCTTGAGCTGCGTCAACGCCAGGTCGGCCAAGGCCTCAATGCCGCGGAACAGGCTGGTCGGCTGGCGCCCTTCTATGACGGCAACCACGCGCTTGGCGACATTCTTGCCGAGGTCGCCGACCCGTTCGAGGTCCGCCGAGATGCGGATCGCGCCGACGATCTCGCGCAAATCCGTCGCCATCGGCTGGCGCTTGGCGATGATGATGATCGCCTTGTCGTCGATCTCGCGCTGCCCTTCGTCCAGAACGGAATCGTCACGGATGACTTTCTGGGCAAGGCCGGGGTCGGCGTTGACCAGGGCCGCGATCGCCTGTTCGACCATGCGTTCGGCATGCCCGCCCATCGCGGCGATGCGCTTCGACAAATATTTCAGCTCCTCGTCATAGGCGCTGACGATGTGCACGGACTGCATAGAGATGCCTTCCCGGGGTCTTCTGGTCCCAGTCGTTTCCTCGAATCCCCGCTGATATGCTAGCCGGATGACAGAAAAAAGAAACCGTTAGAGCGACGTGCGTTCACTTGGATACAGAGTACGCTCTAAATCCCTTATCCACGCATCCGACTATCCTGAAATCTTCCGGTTTTCGGGCCACGCCTTCTTAGATAGTGAGGCGTCAGTGCGCCGGCAAATGCACCGTGAAAGCTGCGCCCTTGCCGACCTCCGACTTGATCGAGAGCCTGGCATTGTGGCGTGTCAAGATATGCTTGACGATGGACAGGCCAAGACCGGTGCCTTTCTGGGTCCGGCTGTTTTCGACATCGACGCGGTAGAAGCGTTCGGTAATGCGCGGGATATGCTCCTCGGGAATGCCGGGGCCGAAGTCCCGGATGGTGACGTCGATGCCCGGTTCGGGACCGTCATCGCGGTGAGCAATCGTCACCACGACACGTCCACCCGACTGTCCGTATTTGCAGGCGTTTTCCAGCAGATTTTCGAAAACCTGGAAAAGTTCATCGCGATCCCCGGGCACATCAAGCGGCCCTTCTGCGAAATCCCGCTCTATGGCAACGCCGTTTTCCCTGGCAAGCGGCCCCAGCGAATCGATGACGCTGTCGAGGGTCTGGCGGAGATCGACCTCGGTTCCCGGCTTCAGATAAGGTTTCATCTCCAGCCGCGACAGCGACAGCAGGTCGTCGATCAGGCGCGCCATGCGGCCGGTCTGGTTCTGCATGATCTGCAGGAACTGCTCGCGCGCCGCCGGGTCGTTGCGGGCCGGGCCGCGCAGCGTCTCGATGAAGCCGGAGATCGAGGCGAGTGGGGTGCGCAGTTCGTGGCTGGCATTTGCGATGAAGTCGGCGCGCATCCGGTCGATCCGGCGCGCCTCGCTCTGGTCCTTGAAGACCAGCACATAGAGGTCGGTGCCGTGACCGACCGAAGACGCACTCACCCGATAGGCCCGTTCGACCGGCAGCTTTTCGGTATAGTCAACGACATCCGAAGCGGCGGCGCCCGATAAAATACTGTCCAGCAAGGCCTGCATCTCGGGCGCCCGGAATTTCAGCGACAGCGACATGCCCGGTGCTATGCCGCCGAAGGCGGCGAAGGCGGCGGCGTTGGCATGGACGATCGTGGCGGTGCGATCGAAGATGATCAGCGGATCGGCAACGGCGGCCGCCAGATATTCTCCCGACAGCTGTTGTAGCCCGCCCGCCTCGATCGCCGCGGCATCCTCCGCTGACTGGGGCGCAACGCTGGCCGGCAGCATCGCGGCGGCAAGCAGCAGTACGGCACATGCCAGCAGCACGACATAGCCGGACATGTCTGCGAAACCATAGACGGTCAGGACCGCGACGATGCCGGCCGCCAGCAGCCAGCGGCTGTTCCACAACCGGATGACGACGGCTTGCGCCGTGCTTCGCTGTTCTGCGCCGCCGATGTCAGCCATTGTCAGCCATTCGCGCGCATTGTGCCTCCCTCACCCCGACCGGTCAGGTGGAACTCCCCACTGGACCGGCGCCAAAGCGCCGTGCGTTACAATTGGACGCACAAAGGACGCTCTACCACTCTCAATCTGCTGCATCGTTCTTTCCGAAATCGATTCCGATTTTCGGGCCGATGCAGTAAGGCTCCAATAGCATGAGTCCGGAAACTGGAAAGGTTCGTCTCGATGAAAAACCCCAAGGAAGATGCCGGCGCGCCCGTTCCAGGGCCGCTGAAGATCCGCATCGACGGCAAGGAGCGCGAATTCGACATCGACGATCCCAAGCTTCCGGCCTGGGTCGAGGACAACAAGCTGACCGCCGGCGGCTATCCCTACGACAAGAAAATGAACAGCGACGAGTATGACGAGGCGCTCGAGCGGCTGCAGATCGAGCTGGTCAAGGCGCAGGCATGGCTGCAATCGAGGGGCAAGCGGGTGATGTCGCTGTTCGAAGGACGCGATGCCGCCGGCAAGGGCGGTACGATCTTCGCGCTGCGGCAGTACATGAATCCCAGGACAGCGCGCAACGTAGCGCTCACCAAGCCTAGCCCAACCGAACTCGGGCAATGGTATTTTCAGCGCTATGTCGCGCACTTTCCGACATCCGGCGAGTTCGTCACTTTCGACCGCTCCTGGTACAATCGCGCCGGCGTCGAGCCGGTCATGGGCTTCTGCACGCCGGAGCAGCATGAGAAATTCCTGGACGAGACGCCGTATTTTGAACGGATGATCTGCAACGAGGGCATCCATTTCTTCAAATTCTGGTTGAACATCGGTCGGGAAACACAGCTTGAGCGGTTTCACGATCGCCGCTGGAGTCCTTTGAAGAGCTGGAAATTCTCGCCGATCGACATTGCCGGCATCACCAAATGGGACGACTACACCAAGGCGCGCGACCTCATGTTCGAACGCACGCACGAGGAATTCGCGCCCTGGATCATCGTGCGGGCCAATGACAAGCGGCGCGCGCGACTTGCCATCATCCGGCGCATCCTGTTGTCGCTTCCCTATGACGGCCGCGATCTTGACGCCATCGGCAAGGAAGACAAGAAGATCATCGGGGAAGGGCCTTCGTTCCTGGGAAAGCGGGCCTGAAGCACTGCCGCGCGCCCCCAAGGACGCGCGGCACGATTCCGAATATTCCTGTCATTCTGCCAAATGACTTCTTATGCCGCCAGCCGGGCAATCCGCTGCAGCCGCTTCAGCGTGGTATCGTCCTGCAAAGCCTGCTGAAACAGCGAAATCTCCTGGTCAATGCGATCGCAGAGCGCGCCTGTGTCGCCCTTGAGCAGGTCGCGCGTCTGCAGCAGTGCGGCGAATGGCTTCTTGGCGAGTTGCCTGGCTCTGCCTAGTGCGGCTTCCTCGACATCGCCCACCACGATCTCCGTGACCAGGCCAAGCATCCTGGCGTCCTCGGCACTAAGCGTGTCGCCCAGGCAGAAGAAGCGGAAAGCGCCGGCATAACCGAGTTTCTGCGGCGCCAGGATGCTGGTCGCCGCGTCCGGCACGAGGCCGAAATCGACGAACGGCACCCGGAACGTGCTTTCATCAGATGCGATCACCATGTCGCAATGGAACAGGATGGTGCAGCCGACGCCGACGGCGTCGCCATCGACACAGGCAAGGACTGGTTTGGGGAACGTCGCCAAGGTGCGGAACATGTCGGTGACGGCGGCGATCAATCGTTGATGCTTGGTGGCGTCGAGGAATTCGGAAAAGTCGCCGCCGAGGCAGAAGCAGCCGGCGAGGCCGCGCAGCACCACGACGCGCACATCATCGTCGATTGTGGCTTCGTGGAAGATCTTGGCCAGGCTTTCATAGGCTCGCCCGTCCAGCACCGGCCGGCCGTCATCTGACGACACCGTGACAATTAGCGTATGATTGCGGAACTCTGTTTGCGGGTGGATGTTCATGGCTGTCTCCAATTCTCACGAGGCCTGCCTCATTCCGAGCCTGTCGGGATAACCCCTGGCCAGCACTGGTGCGAAATGACTGCGACGCGAGCGCACCACCTCAAGCGTATGCTCGTTGAAGGTGAGCAGCGTCGCGACGACCTGCTGGTTGCCATAGGTGCGCTGGTAGCCAAGCGGCTTCGCCAGGAAGTGCAATTGCAGCGCCCGCAGGACCCACATCGGCTCGAACTCGATGATCACCTGGTTGACGTTGCGCCTCAGCCCCCACTCGACGAAGCCGGCAATGAGCTCGGTGCCGACCGTCGACACGCCGCGCTTGCCGTCACGAAAGCCCGGCGCCACCGCATAGCGGGTCAGTTCCCAGACGTTCGGCCCGGACGGCGGCGTCCCTTCATAGAGGTCCGCCAGCACCTCGGTCAGGAGATGCGCCCGCGTTGTCGGCAACATCCGCTGATAACCGGCGAGCTCGCCATTGCGGATGACGAGCTGATGCACCGCCTCGTCATGGTCGAACTGATCGATCTCAAGGCCATCGGGGCGCTGCAGATCGGTCCACCCCATCTCCTCGACGAAAATCTTGTAGCGCAAACGATGAACGGCCTCCCAAAGGTCGGGACGTTCCATAAGTTCCTGTGTGGTAAGGGAAAAAAGCATCTGCCGTCTCCTAGGTTCAATAGGAAGATACGGCCGGGCTGTCCCGAGAAAATTACGCGATCACGTAGGCAAGAATTTCTAGGCCGGCACGGCCGAGCTAGCTAATATAGCCGCGCCTTATCGCTTCCGCGACTGCTTGCACCCGGTTGACGGCACCGAGTTTGCTTTTGGCGTTAAGAAGGTGTTTCTCTGACGTGTGTTCCGAAATGCCGAGAATCTGTGAAATCTCCCATTCGGACTTGCCGACGGCGGCCCATTGCATGCATTCGCGCTCACGCGGCGTCAGTTCGATGTGGTCGATGGTCTTGGCCGCCATCGTGTGGATCTGCATGGCGCGGCCAATCGCATAGGTCGCCACCAGCGACACCAGCCCAAAATCGGCGCCAGACAATTCGACGGCTTCGCCGCCGAGCGACACCATGACGATCTGGCCATCGAGCGTGATCAGCGGGAAGGCCAATCCGTCGCGCAGCTTGAATTCGCCGGCGTCGCCCATCACTTCGCCGCTGCTCTTGTCGATGCGAATGCCCTGAGACGCTTCCCGCCACTGGAACGGCGCCTGCAGCTGCTTCATGTGGCTGACGACGGGGTCATGGTCGACATAGTTGCGCGCGACGTAGCGCTCCAGCCATTCCCCCGGCCACTCGCAAAGCAGCACATGGTCCTTTTGCTGGCCTCGTGGCGTTCCCGGTTGCGGAACCGTCCCGGCCATAAGTGCCGTCAGACCGAATTCCGAGGTTATGCCAAGCAGCTTTTCGCAGACCGCGGCCGCCGTATTGGCGTGCTGCAGCTGATCTATGAATTCCAGTGTGCGATCGAAGTGGCCCATTGCAACATCTACCCCATGTTGCCTTCTGCGTTGAGATCAACGGTCCAGCGCTTGACTTGCACTTTGCCATCGACCCCGGATTACAAACCTGCTCCTCTCTGTTTGCAGCGCCTTGCGGCTACCCTCCAGCCGACGCCGCACATGTTTGCAAGGTCGCTGAAGCATAACCCTAAATCGGCGTGATGAAATCAAAAACCGTTGTGCCTGTAGCATTTTCGTACCAAAAGCCACATTGGACAGGACAGGGCGGAGCTCGATCGTGGCAATTCGGTGGACAACCATCGTCTTGATGATGGCAATCACCGGGGCACAGTGGCTCACGGCAGCGCGTGCCGCGGAGCCGCAAGTGCCGGTGCTGTGGGATGCCAAGGAGCGGCTGCCGAAGCCTGACCTTTCCGCGCTGCCGCGTCTTAGATTTCTGACCACCACCGATTTCCCGCCGTTCAACTTCCTCGACAGAGCGGGTCGCTTGTCCGGCTTCCACGTCGATCTGGCACGCGCCATCTGCGCCGAACTCGGCATCGCGGAAAAATGCCAGATCCAGGCGCTGCCTTGGGCCGAGCTCGAAGGGGCGCTGCAGAAGGGCGAAGGCGAAGCGATCATTGCCGGCATCGCCGCCACGCCGGAGACGCGGTCGAAATACGCCTTCTCGCGTTCCTACCTGCAGTTTCCGGCGCGCTTCATCATGCCGAAGACAAAGGCGTTCACGGAACCGATCTTCGACAGACTGCGCGGCAAGCGCGTCGGCGTGGTCGCCGGCTCCGCGCATGAGCGGATGCTGCGCGACTATTTCGGCACCGTTCAGGTCGTCCCCTTCGACCGGCCGGAAGAGCTCTATGATGATCTCAAGGCCGGCAAGATCGACGCCGCCTTCGGTGACGGCATGCGCTTCGCCTTCTGGCTGGGCGGGTCGGATGCCGCAGCCTGCTGCCGCTTTGCCGGCGGCCCGTATCTGGCGCCAGAATATCTGGGCTCGGGCATGGCCATCGCCACCAGGGCCAACGATCCGGCGCTGGCCGCAGCGTTCGACTACGCACTGCAGGAGATTTCGGTGAAGGGCACCTTCGCCGAATTTTATCTGCGCTATTTCCCGGTCAGTTTTTTCTGATCCGGTCAGTTTTCTAGTCCGGTCCGGTCAGTTTTTCTGAGTCTTCAGGGCCTGGATCAAGTCAACGTGCGCAGGCGGGCCTTGGCGGCACGGGCGATGGCGGCGACGGTGAGCGTGTCGAGATCGAGTTGGCGACGGATAAGCTGCAGCACCCTCACCTCCTCCAAACGCATTTCGAGGTCGACGGCCGCAACCTCGAAGGCTGCGGCATAGGCGGTATCAAGCAGGCGTTCGGGCAGTGCTTCAGCGACCCGCGTCAAAACGCCTTCCAGCCCGTCCTTTTCGTGCAGCATCTTTTGGCAGTCCTGGGCGACGCCGACCAGCCGGTCGTGGTCGAAATCCTCGAACACCGGCCATGAGCGGACGACGTCGCCGATCCGCGCCAGTTCGACATTGGTCATGTCGCGATCGGACGCGGAGGTGATGACCATCAGATAGATCAGGGCTTCATGCGGCGGCAACGACATTTAGAACTCCTCAAACGGGCTCCGAAGTTAGGAACGCGGCACCGACGCCGCAAGGAAAAAGAGCCGCGATCGTTGACGCCCACGGCAGGCACGCCTAGAGACCGGTTGAAAACCTCTTCCGGCCCCCATTTGCGGCGATGCCGGCGAACGATTTGGAAACAGTGACATGGCGGGATCAAACATCGTCGATCTCAATCCCGAGGTGCTTGCGGCAGCGGCTGAAAGCAAGGCGTGGCCGTTCGAAGAAGCCAGGAAGATCGTCGAGCGCTACAAAGACACTGATTTTCCCGAGACCGTTCTGTTTGAGACCGGCTACGGTCCGTCGGGGCTGCCGCACATCGGTACTTTCGGCGAGGTCGCACGCACCTCGATGGTGCGCCATGCCTTCCGCGTCCTCACCCGGGACGCGGTCAAGACCAAAATATTGTGCTTTTCCGACGACATGGACGGCATGCGGAAGATTCCGGACAACGTCCCCGATCGCGCCGCACTCGAGCCGCACCTGCACAAGCCGCTCTCGTCCGTCCCCAACCCTTTCGGCGGCGACTATGCGAGCTTCGCAGACCACAACAACGCAATGCTTTGCCGTTTCCTGGACACGTTTGGCTTCGACTACGAGTTCGCCAGCGCGACGGAATACTACAAGGCTGGCCGTTTCGACGACGTTCTGCTGCGCGCTGCCGAACGTTTCGATAAGATTATGGACGTGATGCTGCCGACGCTCGGAGAGGAGCGTCAGGCGACCTACAGTCCGTTCTTGCCGATTTCCCCCAAAAGTGGCCGCGTGCTTTACGTCCCCATGAAGCGTGTCGACGCCAAGGCCGGCACTATCACCTTCGATGATGACGGCACCGAAACCACGCTGCCCATAACCGGCGGCAGGGTGAAGCTGCAATGGAAGCCGGATTTCGGCATGCGCTGGGCGGCGCTCGGCGTCGATTTCGAAATGTTCGGCAAAGACCACCAGACGAATGCGGTGATCTACGACCGTATCTGCAATATCCTGGGCGGGCGGGCGCCGGAGCATTTCGTCTATGAGCTGTTCCTGGACGAGAACGGCCAGAAGATTTCGAAGTCGAAGGGCAACGGACTGACCATAGACGAGTGGCTGACCTACGCGCCGACCGAAAGCCTCGAACTCTACATGTACCAGCGGCCGCGGCAGGCAAAGAAGCTCTATTTCGACGTCATTCCGAAGGCGGTGGACGAGTATTACGCCTTTTTGTCCGCCTATCGCCGGCAGGAGTGGAAGGAGCGGCTGGGAAACCCCGTCTGGCACATGCATGACGGTAACCCGCCTGTCGTCGACCTGCCGGTGTCGTTCGCGCTGCTGCTCAATCTGGTCAGCGCCTCGAACGCCCAGAACAAGGACGTGCTGTGGGGGTTCATTTCGCGCCACACATCGGGCGTGACGCCGAAGACCCATCCCGAGCTCGACCGGCTGGCCGAATATGCGATCCGCTATTTCGACGATTTCGTGAAGCCGGCCAAGGTGTACCGGGCCGCCGACGCGGTCGAGCGCGAGGCGCTGACGAAACTCTCCGAGGCGCTCGCCACGTTGCCGCCAGATGCCGATGGCGAGGTGATCCAGAATGCCGCCCTCAACGTCGCGCGCAAGATCGAACGCTATCAGGACCATTCGAAGCAGAGCCCGGAGGGCGGGCCGGGCGTGTCGGTCGCCTTTTTCCAGATGATCTACCAGGTGCTGATAGGACAGGAGCGCGGCCCACGCTTCGGTTCCTTCGCCGCGCTCTACGGCATCGCAGAAACCCGCGCGCTCATTCAGAAGGCGCTGGCTGGTCAGTTGGCGGCGTAGCCGTCGTCTCGGTTGGCGGCGTAGCCGTCGCCGACGGATCGAGAATCAGCTGCGTCGGCTGCGCTGCCGCGACAGGGGCTGGTGCCGGAGGCAGGCCGGCGAGACTGGGCGGCGGCCCGAAAATGCCCTTCCTCGCCGTACGCGCCTTCTCGCCGGCCTCGACGTAAGGGCCACCCTCGGCTGCGCGCGCCCAGCCGTTTTCGATCAACCACTGACCGACATCCTGGTTGCCAACGCGGCATTCGGCGGCGATCAGGTCGCGGCCGCCTTCGGGCGGCACCGCGCAAACCACCGCCCGGCCGCGCAGGAAAGCACGGAACGCCGTTCGCGCCCGGCTGCCGCACGTCCAGGACTTGCCGCCGTCGGCGCAAGTCTCGTCCTGCAAGACGATGTCGATACCCGAAATCGCGACCGAGTAGCCCTTGGCCTCGATCACACCGGCGGCCGGCGCAACCGGCTGGAACAGTTTTGTGCCGTTCCAGTCGTCGGGCATTTTCAATTTGGGCGGTTTAGGGGGTCCGGCCAGCGCCAGGTCACTCAGCGGGGCGCGCGGCTCGACCCGTTCAAGCTCTTCGGGCTGAAGCTGCGGCGGCGCGACGACCTCGGGATCGATGGCCCTGGAATGCGCCTCCGGCCTTGCCGCCTTGGGTCGCGGGATCGCTGATGTGGCAGGCGCGTCGGATTGCGCCGCCATGCCGGCCTGCGCTCGAGCCGCGACACGGCCGTTTTCGCCTTGAAGCACGGCGCGGCCGCCGGCGACGATCGCGGCCCCCATAACCAAGATCGTCAACAAGGCAGCGGCTTTATGTAGCGGACGCACTGGCGGCCCCTACTGGCTTGCCCAGACAATCCGCGCCACCCATTCGACATCGCGCATAGGGATTTCGCGGTCCGGGTGATCGGGATTGAGCGAGACCAGCATGATCGACTTCGACGACTGGCGGTCCAGCACCTTCGCCATGACCTCGCCGGCATTGGTCTTGACGACGACCCGGTCGCCCTTGCGGGTGGCAGCGCCCGGCTCGACGATCAGCACGTCGCCATTGCGGTACAGCGGCAGCATGGAATCGCCCTGAACCTGCAGCGCATAGGAGGTTTCGGTCGCCTGTGCCGGAAGCTCGATCAGGTCCCAGCCTTGCCCCGCCGGAAAACCGGCATCATCGAAGAAGCCGCCGGCGCCGGCCTGGGCGAAGCCGAGCAGCGGCACCGAAGACCTCTGTGCGGGCAGAGATCCGGGAGCGGGCTTGCCCCGGCCTTCGACCAGCCCCGTGAATTCGTCGAGCGAGGCGCCCGTCGCCTCGATGATCTTGGCCAGTGATTCGGTCGACGGCCAGCGCGGCCGCCCGTCCGAGGACAGCCGCTTCGACTTGTTGAAGGCAGTCGAATCGAGGCCCGCGCGTTTCGCCAGCCCGGAGGCCGAGAGCGAATAGCGCTCGGCGAGAGCATCGATGGCGGCCCATACGCGGTCATGCGAGAGCACTTTGCTCTCCTTCAGAACAGGAAAAAATACCTTCTCCGTTCTAACCGGTGGCCGTGATTTTGTCCACCACCGAAGGCGGCGTCACGCCGCCTTCTTGGCTTCGCTCCTGGCATAGGGATCGAAGCGTTCGTAGAAAGTGTCGCCCTTCTCCGCCATGTCGAGCAGGAGCTTGGGCGCCTTGAACTCGGCGCCGTACTTCTTTTGCAGGCCCTTGGCGATCTTGACGAATTTCTTTGCGCCGATGCCGTCGATGTAGGACAGCACGCCGCCGGTAAAGGGCGCGAAGCCGAAGGCGAGGATCGAGCCGACATCGGCTTCGCGCGGATCGGTGACGATGCCCTCCTCCATCACCCGCGCCGCCTCTAGCGCGATGGTGACCAGGAGCCGCTGCTTCAGTTCCTCATAGTCGACCTTTCCAGGCGCCAACTGCGGATAGAGATCCTTCAGGCCCGGCCACAACTTCTTCTTGGCAGGCTTTTGCGGATAGTCGTAAAAACCCTTGCCGTTCTTGCGGCCAAAGCGACCATGCGTGTCGACCAGCGTGTTGATCAGCGCCATCTGCTTCGGGTCGACCGCGTTTTCGCCGAGATCGCGCATGGTCTGCTTCATGATCTTCTGCGCGAGGTCGATCGCCGTTTCGTCCGTGAGCGCCAAAGGACCGACCGGCATGCCGGCGGCCTTCGCCGCGTTCTCGATCATCGGCGCCGGAACACCCTCGATCAGCATCTTGTAGGCTTCCGACATGTAGCGCAGCACGCAGCGGTTGACGTAGAAGCCGCGCGTGTCGTTGACGACGATCGGCGTCTTCTTGATGGCGCGGACGAAGTCGATCGCGGCGGCCAGCGCCTTGTCGCCCGTCTTCTTGCCCAAAATGATCTCGACCAGCATCATCTTGTCGACCGGCGAGAAGAAATGGATGCCGATAAAATTCTTCGGCCGCGCCGAAATCTTCGCCAGCGACGTGATCGGGATGGTGGACGTGTTCGACGCGAAGACCGCCGACGGCTTCAGCATGGCCTCCGCCTTTTCGGTGGCGTCCTTCTTGACGCCCGAATCCTCGAACACCGCCTCGACCACCAGGTCGCAGCCTGCGAGGTCGGCATAGTCTGCCGTCGGCGTGATCAGCGACAGCAGCCTGTCCTTGTCCTCTGGCTTGGCGCGGCCCTTCCTGACCTGATCCGAGATCAGGCTGTCCGAATGCGCCTTGCCCTTGGCGGCAGCTTCCATGTCGCGGTCGAGCAGCACCACCGGAATGCCGGCCTTGGCCGTGACATAGGCGATGCCGGCACCCATGAAACCGGCGCCGAGCACGCCGATCTTCTTGAACTTGGTTTCCGGCACGCCGCTCGGACGACGCGCGCCCTTGTTCAGTTCCTGCAGCGACACGAACAGCGAGCGGATCATCGCCGCCGCTTCCCTGGTCTGCATGATCTCGGTGAAATAGCGCTGCTCGATGCGCAAGGCGGTGTCGAACGGCACCAGCAGGCCTTCATAGACGCATTTCAGGATGGCGGCGGCGGCAGGGTAGTTGCCATAGGTCTCGCGACGCAGGATGGCGATTGCCGGAGGCCACAGATTGGCGCCGGCCACCGAATAGACCGGGCCGCCGGGCAACTTGAAGCCCTTCTCGTCCCACGGCGCCACCGGCTTCAAGCCATTTTTGATCATTGCTTTGGCGGTTTCGACCAGCTTTTTCGGCTCGGCGATCTCGTGGATCAGGCCCATCGACTTGGCCTTCTGCGGCGACAGCGTCTGGCCGGAGGTCAGCATCTGCAGCGCCTGCTGCTGGTCGGTCAGCCGCGGCACGCGCTGGGTGCCGCCGGCGCCCGGGAAGATGCCGATCTTCACTTCGGGGAGCGCCATCTTGACCTTGTCGGAATCGGCCGCGACACGGCCATGGCAAGCGAGCGACAGCTCGAATGCGCCGCCCATGCAGGTTCCGTTGATCGCCGACACCCACGGCTTGCCTGAGGTTTCCAGTTTGCGGAACAGGCCGGTCATATAGCCGGCATTTTCGAACAGCGCCTTGGTCGCCTTGTCCAGGTCCTTGGCTTTGTTGGCGGCGAAGGTCGCCAACATCTTCTGCAGCATGGTGATGTCGGCGCCGCCAGAGAAACTATCCTTGCCGGAGGTGATCACCGCCCCCTTTGTCGCCGCGTCGCTCGCCACCTTGTCGACGATGGCGTTCAGTTCCAGCATCGCTTCTTCGGTGAAGACGTTCATCGAGCGGCCAGGCATATCCCAGGTGACCAGCGCGATGCCGTCAGCGTCGATGTCGAGGGTGAAATTGGTGTAGCTCATCGTCTTTCTCCCGGTCAGACGCGTTCGATGATCGTTGCGGTGCCCATGCCGGCGCCGATGCAGAGCGTCACCAGCGCGGTGTTCAGGTCGCGGCGCTCCAGTTCGTCCAGCACCGTTCCGAAGATCATCGCACCTGTCGCGCCGAGCGGATGGCCCATGGCGATGGCGCCGCCATTGACGTTGATCCTATCGTGCGAAATGTCGAAAGCCTGCATGTAGCGCAGCACCACCGAGGCGAACGCCTCGTTGAGCTCGAACAGGTCGATGTCCGACAGCTTCATCCTGGCGCGCTTCAGCAGCTTCTCGGTCACGTCAACCGGACCGGTCAGCATCAGCACCGGTTCCGAGCCGATATTGGCGAATGCACGGATGCGCGCGCGCGGCTTCAGGCCGAGCGACTTTCCAGCCTTCTTGGAGCCGAGCAGAACGGCCGCCGCGCCATCGACGATGCCGGACGAATTGCCGGCGTGGTGGACGTGATTGACCTCCTCCACCTCGGGATGCTTCTGCACCGCGACGGCATCGAAGCCGCCCATTTCGCCGGGCATGACGAAGGACGGGTTGAGTGCGGCCAGCGACTGCATATCGGTCGAAGGCCGCATGTGCTCGTCGTGGTCGAGGATGGTCAGGCCGTTCTGATCCTTGATCGAGATCACCGAATTCTTGAAGCGGCCTTCGCCCCAGGCTTTGGCGGCGCGCTTCTGGCTCTCGACCGCATAGGCGTCGACGTCGTCGCGCGAAAAGCCGTATTTCGTGGCGATCAGATCGGCCGAGATGCCTTGCGGCACAAACCAGCCCGGCAGGCCGACCGAAGGATCCATGAACCAGGCGCCGCCGGATGCGCCCATACCGACGCGCGACATCGATTCGACGCCGCCGGCGATGACGATCTCGTCGGCGCCTTGCGCGATTTTGGCCGCCCCGAAATTGATGGCGTCCAGGCCAGAGGCGCAGAAACGCGAGATCTGCATGCCGGGCGCTTTCGTGTCGTAACCCGCCTCGAAGGCGGCGGCACGCGGAATGACAGAACCCGCCTCGCCGACCGGGTCAACGCAACCGAAGATGATGTCGTCGACGATGCCGGTATTCAGCCCATTGCGGTCGCGGATCGCCTCAAGCACCTTGGCGCCGAGCCGCACCGCCGGCACCTCGTGCAGCGAGCCATCCTTCTTGCCCCTGCCGCGCGGCGTTCGCACTGCGTCATAGACATAAGCTTCGGCCATTTTCCTGCTCCTTGGTTTGCCGAAAAGTCGCTCAGAGAGAGCGTCCAATCAGCAATTTCATGATCTCGTTGGTGCCGCCGTAGATACGCTGGACGCGAGCGTCGCGGAACATGCGGGCGATCGGATACTCATTCATGTAGCCATAGCCGCCATGCAATTGAAGGCACTCGTCGACGACTTTTCCCTGGAGGTCGGACAGCCAGTATTTGGCCATCGAGGCCGTCGCCGGGTCGAGGCCACCATTGATATGGCGTGTGACGCAGTCGTTGTAGAAGACCCGGCCGATGGTAGCTTCGGTCTTCAGTTCGGCAAGCTTGAACTGGGTATTCTGGAATTCGATAATCGCCTTGCCGAAGGCTTTGCGCTCCTTGACGTAGTCGATGGTCAACGCCAGCGCCCGCTCGATCATGGCGATGGCGCCAGTGCCGATCTGCAGCCGCTCCTGCGGCAATTGCTGCATCAGCTGGACGAAGCCCTGGCCTTCCTCGTGGCCGAGCAGATTGGAGGTCGGCACGCGCATATCGTTGAAGAACAGTTCCGACGTGTCGTTGGCCTTGAGCCCGATCTTGTCGAGGTTGCGGCCACGCTCGAACCCTTCCACCTCGTCGGTCTCGACGACGATCAGCGAAGTGCCCTTGGCGCCCTTCTCCGGATCGGTCTTGGTGACGACTATGATGAAATTGGCGAGCTGGCCGTTGGTGATGAAGGTCTTCGAGCCGTTGACCTTGTACTGGTTGCCATCCTTCTCGGCTCGCGTCTTGACCCCCTGCAGGTCGGAGCCGGCGCCGGGCTCGGTCATGGCGATGGCGCCGATCAGCTCGCCGGTCGCCAGTTTCGGCAGCCATCTCTTCTTCTGCTCTTCCGAGCCATAATGGAGGAGATAAGGGGCGACAATCGAATTGTGCAGGCCGATGCCGAAACCGTCGACGCCGACGTGGCCGATCGCCTCGATGATGGCGCTCTCATGCGCGAATGTCCCGCCCGAACCGCCATATTCCTCCGGCATCGAGGCACAGAGCAGACCGGCCGCGCCCGCCTTCAGCCAGCACTCGCGGTCGACCATCTCGTTCTTCTCGAACTCGTCATAGCGCGGCGCGATCTCTTCCGACATGAAGCGGTGCGCCATGTCGTAGAGCATGCCGACCTCGTCTGCCGCCCAGGTGGGTTTGGGCAAAGCAAGCACTTCGGCAGGATTTGTCGCCACGATTTCCTCCGCGTATCGACAGGTTAAGGCCGGCTGTACCGACGCTGTCGAGCTTAGAACGCTTCCGCCGGCAGTGCCATCAATGTCTCGGCGCCGCTGGAGATGCGGGCGAGATGCGCCGACGTCTCCGGCATAATCCGCTCCATGAAGAAGCGCGCCGTCACCAGCTTGTTGTCGTAGAAGGTCGAAGGCCCATTGGCGCCATTCGCCAATTTCGCCCCGGCTGCCTTGGCCATCTGCGCCCACATGTAGCCCAGCGCCACCAGGCCGAAGAGATGCATGTAGTCGGTCGAGGCGGCGCCGGCGTTGTCGGGCTTGGCCATGCCGTTCTGCATCAGCCACATCGTCGCCGCCTGCAGATCGTTGAGGCCCTTCTTCAGCGCCTTGGTGAAAGGCGCCATCTCCTCGTCGGTGCGGTTCTCCTCGCAGAATTCGCCGACCTCCTTGAAGAAGGCCTGCACGGCGCGGCCGCCATTCAAGGCCAGCTTGCGGCCGACGAGGTCGAGTGCCTGGATGCCGTTGGCGCCTTCGTAAATCATGGCGATGCGGGCATCGCGCACGAACTGGCTCATACCGTGCTCTTCGATGTAGCCGTGGCCGCCGAACACTTGCTGCGCCATCACCGCGTGGTCGAAACCCTTGTCGGTGAGCACGCCCTTGACCACCGGCGTCATCAGGCCGGTGTAGTCGTCGGCAGCCTGGCGGTCCTTGTCGTCACTGGCACGGTGAGCGATGTCCGACTTGATCGCCGTCCACAGCGCCAGCGCGCGGCCGGCCTCGTTGAAGGCCTTCATGGTCATCAGGCTGCGGCGGATGTCGGGATGGACGATGATCGGATCGGCTTTCTTGTCCGGCGCCTTCGGCCCGGACAACGAGCGACCCTGCAGGCGATCCTTGGCATAGGACACAGCGTTCTGGTAGGCGACCTCCGACAGAGAAAGCCCTTGCAGGCCGACGCCGAGCCGGGCCTCGTTCATCATCGTGAACATGGCCTTCAGCCCGCCATTGGCCTCGCCGAGCAGCGTGCCTTGCGCCTCGTCATAGTTCATGACGCAGGTCGAATTGCCATGGATGCCCATCTTCTCCTCGATCGAGCCGCAGGACACGGTGTTCTTCTCGCCAGGATTGCCTGATGCATCGAGCTTGAGCTTCGGCACGATGAACAGCGAAATGCCCTTCACGCCTTCCGGTGCGCCCTCGATGCGGGCCAGCACGAGGTGGACGATGTTGTCCGACATGTCGTGCTCGCCGGCCGATATGAATATCTTCTGGCCTGAGATCCTGTAGGTGCCGTCGCCATTGGGAACCGCCTTAGTGCGCAGCAGGCCGAGATCGGTGCCGCAATGCGGCTCGGTCAGGTTCATGGTGCCTGTCCAGGCGCCCTCGACCAGCTTCGGCAGCCAGATCGCCTTCTGCTCGTCGGTGCCGTGAGTAATGATCGCCGCGATCGCGCCCTGCGTCAGGCCGGGATACATCATCAGCGACATGTTGGCCGAAACCATATATTCGGAAACAGCAGTATGCACCGCGTAAGGCAGACCCTGGCCGCCAAATTCGACGGGTGCGGCCAGTCCCATCCAGCCGCCATCGCGATACTGGTCGAAGGCCTCCTTGAAGCCTTTCGGGGTACTCACCGAGCCATTGTCATGGCGCGCGCAACCTTCCATGTCACCGACGCGGTTCAGCGGCTGCATGACGTTTTCGGCGAGCTTGGCGCCCTCGGCGAGGATGGCCTCGACCACATCCGGCGCCGCGTCGGAAAATCCGGGAAGGTTGGAATAGCGTTGGTAGCCCAGTACCTCGTTCAGCACAAACAGTGTGTCCTGGACCGGCGCCCTGTAGATCGGCATGCGTTTCCTCCACCATGCGGCCTTGGCCCCGAAATCAAGCCCCAAGATGAAGTCAGGGACAGCATGCGGACCAATGTTCAGGTCGGGGATAGCAAAAGTTGACGTTTGCGTAAACGTCAATTTTTTGATGCGACAAATTTTCCCGAAGTCTCACCCGTGAGCGTAGCGGCGCTACACCGTTGAAGCCAGTGCGGAACAGATTGAAATGTAGTCCTCCCGACGCAGCCGGAAGACAGAAAGAGCCGCGCGGCCAAGGCCACACGGCTCTCATTCGTCAGAAGCCCGGTCACCGGAAGCCGGCGAGATCGAATTATCCGGCGACGCTGGCCTGCGGCGCCGCACGTTCGCTCAGCATCTGACGCACCGCCGCCATCGAGTTGCTCAATTCGTTGATGGCATCGTCGATCAGCGCCCGCTGCTTCTGCAGACGGGCAAGCTGCTTCTCCGACTTGTCGAGCGCCAGTCGCAACTGCTTGGTGTTGGAGCCTGTCGGATCATACAGATCCATCATCTGCTTGACGTCGCGCAGCGAGAATCCGACCTTGCGGCCGAGCAGGATCAGCTTCAGCCGCGCCTTGTCGCGGCGCGTGTAGAGACGGGTCGAGCCGTCGCGCTGCGGATTGAGAAGGCCCTTGTCCTCGTAAAAACGCAGCGTGCGCAGCGTTACTCCGTATTTCTTGGCCATTTCGCCGATGCGGACAAGATCCTCGCCGGCTTTATCAGACATGTCATTAGCATTGGCCGCGGCTGCGCCGGGCGAAACAAGTTTCATGGTCACTGGCTTTCCCCATCTGGTGGCGTCGCGGTCCCGGACCTTGCGTCGCCTGAGTGGAAGCGGGGGCGTGCTTCCACTCGTGGTTTCAACAAACAAATCGCAAACGGCACAGTCTGTGCACCCTTACGTTTACGTCAATTCTATACCGATAGCCGCCTCACGAAGCAAGGGCGTTGTGGGGAGGAACTTTTTGCCGCATCCGCCAGCGCACGGCCCGGCGGCGCTTTGGGCGGCCCGCCAACGTTGTAACTTCTTAAGCTTAGTTAACGCGTTGTTTACCACGTTGGGCGAAATGTGCGCATGTCGGTTACCCGTGTTTATCCTGTAGCGAATTTTTCACGGTTTTTCGGAGCGCGGGTGAAACCCGGGAAGTTGGTCTTCCGCCGCAGCAAAGCCGCGCGGCCGCCTTCGTTTCCGGCAGGACTTTGGGAAACTGGTCGTAAGCCAGCAGTAATTCTGAACGGGCGCATCGATGAACAGCAAGCGGTCCTATCTCGATACACTCAACGCCGGCAGGCAGCGCAGGCCGCACACCACGCTTGAACAGCTCAACCGTTCCCTGGAAACGCTGGAGCAGCGGCTGGAGCGGACGCGCGAGGACATGAGCGAGCGTCTCGATCCGCGCCGGCCGAGCGCGGAGCCGCGCTATGCCAGCGCCCGACCCGATGAGGATCCGCGCCTCGCACAGCCGCCGAAAAGCCCGGCGCCGGCTACCTTCGACCAAAGTTACCAGGCCATCGCCCGCGATATCGACCGCGTGCGCGGCCAAGAAGACGGCGTCGCCGTGGTCGGCAAGATCGCCGGCGAATTGCGCGGTCTGCGCGAGGAACTGCGCCACCAGATGACCGCCGGCCTGCAGCGCGAATTCGAAGCGCTGCGCAAGGACATCGAGCGGGCTTTCCAGGCAAGCCCCCAGCCCGGTGGCCAATCGGGGGGAGGCAAAGGCAGCGCCGAACTCGGCGTCGAGTTCGAGCGGCTTTCCAGCGCCATCCAGACCCTTGCCGAAAAGAGCGACGACAGAAGCGTCAACATGCTCCGGCTCGAGCTGGAGCAGGTCAAGGCCGCGCTCGACACGTTGGCGCGCGAGGAGAGCGTGCAGGCGGTCGGCCGCCGCTGGGACGATTTCGACCGCCGCTGGACCGCGTTCGAGGATCGTGTCGATGCCGATCAGCGCAAGTCGTCGGACGCACCCGGGCTTTCGATGCTGACCGACCGGCTCGAACAGATCAGCAATGCCGTCAACAATTTGCCGGAATCACTGTCGCTGCGGTCGCTCGAAGAAAAGGTCCGCACGCTTGCCGGTGCCATAGATCATTTCGCCAGGCAGCAGGACAATCGCGGCAGCAGCACATTCGCTATGATCGACGAGCGGCTGGACGAGATTTCCCGCGCTATCGTCGCATCCACCGTCGCCGCGCAGGCCAATTCATTCGACCCCGAACCCTTCGAACGAATCGAGAAGCGAATCGCCTCGCTTGCCCAGCAAATCGAGGAAGTCACGCAAGTTCACCCCAGCGGCGAGGTTATCGACCGCCTCAACATGCTGTCGAGCCGGGTCGACGATCTTGCCGGCCGGGCCAATTTGCCGGAGCAGGCGATGGAGCGTCTCGACAAGCAGATCGCGCTCATTGCCGACAAGATCGACAGGGCGCCTGCCATGCCGGATGCCGACTACATCTTCCAGGGGCTGGAGCAACGTTTCGACGTGCTGTCCGGCATGATAGAGCGCCGCCAAGGCGACGCGATCGAACAAGGCAACATGCTGTTTCGTGATCTCGAGCGCCGGCTGGACGAAGTCGTCGACAGGCTGGACCAACGTGTGCCGCAGATCGACGGGGCCGGCATCATGGACGCCATCGACGCCCGCTTCAGCGCGCTGGCCCAGCGCATGGAAACGCGCGTTCGCGATTCCGCAAGCGAAGCGGCGATCCGTGGCCTGGAAGGCCGCCTCGAAGATATTTCAAGCCGGCTGGATTCATCCGCGGCACAAGTCGCCGGCATCGACCCGGCCCTGATCCGCAGCCTGGAGGCGCAAGTCGCGGGTCTGTCGGCGCATCTTTCGAAGCCCGGCACGCCACTGCCGGAATTCGAGGACATCAGCCCTCGTCTCAACGAAATCGAGAAGTCGCTGGCTGGCACCCGCGATTCCATCCTCAGCGCGGCGCGCGAGGCCGCCGAGAGCGCCGTCCGTTCGCTGGCCGGCTCCAGTGCCAACACGGCGGCCGTCTCTGGCCTCGCCCAGGATCTGAAGACGCTCGAAGCACTGACGCGCCGTTCCGACGAGCGCAATTCGAGGACCTTCGAGGCCATTCACGACACGCTGCTCAAGATCGTCGACCGACTGGGCTCGCTGGAAACCGGCGAGGCGACCGAAGCCGCGAGCGAGTTCACGCAGCCTGCTGCGCCGGTGCGCGCGCGGGCGGCACGAGCCTCCAAGATCACGGTCCAGGACGCGCCGTCCATGGATATCGACCAGCCATTACCGCTGACTGGAGACATGGCCGACCTTGACAGCCGTGCCAATGCTGTCATGCGCAATGAGCCAGACCCGCGCACGCCGGCCGAAGCCGCTGCGGCCGCGGCCATGGCGGCGCTTGGTTCGGATACGGTGACGGAGAAAAGTGAGCGGCCCGGTGGGCGGAAGTCGATGCTCGGCGGACTGGCGCGCGCCTTCAAGGGTAAGAAGGAGGCAGACGTTCCACCGCTTGCCGGCTTGGCGCCTGATGTCGAGATACCGAGCGCCGATCTCGACGAGCCGCTGGATCCGAAGGTTGCCAACCGGCCGCTGGAGCCCGGCTCCGGCCCCCCCGACCTCAACGCCATCATGAAACGCGTGCGCGACGAACGCGGACCGCCGGTCAGGGCCGGCAATGCCGATGCATCGAAATCCGACTTCATCGCCGCAGCCAGACGCGCGGCGCAAGCGGCCGCTGCCGAGGCCGACGCTCTCAAGCGGCAATCGACGATGAGCGGCCCGGTGAAGGCGCTCAGGATCGGCGACCTGCTCAAGGCGCGGCGCAAGCCGATCCTGATGGCGGCCGCCGCAGTCATGCTAGCGCTCGCCGGCTTACAATTGGGCAAGGCCTTCTTCTCGGATCCCGTTGAAATAGCCAGCAATGATGCGGCGCCGGTCGTGGCCGCGCAGCCGGCGGAAACCGTGTCGGCCGGTACCGCCAGCGAGCCGAAGACGGATGCGCAAACTGCAGCACAGGACAGCGCGCCGGCTCGCGCCGTCCGGCAAGCAGAACCGTCGGAATCGATAGCCGAGGACGACATGCCGGCACCGGCCGCTCGCGCCGCGCTGTCGGACGCCGGAACGACGATGGGCACCGCACCCGAGGCTGAACCCGTTCCTGTGCCCATGACTCCAACGGCGCCGCCCGATCCGGCGGCGGCGAACGTGACAGCCTTGGCACCTGCGGGCCCGACGGCTCCGGACACCGATCCAATGGCCACAGCGCGGGTCGCCACGCCCGCGACCCAAGTGATGACCGGCACGGTCACACCTGCGGATGCTTCGACAGCGGCGGCCACTGCCAACATCGACATCCCAGCCGACGCCGGCCCAGCTGCCTTGCGTGACGCAGCGGCCGGCGGCGACGCCAAGGCGTTGTTCGAGATCGGCTCGCGCTACGCCGAATCGCGCGGCGTCAAGCAAGACATGGCAGCTGCCGCCAAATGGTATGAGAAATCAGCCGAACTCGGCTTCGCACCGGCGGAATACCGGATCGGCAACTTCTATGAGAAAGGCACCGGGGTCGCGCGCGACGTCAAGAAGGCGAAGACCTGGTACCAGCTCGCCGCGGCTCAGGGCAACGCCAGCGCCATGCACAATCTCGCCGTGCTCTTTGCCATGGCTGCGGACGGAGTGACCGACAATGAATCCGCCGCGCACTGGTTCCAGGCCGCCGCCGAGCTCGGCGTCAAGGACAGCCAGTTCAATCTCGGCATCCTGGCGGCGAAGGGCGTCGGCATGAAGCAGAATCTCGAAGAATCCTACAAATGGTTCGCACTCGTCGCCAAGACCGGCGACAAGGATGCGGCGGCAAAGCGCGACGAGATCGCCAAGGCGCTCAGGCCCGAGCAGCTCGAACGCGCACGCGCCGCCGCCGAACTGTGGAAGGCAGAGCCGATCGATCCTGCGGCCAATTCGGCCGACATTCCCGAATCATGGCAGGACGGCACGCCGCAGACGACCGCCAGCGTCGACATGAAGAAAGTCGTTCAGAATATCCAGCGCATTCTCAACAAGAACGGCTATGAGGCCGGCAATGCCGACGGCGTGATGGGCCAGAAAACCAAGGATGCCATCATGGCTTTCCAGACCGACAACGATCTGCAGGCGACGGGCGCCGTCGACGAAAAACTGGTCAAGGCACTGCTTGCGCGCAAATAACGTCAGATGCGTCGTTTCCGCGACGCCGTTGCCACACATTTGCCTGTTAACTGATTGAGTTGTTTTTTGTTTCGGCGGCGTGGCGAGGTTTGACTTCGCCGCCCGGCCGGCGCAAGAACGAGATAGCCTTTTTGGCGCGAAATGCCCGCAACGGTTGCATTCGCCGAGAGGCAAACTGATCGAGACTGACGGGTGGGCATCTATCTCCCGATCGCGGAACTTTCCGTCAACATTTTCGTGCTGCTGGCCATGGGCGCGGCAGTGGGCTTCCTGTCGGGCATGTTCGGAGTGGGCGGCGGCTTCCTCATCACGCCGCTGCTGATCTTCTACAACATACCGCCGGCGATCGCGGTCGCCACCGGCGCCAACCAAGTCATCGCCTCCTCCTTCTCCGGCGCATTGTCGCATGTGAAGCGCGGCACGCTCGACTTCAAGCTCGGCGGTGTGCTTTTGGCAGGCGGCATCGTCGGCTCAACCGGCGGCATCTTTGTCTTTGGTTTCTTGCGCCGGCTCGGCCAGCTCGACCTGTTCATCTCGCTGCTCTATGTCGTGCTGCTTGGCACCGTCGGCGGGCTGATGCTGGTCGAGAGCGTCAATGCGCTGCGCGCCACCCGCAGCGGCGCGGCACCGGTGCTAAAGAAATCCGGCCAGCACAACTGGATCCACCGCTTGCCGCTGAAAATGCGGTTCAGGGCCTCGAAGCTTTTCGTCAGCGTCATCCCGGTGCTCGGCCTCGGCGCTGGCATCGGCTTCCTGTCGTCGATCATGGGCGTCGGCGGCGGTTTCATCATGGTACCGGCGCTGATCTATCTCTTGAAAGTGCCGACCAACGTCGTCATCGGCACGTCGCTATTCCAGATCATCTTCACCTCGGCCTACACGACGCTGGTCCACGCCACCACCAACCAGACAGTAGACGTTATGCTCGCCTTCCTGTTGATGGCGGGCGGCGTCGCCGGCGCGCAATACGGCGCCAAGGCCGGCCAAAGGCTGCGTGGCGAGCAGCTCAGGGCGCTGCTGGCATTGCTGGTGCTGGCGGTCGCAATCCGGCTCGCCATCGATCTGTTCGTGACGCCGCCCAACCTCTATTCCCTGTCCGGCGTGGATCCGACCTGATGGCGGGCTTGAGGGCGTTCTTGGTCGTTGCCTCGCTGTCGCTGTTGGCAGTCGCGTCACCCGGAAAAGCGCAGACGCCAGCTACCGAAAATATCCAGATCGGCCTGTCCACCGACCATGTCTCGATCACCGCCGGCTTTTCCGGCGCCGATCTCACCATCTTCGGCTCACTGGAAAATGCCGACCCGCTTGTCGCGCGCCAGGGGCGCTACGACATCATCGTCGTGCTTGAGGGTCCGGCCCGGCCGGTCGTCGTGCGCCGTAAGGACCGGGTGCTCGGCATCTGGATCAATCTGGAGTCCGAGACCTTCGAGAATGTGCCGGTGTCCTATTCGGTGGCGACGACGCGCCCGCTACAGGACGTCACCGACCCCAACAGCTACAAGCAGCTGTCACTCGGCGCCGCCAACATCTACATGCAGCCGGCCGACGATGGCGACAGTCCAGCGACAATCCAGGAATTCACCGCGGCGCTGCGCGAGCGCAAAACGGCGACCGGCCTCTACAGCGAGAACGTTGGCGGCGTGCAGTTCCTGTCGCAGAACCTGTTTCGCGCCACCGTCAGGCTCGCCCCCAACGTTCCAGTCGGCACCCACAAGGCCCGTGCGTTTCTGTTCAAGAGCGGCCTGTTCATCAAGGAAAGCTCCGCCCAGCTCGAAATCCGCAAGTCCGGTTTCGAACAGTCGATCTTCCGCGTCGCCCACGATTATTCCTTCCTCTACGGCGTCTTCGCCGTGTCGCTAGCCATGCTGACAGGCTGGCTCGGAAGATTGGTCTTCCGAAAGGACTAGGCCTCTTCCGAAAGGTGGTTCCCCTTTTGGGGTTCATGGGTTAGACCGCGACCCCGGCCCGACTGGACACGAGCTGTCGCTCCCACATCAGAATACAGGACTTACGATGCGACCAGCATTCGGCGGTATCGACTTCGGCACTTCGAATTCCACCGTGGGCGTGGTCAGGAACGGGCAGCCGCGGCTGGTGGCGCTGGAAGACGGCGAAGTGACGCTGCCGAGCGCCGTATTCTTCAACTTCGAGGACAACCGCACCTATTTCGGGCGCCGCGCCATCGCCAACTATACCGACGGCATCGAAGGTCGCCTGATGCGCTCGCTGAAGAGCGTGCTCGGCAGTTCACTTGTCCATGAAAAGACGCGGATCAAGGCCCGATCGATCGCCTTTACCGAGATCATCGGTCTGTTCGTCGGCCATCTCAGGAAAAGGCTGGAGGACAATGCCGGCCATACGGTCGAGAGCGTGGTGCTCGGTCGTCCCGTGCAGTTCGTCGACGATGATGCCGAGGCCGATGCCAAGGCTGAAGGTGAACTCGAGAACGCGGCACGCGCCCAGGGCTTCAAGCATATCGCCTTTCAGTTCGAGCCGATCGCGGCGGCGCTCGACTACGAGCAGAAGGTCACGCGGGAAGAACTGGCGCTGATCGTCGACATGGGTGGCGGCACATCCGACTTCTCGATCGTGCGGGTGTCGCCGCAGCGCGCCCGCTCCCTCGATCGCAAAGACGACATTCTGGCGAGCCGAGGCATCCACATCGGCGGGACCGACTTCGACCGGCTGTTGAGCATCGCCCATGTAATGCCGCAGCTCGGCTACCTCTCGCCGACCAAGGACGGCAAGCGCAACTTGCCGGCCAGCTACTTCATCGACCTGGCGACATGGCAGCGCATCAATCTGGTCTACACCCCGAGGGCGATGACGCATCTGCGCCAGATCCGCTACGAGGCGGAACGCGCCGACCTGGTCGACCGTTTCATCCATATCGTCGAGCATCGTTACGGGCACGCGCTGGCTGCTTTGGTTGAAAAGGCCAAGATCGCGCTGACGGAGCAACTTTCTGGTGATGTCGTAGTCGCGCTGCCCGGTGCGAAGTTCGCGGCAGAAATTTCGCGCGCCGGACTCGAAGCCACGATCGTTAGGGAGATCGAACGAGTGGCCGCGACGGTTGGTGAGACCATCCGGGACTCGCAGGTGAAACCATCCGACATCACCGCGGTGTTCCTGACCGGCGGATCGACCGCCATCCCGCTGGCAAGGCAGCAGATATTAGCCTTGTTGCCGCAGGCGTCCGTCATCCAAGGTGACATGTTCGGCTCGGTCGGGCTTGGGCTGGCGCTCGACGCGCAGCGGAAATTCGGCTGACCCGGCTTACCCCCGGACGGTTTCGTCGGCCCTCGCGCTCAGATGCACCTTGAGTGCCATCTGGGCCAGGCTTGCCTGCCGGTCACGATGCGTGATCATCGCGAAATCGCGCTTCGGCAGTTCGATTGGCACGGACCGCAAGCTGCCTTCGGCAACGGCTCGTTCGACGACGAGCCTCGAAATGATGGTGGCGCCGGCGCCGGCCTCGACCGCCTGACGAACCGCCTCGTTGCTCGGCAGTACCAGGAATATCCGCAGGTCCGCGAACGAGATCCCTTCGCGGCGGGCAAGATCTTCCAGCACCTCGCGCGTGCCTGATCCGCCTTCCCTGATGATCCAGCGGAACTCCCTGATATCCGGATGCCCGCGCGAGACTTCAACGATCTCGGGATGCGAATGCGCCACGACCAGCATCAGTCGATCCACATCGACCTTGGCGCGCCGCAATATGTCGGATTCAGTGCGCCCCTCGACCAAGCCAAAATCCGCCGTACCGTCCAGGACATTGGTCTCGACCTGCCTGGTGTTGCCGATGGTCACGCTCAGCCTGACGGTGGGATAGGCCTCGTGGAAGGAGGCCAGGCGGCGCGGCAGCCAGTAGCTGGCAATAGTTTGGCTGGCGGCGATCGAAAGGCTGCCGGTGATCGTCTGGGAAACGTGCTCCAGCACATTGTGAGCGGCAGCCGCCCGTTCGAGCACGGCCTTGGCCTCAGGCAGGAACCGGTGCCCGGTCTGCGCGAGCTCGATGTTGCGGCCGACCCGGTTGAACAGCCGGACGCCGTGCTGCTGTTCGAGCGAGCGGATGGCGGCCGACGCCGCCGACTGGGAAATGCCCAGCAGCTCGGCCGCCTTGGTCATATGCCCTCGCTCGGCGACAGCAACGAAGATCCGCAATTGGTCTAGGGTCATGAGAGAATTAAGAAACAAATTCGATTGAAGTTACAAGAGCAACTTGTTAGACGGATCGATTGCTTTGTTCTAAGTTTCCGAAAGAAATTGGAAAAATATCGCGGCCAGGCCGCAAAGGGTAGAATGTGATCGGGCGGTTAAAATCCCTGTTTGCCCATTGGACCCGCAGCCTACGGCGCCGGCTTGCCGGCGATCGCTATCATCCGGAAGAGCACTACATGCGCGGCCCCGGGCCGAAGACGAGAGGCAAATTCACGGCTTACAAAAGCACCGGATCATGAACCACCGAACGCTGCGCGGCGCCAATTCCGCACCGTCCCAATGGCCCCTTGCCGACACACGCGCGCCCGACGAGGGCGATGGCGTCGATACTTCGCCCGATGTCTCCGACAGCATCGCCAAGACCACCTGCTACATGTGCGCCTGCCGCTGCGGCATCGACGTCCACATCAAGGACGGCAAGGTCCGCTACATCAACGGCAACAAGGACCATCCGGTCAATCGCGGCGTGCTGTGCGGCAAGGGCAGCGCCGGCATCATGCAGCACTACAGTCCGGCCCGGTTGAAGAAGCCATTGCTGCGCACAGGTCCGCGCGGCTCGGGAGAATTTCGTGAGATCGAGTGGGAGGAAGCATTTTCCATCGCGACGGAACGGCTTTCAAGGATACGCCAGACCGATCCGAAGAAACTCGCCTTCTTCACCGGGCGCGATCAGTCGCAATCCTTGACCGGCTGGTGGGCGAGCCAGTTCGGCACGCCGAACTTCGCCGCCCATGGCGGCTTCTGCTCGGTCAATATGGCGGCCGGCGGGCTCTATACCATCGGCGGCTCATTCTGGGAGTTCGGCGAACCCGACTGGGACAACACCAGATACTTCATGCTGTTCGGCGTGGCCGAAGACCATGATTCCAATCCGATCAAGATCGGTCTCGGCAAGCTCAAGGCGCGCGGCGCCAAGGTGGTCTCGATCAATCCGTGCCGCACCGGCTACAACGCCATCGCCGATGACTGGATCGGCATCCGGCCCGGCACCGACGGCCTGTTCGTGTTTGCCCTCGTCCACGAATTGCTGAAGGCCGGCCGCGTCGACCTCGATTATTTGCTGCGTTACACCAACGCCCATGTCCTCGTCATCCAGGAGCCGGGTGCGCCCGATGACGGGCTGTTCGCGCGCGACAGTGACGGCAATCCGCTGGCCTGGGACAGGGCGGCGAAAGTGCCCATCAGCGCCACCGACACTGATGCAAAACCGGCGCTGACCGGCAATTTCCAGGTCGACGGCCACCGCTGCGTGCCGGTCTTCCAGCTCATCGCCGACCGCTATCTGCAGGAGAGCTATTCTCCCGATGCGGTTGCCGAACGCTGCGGCGTTCCCGCCGACACCATCCGCCGGATCGCCGCCGAACTGGCGCATGTCGCCTTCGACAAGGCGATCGAACTGCCGGTGGCGTGGACGGACTGGGCCGGTCGCCGGCACGAGACGATCAAGGGCCGGCCAGTGTCGATGCACGCGATGCGCGGCATCTCGGCCCATTCGAACGGCTTTCACTCTTGCCGCGCCATTCATCTGCTTCAGGTGCTTCTCGGCACAGTGGACGTGCCGGGCGGCTTTCGCTTCAAGCCGCCCTACCCCCGCTCGGCGCCGCCGGAGCTGAAGCCGGCGGGCAAGGACGTCAGGCCGATGACGCCGCTGGAGGGCATGCCGCTCGGCTTCGTCTGCGGGCCGGACGATCTGCTGGTCGATGATGACGGCGCGCCCATCCGTCTCGACAAGGCTTATTCCTGGGACTCGCCGCTCGCCGCGCATGGACTTATGCACACCGTCATCCGCAACGCTTGGGCCGGCGATCCCTACAAGATCGATACGCTGATGATGTACATGTCCAACATGGCCTGGAACTCGTCGATGAATACCGTCGAGACGATGGCGATGCTGACCGACAGCGAAGAGGCCGGAAACTACAAGATCCCCTTCATCATCTATTCCGATGCCTATTATTCCGAGACCGTGCCATTCGCCGATCTCGTGCTTCCCGACACCACCTATCTCGAAAGGCATGACTGCATCAGCCTCCTCGACCGGCCGATCAGCCATGCCGACGGGCCGGGGGACGCCATCCGCCATCCCGTCGTCGAGCCGGACCGCGACGTCAGGCCGTTCCAGTCGGTGCTGATCGAGCTCGGCGTGCAGCTCGGCCTGCCCGGCTTCGTCGATGATGACGGCTCGGCCAAATACCGCGACTATGCCGATTACATCGTCAATCATGAGCGCTCGCCGGGCATCGGCCCGCTCGCCGGCTGGCGCGGCAAGGACGGCGCCTCGATCGGTAAGGGCGAGGCCAATCCCGACCAGCTTCAGCGCTACATCGACAATGGCGGCTTCTGGCACCATGATTTTGCGGACGACCAGCGCTACTACAAGATGGCCAACCGCTCCTATCTCGATTTCGCCGAGAATATGGGCTTCATCCCGAAGGCCGAGCCGATCGTCTTCCAGCTCTATTCGGAACCGATGCAGCGGTTTCGTCTGGCCGCGCGCGGCCATGGGCGGGTGCTGCCGCCGAAGGCGGAGCGCAGCCGCATCGAGACCTATATGGACCCGCTGCCGTTCTGGTATGCGCCCTTCGAGGAGGCCGCTGTCGACCTCGAGAAATACCCGCTGCACGCGCTGACACAGCGGCCGATGCATATGTACCACTCCTGGGGTTCGCAGAACGCGTGGCTGCGGCAGATCACCAGCCAGAACCGGCTGTTCGTGCACAACCGGACCGCGGCCGGCCTCGGCCTTGCCGATGAGGACTGGGTGTGGATCGAGAGCATCAACGGCAGGGTCAAGGGGCAGATCAAGCTGGTCGACGGCGTCAACCCGGATACGGTGTGGACCTGGAACGCGATCGGCAAACGGCGCGGCAGCTGGGGGCTGAAGGACGACGCCGCCGAATCGAATCGCGGCTTCCTGCTCAACCATATCATCGGCGACCAGACCTCCGCCGATGCGAACGGCAAGCGCTATTCGAATTCCGATCCGGTGACCGGCCAGGCGGCATGGTTCGACCTGCGCGTCCGCATCGTCAAATGCGCTGCTGAAGAAGCAGGCTTCACCGAGCCGCAGTTCGAGCGCTTCCGGCAGCCGCCGCATTTCGAACCCTCGCCTGACAAGCTCAGTTTCGGGGCCGAGTTCCGCCGGGAAAGAGAAGCTGCCAGACCATGACCTGCCTTCCCGCCCATACCGACAAGAAGCTCGGCCTGGTCATCGATCTCGACACCTGCGTCGGTTGCCAGGCCTGCGTCACCGCCTGCAAGGAATGGAACACCGGCGGTCACATGGCGCCGCTGACCGACATCGATCCCTATGGCGGCGATGTCGACGGGGTCTGGTTCAACCGCGTGCACAGCTATGAGCACATAACGGAGATGGGTGGGCGCACGGTCAATTTCCCACGCTCCTGCCTGCATTGCGAGACACCGGCCTGTGTCACCGTCTGCCCGACCGGCGCCTCCTACAAACGGGCCTCGGACGGCATCGTGCTGGTCGACGAGGACAAGTGCATCGGCTGCAAATTATGCAGCTGGGCCTGCCCCTATGGCGCGCGAGAATTCGACACCGATGTTGGCGTGATGAAGAAATGCACGCTGTGCGTCGACCGTATCTACAACGACAATCTGGCGGAAGAAGACCGCGTGCCGGCCTGCGTCGCCGCCTGCCCGACCAGCGCGCGGCATTTCGGCGATCTCGGCGACCCGGCATCGGCCGTGTCGCAGCTGGTGGCCGAGCGCGGCGGCGTCGACCTGATGCCCGAACTCGGCTATCACCCGACCAACAAATATTTGCCGCCGCGCGCCCATACCACACGCGCCGCATCGGTGCCGGCGCCGGCGCTCGAAGCGGTGCGGGCCGAGGGCGGTTTCCTCGGCTGGGTCGACCGCATGCTTTCGAACTGATCCGCACATCCATGCATCCAGCTTTCTCGGTCGTCTTTTTCACCACCGCTACGGGGGCCGGTTACGGCCTGCTCGCGCTGCTCGGGGTGCTGGCCGGACCGGGGTTCGTCCCGCCTGACTTCTGGCTCGGCCTCGTCGGCATGGGGCTGGCGCTTGGACTGATCTCGGCCGGCCTGTTGTCGTCGGCCGGCCACCTCGGCCGGCCAGATCGTGCCTGGAGGGCATTCTCGCAATGGCGCAGCTCCTGGTTGTCGCGCGAAGGCGTTGCGTCGGTCGCGACCTTCGTGCCGGCGGGGCTGTTCGCCATGGGCTGGGTGGTCCTTGGCCGCACGGACGGCTGGGTGGCCGTAGCCGGGCTGCTGGCTGCGGTCGGCGCGGTCATCACCGTCTGCACCACCGGCATGATCTATGCATCGCTGAAGCCGATCGCCCAGTGGCACAGCCGCTATACCTTGCCCGGTTATCTCATTTTTTCGGCGATGAGCGGCAGCATGCTGCTCAACGCGCTGCTGCAGTGTTTCGGCATGGGCTCGACTATACTTCTGGCAGCTTGCACGCTGCTGACCTTGCTCGGCTGGGGCTGGAAGGTGGCAACCTGGCGATACAATGACAGGCTGGAAATTGCGACAACCGCCAACACCGCGACCGGGCTTGCCGGCGGTACTGTGCGGTCGCTGGAATGGCCGCACACCGAGGAAAACTACCTGCTCAAGGAGATGGGCTTTCGCATCGCACGCAAGCACAAGGCGCGGCTGCGCCAGATCACGCAAGTGCTGGCCTTCGCTCTGCCCCTCTTGCTGCTGGTTGCCGTGTTCGCCTTGCCATGGCCCTATGCGGCGGGGCTGTCGACACTCGCCGCAATCGTCCAGTTCGCTGGCATGCTGGTCGAGCGCTGGCTGTTCTTCGCCGAAGCCAAGCACACAGTCACCCTCTACTATGGCAGGTAGAGCAGCTCAGCCCGGCCTGAGCATCGCGTGGGAAATGGCGAAGATGCGCTCAGCGCCGAGCATATAGGCCATCAGCGTTTCGCGGCGGAACAGCCCGGCATAGGCGCGATCGAGCACATTGAGCGAGCCGGTATAGGCGCCGAAGGCCGGCATGATCATGCGGCCGCCATCGCCGGCAAAGCAGCGGCGCCGCACCGAGCGGCCTTGCTGCACGATGCGGGCGCAAGGGTGCAGATGGCCGGCGACCTCGCCTTCCACTCTCAATGCCGAAGGTTCATGCCGGAATACGAGAGAGCCTATGGCCAGTTCGCGCACCGTCTCGCCGGGCAGGTCGGCCGGCGCGTCCGGGTCATGGTTGCCGGCGACCCAGAACCAGTCGCGGCCGGCCATCAGTCCTTCCAGCCGCTCGCGAAAGCTGGAGTGCATGCGCGCGGCGCCGCCGCCGTCATGAAAGCTGTCGCCGAGGCTGACGACGATCGCCGGCTGATAATCGGCAATCACCGCCTGCAATCGGAGCAATGTCGCGCCGGTATCGTAAGGCGGGATCAACGTACCGCGCCGTGCCAGCGACGATCCCTTTTCCAGATGCAAGTCGGACACGGCCAGAAGCCGAAGCTCGGGAAAATAAAGCACGCCGCGCCGATCGCAGATTGCGCGCTCGCCGGCGATGCCGATACGATCGGCATCCGCCAGGGGCGCAGTCATGGCGAGCGCAAGTGTCATTTCGTCCCCATGGCCTCCTCGACCAGCGTTGCCGCATCCATCAGCAGCGTATCATCGGCCTCGCCATGCACCGGCATCTTGCCGATCTCGAGCATGATCGGCACGGCGAGCGGCGAGATCTGCTCAAGGTTCTTATGCACGATTCGTCCCTGGATACGCGAGAGCATCTCGGCAAGTCTGCTGACATCCAGCAGACCGGTGGCCGCATCGGCACGCGTCGCCTGCAACAGGATATGGTCGGGCTCATGGCTGCGCAGAACGTCGTAGATGAGATCGGTCGACACGGTGACCTGACGGCCGCTCTTCTCCTGGCCCGGATGACGTTTTTCGATCAGCCCCGAGATCAGCGCGCAATTGCGGAAGGTGCGCTTCAAGAGCCAGCTGCCGGCGAGCCAGGCTTCGAGGTCATCGCCCAGCATGTCCTGGTCGAAAAGTTCGCCGAGCGAAGGTTTCTTCACCCTGAACATCCTGCCCATATCAGCAAGCGACCATATGGCAAGTGCATAGTCGGTGGCGACGAAGCCGAGCGGCCTGGCTCCCGCCCTGTCGAGCCGGCGGGTGAGCAGCATGCCGAGCGTCTGGTGCGCCAGCCTGCCCTCGAACGGATAGGCCACCAGATAGTGCCGGTTGCCGCGCGGAAAGGTCTCGATCAGCAGGTCGTCGCGTTTCGGCAGCACCGATTTGTCGGCCTGGAAGCGTAGCCAGTCGGCGACCTGTTCCGGCAGCTTTTTCCATCGCTGCGGGTCGTCCAGCATGATGCGGACCTGTTCGGCGAGGTAGGTCGAAAGCGGAAATTTGCCGCCGCCATAATAAGGCACCTTGGCATCGCTGCCGGGCGCATTGGACACGAAGCACTCGTTCTCGCGGATGCCCTCGAAGCGCAGCACCTTGCCGGCAAACATGAACGTGTCGCCATGCGTCAGCGTTTCGAGGAAGGCCTCCTCGATTTTGCCGAGAACGCGGCCGCCGCGCGACGCGGACCCCTTGCTGCCGGCCTGGACGTAACGCACGTTGAGCGCCGGCACCTCGATGATGGTGCCGACATTCAGCCGGTATTGCTGGGCAACCCGAGGATTGGACACGCGCCACAGCCCGTCCTTGTTCAGGCGGATGCGGGCATAGCGTTCATAGTTCTTCAGCGCATAGCCGCCGGTGGCGACGAAATCGACGACACGGTCGAATGTCGGCCGATCGAGGCTGGCATAAGGTGCAGCCGTTCTTACTTCCTCGAACAGCGTATCTGCAAGGAATGGCGCGCCACAAGCGCAACCCAGCACATGCTGCGCCAGCACGTCGAGCCCGCCATTGACCAGCGGCGGCGTATCCTGGGCGCCGAGATAGTTGGCGTCGAGTGCCGCCCGGCATTCCAGCACCTCGAAGCGGTTGGCCGGGATCAGGATGGCCTTCGACGGCTCATCCATGCGGTGGTTGGCGCGGCCGATGCGCTGCGCCAGCCGGCTCGCGCCTTTCGGCGCGCCGACATGTACGACCAGGTCGACGTCGCCCCAGTCGATGCCCAGGTCGAGCGTCGAAGTGGCGACGATGGCGCGCAAGGCATTCTCGCCCATCGCTTTCTCGACGCGCCGGCGCTGGGCGACATCGAGCGAGCCGTGATGCAGCGCGATCGGCAAAGTGTCTTCATTGACCCGCCACAATTCCTGGAACAGCAGTTCAGCCTGGCTGCGTGTGTTGACGAACAGCAGGGTCGTCTTGTGTCGCTTGATCTCGCTGTAGATCTCCGGTGTCGCGTAGCGGGCCGAATGTCCAGCCCACGGCACGCGCTCCTCCGAATCGAGAATGGAGATCTCCGGCTTGGCGCCGCCGGTCACGACAATAAGTTCGGCCAGGCCGCCGGGTGGATGCTGGCTGACCAGCCAGCGCCGCAGTTCGTCCGGCTCGGCGACCGTCGCCGACAGGCCGATCGTCTGCAAGCCGGGAACAAAGGATCGCAGCCGGGCCAGCCCGAGCGACAGGAGATGCCCGCGCTTCGACGTCACCAAAGAATGCAGTTCGTCGAGCACGACGTAGTGCAGATCCTCGAAGAAGCGCCTGGCGTCGGGCGCGGCAATCAGCAGCGCCAGTTGCTCGGGCGTGGTCAGGAGAATGTCGGGCGGCGCCAGCTTCTGCCGCTGGCGCTTATGCGCGGGCGTGTCGCCGGTGCGCGTCTCGATGGTGACAGGCAGCCCGATCTCTTCGACCGGCTTGCCGAGATTGCGCTCGATGTCGACCGCCAGGGCCTTCAGCGGCGAGATATAGAGCGTGTGGATGCCGCGACGCGCCTGCCCCGGCTTTCTCTTTGGCCGCTTGGCCAGCTCGGTTAGTGAAGGCAGAAACCCGGCCAGCGTCTTGCCGGCGCCGGTCGGTGCGATCAGCAGCACCGACTGCCCGGCTTGGGCGGTCGCCAGCAAGTCGATCTGATGGGCGCGCGGCGACCAGCCCTTTTGCGCGAACCATTTGAGGAATGGCTCGGGCAAGTGCACGGCGGCATTCTGTTCGGCGAGGCTCGGCTGCTCTGTCACGCGCCAGAGGTAACGCGGCGGCGCGCAATCGCCAAGAAGAATCGGAACAAAAGGTGATCGAGTGTCTCCCTTCTCCGCTCTGGCGCTACGGCCGCCGAAACCCTGTCGGCCCGCCATAGAGATAGCCGATGCGGGCGACGGCTTCCTTGAACCCTTCACGCGAGACCAGCATGGTGTGGCCATTGGCGTGGATCATGGTCTCTGGGTCAATCATGATCGCAACGTGGCCTTTCCAGAATACCAGATCGCCGCGCTGCAGTCCGGCAAAGTCCGGACCAGGTTCGAGCGCCTCACCGATGGTCGTCGCCTGCATGTCGGAATCGCGCAGCACTTGCCTGCCGGCCATGTGCATCGCCAGTTGCACGAGGCCGGAGCAATCGATGCCGAAGCCGGAGGCGCCGCCCCACAGATAGGGTGTGCCGAGAAACATCTCGGCAACCGCGACATAGTCGGGGGCAGCCTCGGCGACAGGCCTGATATGGCCCGATATGACCGCCTCGCCGGACGGCAGCAGTGCATAGTGCGTGCCGCGCGTTTCGGCCGCGCCCGCCACCCTCACCGCCGATCCCATCGACAGCTGCCCGCTCAGCGGAAGCCGCAAATCCGGTCCGGGATAGAGGAAGGTGCGCGGCACCGAGACGAGATGGGTGGGCGCATGGTCCCGCCCGCCCAGCGCGGAGTCGGCGACATAGCCGACATAGCCGTCGCGCTCGGCCTGGATCCAGGCCCAGCCTTCGGCATCCTCGAAGACAAGGACGTCGTCGCCGAACAGAAGCTGGGTGTTGACGCCGGCATCCGGCCGCGGCTCGTTGCGGATATCGGCCACTGCGGCTGAAATCCGAGCTGGCCGCCCGGCGACGAAGCGATCGGCGGCGACCTCGCCTTTCAGCTTGGCATCGGCGAGATCGGAACGGAAGGCGTGAAGGCGGGCATCCCTGGCGGTCAAATCGGCAACTCGTTCAGAAGGACAGTTCGGGTCAAATGGGCAATTCCTGGGCCTTGGCGATGATAACATCGCCGAAGCGCTCGACAAAGAGAGCACCTTCGACGGTGCGCTTGACCAGCACGTTGCGCTTGTCGAGCTCGTCGCGATGGCGCGAAACCAGCTTCAGTGCGCCCATCGTGTCGAGCGCGCGGGTGATCACCGGCTTGGTAACATTGAGCCGGGCGGCGAGCCCGCGCACCGTGTGCGGCGGCGGGTCGAGATAGATCGTAAACAGGATTGCCGTCTGGCGCATGGTAAGGTCGGGTATATCGTCGCGCACCTGGGACAGCATCACCTGCTGCCACAGTCGCAAGGCCTGGCTCGGGCGCATGGAAATCGACATCCGACCAGAATGACGGCAAATTGTTTCGGTTCCGTTTCAGTCTTGAGACCTTCCTGTAGGACCGGAACCGTCAGGCGTGGCGTTTCGAGATAACCCTTTCCAGCGCTCGGATGCCTTGCGCCTCGCCGCCGGCGAGACCATACGGACGATCGGATGGGTTCCAGGCGAAGATGTCGAAATGCGCCCAGGCGGCGGTCTTCTCGACGAAGCGCTTGAGGAACAGCGCTGCGGTGATCGAGCCGGCGAAACCGTCTGACGTGACGTTGTTGATGTCGGCGATCTTCGACGACAGCTTTGCGTCATAGGGCTTCCACAACGGCATGCGCCATAGCGGATCCTCGACCGCGGCGGACGCAGTCGCCAGTTCGGACGCCAGCGCTTCATCGCCGGTGTAGAAAGGCGGCAGGTCGGGGCCGAGCGCGACGCGAGCAGCCCCCGTCAAGGTCGCCATGTCGATCAGCAGTTGCGGCTCGTCGTCGTCGGCCAGCGCCAAGGCATCCGCCAGCACCAGCCGTCCCTCGGCATCGGTGTTGCCGATCTCGACGGTGATGCCCTTGCGGCTCACCAGCACGTCGCCAGGCCGGAAGGCGTTGCCGGCAATCGAATTCTCGACGGCGGGGATCAGCACACGCAGCCGGATCTTCAGCCCGGCGGCCATGATCATTGAGGCGAGCCCCAGGACGTTGGCGGCGCCACCCATATCCTTCTTCATCAAGAGCATGCCCGAGGACGGCTTGATGTCGAGACCACCGGTGTCGAAGCAGACGCCCTTGCCGACCAGCGTCACCTTCGGGGCGTTCTTCGGCCCCCAAATCATGTCAATCAGACGCGGCGCGCCGACCGATGCGCGGCCGACCGCATGGATCATCGGGAAATTCTTCTTGAGCAGCTCGTCGCCCTTGGTCACCGACATTTCGGCCTTGTGCCTCCCGGCCAGCGTCCGAACCGCCTTCTCCAGCTCGTCCGGTCCCATGTCGCTGGTCGGCGTGTTGACCAGATCGCGCGTCAGGAAGACGCCATCGGCGATGCGGCGAACACGCGCCGCGTCGGCGCCGGACGGCAGCGAAAAACGCAGCGCCTTGCCGGGCTTTTTGCCGTAGCGGGTGAAGACATAGCCGCCGAGCGCCAGTGCAATGGACGCCAGTTCCGGTTCGGCGGGTGCCGAGGCGAAATGCCAGTCGCCTTCGGGCAAGGCTCTCGCCAGCCCGCCGATGGCAAGCGCGCCTTCGCCATCGCCCGTGCCGAACAGTGCTCCGGCAAGCGCGCCGTTTTCGCCGGGTATGAGCAGCGTCCTGCCGGCCTCACCGGAAAAGCCGTTGGCCTTGGCCCAGGCGAGCGTGGACGAGGCAAAATCCGCTGCATCCAGCCTATCCTTCGCCACCAGGTGAACCGGCAGCGCGGTCTTCAGTTTTCTCCCGATGAGTTCGACTGGCATTCGATGGTCTCCGGCTTCCGAGTCGGCGCTTTTTAACTGTCCGTTAGGGTTAACAGAATATTTCTGCGGGAGGGAAGATGGCCACGTAACGGCCACGTTTACGAATGGAGGCCCTGGTGCAGATGCCGACCAACCGCATGACGAACGCCACGGGGAAGCGGCTGATAACCACGGCGTTCATAATAGCGCTCGCTGCAAGCGTTGCAGGCTGCGGGACCAGCAAGCTGACGACCGGCTCGATCGGACGCACCAGCGGAAAACCACTGGAAACCATGTCGGCCGGCGAGCTGCACAAGGCGACGATCGCGCTCGGTCAGTCCTACGCCAAAAACCCCAACGACAAGCGGATCGCGACGAATTATGCCGCGGCGCTGCAAATGGATGGCGACGTCGACCAATCGCTCGCGGTGATGCGCAAACTGGCGATCGCCCTGCCGAAGGACCGCGACGTGCTCGCCGCCTATGGCAAGGCACTGGCCGCCAACGGGCAGTTCGAGCCGGCGCTCGACGCGGTGCGCCGCGCGCAGACACCGGAATATCCCGACTGGAAGCTGGTATCGGCGGAAGCCGCGATTCTCGACCAGCTTGGCCAGAGAGACGAGGCGCGCCAGAATTACCGCAAGGCGCTTGACCTCAAGCCGAACGAACCTTCAATCCTTTCAAATCTCGGCATGTCCTATGTGCTGGAAGGTGATCTGCGCACTGCCGAAACCTATATGCGCTCGGCCGCCCAGCAGCCGAACGCCGACAGCCGCGTCCGCCAGAACCTGGCGTTGGTCGTCGGCCTGCAGGGCCGCTTCGACGAAGCCGAGAAGATCGCCTCCCAGGAGCTTTCGGCCGAACAGGCGCAGGCGAACGTGACTTACCTTCGCCAGATGCTCGCCCAGCAGAACGCCTGGAGCCAGCTCAAGGACCAAGACAAGGCAAAGCCTGCCACCAATTGACCACGCCGGCTTTGCTCAAACCTGCCAGTTCCCTCAGCTCTCGATATGCTTGAAATACAAAGCCGCGTTGCATCAGCACCGCGGCTTTCGCATGTGTTGTCGCCTTGGCGAGGCTATTGGCTGCTCGACGTCGGCTGGTCGCCGAAGATGCCGCGCTGGCTCACCTGGATGCCGGCGGGGCCTAGAATGATGGCAAACAGCACCGGCAGGAAGAACAGGATCATCGGCACGGTGAGCTTCGGCGGCAAAGCCGCGGCTTTCTTCTCGGCGGCGTTCATGCGCATGTCGCGGCTTTCGCCGGCAAGCACGCGCAGCGCATGCGCCACCGGCGTGCCGTAGCGCTCGGCCTGCACCAGCGCCTGCGACACCGACTTGACCGACTCCAGGCCGGTGCGGCCTGCAAGGTTTTCGTAAGCCTGCTTGCGTTCCTGCAAGTAGGAAAGCTCGGCATTGGTCAGGATGAACTCTTCGGCAAGTGCCACCGATTGCGCGCCGATCTCGTCCGCGACCTTACGAAACGCCGCCTCCACGGACATGCCGGATTCGACGCAGATCAGCATCAGATCGAGTGCGTCCGGCCACGCCATCTGGATCGACTGCTTGCGTTTGGTGGCGCGGTTGTTGACATAGAGCACCGGCGCGTAAAAACCCGCATAGGCGACGACGATACAGACGAACAATTTGATGAGAGGCGGCTGCTCCGGCAACCCCCCGAGCACGAACAGATACATCGCGGCCAGCGCAAACCCGACAAAGGGCAGGACCAGACGGAAGAAAAGAAACCGCGTCAGCGGATTCTGCCCGCGAAAGCCCGCCACCTTGAGTTTCTGCAAGGTGCCTTCATCGGCCAGGGCGCGCCTCAGGTCCAGCCGGTCGACAATGTTGCGCATGCCGATAGACTGTTCCTCGCGCAGGCCCTTGCGGCGGCGATCGGCCTCGATCGCAAGCCGCGCACGCTGCTTGGCGCGCAATTCGTCGCGCTCCAGCGCCACGGATTTCATGCGCGCCTTGAGCTGGTTTCCGCCAAAGGCAGGCAGCAGCGTAAAGACGGTCGCAAACACCGCGATGCCAACCAGCAAGGCAATCAGAAACGCCGGATCGGTAAGGGTTTTGACGACGTTCTCAGTCATGCGCTCGAAATCCTAAACTTCGAAGTTCATCATCTTGCGCATCACCAGGATGCCGATCCCCATCCAGACCGCCGAGCAGCCGAGGATCAGATTGCCGGCGTTGGTGGTAAACAGAGGCATGATGTAGTTCGGGCTTGTCAGGTAGACGAGAAAGGCGACGACGAAAGGCAACGCGCCGATGATCACGGCGGACGCCTTCGCTTCCATAGACAGCGCCTGGACCTTGGCCTTCATTTTCTTGCGGTCGCGAAGCACGCGCGAAAGATTGCCCAGCGCCTCGGAAAGATTGCCGCCGGCCTGGGACTGGATCTGGATGACGATGCCGAAGAAGCTCGCTTCCGTGCACGGCATTGTCTCAGCCATGCGCATGCTGGCGTCGGGGATCGACAGGCCCATCTGCTGCGAATCGACGATGCGGCGGAACTCGGTCTTGACCGGTTCAGGGGATTCGTTGGCGATCAGGCGGACGGCGTCGTTCAGCGGCAGACCGGATTTGACCGCACGCACGATGATGTCGAGCGCGTTCGGAAATTCGTTGAGGAACGCCTTGACCCGGCGGGCGCGGCAAAACGAGACGAACCAGCGTGGCAGGCCGAGAGCACCGACCAGAAGCGCACCCGGCAAGACAAACAACGGCGCGTCGATGAAATAGGCAAGAAACGTCAGGGCGACGCCACAAACCGCCGAGTAGAGATAGAAGCGCTCAAGTGAGAACTTCATGCCTGCCTGACGGATCTGAGCCTTCAGTGGCGGCTTTTTGACGATGCTCTGGTTGGTTTTTTGCTTCTGTTCGAGATCCTTCAGCGAATCCTGGACCGATTTTCGCCGCTTGGCCGCTTCCGCCATGCGATCGCGCGAGGCCTTGACGACGGCACCATCCGTCTCGGCGGTCTTGATCGTTTCAAGCCGCCTGCCGACTTGCTTCTCGGTGCTGATCCGATTGAACAGAAAAGCATAGGCGACCGCGCCGGCGCTAAAGCCGGCGAGCATGATGAATGCCAATACCGTGCCGTCAATTCCGAACATCGATTCCGGCCCCTACGCTTCCAGGCACATCAGTCAGCGCGTTTCTCCATGGCCTCGAGCGCATTGGCGAGGCGCTGTTCCTCGCCATAATAGCGGGCGCGCTCCCAGAAGTGCGGTCGACCAATACCGGTCGACACGTGCTCACCCAGCAGCCTGCCGTTCGCGTCTTCGCCCTTTATGTTGTAGAGAACGATGTCCTGCGTGATGATGACGTCGCCCTCCATTCCAATCACCTCGGTGATGTGGGTGATGCGACGTGATCCGTCGCGCAGGCGTGCAGCCTGGATGATCACGTCCACCGAACCAACCACGATCTCACGCACGGTTTTCTGCGGCAGCGTGTAGCCGCCCATAGCGATCATCGATTCGATACGGTTCAGGCATTCGCGCGGGCTGTTCGAGTGGATCGTGCCCATCGAGCCGTCATGGCCGGTGTTCATCGCCTGCAGAAGATCGAACACTTCAGGTCCGCGCACTTCGCCGACGATGATGCGCTCGGGCCGCATGCGCAGGCAGTTCTTGACCAGGTCGCGCATCGTCACCTCGCCCTCGCCCTCGAGGTTGGGCGGGCGGGTTTCCAGACGCACGACATGCGGCTGCTGCAGTTGCAGCTCGGCCGAGTCCTCGCAGGTGATGACGCGCTCCTCGCGGTCGATATAGTTGGTCAGGCAGTTGAGCAGCGTCGTCTTGCCCGAGCCTGTGCCGCCTGAAATGACGATGTTGCAGCGGACGCGGCCGATAATCTTGAGAATCTCGGCGCCGTGCGGCGAAATGGCGCCGAACTTGACCAGCTGATCGAGCGTCAGCTTGTCCTTCTTGAACTTGCGGATGGTGAGCGCTGTGCCGTCGATGGCGAGCGGCGGCGCGATGACGTTGACGCGGGAACCATCGGGAAGACGCGCGTCGCAGATCGGGCTCGATTCATCGACGCGGCGGCCAACCTGGCTGACGATGCGCTGACAGATGTTGAGGAGCTGCTGGTTGTCGCGGAAACGAATGCCGGTCTGCTCAACCTTGCCGTTGACCTCGATGTAGACGTTCTTGGAACCGTTGACCATGATGTCGGCGATGTCGTCGCGAGCGAGCAATGGCTCCAGCGGCCCGTAACCCAGCACGTCATTGCAGATGTCCTCGAGCAGTTCTTCCTGCTCGGCAATCGACATCGCGAAATTCTTGATCGCGATGATGTCGTTGACGATGTCGCGGATTTCCTCGCGTGCGCTTTCGGAATCGAGCTTGGCGAGCTGCGACAGGTCGATGGTGTCGATGAGCGCGGCAAAGACCTGGCTCTTGGTGTCGTAGTAGGTTTCGCTCTTTTGGCGCTGAACCTTTTTCGGCTCCGGCGCCAATGGCGGCGCCTCGACCGCACGGCGCACGGGCGGCAGCGCGGCAGACGCGCCAAGCGACGGCGGCAGTGCGGGCTTGCCAAGAACCGCCGTTTCCGCAGGGTTTGCCGCCGGCGCGGCAGGCGCAGGTGCCGGCTGACGGAATTCCGGGGTGAACCGGCTGCCGTCGTCGCTGCCTCTTTTACCAAACATGATCGATTACCAATTCCGCTCCGGAAGCATCACTTCTTGCTGCGCGAGAGCTTGCCAAGGAAATTGCCGAGGCCCGCTTTCTTTCTTGCCTTGATTTCGCTGCGCCCGGTCAGCACATGCGCAATCTCGTTGACCGTGCCGACAACCGGGTTCTTGGCATCCATTTCGCCGAGCATGCGCCCGTTGTTGGCGGCGTTTCCGAACAGCAGCGGTTCGAAAGCAATGACCGACATCGGCGACAGGCCGAGCGAATCGGCGAAGTCGGATGACGAAATCTCCGGACGCTTTGGCACGCCGGCCTGATTGATGATCAGCTTCGGCGGGGGATCGTTCGGGCGAAGCCGTTTGAACATGTCGACCAGATTCTTGGTGTTGCGCAGATTGGCCAGCTCCGGCGTCGCCGTGATCACGATCTCATCGGCCTTGACCAGTATGTTCTTGGTCCATCCCGTCCAGACGTGCGGAACATCGAGCACCAGAAGCGGCACGCTGCGCTGCGCCGTGTCGATAAGCTGCGTGAAAGCGTCGGGATCGAAATCATAGACCCGCTCGAGCGTTGAAGGCGCTGCAAGCAGCGACAGATGCTGGGCGCACTGGGCAAGCAGCCGATCAAGATAGACCTCGTCGAGGCGCTCCGGTGAGAAAACGGCTTCGGCAATGCCTTGCGCGGGATCCTGATCGAAATTGATGTTGGCCGTTCCGAAAGCGAGGTCGAGATCGGCGACAACCACTTCGGACTTGAACAGCGACGACATCGCCCAAGCCACATTGTGGGCAATGGTCGAGGAGCCGACGCCACCCTTGGCGCCGATGAAGGCGATCGAGCGGCCGATCGGCTCGGCTTCCGGATCAACGAAAATCGTCGATATCACGCTGACGATATCGGCCATCGACACCGGCGCGATGACATATTCGGAAATGCCGGAGCGGATGAGCTCGCGATAAAGCCCGACGTCATTGTAGTGGCCGATGACCACGACCTTCGAGGTCGGATCGCAATATTCCGAGAGCTGCGTGAGCTGCTCGAGCAATTGCGTCGGCTCGCTGCGCGATTCCAGCAGGATCAGGTTCGGTGTCGGCGCCGATTGGTAGAATTCGATGGCGGTGGCGATGCCGCCCATATGGACCTTCAGATGGGCCTTCGCCATGCGACGATCCTCGCCGGCGCGCTCGACCGGGTTGGCAACGCCCTCGGTCTCGCAAAATGCCTGAATCGAAATGCGCGGAATCGGCCGCAACGCCTGCATGGCGGCGATGTCCTGCTGCGAGGTTTCGCCGCCATCTACAGGAGTGTCGTAGGCAAGATTGCTCATCGTCATTTCTTTCCGTGACTTGCGCGGCTCAAGCTCAATACTCAACTTCCGAATTGCCGAAGAACTCTTCCGAAATGCCTCTCTGGCGGTAGACGTCGATCACCGCGCCGCGATTTTCCGCGTCGATATCGGATTGCTTGCGCGGCCCGATCAGATCGGCCGGATTAGCCATCTGGGCAGCAAGATTGTTCTGATACGAGCAGCCGAAATCGGCGTAGTGCTTGTTTTCCGATGTCTGCAGCAGGTCTTCGGGCCAGCGTCCGCATCTGTCGGTCTGCGCCTTCACCGAGACATAGGCGACGCGGATCGGCGCGGACGCTTCGGCCGAAACCGACTGGTAGGTGGTCATGACGATCCGGTTCCGGCTGATGCCGCTGGCAATCGCAAGTCTGGCGAAATCGCGACCGGCCGCGGTCGCGGCGATCTCGTTGGCCGAACCGCGCGGGATCGAGATCGTCAGGGTCGGAGCGGCGCTCTTGTCGTAGCCATCCAGGAAGCCCAGAAGGGTGTCGCGCTGAGAGCCGGTCATGCCGCGATCGCCGGCGCCGACCGGAAGGTCGATCTTCAGGTTCTTCTCAGCAATTACGATCGGATGGGTGGTGCGATAATCGTCCGGAACAGCGCCGACCGTGATGCTGTCCCGCTTGAGATCGGCGCAGCCCGCCAGCAATGCCGCGACCGCAACCGTCAGGACCGGAATGGCTGGCCTGTAGATACGCGAACGGCCGGACCGCATCACTGCGGTGTTCGTCCTTGCCTTCAACGCTGACTGAGACATGTCCGCTTCCCCGCTTATTTGTAGATGAAGCCGACAACGCCGTGGTAACGGCCGTTGGGCTTGTCGGTCTGCATGGTGCCGTAGACGCGATTGACACGGCCAAGGAACATGCCGGCGCCATCGCTGGCGGCGTTGAAATTGTCGTCCGGCTTGGCAAGAGCGTTGCGCGTCACCGGCTTCACCAGGTAGGGCGTGATGATGATGACGAGCTCAGTCTCGTTGCGGACGAAGTCTCGGCTACGGAACAGCGTGCCAAGCACTGGGATCTTGGTCAGCCCGGGCAGCCCGGCGACCGCCTGCCGGATGTCGTCCCGAACCAAGCCTGCGATCATCATCGAACCTCCGGAAGGCAGTTCAACGGTGGTGTCGGCCAGCCGCTTGCGGATCGACAGCAAAGTGGTGCCGGGCAAATCACCGGCCGCTTCGAGCACTGTGGCGCCTTCCATCGTAGGCTCCGAAACCGACGTCCTCACTTTAAGGCTGATGCGGCCGGCCGAGAGCACGACAGGCTGGAATTCGAGGCCAATTCCATATTCGAGCTTTTCGTTAGTGTAGGTAACCTGGCCCGTTTGATTGTCGCTTGAAACGTTGTTCGTTCGGCTTGTGATTAGATTGAATTCACCGCCGACTTTGAACGTCGCTTTCTCGCCCGAGACCGCAGTCAGTGTCGGTTCGGCCAGCGTCTTCATGACACCGCTTTGCTCCATGGCGTTGATGTACGCTTGAAGCGCCGAGGTGCCGATTGACAGTCCCGAAAATTGCGACAGGGGTTTTCCCAGTCCGTATGCGGGGCTGGTCAATGCGCTCCAACTGATGCCATTGCTGTCGCCGTTTCCGATCAGATTGACGCCAAGCTGCTTCATCACCGAGCGGCTGACTTCCGCGACCGTCACCTTTAGCGTCACCTGGTCGTCACCGATGATCTGCAAGAGGTTGACGATCTTGCTGACACGACGCTCGGAATCCGGATTGTCGATGTCGACACCGGCTTCGGCCGAGCCGCCAGAGGCGGTCTGCGAATATTGTCCCGTGGTCGCTTCACCGCCGGACACGAAGATGGTGGCCAGATCGACCGCGCGCTTGGCATCCAGGGGAGTGTCCACGGTTCCGGTGAGGACGACGTTGTCGTTCAGCAGTTCGACAGTGATGGTCGATGATGGGATGAAGCGCCTGATATAGTCTTCCAATCCGGCGACGTCGCGTTCGACTGCCAGATCCAGGCTGACGATCTGTTCGCCATTGGGGCCGAAGACGAAGATGTTGGTGTCGCCCACCGCCTTTCCGAACAGATAGATGCGCCTGGCGGTGCGGGTCACCGCATCGGCGACCGCCGGGTTGGCGACGAGAATATCATAGGCATCGCTCGGCAGGTCGATGACCACCGATTTGTTGAGGCCGAGCTTGACGCGCTGGGTGGCTGTCGTAGCCGACACCTCGGCTTTCCTGCCTGCCGCATTCGCCTCGACGGGGCCTTGCGCATTCGTCCCAAGGAGGAACAGGCCGATAGCCGCAGCCAGGGCGACCGGCAGTCTAGCGTTTAGCCTCATTGCCTTGCCCCCACTTCGGAAACTTCGCCTGACTTGATCAATCGTACTGTTCCGCGCCGCCCATTGCCGGAAACGAGATAATCGGCCTCGCCCAGATTCTTCTCATGGGTGTCGCTGATCGACCGCAGCGCCAATGTCAGGCGATCCGCCATTTGCTGAGCGACGGTGATGATTTCCGCCTGCTGCGATGTCAGTTCCAGTGTCGCGGTTTGGCCGACCCTGGTCCTCTTGCCTTCCTCGTCCTCCTGGATGGTCTGGTCGATTGCCAGGACGCGAATGTTCTTGAGGATGGTTTCGGTCGTAAAACCGCTGCCGCCGCCCGCGGCATCGGCTCTGCGGGTCATGATGACATCGACGAAATCATTGGGAAGAATGAAGCCGCCGGCCGAAGTGTCGGCCGATACGGCTGTGGCGACGGCACGCATGCCGGAGGGCAGGATCGACGACATGAAGCTCTGTCCCTCGCCGATCAGCTTGGACCGCCGCAGCGGCTCGCCGGCATACATCGCGACACGGGCGACGCCGCCTTTCAGCTTCTCAAGCGCATCGGGCTCCGCGGCGCGGGTGATGAAATTTGCGTTGACGCCGTCGGCCGGCCAGGACTGCCAGCTGATGTTGTTCTCGAGCGGGCTGCCCATCGGAACGTCGCCTGTCAGGACAAGCACGTCCTGCAGCGCGATTGCCGGCGCCACGGGGCCGGAATCGACGATTTGAGGCGGCGGAGCCGCCACCATGTTTTTTGCAACATATCCTGCGCCACCCGCCGCGGCCACCGCCACGCCTAGAATGATCAGTCGGGATGCTGGCATCTGTCCGAACCTCGCCTTGGCAAACCACGTAGCCAAGCCGGACCTTGCAGCGGCAATCGTCAAAACAAGGTTAATTTAATACTTACGATCGTGATTAATTTAACGTTTACATAAATTTGAGGCATCGCTCCGTACCGCAAAAAAGGCTGCCAAGCTGCCTGCTTCAACGCCAAATCGAAGAATGGTAGGCATGGTCTGACGAGAAATGTTGGCGGCGAGAATCAGACCGCCAGCCTTGCAAGTGCCCACGCCATCAAGGGCGAATTCGGAAAGGTGAGCAGGCCGCCAATGCCAAGCGCGATGCCATAGGGAACGCCTGATGTCTCGTCGGCGAAATGGCGTAAAAACGGATTATGGCTTGTAACGGCGGCAAGCGGCGATTTCCGATAGACGAGGATTGCGAGCGTCAGCAGGCCACCGATGAATGTCGAGACCACGAGATATTGGATGAGATGGACATTGAGCCCCATCCACACCGCAGTGGCGGCCAGCAGCTTGGCGTCGCCGCCTCCCATGCCGCCGAGCGCGAACAGACCGAAGGTCACGGCGAGAACCAGGCCACCGGCGGCGAAATGCCAGCCATAGGTTGCCCAGTCCATTCCCGTCAGCGGCGCGACCAGGGCGAAGACGGCCATAAGCAGCACCGGCACGCGATTAGCGATCGTCATCGACAGCATATCGGAGATCGCGGCGAAAAGCATGCAGAACGGAAAGACGACGAAGATCAGGGCTTCAAGCATCTGCGCGGGCCTATGGTCACTGTACCTAGCCCCAGCCTAGACATATCCGATTAACGATTGATGAGGCCGAAATTTCAAAATCGGCTGACACAATGATCAAGGGCCGCCAATAAGGCGGCCCTTGATCCGAAAAACGACCAGACGCTATTAGCCGGCGGTGTTGAGCGTAGTGGCGATCCCGTTGAACTTCGCGTTCAGCGCGTTGCCCAGCGAGCCGGCGCCGACCATGATGGCGAGCGCGATGAGAGCGGCGATCAGACCGTATTCGATAGCGGTCGCGCCGGATTCGTCCTTCACAAAACGTGCAATGAGATTAGACATTCGAGAGCTCCTACTCCACGTGTTACAGCAGTTCCGTCAACTTCTCTTGGCGGCTGATCGGATACTGCCAATCTACGAAGAAGCTCTTTCGATCGGCTTAATAAACAGCCTTACCGATTCCTTTCCGGCTTCGATGACATTGCGTGGTTAACCGTAAACTAAGTGACGCTATGGCCCGACAGGCACGTCAAGGGCCGCGAAATGCGCAGTCTAGCGATTTGGGAAAGGGGCGGCCCGCTGCAGACAATCACGATTCCGATCCCGACATCATCACGGCACTCCTCCGCTTAACCGTTGGTTCACCAATCTCGTTCATGTTCCGTTGAGCAGTTTGCCGCCGTGGAGCGCTACAATGACCGGGCCGAGATCGTCCTTTTCGATTGCCGCGCTCCTTGCCGCCACGGCCTTAGTTGTGCCGGTCAAGGCTGGCGCCGGCATCGAGGTCACGATGAACCAGGCGAAGATCGTCAAACTGTCGCGCGCCGCCGATACGATCGTTGTCGGCAACCCGGCGATCGCCGACGCCTCCGTGCAGGATGCTTCGACGATCGTGCTGACGGGCAAAGGCTTCGGCGTCACCAACCTCGTCGTCCTCGATCAAGAGGGCCGTCCGATCGTCGACGAGCAGATCACCGTCGTGCGACAGGACGCGTCGTCGGTGCGCATCTACCGGCGTGCCGAAATACAGACCATGTCCTGCACGCCGTATTGCGAAAGCTCGTATAAAAGCGATGCGGAGAAGGCCTCGGAAGCCGAGATGAGCGCCGGCCGGTAACGAGCGGATTGTTCTCACCCCGCTGAAATGCCGCTTCGGTTATCGGCCTGTTAAAATCTCTCCCTCGAATTTAACGATCGTACAAACCGCACTTCAATGGGTTTCCGCTAATATTCCCTCCGACACCCCTTCAGGATCGGCAGACACGGGACATGATCAGAGCAGGACTAGCAGGCTTTTCCGCGCGCTTCCTTGGCGACCGGCGCGGCAGCACGGCTTTGGAGTTCGCGATGCTTGCCGTGCCATTTGCGCTCCTCATCTTTGCCATACTGGAGAGCTGCATTTCATTTGCCGGGCAAGAGGTGATGGCCAACATCACCGACGATGTCGCGCGCCAGCTACGGACGGGCCAGGTAAGGCAGGCCGATGTGACCGAGGCCACGCTGAAGACGATGATCTGCAGCCGGCTGGAGATCATGGTCGCCAAGGACTGCCCGGGATTGGAGGTGGACCTGCGCGAGTATCCGACCTTCGCCGCCGCGGCCCAGGCGGGCTTCAAGATCCAAGACCGCGAAATCGTGTTGACCGGCACGGACCCCGCGGCTTTTACGGTATCCCCGGGCTTGGCTGAATCAATAAACATGCTGCGGGTTTTTTACAAATGGCCCGTCATGACCGATTTCATGGCCAAGTCGATGGCCAATCTGAAAGACGGCAACACGCTGCATTTCGCATCGGTGACCTGGCAGAACGAGCCGTTCGACAATTGAAAACGCACCGTTGCGTGGGTGGGAAAAGGACGGAGGCATGGGGCGTGCGGTGGCACATATGAGGATCGCTGGGATATGCACGAAAACCATCCGGTTCTGCTCCGATAGCCGCGGTGTCGCGGCCGTTGAGTTTGCCTTCATCGTGCCCGTCCTGCTGATCATGTACTTCATGACCATGGAAGCCTCACAAGCCATCGAAACCAGCAAAAAGGTCAGTCGCATCGGCAGCATGGTGGCGGATCTCGTTACCCAGCAGCAGACCATCACGGCAGCCGATCTCGATGCGATCATGCAGATCGGCAACTCCACCCTTCGGCCGTACAACCGATCGACCCCGGAAATCATCATCACCGCAATACAGGTCACGGACGAAACGACGCCGAGGGTGCTGGTCGTGTGGTCACGCAAGATGGTCGGTAGCGCCTTCAGCGCCGCCACCGCCAAAAACTCCATCACCAAGGTTCCACCGGCGCTCGAGATCAAGGGCACCTTTCTTATTCGCGTCGAAAGTAATCTCGCATACCAGCCGATCATCACCTGGTCGGTGGACAGTGAGAAGCGGCTCGGATTGAGTTCGGCTTTCGACTCGATATCGATGGGCGAAACCTATTATCTCAGGCCCCGCAGGAGCCCGACGATTCCCTGCAGCACCTGCTGAAACGACCGCGCCCGACTCCGGCCGCCATTGCTATCGGCCGTTACCTGACACCAGGCGCACGATGGCTGCAGCCATCGCGTAATTCTTCGGGCCAGCGACCGCGAAGCCGCCGGAATGTTTCGATTCCAGAAGATCGTAGACATCCGGCGACATCGATTTGAGTTTGATGAGAAACACGGTGAGCCGCCGTTTGGCTTCGGGATCGAGATCGCTGCGGACGGCATGGGGACCATACCGCAGCAGGCCGGACGTCCACACGACCTGAAGTGCTGCTTTCGAAAGCCCTGCCATTTCCAGCCTGGCGACCGTGCCGCCCGCAACATCCGGCTGGCTATCGGTCACCGCCGGCATCAGCCGAAGATGGCATCGGCCTCGCCATCGACCAGCATCGTTTCAGCCGCCGCAGCCGAATTGGCGTGCGTCAGAAATGGCGCATCCTTGGCGATCTTGACGCCTTCGGCGGCCAGCCCGGCAAGCGGCAAAAGAGAACCGCCGACACTGTCCGGAGGCACCATGGCGCCCCGATGTGCCTCCATCGCGGCCAGATCTGGGACCTTGCCGTCCCGCGTCAGCAAGACGGATCGGATGCCGATAACGCTGTCGGAATCGACAGGCGCCACAAGAGGCTCGGCGCATTCGCAACGTTCGGATGCGATGGCGTAGGCGGTCGCCGAAAAGTCCGCATATTAGATGTGGGCGTTGGCATGCGCCTCGATCGGCGCCGCGTAGTCGCGGGAAACGACAAACTCCACCTTCATGCCGAGCGCCTTGGTGTAGGCGTCCGTCAACAGCGCCAGACCCGGAACGGTGTTGCCGGCGCCGGGCTCGGCGACGATGCCGACACGAAACGTGCCGATGTCATCCCGCCAATCGGCGCGCATCGGGTTTGACCAGGCCGCACCCGGCAGCGTCATGATGGCTGCGGAGGCCTTCAAGGCATGCCTCATGTGAGTTCCCCGCTGGTTTTCGTCAATCCACGCCGATGCCGGCATTTCGCCACATCTCAACTATCGCGCCAAGCCGTCTGCTTCCGAATTGCCAATGGCGGCGCGGCCCCCTAGTCTGGGCGGACAGACAACCGATAATAATGAATCCCTGCAATGGCGCGCGCCTTCCTTTTTGTTCTCGATTCCTTCGGCATCGGCGGCGCGGCCGACGCTGAGCGCTATGGCGACACCGGTTCCAACACGTTCGGGCACGTCGCTAGAGCCTGCGCCGAAGGCCGGGCGGATCGCGAGGGGCTGCGCAAAGGCCCGCTTTTCGTACCCAACATGCTCTCGCTCGGCCTGGGCCACGCGGCGAAAACCGCGACAGGATTCAGCATCGACAGCGGCGGCGAGGCCCATCTCGCCTCCGCCTTCCATGGCGCGGCGCAGGAGATTTCGAGCGGCAAGGACACGCCATCGGGCCATTGGGAAATCGCCGCCTTGCCGGTTCGCTTCGACTGGGGCTATTTCCCGGACACGGTTCCCGCCTTTCCAGCCGAACTGACCGAAGCGATCATCCGCGAAGGAGAGGTGCCGGGCATTCTCGGCAATTGCCATGCCCCGGGCACCGAGATCATCGAGCGTTTCGGGGAGGAGCATATCCGCACCGGCAAGCCGATCTGCTACACTTCGGTCGACTCCGTCCTGCAGATCGCCGCCCATGAAGTTCACTTCAGCCTGGAACGGCTCTACGAATTCTGCAAGGTGGTGCGCAGGCTGGTCGATCCGCTGAACATCGGACGGGTGATCGCGCGGCCCTTCATTGGGGAAACCGCCGCCAGCTTCGAACGGACGCACAACCGCCGGGACTATTCGGTGCCGCCGCCTGAACCGACCCTGCTCGACCGGTTGACGGCGCGCGGCAGCCGGGTCATCGCGGTCGGCAAGATCGGCGACATCTTCGCCCATCGCGGCATTTCGGAAGTGCGCAAGGCCGCCGGCAACATGGCGATGTTCGACAAGGCGCTCGGCGCGATGGCTGACGCGGGCGACGGCGATCTCGTCTTCGCCAATTTCGTCGATTTCGACACAGAGTTCGGCCATCGGCGCGATGTTGCCGGCTATGCCGCCGCGCTCGAGGCCTTCGACCGGCGGCTGCCGGAGGCGCTTGCACGGCTGAGGCAAGGCGACCTTCTCATCCTCACGGCAGACCATGGCAACGATCCGACCTGGCACGGCACCGATCATACACGCGAACGCATTCCGGTGATCGGCACGGGACCAGGTTTTGGCGGCGACATTGGGCTCAGAACGACGTTCGCCGACATCGGTGAAACCGTCGCCGAGCATCTTGGGCTGGCACGCGGCCGTCACGGCACCTCCTTCTATGCATCGATAGGCGGCCATGCCTGAGTTGCCTGAGGTCGAAACGGTGCGGCGGGGCCTGCAGCCGGTTCTGGAAGGCGCCCGTATCTCCCGCGTCGAGGCACGCCGGCCCGACCTGCGCTTTCCGTTTCCCGAAAAATTCTTGGAGAGGCTGACCGGCAAGACAATTGCAGCGCTCGGCCGCCGGGCCAAATACCTGACGATGCACCTGAAAGGCGGTCCGGTGCTGATCTGCCATCTCGGCATGTCGGGTTCGTTCCGCATCGAAACGTCCGATGACAGGGAAATGCCCGATAGCAGCGAAATGTTGGGTGCGTTTTATCACGAGCGCTCGAAAAGCGCGGTACACGACCATGTCGTCTTCCATATCGTCTCTCCCGAAGGCGCCCGGTCCCGCGTGACCTTCAACGATCCGCGCCGTTTCGGCTTCATGCTGTTTTCCGAAGGGGCGCCCGACACGCATCCGATGCTCGCGGGGCTGGGCGTCGAGCCGACAGGCAATGCGTTGGACGGCGAGTTGGTCGCCTCGCTGCTGAAAGGCCGGAAGTCGCCGCTGAAGGCAGCACTTCTCGATCAGCGGCTGATCGCCGGGCTTGGCAATATCTATGTGTCGGAGGCCCTGTGGCGCGCCGGTCTGTCGCCGTTGCGCGAGGCGGGCACCATAGCAAAACCTGGAAAGAAGGCCAAACAGCAGCGCGACGCCCTGGCCGAAGCCATCCGCTCGGTGATCGCCGACGCGATCGCCGCCGGCGGATCGTCGTTGCGCGACTATATGCAGACCGACGGGTCACTGGGATATTTCCAGCATTCGTTCGCGGTCTACGATCGCGAGGGCGAACCCTGCTCCAAGCACGGCTGCGGCGGCCATATAGAGCGCATCGTACAAAGCGGGCGTTCCACCTTCTATTGCCGGACCTGTCAGTTGTGAGCTAGGTGCCGGGTGAGCTAGGTGCCTGGTGTGACCTAGATGCCGAGTATGAGCTGGACGCCAGATGTAAGTTAGATGACCGACTGAGGAGATACAGTCATGGCCTATGAAACGATCATCGTGGAAACCCGCGGCAAGGTCGGGCTGATCACGCTGAACCGGCCGAAGGCGCTCAATGCGCTGAACTCCCAGGTCCTAGCGGAAATGGTCGCGGCCGTGAATGGCTTCTGCGCGAATGCCGACATCGGCGCGATGGTCATCACCGGCTCCGAAAAAGCCTTCGCGGCAGGTGCGGACATCAAGGAAATGCAGGCGATCTCCTTTGTCGACGCTTATGTGCAGGACTTCTTTGTCGGCTGGGAAGAGTTCACCCGGGCGCGCAAGCCTGTTATCGCGGCGGTGGCCGGCTATGCGCTTGGCGGCGGCTGCGAACTGGCGATGATGTGCGATTTCATCATCGCCGCCGACAACGCCAAGTTCGGCCAGCCCGAGATCACACTCGGCGTCATGCCGGGCATGGGCGGATCGCAGCGCCTCACCCGCTTCGTCGGCAAATCGAAGGCGATGGACATGTGCCTGACCGGACGGATGATGGATGCGGCGGAAGCCGAGCGTTGCGGTCTGGTGTCGCGTGTGGTGCCCGCCGTCGAGCTGCTCGAGGAGGCGTTGAAGGCGGCGGCCAAGATAGCTGATTTTTCGCTGCCGTCGGTGATGATGGCGAAAGAGGCCGTCAACCGCGCCTATGAAACGACACTGGCCGAAGGGCTGCGGTTCGAGCGCCGGCTGTTTCACTCGCTGTTTGCGCTCGATGACCAGAAGGAAGGCATGGCGGCCTTTGCCGAGAAGCGGAAGCCAAATTTCACGAACCGATAGATCGTGACGACAGCGGCCAGAAGCGAGCGACAGCAGCGGCCAAAAAGAAGGCGAAGCAGCGTTGACGCGCCGGAAAAGCTGAACTATAAGCCGCACCAACCGAGGCGGCCCTGTGGCTGCCCGTTTGTTTTTGCGCCCTGCGGCATCCCGCATGCGCCCACCAGATCAGAAGAGAGGCATCATGGCCAATACCTCCTCGGCCAAAAAGGCAACGCGCAAGATCGCTCGTCGCACGGCGATCAACAAGAACCGCCGCTCGCGCGTGCGGACCTACATCCGCCAGGTCGAAGAGGCGCTCGCCTCGGGCGATAAAGCTGCCGCGCAGGCTGCTTTCAAGGTGGCGGAACCGGAATTGATGCGCGCCGCGACCAAGGGCGTGGTGCACAAAAATACGGCGTCCCGCAAGGTCTCGCGCCTGGCGCAGCGACTCAAGGTGCTGTCGGCCTAATATACCTTTACTGATCTTGTCCTCTTCAAGCCCGGCCGCTCGTGCCGGGTTTTTTCGTTTGCCGGCAAGTACTTAAAAAGAAATCTCGCAAACGGACACTCCGCACGATTTCAATGTTCGAAATGCTTTGCCGGCATATACATGTCTGCTGATAGGCGCAGCCGCTGAAAGCGTTCACGGCGAAGATATCGGCTGTCAAAAATCAGCTGTATTTTTCAATAAGTTATTGACGGTCATCCACAGCTTGTTCACATCGGGCGCGGGGGATGGGGAACATTTGCCTGTCAAGAAAATTATTTCAGAAAATTTCGCGCGATGCGGCCTTTTTCATATTCGCCGGAAAAGGGTTTGAATCACAATGGCTTTGTCAAAACATGCCAGTGCAACGCAGGCTCCGAACCCGTCTGCGCTAACCACATTCCTTAAAAATCCGTTAGGCGTGGCCTTGCCCTATCCACGGCGATTTCGTTAATGTCGGTCTATCGAGAGGGACGGGCCGTTGGGCCCTTAACCCAGCCTGAATCGGCCAGCAAAAAATGGCAGAATTCGTGACGTGGATCATTTCCGCGTACGGGCTTGGTTTGTCTTTTCGATACGGTAGGGGATTGGCGTAATTGTACATGGCAGATCAATAACGCGCCGGCGTTTTCGCCGGAGGGAGTTGTATGCCCTGACATGACCAAAGCGGGCTGGCTCTGATGGGGCGGCGCCGGTTCCCTGACAATGAGGCGACATCATCTGCCGGCGGCGGCGATGGTGTCGCAGCGAGGACACGGTCGCCGGAAACATGGATGCAGGAGGCGCATTCCCGGCGGAAAAGGTACAAAAGGACAAGGAACTCGATCATGCAGAGCGGCATCGAAAGGGAGCTTACGGGCGACCTCCCATTCCCTGGAACCTTAACCGAAGGGGACGATATGTCGGCTTCCATCGACGCGGAACAAAAGTTCGACCGGGTGAAGGCCCAGTTGAAGGCGCGTCTTGGAACCGAAGTCTATTCGAGCTGGTTCGGACGCATGAAGGTCGCCGAGGCGTCCCGGGGTATTGTCCGCATCTCGGTTCCCACCGCCTTCCTGCGCTCGTGGATCAACGGCCACTATCTCGACCTCATCGCCGAGCTGTGGAAACACGAGGATCCTGAAATCCTCAAGATCGAGATCGTCGTGCGCACCGCTACCCGCCCGGGGCGCAACGGCGTCGAGCCCGAAGTGGCCCCGGCGCGCAAGATGACCAGGCAAGCGCAAACGGCGCTGGCCGCGGGGACAGCAAGCCCTGGCAGGCTGGAGCGGGTACCGGCACCTCGCCCGGGAACGCCTGCAGAGACCGAGTTCCGGCACAATGTGCTCGGTTCGCCGCTAGACCCGCGCTACACGTTCGGCTCCTTCATCGAGGGACCGTCAAACCGGGTGGCCTTCGCCGCCGCCAAAGCGGTGGCGGAATCGCAGTCGAGCGCGGTGCGCTTCAATCCGCTGTTTCTTCACGCGACGGTGGGGCTGGGCAAGACTCACCTGCTGCAGGCGATCGCGGCGGAATCGCTGAAGCAGAATCCGAAGTCGCGTGTCGTCTATCTCACCGCCGAATATTTCATGTGGCGGTTTGCCACCGCGATCCGCGACAACAACGCGCTGACGCTGAAGGAACAGCTGCGCGACATCGATCTTCTCATCATCGACGACATGCAGTTCCTGCAAGGCAAGTCGATCCAGCATGAATTCTGCCATCTGATCAACATGCTGCTCGACAGCGCCAAGCAGGTGGTGGTCGCGGCCGACCGGCCGCCGTCGGAACTGGAATCGCTGGAGCCTCGCGTCCGCTCCCGCCTCAACGGCGGTGTCGCGCTCGAAATGTCGGCGCCGGATTTCGCCATGCGGATCGGCATGCTCAAGCTGCGCCTTGCCACCGCCAAGGCCGATGATGCGTCACTCGACATCTCGGACGAGATCCTCAACCATGTCGCTCGCACGGTGACCGGCAGCGGGCGCGAACTCGAAGGTGCGTTCAACCAGCTTCTGTTTCGCCAGTCGTTCGAACCGCAGATCACCATCGACCGCATCGACGAGATCCTCGGCCACATCTATCGTTCGGGCGAGCCGAAGCGGGTGCGAATCGAGGACATCCAGCGCATCGTCGCGCGCCACTACAATGTGTCGAAGACAGAACTTCTGTCCAACCGGCGCACGCGTACGATCGTCAAGCCGCGGCAGGTCGCCATGTACCTGTCCAAGGTGATGACACCGCGCTCCTTGCCGGAGATCGGACGGCGTTTCGGTGGCCGCGACCACACGACGGTGCTGCATGCCGTGCGCAAGATCGAGGATCTTTCAGGCGTCGACAACACGCTGGCGCAGGAGCTCGAATTGCTGAGAAGACTGATCAACGATCAGGCCTAACCGGCCCGAAAAACGCCGGCTAGCGGACTTCGCCAGTTTTATCCCCAGAAAGCCCGAGTAACCGGTCCGAACCGGTAGCGCGGGCTTGCGTTTACGGTTTTTTTCCTGTCAGTTTCTGAGCCTGTTCAGACCTTTCGCGGGTTGCCGCTTGCCGGAGACCCGCTCATTCGTTCAAGCGAGCCTGTTTCGTCATGCGTGTTATCCTGGAACGGTCAAATCTCCTGAAGTCGCTCAACCACGTTCATCGCGTGGTCGAGCGGCGCAATACCATACCGATCCTGTCCAACGTGCTGCTGAGCGCCGAAGGCGCCACCCTCGAAATGAAGGCGACCGACCTCGATCTGGAGGTGACGGAAGCCACGCCCGCCAAGGTGGAGCGCGGCGGGGCGACGACGGTTCCGGCGCATCTGCTCTACGACATCGTGCGCAAGCTCCCGGACGGCGCGGAGGTCATGCTGAAGACCGACGAGGACGGCAACGCCATGACGGTGACGTCGGGCCGCTCGAGCTTCCGTCTCCAATGTCTGCCGCAATCCGATTTCCCGGCGCTTTCGGCCGGATCGTTCTCGCATATCTTCCGGCTCGATTCGGTCGCGCTCAAGGGCCTGATCGAGAAGACCCAATTTGCCATCTCCACCGAAGAGACGCGCTACTACCTGAACGGCATCTACCTGCACACGCATGAAGCCGACGGCAAGCTGAAGCTGCGCTCGGTAGCGACCGACGGCCATCGGCTGGCGCGCGCCGAGATCGACGCGCCGGCAGGATCCGAAGGCATGCCGGGCATCATCATTCCGCGCAAGACGGTCAGCGAGCTGCAAAAGCTTGTCGATGACCCGGACGTCGCCGTGACCACCGAATTGTCCGACACCAAGATCCGTTTCACCATCGGCAGTGTCGTTTTGACCTCGAAGCTAATCGACGGCACCTTCCCGGATTATCAGCGGGTCATCCCGACCGGCAACGACAAGAAGCTGATCATCGACCGCCAGAGTTTCGCCGCCGCCGTCGACCGCGTCTCGACCATTTCGTCGGAACGCGGCCGGGCAGTGAAGCTTTCGATTGGAGAAGGCCAGGTCACGCTTGCGGTCAACAATCCGGATTCGGGTAGCGCCACAGAAGAACTGGCCGCGGACTATTCGTCCGACGCGATCGAAATCGGCTTTAACGCCAAATATCTGCTCGACGTCGCCGCCCAGTTGACCGGCACTGAGGCAAAATTCATGCTGGCGGACGCCGGTTCGCCGACGCTGATCCACGACATGGCCGACGAAACCACGCTCTACGTGCTGATGCCGATGCGGGTATAGGCCCGAACGAGGCCATCTTGTTGTCATGACCGGAGTTGCGAAGCAGTCTGAGCGCGACCAGCAGACTCATATAAGTAAGCTGTCACTTACGAACTTCCGCAATTACGCAACACTGTCGATCGACCTCGACCCCGGCGCCGTGGTTTTTTCCGGTGACAATGGCGCCGGCAAAACCAACCTGCTGGAAGCGATTTCCCTGCTGACGCCGGGTCGCGGCCTACGCCGTGCACCTTATGCCGACGTGGCGCGTGAAGGCGGGGACGGCGGCTTTGCCATCCATATCCGGCTCGATGGGCCGGACGGACCGATCGAGATCGGCACCGGCATTGCAGGCGGCGATGCCGCCGGCGAGGGCGGCCGGCGGGTGCGGATCAATGGCGCGGCAGCGCGCTCGGCGGAGGACATGCTGGAATGGCTGCGCGTCGTCTGGCTGACACCGGCGATGGATGCATTGTTCACCGGGCCGGCCGCAGACCGCCGGCGCTTTCTCGACCGGCAGGTGCTGGCGATCGATCCGGGCCACGGCCAGCGCGCGCTGGACTACGAAAAAGCGATGCGCGGCCGCAATCGGCTGTTCGCCGAAGGCTCGCGTGACGGAGCCTGGTTCGATGCGATCGAGACGCAAATGGCCGAAACCGGTGTCGCGATTGCTGCGGCGCGTGCCGAGCTGGTGCGCCTGCTCGCCGCCATGATCGACAGGCTGCCAAGCGCCGGCCCGTTTCCGCAAGCCGACATCGGCCTGTCGGGCACGTTGGAAAGCGAAGTCGGCACCACCGCGGCTGTCGATGTCGAGGAGCGGTTCCGCCAAGCGCTTGCCGAAGGCCGCGATCGCGACCGCGCCGCCGGGCGCACGCTCGACGGCCCGCACCGTTCGGATCTCGTAGTGCGGCACCGGCCCAAGGCGATGCCAGCCGAACTGTGTTCGACCGGCGAGCAGAAGGCGCTGCTCGTCGGCATGGTCCTGTCGCATGCTCGGCTGACCGGCGAGATGTCGGGCATGACGCCGATCCTGCTGCTCGACGAGATCGCCGCCCATCTCGACGGCGGCCGGCGTGCCGCGCTGTTCTCGATCCTCGAAGAGCTGAACTGCCAGGCTTTCATGACCGGAACCGATGCGGCGCTGTTTTCCAGTCTTAAGGGACGCGCGCAGTTCCTGACCGTCGATCATGGCATGGTTAGCCCAACCATTTGACTTCTTGGATATCGTTATCCCAAGACTGCTGCGCACCCTCTGGCCAAGCCCGAGGGCAGGCTTTGTGGGTGACGTGAATTGACGCCTGACAAGGTTTTTCTTCCGCTATATGGTCCGGCGATGATCACCACCACGCTAACCGACGAAGAACTCGAACGCTACGCCCGCCACATCGTGCTGCCCGAAATCGGCGGCGCAGGCCAGCAGCGACTGAAGCGGGCGCGGGTCCTGGTCATCGGCGCCGGCGGGCTCGGAGCGCCGGTGCTCGAATATCTGGCCGCAGCCGGCGTCGGCACACTCGGCATCGTCGACGACGACAGCGTCTCACTGTCGAACCTGCAAAGACAGGTGATCCACGGCACCGATGCTGTCGGCATGGCGAAAACCGACAGTGCCAAAACGGCGATCGCCCGCATCAATCCCAACGTCGCCGTGGAACTGCACAATCTCAGGCTGACGGCGGACAACGCCCCTGACCTCGTTGCCCGCTATGACATCGTCGTCGACGGCTCCGACAATTTCGAAACACGTTATGCGGTGGCCGACGCCTGCGCCGCGGGAAAGCGGCCGCTGGTCCATGCCGCGGTCGGCCGCTTCGACGGCTCGGTGACCGTGCTGAAACCGTTCGAGACCGGCACGGACGGCAAGCCAAATCCAAGCTATCGCGATCTTTTTCCGGAACCGCCGCCGTCCGGCCTGGTGCCGTCCTGCGCCGTGGCCGGCGTGCTCGGCGTGCTGACCGGCGTCGTCGGCACGCTGCAGGCGATGGAGGCGATCAAGCTGATCGCCGGCATCGGCGAGCCGCTGGTCGGCCGGCTGCTGCTTTTCGATGCGCTGGCGGCGCGCTTCGACACGATCCGCTACAAGAGAAGCTAGATCTTGGGCAGCGTGGTTTCCGTCGCGCAGCTTCCGGCCGATTTCGACCGTTGGGACGAGGTGCTGGCGCTGATCATGCGCGCCTTCGCCTCGATGGACGGCGTCATCGATCCGCCATCCTCGGCGCATCGGCTCACGGTCGAAAGTCTCCGGGACAAGGCGCGGCAAGAAACGGGCTTTGCGGCGCTGAAGGACGGCAGGATCGTCGGCTGCGTTTTTGTTCTGGAACGGGCCAACGATTTCTATGTCGGAAAGCTCGCGGTCGAACCAGACTTTCAGGGACAGGGCCTGGGCAGGCAGCTGATGCAGGCTGTCGAGAATCTCGCCCGCAGTCGCGGCAAGCCTGCGATCGACCTTCAGACGCGGATCGAACTGACCGGAAATCACGCAGCCTTTGCCCGCCTCGGCTTTAGCGAAACGGAACGGACAGCGCACAAGGGCTATGACCAACCGACCTCGATCACCATGCGCAAGGTGCTTTCGTAAGCCCTCGCTGACTTAAGGTGGCAACCACGTCACGTCCGTAGCGGCAGTACGCGATCCGGCGGCCGGTGGCCATCGAAGAAGGCGCGGATGTTGATGATCACCTTCTCGCCCATGTCGATGCGGCCTTCGAGCGTCGCCGACCCCATATGCGGCAACAGCACGACCTTGCCCTTGGCCGCGAGCTTCAGCAATTTGCTGTTCAGCGCCGGCTCATGCTCGTAGACATCGAGGCCGGCGCCGGCGATCTTGCCGTCTTGGATCAGCTTGACCAGAGAGTCCTCGTCGATGATGTCGCCGCGCGCTGTGTTGACGATGTAAGCGGACGGTTGCAGAAGCGCCAGCCGCCGCGCCGAAAGCAGATGGAAGGTCGCCGGCGTCGACGGACAATTGACCGATATGATGTCCATGCGGGCAAGCATCTGGTCGAGGCTTTCCCAGTAGGTCGCCTCTAGCTCATCCTCGACCGCCGGCAGCACGCGATGGCGGTTGTGATAGTGGATCGACAGGCCAAAGGCCTTGGCCCGCCGGGCGACGGCGGTGCCGATGCGGCCCATGCCTACAATGCCGAGGCGTTTGCCCCAGATACGTCGGCCGAGCATCCAGGTCGGCGACCAGCCGGCCCATTTCTTGTCGCCGGTCAGCACATTGGCGCCTTCCGCCAGCCGCCGCGGCACCGCCAGCATTAGCGCCATGGTCATGTCGGCCGTATCCTCGGTCAACACGTTCGGCGTGTTGGTGACGGAAATGCCCTTCTTCGCTGCTGCCGCCACATCGATCTTGTCGACGCCGTTGCCGAAATTGGCGATCAGCTTGAGGTTGTCGCCAGCCTGAGCGATCAGCGCTGCGTCGATATGATCGGTTATGGTCGGCACCAGCACGTCGGCTTCCTTGACCGCCGCGACCAGTTCCGGCTGCGTCATCGGCCTGTCTTCGACATTCAGCCGGGCGTCGAACAGCTCACGCATACGGGTCTCGACCGGGTCGGGCAGCTTGCGCGTGATGACGACGAGGGGCCTTTTTCTGCCTACCATTGTTTCCTCGAAACCCGACCTCGTTGAGACCTCTTTAACCAAGACAGGCGAAACTGCAGGCCGGTCGCGGTGCCAGTTCTCCATGTAACAAGAGGTTCCGCCGAAGACAAAGAAAAAGGGGCGCCAAGGCCGATGAGCCGGCGCCGAAAGGAATGAAAGTGTCTGGTTTCGCGTCGCTCCGCCTGGCCCTCAGCGCAGCATTTCTCGGCGCTCTCCTTTATTCCCCTCATGTGGCGGCACAGAACGCAGCAGCACCCGCCCAGAGCGCAACGCTCGGGCCGAGCGGCCTGCCGCTGCCGCGTTTCGTCAGCCTGAAAGCGGGCCGCGTCAACTCCCGCGTCGGACCAGGCGTCAACTATTCCGTCGACTGGATGTATATGAAGCCCGGCCTGCCAATGGAGATCATCCAGGAATTCGACACCTGGCGTCGTGTGCGCGATGCCGACGGCTCGGAAGGCTGGATCAACCAGTCGCTGCTTTCAGGCCGCCGCACGGCGATCGTAGCACCCTGGCAGCGGGGCAAAGATGCCCGAGTCAACCTTCTCGACGACCCGGAAAAGGATGCCAGCATCGTCGCGATCATCGAGCCGGGCGCCATGGGCACGATCAAGTCCTGTGACGGCCAGTGGTGCGAGATGACCTTCAACGGCCACACCGGCTGGCTCGCCCAGTCGCTTGTCTGGGGCGCCTATCCGGGCGAACGGGTCAAGAACTAACCTCTTCTTGGCGGTTCGAGGATCCCGGCCGAGACGGTATCTCACGGCCTCACGAAGCGCCAATCAGTCGCGGCGTTTGGGGCGCAGTCTCACCACGATGTCGACATTGGCGATCTCCATGCCTTCCGGCGGCTCCGGCAGGTTGGAAACCGTGACAGGACCGCTGGCGATATCGAAGATCCTGTTTTCACCTTCAATGTAGAAATGGTGATGATCGGAGGTGTTGGTGTCGAAGTAGGTCTTCGACCCCTCGACGGCCAGGATGCGCAGAAGGCCCGCCTGGGTGAATTGATGAAGGGCGTTGTAAACGGTGGCGAGCGACACCGGCACGCCGGCGGCGATCGCCTCCTCGTGCAGTTCCTCAGCCGACAGATGGCGGTCGCCCTTGGCGAAAAGCAGATCGGCCAGCGCAATGCGCTGACGCGTCGGCCTCAGGCCAGCTTCGCGAACCCGCTTGTCCACAGCGACATTTTCCTTTCGGCAGCCCAGATCCATCTACCCGTCCAAGCTCACAGTTTCGCCTCAAGACATGCCCAGAATGGCAAAAACCGAACATCGACCGAAACTGGACACCCCCGACATATATTCTGTCGACCGAATACGATCAATAGCGCGCATTGACCCAGGCAGACGGGCAGGTTAAGCGCAAACGCCGGTTTCCGGCCTGAAATAGATTGTGTTAGGAAACCAACGACAAGGGCGCGCTACCGCCCGGACGATTACGGGGACGAGATTGATGGCGGTTTCGAAATCCAGCTATGATTACGAAGAACTGCTTGCCTGCGCCCGCGGCGAGCTGTTCGGACCTGGAAACGCCCAGCTCCCCTATCCGCCGATGCTGATGTTCGACCGCATCACCGAAATCAGCGAGACGGGCGGTGCCTTCGACAAGGGCTTCATTCGCGCGGAATTCGACATCAAGCCGGACCTGTGGTTTTTCGCCTGCCATTTCATCGGCAATCCCATCATGCCGGGATGCCTGGGCCTCGACGCCATGTGGCAATTGACGGGATTCTACCTCGGCTGGCTCGGTGAGCCGGGCAAGGGGATGGCGCTCTCGACCGGCGAGGTGAAATTCAAAGGGATGGTGACGCCGTCGGTCAAGAAGGTGGAATATGGCGTGGACTTCAAGCGCGTGATGCGCGGGCGGTTGGTGCTTGGTATCGCCGATGGCTGGCTGAAGGCGGATGGCGAACCCATATACGCAGCAACGGATCTCAAGGTGGGTCTATCCAAGCAATCGGCCGCCGCCTGACCGGCGCCTCCACAGCGCCGCGAGTGCGCAAAAGGAAGCTGCAGAACTTTAATTTGCGCATGATCCTTGTCCGACAGGTTTCGGGCTCATGCGCTGGAAGGAGTTGCGAATGAGACGGGTCGTAGTTACAGGCCTCGGCATCGTGTCGTCGATCGGCAACAATGCCAACGAGGTGCAGGCCTCGCTCCACGACGCCAGATCCGGCATCAGCTTCTCCGATTCCTTCGCCGAACACGGCTTCCGCTGCCAGGTCTGGGGGGCGCCGACGCTCGACCCCTCTGCGCTGATCGATCGTCGCGCCATGCGCTTCCTGTCGCAAGGTGCGGCTTGGAACCATGTCGCCATGGACCAGGCTATCGTGGACGCTGGACTTGGCGAGAACGACATCACCAATGAGCGCACCGGCATTGTTATGGGATCGGGCGGACCATCGACCCGAACCATCGTCGAGGCCGCCGAAACCACGCTCAAGAACGGCAGCCCCAAGCGCATCGGCCCGTTCGCCGTGCCGAAGGCGATGTCGTCGACCGCTTCGGCGACACTCGCCACCTGGTTCAAGATCCACGGCGTCAATTATTCGATCTCTTCGGCCTGCTCGACATCGGCGCATTGCATCGGCAATGGCTACGAACTGATCCAGTGGGGCAAGCAGGACATGGTCTTCGCCGGCGGCCATGAGGATCTCGACTGGACGATGTCGGATCTGTTCGACGCGATGGGCGCCATGTCCTCCAAGTTCAACGCCCGGGCATCGGCCGCCTCGCGCGCCTATGACGTTGATCGCGACGGCTTCGTCATTGCCGGCGGCGCCGGCGTGCTGGTCCTGGAAGAGCTCGAGCACGCCAAGGCGCGCGGCGCCAAGATCTACGCCGAGGTCGTCGGCTATGGCGCGACCTCCGACGGCTACGATATGGTGGCGCCCTCGGGCGAGGGTGCGGTGCGCTGCATGCGGCAGGCGCTGGCGACTGTCTCTTCGCCGGTCGACTACATCAACACGCACGGCACCTCAACGCCGGTCGGCGACTCCAGGGAAATGGGCGCGATCCGCGAGGTGTTCGGCGAAAACATGCCTTTCATCGCCTCGACGAAATCACTGACCGGCCATTCGCTGGGTGCGGCCGGCGTGCAGGAATCGATCTACTCGATCCTGATGATGCAAGGCGGCTTCATCGGCGAGAGCGCCCATATCGAGCAGCTTGATCCGGAATTCGAAGGCATGCCGATCGTGCGGGAACGCATCGACGATGCCAGGATCGACACCGTTTTGTCCAATTCGTTCGGTTTCGGCGGCACCAACGCAACGCTGATTTTCCAGCGCTATTCCGCATAAGGATTGCCGACCATGGACGGATTGATGAAGGGCAAGCGCGGGCTTGTCATGGGTGTCGCCAACGACCATTCGATCGCCTGGGGCATCGCCCGGAAATTGTCCGAACATGGGGCGGAACTCGCCTTCACCTATCAGGGCGAAGCCTTCGGACGCCGGGTCAAGCCGCTCGCCGACAAGCTCGGCGCGTCGCTGGTCGTCCCTTGCGACGTCGAGGACAGCGCATCGGTTGCCGCTACCTTCGAGACCTTAGGCGAGGCCTGGGGCGGACTGGACTTCGTCGTCCACGCCATCGGCTTTTCCGACAAGAACGAGCTGAAGGGCCTTTACGCCGACACCAGCCGCGACAATTTCGTCCGCACCATGGTCATCTCCTGCTACTCCTTCACCGAGGTCGCCCGTCATGCCGCCGCGCTGATGAAGGGCAGCGGCTCGATGATCACGCTGACCTATGCCGGTTCCGTCCGTGTCATGCCGAACTACAACGTCATGGGCGTTGCCAAGGCCGGTCTGGAAGCCAGCGTCCGCTATCTCGCCAATGACTACGGCCCGCGCGGCATCAGGGTGAACGGCATATCGGCGGGACCGGTGCGGACATTGGCGGGCGCCGGGATTTCCGATGCGCGCCACATGTTTTCCTACCAGCAGCGCAACTCGCCGCTGCGCCGTACAGTGACCATCGACGAAGTCGGTGGTTCCGCGCTCTACCTCCTCTCCGACCTGTCGTCGGGCGTCACCGGCGAAATCCACTATGTCGATTCCGGCTACCACATCGTCTCGATGCCGGCGCTCGACGAGCTGAAGCGGACCGACAACGTACGAGATTAATTCGGCCCGTAAAAATGCGGCGGCCTTGCCGGCAAGCAGACTGGTCGAAGAGCGCGGCCATAGATTCGCGAACGGCGCCTGCCGATCTGCACTGAACTCCGCGTTCAGCGGCGCGCCGCGAGAACCTTGAAGAGGCCATCGCGGGCGATCTCGGCATGGCTGGAGAAGGCGGCCGCCAGCACCGGCTCGTAGGGAAGCTGACGGTTCGCCACCATGAACAGCCGCCCACCCGGCTTCAGCGCCTTTGCCGCGGCGCGGATCATGCCGGCGCCGATCTCCGGCTCGGCTGCCCGGCTGCGATGGAAGGGCGGGTTCATGACGATGGCGTCATATCGCCGCTCTACCGGCTCGCTCAAAAGATCGATCCAGAAGAAATTTGGTTCCGCCGCTGTATTGCCGATATTGCCTTTCGCCGCCTCCAGCGCATCGAACTCCGCCTCGTAGAGATCGAGCGCCGATATGCCACGTGAGCGAGCGACGACCTCGGCCGCCACATAGCCCCAGCCGGCGCAGAAATCGGCAACGCTGCCACGCAGATCGCTAGGCAGGTTGTCTACCAGCAATGTCGAACCTGTATCGATCTTGTCGAAAGAGAACATGCCTGGCGCGGTGCGGAAACGGCCCTCGACCAGAAGGGTTGGATTGGCGGCGCAAAGCGCTGCCGCTACCGCGGCGTTGGCCGGTCGACGGAACCAGAAGGCGATGCCGTGATGCTTCGGCAAATGGCCGTCGAGCGGCACAAGTTCGTCGATGCGCTTGCGCAGGCTGGCAATGCCATCGTCCTTGGCGCCGGCGACGACAATCGATCCGCGCGGCCTCACACGCTCGATCGCCTCAGCGATGCGCAATTCGTTTTGCCCGCGATGACGGCCGGCAAGCACCAATGCCGCGTCGAAACCTTCGCCTTCCAGGCGCGGCATTACCGCGAAGCCCGCCCCCTGCAGCGCGCGAAAATGCGGGCGGAAGCCTTGCACCAGATGCAGTGCTGCATCGAAGCCTTCGGGCAGGCGGAAACCCGGTTCGGCGCCCAGAAAGAGGACACGCTCGCCCTTGCGCGGCAGGGAGACAGCCTCGGCCTCGAACGGATGGAACAGTGTCTTCAGCGGCTCGGCGGACATTCTTCGACCTCGAAATGCAGCTGGGCTTGTCGTGAAAATGAAAACGGGCGCGACCTGTCGGCGCGCCCGCTTCGATTGTACCGTCAGATCGCTCAGGCGGCGTCTTCTTCGCCTTCGGCCTTCTTGTCGCGGGCGATTTCCTTGCCGGTGGCCTGGTCGACGACCTTCATCGACAGGCGGACCTTGCCGCGCTCGTCGAAGCCCATCAGCTTGACCCAGACCTTGTCGCCTTCCTTGACGACGTCAGAAGTCTTGGCGACGCGGTCATTGGCGAGCTGCGAGATGTGGACGAGGCCGTCACGCGGACCGAAGAAGTTGACGAAAGCGCCGAAGTCGGCGGTCTTGACGACCGTGCCCTCGTAGATCTCGCCCACTTCCGGCTCGGCGACGATGGTATGGATCCACTTCTTGGCCGCCTCGATCTCTTTGGCGTTGGACGAAGCGATCTTGACCGTGCCGTCGTCCTCGATGTTGATCTTGGCGCCGGTCTTTTCGACGATCTCGCGGATGACCTTGCCGCCCGAGCCGATCACGTCGCGGATCTTGTCGGTCGGGATGTGCATGACCTCGATGCGCGGCGCGAATTCGCCGAGTTCGGAACGCGCGCCGGAGAGCGCATGGCCCATTTCGCCGAGGATATGCTGGCGGCCGTCCTTGGCCTGGTCCAGCGCGATCTTCATGATCTCCTCGGTGATGCCTTCGATCTTGATGTCCATCTGCAGCGAGGTGATGCCGTTGGCGGTGCCGGCAACCTTGAAGTCCATGTCGCCGAGATGATCCTCGTCGCCGAGAATGTCGGAGAGCACCGCGAAGCGCTCGCCTTCCTTGATCAGACCCATGGCAATGCCGGCGACCGGCTTGGCCAGCGGCACGCCGGCATCCATCAGCGCCAGCGAGGTGCCACAGACGGTGGCCATCGACGACGAACCGTTGGACTCGGTGATCTCCGAGACGACGCGCAGCGTGTAGGGGAACTGGTCTGATGTCGGCAGCATCGGGCGGATCGCGCGCCAAGCCAGCTTGCCGTGGCCGATTTCGCGGCGGCCGGGCGAACCCATGCGACCGGTTTCGCCGACCGAATAGGGAGGGAAGTTGTAGTGAAGGAGGAACTTCTCCTTATACATGCCGGTCAGCGAATCGACGTACTGCTCGTCTTCGCCGGTGCCGAGCGTGGCGACGACCAGCGCCTGTGTCTCGCCGCGGGTGAACAGCGCCGAGCCATGGGTACGCGGCAGGACGCCGACTTCGGAGACGATCTTGCGGACCGTCTTCAGATCGCGGCCGTCGATGCGCGAACCGGTGTCGAGGATGTTCCAGCGCACAACCTTGGCCTGGAGCTCCTTGAACACGGTGCCGATTTGCTCGGACGTGTATTTTGCTTCTTCGCCTTCTGCGGGTGCGAACGCAGCCTTGACCTTCGCCTTCACGGCGTCCACGGCGGCATAGCGCTTCTGTTTGTCGGTGATCTTGTAGGCGTCGCGAAGCTCGCCTTCGACGATCTCCAGCATCTCGGCTTCAAGCGCCGAATAGTCTGGCGCGGTGAAATCGCGCGGGTCCTTGGCGGCGACCTCGGCCAGCTTGATGATTGCGTCGATCACCGGCTGGAAGCCGCGATGGCCGAACATGACGGCGCCGAGCATCAGATCCTCGCCGAGCTCCTTGGCTTCGGACTCGACCATCAGCACGGCGTCAGAGGTGCCGGCAACGATCAGGTCAAGCTTTGATTCCTGCATCTCGTCGATATGCGGATTGAGCACGTATTCGCCGTTGATGTAGCCGACGCGGGCGCCGCCGATCGGGCCCATGAAGGGGACGCCGGACAGCGTCAAGGCCGCCGAGGTGGCGACGATCGACAGGATATCCGGATCGTTTTCGAGATCATGCTGGACGACGGTGACAACGATCTGCGTGTCGTTCTTGTAACCGTCAGCGAAGAGCGGCCGGATCGGACGGTCTATGAGACGGGAGACCAGCGTTTCCTTTTCGCTCGGGCGGCCTTCGCGCTTGAAATAGCCGCCCGGGATCTTGCCGGCGGCATAGGTCTTTTCCTGGTAGTTGACGGTCAGCGGGAAGAAATCGAGGCCGGGCTTCGGCTCCTTCATGGAAACAACGGTGGCGAGAACCTTGGTTTCGCCGTAGGTGGCGAGCACCGCGCCGTCAGCCTGGCGCGCAATCTTGCCGGTTTCGAGGATGAGCGGACGGCCGCCCCATTCGATTTCCACTTTGTGGTGATTGAACATGTCTTGTCCTTCATATGCGGAAAGGGCCGCGCCGTTTCACGTGCGCGAGTGCCCCTTTCCCTTGGCTTCGTTTCTCGGGCAGCCACGGGCAAGACAACGGGAAGCTCGGGTAAATCCGGCGCGGCTGCCGGGCGAGCGTCCTGCAATCCTGCCCCATGACCGTCCATGGGCGGTTTCGAATGGCCCTGTGCTATCTCGAAACCGGGTCTGGCCAGTCGATTCGACTGACCTTGCGCGTGGCCCCGAAAACCGCGGCTCTCGGAAAATGCCTTGCACAAATTCAAAGTTTCAGAGCGTCCTATTTGCGCGTCCAAATCGATGCGCGGCGCTCTACTTTCTTCATTAGAGCAATGGACTGCTCCAATGCGCGACCGGCGGGCTCTCGAAAGAACCCGCCGGCCAATTGGTCAACGGCGCAGACCGAGCTTCTCGATCAGCGTCTGATAGCGCGCGTCATCCTTGCGCTTGAGATAATCAAGCAGGCTGCGGCGCTGGGAGACGAGAGCGAGCAGACCACGGCGGGAATGGTTATCCTTCTTGTGGTCCTTGAAATGGTCGGTCAGGTTCTTGATGCGCTCGGAAAGGATGGCCACCTGGACTTCCGGAGACCCGGTATCGCCCTTGGCGGTTGCGAATTCACCCATCAATTCCTTCTTGCGCTCGGCAGTAATCGACATCGTGTTTTTCCTTATCTGTTTGAGGAAACGGGACGCCCTCGGCCGGGATGTCGTCCAGCAGGGGCCGGTACAAGCAAGGTGTCATTGCACGATGCTGCGGCGCATATAGTGCAATTCAGGCAAAAACACCAGCCCAATTCACAAGCCGGCTTTTTGCTGCATAAACGAAGATTTCCCTTCGGCTAAAGCCACTTCTTCCATCTGAAGAAAGCGACAAGCCCGAGCGCGACAACGGCCATGAACACGAGCGCCGCCGGATAGCCGTATTGTGCCTTCAGCTCCGGCATGTTCCATGGCGAGGTTTCGGGATCGAAGTTCATGCCCCACACGCCAGCGAGAAAGGTGAGCGGGATGAAGATCACCGAGACGATCGTCAGATAGCTGATGACATCGCTGGTGCGTGCCTGGCTCAGCGACACATGCATCTCGATCAGACCGGTCAGCATGTCGCGCTGGGTCTCGACCAGTTCGATGAGCCGAAGCGAGTGATCGAGCGTGTCGTTCAGGAAGATCTTGGTCTCGGGCTTCACGTAGGACACTTCGTTGCGGATCAGCGTCGCCAGCGCATCGCGCATCGGCCAAAGTACCCCCTTCAGCACATTGGCGTCGCGCCGCAACTCGTGAAGCCGCCGCATCTGGTGCTTGTCCGCCGCGCGCAGCATCTGGTCCTCGATGCTGTCGACCAATTCGCCGGCAGTCTCGATCGGCGGGAAATAGCTGTCGACAATGGCGTCGATCAGCGCATAGGCGAGATAGTCAGCGTCGCGTGCGCGCAGCCGGTTGGGCATCGAGCTTTCGATGCGCTTGCGCACGGGATCGAACGGATCGCCTTCGCGCTCCTGGAAGGTGACGACGAAGTTCCTGCCGAAGAAGACCGCGATCTGCTCGTAACATGCGCGGTGACGTCGTCGATCATCCTGACGACGACGAAGGCATGGTCCTCAAAGAAATCCACCTTCGGCCTCTGGCCGGTGTTGACGACGTCTTCCAGCGCCAGCGGATGCAGGCTGAAAATCCGGCCGATCTCCTCAATCAGCGGGATGTTGGCGAGACCGGTGCAATCGAGCCAAATGACCGGCCATGCGTGGCAATGAGCGTTGACGTCGTCGATGCTGGCATTTTCGACTGTCTCGAATTTGTCGGGCGACATCAGTGTCAGTCGCAGTTCGCTGCGCCGCGCCGCCGGGTCGGCGATCAGTGTGCCGGGTGATGCGCCGACCGGCGGCCGCCTTGCAGTCACCGGCGCCCGCTTCTTGATTGTCTCGGCCTTTGCCATGTGCCCCTCGGATGCTGCGTCCGATCGAGATTAGACGACGGGACTCACCCGGCAAAGACCCGCTTCGGCTTGAACATGCCTTGCTCGATGGCGCCGATGGCGACCAGCTTGCCGCGCGCCGTAGCGCAGGCTTCCTCGGCTTCCACTGGCGCGTCGCGGCCACGGATGATGACCGGATTGCCGAGGCGGATTTTTGTTGCAGCGTCGTCGCTGATCGCGATCTGCGGCAGGCAGTCGAGCGCGGCTGATGTGTCGACCAGAAGCGCGTCGATGGCGTCGAAATCGACCGGCACCGTGTCCGCTGAATCCGAACGTTCATCGCCCTGCTCGCCGAAGCGCGCGGTTTCCAGCTCGGCGATGGTGACGAAGTCTTCCTGCATGAACGGCTCGACTTCGATTCGGCGCAGTTCGGCGATGTGACCGAAACAGCCGAGGTCGCGGCCCATGTCGCGGGCCAGCGAGCGCACATAGGTGCCCTTGCCGCATTCGACCTCGAAAATGGTGCGATCAGCATTGTGCTCGATCAGGTCGAGACGGCCGATCTCGACTTCCCGCGCCGGGATGTCAACCGTCGCGCCGTCGCGGGCAAGGTCATAGGCGCGCTCGCCTGCGATCTTGATGGCCGAAAACTGCGGCGGCGTCTGCATGATGACGCCGGTGTATTTCGGCATCAGCAAAAACACATCGGCTTCAGCCGGACGCTGGTCGGAGCTTTTCGTCACCGGCCCTTCGAGGTCATCGGTCGAACGCTCCTCACCCCAGGCAACTGTGAAGCGGTAGACCTTGGCGCCATCCTGGACATAGGGCACCGTCTTGGTCGCTTCGCCGAGCGCAATCGGCAGCATGCCGGAAGCGAGCGGATCGAGCGTGCCGGCATGGCCGGCCTTTTCCGCCTGGAACAACCATTTGATCTTGGAGACAGCCTCGGTCGAACCCATGCCGACCGGCTTGTCCAGCACTAGCCAGCCGGAGATCGGCCGACCCTTCTTCTTGCCCCGACGCGCCACTATTTTTCGTCCTTGTAGTTGCCTTTGTTCTGGTCGCCAATCTGGGCGTCTGGGCCGAGATCGCGCGCCACTTCGGGCGAGTGCAGCAATTCGTTGATCTTCTGGAAATTGTCGTAGCTGGTGTCGAGCCGGAAGCGGAACTCGGGCATGTACTTCATCTGCCGAAGCGCGCCGGAAACGCGGCCGCGCACGAATTTCGCGTGCTTGTTGAGCGCCTCGACCACCGCATCGGCATCGCCAGCGCCGAGCGGCGAGACGAAGGCGGTGGCGATCTTCAGATCGGGCGACATGCGCACTTCCGAGACCGAAACCACTGCGTTCTCGATCAACGGATCGAGGATCTCGCCACGCTGCAAGGTTTCCGACAGCGCGTGGCGCACTTGTTCGCCGACGCGCAGCATGCGCTGGGATGGACCTGACGTGGTTGAACGGGGCATTTTTCCCTATCCTGAAATCGTGAGGCACGGGATGGACCGCGCCGCATGTCTCATATGCTTTGGGCGGCAGCCTTTCGACCACCGCCCGGTCTCAGTAGATGCTCAACTCAAGACACTCGAACTCAGAGCGTCCTGGTCACCATCTCGACGCGGAAGCACTCGATGACGTCGCCGACGCGCATGTCCTCGTAGTTCTGGAAGGCCATGCCGCATTCCTGGCCACCCGGGACCTCCGCCACTTCGTCCTTGAAGCGCTTCAGGGTCTTCAGCGTGCCTTCGTGGATGACGACATTGTCGCGGATCAGGCGAACGCCCGCACCGCGCTCGACCTTGCCTTCGGTGACACGGCAGCCGGCGATCTTGCCGACCTTGGTGATGTCGAAGATCTCGAGGATCTCCGCATTGCCGATGAAGGTCTCGCGACGCTCCGGCGACAGCAGGCCCGACAGCGCCGCCTTCACGTCATCGACGAGATTGTAGATGATCGAGTAGTAGCGGATCTCGATGCCTGCCGCCGCGGCAGCCGCGCGCGCCTGCACATTGGCGCGGACGTTGAAGCCGATGATTGCGGCCCCCGAGGTTTCCGCCAGCGACACATCGCTTTCGGTGATGCCGCCGGCGCCCGCATGGACGATGCGCGCACGCACCTCGTCGGTGCCGAGCTTGTCCAGCGCCGCGTTGATCGCCTCGATCGAGCCCTGCACGTCGCCCTTGATGACCAGCGGGAATTCCTTCAGCCCGCTCGTCTGCAGTTGCGACATCATCTGTTCGAGCGAGCCACGCTGGCCGGCATGCTTGGCCACCGCCTTCTCGCGCGCCAGACGCTGACGATATTCGGTGATCTCGCGGGCGCGGGCTTCATTGTTGACCACGGCGAAGCGGTCGCCGGCCTGCGGGGTTCCCTGCAGACCGAGCACCTCCACCGGCATCGCCGGCGGCGCTTCCTTGATTTGCCCGCCGCGGTCGTTGACCAGCGCGCGCACCCGGCCCCATTCGTTGCCGGCAACGAGGATATCGCCGGGCATCAGCGTGCCGGTCTGGACCAGCACGGTGGCGACGGGGCCGCGGCCCTTGTCGAGCTGGGCTTCGATGACGACGCCCTCGGCGGTGCGGTCCGGATTGGCCTTCAGGTCGAGGATTTCGGCCTGCAGCAGGATCGCTTCGAGCAGCTTGTCGAGGTTGGTGCCCTTGGTCGCCGACACTTCGACGTCCAGCACCTCGCCACCCATCGATTCGACGAAGACTTCGTGGCGCAGCAGTTCCGAGCGCACCTTCTGCGGGTCGGCGTCATGCTTGTCGATCTTGTTGATCGCCACGATGATCGGAACGCCAGCCGCCTTGGCATGGCTGATCGATTCGATCGTCTGCGGCATCACGCTATCGTCGGCCGCCACCACGAGGATGGCGATGTCTGTAGCCTGAGCGCCGCGGGCGCGCATCGCCGTGAAGGCGGCGTGGCCGGGCGTGTCGATGAAGGTGATCTTGTGACCGTTCTTCTCGACCTGATAGGCGCCGATATGTTGGGTGATGCCGCCGGCCTCGCCGGACACGACATTTGCATTACGGATGGCATCGAGCAGAGACGTCTTGCCGTGGTCGACATGGCCCATGATGGTCACCACCGGCGGACGCGGCTCGAGATCTTCGGGACGATCGGCGATGTTGAAGAGGCCTTCCTCAATGTCGGACTCGGCGACGCGGCGAACCGTGTGGCCGAATTCGGTGGCGACCAGTTCGGCCGTGTCGGCGTCGATGACGTCGCCCGGCTTCAGGATCTGGCCCTGTTTCATGAAGAACTTGACCACATCGACGGCGCGCTCGGACATGCGCTGGGCCAGTTCCTGGATGGTGATGGTTTCGGGCAGTATCACTTCGCGCATGACTTTCTCGCGCGGTTCGTTATGCAGCGCGCGCTTGAATTTCTCCTGGCGCCGACGCATCGACGACAGCGAACGCGCACGCGCATCCTCATCGGAAAGTGCGGCATTCAGCGTCAGCTTGCCGCGGCGGCGATCTTCCTCGCCTTTGGTCGGCTTAGCCGGGCGTGCCACTTCGGGCGTGACCGGACGGCGCACCGGGGCACCGGCGCCGGTCCGCTTCGGCTTGATGTCCTCGTCGTCGACTGTCGCCAGTTCGGCGGCCAGCGGCGCGCGGCGACGCGCCTCTTCCTCGGCACGCCGGCGGGACTCGGCCTCGGCCTGCAGCCGGGCTTCTTCCTCGGCCTGGCGGCGCGCGGATTCCTCGCGCTCGCGACGGCGGCGCTCTTCATCCTCAGCGCGGCGCTTGGCCTCGTCGATGGCGCGCTGGCGATCCTCGACATCGCGCACCTTCGAACCCTCAAGGGCCCGGCGGCGCGCCTCCATCTCATTGCGCGACAATTCGTTCAGCACCATGCCGCCGCGTTCGACCGGCGGCGGAGGCGGCGGCGCCTTGGGCGCTTGCTGCACAACGGGCGCTGCCGCGAGCGGCGGCTTCGGCGTGAACACGGACACAGGGGCAGCGGCCGGCTCCGGCTTGTCGCCGGGCAGCGAGAACTTGCGCTTCTTAGTCTCGACCACGACCGCCTTGGTGCGGCCATGCGAGAAGCTTTGGCGCACGGTGCCCTGTTCCGTACCGGGGCGCTTCAGCGTCAAGGTCTTCTTCGGCGTCACACTCAACGTCTTGTCGTCGCCCGATTTCGTATCGCTCATTCCATATCCTCTGCGGCATCATCTTCGTCAGCAACGGCCGCAAGCATTGCCAGATCGTCCGGGGAACCGCCCCGATACCGGTCGAGCGCAACCATGCGCTTCTGGACCGCCCTGCCCGCGTCTCCCGCGAGAACGGCAGCATGTATCACATTTGTACCCCCCAATGCCAAGCTCAACTCGGCCTCGGAGAAAAGTTTGTAGGCGAGGATGGCGGGGCCGCCAAGGTGGACGGTTGCCCGTCGCGCCTGGCGGATCTTGCGGACGCCGTCATCTGACGCTTCGGTCGCATGCAACACGAAAAGCGCCAGCCCACCACGCACCGCGCTCTCGACCTTGGTGGCGCCGAGCGCGATCGCACCTGCCTTGCGGGCAAGACCAAGCATGCCCAGAGCAGATCTGGAAAGCAGCCCGTCAACCATGCCGCCGAGATCGGTCGGCACAGTCACCTGCGCCTTGAAGGCGCGAGCGAACAGGTTCTTCGCTGCCGCCTTGTCGATATGTAGGCGGTCGGCCGTCACCCAGCAACCGCGGCCGGGCAGGTTTTTCTTGATGTCCGGAACGACGGCCGAATCCGGGCCGACGACGAAGCGGATCAATTCATCCGGTTCGGCCTGTCTGCGCGTGACGATGCAAGTGCGATCGTTCATCTCGTCCAAGGGCGGGTTGTGTGCGATGCGGTTTCACCTCACGCACCAACAGCTTCGTCAGCCGGCACGTCTTCGGCTGCAAGCTCGTCTTCGGTGATCCAGCCGGCCTTGAGGCGGGCGGCCAGAACCATCTGCTCGGCATCGGCGCGCGACACGCCGTGACTGGCGAGCACGCCGGGGAACACCTTCGTCTCGCCGTCCTTGCGTTCTTTCCAGCCGGTCAGGTCATCGGCCGCATAGCCGGCGAAATCCTCGATCGTCTTCACGCCGTCCTCGCCGAGCGTCACCATCATGGCGGTGGTCACGCCAGGAATCTCACGCAACTCGTCCTTGACGCCGAGCGCCTTGCGCTTCTCGTCATGCTCGGCTTCGATCTTCTCCAGATACTCGCGGGCGCGGGCCTGGATTTCCGAGGCGGTGTCCTCGTCGAAGCCGTCGATCGACGCGATCTCGTCGGCATCGACATAGGCGACTTCCTCGACGCTGGTAAAGCCTTCGGAGGCGAGCACCTGGCCGACCATCTCGTCGACGTTGAGCGCATCCATGAACAGCGCCGAGCGTTCGACGAACTCCTTCTGGCGGCGCTCGCTCTCTTCCTGCTCGGTCAGGATATCGATATCCCAGCCGGTGAGCTGCGAGGCCAGCCGGACGTTCTGGCCACGGCGGCCGATAGCCAGCGACAGCTGGTCGTCCGGCACCACGACTTCGATGCGTTCGGCATCCTCGTCAAGCACGACCTTGGCGACTTCCGCTGGCTGCAGCGCGTTGACGATGAAGGAAGCAGCCGAAGGCGACCACGGAATGATGTCGATCTTCTCGCCCTGCAATTCGCCGACCACCGCCTGAACGCGGCTGCCGCGCATGCCGACGCAGGCGCCGACAGGATCGATGGAATTGTCACGCGAGATGACGGCGATCTTGGCGCGCGAACCCGGATCGCGGGCGACCGACTTGATCTCGATGATGCCGTCGTAGATTTCCGGCACTTCCATGGTGAACAGCTTCGCCATGAACTGCGGATGGGTGCGCGACAGGAATATCTGCGGACCACGCTGCTCGCGGCGCACGTCGTAGACATAGGCGCGGACGCGATCGCCATATTTGTAGTTCTCGCGCGGGATCAGCTCGTCGCGGCGGATGATCGCCTCGCCGCGGCCGAGATCGACGATGACGTTGCCGTATTCGACGCGCTTGACGGTGCCGTTGACGATCTCGCCGATGCGGTCCTTGTACTCGTCATACTGGCGGTCGCGCTCGGCCTCGCGCACCTTCTGCACGATGACCTGCTTGGCCGACTGGGCGGCGATGCGGCCAAAATCCATCGGCGGCAGCTGTTCGGCAATGAAGTCGCCGAGCTGGGCGTCGGGATTGCGCTCGCGCGCGGAGGAAATGGCGATCTGCGTCGCATAGTCGTCGACTTTCTCGACCACTTCCATCAGCCGCTGCAGCTTCATCTCGCCGGTATTCGGATTGATGTCGGCACGGATGTTGGTTTCCTGGCCATAGCGCGAGCGCGCAGCCTTCTGGATCGCATCGGCCATGGCGGCGATGACGATCGACTTGTCGATCGACTTTTCACGCGCGACCGCGTCGGCGATCTGCAGCAGTTCAAGCCTGTTGGCGCTTACAACCATCGTTTTTCTCCCGAGCTTGTTGCCGAGCCTTTGCGCCGGCAGCCCAATCACATTTCCTGTTCGGTTTCATCTTCCGCGCCCGCTTCTGCGCCCTCTGGCGCGTCTTCGGGTTCGCCGCGGCGCTTCTTGGCTTCCTTGCGCGCCCTGTTGTCTTTCGACAGCGCGTCGCGGATAAGGTCATCGGTCAGGATCAGCCGTGCCTCGGCAATCGCATCGTAGGGCACACGCACCGTCGGCTCTTCGCCATAGGCCGCCTTGTCGCGCTCGATCAGCACGCCGTCCGCGTCGCTCTCGGCGATCTTGCCCTTGAAGCGCTTGCGGTCGGCGACAAGGACCGAGGTTTCCATCTTCACCAAATGACCCGTCCAGGTCGCGAAATCCGACTTGCGGACCAACGGCCGGTCGATACCCGGCGACGAAACTTCGAGATGATATGCCTTTTCGATCGGATCATCGACATCGAGCGCAGGCGACACCGCCCGGCTGACCTCTTCGCAATCCTCGACGGTCATGGTGCCGTCCTCGGGCTCGGCCATGATCTGCAGCGTCAGCCCGTTCTGGGCCGTCAGATGCACCCTGACTAGGCGGAAGCCGATGGCACGCAACACCGGCTGCACGATCAGCGCGATGCGCGCATCGATGCCGCTTTCACGGATGATGCGGTCGTCGCTGTCGGGTACCGTTGCAGTCATTCGATTCCTGTCCCTTCATCGGCGGTCGGAAGGTAACAAAAAAGAGCGGGACCGGGTGGACCCACTCTTCGCCATACCGACCAAGAATTTGAGCTTGATATAGACGATCGCGGCCGCCGTTTCAAGTCCGCATGCAGGGTATGGTGAAAGTGCCGGGGGGAGCGTTGCATAGGGCGCATGGCGGCCATGCGGCAACGTCCCTGTGATATCAGGCGAAAGCGCCTATCTTTGTTGCGCTGCACAAATTCAATCACGCATTGCAGCAGGCGAAAGGGCATAATCATGACCAACCGCAAAGTTTTCTCGGCCATCGGCGATTTCTTCACCGTGTTCGGCAGCGCCGTCGCCGCGTCGCACGCGGTCGAAGCCGGCCGCAAGCCACGCGCGCGCGATCTGCGCAATCTCGGCATGGATCCGGCCGCCTTCAACAAGATCGGCCGCTTCTAAGACCGGCGACGCAGCGCGACGACATCTTTGGTCCTCGTCGACGGCAAAGCGCGCGACGCGCGCTGCTGAGTAGGACTATCTCCGGACGAAGGTGAGATAGGCCGGCCGCCGGCCTTCGCGAATGGCCTTCGCCTCGTAGCGCGTACCCGGCCAACCCTCATAGGGCCGATGCCAGTCGGCGGCCTCTTCAGCCTGCCACGCAAACGCATCATGTACCCGGCAATGCAGCAGCGTCCAGTTCACATAGCTATCGATATCGGAAGCAAAGCGGAATTTTCCGCCTGACTTCAGGACGCGCGCGAAACGGTCGAGATTGACCGAACTGACGAAGCGTCGCTTCCAGTGTTTCTTCTTCGGCCAGGGATCGGGATAGAGAAGGTCGATCCCGTCGAGCGAGGCTTGCGGGAGCCAGTCGAGCAGGCGCGTGGCGTCGTCGTCATAGACGCGAAGATTGGCAAGCGGCCGTTCCCTGACGGCCATCATCATCTTGGCCATGCCGTTGACGAAAGGTTCGACGCCGACAAAACCGGTTTCAGGAGCCGCCGTCGCCCGATGCAACAGGTGTTCGCCGCCGCCGAAACCAATTTCGAGATGAATGGCGCAGACATCGGCTTCGAACAGGCTGCGCAATTCGGCCGGCGGTCCGGCCGTCAGATCGAGCCGGTAGGTGCTGAAGCCGCTTTCCAGTGCCGCCGCCTGCTGCGGACGGATGGTCTTGCCGCGCCGGCGACCGAAAAATGCTTCGGTCGCACGGCTTGGCCGGTCTTTCGGATGCATGGACGCCGCGGCTAGGCCGCGACTGCTTCGGCGGGCGCTTCGGCGAGTGCATCCTTGAGCGCCTTGGCGAGGTCGGTCTTTTCCCAGGAGAACGACCCGTCACGGCCGGCCTTGCGGCCGAAATGGCCATAGGACGACGTCTTCGCGTAGATCGGCTTGTTGAGATCGAGGTGGCGGCGGATGCCGGACGGCGACAGGTCCATCACGGTGCGCAGCGCCTGCTCGAGCTTTGCCTCATCGACCTTGCCGGTGCCGTGCAGGTCAACATAGACAGACAGCGGCTGGGCGACGCCAATGGCATAGGAAAGCTGGATGGTGCAGCGATCGGCGAGCTTGGCGGCCACCACATTCTTGGCGAGATAGCGTGCCGCATAGGCTGCGGAACGGTCGACTTTGGTGGTGTCCTTGCCGGAAAAAGCACCGCCGCCATGGGGCGCAGCACCGCCGTAAGTGTCGACGATGATCTTGCGCCCGGTCAGGCCGGCGTCGCCGTCTGGCCCGCCGATGACGAACTTGCCCGTCGGGTTTATGTACCAGTTGCAGCTGTCGGCGATCTTCAGCTCGCCGAGCGCCTCGCGAATATAGGGTTCGACGACATTGCGGACCTTCTTCGAATCCCAGCTGGCGTCGAGATGCTGGGTGGACAGCACGATTTGCGTCACTTCCGCCGCCTTGCCGTCGATATAACGGACGGTCACCTGGCTCTTGGCGTCCGGCCCGAGCCGGCCGGCATCGCCGTTGCCCTCATGGCGCGCGGCGGCCAGCAATTCGAGGATCTTGTGGCTGTAGTAGATCGGCGCCGGCATCAGATCCGGCGTCTCGCGGCAGGCATAGCCGAACATGATGCCCTGGTCGCCGGCGCCTTCCTCGCCTTGCCGGTCGGAGGCGTTGTCGACGCCTTGCCCGATATCCGGCGACTGGCCGTGCAGCAGAACCTCGATCTTTGCTGTCTTCCAGTGGAAACCGGCCTGCTCATAGCCGATCTCGCGGATCGCCTTGCGGGCGGCCGACTTGAACTTCGCCGGATTGACGACGGGATGACCGGCGGCATCCATCAGGATGTTGCCGGCCTTGTCCTTCTTGAGCAGAGTCTCGGGGACGCGGACCTCGCCGGCGATCACGACGCGATTCGTGGTCGCCAGCGTCTCACAGGCGACGCGGACCTTCCAGGGGTCCATGCCGGTCTTTCTGGCCTCGCGATAGACCAGATCGACGATCTCGTCGGAGATACGGTCGCAGACCTTGTCGGGATGACCCTCGGCAACGGATTCCGAGGTGAATAGATAGTTTTGCCGCGTCACGGGTGTCCCCTCTTGAAAAAATATCGGCACGCTGCCGATTGGCGCGCCACGTGTTAGCTGTGCCGGGCGGCGCTCGTCAAGCGGTGCGGCCATTCTGGTATGAAAATCGCGCTATTATCTTGTACCACTGTGACCGGCGGCAGGATGCCGCAAGCGCGCTTAGCTCCAGCACCTTGCTTAGCTTCAGCACGTTGATGAAAAAGACTTTGAGCATGGGTGTCGAGTAAAATCGATCCGCTCTCCGGCATGCCTATGGAATGTAAATTCCACGGTGCGCGAGATCGCGAGAATTTGCCTGCCCCGCTATGACGGCCTCGCCATTTCCGGGTTTTCAACGGCCAAATCAATCGGCCCAATCAATCGACTTCGTCGGTGGAAAGGGCCTTCACAAGCTCGATGATCTTGCGGCGTATCTTCACGTCGGCGATCTTGACGAAGGCCCGGTTGAGTTGAAGACCTTCAGGACTGCCGCAGAATTCGACGGCAAAAGCCATTGATGTATCCTCGGCAAATCCGCGGTTGCCCACGGTCTCCTGGCCCGGCGCGTCCTCGAAAAAGAAAGCGACAGGAACGCCGAGTATCGAGGCGATTGCCTGCAAACGGCTGGCACCAACGCGATTGGTCCCCTTTTCGTATTTCTGTATCTGCTGAAAAGTTATGCCGAGGTTCTCGCCCAGCTTCTCCTGACTCATTCCCAACATATTGCGACGAAGCCTGATGCGACTTCCGACATGAATGTCGATAGGATTCGGCTTCTTCTTGTTTTCTTCTGCCATTTTTTCCTCGCCGAATTTTTCCGGCTTTTTGTGTTTTTCTGCCCAAACGAAGCCGGCGGCCGGTGCCCCAACACAACGACGTACCGACTTCGAGAAATTTCAGGCCGTTACAGTATGAGTTTCTAATGTGTCGACTGTCAATTCGCCCGTAGCTTTTGCCTTACATTCGATGTGAAAGCGGCCAGGGCAAACAGCAACAAGATCATCAGTCCGTTAATGCGTCTTTGGCGGGAAGAAACGATGGCTTGATCGGAAATCGGCACATGTACATCGATGGCTCCGCGTGCGTCGATCGCCAGCGCGTCGAGGATGCGCCCGCGCGGATCGACGACAGCGGAGATGCCGTTGTTGGCCGCGCGCAACAAGGGCACCCCGTTCTCCACAGCACGAATCTGCGCCTGCCTGAAATGCTGGTACGGACCCGGCGTGTCACCGAACCACGCGTCGTTCGTGACATTCACAATCAGCTCGGCTGACGTAGCGTCAATCGCCACCAGATCGGGAAAGATGACTTCATAGCAAATGAACGGAAGCACGCGGATGCCGCCGGACAGCGCGATCGGATGCCGCTCATTGCCGGCCGCGTAGGTCGTCGGCCCGGCGACGAGCTGTTTGAGCCCGAAGCGGCCAAGAAGGTCGGCAAGAGGCAGATACTCGCCAAAGGGCACCAGATGAACCTTGTCGACAGCATCTGCGATTTCGCCCTTGTCGTCGATCGCCACCACCGAATTGTAGTACCGCCTGTCGGCATCTGCCGCCGAGCCGCCCTCCTCCCGGACGACGCCGGCGATCAGCATCTGGCCATCGTCAAGCATCTCTCCCAGCGCGGTCAGCGCATCGGGACGTTCGGCGAAAAAAAACGGCACGGAGGTTTCCGGCCACAGGATCAATTGCGGCTTGTCATGGCCGGCCTCCGGCGCCTTGGCCGAAAGCCCCATCAGCGTAGCGAAGATCCGGTCGGGCACCGAAGCGTCCCACTTCTCGCTGAGGTCGACAGCCGGCTGCACAATGCGGACGTCGAGGCCGCGCTCCGCCGGCTTCTCGGGAATAGTAAGCCGGATATAGCCGAAGCCGACATGGGCCGCGACGAGAACGGCAAGCAGTGCAGCTCCCAGGCGGACATGCCGGCGCGCCGCAAGCAGGGCCGGCAATGCAAAGACGAAGACCGCCAGCGCGTTCATGCCGACCATGCCGGTCACCGACACGCTCTGCATAAGCAAAGGCACCGGCATCGCCAGGTAGCCGACGGCATTCCACGGGAACCCGGTGAACAGAAAATCGCGCAGCCATTCCGCCAGGCCAAAACCGAAGGCAAGGGCAGCGATGCGGCCGATGTCGTTGCTCCACAGCAGCCGGGCAACCGCTGTTGCGAAGCCGTAGAAAAAGGCGAGGGCCAGCGGAATTCCGACCACTGCGAAGGGAAGCGCCCAGGCGAAACTGTCGGCCTCGACCAGAAGTGCCGAGCCGATCCACCACAGGCCGGCGAGAAAATAGCCGAAGCCGAACCACCAGCCGATGGCGAAAGCCGGCCGCAAACGCCAGAACCAGACATCGGAGGCTTCGCCGGTCGCGCCGTCGAGGAGCCAGACCAGCAGCGGAAACGAAATAAAACAGACGGCGAAGAAATCGTAAGGCGCCTGGGCAAGAACCGCCAGCGCGCCAGCAAGAAACGCCACAAGCGTGCGGCGCCAACCCCACAGCAGAATTATCTGGCCGGCCAGACGCTTCATCAATGCTTCCGAGTCGTGCGAATCACCGAGCAAGATTTATCAGGCCGCGGTCCGCGCTCCAAACGGCGACCGCTTCAGCCAGCGTGCCGCACTGAATTTCGGCGATCGAACCGTTGCGGACTCAAAAGCAGGGTTCGCAGACGAAGTGAGAAGCGCAAGGTTGAGCTTGAACGGATCGTCGATCGATCGGGCGAGCCGCGTCTTTCAAGCCTGCTCGGCGCGCACCGCGCGCCGGCGGCGCTCGCCCTTCTGGGTTTCCATGATGCGCACGCGCTTGACGCGGCGCGGATCGGCGTCGAGCACATGGAATTCGAAGCCAGGGATGGCCTGCACCACTTCGCCGCGGGCCGGAACCCTGCCAAGCGTGTTGAAGATCATGCCGCCGATCGTGTCGACATATTCGCCATGCTCGCCGGCGGCGAAATCCTCGCCGATCATCTTGGCGACATCGTCGATCTCGGCCTTGCCGTCGACGACGAACACACCCTCGCCGGTCTGGGTGATCATCGGCTCGTCCTCGTCATGCTCGTCCTCGATGTCGCCGACCACCATCTCGACGATATCCTCGAGCGACACCAGACCGTCGGTGCCGCCATATTCGTCGATGACCAGCGCCATCTGGGTACGCATCGCCTGCATCCGCCCCATGAGATCGGAGGCGAGCATCGACGGCGGCACGAAAAGCACCGGGCGGATCAGGGTCAGGTCGCCTATGGTGCGCGTGAGATCGACCTTGGCGAGATCGAGAAACGTGGCGGCGGCGGTTTTCCTGGTCGTCCTGCCCTTCCTGACACGGGCGATCTTGGTGATGTGCGCGAGCACGTCGCGGATGTGGACCATGCCGCGCGGGTCGTCGAGCGTCTCCGAATAGACCGGCATGCGGGAATGGCCGGACTGCTCGAACAGCCCCAGAAGATCGCCCAGGTTTGTCGTGATCTCGACCGCCTCAATGTCGGCGCGAGGCACCATGACGTCCTCGACGCGCACCTCGCGCAAGCGCAGGATGTTGTTGAGCATGGCCCGTTCGCCGGGCGAAAAGGCGCCGGCATCGCTCGCCGTTTCGGCAAGTGCGTCGGCGATCTCCTCGCGCAGGCTGGCGCCGTTGCGTTGCCTGAACAGGCCGAGCACGCGATCGAACAGGGAAGGACCGGCAGGCGATGGCTCGCTGGCGAAGCTGCCGGTCGTGGTACTCGGACTCGAGCTCTCTTCCATCTGTTCGGATGGCTTGGTCGCACTGCCGGCGTCTGGGCGGGCGGCAGTCTCTGGTTTGTCGTTCATCGTCGTCCGGTCATTTGATCTTTTTAGTTACGCGTAGGGATCGGGAATGGCAAGCCTCGCAAGTGCTGCGCGTTCGACGGCTTCCATTTCCTCGGCCTCGGCGTCGGTCTCGTGATCGTAGCCCAGCAAATGCAGCAGGCCGTGGATGACGAGATGGATGATATGGTTGTCGACAGGCTTGTCTTCCAGTGCGGCTTCCCGCGCAACCGTCTCGGCGGCCAGCACGATGTCGCCCAGCATGGGCGGCAGCGGGCCGCCCGTTGTGAGCGGAAAAGCCGGGAAAGACAGGACGTTGGTCGGTCTGTCCTTGCCGCGCCAGCCGGCATTGAGGCTGCGGATATGGGCATCGTCAGAAAAGACGATGCTGAGTTCGGAACGGCCGGCTACGCCGGTTTCGGCAAACGCAGCGGCAACGGCGCGATCGACCAGCCGCGTCAGCGCAGCCTCTTCCGGCCAGTCGCCCGCTTCGACCGCTATATCGATGTCGACGGGAACCGGAAGATCCTCGCCTCCGGATTTCTTGTCCTCAGCCATAAGGCTGCATCATCAGCCTTCGGCGCCCAGGCCCCGGGCCAGCTTGCCGTCGCGGTCGTAAGCCTTGACGATCTCGGCGACCAGCGGATGCCTGACGACGTCGCCTTCGTTGAAGCGCACCGTCACCATGCCGGTGACGCCGTCAAGGATCCTGAGCGCCTCGACCAGACCGGATTTGGTGTTTTGCGGCAGGTCGATTTGGGTCGGATCGCCGGTGACGATCATGCGAGAGTTCTCGCCGAGACGGGTCAGGAACATCTTCATCTGCATCGGCGTGGTGTTCTGCGCCTCGTCGAGGATGACGGCGGAGTGCGCCAGCGTGCGGCCGCGCATGAAGGCCAGCGGCGCGATCTCGATCACCTCGGCGGCTATCGCCCGCTCGACCTTGTCGGCCGGCATCATCTCGTAAAGCGCGTCGTAAAGCGGCCGCAAATAGGGATCGACCTTCTCCTTCATATCGCCGGGCAGGAAGCCGAGCCGTTCGCCGGCCTCGACTGCCGGCCGCGACAGTACGATGCGCTCGACCATGCCACGTTCGAGCAGCATCGCCGCATGCGCCACCGCCAGGAAGGTTTTTCCCGTGCCAGCCGGGCCGATGCCGAAGACGAGTTCGGACCGCTCCAGGGCGCGCATATAGGCGTCCTGGTTGAGCGAACGGGCATAGATCGTCTTCTTGCGCGTCGATATCTGAGCGGCTGACACCTTGCCCTTGCGCTCCAGCGTCGGCAGCGTCAGCTGGTCGTCGGCGGCGATCGCCATGCGCACGGCGCCGTCGACGTCCGACTGGCCGATGTCAGCGCCTTTCTGGAGAATGCCGTAGAGATTGTCCAGGGCGCGGCGCGCCTGCTCGGCGGCCGAGGCGGAGCCCTTGATGGTCAGTTGGTTGCCTCGCGAGCGGATATCGACGCCAAGCTTCTGCTCCAGCCTGGCCAGATTCTCGTCGAACTGGCCATAAAGGGCGCTGGCAAGCTTGTTGTTGTCGAAAGTCAGAACGATGTGCGCCATGTCCGAGGCCCCCGATGGTAGGTTCTGGGGCAGGTTCTTCACTTCCGCAGCGCTCAACCGTCTCTCCTCATCTGCCGAGACCTTCAGGCCAATTCGGCGAACAGGCTGTTGTAACCCGTCTTCGTGATTCGTACCTGGATAATCTCACCGATTTCGCCGGACTTTTCATCAACAATAACCGGCTGCAGCCACGGCGAGCGGCCGACCTTCTGGCCAGCCTGGCGGCCCGGCTTCTCGATCAGCGTGTCGATGGTGCTGCCGACCAGGCTCGCGCCGAAATCCTGCTGCTGCTTCAGCAGCAGCGCCTGCAGTCGCTGCAGGCGCTCGTCCTTGACGGCTTCCGGCACATGATCGGCCATTTCCGCGCCCGGCGTGCCAGGGCGCGGCGAATATTTGAACGAGAAGGCCGAGGCATAGTTCACCTGGCGGACAAGGTCCATCGTCGCCTCGAAATCCGCATCCGTCTCGCCGGGAAAGCCGACAATGAAGTCGCCTGAAAGCGCGATATCGCTCCGTGCGGCGCGGATCCGGTCGAGCAGCGTCAGATAATCCTTTGCCGTATGCCTGCGGTTCATCGCCTTGAGGATGCGGTCGGAGCCGGATTGCACAGGCAAATGCAGATAGGGCATCAGCGCCGGCAAGTCACGATGGGCGGCGATCAATTCGTCGTCCATGTCGCGCGGGTGGCTGGTGGTGTAGCGCAACCGCGCCAGCCCGGGAATCTCGGCCAGCCGGAACAGCAGGCGGCCAAGACCCCATTCCTCGGCGTTTTCGCCCTCGCCATGCCAGGCATTGACATTCTGGCCAAGCAGCGTCACCTCGCGCACGCCGGCTTGCGCCAGCCGCTCGGCCTCGGCGACGACCTGCGCCACCGGCCGCGACACTTCCGAGCCTCTGGTATAAGGCACGACGCAGAAGGTGCAGAACTTGTCGCAGCCTTCCTGCACGGTCAGGAACGCGGTGACGCCGCGCTTGATGATCTCGGCGCGTTTCGGCTGCGGCAGGTGCTCGAACTTGTCCGCGATGGCGTAGTCGGTCTCGACGATCTTTTCGCCGCGGCGCACCCGTGCCAGCACGTCGGGCAACCGGTGATAAGTCTGCGGGCCGATGACCAGATCGACGGCCGGCGAGCGGCGGATGATCTCGGAGCCCTCTGCCTGCGCCACGCAGCCGGCGACACCGACCAGCATCTCGCGGCCGGCCTGAGCCCGTTCGGCCTTCATCTCACGAATGCGGCCAAGTTCGGAATAGACCTTCTCGGCGGCTTTCTCACGGATATGGCAGGTGTTGAGCAGCACCAGATCGGCCTCACCGATGGCGTCCGTTGCCACATAGCCGTCGGCGGCCAGCGCATCGGTCATGCGCTGCGAATCGTAGACGTTCATCTGGCAGCCATAGGTCTTGACGAAGACCTTCCTGGTCGCGGCAGATGGTACGACCGCACTTTCGGCCGCAGTTTCGATGTCGTCCCGTTCGATCGTGTTCAAGTCCATCTGGCGGCTTCTAACGCCTTTCGCCGACAAAAAACAGACGATTCCGCGCAAGACGCTGGAGCACTTGATTGGCGCAGTAGCTATTCCGGTTTACCGGCTCGGGCGCGGATCGGCGAGCGCCGCCTGCACCATATCACGCACCTGACTTTCCATCAGCCTTGCCGTTTCCTTGCGGCTGGAGCCCTTTGAAAAGGCGACCGGCTCACCGAAATGCACTTCGACATCGAGCCCGCCTTCCGCCATCAGCACCTTGAGATGCGGCATCAAATCCTCGTCACCGATCCAGGCGGCAATCGGCCGGTGCCTGCGGCCGAGCGGCACGCCATGCAGGCGCGTATAGACGATCGCCACCGGCTGGATGAAGACCGTTTCGGCCGCCCCTTCCGAAATTGCCATCGAGGCGGCGCCGAATAGCGTGCTCTTGAACGGCAAGATCATGTTGCCGTCGCCGGTCGAACCTTCGGCAAACAGCACCATGGCGTCGCCCTTGGCCATGCGGTTGGCGATCTCGCTCGCCTGGTCGCCCGACGAACGCTTGCGCTCACGCTCGATGAAGACAGTGCGCTGCAGCTTCGACAACATGCCGATCAATGGCCAACCGGCCATGTCAGCCCTGGCGATGAATTTCACGTCGACCATCGACCCCAGTACCATGATGTCGGTCCAGGAGATGTGGTTCGACGCAACCAATAGAGGGCGCTGGCTGGACAGGGTCCCCTTGACATGGATACGCATGCCCAGCGCCCTGATGATGAGCCGGTGCCAGATCTTCAGGACGAACGTCTCGCGCCAGAGCCCGGTCTTCATCGACAGGATCTGCAACGGCACGAGAATCAACGAGCCGACGACAACGAGGCCCAGTGCCAGGAAAATCCTGATTTTTCCGATCATTTTGCTCCAGGCCCTGCCCACGTATGGCCAGAGCGATGTGCGTCCAATTGGACGCACAACGTACGCTCTAGCAATTTTGAATCTGCGCTACCGAAGATCGCGGCGCATGACAAGCGCGCCGGTCGGGCCGTGCTCGGGCGACCTGTAATAGTTGGGACGCTTGCCGACCTCGCGGAATCCCAGCCGCCGGTAGAGCGCGATCGCGGCAACGTTGGTCTCGTCGACCTCGAGGAAAAGCGCCTCGGCGCGTTGCGCGTGCAGTTCGCGCAGAACGGCATCCATCAATTGCCAGCCGAGCCCCTGGCGGCGATGGGAGCGCGCCACCGCGACAGTCAGGATCTCGCCTTCACCGGCAGCCAGGCGCGCCAGGACGAAGCCGACCGGCGGCTTGGCACCCTGTCCGGCCTCGCGCGCGGCATAGCCGAACACCGCGTCCTGCTCGAGCAGTGCGGCGAATTCGTCGTCGGTCCACGGCCGAACGAAATCCTCGCGATGCAGCACCGACATGGCCGCGCTGTCGGCAATCGTCAGCGGCTCGAGCGCAAAATCCCTGCGGCGCGGCTGGAGGAAAGGAATGCGCATCAGGTTTTCTTCCCGGCTTTCTTCCTGGACAGGATAAAGCCGGCCTGCGGCTTGGCGTCGGCGCCGCGCAGATAGAGCGGTTTCGGCTTTTCGCCTTCAGCCTTTTTGCCGGCAGCTTGGGCGGCAGCCAGCCGGGCATAGACGGCGATGTCGGCCGTGGCACTTGTCGGGCCGATATCAAAGGCGCGCCCGGCCGAGGCGGCAATTTGCGTGGCAGCTGTGCCGGCCAGAACCGGAGAGAGATCTACCGCCATGGCGACGGCTTGCGAAAGCGTGGTCACGGCCGGACCATAGCGCAGAACCGACTCTTCATCGTAAAGCGCGGCGTGGATCTCGTCGCGCCCGGCGTCGAGCGCGGCCAGCACAGCGCGGCCGGGAAATGTCTCTTTGGCTTGCGCCGCCAGCGCTTCCAGCGTCGTCACCCCGATAGCCGGGATTTTCAGCGCCAGCGCAAGACCCCGCGCCGCCGAGACGCCGACGCGCAGGCCGGTGAAGGAGCCCGGACCGGTGGAGACAGCGATGGCGCCGACGCCGGCATAGTCGGTTCCGCCGGTCTTCAACGCCTCTTCGATGACGGCCATCAGATGCTCGGCATGGCCCTTGCCGAGATCGAACACCGAACGGCCGAGCTCTTTCCCGGCCGCCGCGTCGTAGACACAGGCGGAGCAGAGATTGGCGGCACAGTCGATGGCGAGCAACTTCATGAGGCGGCCGGTTGGAGCACCCACTTGGGCGCAGGGGTTCGAAAAAACAAATTCCCTGTGCCTGCCATGGCTCATCGCCGCAAGGGGATAATGCATAAATCGTTTGGCGGCTTTGCTTCGACCTCGCCTGAAGGCGGTAACTTCTAACGAACGTAACCGTCAGGGAACCGGTGCCGGACGCGCCTATTCGGCCTCCTCGATGCGCAGCATGTGATTGTCCCAGACATAGCCCGACTCGGACCGTGTCGCGCCGCCGGCTTCGAGGATTTCGCCGGTGCCAGTCGTCGCCATGAAGCTCGGCCCGTCGGGCGCCACGCCGCAGACCTCGGCCAGTGCGCTGATGGCGACGATCCGGCCGCTGGCCGCATCGATCACCGCCAGCGAATTCCCTTCCGGCGAGGACACGGCGACGGTGCCGGCGGCGAGGTTGGCGGCGACCGAGCCGATGTAGTTCCTGAAGCCGGAAAGCACGTCCTGCGGCATGTCGAGCAGTTGCAGATCCTTGCCGCGCGCGGCGCGGCCGACCAGCAGCGGACGATCGGTGCCCGGCCCCCTGTACTGGCAGCCGAACCAGACCGTGCCGGATTTATCGGCAGCGATGTGACGGATCGACAGCTGGTGCAGCTTCGGCGGCAGTTCGTGCTTTTCGAGAAGGTCGCCGGTCAGGCGGTCGACCAGCACATAGGATGGCTTCATCGTCGCGATGTTGAGCTCGGCGCGGCCGTAATCCGGATGCGTCTCGATGCCGCCATTGGCGACGGCAATCGTCCTGCCGTCGCCCAACAACAGAAGCTCGTGCGAACCCATGCCGTAGGTCGGGAACTCACTGATGCGCTTGAATTTCGCACGCGCGTCATAGACACCGACCACACCGGCGGCATTGTCGAAATCGTTCTCGGTGGCGTAGAGCAGCGCACCGTCGGTCGAAAACACGCCGTGACCGAAGAAATGCCGTCCACTGACGCTGGCAATGGTCCGTGGTTCGTCGCGACCTGTGTGGTCGAAGACCACGGCGAAGGTGCCGGGCTGCCTGGCAAAGACCACGGAGCGCTTCGACACCGGATCGAAGGTGACGTCGTGACCGCGGGCGGGAAGGTCGATGGCATGCAGGACCTTGCCGGCCTCGGACAGGATGGCCGCGCCATAGCTGCCGTCACGCCTGACGAAAGCGGTGGCGAAGACGGCGTCGGCCGCAAGTGTCTTCGCCCATGCGGACGGCGCCATCGCGGCAACAAAGCCTGTCCCGGCGGCCCTGAGGAAATCACGGCGATCGATCAGCGGCGTCTTCAGGATACGATCTCCGTTCGAGCATGATCTTGTCCAAAAAGTCTGCAACTTTTTGGCATCATGCTCGGTTTCTTTGCCGCAGGATCTTGTCCAAAAAGTCTGCAACTTTTTGGGATCATGCTCGGTTTCTTTGCCGCATGATCTTGTCCAAAAAGTCTGCAACTTTTTGGCATCATGCTCGGTTTCTTTGCCGCAGGATCTTGTCCAAAAAGTCTGCAACTTTTTGGGATCATGCTCAGTCTCCGTCGAGCGACGAGAAACCGGCGGTCAGGCCGAATTCGGCTGTCAGCCTGGTGCCGATCAGGGTCGACAGGCTGGATGTCACCAGCGAGAAGTGGTCGAGCTTCTGGCGCAGCGCCGGGTCGGCGAGCGCCTTGTCGATCGGACCTCTGATGGCCGTGGCGTCGGCGGCCCCGTTGACGAGCTGGATGTGGATCGAATCTGCCATCCAGCGCGCGTCGGGCGACAGCGCTTCGCCAAGCTGGGAGGCCTGGAACAGCGCGTCCATGCCCGAAAGATTGGCGGTCAACGAGCGCGCGGTGTTTTGCGAGCGCCAGTAGATCGCCTGTTTCGGCTTGTCGGCTTGCGGATTGCTGCCCAAAAAGCCCTTTAGGCGCACGTCGCGGACCATTTCCAGCTCGTTGATGAAGACGCCGACCAGTTCGGTCACCACTTCGGTGCCGTCGCGGTAGAGCGCGTTTTGCGGGCCCGGATTGGCCCAAAGCGCGGCAAAACCGTCGGGCTTGTTCCAGGCGTCGCTGACCTCGGCGGCAATCGTTTCGATGTTGCCAGCGACGGCCGCGCCGTAAGCACAGCGATAGGGATCGTCCTTACCGGCGAGCCGCTCGGCGCTATCGCCGTAAAGCACGAACTCCAGCGCGCCGAGCCCTTGCATGGCGACGCTCTTTGTCGCCAGCTGGGCTGGATCGGCGGCGGTGCGATCTTTATTAGCCAGCGCCGCCTGGAGCTGCCTCAGGCCGATGCTCTTGCGGTCCGGCCAGAACAGCATGCGCTCCAGCCGGTTGTTCTGCGTGATCGGTCCGATGCGGATGATCTCGACGACCGACCAGGCATCCACGGTGCCGGAGAATTCGGCGCGCGCCGCATCGAGATAATCCTGCGAAGGCGCGTCGCAAAGCCTGCGCATCGCCTTGGTCAGGCTGTCCGCATGGTCATGCAGCCGTGCATAGGCCGGGCGGACAAAGCCGTCGATGGCCTGCTGGATCACGTCGGAGGCCTTTGCCGCTGCGGATGCCGGCAACGCGCCGGCGAGGACCAGCGGGAGAACCAGGACAAGCGCAAGACGCTTCGACATCAGAACGACTCCAGGAATTTGACCAGTGCGTCGCGATCGGCCGCATCGGCGGCGGCAAAGCGGTCGCGCGCCTTCTGCCCCTCGCCGCCATGCCACAGGATCGCCTCGGCCAGGGTGCGCGCGCGCCCGTCATGCAGGAAGAAGCTGTTGCCGTTGACGGTCTGGGTAAGACCGCTGCCCCACAGCGGCGGCGTGCGCCATTCGCTGCCGGTAGCCTCGCCCACCCCTTGCCCATCGGCGAGACCCGGCCCCATGTCATGCAGCAGAAAATCGGAATAGGGCCAGATAAGCTGGAAGGCCTGCGCCTTGTTGGGCGTGCCGCGGCGGGTGACGAATTTCGGCGTATGGCAGGAAATGCAGCCCATGTCGTAGAACAGCTTCTTGCCGGCCAGCACATCGGGCTCGTCGAGATCGCGCCGCGCCGGCACGGCGAGGTTTTGCGAATAGAAGGTGACGAGGTCCATGACCGGCGGCGGCGCCTCGACCGGGCCGAGGCGCTCCTGCACGCCGTTGGGCATGGCAAGGCAGGTCTTTTCGGCCGCGGTGCAATCGCCCCAGTGGTTTGGCACTTCCGGCGTCGAAATGCCGATGTCACCGGCGAATGCGTCCGCCGCTTGCTGGCGGATCGACGGCGTCTGCGCCTTCCAGCCGAAGCGGCCGAGCGTCAGTTCGCCGCTCTGGCCATCGCGCACGATGTTGGGCTTGCCGGAGATGCCGTCACTGTTCCGATCGTCCGGATCGGCATGGGCGAGAATGTCCGCCGGTGCGATCTGCTCGACCAGGCCGAGCCCGATCATCGGCGGCGTCATACGCGGCGAAAGCGTCGTGTGCGGATCGAGCGGCCCGTTGGCAAGATCATCGACCGAATAGCTCGGCTTGCGCAGCCAAACCACGGTACCGTCCGGCAGCGTGACTTTCTGCTCCTGATAGTCGACACGCATCCGGCCTTCGCCCCGAAGACCCGGCACGGCCAGGTCCTGCAATTGCGAGCCGTAGACCGGATCGGGGAAGTTGAGCACCTTTCGGGCGGCCAGCGCTGCTCTCTCCTCATCGGTGCTCGCCTGCCGCGCCAGCCGCAGGAACATCGAGGTGGTACCGCTGTCGCCTTCCGGCGGACGACCGCGACCGTCCTTCAGATGGCAATTCTGGCACGCCCGCTCGTTGAACAGCGGCCCAAGCCCGTCCGACGCCTGCGTCGACGAGGGCGACGAAACCCAGTTCTTGCGGAAAAGGGCATTGCCGAGCTTGAAGGTGCCTTCTTCCTCGAAGGTGATATTGGCGGAAGATTGCGAGAAAGCGTCCTTGTTGGCATCTTTCCGTGACGTGCCGGCGCCGCCCTGCATCGGCTCGAACTGCTCGGGCTTGGAAAAATCCTTGGTCGGCCGGGTGATGGCGATGACGCGCGCCAGATCCTTCGGCGTCAGATCGGTACGACTGGTGGCGAGGCCCGCCGGTTCGGGCGCACCGGCCATCGCCGAGGCCGTAAGTGGGACCACTACGGCAAGCGAAAGCCCGCGAAGCCAGCTGTATCGCGGGTTTTGCTGGGACGGCAGGCCGCAATCCTCGGCCCGCCGCAGGCGGCGCAAGAAATCTAAGCGGCGCCGCATTCCCGCATGTCCCTAATCCGCCTCGTCGGCCGATGCGGCGTTGAGCTGGCCGTATTTTTCCTCGCCGATCGAGGCGAGCAGGTCGAGTTGCGTCTCGAGGAAGTCGATGTGACCTTCCTCGTCGGACAGCAAATCCTCGAACAGCTTCATCGTCACGTAGTCGCCTGCTTCGTCACAAATCTCGCGCGAGCGTTTGTAGGCAGTGCGCGCGTCATATTCACCGGCAAGATCGGATTCGAGCACTTCCTTGACATTCTGTCCGATGCGCAGCGGCGCTACCGACTGCAGGTTCGGATGACCTTCAAGGAAGATGATGCGGGCCACGAGCCGGTCGGCATGGTGCATCTCCTCGATCGATTCCGCGCGTTCCTTCTTCGCCAGCTTGGCGTAGCCCCAGTCTTCCAGCAGCCGGAAATGCACCCAGTACTGATTGACCGCTCCAAGTTCCAGAAACAGAGCTTCGTTAAGCCGCTCTATGATCTGCTGTTCGCCTTTCATGGGTTCTGCTCCCGTATTGGACGCGCAGGCCTCTGACGCGATCCAGGTGTGAAACAACATCCACGCCGCTCGCCTCCGAGCGGGCGTGGTAATTTTCGGTTACCCGAATGATCGTTTCGACCACATTTGGGAAGCAGCCGCAACAGCGACCACGCTTCTGCATGGCATGATAGATCTTCGCCGGCACGATAAGTTGCCAGGGATCCTGATCCAGCAGCCAGACGATCGTCTGCTCAATCTCCTTCTCGGTGATGATGTTGCAATGGCAGATCAGCATTATTTGCTCTGTATGGCTGACGGCGTGCTCGGCGCCGTGTGGCTTATTTTCTCAATCGAACCGAAAACCGCTTTCCACTTTTTACGCGGACCTTCGGTTCGGGATCGTGCTAGAGGCTCTTGACGCCTTATTGGAACACCTTGTCTGGAGCATCGAGGCTGTCCGAGCCCTCGAAGGCGATGGCATTGAGTTTCAGGGTGCCGACGGCGCGTTCGATCGACTTGGTCTGGTCGACCAGCGCATCGATCGCCGCCTGGACTGTGGCGTTGCCTTCAATGTTGCCTTCGCCGATCTGCTGGTCATAAGCCTCGCCGCCAAGCGCCCGCGCCTTGATGGCTTCCATCTTGGCGACGGTGACATCGAGCTTGTCCGACAGTTCCTTGTCGATCGCCGGATCGGCCTCCTTGACTATGTCGGATACCGAGGGGCCTTCGACGACGGTGCCGTCGAGGCGCGTGTAGCTGCCACGATAGGCGGCACGAATGCCGACGGCATCGTAGAGATGGGAATCGTAGGTGTTGTCGGAGAAGCAGTCGTGCTCCTCTTCCGGATCGTGCAGCAGCAGGCCGAGCTTCATGCGCTCGCCGGCAAGTTCGCCATAGGACAGCGAGCCCATTCCGGTGATGATGGTCGAGATGCCTACTTTCGGCTCGCCATCGATAAGGTTCTTGCGGGCGGCGCCGCCATCCTTCCACTCGTTGACCATGTCCTGCAGATCGGAAACCAGAAGGTCGCTCGCCGACTTCAGGTACTGCGCCCGACGATCGCAATTGCCGCTGGTGCAGTTGGCGAGATCGTAGTCCGTATAGGGCCGTTCGCCCGCGCCCGGGCCAGTGCCGTGCAAGTCCTGGCCCCACAGCAGGAATTCGATAGCGTGGTAGCCGGTCGCCACATTGGCCTCGATCCCGCCGGCTTCCTGCAACGTGCCGGAGAGGAACTCCGGAGTAAGATTGGTGGCGTCGATCTTCTTGCCGTCGACCTCAATCGACTTGTTGGCGATCACATTGGCGGTGTAGAGTGCATTCGCATCCGACTCGGTGCCGTAGCCGGCAGCGACATAGTCGATCAGGCCTTCGTCCAGCGGCCAGGCGTTCACCTTGCCTTCCCAGTCGTCGACGATGGCGTTGCCGAAGCGGTAGACTTCGGTCTGCTGATAGGGAACACGCGACGCCTTCCAGGCCTCGCGGGCGGCGGTCAGCGTTTCCACCGAAGGCTTGGCAAGCAGCGCGTCGACGGCCTTGTCGAGCGCCTGCGCCGTCGTCAGCGAATCCTCATATTTGGCGAGCGCAATGTCGGAATAGGTCTTGATGACAGCCTTGGCATCGGTTTCCGCCTTGGCCGGCAGCACGAATATCGCCGCCGTCAATGCCGCCGTGGCGCCGATCGCGGCGAGCCTGCCATATCGTGCCGTGATCATCGCTCTCATGATTGTCATCTCCTCGGAATTCAGTGAAATGCCGGCGCCAAAGGCGCGTCGGCAGGCAATCGGCACCAAGGCAGGTCCATGCCATTGGCCGAGAAACAGGCCGCGGCATAGCGCGGTTTGCGGAAGAAAGACATCGAAATGCCTCCAATCGAAAGGGTTCAAGGCCCAGACATCAAAGGGATGCGCTTGACACGCAAGGTTCCATAAAGCGATGAAGGCGCCCGAAGTCAACCGATTTCAGAGAGAAAAGCCAATCGAAACAACAGTTTAGAATTATTCTAAACTGCAAGTGTCAACTTTAGCCGCATTTTAGCTTATTGATGGACCGCCATTCCGGGTGCGACCCGCAAAGGTGGTCTTGCGGCGGGGTCAGACAATTGCCACGTGGCGAGACGTCCTAGACTTGGACGAAGAATTGGGGATGAGGAAATTGGGGCTGCGATGAAAAACGGTGTGGTCATTGTCGGTGCGGGTCATGCGGGCGTGCAAGCGGCCGCCAGCCTGCGCGAGGACGGTTACGACGGACCCGTGATCCTCGTCGGCGACGAGAATGAACTGCCCTATCACAAGCCGCCGCTGTCGAAGACCTTCATCAAGGATCAAGAGGCCAAACCGCAGCCGCTGCGCGGCGAGACGTTTTATACCGCCAGTACCATCGACTACCGGCCGGGCATCAGGGTCGACCGCATCGATGCCGGACGCAGGCTGGAGCTATCAGGTGGCGGCGTGCTGCCTTTCGACCGACTGATCCTGGCGACCGGTTCGCGGCCGCGAATCCTGCCGCTGCCGGGTTCGGAGCTTTCAGGTGTGGTGTCGTTGCGCTCGCTCGCCGACGCGCGGCTGATCCGCGCGTTGAGCGCGCAGAGCGAGGATGTGGTCATCCTCGGTGGCGGCTTCATCGGAATGGAGATCGCCGCGACGCTCAAAGCGGCCGGCCGCGAGGTCACCGTGGTCGAGGCGGTCGACCGGCTGCTCGGCCGGGCAGTGGCGCCGGTCATCGCGAGGCACGTGCGGCAACGGCTGGAAGCGACTGGCGTGCGCATCCTCACCGGCACCATGATTGCGCGGCTCGAAGGCGAGAACGGCTATGTCTCGGCCGCGATCACCACATCCGGCGAGCGCCTGCCGGCGCAGATGGTCATCGTCGGTATCGGCGTCGTGCCGAATGTCGAACTGGCCCAGGCCGCCGGCATCACAATCGCCAACGGCATCCGCGTCGACCAGCAGATGCGCACGTCGGTGCCTGAAATCCTCGCCATCGGCGATGCCGCCTCCTACCGGCACTGGCTCACCGGCAGCGATGTGCGGCTGGAATCGGTGCAGAATGCGACCGACCAGGCGCGTCTTGCCGCGCGCACCATCGTCGGCCATGCGGACGCCTTTGCGGCGGTGCCATGGTTCTGGTCCGATATCGGCGACATGAAGCTGCAGATGGTCGGCCTGATTTCGGGCGGCGACAGCCATGTCGTGCTGGGCGACGTCAACGAGAACAAATTCTCGATCTACCATTATGCTGGAAATCGTCTCCTCGGCATTGAATCGGTCAACCGGCCGGGCGACCATATGCTTGGCCGCAAGATGCTCGGCGCCGGCTTCTCACCAACGCCGCAGACGGTTGCGGCGGGGCCGGATGGACTGAAGGCGGCGCTCGCCGCCTTCCAGCAGGAGAGCCTGTCCGCGCCGCTGAATAGGATATGTTGATATTCAGGTGATGCCGGCTTGCGAACGGTGGTTTCCTGCGCTTCCAGCGTCGACCGCCAATTTGCCGATCTCGGCGCTGCCCCTTCATGCCGGGCACTTCTTCCCGCAAAGCACGGGGAGAAGGGCTGATCGGAACGCTGGGGACCCCTCTCCCTGTTTTTCACGGGGAGAGGGTGAGGGGTGGCGCAAACACCGGCGAGATCCGCTCTAGCTGGCGCGGACCTCACGGATCGAGCTTTCCAGGATGTCGAGCGCTTCGTTCATGACGCCGTCCTGGATGGTGATCGGCGCCAGGAAACGAATGACGTTGCCGTAGACGCCGCAGGTGAGCAGGATCAGGCCCTTATCGAGCGCCTTCAGCCGGACGGCATTGGCGATCTCGGCCGACGGCAAGCCCTTTTTGACTTCATTGAACTCAATCGCGTTCATGAAGCCGGGGCCTCTGATATCGACGATCTCCGGCGTGTCGTCGCGGATCGATTGCAGCCGCTGCTTCAGCCGGTTGCCCAGCGTGTTGGCGCGGTCGCAGAGTTTCTCCTCATCGATGACGTCGAGCACCGCATGCGCCGCGGCGACGCCTATCGGGCTGCCGCCATAGGTGCCGCCGAGCCCGCCCGGGTTCGGCGCATCCATGATCTCGGCACGCCCGGTGACCGCCGACAGCGGGAAGCCGCCGGCGAGGCTCTTTGCCATGGTGGTGATATCGGGCGCCACTTCGTGGTGATCCATAGCGAACATCTTTCCGGTGCGAGCAAAGCCGGTCTGCACCTCGTCGGCGATCAACAGCATGCCGTGCTGGTCGCAGATCTTGCGCAGCGCCGTCATGAACTCGCGCGGCGCTTCGTAGAAGCCGCCCTCGCCTTGCACCGGCTCGACGATGATCGCGGCGACTCGGGCCGGATCGACATCGGCCTTGAACAGCCGGTCGAGCGCGGCCAGCGAATCGGCGATCGAGATGCCGTGCAGCGCCACCGGGAACGGCGCGTGGAAAACATCGGCCGGCATGGCGCCGAAGCCGATCTTGTAGGGCACGACCTTGCCGGTCAGCGCCATGCCCATGAAGGTGCGGCCATGGAAGCCGCCGGCGAAGGCGATGACCGCCGGCCGACCTGTGGCGTTGCGGGCGATTTTGACGGCGTTCTCCACCGCCTCGGCGCCGGTGGTGACGAAGATGGTCTTCTTTTCGAACTTGCCCGGCAGCATGCTGTTCAGCCGTTCGGCCAGCCTGACATAGCTCTCATAGGGCACCACCTGGTGGCAGGTGTGGGTGAAGCGGTCGAGCTGCGCCTTGACCGCCTCGATCACCTTCGGGTGACGATGGCCGGTGTTGACGACGGCGATGCCGGACGAAAAGTCGATGTAGCGGCGGCCTTCGACGTCCCAGATTTCCGAGTTCTCGGCGCGGTCGGCATAGATTTGCGTGGTCATGCCGACGCCGCGCGAGATCGACTGGTTCTTGCGTTCGGAAATGGCTGAATTCTTCATTTTGTCCCTCGCCGGGCCGGCGCCCGTTCTCGTTTGGATGATTGCCGGGAATTGTTCTGATCTTATTTCATGTTTTCCTCAAGTTGGCACCGCTGCCGGGTCGTTGGGCCTGCTGCCGTTAGCGACGCTGAAATTTGATTCACGCCGTCCTGACAAACCCGTCGCTGGCCCGCAAGAGATTGCGCGTGTAATCCTTGGTCACGTGACGCTTGACGAGGTCGTCCGCGGTGAGGTGCTCGACCGCCTCGCCGTTCTGCATCACCATCAGCCGCTCGCACATATGGGTGATGATGGCGAGGTCGTGGCTGACCATCAGGAAGGTGAGCTTGCGCCGCCGCCGGATCTCCTCCAAGAGGTTGAGCACTTCGGCCTGCACCGACGCGTCGAGCGCCGAGGTCGGCTCGTCGAGCAGCAGGATCGACGGTTCGAGGATCAGGGCGCGCGCAATCGCCACGCGCTGGCGCTGGCCGCCCGACAATTGATGCGAATAGCGGAAGCGGAAGCCGGTGCCGAGCCCGACTTCGTCCAGCGCCCGCTGGATGCGCTTTTCGCCATCGGCAAAGCCGTGGATGGCGAGCGGCTCCTGCAGCAGGCGATCGACGGTCTGGCGAGGATGCAGCGAGCCGTAAGGGTCTTGGAAGACCATCTGCACCTCGCGATAGAAAGCCTTGTCGCGGCGCGCGCCGAGTTTTTTTCCGTTGACCGTGATGCTGCCCGAAGCGATCGGCGCGAGACCGGCGATTGCCCTCAGCAGCGTCGATTTGCCGGAGCCGGATTCGCCGACCAGGCCGAAGGATTCGCCTGATTGCACTTCGAGGCTGACGCCCTTCAGCGCGCGATATCGGTCGAAGACCACCTCCAGCCTGTCGACGGAAAGCGCTGATGTCATGCCGCCCACTCCGGCTTGCGGTCGAGCACCGGCAGCGGGTGACGGTCGGCGCCGATCTTGGGCATGCAGTTGAGCAGGCCGCGCGTATAGGGATGCTGGGCACGGCCGAGTTCCGACGCCGCCAGCTGCTCGACGACCTTGCCGGCATACATGACGATCACCCGGTCGCAGAAGGACGAGACCAAGCGCAGATCGTGCGAGATGAAGATCAGCCCCATGCCGCGCTCGCTGACCAGCCTGTCGAGAATGCCGAGCACGTCGAGTTGCACAGTGACATCGAGCGCCGAGGTCGGCTCGTCGGCGATCATCATTTCCGGCCCGGCGATCAGCATCATGGCGATCATGGCGCGCTGGCCCATGCCGCCCGACACCTCGTGCGGATGCAGGTCGAAGACACGGGCGGGATCGCGGATCTGCACCGCCTCCAGCATGGCGAGCGCGCGGTCGCGGGCTTCGGCCTTGCCGACCTTCTCATGCGTGCGCAGCGTCTCGACGATCTGACGGCCGATGCTCATCACCGGGTCGAGCGAATATTTCGGATCCTGCAGGATCATGGCGATGCGTTTTCCCCGCAACGCACGGCGGTCGCGGAGCGAGGCCGTGAGCAGGTCGATGCCGTCGAAAGCAAGTTTCCTGGCGGTGACCTCGGCCTGCGGCGGGGTCAGGCCCATGATGGCGCGGCCTGTCTGCGACTTGCCGGAACCGCTCTCGCCGACGATGCCGAGCCGTTCGCGGCCGAGCGAGAAGGAGACGCCGCGCACCGCTTCGATGCGGCCGGTACGCGTCGGAAAGGTGACGCGCAGATCGTCGACGTCGAGAAGCGTGCTCATTGATCACGGCCCATGGGGTCGCCGCTCATTGGTCGCCACTCCGGGGGTCGAGCGCGTCGCGGAGGCCGTCGCCGAGCAGGTTGAAGCCGAGGCTGACGATGAGGATGGCAAAGCCCGGTGCGCCGGCCACCCACCACTGGTCGAGCACGAAGCGGCGGCCCGACGCGATCATCGCGCCCCATTCCGGCAGCGGCGGCTGTGCGCCGAGGCCGAGGAAGCCGAGACCGGCGGCGGTCAGGATGATGCCGGCCATGTCGAGCGTCACCCTGACGATCAGCGACGAGATGCAGAGCGGCATGATGTGGCGAAGCACGATGCGGAATGGCGAAGCACCCATCAATTGCACCGCCTTGATGTAGTCCGAATTGCGCACGGTGAGCGTTTCGGCACGGGCAATACGCGCATAGGGCGGCCATGAGGTGATGGCGATGGCGAGCACCGCATTCTCGATGCCGGGGCCAAGTGCGGCGACAAAGGCCAGCGCCAGGATCAGCTTCGGAAACGCAAGAAAGATGTCGGTGATGCGCATCAGGATCGCATCGATCCAGCCGCCGGCATAGCCGGCGACGGTGCCGACCAGCAGGCCGATAGGGGCGGCAATGACGGCGACGAGAATGACGACGTAAAGCGTCCATCGCGAGCCGAAGATGACGCGCGAAAGGATGTCGCGGCCGAGGTCGTCGGTGCCGAACCAGTGCTCGGCGCTTGGCGCCAGCAGGCGCGAGCCCTTGAGGTCGCCGAACGTCGGCGAATAGGGCGCCAGCACATCGGCAAGGGCGGCGACCACCAGCAAAGCGATGATGATGAGCAGGCCGAGAAACGCCAGCCGATTGGCGGAAAAGCGCCGCCACGCGACATAGGCGCGGCCGAGCCTTGCCTGCATGCGCGACGCCGGCCGCTCGCTGAGCAGCCAGTCGCGACGGCTCTGGATTGCTTCAGCGCTCATCGTACCTTGGTCCTTGGGTCGAGCACCCTGTAGAGCAGATCGGACAGGAGATTGATGCCGATGAAGACCGAGCCGATGATGATGGTGCCGCCGAGCACCGCGTTCATGTCGGCGTTCTGCAGGGAATTGGTGATGTAGAGGCCGATACCCGGCCACGAAAACACGGTCTCGGTCAGCACCGAGCCTTCGAGCAGGCCGGCATACGAAAGCGCGATCACGGTGACCATCGGCACCGCAGCGTTGCGCAGTGCGTGGCCCCAGATGATGCGTGTTTCCGACAGGCCCTTGGCGCGCGCCGCCACGATATATTCCTGGGCAAGCTCGTTCAGCATGAACGACCGCGTCATGCGGCTGATATAGGCGAGCGAGAAATAGCCAAGCAGCGAGGCCGGCAGGATGATGTGGCGGAAGGCATCGAAAAACACATCCCACTGCCGCTGCCACAGTGCATCCAGAAGATAAAAGCCGGTGATCGGCGTGAAGGTGTATTCGTAGACGATGTCGAGGCGGCCGGGAAAAGCCACCCATTGCAGCCTGGCGTAGAATAGCACGAGCGCCAGCAGTCCCAGCCAGAAGATCGGCACGGAGTAGCCGACCAGGCCAATGATGCGCACGATCTGGTCGATGATGCTGCCGCGCCGGACCGCGGCCAGCACGCCGAGCGGTACACCAAGGAATGCACCGATCAGCGTCCCCAGCGTCGCCAGCTCGATCGTCGCCGGAAAGGCGCGGCGAATGTCGGTCATGACAGGATTGGTGGTCAGCACCGAGGTGCCGAAATTGCCGTTCAGGGCATTTTTCACATAGATGTAGAACTGCTCGACCAGCGGCAGGTCGAGACCCATCTCGCGGCGGGTGCGCTCGACGACATTGGCAGGCGCCCGGTCGCCGAGCACTGCCAGCACCGGGTCGATCGGGATCACCCGGCCGATGAAGAAGGTCACCGCAAGAAGACCGAGATAGGTGGTTATGGCGATGACCAGGAAGCGGGCGATCACCGACGCGACAGCGACAGCACGGGCGCTGCCGCGCCCTGCCGTCGCTTCGCTTTCAACAGTGCTCATGCGGCAAGTCCGCCGATATCACTCCTTGGATATCTGGCCGACGAAGTTGGTGTCGAAGCTCGGGCCGAGCGCAAAGCCCTTGAGGTTCTTGCGCAGGCCAGCCACTTCCAGCTGCTGGTGGATGATGATGAAAGGACTGGTTTCGAGGACCTTCTTCTGCAGATCCTGGTACATTGCGGCGCGCTTGGCCGCATCCTTCTCGAGCAGAGCAGCCTCGGTCTCTTTGGTTAATTCCGGGATGTCCCAGGCGTTGCGCCAGGCCAGGGTCTTGGTCTTGCCTTCATCCGAATTGTCCGGGTTGCTGGCGAAGGTCTGCGCATTGGAGTTCGGATCAAAATAATCCTGGCCCCACTGGCCGATATAGATATCGTGGTTGCGGGCGCGGTATTTGGTCAGCGTCTGCTTGCCGTCGCCGGGAATGATCTCCAGCTTGATGCCGGCCTGTCCCAGCGTCTGCTGGAACGATTCCGCCATGCCGGTCACCGGCTGGGTGTTGCGTACGTCCATGGTGACGCTGAAGCCGTCGGCCAAGCCAGCCTTGGCAAGCAGTTCCTTGGCCTTGGCGACGTCCAATTTGAACGGATTCTCGTCCAGCTCGCCGAGCACGCCTTTCGGCAGGAAGGTCTGGTGGATCTCGCCAATGCCCTTGAGGATGGTCGAGCTCAAGGCATCGTAGTCGACAAGATATTTGAAGGCCTGGCGAACCTCGGGCTTGGCGAGGTTCGGGTTCTTCTGATTGAGGCTGATGTAGAAGACCGTGCCCTTCGGTGCGCTGGTGGTGGTGAGATCGGCGTTCTTGGCGATGGCGTCGAGATCGTTCGGCTCGAGATTGCGGGCGACGTCGATGTCGCCGGCTTCCAGCGCCAGGCGCTGACCCGAGCTTTCCTTCATGTTGCGATAGATGACGCGGGCAAGCTTGGCCTTTTCGCCGTGATAATTGTCGTTGCGCTCCATGACGACGACCTCGTTGGCCCGCCATTCGCGCAGCTTGAAGGCGCCGGAGCCGGCATAGCCGGTCTTCAGCCACGCGTTGCCGAAGTCATTGTCGTATTTGTAGTCGGCACTCGGCGTCACCGCCGCGACATGCTCCTTGACCAGCTTGGAGTCGACGACCGAGGCGACGGTTGCCGACAGACAGTTCAAGACGAAGCTCGGCGCATAGGCCTTGTCGACCGTGAACTGGAACGTCGTGTCATCGATGGCCTTGGCCTTCTCAGTGACGTTGTCGCCGTTGATGCCGAACTGCCCGATGATAAAGGCCGGGCTCTTGTCGAGCTTGATGGCGCGCTCGAACGAATAGGCGACGTCCGCCGCCGTGATCGGGTTGCCCGAGGCAAATTTCAGGCCGGGCTTGAGCTTGAAAGTGTAGGTCAGGCCGTCGTCTGAGACGCTCCAGCTTTCGGCGAGATCGCCCTTGACCTTGGAGGGATCGCTGAGATCGAGGCGGACAAGAAGATCGTAGGTGTTGCCGGTGACCTCGGCGGTCGACAGCTCGAACGCCTCGCCCGGATCCATGGAGATGATGTCGTCGATGGCGAAACCCTCGACCAGCGTGTCGGCGGGCGTGACCGCAAAGGCCGGCGCGCCGGCCAGAAGCAGCGCGGACATGGCTGCGCCCGCGAGCAAGAAGCGGGAGCGTAGAGCAAACTTTTCCATCATCATTTTGATTGTTCCCTGTTTTGTTGACCTGAGTTCCCGGCCCAGGCTTGTGGCGTTCTCTTGCCAAATCAACGGTGATCCCAGAACCGGTTGTCTTGGCAACTTTTATCCAGTTCCGCCTCACCATATCCGGCGGTTTCAAGCGCGGCAACGAGCATTTGCAAAGCTGTTGGTTGGACCAGATCAGCCAGCCGCCACCGCCGGGAACGAACCCCGGGGGGTGAGCTATTTCAATGCGGTGACCAGGTCGGCATCGGGAAAACAGGTGGCGGCTCGACTGTTCCTGGCCTGCCACTTACCGATCGAGCGGCGGGTCTTGAAGCCGGGCAGGCCGTCGGCACTGCCGACATCATAGCCCTCGGCCTCCAGGGCCCGCTGCAGGGTGGCGATGTCCGACCTGTGGAGCCCGCCGACCGCGCCCCAGCGCCCTGAAAAATTGCTGTCGCCACGGGCGATGCGGTCGGCGCCGTGGCCGATGAACAGGGCATACAGATCGCTGGTGTTGTATTGCTTCAGCACGTAGAAATTGGGCGTGACGATGAAGGCCGGACCGCTGCGCCCGGCCGGCATCAAAAGAAAGCCTTCAGCCTTCAGCTCACGCGCCGGAAACGATCCTGCCGCGACACGCTTGATGCCCATATCAGCCCACTCGGAAATCCTCTTGCCCTGGTCCGGACCTTCGAGCGAACAGGAGACCGCTTCCGGTACAGTCACCTCGAAGCCCCAGCCGCGACCCTTCACCCAGCCATGGTGGACGAGATAGTTGGCGACCGAGGCCAGCGTGTCCGGCACCGAATTCCAGATATCGGCCCGACCGTCGCCATCGAAATCGACGGCATGGTTCAGGAACGAACTCGGCATGAACTGCGGCTGGCCGAGCGCGCCTGCCCAGGACGATTTCATCGCGCCGACCGGGGCCAGCCCACGCTCGACGATCTCGAGTGCTGCCATAAGCTCGGTGCGAAAGAAGTCCTTCCTGGCCGCCATGAACGCCTTGGTGCCCAGCACTTCGAAAGCGTCGTAAGGCATCTTCGCCGCGCCGAAGCCGCTCTCGCGGCCCCAGATCGCCAGCAGCACCTCGCCCGGCACGCCGTAGCGCTTCTCGATCGCGGCAATGGTCCTGGCATTGGCCGCCTTGCGCGTGCGGCCACCGGCGGTTACGGCGCGAACCGTCTTTTCGGCGAAATAGGCGCCGGGCGAACCGAACTCCGCCTGATGCTGCTTCTGCGGCGTCGTCGCCTTTTTGCCCGGCATAACCAGGTCGGGCAGTTTCAGGTTCGGTTTGACGCCGTCGAAGGCGGCATCGAAGGTTTTTCTGGAGATGCCTTTCGCGTTCGCCTCGGGCCAGAGATCGCCTCGCAGCCAGGCGCGGAATTGGTCGTCGATTTTTGCTGCGGAAGCAGGGGTGGGGAGGAGGCCGATCAGTGCGGCCAACAGAAATACAATGCAGAGTATGCAAGGGCAGCGTTCCTTCGCAGTCATCTCAGAAGCATCCTTCCCGCCAGCCACTTCAAAACGCCGTCCGCGAGCGCAGCGCCGCGGCCAGCGTGCCTTCGTCAAGATAATCGAGTTCGCCCCCGACCGGCACGCCATGCGCCAGCCGCGTTACTTTGATGTCGAAGCCGGACAATTGGTCGGTGAGATAATGCGCGGTGGTCTGGCCCTCCACCGTGGCGTTGACGGCGAGGATCACCTCCTTGACCTCGCCGCCGGCGACACGGTCGACCAGCGATCGGATGTTGAGCTGCTCGGGGCCGACGCCGTCGAGCGGCGACAGCGAGCCGCCGAGCACGTGGTAGCGGACATTCATGGCGGCCGCCCGCTCCAGCGCCCACAGGTCGGCCACGTCCTCGACGACGATCAGCGTGCCGGCGTCGCGGCGCGGATCGGTGCAGATCATGCATGGGTCGGACGTATCGACATTGCCGCAGGTCGAGCAGATGCGCACCTTGTCGACCGCCTCGCCCATGGCGGCGGCGAGCGGCGACAGCAACTGCTCCTTCTTTTTGATGAGGTGAAGTGCTGCCCGCCTGGCCGAACGGGGCCCGAGCCCCGGCACCTTGGCCAGAAGCTGGATCAGGCGTTCGATCTCGGGACCGGCGATTCGCTTCGACATCGCATCGGTTTATGATTTTTCCGCACGCTTTGGAACAGTTCTGCGGGCGAGCGGTCTGTTCAGCGCGTATGGATGCTGCTGCCGTCAGTATGCTTCCAGCGGCCGGCTCTGGCCGGCGATCATCGCACCGATGGCGTCGGTGTTCTCGGGTGTCGATTCAAACGACATCGTCGGCTCGGCCGGCGCCGCCGGGAATGACGTGACAGGTTGCGCACCGGCAGTGCCGCCAAAACGGGCCGCGTCCGGCTCCTGCATCGGCTCTTGCATCGCCACAAGGGTCGCCTTCTCTGGCGTCGCCTTCTCCAGAGTAGCCTTTGCCGGTTGCGTTGCGACCGCGGTCACATAGGTTGCCTTGGCGAATTTTGCCTTGGCGACCGGAGCGGCGGAGGCCACGAGCGTCACAGGCGCTGCGCGCGCCGACCCCCGCGGCGTGGACTGTGCCACCGCGACCGTCGGCTCGTCCGGCAACGGTTTCCAGTTCCGGCCGCGCTTTTCATAGAAGGCGTTGCCGCCGGCAACCATGGTGTAGTGCATGTTCTTGTAGGGGAAACGCAGGCCGGCGGTGTGAAAAAACATCGTGTTCTTCAGCTTGGCCTTGCGCTCGCCCCTGAGCACCGCCTCGGCGGCCTCCTCGACGTCGGGCATCGCCTTCGAATTCATCTGCCGTGTCATCACGCCCGGTGCGAACTGGCCGCGCTCGCCGACCACCTGGCAGATGGTGTTGCCGTGCTTGCCGGAACGCAGCCGGTTCATGACCACCGTGCCGACGGCAATCATGCCGTCACGGCTCGACCGGTTGGATTCGAAGAACATCGCGCGCTTGAGGCACTCCTTGTCCTTCAGTGTATGACGGTAGGGCCAGGACCTGGCGGCATCGGTCAGGCTGGCCACCGACAGGCTGTGCGAGGTGGTCTGACTGCAAGCGGCCAAGAACAGCGGAGAGGTGATGACGCCGAGCAATAACGGCGTCTTCCATCGGGTCGCGATCAAAGATATCCCCTCATTCTGTCGCCAGCCCGCCCCTGGTTGCGGCAAGAATGAGACACTTTCAGGCAAAAAGATGGCTAAAGCGTTATTAAGTGCGCGGAGTTGCCTAATGGACACACCGGTGGAGCAAGCGACCGCCGAATCGCGGCACAGCACTCCATGGCCACTATAACGGCATGGGTCCTATCCTAGGATACCAGGAGGGAGCCTTCCCAAGGCTCGAGCAATGGGTTCAGTCGACCGGCATAGCTATCAACACCTTAGAACGGCAGCTTCATTCCCGGCGGTATCGGCAGTCCTGCGGTCAGTGCCTGGGTCTTTTCCTGCATCATCTGCTCGACCTTCGCCCTTGCGTCATTGTGGGCGGCGAGAAGCAGATCCTCCAGAATCTCGACCTCCTCCTCCTTGAACAGAGACGGGTCGATCTTCAGCGCCTTCATCTCGAATTTGCCGGTCAGCGTCACGCTGACCAGGCCGCCGCCGGCCTGTCCGGTGGCTTCCAGCGTGGCGATCTCGTCCTGCATGGCCTGGAACTTGGCCTGCATTTCTTTCGCCTTGCCCATCAGGCCGAGAAGATCTTTCATCGCTTGGTCCTCTACGATTGATCGTGTATCTTTGGTTGAGCATGATCTTCTCCGAAAACCGGCTCCCACTTTTCGGGATCATGCTTTAGGTTTCGTCTTCGTCTGTCGCCGGCTCGATCGGAAGCTCTGCCTCCACCGCATCGGCTTCCGGTGCGTCGGGAATGCGCACGTCGATGATCTTGGCGCCGGGAAAACGCGCCAGGATGGCGGCGACGGTCGGGTCGCTCTTGGCGTCGAGGAGGGCGCTTTCGCGTTTGGTCGATTCCATCTCGGCCAGCGTCTGGCCGCCCTCTTCCTTCGACAGCGACACCAGCCAGCTGCGGCCGGTCCAGGCGCGCAATTTGGCGGTCAGGTCGTTGAGCAGCATCTTCGGCGCATCATCGGTCAGGCTGACGTCGATGCGGCCGGGCTCGATGCGCACCAGGCGCACGCAGCGCTTCACCAGCACCTTGAAGGCCATATCGCGCTGGGCGTCGGCAAGCGCGACGATGTCGGCCAGCGATTTCACCGGCACCGGCGGCGCATCCGCAACCGGCTCCGGAACGAAGGCTGCAGGCATCGGCGCGGGTTCGACCAGCCGCATGGTCTGCGCGCCGCCATTGGCCGTCGGCATTCGCGTCTGCGCCACAGCGCTGGCGCCGCCATTTCCGGGACTTGCTGGGCCGGGATTTGCGACGACAGAGCTTGCGGGCGCACCATTCGCGCGTGGCGCGCCGTTGGGCACCGACGCTCCGCTCTCCAGCGATTTCAGCGCCTCGTCCAGTGTCGGCAGGTCGGCGGCATGCGCCAGCCGGATCAGCACCATTTCGGCGGCACTGACCGGCCGGTTGGAGGACTGCACCTCGGGAATGCCTTTCAACAGCATTTGCCAGGTCCGCGACAGCACCCTGACCGACAGCGCCTTGGCGAAATCGGCGCCGCGCCGGCGCTCGTCCTCCGACAGCGACGCGTCCTCAAGGGCCGTCGGCACGAAGCGCAACCGGGTGACGAGGTGGTTGAACTCGGCCAAGTCGGTCAGCACCGCGGCCGGATCGGCGCCGGTATCGTACTGGTTGCGGAACTCGGCCACTGCGGACGCCACATCGCCTTTCATGACATGTTCGAACAGGTCGACGATGCGGGCGCGGTCGGCGAGCCCGAGCATGGCGCGTACCGCTTCGGCGCTGACAGCGCCGCTGCCATGGGCGATCGCCTGGTCGAGAATGGACAGCGAATCGCGCGCCGATCCTTCGGCCGCACGGGCGATCATCGCCAGTGCGTTGTCGTCGACCGCAATGCCTTCTTTGCCGGCGATCGAGGACAGATGCGCGACCAGCGTGCCGGCATCGATACGCCTGAGGTCGAAGCGCTGGCAACGCGACAGAACGGTGATCGGAACTTTTCTGATTTCGGTGGTGGCGAAGATGAATTTGACGTGCGGCGGCGGCTCTTCCAGCGTCTTCAGCAGGCCGTTGAAGGCCTGGGTCGAGAGCATGTGCACTTCGTCGATGATGTAGACCTTGTAGCGCGCCGACACCGGGGCGTAACGCACGCGCTCGATGATGTCTCTGATGTCGTCGATGCCGGTATGCGAGGCGGCGTCCATCTCGATGACGTCGACATGGCGGCCTTCCATGATCGCTTGGCAATGCTCGCCCAGCACGGCAAGGTCGACCGAAGGCTGGTCGACGGTGGCGGTCTTGTAGTTGAGCGCCCGCGCCAGAATGCGCGCCGTCGTCGTCTTGCCGACACCGCGCACACCGGTCAGCATCCAGGCCTGGGCGATGCGGCCGGTGGCGAAAGCATTGGTGAGGGTGCGAACCATCGGCTCCTGGCCGATCAGTTCGGAAAAATTAGCAGGACGGTATTTGCGCGCCAGAACGCGATAGGCGACTGCCTTTTCCGTTCCCGAATTTCCGGCTTCGCTCATTCGCCCGTAAAGCTCCAAGGGCCGCGCCTGCAGGCGGCCGATTCCTGCGCATAGTTTCGCCCGCAGGGCTTGGCGCCGTCAATGTCGCGGGAGAAAGGCGAAGAGGTGGGAGGCTGGAACAATGACCCGTTCCGGGCTCGTTAGGGCTGCTTCCTTCCGGACCTGACCCGGTTGGCGAGTGGACCGTCCACCACCAACCTCCCGCTTCCATATCGGCAATCCGGCGATGAAATGCAAGGGCGCAGGATTCAATCAGCCGGGAGTGGCGCCGAATGCTGAAACAGAAAACTCGCCTCGGGGCGGGTCATTGGCGCAAATCAGCACCATGGCTGAACCACTAGCATAACTGCCGTCACAAAGCAACGATTCGCTTGCCGCCTCTTGCGGGCCACCGGCAGCCGCTTTAGCGTTCAAAAGTCTAAAAAACATGACAAAAGTGAAGGAAACGCCGATGTTGCCGGGCCTCAAGGCCGGATTTACGCTGGATGCTCGTCTGGAGGCGGACAGCGAGCAATTGATGTGGCTCGGCCTATGCGAGCTGCGGGTGATGAACGACCGCCGCTGGCCGTGGCTGCTTCTGGTGCCGCAGCGACCGGGCGTGGAGGAAATCCACGATTTGACGCCGCTCGACCAGGCGATGCTGACCTTCGAGACCAATATGGTGGCGCAGGCGCTGAAGAGGGTGAGCGGCTGCACCAAGATCAACAGCGGCGCCCTCGGCAACGTCGTGCGCCAGTTGCATGTCCATGTCGTCGCCCGCTCGGAAGGCGATCCCGGCTGGCCGGGCCCGGTGTGGGGGCACGGCATGCGCGAGCCCTACCAGCGCTCGGACCTTCGCCGGTTTGCGCAACAGATAAAGGCGGCGCTATAAGCCTGTCCCGTGTCCATCCTGAACCTTGAGTCTCCCATGAGCATCCGCCTGTTTGACGCGCCCTTGCGCGAGCCGAGCCAGTTCGTCGGCTTCGCCGGCAATGTGATCGACCGGCAATCGGAAAACCGCGCCGACGATTCCGTCGAAATGGCGCTCGCCGATCCCTCGGTCAGGCTTTTGCTGATGCATGGCGGGCGGCTCTACCTGAAGCTCAGGGATGGCGGCTTCGACCCCTGGTTCGGCGCCGAGGAAAGCCAGCCGCTCCAGGTGTCGCTCGACCATGGCGTCCTGCTCGGTTTTTCCGACAGCGGCCCGGTGCTCGCCGTGCCGGCCGGGCTCGATCCCGAACAATTGCCGGAGTCGATCAAGGCCATAGACTATCGCTCGGTCTATATGCAGGGGCTGATCGACGAGGCGGCGGCCGGCGCGATGGCGCAAGGAGCAGCGCTGCTCGCCTGGCATGCCAGCCACCGGTTCTGCAGCAAATGCGGCACCGAAGCCGAAATACGGGCTGGCGGCTACAAGCGACTTTGCCCGGCCTGCGCGACCGAGCATTTTCCGCGCACCGACCCGGTGGCGATCATGCTGACGGCGACCCGCGAAAAATGCCTGCTTGGCCGCGGCCGGCATTTCGCACCGGGCATGTATTCGGCGCTCGCCGGCTTCATCGAACCCGGCGAGACGATCGAGGCGGCGGTGCGCCGTGAAACGCTGGAGGAAGCCGGCATCCGGCTTGGCCGCGTCGTCTACCATGCCAGCCAGCCCTGGCCGTTTCCCTATTCGCTGATGATCGGCTGCTTCGGCGAACCGCTCAACGACGACATCCAGGCCGACCTCAACGAACTCGAAGACTGCCGCTGGTTCTTTCGCGACGAGGTGCTCTCGATGCTGGCCCGCGAGCATCCGGGCGGCCTGGTCACCCCGCCGAAGGGGGCGATCGCCTATAACCTCATCCGCGCCTGGGCCGACAGCGCATAAAAACTCATAGGGGGAGCAAGTGATCCGTCACACAGTGGTGTTCAGGCTGAAGCACAAGGACAGCTCAGTCGAGGAGGCAAGATTCCTCGCTGATGCGAAAATACTGGCTGCGATACCGGGCGTCGAAAAGTTCGAGCAGCTGCGTCAGGTAAGCCCGAAGAACGATTATCGTTTCGGCTTCTCGATGGAGTTCGCCGACCAGGCCGCCTATACAGGTTACAACGACCATCCCGACCACATCGCCTTCGTCCGCGACCGCTGGATCCCCGAGGTCGAGGCGTTTCTCGAGATCGACTACGCGCCGCTGTCCTAAGATCAGAGTTCTGAACGAGCAAGTTCGTCCCCATAGCAGCCCTCATCAGCCGGTCGGTGACTTGCCAGTGAAAACCGCCAGTTGAGCGGCGAAAGCACGCTTGTAGGCCGGCCGGGCTTCGCCCCGGGCGACATAGGCGAAGAGGTTCGGATATTCGTCCAGTATACCCGACCCGCTCAACCTTAGCAGCACGTGCACCATCATCAGGTCCCCCGCGCTGAACGCACCATCGAGCCAGTCGGCATCGCCCAGGCGATCGGAAAGTTCGCCCAGCCGGTCACGGATGCGATCCTCGACCGTAGGCAGGCGCTGTTCGTGCCAGGTCTCATCGCGCTCCAGGAGCACGGCGGTTTGGCGCTCAAGGATCGGCGGCTCCACCGTGTTGAGCGCGGCAAACATCCATGTGATCGCGCGCGCCCGCGCATTCGCATCGTCCGGCAACAGGCCCGCATGGCGCTCGGCGATATGGAGTACGATCGCCCCCGACTCGAACAGGGCGAGATCGCCTTCCTCATAGGTCGGAATCTGTCCGAAAGGATGGAGTGCTCGATGCGCGGGTTCGTTCATCGCTTTGAACGAAACAAGACGAACCTTGTAGGGCTGGCCGACTTCTTCAAGCGCCCAACGAACGCGCATGTCACGCGCCAGTCCCCTTCCGCGATCGGGCGACCGTTCAAAGGCGGTGATGGTGGGGATCATTGGAAGGCTCCGGATGATTGCATGACGCCATCGTGCGTGACGTCGTCGATTGAGATCAGTTTCCTCATCTCGTCGCGTCCCTTCTTCGATTGAGGCAACCAAAGGACGAATGTCGAGCCGGAATTCCGACATCTGGGAACTGCTCGTCAATCGCGCGTGACCGCTGCAACGGAGGCGCGTAGCGCTCCGGCGAAATCGGGATGGCCATAGAGGTCGTTGTGGCCAGCCGCTATGGCGATGTGGCTGCGCAGATCACGGGCAGCCTCGCGCAGAGGTGCCGAACGTGCGGCAGGAACGATGGTGTCGTTTTCGGCGGTAATTACGGCCGTGGGCACATCGAGGTCGCGCAGGGATTCTGCCGCCTCCATGCGGTGCCGCAGCAAGAGGCGAACCGGCAGCCAGGGATAGTGGTGAGCGGCGAGTTCTCTCAGCGAATCGAAGGGTGTAACCATGACGATGCCGCGCAACGGCCGGGCCGCCGCCAGATCGACCGCAACCGCAGCGCCGACGCTAAGGCCGATGGCGACGATGCCGGCTTTGGCATCGGTGGCCAGGTGGTCGTGGGCGCGTCGGGCGTCCTCGAACAGGGCGGCGGCCGACGGGCTTCCGCTGCTCGGCGCATATCCGCGGTAGTGCAGCGCAGCGACCTGATGTTCTGGGAAAAGCTGGTGCAGCATGAGGGCAAGTGCGTCGGCATTCCAGGCATTGCCGGCGAATCCCAGCAGGAGCGGGCGCGGCGTGGCCGGCGTCTGCCTTGCCGGCAGGCGCACCAGAACGACGCGCTCGCCGTCCTTCGTCGCCAGTTCGACATGGCGGGCCCCGGCCGGCAGATCGGGTCCGAACGCCGCAAGGCCGGCCGGAAAGATCAGCCAGGACTGAAGCACATACACCACAGTGACAACGGCCGCATACAATGCAGCGACTGCGAGCATCAGTTTCAGAAGCCACATCGCAGGAATGTCGCCCGACGCTCGTCACCTGGCAAGGCGCTAAGTCCGGACGCCGCAGGGGGAGCTAATCCGCCACTTTCCATTGCTCGCGCGATTCGCTGGCCGGGTAGACGCCAAGGATCCGCATTTCGCGCGAGAAGAAGGCAAGCTCGTCGAGTGCCAGCTTGACCAAAGGATCGTCGGGATGGCCCTCGATATCGGCATAGAACAGGGTCGCGGTGAATGCGCCGAGCTGGTAGCTCTCCAGCTTGGTCATGTTGATGCCGTTGGTGGCAAAGCCGCCCATCGCCTTGTAGAGCGCGGCCGGCACGTTGCGGACGCGGAAGATGAACGTCGTCATCATCCTGGCTTCGGCGGAAGGGCGTTGTGCCCACTGCCTGTTCTTGGTCAGCACGACGAAACGGGTGACGTTGCTGTCGGTGTCCTCGACATTCTCCTCGATGATGTCGAGCCCGTAGAGCGTCGCGGCCAAGGCCGGCGCCAGCGCCGCCATGGTGCGGTCCTTCAGCTCGGCGATCAGCTTGGCGGCACCCGCCGTGTCGCCGGCGACCACCGGCTTCCAGCCGTTCTTGCGGATGTATTTGCGGCACTGGCCGAGCGCATGGATGTGGCTGTGCACGGTCATGATCTCGTCGCGCCTGACGCCCCGCAAGACCATCAGCTGGAAATGGATCGGCAGGAAATATTCGCCGACGATGTGCAGCTTCGATTCCGGTAGGAGGTGGTGGATGTCGGCGACGCGCCCGGCAATCGTGTTCTCGATCGGGATCATGGCGAGGTCGGCCTTGCCGGTCTCGACCGCATTGAAGGCATCCTCGAAGGTCGGACACGGCAACGGCTCCATATCAGGGAACATGTTGCGGCAGGCAGTGTCGGAATTGGCGCCCGGCTCGCCCTGGAAGGCTATTCTGTTGGTTTTTTCAGGCATTCTCAGGTTGACCGGATGTTTCAGGTTGAAAGGAGGGTTCTGGCGCGTTCGAGATCGTCCGGCGTGTCGACGCCGAACGGCGCCGACTGCACAATCTCGGCGTCGATGCGCATGCCGGCCTCCAGCGCCCGCAACTGCTCGAGCTTCTCGCGCCGTTCCAACGGCGATGGCTTCAGCGCGACGAAGCGTTCGAGCGCTGAGCGGCGATAGGCATAGAGGCCGATGTGGTGATAGAGCGGCCCCTCGCCCCAGGGTGCCGTGGCGCGGGTGAAATAGAGCGCCCGCAGCCGTGCCTCCGACAGCGGCGAGCCGACGATCTTGACGACATGCGGGTTGGTCTTTTCCTCGTCGCGGACGATCTCGATACCGAGCGTGGCGATGTCGACCGTCGCATCCTCGAAAGGCCTCAGCGCGGCATTGATGATGTCGGGATCGATGGTCGGCAGGTCGCCTTGCACATTGACGATCGTTTCGACCTTACGCCCGGGGTCCAGCGTGGCCAGCGCCTCGAAGATGCGGTCGGAGCCCGATTCGTGGCCGACGCGCGTCATCACCGCCTCGAAACCGTGCGCGCGCACCGCTTCGGCCACGCTTTCGGTATCGGTGGCGACCACCACCCGGCCGAGCCCGGCTTCGGCAGCGCGGCGGGCGACATGGACGATCATTGGGACGCCGGCGATGTCGGCCAGCGGCTTGCCCGGCAGGCGGGTCGAGGCCATGCGGGCCGGGATGAGAATGAGCGTGGACATCGGGTGATGAAGCGTCCGAAAAAGAGGAAGGGAAAAGTGGCAAAAGGTCTCACTGGAAGCGCCCTTATAGGTGTTGCAACGCCAGAGCAAAAGACCTAGTTTCCGCCCGATTTGACCGCCTTGTGGGGTGGTTCACGATTACCGACGGACGGAGTGGACGGATCGGTCCGCCGGAAAAGGGAGCCTGGGGCGTATGGACTCTTTCGAAATCAACAAGCTGATCGGCGGCCTGCTCGGAACCGTGTTCGTCGTCTTCTCGGTCGGCATTGTGTCCGACGCGCTGTTCGCCTCCCCCGCACCGGAAAAACCCGGCTTCGCCATCGAGGCGACCGAGGAGCCTGCCGAGGGCGGCCCGGCAGCCCCCGCTGCAGAAGCCAAGCCGATCGCCGACCTCCTGGCCAACGCCAATGTCGAGGCGGGTGCCGCCGTGTTCAAGAAGTGCCAGGCCTGCCACTCCGGCGAGAAGGGCGGGCCGAACAAGGTCGGCCCTGATCTCTGGGACCTAATCGACCGTCCCGTCGCCGAGCATGAGGGCTTCGCTTATTCGGCCGGCATGGAAGAGTTTTCCAAGGGCGGCGCCGAGAAGTGGACCTATGACAACCTCAATCACTTTCTCCTCTCGCCGAAGAAGCTCGTGAAGGGCACGGCGATGGGCTTCGCCGGCCTGCCGAAGGACGAGGACCGCGCCAACGTCATCGCCTATCTGCGCACGCTGTCGGACAGTCCAAAGCCGCCGCCGGCACCCGGCGCTTCGGCCGAGAATGCCGCCGCGCCCGCCGAAGGCGCGGCGCCGGCCAAACCGGCAGAAAGTGCAGCACCGGCCAAACCCGCAGAGGGTGCAGCGCCGGCCGCACCTGCACCGGCCCCAGCTGCTCCGCCACCAGCGCCGGCGCAATAACGCAATTGTAATCGTACATTCCTTGAAAAAGCCGGGTTCAGCCCGGCTTTTTCAATGGGAAAAGCGCATGTGCGGCGACAAAGGCGACCTGTCGCGGTTTTCTTGAGCGTCAAATGAACTAGATTGTCGGCTGACAGCTATCGCGCAGAGGAGAAGGCATGACGGTTGGCCGAACGTTTCTCAGATCGACGCTGGTTGTGGCGGCTTTCGCCGGCGGCCTGCAAGCAGCCTTCGCGGACGAATGGCGCACCACCTCGTCGCTGATCGGCGAATCCAAATACGGCAACAACTTCCAGCGCTACGACTACGTCAATCCGGACGCGCCGAAGGGCGGCACCCTAAATTCGGTGGTGCTCGGCACGTTCGACAGCTTCAATCCCTATATCGTCCAGGGTTCCTTCGCCGCCGGCTTCGTCCCGTTCGGCGGCGGCCTGCTCTATGACACGCTGATGGAGCAGGCGACCGACGAAGGCAGCGTCAGCCATCCGCTGATCTCCGACGCCTACAAACATCCGGACGACTATTCCTCGGCGACCTACCGTCTCGATCTGCGGGCCAAGTGGCACGACGGCAAGCCGATCACCACCGACGACGTGATCTGGTCGTTTCAGGTGCTGAAGGCCAACAGCCCGATGTACAGCCGCTATTTCGAGAACGTAACCGATGCCGTCGCGATCTCGGACCGCGAGGTCGAGTTCCATTTCGACCAGAAGGGCAATCGGGAGCTGCCGAAGATCCTCGGCGATCTGGTGGTGCTGCCGAAGCACTGGTGGGAAGGCACCGACGCCAACGGCAAGAAGCGCGATATCACCAGGCCGACGCAGGAGCCGCCGCTCGGCTCGGCCGCCTACAAGATCGCCAGCTTCAAGCCTGGCACTGAGATCGTCTGGCAGCGCGTGCCGGACTACTGGGGTGCCAAGCTGCCGGTGAAGATCGGGCGAGAGAATTTCGACAGGCGGCGTTTCAGCTACTTTCTCGACGACAATGCCTCTTGGCAGGCCTTCACCAAGGGCGGCTTTGAGGATTTTCGCGTTGAGTCACGGGCCCAGAGATGGGCAGTCGAGTACACCTTTCCCGCCATCAAAGCGGGGGACGTCATAAAAGCGGAATATCCCACAACCTCGCCGGAACCCATGCAGGCCTACGTGATGAACACGCGCCGGCCGCTCTTTCAGGACGTGCGCGTGCGCCAGGCTCTGACCTACGCTTATGATTTCGAGAGCATGAACCGCACCATCTTCTTCGGCGCCTATACGCGCACGGACAGTTATTTCGAAGGTGGCGATTTAGCCTCAAGCGGCCTGCCGCAGGGCAAGGAGCTGGAAATCCTGCAGCAATATCGCGACAAGCTGCCGCCCGAACTGTTCACCCAGGAGTTCAAGCTGCCCGTCTACACCACGCCGCAGTCGGGGCGTGAAAATCTTCGGAAGGCCTATGATCTCTTCAAGCAAGCGGGTTGGGTCAATCGCGGCGGCAAGCTCGTCAACGAAAAGACCGGCGAACCGTTCAGGATCGAATTTCTCGGCAACGACCCCGTAGACGAACGCGTCGCCGGGCCCTTGATTGACAATCTCAGACGTCTCGGCATCGATGCCACGCTGCGCATCGTTGACGACAGCCAGTACACGAACCGGACCCGCGCCTTCGATTTCGATATGCTGGCGGTTGCCGGCTTCCAGCAATCCAATTCGCCGGGTAACGAACAGCGGGATTTCTTCAGCTCCACTGCAGCCGATACATCCGGGTCACGCAATTTGGCAGGGATCAAGAACCCGATCGTCGACGCCCTCATCGACCGAGTGATCTTTGCCACCGATCGGGACGATCTGATAGGGGCCACCCACGCACTGGACCGGGTGCTGCTCTGGAACTACTACATGATCCCACAGTGGCACTTGGGAAAAATTCGTATCGCCTACTGGAACAAATTCGGCATCCCGGAGAAGCAACCGGCCTATAGCGGCGTCGACCAGAATTCCTGGTGGATCGACCCGGACAAGGAAAAGGCGCTGGCGGCAAAATACAAGAGTGGCAATTGATGACGGCGCTCCCCCGCCGCGCTCCTCTGGCCCGCCGCGACTTTCTGGCCCTGGGCGCCGCGGCCACGGCGGCAGCTTTGCTGCCCGGCCGGGCCTTCGCCGCCATCGCGACCGGCGTCAAGCTGCACGGGCTGTCGGCCTTCGGCGACCTCAAATATTCCCCAGGTTTCACACATTTCGACTATGTCAATCCGGACGCCGCCGAGGGCGGCCAGATGAATTTCGCACCGCCGAACTCCATCTTCAATCAGAGCTTCCTGACGTTCAACACGCTGAATTCCCTGGTGTTGAGGGGCGAATCGCCGCCGCGCACCGAACTCTGTTTCGATTCGCTGATGGCAAGCGCACTCGATGAGCCGGATGCGGTCTATGGCCGGCTTGCCGAGTCCGTCACCTTATCGCCGGACCGCAATGGCTTCCGCTTCAGCCTGCGACCGCAAGCGCGCTTCCACGACGGCTCGCCACTGACGGCGGAGGACGTCGCCTTCGCATTGAAGCTTTACAAGGACAAGGGCCACCCGAACCTCTCCCAGGTGTTGCGGCATATGACGGAAGCGGTGGCGGTCGATCCGGTTACCCTCGACCTTACCTTCAACGGCAAACAATCCGCGCAGAATATCCTTGCGATCGTCGCAATGCCGATCGTGTCCAAAGCCTTTTATACGGTCAATGATTTCGATGCCTCGACGATGAAACCGCCGCTCAGCTCCGGACCATATAAAATAGGGCGCGTGGCCGCCGGGCAGACCGTCGAATATGAACGCGTCGCCGACTATTGGGGCAGGGATCTGGCCGTGAACCGCGGCCTCTATAATTTTGACCGCATCCGTATCGACTTTTACATCAATCGCCAGGCAGCGTTCGAAGCCTTGAAAAAGGGGGACACGCATTTTCGCGAGGAATTTACCTCGCGCGTATGGGCGACCGGTTACGACTTCCCGGCGCTGAAGGACGGCAGAGTCGTCAAACGCGAATTTCCCGGCGAGAAAACGCCATCCATGCAGGCTGTCGCGCTGAACCAGCGTCGTCCGCAATTCCGCGATGTGCGCGTCAGACGAGCGATTGCCAATTGCTTCGATTTCGAATGGACCAAGCGGGTTTTGTTTTACGGCGCCTACGAGCGCTCGCAATCCAACTTCGAACGGTCGGATTACAAGGCCGAGGGCCTGCCCTCGGCCGAGGAATTGGCCCTGTTGGAGCCGTTTCGAGCCGAGCTGCCGCCGGAAACCTTCGGCGAAGCGGTGATGCAGCCTGTCTCCGACGGTTCGGGCCACGACCGTAAGCTGCTGCGCGCGGGTTCGAGACTGCTTGCCGAAGCCGGCTGGAAGCGGGCGGGCAATTTCGTCGTCAATGAAAAGGGCGAGCGGCTGCGGGTGGAAATGTTGGCCGAGGACGATGGCATCGTTCGGCTTTTCTCGCCGTGGGCCGAGAACATGAAAACGATCGGCATCGACGCTTCTATCCGGCAGGTGGATTCGACGCAGTATGAACAGCGGCACAGCAATTTCGACTTCGATTTCACCCTGCTCGCGTGGTCGATCGGGGCGACGCCGACTGCCGACGGCCTGGAGATACTCTATGATTCCCGGATGGCGAAAACGCCGGGAATGCGCAACTATCCCGGTACGGAAAGCAAGGCCATCGATGCGCTGATCGAGGCAGCCGGCAAGGCGCAAAGCCGGATCGAACTGGTCACGGCGCTCAAAGCACTCGATCGGGTCTTGCGCGCGCGCCTAGACTGGATTCCAACATATTATCTCGCGAATCACCGAGTAGCCTATTGGGACATGTTCGGCTTTCCCGAGCAGAAGCCTGATTTCGGCTTTCCGGTCGAGGCGCTGTGGTGGTTCGACAAGGACAAGGCGGCAAAGATTGGCAAAGCCTAAACTTCTTGCGGGCGTTGGCGCCGCCCCTCACCTGCCTGCCGGCATCCTCTCCCCGTATAGCGACGGGGAGAGGGGCGCTTCCATCGAGGGTTTCGCCAATCACAAGCGTGGCGATAAAAGCGCCGAGATTGCGGCCAGCCCCTTTCTCCCCGTCACTATACGGGGAGAAATGTCCGGCCGGACAATGAGGGGCGGCGCCAGTTTCGAAAATTGGTTCGAGGCGATTGCCTTGGCGGCATCTCCAGACACAATGATCTCCCTCAAGGAAGACAACATCTGATGGGCGCCTATATCCTGCGCCGCATCCTGCTGATGATCCCGACCCTGTTCGGCATCATGGCGGTGTCCTTCGCCGTCATCCAGTTCGCGCCGGGCGGGCCTGTCGAGCAGGTCATCGCCAGGCTGACCAACCAGGGCGGCAGCGATCGCCTTGGCGGTGGCGGTGGCGACGCCGGCGCCAGCAATTTCGACGTGGCCGGCGACGTCGGTTCGAAATATCGCGGCGCGCAGGGGCTCGACCCCGAATTCATCGCCAAGCTGGAAAAGCAGTTCGGCTTCGACAAGCCACCGCTCGAGCGCTTCGGCATGATGCTGTGGAACTATATCCGGTTCGATTTCGGCGACAGCTATTTCCGTGACATCTCGGTGATCGATCTGATCCTGGAGAAGATGCCGGTATCGATCTCGATCGGGCTGTGGATCACGCTGCTGTCCTACCTGATCTCGATCCCGCTCGGCATCCGCAAGGCAGTCAAGGACGGCTCGGCATTCGACGTATGGACCAGCGGCGTCGTCATTGTCGGCTACGCCATTCCGGGCTTCCTGTTCGGCATCCTGCTGATGGTGCTGTTTGCCGGCGGATCCTTCTACGACTGGTTTCCGCTGCGCGGCATCACCTCCGACAATTGGGACCAGCTGTCCTGGCCGGCGCGGATCTTCGACTATCTCTGGCACATGACCTTGCCGCTGACGGCGCTGGTGCTGTCCGCCTTCGCCACCACGACGCTGCTGACCAAGAATTCGTTCCTCGAGGAAATCCGCAAGCAATATGTGGTGACCGCGCGCGCCAAGGGCCTATCGGAACGGCAGGTTCTCTATGGACACGTCTTTCGCAACGCCATGCTGATCGTCGTTGCCGGCTTTCCCGGCGCCTTCATCTCGGCCTTCTTCACCGGCTCGCTGCTGATCGAGAACATCTTTTCACTCGACGGCCTCGGCCTGCTCGGTTTCAGGTCGGTGGTCGAGCGCGACTACCCGGTGGTGTTCGCCAATCTCTACATCTTCTCGCTGCTTGGCCTGATCGTCGGGCTCCTGTCCGACCTGATCTATACCTGGGTCGACCCGCGCATCGACTTCGAGCGGAGAGACGTCTGATGGCCGGGGCCGCAGCCGAAACGGCGCCGGACCGGATTGCCCGGCCCTGGCTGTCGCCGCTCAACCAGCGGCGCCTGCAGAATTTTAGGGCCAACCGGCGCGGCTATTGGTCGTTGTGGATCTTTCTCGTGCTTTTCGTGCTGTCGCTGTTTTCCGAATGGATCGCCAACGACAAGCCGGTCCTCGTTTCCTACAAGGGCGAGATCCTGTTTCCGGTCCTGGTCGCTTATCCCGAGGAGAAGTTCGGCGGCTTTTATGCGGTCACCGACTATCGTGACCCGGTCATCCAGGACGAGATCAATGCCCATGGCTGGATGATCTGGCCGCCGGTCCGCTACTCCTACCGGACCGTCAACAACGCGATCCCCGAGGCGGCGCCCACCAAGCCGTCCTGGCTCTATGACGTCAAGACACGCTGCAACCAGTATCCGCAAGGTACCGCCGACCCCAATTGCGCCGTCGGCAACTGGAACTGGCTGGGCACCGACGACCAGGCCCGCGACGTGCTGGCGCGCGTTATTTACGGGTTCAGGGTCTCGGTGCTGTTCGGCCTGATCCTCACCGCCGGCTCGGCGCTGATCGGCGTGACGGCCGGGGCATTGCAGGGCTATTTCGGCGGCTGGACCGACCTTCTGTTCCAGCGCTTCATAGAGATCTGGTCGGCGATCCCGGTGCTTTATCTCTTGCTGATCGTCGCCGCCATCCTGCCGCCCGGCTTCTTCATCCTGCTTGGACTGATGCTGCTGTTCTCCTGGGTGGCGCTGGTCGGCGTGGTGCGGGCCGAGTTCCTGCGCGCCCGCAACTTCGAATATGTCAACGCCGCCCGCGCGCTCGGCGTACCCAATGGCACCATCATGTTCCGGCATCTGTTGCCAAACGCCATGGTGGCGACGCTGACCTTCCTGCCCTTTCTGCTCAGCGGCTCGATCTCGACGCTGACCTCGCTCGACTACCTTGGCTTCGGCCTGCCGCCCGGCTCGGCGTCGCTGGGCGAGCTCCTGAAGCAGGCGCAGCGCAACCTCAACGCGCCATGGCTGGGCATTTCCGGCTTCGTCGTCATCTCGCTGATGCTGTCGCTGCTGGTCTTCGTCGGCGAAGCGACCCGCGACGCTTTCGATCCGCGCAAGACGTTCAGATGAGCGAAGCCCCTCTCCTCTCCGTGCGCGATCTCAGCGTCGCCTTCGCGCAGGAGGGCCGCCAGTCGATGGCCGTCGACCACATCTCCTTCGACATCGCCAAGGGCGAGACGGTGGCGCTGGTCGGCGAATCCGGCTCCGGCAAGTCGGTCTCGGCGCTGTCGGTGCTGAAGCTGCTGCCTTATCCGGCTGCCAGCCATCCATCAGGAAAGATCCTGTTCCAGGGCGCCGACCTGCTCGCCACCGACGAGAAGGCATTGCGCCGCGTGCGCGGCAACAAGATCACCATGATCTTCCAGGAGCCGATGACCTCGCTCAATCCGCTGCACACGATCGAGCAGCAGATCATCGAGGTGCTGGCGCTGCACCAGGGCCTGGGCGACCGCCAAGCCAGGGCGCGCACCCTGGAGCTGCTCAACGAGGTCGGTATCCGCGAGCCGGAGAAACGGCTCGACGCCTATCCGCACCAGCTTTCCGGCGGCCAGCGCCAGCGCGTCATGATCGCCATGGCACTGGCCAACGAACCGGAACTGCTGATCGCCGACGAACCGACGACGGCACTCGACGTCACCGTGCAAGCGCAGATCCTCGAACTGCTTGCGGAGCTGAAGAGCCGCAAGGGCATGTCGATGCTGTTCATCACCCACGATCTCGGCATCGTCAGAAAGATCGCCGACCGGGTCTGCGTGATGACCAAGGGCAAGATCGTCGAGACCGGACCGACGAAAGATATCTTCGCCAACCCGCAGCACACCTATACGCGGCATCTGCTGGCCGCCGAACCGAAGGGCAAACCGCCCGCCGCCAACGCTGCCGCCAAGCCTGTGATGACCGGCCAGGACATAAAAGTCTGGTTTCCGATCAAGAAGGGCTTTTTCCGGCGCACCGTCGACAATGTGAAGGCGGTGGACGGCATCGACGTCACCGTGCGCGCCGGCCAGACGCTCGGCGTCGTCGGCGAATCCGGCTCTGGCAAGACGACGCTCGGCCTGGCGCTGGCCAGGATGATCTCGTCGACCGGGACCATTCGGTTCAACGGGCGCGATATCAATGAACTGTCATTCAATGCCATGCGGCCGCTGCGGCGCGAGCTGCAGATCGTCTTCCAGGATCCGTTCGGGTCGTTGAGCCCGCGCATGTCGGTCTCCGAGATCATCGAGGAAGGGCTGGAGATCCACGAGCCGAAGCTGTCGCACGATGAGCGCGACAAGCGCATCGTCGAAGTGCTCGGGGAAGTCGGGCTCGATCCCGCCACGGGCAATCGCTATCCGCACGAGTTTTCCGGCGGCCAGCGCCAGCGCATCGCCATCGCCCGCGCCATGGTGCTCAACCCGCGCTTCGTCATGCTGGACGAGCCGACCTCGGCGCTCGACATGAGCGTGCAGGCGCAGGTGGTCGATCTTCTGCGCAACCTGCAGGCGAAGCACGACCTCGCCTATCTGTTCATCAGCCACGACCTGAAGGTCATCCGCGCGCTTGCCAACGACGTCATCGTCATGCGCAATGGCAGGATCGTCGAAGCCGGCCCATCCGAACAGATTTTCGAACGGCCGCAGACCGACTATACCAAGGCGCTGATCTCGGCCGCATTCAGGATCGAAACGGCGCCGGTCGGCATCGTCAGCGAGTAGCCTGTACCGCATAAGGAAATAGAATCCGCAATGGAAAAAGGCCGTATCCTGCTTGCCCTCACCGGTATCCATCCAGGCCGTTGGCGCGAACTCTTGTCGGCGGAACGCGAGGTGGTGCTCGAGCCGGACGGCGCCAGCGATCCCTCGATCACCTATGCGGTGGTGTGGAAGCAGCGACCCAACCTTCTGTCGTCGCTGCCCAATCTGCGCGCTGTCTTTTCGATCGGCGCCGGCGTCGACCACATCTTCGCCGATCCCACTTTGCCCGACGTGCCGATCGTCAAGGTCGTGGCCGACAACCTGACCCAGTACATGACCGAATACGTCGTCTGGCGGGTGCTCGATCACCATCGCCAGGGCATGCTCTACCGGTCGCAGCAGCAAAAGAAGATCTGGCACGAGCCACCGCAGCGACCGGCCGGCGACATCTCCGTCGGAATCATGGGGCTCGGCACACTTGGCCGCGCGGCGGCGTCGGTGCTTTTGTCGCTCGGCTTTGCGGTCAATGGCTGGTCGCGCAGCGAGCGGCCGATGAACGGCGTTTCGACCTATGCAGGCGAGGCCGGATTGGTCCCCTTCCTCAACGCCACCGACATTCTGGTGGTGCTTTTGCCACTCACGCCGCAGACGCAAGGCGTGATCAATTACGGCGTGCTGAAGGAATTGAGGAAACGCAACGGCCTCGGCGGCTCGGTGCTGATCAATGCCGGGCGCGGCAAGTTGCAGAAGGACGCCGACATTCTGCGTGCGCTGGAGGACGGCACACTCAAGGAAGCGAGCCTCGACGTGTTCGAGGTCGAGCCGCTGCCGAAGACCAGCCGGCTGTGGACCCACCCGAAAGTGTTCGTGACGCCGCATGCGGCGGCGACCTCCGACCCCGTGCATCTGGTGCCGATTATGCTGCGCCAGATGGCCGCCTTCGAGCGCGGCGGGAAGCTCGAGAACGTGGTGGATCGCGACGCGGGGTATTAGAGCGCCGCGCGTCCAATTGAACGCGCAAAGGACGCTTTAACATTTTTTGAATCGACGCATGATCCTTCCCGGAAATCGATTCCGATTTCCGGGATCATGCGCTAACCCGGCAGGCCAAGCTTGGTCTGCTTGGCCGGCTTGCCACATTCGCGGCGGGCGATCGACCGGTTCATGGCATCGATCCGGCCGCTCGCCTGTTCGACCTCTCGCTGGGCCTTGGAACGGGCGTCCGGCATGAACGGGCCGAGGCCCACCCCGGTATCGGAGAAGGACGGCTTGGCATCCTGTGGAAGGCGGTATTGCTGTGCCAGCCGGTTGCGTTGCGCCAGCAATTGATTGCAGGGCACGCTGTCATATTGCAGCGAGGACTGGACATTCGCGTCCTGTCGCTCGGCAATCGAGGTGCCGATGCAACCGGCTATTGCCAGGCAAGATGCCAAGACCACCAAGTTCCAGCGCATGCAACGTCCTCCGTGTCGGTGTCCTGCCCTTTCGGGCATTCGAATCGGACTTTTTTCGCAGCCGCCGCCACGTGTGGCGCAGGTGAACGAAAATGATCGCCGACGAGGCCTGATGCGGTTTCACGATAGACGTCCCGCCGACAGTTGCCTGTAAGCCGAGTCAGCAGTCACTTGCAACAGGCTTCCCGCGCCGCAATTAGCAACTATCTTGGAGCCATGCGCGCCAGTGACCTGCTTCATCCCCGGCCCGAGGGTCTCTATTGCCCACCCGGCGATTTCTTCATCGACCCGGTGCGGCCGGTCAACCGGGCGCTAATCACGCACGGCCATTCCGACCATGCCCGTTCAGGCCACCGCTCGGTGCTGGCCACACAACAGACGCTTGACATTATGGGGCTGCGCTACGGCGAGGACTTTGCCGGGACGACGCAAGCGGCAGCACTTGGCGAGGCGATTGCGCTGAACGGCGTCACCGTAACCTTCCATCCGGCCGGCCATGTGCTGGGCTCGGCGCAGATCGAGGTCGTGCATCAGGGCTCATGCATCGTCGCTTCGGGCGACTACAAGCGCCATAGGGACGCGACTTGCGAGCCGTTCGAACCGGTCAAGTGCGACGTGTTCATCACCGAGGCGACTTTCGGCCTGCCGGTGTTCCGTCACCCGCCCGATACCGAAGAGATCGCCCGCCTGCTGAAATCGACGGCGCAGTTTCCCGAACGCGCGCATCTGGTCGGCGCCTATGCGCTCGGCAAGGCGCAGCGCGTCATGCGGTTGCTGCGCGACGCCGGCTACGACAAGCCAATCTACATCCACGGCGCGCTGGCCAAGCTCAGCGACTACTATCAGAGCCAGGGCATCGACCTCGGGACGCTGGAGCCGGCGACCGTCGAAAGCGGTGGTAAGGACGACTTCACCGGGGCCATCGTCGTTGGCCCGCCCTCGGCCTTCGCCGACCGCTGGGCGCGACGCTTTCCCGATCCGATCTCGTGCTTTGCGTCCGGCTGGATGCGCATCCGCCAGCGCGCCAAGCAGGGCGGCGTCGAACTGCCGCTGATCATTTCCGACCACGCCGACTGGGACGAGCTGACCGCCACGATCAGGGAGACCGGCGCCGGAGAAATCTGGGTGACGCATGGCCGCGAGGAGGCCCTGGTGCGCTGGTGCGAACTCGAAGGCATCGCCGCGCGGCCGCTGCATCTCGTCGGCTACGAGGATGAGGGCGATTGAGCTGATGGAACGAACAATCGTCAACGCAGCGCTGACGCGGTTCTCACCGCCATGAATCGCTTCGCCGAACTCCTCGATCGCCTTGTCCTGACTCCGTCGCGTAACGGCAAGCTGACGCTGCTGAGCGATTATTTCCGCAGCGTCGAGGATCCGGATCGCGGCCTGGCGCTGGCTGCCATCACCGGCGACCTGACCATCGCGGCGGTCAAGCCGGCTATGCTTCGCATGCTGGTGATGGAGCGGATGGATCCGGTGCTGTTCGGCTATTCCTACGATTATGTCGGCGACCTGGCCGAGACCGTGTCGCTGGTCTGGCCGCAATCGCCCGCGGATATCGCCAGCCATGAGCCGACGCTCGCCGAGGTCGTCGCAAAGCTGCAGGCGGCGAGCCGTTCCGACGGGCCGAAGGTGCTGGCCAGACTGCTCGACAGCGCCAGCATCTCGGCGCGTTTCGCCATCATCAAGCTGGTCACCGGCGGGCTGCGCATCGGCGTCTCGGCGCGATTGGCCAAGCAGGCGCTGGCCGATCTCGGCAAGGTCGACATCGCCGAAATCGAAGAACTCTGGCATGGGCTGACGCCGCCCTATGCCGAGCTGTTCGCCTGGCTGGAAGGCAAGGCAGAAAAACCCAGAAAGACGGCCCTGGCGCTGTTCCGGCCGGTGATGCTGTCGAACCCGATCGGTGACGGCGATCTCGAAAAGCTCGACCCGGCCGACTACGCCGCCGAATGGAAATGGGACGGCATCCGCGTCCAGGCCGTATCGGAAGGCGGCATTCGCCGGCTCTATTCGCGCACCGGCGACGACGTCTCCGGGGCCTTTCCGGACCTCGCAGAGGCGATGGATTTTTCCGCCACCCTCGACGGCGAGCTTCTGGTCGGCGATCCCCTGCAGGCGACCGGTACGTTCTCGGACCTGCAGCAGCGGCTGAACCGCAAGAGCGTGACACCGAAGATCCAGCAGCAATACCCAGCCTTCATGCGCTGCTACGACGTGCTTCAGGTCGGCGACGAGGACTTGCGCGCGCGCTCTTTCCGCGAGCGGCGCGGCCGCCTCGAAGCCTTCGTGCAGACGCTCGATCCGAGCCGCTTCGATCTTTCGCCGCTGGTCGAATTCACCGACTGGCAGGCGTTGGAGAAATTGCGCCGCAAGCCGCTGCATCCGGTCATCGAAGGCGTAATGCTGAAGCGCTGGGATTCGCCCTATCTCACCGGCCGGCCCAAAGGTCCATGGTTCAAATGGAAGCGCGATCCGCACACGGTCGACGCCGTGCTGATGTATGCCCAGCGCGGCCACGGCAAGCGTTCGAGCTTCTATTCCGATTACACGTTCGGCGTCTGGTCCGGCCCGGAAGGATCGGAGGAACTGGTGCCAGTGGGGAAAGCCTATTTCGGCTTCACCGACGAGGAACTGAGGCAGATCGACAAATATGTCCGCGACAACACGATCGAGCGTTTCGGCCCGGTCCGCTCGGTGCGGGCCGACCGCAGACAAGGCCTCGTGCTGGAGGTGGCGTTCGAAGGGCTCAGCCGCTCGACACGGCACAAATCCGGCGTCGCCATGCGCTTTCCCCGCATTTCACGGCTGCGCTGGGACAAGCCGGCGGCCGAGGCCGACCGCATCGAGACGCTGCAGGCGCTGCTTGACAGTTAGATTTTTGTTTTGAGCATCGGATTTTCCCAAAACCGGTTTCCACCCCGGGTCAAGCCCGTGAGCATGCTTTTGGGTCCGATGCTCTACGGAACAATCGAGACGCGGATCTCGTAGATGTCGACCGACTTCCCCTGCTTTTCGAAGTCGGAATTGATGGCGATGGTGCCGGCAGCGCCCGGACGCTTGTCGGGAAACCGCACGTCGAAGAGATATTCGTTGCGCTCGTGGCCGACCGCGTAGCGCTTGCGGCCGCAGTCGCCGAGTTCGCCGAAATTGCAGTCGACGGAGATCTGCGTCTCCTTGCCCTCCTCGGAGCGGGCGATGATGTCGAACGTGGCGTGCTTGCCGGCGAGTTTTTCCAAAACGCCTTGCCCGACGTCGAAGCTGATCGCCGAACCGGAGGCGCCCGACCGGATGCGCAGGAAGGAACCGCTGTCGTCCTGCATGACTTCGGCCTTGGCATCCGAAGGCGCACTGACAAGCGTCGGGTCGCTCGGCGAAAACACATTGATCCAGTCGCGCTCCACATCGCCGGGGTTCAGCGGCGAGGCCGTGTCGCCTGGTGGCGTGAAATCATCGTCTTCCACAGTCGGAGCCGTTTGCGGCGGGGCCGTGTCGAGTTCGGCCGCTGACTTGAAGACGCCGGTCTGCGCAGCGAAATAGAGACCGATACCGACAGCTGCGAGCAGCGTCACGCCGAGGAAGATCGCGGTGAGAGGCAGGCGGGGGCCTCGCACACGCCTGTCGTCGCGGTCGGGCATCACCTCTGCGTCATCGTCTCCGGTCGATGGAGGGGACGACAAGTCGATCTCCGGCGCACCGGGAAAAGCCGCTTCGGGCATGATATCGGGAACGACCGGCAAGACGCGCGAGCGCGGAGCGTCGGAAGCAGGGGGCGCGTAGGAAGCAGGGGGCGCTTCGGATGCAGGAGGCTTCGGCGGACCGTCGATAACGACGTCAGGCGGGGACGCGGGTTCAGCATCTGCGCCGCCATCCGGTTCGGCTTCGGCCTCGGCTTCGGCTTCGGCTTCGCTGTCAGCCGGCTGCTTCACCGCCGGTGCGGCAGCGTCATCATCGGTCGGCCGGCCCACGCCGGAAACCGCCGGCAGGAACTCGGATTCGATTTCGGTGATCTTGGCCTGCACCGCCTTGCGGCGCTTGATGGCGACTTCCACCGTCACGCCCGGGTTGGCCTGCAGGGCACGGTCAAGTGCGGCGAAAGCCGATCGATAGACCCGCTCGCGAAACGCGCGGTCTTCGGCATTGCCTTTCTCCAAGGCATTCCGGATCGCTTTTTCGATCGCGTCCAAACGGGACCCCTCTGCACGTACGGTCACATTGTCATGATCGTTAGCCGTAGGCGATCAATCAATCAACGGGCCAGCGGCCGCATTCTGCCTTGGCGAGGCATCCAAAGCCCATTTCGGCGGTTTTCGGTAAAGGAATCAACATTTTTCGCCGATTTCCCGATGCAGCGGCGACGCGACCGCGCGCAACCTGCCGGTACCGCATCGCGCCACCGAATGACGGATCGGCGCGGCGGCCGCTTGTAGGCGCGGCATGAGCCACACGAAATGCCAAGTCCCATCTTGAATTTATGGTGGGTTGCGTCTATCACCCAGCGCATCTTGGAGGCCTCGGCTTCCCGGGCCGCTTTAGCTCAGTTGGTAGAGCACATCATTCGTAATGATGGGGTCAGGTGTTCGAGTCACCTAAGCGGCACCACTATTTCATTTTTCAAGGCTTTGCGCTTCTTTCCATCGGAAGTCTGTCGCGCCGCATGGGGTCACTGCGACGCTGCCGGCGCCAGTCGCAATATCCTTCCCGCTGGCTCGTCGGTCAACGCCATTACCGCGCCGTCGGGAGCCTGCACCACGTCTCGGATACGCCTGCCGAGAGCGAGGACTTCCTCGCCGGCGACCTGCTTTCCGTCGATCCTGACACGAACGATGCCTTCCGCCGAAAGTCCGCCAATCAGGAGGTCGCCTCGCCAATCGGCAAACATGTCGCCGGTGTAGAAGGTCATGCCGGAAGGCGAGATGACCGGCGTCCAGCTATGGATGGAATCGGCAAACTCCGGCCGGGTCGAAGGATCGGGGATGCGTTCGCCCGAATAATGCCGGCCCCAGCTAACCACAGGCCAGCCGTGATTCCTGCCCGCTTCCGGAATGTTTAGCTCATCGCCGCCGCGCGGTCCCATTTCCGCCGTCCAGAGCACGCCGGTTTCGGGATGGATCGCTGCGCTTTGCACATTGCGATGCCCGTAGGACCATATCTCGTCGGCGCCGTCCTTGCCGACGAAAGGATTGTCGTCAGGCACAGAACCATCGGGATTGATGCGGACGACCGTGCCGAGATGATTGTTCGCGTCCTGCGCCTGTTGCGCCTTGCCGCGATCGCCGAGCGTGACGAAGAGCTTGCCGTCCGGCGCGAATACCAGGCGGGAGCCGTAGTGGTGCCGGCTGGACACGGCTGGTTCCTGCCGGAAGATCACTTCGAAGTTCGAAAGCGCGCTGCCGTTCTTATCCAGACGTCCACGGCCGACGGAGGTGGCCGCGCCGCCGCCGCGTTCCTCCGAGTAGGAGAGATAAACCGTCCGGTTGTTGGCAAAGTCCGGATCGAGCGCCACATCCAGCAGACCGCCTTGTCCGCTGGCGAGGACGTCCGGCACACCGTCGATCGGATCGGAAACGGCCCCCTCGGTCGAGACGAGCCGCAGGCGCCCCGGACGCTCGGTGACCAGCATTGCGCCGTCGGGCAGGTAGGTCGCGCCCCAGGGATGTTCGAGCCCTTCGGCAAAGGTCTCGACCGCAATGCGCCCGGTCTCGCTCTCGATGCTGCCGTCCTGCGCGAGCGTGGTCGAGGGCGCACCGAAGGCAAGAAGAAAAGACGAAGCAATGAATATCTGCAGCATGATTTCTCCATCCGAACGGGGGCATAGGGGAGGAGCCGCCGGCTCCCCGATATAATGACCGACTGCCGATGCAGTTCCAAGCTGGCGCGCGCGCCTAGGTTTTCAACTATGACCAGGTCCGGATCGAGCGAGATGAGCACGGGGCCCTGTGGCACCCTTAGTACGATCTACCTAAAAAGAAGCCAAATGAGCGCGAACTGAAAAACCATCGAGACACAACTGAAACACATCTGCGCGCAGGCGACATGCACGCGAAACGCTTTGGGGCGATGGTCACCCCAAGCCAGGAACGCAGGAGCGTCGCCGATGACACCCGACCAGATCAGACTTGTCCAGGATAGTTTTCGCGAGGTCGTCCCGATTCGCGTGGCCGCCGCCGCGCTGTTCTATGACCGCCTGTTCGCGATCGACGCGGACCTTCGCGCGCTGTTTCCGGTGAGAGACATGACCGAGCAAGGCGCCAAGCTGATGGCGAGCCTGGGTTTCGTCGTGCACGGATTGGACCGTGCCGACACCATCCTCCCAACGGTGCGCGTGCTCGCCAAGCGTCACGAGACCTACGGCGTCGAGGAGCGTCATTACCCGATCGTCGGGCAAGCGCTCATCGAGACCCTGGCAGTCGGCCTCGGTCCGGCTTTTACACCGGCTGTCCGCGACGCTTGGGAGGCAGCCTACGGGTTGCTCGCGAATGTGATGATCGCGGCTGCCCGTGAGGATCAGCTCGCAGCGTGATTTTATTGGATGCAGCCGAAGGCAACCATCCAGCCGAACGGCAAATCATAAATAGAGGAGAAAACGATGTTCAGATACACAGCTCTTGCAGCGCTTTGCGTTGTGGCAGGTGCCGCTTCTGCCGGCGAACTCACGGCCCGTCAGGGTGGGAGCGTCGATCTCGGCAACTTTCACGGCGTCGTCTACTACACGGAGGCGGCTGACGGCTACCGGGTGGTCACCACGATGACGGCGGGCGAAGAAAGTTTGCCAGTACGTTTGGTCGCGACCCTCACCGAGGGCCAGGCGTTCGTGATCTCGGTTCCGGGCGAGTTGGCAGGGGCCGGCCAGGCACTCGAAATCTCGCGCGCCCAAGGCAAGCTCGTTGTCGCCAAGGTGGAGTCCACTCAGTAACGGGCGGAAAGTTGACGTTGCGACGTAACTGGATAGCCTTGCGCTTGCTTTCCGCGTCTTCCATCAACGCGACGAGACAATCGGCACCGCCAAAGGGGATGACTATCGTCCCAACCTCGGAGAAAAAGATGCTCAAGGTGCAATGCGCAGAGGTTCGTTTTCGACTTTTTGAGTGCGGACGATTTCTCCTGACGCTGATCGGCGCTGGCGTGCTTGCGTCGGCCGCGTTTGCCGATGCCGAGCCCACGATCCTCGCCGTCGCGGATTTCGAGTTCAAGGATACATCAGGCGAAGTCAGGGACCAGACCGCCGAACACGAGGCGCGACTGAAGGCATTTGGCGTTGCGTTGCATGATGGTCTTTCGGGCAACCAGAAGATCGACCTCGTCGCACTACCCTGTCAGGCAGAACAGTGCACCATTAAAGACCCCGGCCTTGTCGATCTCTCCAAGCGGGCAAGAACAGTCAGCGCGAAATATCTCCTGATCGGTCAGGTGCACAAGATGAGCACGCTGGTTGGCTGGGTGAAGTTCGCAGTGCTGGATTTGAACGACAACAAACCTGTCTGCGATCGCTACCTGACCTACCGCGGGGATACCGACGAAGCGTGGCGACGCGCAGCAGAGTTCACGGCGCGCGACATCGAGAAGCACTGCATTCCGTAGCTATCCACAGGAAGCCCGGCGACCGAATAGGTCGCAGCAACGCAGCAGCGTCGGTGATCAGACCGGCAGGAATGCGATGACGTCTATGTTCAGTGACGCAAGCGTCACCTGGATCTGCCGATCAGCTTGATGAACCCGGGCCATCGCCCAACGACGCCACCGTTTTCAGCGCGCCGTCGAGCATGTCGCCCTTCTCGTCCTTCAACGCGGCTTCGCGCAAGCGGCGGATCCAGTCCGCGGCGTCGGCGCGGCCCTTGAGCAGATCGAGTGCCGACAGCAGGCGGTCGAATTTCGACTGGGCGCGGGCATGGGTGTCGCTGTAGCCCTTGATCAGGCGGCGACAGTTGAGGATTTCGACGGAGAGTGCGTAGTCCTCCCTGACATGGCCGAGCGCCAGCGCATACCAGCGCTCGAGATGTGCGGTCTCGACCTTGTGGCGCAGCAGGCGACGGCGCCAGCGACGCAGGCCGCCGATGAACCACAGCGCGACGAAGCCGGCGAAACTGTCGGTGCGGATGCGGCGGCCATGGTTGATGCGGCGGTCAAGGAAGGCGGCAAGCTTCGGCCGCGCCTCGATGTAACTGCCGAGGCCGGACGGCAGCGTGCCGCAGAATTCCTCGATGCGCGGATGGAAATATTCGGTCACCTGGAGGATCGTTCCCTCCTTAACACCGACCTCGCGGCGCACCCGCTTGTCGCGCGTCGAACGCGTCTTCAGGTCGGCGACGCGGATCATGTCGTCGTAGCACATGGCGTTGGCCAAATGCTTTGCCGCTGATATCGATAGCGCGTAGTCATGTTCGGCATTGTCCAGAGCGACGGCCCGGTCGAGCCGGTCGAGATACTCGCCGCCATAGGCGATGTCCTGATAGTCGACGACTTTTTTCAGACCGCGAAACGCCATGTCGTGCAGGGGAAGCGGTAGCGCATCGACGCGCGCCGCAAGGTCCTGCCAGCCCTTCAACAGGCTTTCCGGGCCGCTCACCTTTGCCGCCGCGCCCGAGCCGGTTTCAGCAGCTTTCGGCTCTGCGATCTTGTCGCCCAGAGGTGGCGTGTTCGGGATGTCGCGGGCGCGATCAAAGGACACGCCGAAGGCGGCGAGGCTGGCCTTCACGCCGCGGCCGCCGGCACTGATCGCCTGTTCATAGCTCTCGCGTGTGAACGGCAAGACATCGGAGCCGGCCAGCGCGCCGAGCAGGCTGGCCGAGATCATCGAGCCGTTGTCGGCGGCGATCTTCTCCATGTCGAAGGCGATGAAGCGCTTGGCCGCCGTTTCAGCCGTGGCATGCACCTTTGAGGACGAGGCGCGGCCATCGCCGGGCTCGATCTTTTCCGAGACCGCGGCGATGCGATGCGACGAGGCAATCAGCGTCGTGCGCTCCGGCGTGACGAAGCCGCGGATGATGGCGCGGCCGGCTTCCATCAGTTCGGCGGCGATCAAGATGTCGACGTCGCCCTGCGAGGGCGACAGCGCAAAGACCGGCAGGCGGCCGGTGTCGCGGCACATTTCGACATAGTAGATCGTGGCGCCGGTGCGCTGGGCGACGCCGGCGACCGAGGTCGATTGCGCGACATAGCCATTGCGTTCGGCGACGTCGGTGATCCAGTCGGCGAGCACGCCGCCGCCCTGGCCGCCGACCGCCAGCACGGCAAGCTTGATGACGCGCTCGCCTTCGGGAGCACCGGCGTTCGAGCGCGATGAGGGAACGGCGTCAAGCATCGGCGAATGTCAGGCGCCGGCTTTCACGGCGCCGCTGCAAGAGGCTGATCGTGGCGCGACGCGCGGCTTCGAGGAAACGGTCCCAGCGGCTGGGATTGTGCACCACGTCGGCGCGGTAGAAGGACGGGCACAGCACCGCCGCATCGGCAACCTCGCCGCAATTGCCGCAGCCGACGCAGCTCTGGTCGATATGCGCCACCGGATCGTCGCGCAGAGGATCGTCCAGCGACTTCACCGACAGCGACGGGCAGCCGGAAAGCCGCATGCAGGCATGGTCGCCGGTGCAGATGTCCTCGTCGACGCCGAATTTCGGCTTGACGATCCTTTTCCCGCCCTTGATCGCCTTGTCGACCAGCGGCTTTTCGCGGCGCTGCCGGTTCAGCATGCATTCGGACGAGGCGACGATGACTTTTGGGCCCTTCTCGTCCGTCGTCAGCGCCTCGCGCAGCGTGTCCTGCATCTTGGTCACGTCATAGGTGCGGTCGATGTGGCGCAGCCATTTGACGCCCATGCCCTTCACCGCCTCGGTGATCGGATGCTTGGTCGATTTCGTCTTGTTGCCGGCGCGGGATGAAAGGATGTCCTGCCCTCCCGTCGCCGCCGAATAGAAATTGTCGACGATGACGATGACGCCGTCGTTCTTGTTGAACACGGCGTTGCCGATCGATGAGGTCAGGCCGTTGTGCCAGAAGCCGCCGTCGCCGACGAAGGAGATCGACCGGCGCTTGGCATCGGGCGAATTGAACGCTGAGGCCGAGGCCGGCCCCAGCCCGTAGCCCATGGTAGTAGCGCCAAGCTCGAAAGGCGGCATGATCGAAAACAGATGGCAGCCGATGTCGGAGGCGATGTGGTGCTTGCCGAGCTCCTGCTCGACCAGCTTGGTGGCGGCGAAGATCGGCCGTTCCGGACAGCCGACGCAGAAGCCGGGCGGACGGCCCGGAACGACGTTGATCAGGTCGGCGGTATCGAGCCCGTCGCCGATCTTGTTCGGCGCGCGGACTTCGCCCGGCAGCAGGTGCGGGATGGTGGCGCGCAGGAACGATCCGATGCCGTCGAGCATGACCTGGCCGGTGTATTCGCCGGCCATCGGCAGGTGCTCCTTGCCGACGAGTTTCGTGCCACGCCCGGCCTTGTGCAGCATCGATGCGAAAGCCTGCTCGATATAATTGGGCTGGCCTTCCTCGACGACGAGCACAGCGTCCTTGCCCTCGCAGAAGGACAGGAACTCGTCGTCGACCAAGGGATAGACGGCATTCAGCACGTAGAGCGGCACGTCTGTCACACCATAGGTGTCGGCAAGGCTTAGCCGTTGCAGCGCTCGGACGACCGAATTGTACATGCCGCCCTGCATGACGATGCCGACCGAGCCGTGCTCGGGACCGAAGAACTCGTTGATCTTATTCTTGCGGATAAAATCGACCGCCGCTGGCCAGCGTTTCTGCACCTTTTCCTTCTCGTGTAGGAAGGAGGCGGGCGGCAGCACGATGCGGCCGGTGTCGCGGCGCGGCGCGTCGAGCGCATCAGCCACCGTCATGGTCGGCCGCTTGTTGTCCTTGGCGATGAAACGGCCATGGACGTGGCAGCAGCGGATGCGGACCTGCAGCATGACAGGCGTGTTGGAAACCTCGGACAGCTCGAAGCCGTCCTCCACCGCCTTGACGATCGACGGCAGGTTCGGCCGCGGGTCGAGCAGCCAGACCTGGCTTTTCATGGCAAAGGCGTGGCTGCGCTCCTGCATGATCGAAGAGCCTTCGCCATAGTCCTCGCCGACGATGATCAGCGCGCCGCCGGTGACGCCGCCCGAGGCGAGATTGGCGAGCGCGTCCGACGCGACATTGGTGCCGACTGTCGACTTGAAGGTCGCCGCACCGCGGATCGGATAATGCACAGATGCGGCCAGCATGGCGGTGGCGGTGGCTTCCGAGGCGCTCGCCTCGAAATGCACGCCGAGCTCGCCCAGAATATCCTGCGCATCGGCCAGCACATCCATCAGATGGCTGATCGGCGCGCCCTGATAGCCGCCGACATAGCCGACGCCGCATTGCAGCAGCGCCTTGGTGATGGCGAGAATGCCCTCGCCGGAAAACTCCTCGCCGGCGCCGAGCCTGAGCTTTTCGACTTCCTTGGCAAAAGACCGTTCGGCCATTTTGGGCTCCTTCCGTTACCGCCGGCATCCGGCAGCGCGTAAGATCAAATGTCGTGCTTGCGAATGTTCTTCAGCATCTTCTGCAGCGTCGCGATCAGCGCCGCATATTCGGCATCGTCGACGTCGTCGAACATCGCCTCGAACGCGTCGTGCATGGCCGGCCAGGCGCGGCCGAACTCGGCGCGACCCTCGTCGGTCAGGAACACATGGCGGATGCGGCTGTCGGTGACTCCCTGCTCCCGCCGCACAAACCCTTGCCCTTCCAGCGTGTCGAGCGTCCGGCTCAACGTGGATTGTTCGATGACCGTGTAGACCGAGAGATCGTTGACGGTGACGCCGTCGGCGACCGACAGCACGGCGAGTGTGCGCACCTGTGGGATGGTCAGGCCCTGCTTGCGAAAATCGTCGCGCAAGGTGGCGTTGTAGCGGCCCATGATGCGGTTCATCAGATAGGGCGCGAATTGCTGCAGTCCGATCTGGCCCAATGTCGAGATGCGCTGGCGCTTTTCAACCTTCTGTTCCATCACAGCCTCCCCGCCAGCAGAAAGCCGGAACCGCCGCCAAGCCCGGCGCCGGGATGGGTCGAGGCTCCGATATGGTAGAGGCCCTTAATCCCGGTGTCGTGATTGCGGCTCGTCTTGAACGGCCGCCACAGGAACGACTGGTCGATGGTCGATGAGCCGCCATAGGGATCGCCGCCGACCAGATTGACGTTGATCGCTTCCAGATCGGCCGGCGAATAGGCGCGGCGTGCAATGACGCTGTCCTTGAACCCGTCGATATGGCTGGCGAGGATCGCTTCGGCACGGTCCGCGTAGGCCTCGCGCAGCGCGTCGGTCCAGCGGCCGTCGGCCGGTGTCTGCAGTTTGCCGGCGGCATCGCCCTTGATATGGCGTGGCGCCTCGGGCAGTTGCAGCCACAGGATCGCCTTGCCTTCCGGACAGCGCGAAGGATCGAGCGCATGCGGCTGGCCGACGCAGATGGTCGGCACCTCCGGCAGCGTGCCCCGCGTGGCCTCGTTGCAGGCTTTCGACACGCCGTCGAGCCCCGGTGTCAGATGCAGCAGCGCGACCTTTGCCAGGCCCTCGCCGCGCCATGCGGGCGGCTTGTCCAGGGCATAGTGTATTTGGAAATTGCCCTTGCCGTAGCGGTATTTCTGCGCCGCCTCGAGGTCGGCTTTCGGAGCCGCGTCGCCGAGCAGCCGCCCGTAGAGATGGGTCGGCGTGACCGAGCAGATCACGCTCTTCTTCGCGGTGACCGTTTCGCCCGAAGCCAGCCGTACGCCCGTGGCTCGGCCTCCGCTTTGGATGATGGAGGCAACGTCCCCTTCAGTCCGGATCACGCCGCCGCGCTCCTTGATCAGCGCTTCGAAGGCGGACAGTAGATTCCTAGCGCCGCCCTTGACGATCGGCGCGCCGGCAGCTTCCAGCGCAAAGGCGATAACCCTGGCGATCTGGCCGGAGAACGCGTCTTCAGGCCCAAGACCGGCATGCAGCACCCAGGGCGCCCACAGCGCCCGGGTGATCTCCGACTGGTAAGTGTTCTCCAGCCAGCCGCGCGCCGGCACCAACGCATCTCCGAGAAAGGCGGCAAGGCCGCGCGGGCCGCGCCGCCAGGCTTCGCCCGCCAGCAGCCTGGTCGTGGGGTAAGACCACAGGCTGCCGCCGAGCAGCCCGAACAGCAGGCCGGCATTGCGCTCGATCTCGCCGACGTCGCTGCCGTGTCGGTCGCCATCGCCTGCGGCAAGCGCATTGGCAGCCGCGACATTGGCGGGCCGATCGGTGCGTAGGACGGCATAGCTGCCGTCCGGCCGCAGCACGCCGGTCGGCGTGCTGGTGTTGCAGAATTCCAGGCCGTGCCGCGCCAGATCCTTGCCCAGCGCCGCATAGGCAGGCGAGGTGATGAACAGTACGAAGGTCGTCGCCATCACGTCGTGGATGAAGCCGGGCGCGGTGATCTCCTCAGTGCGCATGCAACCGCCGATGCGGTCGTTGCGCTCGAGCACCAGCACCTTTGCCCCCTTGCCGCCAAGCATCGCCGCGCAGACCAGCGCGTTGATGCCGCTACCGACGATGATGTGATCGGGCGCGTTCATCTGCGATTGCTCCTCGTCCTCGGGAGGTTGGAGTCAATTGCGCGGGTTGGCGTTCCTTCGCGCCCCCCTCTGTCCTGCCGGACATCTCCCCCACTTGGGGGGAGATCGGCCGTCGCTACGGCCTTCACCAATCTCCAATGTCGCAGGAACAAGCGCCTCGCCAAAGCTGCCAATCTCCCCCCTCGTGGGGGAGATATCCGGCAGGACAGAGGGGGGCGCCGTAGAGCGACAGCGCTACAAGGCTGCCGCTCCAAATCCGTCACTACAGCATTGCCTAAAAGCATGATCTTCTCCCGAAGACCGCCACCTCGTCCTAATGCCTTGGCACCAGAGCCAGCGCGCGGATCGGGCTGCCGGTGCCGTGCTCGATTTTGAGCGGTGCGGCGATCAGGATCGCGCCTTTCGGCGGCAGCCGGTCGAGATTGCACAAGCTGGCGAGGCCGTAGCGGTTGGCTTTGTGCATCAGGCTGTGCGCTGGGAATGGCGGCTCCATTCCCCCTGCTTTGCCGGCATCCGTGCCGATCGTCTCGCTGCCCCAGCCCTTGATGTCTTTGCTGATCAGGTACTGGATGGCCTCGGCCGTCGGTCCGGGGGTGTGCGGTCCGGTCTCGTCGGCGTTGAGGAATTCGGCTTCCGAGCCGTTGCGCTTATACCAGTCGGTGCGCATCACCACCCATTCGCCGGCGTTAATCGGGCCGTGCTCGGCTTCCCACGCCTTGATGTGGTCGACTGTGAGGAGGAAATCGTTGTCGGCGGCGGCTTGCTTCGAGCAGTCGATGACATTGACCGGGCCGACGAAATTCTGAACCGGAATGGTGTCGGTGGCACCGTCCGGATAATCCTTGCCGGTAATCCAGTGCTGCGGCGCGTCGAAATGCGTGCCCGAGTGTTCGCCGAGCTTCAGCCAGTTCCATGCCCACCACGGACCGTTCTTGTCATAGTGGGAGATGGCGTGGATCTCGACCTTCGGCGTGTCCACCGCCAGCTCCGGCGGCAGCTTGATCAGCGGCGTGTTGGGCCCGAGCGGCGCCGTCAGGTCGACCACCTGGATGGTGCCTGAAAGAAGCTGGCCGGCGACCTCGCCGAGGAGTTGTTGCGTGTCCATGGTCTCTATTCCCTCTTTCTTGGTGATGATCAAGGCTCTTTGCGGCCTTTAATATCCTACTAGACTAAAACATATGCATCTGCAATTATCTTTAAGCATAAAGGAAATGGGTTGGGTGGGTGTGAGCGAGTTTGACGCCATATTCGTCGGGGCAGGCCACAACAGTTTGGCATGCGCCGCGCATCTGGCGCTCAAAGGTTGGAACACCGGGATTTTTGAGCGCAGCGCAACTATCGGCGGCGCTGTCCAGAGCCGCGAATTCACGCTTCCGGGCTTCCGGCACGATTTCGGCGCGATGAATCTGAGCCTGTTCGCCGGCTCGGCCTTTCACAAGAAATATGCAAATGAATTGAAAAGCCATGGGCTGGAATTTGCGCCGGTCGCCGATTGCTTTGCCAGCGCCTTTCCCGACGGACGGTGGTTCGGCGTCAGCAACGATCTGGAAAAGACCGCGTCGCGCATGGCAGCTTTTTCCGCAACCGACGCCGCCACATGGCGCCGGCTGGTCGGCGCCTTCCCGGTGGAAGCCGAGCATCTGTTTCGGCTGCTCGGCTCACAGATGAGCGGGCGGGCGCTGGCCGGCACCGCATGGAACCTGTGGCGCAAGAAGGGCCTTGCCGGCGCGCTCGACACCGGCCGGCTGCTGCTCTCATCACCACGCTCGTGGCTCGAGGAGAATTTCGAGTCGCCGCATGTCAGGGCGACGCTCGCCACCTGGGGCATGCATCTCGACTTCGCCCCTGACATCGCCGGCGGCGCGGTGTTCCCCTATCTGGAATCGATGGCCAACCAGTGCTTCGGCATGGTGCTCGGCAAGGGCGGCGCCGATACCATCATCCGCGCGCTGACCGGCATGGTCACCGTTGCCGGCGGCCAGATTAGCACCGGTGCTGAGGTGGCCGAGATCACGGTGTCCGGCGGCCGAGCGACAGGCGTGCGGCTTGCTTCCGGCGAGACCCATACTGCCACCAAGGCGGTGATCGCCGGCGTTGCACCCGGGGCGCTAGCCGGAAAGCTTTTGCCTGATGGTTCCGGAGACGCCGGCTTCGACACGGCGATGAAAAAATTCCGACATGCGCCGGGCACGATGATGATCCATCTGGCGCTTGACGATCTGCCGGACTGGCGCGCCGGCGCCGAGCTTCGGCAATTCGCCTACGTCCATCTTTCGCCGTCGCTCGACGCCATGTCGCGGACCTATCAGCAGGCAATATCCGGCATGCTGCCGGACGAGCCGGTCCTTGTCGTCGGCCAACCGACTGCGGTCGATGCATCGCGGGCGCCGGAAGGCAAGCACGTTCTATGGGTACAGGTGCGGATGCTGCCCGCCGAAATTTTTAGCGATGCGGCCGGCAAGATCGCGCCAGCTCATTGGGATCGGGTCAAAGAACGCTACGCCGAGCGCGTTCTCGACATCATCGAGACCTATGCGCCCAACCTTCGCCGGAATATCCTCGGCCGTGCCGTGTTCTCGCCCCTCGACCTCGAACGCGAGAACCCCAACCTCGTCGGCGGCGACCAGATTTGCGGCAGCCATCATCTGGCGCAGAATTTCCTGTTTCGTCCGGCGCGCGGCTTTGCCGGCTGGAATACGCCGGTCATGAATTTGCATCTCACCGGTGCTGCAACATGGCCGGGCGCCGGCACAGGCGCGGCCTCGGGCTATATGCTCGCCCAACAGCTCGGCGGGAGGTAGAATTCAAAACACTTGCGGGTGAAGGAGAGGCAATGCGCGGTTGCCCAAGGAGCCTGAACCCACTGCATGATAACGACGCGCATAGAAAACCAACAGGGGAACGACCATGACAATCAACAGACGAGAATTGCTCGGATATGGCGCAGCAGCACTTGGCGCCACCGTCATCGGCCTGCCGCAAATAGCCAAGGCAGCCGGCGAACTGACCATCGCGTACAACGTCAACCTGCCGTCCTGGGACCCGACAACCGGGCCTTCGGCGGTCAACCCGACGATCCAGGGCCTCTACCAGTCGGTGTTCGATCAGTTCATCCCGCAGAAGCCGGACCTTTCCTTTGCGCCGGGCCTGCTCACCGAATGGGGCTGGAACGACGACCGCAGCAAGATCATGATGACGGTGCGCGAGGGCGTCACCTGGCATGACGGCTCGCCGTTCACCGCCGAGGACGTGGTATGGTCGCTGCAGCGGGCGGGCGACGAAAAGACAGGGAATCCGATCCAGTTCGTCTGGAAGAACGTCAACAACTTCAAGATCGCCGGCAACAAGATCACTGGCGACGTCGTGCAGTTCGACCCGGTGTATTTTAAGTGGATGTCGTTCCTGACCGGCTACATCATGCCGAAGGCTTACTACGAGAAGGTCGGCGCCGAAGGCTTCGAGAAAGCCCCGATTGGCACCGGCCCTTACATGGTCGACAAGTTCGAGCGCAACGCCTTCCTGCGGCTCAAGGCCAACCCGAACTACTGGGGCGGCAAGCCGGCTTTCGAGAATGTGACGATCAAGTTCGTCACCGACGCGGCGAGCCGCGTTGCCGAAATCGAGTCCGGTTCTTCGCAGGTGACGCTCGAAATCCCCTATGAGGAATATGATCGCCTGGTCGCCAAGGACGGGCTTGCCGGCTCGTGCAAGAACGTTTCCGACATCGGCATGATCTTCTTCAACGACATCGATGTGATGCTGGACAAGAACGTCCGCCAGGCCGCGGTGATGGCGGTCGACAAGAAGCTGCTCGTCGAGCGGCTGCTGCGCGGCTACGGCCAGCCGATCGATACGCTGGAGACGCCGGAATACGAGGCCTACGACCCGTCGATCAAGGTCGAGCACAATCCGGAAAAAGCTAGGGAATTGCTGGCCGCGTCGGGCTACTCGCCGGAGAAGCCGGTCAAGTTCACGATTCAGACGACTAAGGGCTTCAAGCCCAAGGATTACGAGATGGTCCAGGCGATCGTCGGCATGTGGCGCAAGGTCGGCATCGAGGCGTCGATCGAGGTCTACGAGATCGCCAAGCACTACGAGCTGCGCGCCGCCGACAAGCTGGCCCCGGCCGCCTTCTACAATTGGGGCAACGCCATCGGCGATCCGACCACCTCGACCGGCTTTGCCACGTATGGCCCGAGCCCGCATTCGGTGTGGGACAGCCAGGATCTGATCGACATGATCAACCCGCTATGGGGCGAGAAGGACGAGACCAAGCGCATCGCCGGCTGGAAGGCTGTCGACAAATACATCGCCGAACAGGCCTATGTGCTGCCGCTGATCCAGTATGCGCAGCCGATCGTGCACGCCAAGGGCGTCAATGTCGTGCAGCATGTTTCCGGCGCGCTTTTGCCGGCGCTGATGACCCCGGCCTGACATCGGCCAGGGATCGACGCGCGCCGACCGCAATGACGGCGCGCATTTTCCGCCACGCATACAGGCGACCATGCTGCTGCAAAGATTCCTGATCCGTCTTTTGACGATGGCGATCACGCTGCTCGGCGTCGCCGTCGTGGTCTTTGTCGTCATTCGCGTCGCGCCCGGCGATCCGATCGCGATGATGCTGCCGCCCGGCGCGACCGATGCCGACATCGCCCGGCTGCGCGCGCTCTACGGGCTCGACAAAACAATCGTCCAGCAGTTCTTCATCTGGCTGTCCGGCGTCATCAGGGGCGATTTCGGCACCTCGATCTCGCTCCGGCAGGATGTGCTGGGCCTGGTCTTCAACCGGCTGCCGGCGACACTGGAACTCGCCATCGTCGCGCTGTTGATGGCGCTGGCGATCGGCGGCACGACGGCGATCCTTGGGGCGCGCGAACGCGGCACGGCAGTCGAAGCCGGTATCGACATCGCCAGCGGTGCAGCGCTTTCCATTCCCGACTTTTTGTGGGGCCTGGTGCTGATCCTTTTGTTCGGCGTGCTGGTGCCGGTGTTCGACATTTCCGGCCGGGTGTCGCCGCAGCTCGACCTGCCCTTCGTCACTCAGTTCTATCTGTTCGAGAGCATGGTGCGGCTGCGCTTCGACCTGACCAAGGACCTGCTTGGGCACATGCTGATGCCGGCCGTGGCCCTGGCGCTGCCGCTCGCCGCGATCATCTCGCAGCTGTTGAAACAGTCGCTGAAGGAAGTGCTCGACCTCGATTACGTCGTGTTGGCGCGGGTGAAGGGCTTTTCGGAAACGCAGGTCATTTTGCGTGAGGCGCTGAAGAACGCCGCCCTGCCGACGCTCACTCTGGTCGGCGTGCAGTTCACCTTCCTGATCGGCGGCACGGTCATCGTCGAACGGCTGTTTTCCTATGAAGGCCTCGGCAACATGGCGATCGACGCCGTCATCAACCGCGACCTGCCGCTGATCCAGGGCATCGTGCTGGTCTTCGCGCTGCTGTTCGTGCTGATCAACCTCACCGTCGACATGATGTATGCGCTGCTCAATCCGAGGCTGCGCCATGGATGAGGGCCGCATTTCAAGACATGGCTCGGGCGCAAGGCTGTGGCTGGCCGGCGGCTGGCTGCTGCTGGCTTTGCTTGCCGCGATCTTCGCGCCGCTGGTCGCACCGCAGAACCCGCTGGCGCAGGATCTGATGTTCGAACGCCTGCCGCCCTTCTGGATGAGCGGCGCGGAGCCCGGCTTCTGGCTCGGCACCGACAGCCTCGGCCGCGATCTCCTGTCACGGCTGATCTTCGGCGCCCGCATCGCCTTGATCGTCGCCTTCGCAGCGGCCTTGGCCGCCTGCCTGATTGGCTCGACGCTCGGCCTGATAGCAGGCTATTTCGGCGGCTGGGCCGATCGCATCATCTCGCGCATCGTCGACGTCTGGATGGCGTTTCCGCCGGTGCTGTTCGCCATCCTGCTGGTTGCCGTGCTCGGCACCGGTCTGAGCTCGGTCATCATTGCCATCGCCGTCATCGACTGGACGCGCTTCTGCCGGGTGATCCGCGCCGAGACCATGGGCCAGGCGCGCATGGATTATGTCGAGAACGCCCGCATCGCCGGCTATGGCCGCATCGGTATCATGCTGCGCGAAGTGCTGCCCAATGTGGTGCCGTCGATCGTCGCGTTGCTGTCGCTCGAAATGGGCATCGCCGTGATCGTCGAGGCGATCCTGTCCTTCGTGAACCTGTCGATCTCGACCGACGATCCGACCTGGGGCGGCATCATCGCCGAGGGCCGCCTGTCGATCCATCAGGCGTGGTGGGTGCTGGTGTTCCCGCTGGTCACCCTGATCCTGACGGTTCTGTCGTTCAGCCAATTCGGCGAGGGTCTTAAGGCGCGTTTCGATCCGGTGCTGCGATGAACGCCACGAGACCTTGCCTCGACATTCAGTCCTTGAGCGCCGTGCTGCCGAATGGCGCGCGCGTGCTGCGGTCGGTGTCGCTCGCCGTTCAACCGGGCGAAGTTCGCGCGCTGGTCGGCGAGAGCGGCGCCGGCAAGACGATGATCGGCAAGGCGGTACTCGGCGTGCTGCCGCCCAGCGTGCGCGTCGTCGATGGCGATATGCTGCTCGAGGGCGAGGACCTCGGCCGGCTTCAGCCAAAGGCGAGGCGCACGCTGATCGGAGCGCGCACCGCACTGATCCCTCAAGACCCGCTGACCGCGCTCAATCCGTCGCGCCGCATCGGTCCGCAGATGACCGACCGGCTGGTGCGCATCCTCGGATGGAGTGGGCCGCGAGCCGACGCCCGCATCCGCCACTTGCTCGACGCGGTACAGATCCGCGACCCGGACCGCGTCCTCAAATGCTATCCGCACGAGCTTTCCGGCGGCATGCGCCAGCGCGTGCTGATCGCCGCAGCCTTCGCCGCCGAACCAAGGTTGATCGTCGCCGACGAGCCGACCACGGCGCTAGACGTAACCGTGCAGAAGCAGATTTTGCGGCTGATCGCGCAATTGCAGCGCGAGCACGGCACGGCGATCCTGTTCGTCACCCATGATCTCGGCGTGGTCGCCAAGATCAGCCAGAAAGTGTCGGTGCTCTATGCCGGCAAGGTGGTGGAGGAGGCCGAGACGGCGGCGCTGTTCGCGGCTCCGCAGCACCCCTACACGCGAGCGTTGATGGCGGCAACACCGCGCTACACCGATCCGTTCGCCTCGCTGAAACCGGTGGACGAGGCGGTATTGGCCGGACTGGCCTCGGAGATCGCCGCTGCCGACCAGGCCTGGAGGCGGCCGCATGGCTGATCCGCTGTTTTCCGTGCGCGGGCTGAAAGTCGCGTTGCCCGACTTTACGCGCAAACCACTGATCGGCCGGGCGCCGATGGCCGAGATCCTCAAAGGGCTTGATTTCGAGCTGCCCAGGGGATCGGTGACCGGCATCGTCGGCGAATCCGGATCCGGCAAATCGACGCTCGGTCGCGCTTTGGTGCGCCTCCTGGAGCCGAGCGCCGGCAGCATCATCTTCGACGGCCGCGATATCACGCATCTGCCGGAGGCGGAGCTCAGGCCGCTGCGCCGCAACCTGCAGATGATCTTCCAGGATCCGATGTCGTCGCTTAATCCGCGCCGCACCACCTTCAGCATTATCGCCGCCCCACTCAGGCAAAACGGGTTTGGCGACAATCTCAAGGGTCGTGTCGCGGAGGCGCTGCAGCGCGTCGGCCTGCCGCTAAGTTTCGCCAGCCGCTATCGTCACCAGCTGTCGGGCGGCCAACGCCAGCGCGTCGGCATTGCCCGGGCACTGGCGCTGGCGCCGAAATTCGTGCTGGCCGACGAGATCGTCTCCGGCCTCGACGTGTCGACCCAGGCACAGATCCTGACGCTGCTGGAACGGCTGGCCGCCGAAATGGGCCTGACCGTCGCCTTCATCAGCCACGACCTGTCGGTAATCCGGCGGCTTTGCCGGCAAGTGATCGTCATGCGCGAAGGCGTGATCGTCGAGGCAAGCGCCACCGACGCTTTGTTCGCGAACCCGCGGCAGGCTTACACGCGCGATCTTCTCGCAGCCATCCCGCTGCCCGAGATCGATGACGGCTGGCTGCTGCCTGCCGCGAAGGCGCCGGCATGACATCGGTCGCAACGATCATTCACAGCACATCTCATTCGCACGCCGAAGAGCGGGCCTCGGGCGTGCGCCCGGCAAGTCACCCATGTCCCGCGAGAGGATGACTGAGATGAAGAATGCACTCCTAACTGCAACGCTTGCGGCCGCCGTCCTGGGCACCATCGGTGGAACCATCAGCACAGCCTCAGCCGATTCCATTCCTGGCATGCGCGGACACGATCACACCGGGGTTACAGTCCCCGACATGAAGCAGGCCGTCGACTTCTTCACCGAGATCGTCGGCTGCAAGAAGGCGATGTCCTTCGGGCCGTTCGCCGATGATAAGGGGACGTTCATGCAGGATCTGCTGGGAGTCGACCCCAAGGCGGTGATCGAGGAGATCACCCTGGTCCGCTGCGGCTACGGGTCGAATATCGAGCTGTTCAAATATACCGCGCCCGAACAGAGAGACCTGCAGGCCCGCAACAGCGACATTGGCGGCTTCCACATCGCCTTCTATGTCGACGATATCGCTGCCGCGAAAGCCTATTTCGATGAAAAGGGCGTCAAGACGCGTATGGGGCCGCTGCCGGTTACCGAAGGGCCGGCGGCCGGCCAGAGTATCCTTTATTTCCAGGCGCCCTGGGGCCTGCAGCTGGAAGCGATCAGCTATCCCAACGGCATGGGCTATGAAAAGGACGCAGAGACGGTGCTGTGGAGCCCGAAGTCCCCGGAAAAATGATCCGGCAGGCGCGTGCTTGCGGGTCTGACCGCAGGCACGCGATAGGCACCTGAGACGAATCGCTTCAATTATAAAACTTCAAGCTTGAAATAATATACGTCAGGCGCGATACTGAAGATAGGAAGCGAGAGGAGATCGCACAGATGAAGGTTGCGGTTCTCGGCGGCGGACCAGCCGGCCTCTACTTTGCCATTTCGATGAAGCTCAGGGACGCCGCGCACGAAGTGACCGTGTTCGAGCGCAACCGCGCCGACGACACATTCGGCTGGGGCGTCGTACTGTCGGCCGAAACGCTCGACAATCTGACCAGGAACGATCCGGTCAGTGCCGTCTGGATCAGGAAGAATTTCGCCTATTGGGACGACATCGCCGTCATCCATGATGGGGTGCGCACGGTCTCGACCGGCCATGGCTTCTGCGGCATCGGCCGCAAGCGGCTGCTCACCTTGCTGCAGCGGCGGGCCCGCGAGCTCGGCGTAAAGCTGGTCTTCGAGACCGATATCGCCGACCCCAGACCCTACATGAAGAGCCACGATCTGGTGGTTGCCGCCGACGGCTTGAATTCGAAGGCACGGAGCGCATTCGTCGACGTGTTCAAGCCCGATATCGACACCCGCAAATGCAAGTTCGTCTGGCTTGGCACCCAGCAGAAGTTCGACGATGCCTTCACCTTCATCTTCGAGAAGACGGAGCATGGCTGGGTGTGGGCGCATGCCTACCAGTTCGACAAAGATACCGCGACCTTCATCGTCGAATGCAGCGAGCAGACCTGGGGGCGCTTCGGCTTCGGCACGATGTCGCAGCAGGAATCGATCGTCGTCTGCGAACAGATCTTCGCCAGGCATCTCGCTGGCCATTCGCTGATGACCAATGCCAACCACATCAGAGGTTCGGCTTGGATCAATTTTCCGCGCGTGCTGTGCGAACGCTGGTCCTACAAGAATTTGGCGCTGATGGGCGACGCAGCGGCAAGCGCGCATTTCTCGATCGGCTCCGGCACCAAGCTGGCGCTGGAAAGCGCGGTGGCGCTGGCCGACTATGTCGATTCCGAGCCCGGCCTCGAGGCGGCGTTTCGCAAATATGAGGACGCCCGCCGCACCGAAGTGCTGAAGCTGCAGTCGGCGGCGCGCAACTCGCTCGAATGGTTCGAGGAGGTCGAGCGCTATCTCGGCCTCGATCCGGTGCAGTTCAATTATTCGCTGCTGACGCGCTCGCAGCGCATCAGCCACGAGAATTTGCGGCTGCGCGATGCCGAGTGGCTGGCCGGCGCCGAAGAATGGTTCCAGCGCCAGGCCGGCGCCGGCGGCAACAGTCTTCGTCGCGCGCCGATGTTCGCACCGTTCCGGCTGCGCGACATGGCGCTGCAGAACCGCATCGTCGTTTCGCCGATGGCGCAGTACAAGGCCGTCGACGGCTGCCCGACCGACTGGCACTTCGCCCACTATGCCGAACGGGCCAAGGGTGGCGCCGGCCTCGTCTACATCGAGATGACTTGCGTCAGCCCCGAAGGCCGCATCACGCCTGGCTGTACCGGCTTTTACGCGCCCGAGCACGAAGTCGCCTGGAAGCGGCTTGTTGATTTCGTCCACACCGAGACCGAGGCGAAGATCTGCGCGCAGATCGGCCATTCCGGCGCCAAGGGTTCGACCCGGCTCGGCTGGCAAGGAACCGACGTGCCACTGACATCAGGCAACTGGCCTGTCATGGCGGCGTCGGCGGTGGCATGGTCGCCTGAGAATCAGCTGCCGAAGGCGATGGACCGCGCCGACATGGATTTGGTGCGCGATCAATTCGTCGCTTCGGCCGAGATGGCTGAACGCTGCGGCTTCGACATGCTCGAAATCCACGCCGCGCACGGCTATCTCCTGTCCTCCTTCATCACGCCGCTGACCAACCGGCGCACGGACGCCTATGGCGGCTCGCTCGAAAACCGCATGCGCTACCCGCTCGAAATTTTCCATGCCGTGCGCGCCGCCTGGCCTGATGAAAAGCCTGTTTCAATACGCATCTCGGCCAATGACTGGGTCGGCATCGAAGGCGTGACACCGGCCGATGCGGTCGAAATCGCGCGGCTGCTGCATGAGGCCGGCGTCGACATCTGCGACGTGTCGGCCGGCCAGACTTCCGCCGAGGCAAGGCCGGTGTATGGCCGTATGTTCCAGACGCCGTTTTCCGACCGCATCCGCAACGAGGTCGGCATGGCGACCATGGCGGTCGGCAACATCTACGAACCGGACCATGTCAATTCGATCCTGATGGCCGGCCGGGCCGACCTGGTCGCGATGGCACGACCGCATCTCGCCGACCCCTACTGGACGTTGCATGCGGCCGTCACGCTCGGCGACCGCGGCGTCAAATGGCCGGATCCCTATCTGCCTGGCCGCGACCAGATCTACCGGCTGGCCGAACGCGACGCGGCAGCGGGGCTGAAGGTATGAGCGTCGTTGAAACGATGGCGGGACGGCATGCGCTGGTCACCGGCGGCGGCTCCGGCGTCGGCCGCGCCATCGCGCTGGCGCTCGCCGATGCCGGCATCGATGTCACCATCTGCGGCCGGCGCGAGGCAGCGCTGGTCGAGGTCGCCAGGGAAAACGACCGCATTTTCGGCATCGCCGCCGACGTCACCAATGAGGCGGCGATGGCGTCGCTCTACAGCCAGGCCGAGGCGGCGCGCGGGCCGATCGATATCGTCGTCGCCAATGCCGGCATGTCCGGCAGCGCGCCAGCACCGCGGACCTCGCTTGCGGACTGGCAGCGCACGCTCGACGTCAACCTGACCGGCGCGTTCCTGACGGTGAAACCGGCGCTGGCCGGCATGGTCGCACGGAAGATCGGCAGGATCATCTTCGTTGCTTCGACGGCCGGGCTAAAAGGCTATCCGTATGTCGCCGCTTACGTTGCCGCCAAGCATGGCGTCGTCGGCCTGATGCGAGCGCTGGCGGTCGAGACCGCCAAATCCGGGGTGACGGTCAACGCCGTCTGCCCGGGCTTCATCGAAACCGACATGCTCGAGGAATCCATCCAGCGAATTGTCGAAAAGACCGGCCGCTCGGCCGAAGAAGCACGGACGAGCCTTGCCTCGACCAACCCGCAAGGCCGCTTCATCCAGCCGGAAGAAATTGCAGCCGCGGTGCAGTGGTTGTGCGGCGATGCTGCCCAATCGATCACCGGACAGACGATTTCGATCTCGGGAGGCGAGACATGGTAGCCGGTCCCCTGCCCGCGCCGTCCGGACCCGGCAAGGATCGGCTGCGGCTGTGGGTGCGGCTGCTGCGCGCCTCGCGCAGCATCGAGGCCGAGCTGCGCGAGCGCCTGCGGCAGGAATTCAACACGACGCTGCCGCGCTTCGACGTGATGGCGGCACTCTACCGCGCGCCGGAAGGCATGTTGATGAGCGACCTGTCGCGCTTCCTGCTGGTGTCCAACGGCAATGTGACCGGGATCGTCGACCGGCTGGTTTCGGAAGGGCTGGTTACCCGCGCCCGGCGCAATGGCGACCGCCGCACCTCGATGGTGCGATTGACGGAGGAAGGTTCGAAGGCTTTCGCTGTGATCGCCGCCGCGCATGAAAGCTGGATCGGCGAGCTGCTGGGCAACGTGAGCGAGGACGAGGCGCGCCGGCTGACCGGCATGCTGAATTCCTTCCGCAGCAATTGGGAGGGACGGGAATGACAAAGATGGCCGGCCGCATGCCGAAGCATTTCCTCTGGCAGGTCGAAGGCAAGATCGCAAATATCCGGCTCGACCGGCCGGAGCGCAAGAACCCGCTGACCTTCGAAAGCTATGCCGAGCTGCGCGATACTTTTCGCGACCTCGTCTATGCCGACGACGTCGATGCGGTGGTGTTCCTGCCTAATGGCGGTAATTTCTGCTCCGGCGGCGATGTTCACGACATCATCGGCCCGCTGGTGAAGATGGACATGAAGGCATTGCTCGCCTTCACCCGAATGACCGGCGATTTCGTCAAGGCGATGCTCAATTGCGGCAAGCCGATCATTGCGGCGGTCGACGGTGTTGCGGTGGGCGCCGGCGCCATCATCGCCATGGCGTCCGACATCCGTATCGCCACGCCTGAGGCCAAGACCGCGTTCCTGTTCACGCGTGTCGGTCTTGCCGGCTGCGACATGGGCGCCTGCGCGATCCTGCCGCGCATTATCGGCCAGGGCCGCGCCGCCGAGCTGCTTTACACCGGCCGGACGATGAGTGCTGAGGAGGGCGAGCGCTGGGGTTTCTACAACCGGCTGGTCGATGCCGCAGCACTTGAAGCCGACGCGCTCGACATGGCGGCGCGCATCGTTTCCGGCCCGACCTTCGCCCACGGCATCACCAAGACGCAGTTGAACCAGGAATGGTCGATGGGCCTCGACCAGGCGATCGAGGCGGAAGCGCAGGCGCAGGCGATCTGCATGCAGACCGGCGATTTCAAGCGGGCGTACCAGGCTTTCGTCGCCAAGGAAAAACCGGTGTTCGAGGGCAATTAGGATGAGAGCTGCATCCATAAGAACGGACAGATTGGCGGGACAGCGCCCCCCTCTGTCCGACAGAGGGGGGCGCCGTGGAGTGCAGTTCGGGACGAGGCATTCCCATGCCTGACCGCTCCTTCCTCAACTGGCCGTTCTTCGAGGACCGCCATCGCGAGCTTGCCGAGCGGCTGGACGCCTGGTGCGGAAGAAACCTGCCGGTCGCGCATGACGATGTCGATGCCGCCTGCCGCGAGCTGGTGGCGAAGCTCGGCCAAGACGGCTGGTTGAAACCGACGGCGCTCGACATCGCAAACCCCGGACCGCTTGACGTGCGCACGCTGTGCATTACGCGCGAGACGCTGGCCCGGCATCACGGACTGGCCGACTTCGTCTTCGCCATGCAAGGGCTCGGCACCGGGGCTCTGAGCCTGTTCGGAACGCCCGACCAGCAGCGCTGGCTGGCGAAGACACGCGCCGGCGAAGCGATTTCCGCGTTCGCGCTGTCGGAGCCACGCTCCGGATCTGACGTCGCCAATATGGAGATGACGGCCGCGCGCGACGGCGACGACTATGTTCTGTCAGGCGAGAAGACCTGGATTTCCAATGGCGGCATTGCCGATCTCTACGTCGTTTTCGCTCGCACTGGCGAGGCGCCCGGCGCCAAGGGGCTTTCCACCTTCATCGTGCCTGCAGACACCGAGGGCCTGACAATCGCCGAGCGGCTGGAGGTGATCGCGCCGCATCCGCTTGCACGCCTGTTCTTCGACAATGTCCGCGTTCCGGCCTCGGCATTGATCGGCAAGCCAGGCGACGGTTTCCGTCTCGCCATGTCGGTGCTCGACGTGTTCCGCTCGACGGTCGGCGCGGCGGCACTCGGCTTTGCCCGGCGCGCGCTGGACGAAAGCATCACAAGAGTGGCCGAGCGCAAACTGTTCGGCGCTGCGATGGCCGAGCTGCAAATGGTGCAGGGCCACATCGCCGACATGGCGCTTGATGTCGATACCGCCGCCCTGCTGGTCTACCGCGCCGCCTGGACCAAGGACATGGGCGCCGCCCGTGTCACCCGCGAAGCGGCGATGGCCAAGCTGTTCGCCACCGACAAGGCGCAAGAGGTGATCGACAAGGCCGTGCAGCTGCATGGTGGTGACGGCGTGCGTAAGGGCCACATCATCGAAAGCCTCTATCGCGAGATCCGCGCGCTGCGCATCTATGAGGGCGCATCCGACGTGCAGAAGGTGGTCATCGCCAGGCAAGTGATGGGAGCGGCCTGAGACCGAACTTGCGACAGAAAATTGCTGGTTTCGAATTTTGAACACTGCGACCGGATTTGAGTATCGGGAGGCTTGATATGCACACCATCCTGCAGCCAGAAGGCTGGGCGAAACCAATCGGTTACGCCAATGGCGTCGCCGCGCGCGGGCAGCTGATCTTCATCGGCGGCCAGGTCGGCTGGACCGGGCAAGGCCAATTCGAAACCGATAATTTTGTCGGCCAGGTGCGGCAGACGCTTACCAACATCGTCGCGGTGCTCGCCGAGGCCGGCGCCAAGCCTGAGCATATCACCTCGATGACCTGGTACTTTACCGACAAGTCCGAGTATATGGCCAACCTCAGGGGTATCGGCGAGGCCTATCGCGAGGTCATCGGACGACATTTTCCGGCCATGGCCGCCATGCAGGTGATGGCGCTGGTCGAGGATCGCGCCAAAGTCGAGATCCAGGCGACAGCGGTGATCCCGGACTGAGGCGAGGCGTGCCTCCCTTCTCCCCTTGTGGGAGAAGGTGGATCGGCGCGTAGCGCCGAGAACGGTTGAGGGGTGTTGGACGGAGCGCGGTCGACGCCAAGCTGGAACACCCCTCATCCGACCGAGCTTCGCTCGGCCACCTTCTCCCACAAGGGGAGAAGGGAGAGCCACACGCTGGCGCCCTTTTTCTCCCAGTTTCTTCAACGGAAGAGGGGGAGGCTGAGAGCGATTGCCCCAGCGTGCCAGCCTGACAGCTTGGCTTAACGCCCATCTTGTGATCAGATGATCACGCCTGCTTCGGGTGGGGCGATTACCGCGTGTAACTTGCACATAGCTTCTGTCGGGAGAAAAGCGAAACCGTGGCTCTGGGATTTGAACCGGTATCGGGACGTGTGACCGTCCAGGATGGTGTCTACCAGCAGCTTCGGCATGCCCTGATGGTCGGCAGCTTCGATCCGGCCCAGGTGCTGACCATCGCCTCGCTGGCCGAAGCCTTCGGCACCTCCAACATGCCGGTGCGTGAGGCCTTGCGGCGGCTCGCCGCCGAGAACGCGCTGGAGATATCGCAGAATGGCTCGGCCTGCGTGCCGGTCGTCACCCGCGCGCGGCTCGACGATCTCTGCCGGGCGCGCGTCGCCGTCGAAGGGCTGGCGGCCGAGCTCGGGGCGCCGCGCCTGACCGCTTCCGAGATAGCCACATTGCAGAGGATCACCGGCGACCAGCAAGCGATCGGGCGCGATGGCAGCATCTACGAACTGATCGCCAAGAACCAGCAGTTCCATTTCACCATCTACCGCGCCTCCGGCTCCGACGTGCTGTTTCAGTTGATCGAGACGCTGTGGCTGCGCTTCGGCCCCTATATGCGGCTGTTGTCCAACCATGTCGCGCCCTTGATGCGCGCCGGCACGATGGAGCCGTCCGGGCGGCACACTGCGATCATCGCAGCACTGAAGGATCGCGATTTTGCCCGCGCCCGCGAAGAGGTGATTGCAGACATCAGGACGACGCAGGAGACGCTGCGCGCAATCTGCCCCGACGTGCCGGAAACCAGGCCGGTCGAGTTCGCCGGGTTCGGCAAGGCCTCCTGAAGCTCCGCTGCGGATTGAACGCCAAATTGACGCCGCAAAGTGCCGATCCGCGACCACTCGCGGTCGGAAAAAATCGCCCCCGATTTTCCCGATTGAATCGCATTTCTTCGCGGGCAGCGATTGATCCGTATTCGGTTTTGTGATCACATGATCACAAGGGAGCAAAAGCGTCGTGCCTGGTTATTTTCTCTACCATTCGATCGGGACGTTTCCCGGTAAGGCGGAGCGCATGGCTGCTGCCCTGTCGGAATTCTCGGGCGTATGGTCGGCGGAAGATGACGGCCAGTGGCCGGCGGCCCTTGCCGCGCGGCAGCGCTTCGTCGATGCCTGGGGCCGGCTGATCGATGCCCCGCAAGGCACCCTGACCACCGCCGAGAACGTCACGTCAGCGCTTTATAGTCTGATCGGCGGCCTGCCGTCCGAGCGTCTGGCGGGAAAGCGCCTGCTGGTCGCGGCCGACTGTTTCCCGAGCCTGCACTTCCTGCTTGCCGGACTTGCCGAGCGCTTCAACTTCGTGCTCGACACCGTGCCACTGCGGCCTGGCGAGAGCTGGGTGCGCGACGAGGATTTCATCGCCCGCTGGCAGGACGATGTCGGTCTGGCCTTGCTGACCTTCGTCACCTCCACGGCCTCACACCGCTGCGACGTGGCGCGACTTGCCGAGCATGGCCGGGAGATGGGCAGCATCGTCGGTGTCGACATTACGCAAGGCGTCGGCGTGACGCCCTTCTCGATTGCGAAGACGCCGGTCGATTTCGTCGTCTCGACCTCGTTGAAATGGCTGTGCGGCACTTCGGGCGCCGGCGTCCTGCAGGTGGCGCCCGATCTGGTGTCCGCCTGCCGGCCGGAACTTCGCGGCTGGTTTAGCCAGCCGAACCCGTTCTCCTGGGATCTCGACAGTTTTTCCTATGCAAGCGATGCGCGCCGTTTCGACCATGGCACGCCGGCCATCCTGGCCAGCGTCGCATCGCTGCCCGGCCTCGAATGGGTCGCCGAGACAGGCGTCGACGCCATCCGCTCACAGAATGCCAGCATGACCGAGCGCATCATCGGCTGTGCGATGGACAATGGCTGGGTATTCCGTACGCCGCTCGATCCAGACAAGCGCGGCGGCAGCGTCATGCTGACCTTGCCGCAAGGCGTCGACCCGGTGAAAACGGTGTCGACGCTGCGCAGTGAGCGACTTTACTGCGACGCGCGCGGCGCGACGCTCAGGCTGTCGCCCGGTATGGTCACCACGGACGACGCGGTGGACGCACTGCTGGAGCGTCTGCAGCAGTTGATCGGCTCGCGACAACGCCGCGCATCCTGACTCAGGCGCCGCCTCGCCTGCAGTGTCCGGAAATACGGCGCTGAAAAGGGGCGGAAGTGAAAAGCGCCACAGGGAGTGGCCGAACCAGAGGGAACGAAAATGAGCTTCACTCGCCGTAATCTGCTTCTTCTCGCTGCCGCCATCGGCATTGCCGCCGGCCCGGTTGCCGCCTATGCCCAAGAGACGCTGAATGTCGGCGCCTATCCGACCAATCCGCCCTTCGAATACAAGAACGAAAGCGGCACCTTCGAGGGCTTCGAAGTCGACATCGTCAACGAGGCGGCCAAGCGCATCGGCATGACCACGGAAATCGCCGATCTCGGATTTCAGGCCCTGTTCGCCGCCACCACGTCGAAGCGCATAGACGTTGCCATCTCCTCGATCACGATCACGCCGGAGCGGCTGAAGTCGCAGGCGTTCACGCAGCCCTATTACGATTCCGACATGGGCATCGCCGCCAAGGCGGACAGCCCGATCAAGTCCGAGGCCGACCTCAAGGGCAAGATCATCGGCGTGCTTTCCGGCTCGACCGGCGAAGCCTGGACCAAGCAGCACCAGGAGGCCGGCGGGTTCAGCGAGGTGAAGGGTTACGACACGCAGCAGAACCTGCTGCTCGATCTCAGCGCCGGTCGCGTCGACGCCGCGGTCAGCGACATTCCGGGCCTGGAATATTCCTTCACCAGGATGAAGGACCTCGCCGTAAAAGAGCGTATCAAGACCGGCGAGCAGTACGGCCTGATGATGGCCAAGGACCACCCGCTGCTCGGCAAGCTGAACGACGCACTGACCGCGATGAAGAAGGACGGCACGCTGGCCGCGATCCACAAGAAGTGGTTCGGCAGTGACGCACCCGCCGATTCTTCGACCGTCAAGGAAATGCCTATCCCAAAGGCCTGAGCGGCAGCGGCTGAAATCGTGCCGGCTTTCCACGCCGGCGATAACGTTGCGCGTATCCTGACGCGCAACGGAGCCTTTCTTCCACGCATGATCCGCTCCGAAACCCGATTTTTGGTTTCGGCAGCATGCTTTAGCGTCGCGGGACGCCAAATCTTTCGGGAATGCTCCCCATGTCGCTGCTAGAGACCTTCTTCAACGCCGATGTCATGATCTCCAGCCTGCCGGCGTTGCTGCGCGGCTTCCTGAACACGCTGCTGCTCGGACTGTTGAGCATCGGCATCGGTATCCCCGTCGGCCTGGCGATCAGCCTAATGCGGCTCTATGCGCCGAAGCCGCTGCGGCTGCTGGCGGTCGGCTATATCGATATTTTCCGGGCGATGCCGGTGCTGGTCGTGCTGATCCTGATCTACTACGCGCTGCCGTTCCTCGGCATACGCCTGTCGTCCTGGACCTCCGCGGTGACGGCATTCGCCATCATCATGGCGGCTTATTCGGCCGAGGTGTTCCGCTCCGGCATAGAAAGCATTCCGCGCGGCCAGTTCGAGGCGGCGCAGGCACTCGGCCTGCCGTTTTTACTGACCTTGCGCAAGGTGGTGCTCCCGCAGGCGATCCGCGTGGTCATTCCGCCGATGACCAGCAACTGCGTTTCGATGTTCAAGGACACGTCGCTCGCCTCAACAGTGGCGCTGCCCGAACTACTGAAGGAAGCGACCAACGCGCAGTCACTCTATGCCAACCCCTCGCCGCTGATCGGCGCGGCGCTGGTCTATCTCATCTTTCTCTGGCCGATGGTCCGTCTCGTCAGCCTGCTGGAACGCCGCTTCAAAACCGAAAAGACCCGCTGACGTCGCCGATTTCCCCATCTGCCAATTTTCATATCTGTCAGCCACTTCGCAGGAGACCATCTTGAACAAGCATCAGCCCCACAATGCGAGCGACGTCTCCTCAGCCTTCCCGGTCGACACGATCCGCGCGATGTTTCCAGCCCTGCAGCAGGCCGGCGACTTCATCTTCATGGACAATGCGGCCGGCGCGCAGATCCCGCAAAGCGTGCTCGATGCGGTGACCAACCATCTGGTCGCGCATAACGTACAGCGCGGCGGTCGCTACGGCCGCAGCGTCACCGTCGATCAGGCGATCGCCGACGCGCGCGAAAGCGTGGCGCTGCTGATCAATGCCTATAGTCCTGCGGAAATCTGCTTCGGCATGAACGCGACCTCGTTCATCCGGCTCGTCAGCCTCGGCATCGGCCAGATGCTTGGAGAACGGGACGAAATCGTCATCACCGATATGGACCATGACGCCAACATCGCCACCTGGCTGGCACTGGCGCCCGCCGGCGCCTTCAAATGGTGGCGGATGCGCGACGACGGCAATCTCCACGTCGACGATTTGCGCCCGCTTATCTCCGACCGCACCCGGCTTGTCGCCTGCACCGTCACCGCGCATTCGATCGGCTCGATCGTCGATGTTGCTGCAGTGGCTGGCATCGCGCACGCGGCCGGCGCCGAAGTGTTCCTCGACTGCGTGCATTACGGGCCGCACGGGCCGATCGACGTGCAGGCCTGGGATTGCGACTATCTGGTCTGCTCCGGCTACAAGAATTTCTCGCCGCATATGGGCTTCCTGTGGGGCCGCTTCGAGACGCTGAAGCGGCTGCCGACCTTCCGCGAGGACTTCATTCCCGACGAGCCGCCCTACAAGGTCGAGGCCGGCACCTTCATCTACGAGAATGTCTCGGGCATGGACGCGGCGGTGCGCTATCTCGAGTCGATCGGCCGCAACTTCCTGGCCGAGAACAACCGGTCGCGGCGCGACAACCTCGTGGCCGGCATGAATGCCATCCGCGACTATGAGCTGGTGCTGGCGCGCGAAATGCTCGGCGTGCTCAAGGAGTGCGGCGCAACGATCTATGGCGTCGCCGACGAAACCCGCCTCAACGAGCGCGTGCCGACCTTCTGCTTCAACATCGGCACGCTGTCACCACAAATGATCGTCGAGGCTATGGCCGAGATGCAGATCGGCATCCGCGACGGCCATATGTACGCGCCGCGGCTGATGAAGCGCCTGAACCTCTCGATGGACAGCGGTGCCATCCGCGCCTCGCTGGTGCATTACAACACCGTCGAGGAGGTCCGGCGCTTCGGCGAGGCGCTGCGCGCCGTTGTCGCAAAGCTGTCCTGATTGGCGTAGAGCGAGATGCATTTAGGTTTGAACTCTCGCTCTAGCTGTTTTTAGCCGCGCGAGTGCTTCCACTTGGCTGCCAAACGCTCCAGGTCAAAACTCGATCATCTTGCAGGCGCGAATGGCTAAGAGGCGTCAGGAACGCGCCAGGTCAGCTCGTTTCGGAGAAGCTGGCCGAACATCCGCTATGGCGCAAAGCGGTCGCTCGGTCACATCAGCACTCCATTGCATTCCGCCTCTCGGCGATAGCAGCCATCGTCTCAGGTTCGATGTACAGATCACGCGCCGCCGCTGCATGCGATTGCGATAGGGATGTACAATTCTCAGTAATCGGCGCCATCATCCACAGTTGGTCTTGGCAGCGCACAGGCCGTGCAGGACTCGCGAACATCTCTTCGGCAGGCACTCTCGTGTTGAGCTGGCCCGCACGCCACAGGTACCGGTGAAGCGCTTGGAAAGCACCATGACGAAGCCGATCGCACCGACCGAGGCAGTGAGAGTGGAAGACCTCGACGATGCGGCATTGGTCGATCGCGCGCAACAGCGCGACGGGGCTGCTTTCTGGTTGATCATAAAACGTCACAACCAGCGCCTCTATCGAATCGCTCGCGCCGTCCTGGATGACGACGCCGAGGCGCAGGACGTGCTCCAGGAGACCTACATCCACGCCTTCATGCATTTGTCCGAATTCCGCGCGGAGGCACAGCTCTCCACCTGGCTCACCCGGATCACGCTGAACGAGGCGCTGGGCCGCCGCCGGCAAAGGCGACCGACGGTCGACGTAAAGGCGATCAAAGCCATGCCCGCTCCGTTCAGCGCATACAACGCTGACCCGGAGGAGGCATCCGCCCTCGCCGAGATCCGCCGCCTGCTGGAACGCGCGGTCAGTGACCTTCCGGAGCACTTTCGCATCGTGTTTGTTATGCGCGATGTCGAGGAAATGAGCACTGAGGAGACGGCCCTCCTTCTCGGTTTGCGACCTCAGACCGTGAAGACTCGGCTGCATCGCGCGCGCCGGCTGCTGCGTGAGACGCTGCGGGACAAGCTTGCCACCGTGTTTACCGACACCTTTCCCTTTGCGGGCGCGCCTTGTGACCGCCTCATGCAATCGGTCCTCGACCGGCTTGGAATTAGTCTTCTGCAATTGCAGGCTCACTAGGCGGCAGAGCGACCGAGCACGGGTTGTGCGAGTCGTGCCGACTTCATCTTTAATCGCTCCTCGGAGGTCCTCCGGCGGGCAGCGGGGATGTCGGGAACCTTTTGACAGTTGGGACCATCCAATGCTCATCGGCCGCAGAGCGCCGGTGAAGATCTTTGTTGGATCCGGCCAACCATGGAGGCTGCCGACCGGCAAATCTATTAGGGAGGACTGCCAATGCTCATGCGTGTTAAGGTAATCGCCTGCTTTTCCGTTCTCGTGCTCTCCTCAACTCTGATACCGACCGCTGCCCAAATGAGCGCGAAGGGATCGACAAGCGGGAAGGATTTTGACGACGCGGCCGCTGACCAGGCTAAGCAGTATCTTGAAGAAGGCCGCGAGACATTCCGCTTCGATACGTTCGGCAGCGAGGATTTCTGGGGTGGAAAGCTCAAGCTTCACGACGCGATCGCTGGCGAAAAGCTAGGTGGCGCAGGACCAGGGCTCAGCCCGCAAAGGGCCCTCGAACTCGGTTTGAAGGTCGATGTGAACGCCATCCCGAAGGATGTGGCCGAGGCACTTAACAAAGGTGAAGTCGATCTCGCGGACCCGGCCAGCACGCTTCTCCTGCTCAAAGCCAACGCCGTTGTCGGAGTAACCGGTTTTTTTGGCGAGGACGGGAAGACGCTGACTTCCGTCGGCATTCAGTGCGCGGTGTGCCATTCGACGGTCGACGACTCATATGCGCCGGGCATCGGGCACCGACTCGACGGCTGGCCCAACCGCGACCTCAATATAGGGGCGATCGTGGCCTTGGCGCCGGATCTGACCGCCTTCGTAGAAATGCTGCAGATCCCCGAAGCGGAGGTGAAGAAGGCAGTAGAGGCTTGGGGGCCAGGAAAATTCGATGCGGAACTGAATCTCGATGGCAAGGCCTTCCGGCCAGACGGCAAGACTGCCGCCACGCTCAATCCGCCGGCCTTCGGGCTAGCGGGCGTAAACAACCACACGTGGACCGGCTCCTGGGGGACGGTGAGCTACTGGAACGCCTACGTAGGCAATCTCGAAATGCATGGGAAAGGCGTGTTTTACGATCCGCGGCTGGACGACGCCGAGAAGTATCCGGTCGCCGCCAGAACGAAGCAAGGCCACAAGCAGGACAGCGAAGACCGGATTACTGCCAAGCTGCCCGCCCTCCACTTCTACCAGCTCTCTCTGCCGACCCCAAAGCCGCCGGAAGGCGCCTTCGACAGTGCCGCTGCAGAGAACGGGATGGCGCTGTTCAACGAGAAGGCCAGATGCGCCACTTGCCATGTCCCGCCAATCTTCACGGAGCCGGGCTGGAACCTGCACACGGCGGAGGAGATCGGGATCGACGATTTCCAAGCGATGCGCTCTCCTGACGAGAGGTACCGAACCGCGCCGCTGCGTGCCCTGTGGGATGTCGAGAAGATCCACAAAGGCGGGTTTTACCACGATGGGCGGTTCGCCACGCTTGGTGACGTACTCGAGCACTACAACAGTCATCTCGGCCTCAATCTGACCGATCGGGAAAAGAGCGATCTAATCGAGTATCTGAAATCGATTTGATCTGAGGTTCGGCGTGAATCCGGTCTTCCCTTTGGCAGTGCTAGTCTAATGGGTTCGCTTCTTACATGACGGGTCCGCCTGTGACACGAGGGGCCGGAACCACGCCGAAGAGTGTGGCGCTACACCAGAATTCTCCAAATCAGAGGCGCCGCTGCGGCAAGGTGCACCCATTTCCTGAAGCCGAACGCGTGCGAGATCGTCGCAGGCGAGATCAGCCCGGATGGCTGGTGCCGCTTTCGCGAACCGTTGCCGGCCTGAGGGATTGATCGGTTCATAACAAGGACTGCTTTCCCGCCTAATCCAGACCTGCTGCTCTGCTTGTTGAAGGTCGCGAATGGGTCAAACTCGGTCATTCAGAGCAGTTTGGTTTTGACTCTAGGCCGCCTTCTTCTTCGCCAGCCTCGCCTTGATCGAGGCGACGTCTGCGCGCGGCGTGGCCGCGAATAGCGTCTTGGTGTAGCTGTGCTTGGGGTCGGCAAAGACTTCGTCGCGCGAACCGTATTCGACCGCCTCGCCGTAATACATGACCATCACGTCGTCCGCGATGTAGCGCACCACCGACAAATCGTGGCTGATGAAGACATAGGTCAGCTTGAACTCGTCCTGGAGGTCGGCGAGCAGGTTGAGCACTTGCGCCTGCACCGACAGATCGAGCGCCGAAACCGGCTCATCGAGCACCAAAAGGCTCGGATTGAGCATCAGCGCGCGGGCAATGGCGATGCGCTGGCGCTGGCCGCCCGAGAACATGTGCGGGTAGCGGTTGTAGTGCTCGGGACCAAGGCCGACCTTCTTCAGCATCTTCATGGCGAGATCGCGCCGTTCGTCGGCCGGCTTGTCGGTGTTGATGAGCAGCGGCTCGCCCAGCACGTCGCCGATCTTCTGGCGCGGATTGAGCGAACCATAGGGGTTCTGGAAGACGATCTGCACCTTGCGGCGCATCTCCTTCGACAGCCCACCCTTGGCGATGTCGACCTTGTTGCCGTCGATGAAGAGCTCGCCTGATGTCGCCGGATCGATCAGGGTGATGATGCGGGCGAGCGTGGACTTGCCGCAGCCGCTTTCGCCGACGATGGCCAGCGTCTTGCCCTTGTCGACGCTGAACGAGACGCCCTTGACCGCATGCACCGTGCGCGTGGGACGAAACAGGCCGCCGCCGACATGATAGTCGCGCACGATATTCTTGCCTTCGAGAACCGTCACACTCATGGCGCGGCTCCCGTTGCAGACCCGGTTCCCGCAGCAGAGGGGGCCGGCTCGAACAGCATATCGGAAATGGTCGGCAGCCGGTCGCCGACGGCGTTTTCCGGCAGCGCCGACAGGAGCGCGCGCGTGTAGTTGCTCTTCGGCTGCTCGAACAGCGACAGAACGTCGGCCTCTTCCATCTTGCGGCCCTTGTACTGGACGATGACGCGGTCGGCGGTCTCGGCCACGACGCCCATATTGTGGGTGATCATGATCAAGCCCATGCCGTATTTGGCCTGCAGCCCGACCAAAAGGTCGAGTATCTGCTTCTGGATGGTGACGTCGAGCGCGGTGGTCGGCTCGTCGGCGATCAGCAGCTTCGGATTGCAGGCGATGGCGATGGCGATCATGACGCGCTGGCACTGGCCGCCCGACATCTGGTGCGGGAACGAGTTCAGCCGCTCTTCCGGATCGGCGATGCCGACCAGCTTCATCAGCTCGATGGCGCGGGCCCGGCGCTGGGCGCGGTCCATGCCCATGTGGAAACGCAGCACCTCCTCGATCTGGAAGCCGGCGGTGAAGCACGGATTGAGGCTGGCGATCGGCTCCTGGAAGATCATCGAGATGTCCTTGCCGACGATCTTGCGGCGCTCGGACGGACTGAGCTCGAGCAGGTCGATGCCGTCGAAGGCCATGCGGTCGGCCTTTACCGTGGCCGTGTTCGGCAACAGCCCCATCACCGCCAGCATCGCCACCGATTTGCCGGAGCCGGATTCGCCGACGATCGCCAGCACCTCGCGCGGCTCGATCGACAGGTCGATGCCTTGTACGGCCATGAACGGTCCGGCAGCGGTGTCGAAGGACACGGTGAGGTTCTTGATCTCGAGAAGAGGCATGGTCACGACCTCTTCAGCTTGGGGTCGAAGGCATCGCGCAGGCCATCGCCGATCAGGTTGATGGCAAGCACCGTGATCAGGATGGCAAGGCCGGGGAAGGTCACGACCCATGGCGCGCGCAGGATGAACTCGCGGGCCGTGGCCAGCATCGTGCCCCATTCCGGCGTTGGCGGCTGCGCGCCGACGCCAAGGAAGCCGAGGGCCGCGGCCTCGAGAATGGCGTTGGAGAAGGACAGCGTCGCCTGCACGATCAGCGGCGCCATGCAGTTCGGCAAGATCGTCTTTACCATCAGCCTGAGATGACTGGCACCGGCCACCTTGGCGGAGATCACATATTCGCGGTTCTTTTCGGCCATCACCGCCGCTCGCGTGAGCCGCGCGAAATGCGGCTGCAGCACCAGCGCAATCGCCAGCATGGCGTTGAACAGGCCGGGTCCGAGGATCGCCACCAGAACCAGGGCAAGGAGCAGCGAGGGGAAGGCCAGAATGACGTCCATGATGCGCATGATCAGCGTATCGACCCAGCCGCGGAAATAGCCGGCGAGCACGCCGAGGACGATGCCGCTGGTCAGCGAGAAAACCACAACGACCAGGCCGATGAACAGCGAGAACCGCGCCCCGAAAATCAGCCGCGAAAGCATGTCGCGGCCGACCGCGTCGGTGCCGAGCAGGAACATCGATTTGCCGCCCTCCTGCCAGACCGGGGGCGTCAGCAGCGAATCGCGAAACTGTTCGTCAGGCGAATGCGGCGCGACCAGCGGTGCGAAAATCGCGATCAGCACCAGAGCCGCGAACACGACCAGGCCGGTGACGGCGCCGGTGTTCATCGAGTAGTAATGCCAGAACTCGGTGAAGGCGCGCTGCCGGCCGCCGGTCGGAATGGCGGCGGCGGTGGCTTCTGCCGTGGTTTGGTCGGTCATCTCACTGCACCCGGATACGTGGGTTGATGACGGCGTAGAGCACGTCGACGATCAGGTTCACCGCCATGACGATTAGCGCGATGATCAGCAAGCCGCTCTGGACGACGACATAGTCGCGCTTGGCGATCGCGTCGATCATCCACTTGCCGATACCGGGCCACGAAAAGATCGTTTCGGTCAGGATGGCGCCGGCCATCAGCGTGCCGACCTGCAGGCCGATGGTGGTGACGACAGGGATCAGCGCATTGCGAAAAGCGTGGAGCCCGATGACGCGACGCGGCGCCAGGCCCTTGGCGCGGGCGGTGCGGACGTAGTCCTCGCCCAGCACCTCCAGCATCGCCGACCGCGTCTGGCGCGCTATAACGGCGAGCGGAATCGTCGCCAGCACGATCGCCGGCAGGACCAGATGACTGGCGGCGGACCTGAAAGCGCCGCTCTTGCCGGAGATCAGGCTGTCGATCAGCATGAACCCCGTCGTCGGCTTGAAGAAATACTGAAGGCCGATGCGCCCGGAAACCGGTGTCCAGCCGAGATAGCCGGAAAAGAAGATGATGAGCAGCAGCCCCCACCAGAAGATCGGCATCGAATAGCCGGTCAGCGCCACACCCATCGTCGCCTGGTCGAACCATGATCCGCGCTTGACCGCGGCGAAGATACCGGCGGGAATGCCGATGAGCACGGCAATGATCAGCGCGATCGTCGCCAGTTCCAGCGTCGCCGGAAACAGCGCCTGGAATTCACCGAGCACAGGCCGCTTGGTGGCGAGCGATATGCCGAAGTCGCCGGTCAGGACCCTGCCGATATACTCCAGATACTGGATGACATAAGGCCGGTTGTAGCCAAACCGCTCGATAAGCTCCGCGTAGCGTTCGGGGCTGACGCCGCGCTCGCCGGCCAGGGCCAGGATCGGATCGCCCGGCAGAAGACGGACGAAAGCGAACGCCGCCAGCGATATGCCGAACACGGTCGGGATGATCAAGGCGAGCTTGTGGAGGAGATAGCGGAGCATCTTACTTCATAGAACGGCGGCGCTGGAAGTCCAGCGCCGCCGTCCAATCTCTGAGGAGTTATTCGGTGACGTCGACGCCGTCGAACCTATGAATGCCGAGCGGGTCCATGACGAACCCCGAAACCTTCTTGTTCATCGGCATGAAGACCTTGGAATGGGCGATGGTCAGCCATGGGGCCTCACGCTTGAACACGACCTGAGCTTCCTCGTAGATTTTGGTGCGCTCGGCGACGTCAGTGGTCGCCTTGCCCTTCTGCAGCAGGGCTTCGAACTCCTGGTTGCACCAGATCGCATAGTTGGACTGGCCGATGGCATCGCAGCCGAGCAGGAACAGGAAGTTGTCCGGATCGCCATTGTCACCGGTCCAGCCCAGTTGGAAGGCGCCGTCGCGGTCCTTGGCCTTGCCGCGTTCGCGATACTCGGTCCATTCGTAGCTGACGATCTCGGCCTTCACACCGATCTTGGCGTAGTCGGCCTGAATCAGTTCGGCTACTCGTTGGGCGTTCGGATTGTATGGGCGGCTGACTGGCATTGCCCAGATCTTCATCGAGAGATCCGTGACGCCGGCATCAGTCAGCATCTTCTTGGCCGCGTCCGGATCGTACGGATCATCCTTGATGTCCTTGTTATAGGACCACATTGTCGGCGGGATTGGGTTTATGGCCGCCTGGCCAGCGCCCTGATAGACCGCATCGAGAATGGCCTGCTTGTTGACGGCCATGTTGAGGGCTTTGCGGACCTCGACCTTGTCGAAAGGCGCCTGCGTCGTGTTGTAGGCCATGTAGCCGATGTTCAGGCCTTCCTGCTCGTCGACCTTGAGGTTTGGGTCAGCCTGCAGGCCGGCGATGTCGGCCGGCGCCGGGTAGGACATGATATCGCACTCGCCTGCCTTCAGCTTCTGCGCGCGCACGGCCGGATCAGTCGTGATGGCAAAGATCAGATCGTCGATTTTCTGGCGGCCGCCATAGTAGCCGTCCCATGCCGCATAGCGGATGACCGCATCGACCTGGTAGTCGACGAACTGGAACGGACCGGTGCCGATCGGCTTCTGGGTGAATTGCTGCCTGGTGCCGGCCTTGTCGAGCTGGTCGGCATATTCCTTGGAGACGATCGAAGCGAAATCCATGCCGAGGTCCGGCAGGAAAGCGACTTCAGGCTTGTTCAGCACGAATTTCACCGTCAGGTCGTCGACCTTGACGATTTCCTTGAGAAGATCCGGGAAGCCCATGCCGGAAAAATATTCCCATCCGGTGCCTTCCAGATAGCTGTACCACGGGTTTTCCTTCTTCCACTGACGTTCGAAGGAGAAGATCACGTCGTCGGCGTTGAGATCGCGCGTCGGCGTGAAGTAGTCGGTGGTCTGGAACTTCACACCCGGCCGAAGCTTGAATGTGTATTCGAGACCGTCGTCGGAAACCGTCCAGCTCTCGGCGAGGCCGGGTGTGATGGTGGTCTTGCCGTGTTCGAACTCGACCAGGCGCGAATAGATGGTGCGCGACGACGCGTCGAAGTCGTTGCCACCGCTCCACGGCGACGGGTCGAAGCCGGCCGGCGACGCCTCCGAGCAGTAGACCAGCTGTTTCGCATTGGCCATGCCGCCGAGGACACTTGCGGCCAGCAACGCGGCCGCAAAAGTCAGTTTCTTTTTCATGGAGGACTCCCTGATGTTCTTCCAAGCCCCTCTATCAGGCTCGCGAAGCGCGCATATAAGCACCGTTTTTCCGGCTTTGGAACACCCCGTTTGCCTACCCCATGGGAAGCAGAATTTAGTCCTCCGGAATCCTCGAGAAAGAGAATGAAATGTCAATTTCTGCCGATCACGGCATTATTAACGACTGCATTTTTTTATTGATCTTCAACCCGGCGTTGGTGAGGAACCGCGACCATCGGCTTGTCATTGGCGCGGAAGATTTCTTTCCAGTCTTGCCGCAGGGTCAGACTTGCACGGCTGCCGATAGTCGCAATACATAGATGGCAGGCTGGATTTCCTGGATGCCGGCAGCAGCGGAGGACGTCTCTGTCATTCGGAGGCAACGCGGCGGGCAAGCAGAGACAATAAGAACAACCGAGGGAGGGACAGGTGGCAAAAGCACCAAGGACGACGGCCCCCGCGAAAGCGAGGGCCAAAACTGCCGCAAAACCGGCCAGCTCTCACAAGCCAAAGGCGCCGACGGCCAAAGCCGTTGCCAAGCCGAAAGCGGCACCGACATCGGCTACGTCGGCGTCGAAGCCGGGTCCGGCCGAGAGATTGCCGAAAGCGGTTGGCGCCGGATCGCCGGAAAGGCCTTGGCTCAAGAGCTACCCGAAGGTCGTTCCTGCCGAGATCGGCGCCCCGCCCTTCGGCTCCATCGGCGATCTGCTCGCCGACGCCTGCAAGCAGTATGCCAGCCGGCCGGCCTTCACCTGCATGGGCAAGACCATCACCTATGCGGAAGTCGAGCGGCAATCGGCCGCCTTCGCCGCCTATCTGCAGTCTACGGGACTGCAGAAAGGCGCACGCGTGGCGCTGATGATGCCGAACGTGCTGCAATATCCGGTGGCGATGATGGCAGTGCTGCGTGCCGGCTATGTCGTGGTCAACATCAACCCGCTCTACACGCCGCGCGAGCTGGAACATCAGCTCAGGGATTCAGGCGCTCAAGCCATCGTCATTCTCGAAAATTTCGCCAACACCTTGCAGGCGGTGATCGCCAAAACGGCTGTCAAGCATGTCGTGGTCGCGGCGATGGGCGACATGCTTGGCGGCCTGAAAGGAACGATCGTCAATCTCGTCGTGCGCCGCGTGAAGAAGATGGTCCCGGCCTGGTCGCTGCCGGGCCATGTCAAGTTCAACGCCGCGTTGAAAGCAGGCACCGGCATGAATTTCAAGCCGGTGAAGGTCGCTGCCGACGATGTCGCCTTCCTGCAATATACCGGCGGCACCACCGGCATCTCGAAGGGCGCGGTACTGCTGCACAGCAACGTGCTGGCCAATGTGGCGCAGAACGCGCTCTGGATCGAGGACGCCTTCACGGTCAAGCCGAAACCGGCGCATCTCAACTTCATCTGCGCGCTGCCGCTCTACCACATCTTCGCGCTGACGGTGAACGCACTGATGGGCATGCAGCTCGGCGGCCAGAACATACTCATTCCCAATCCGCGCGACATTCCCGGCTTCGTCAAGCAACTCGGCAAATATCCGATCCACATCTTTCCAGGCCTCAACACGCTGTTCAACGCGCTGCTCAACAATGAAGATTTCCGCAAGCTTGACTTCAAGCCACTGATCCTGACGCTGGGTGGCGGCATGGCGGTGCAGAAGGGTGTTGCCGAACGCTGGAAGGCGTTGACCGGCTGCCCAGTCACCGAGGGCTACGGGCTTTCGGAAACCTCGCCGGTGGCCACCGCCAACACATTCAGCAATGGCACCTTCACCGGCACGATCGGCCTGCCGCTGCCCTCGACCGAGATCGCCATCCGCGACGGCGACGGCAACGATTTGCCGCTCGGCGAAGTCGGCGAGATCTGCATACGCGGACCGCAAGTGATGGCCGGCTACTGGAACCGGCCGGACGAGACCGCCAAGGTGATGACCAAGGATGGTTTCTTCAAGTCGGGCGACATGGGCTTCATGGACGAGCGCGGCTACACCAAGATCGTCGACCGCAAGAAGGACATGATCCTGGTGTCCGGCTTCAACGTCTATCCGAACGAACTGGAGGAAGTCGTGGCCCTGCATCCGGGCGTGCTCGAAGTGGCGGCGATCGGTGTGCCGGACGAGCATTCAGGCGAAGTGCCGAAGCTGTTCGTCGTCAAGAAGGACCCGTTGCTGACCGCTGAGGTGCTGACCGTCTATTGCCGCGAGAACCTGACCGGCTACAAGCGGCCAAAATACATCGAGTTTCGGACCGAACTGCCGAAGACGCCGGTGGGCAAGATTCTGCGGCGGGCGTTACGGGGATAGGGATAATTTTGGGCGATTGCCTTACTGTAGATGACACGGCGGACACGCTTTCCCGTCACGATCCGCTGACATTCATCAAGACGAACATGCGTATCGCCCCTGTTCCTGCGCTTCCCGAAATCCGGCTTTATGCAGCCCATCCCGCGAGCGGTCTGTGGCGGCTCACGCATGAAGAAGGACAAGCAGCCGAGCCGGAAGAAGAAGGAACCGAAGCCGACGAGGACGGGCCCGAGCCGCAGCCACCTTACTGGGCCTATGCCTGGGCCGGCGGCGCGGTGCTTGCCCGCTACATCCTCGATCGGCCGGAGTCCGTGGCCGGGCTTCGCGTGCTCGACCTCGGCGCCGGGTCGGGCCTTGTCGGCATCGCCGCGGCAAAGGCCGGAGCGCGCGAAGTGCTCGCGTCCGAGATCGACCGCAACGGCGTCGCCGCGCTCGGTCTCAATGCGGCCGCGAACGGCGTCGCAATCACAGTCGTCGGCCACGACATCACCGCTGGTCGGCCGCCGCCGGTGGATGTCGTGGCAGCCGGCGACTTGTTTTACGGGCAAGATCTCGCCGACCGGGTCATCCCCTTCCTCGACCGCTGCCTGGCCGCACGCATCAATGCGCTGATCGGCGACCCGGGCCGGGCCTACCTGCCCCGCTCGCGGCTTCGGCTGCTGGCCGAATACCGCGTGCCGGATGTCGGCGAAGCAAAAGGCGCGGCGATGAAGCGGAGCGGTGTCTTCTCGTTCGAGCCGGAGTAACCCTGCGAGTTCAGGTCGTCTCCTTGACCCTTGCCGAAAGAAAGTCGGGCAGGTCGGCAACCGAATCCAGAATGACGTCGGCGATCTGTGACAGTGATTCCCGCGTGCCGGTGCCGGAGAGCACGCCTATTGCCAGACCGCAGCCGCCGGCCCGCGCCATCTCCAGATCGTGGCGATTGTCGCCGACCATGGCGATCGCGGTCGGCCTCAGGCCGGTCAGGTCCGAGAAGGCAAGGATGGTATCCGGCGCCGGTTTCGGATTGGCCACCGCGTCGTAACCATAGGCGGCGTCGAACAGCTGCGCGACGCCGAGCGTCAGCAATGTCTTTTCCGCGCCAGTGGTCGAATCGTTGGTGGCGACGCCGAGCCGGTAGGATTTCCTGTGAAGAACGCCGAGCGTCTCGACGATGCCCGGCAGCGCCACCGCCATCGCCGAGCCCTGCACCGAGGTGATCTCGTTGAAGCGGGCGACGGCAAGCATCTGGTCTTCATCCGACAGCCGCGGAAACCAAAGCTCGACGACATCCATGTTGGTGCCGGAGGCAAAGATGGAGTCGGGCTTGAAGCGTTTGGTGGCGAAATCGTAGCCCGCCGCGGCAAGCAGCCTGTCGGCCTTCCAGCGGTCGCCCTCCGACGCATCCATCGCCATGAAATCGGCTACGCCGAGCCATGTTGCGTTGAAGTCGACAAGCGTGCCGTCCTTGTCGAACAATATTCCCTTGATCTCGGCCAAGCCGCTTACTCCGATCCGCGCAATCGGTGGATGTGTCCCACCAGTCCGGCGGTCGAAGCGTCCCGCTTTGCGGCATTCTCCTTGCCTTCCACGACAGGCAGCAGCCCGGTCGCCAGTTCCTTGCCCAATTCGACGCCCCACTGGTCGAAGGAATTGATGTTGAAGAGCGTGCCTTCGACGAAGACGCGGTGCTCATAGAGCGCGATCAGCCGTCCGAACGTATGCGGATCGAGTTGTCTGTAGAGGATCGTCACAGAGGGCCGGTTGCCGGAGAAGACGCGGTGCGGGGCGATCCTGTCGACCTCGGCGGGCGCCATGCCTTTCGCCAGCATCTGCGCGCGCGCTTCCTCCAGCGTGCGGCCCTTCATGAAAGCCTCCGACTGCGCCAGGCAGTTGGCGAGCAACAGATCGTGGTGATGCTTGAGGTCCGGCTCATGGCCGATGGCCGCTGCGAGGAATTCGACCGGAATGAAATCGGTGCCCTGGTGCAGCAGCTGGAAGAAGGCGTGCTGGCCATTGGTGCCGGGCTCGCCCCAGACCAGCGGGCCGGTCGGCGTGGTCACAGCGCCGCCGTCGAGGGTGACGCTCTTGCCGTTCGATTCCATGTCGAGCTGCTGCAGATAGGCCGGCAGCCTCGACAGGCGCTGATCGTAGGGGATGACGGCGCGAGCGGGGTATTTACAGATCACCCGATGCCACCAGCCGACCAGCCCCATCAGCGCCGGCAGGTTCCTGGCCAGCGGCGCAGTCTGGAAATGCTCGTCCATCGCATGCGCGCCGTCGAGAAAGGCGCGAAAATTCTTCGGGCCGACGGCGATCATCACCGGCAGGCCGATCGCGCCCCAGACCGAATAGCGTCCGCCGACCCAGTCCCAGAAGCCGAAGACGCGGTCGGACGCGATGCCGAACTTGGCCACCAGCTCCAGCGCCGTCGAGACGGCGGCGAAATGCTTGCCGACCGCTTCCTTGCCGAGCGCCTTCTGCACCCATTCGCGCGCCGTCTCGGCATTGGTCATCGTCTCGACCGTGGTGAAGGTCTTCGAGGCCACGATGAACAGCGTGGTTTCGGCGGAAAGGCCCATCAGCGTGTCGTGGATATGAGCGCCGTCGATGTTGGACACGTAGTGCGTGCGCGGCCCGTCGTGATAGGGCGCCAGAGCCAGCGTCGCCATGGCCGGGCCAAGGTCGGACCCGCCGATGCCGATGTTGACGATGTCGGTGATCTTCTTGCCTGTGGCGCCGGCCGCCTTGCCGGAGCGCACGGCATCGGCGAAGACGCCCATCGCGTCGAGCACGGCGACAACCTCCGCCTTCACATCCTGACCGTCGAGCACGATGCCCTTGCCGTTCAGGTTGCGCAGGGCGGTGTGCAGCACGGCGCGGCGTTCGGTGACGTTGATCTTCTTGCCTGAGAACATCGCGGCGCGCCGGCCTTCGAGATCGGCGGCTCCCGCCAGCTTCTCCAGCATATCCATCGTCTGCGCATCGACCGCGCATTTCGACCAGTCGAGCAGCAGGTCGCCGTCGGTGGCGGAGAATTTTTCGAAGCGCTGCGGATCGGCGGCGAAAGCCTCGCGCATGCTGCCCGATTTGGCCGCACGGTGATCGCGCAGGGCGTCGAGCTGTTTTTGAAAGGACGATTGATCCACTGCCTCACTCCGAGCCTTGAAATGCCAACCTAACAGACCGGATGTTTCCGGCGCGTGTCGTCGCGTCCAAACTATCTAGCCGAAATCAACTGGTTTCAATGCGCAGCGATGACGCACGGCGTCACGCTGGGATGACGCGTTGCGTCACGCTGCGTCACGCTGGGATGACGCGTTGCGTCACGCCAGGGGATGACGCGTTGCGTCACGCCAGGGGATGACGCGTTGCAGCGAAGGATCACTGGCGTAAATCCCAGCGATCAGAAAAATTGATTGGCGCAACAGCTTGTGCCACCGGTACATTCGACTGGTCCAGCCAAGTGAAAAAAGCTGGCCATCGAGGAACATCTTCCATGCCACAGCGAAACGACACGGCCATATGGTCCGGCTTGTTCCGGATTTCGGCGGAATCCGGCCAGACCCTGCAGGCACAGATCCGTCAAGCGATCGTCGCCGCCATCCTAGACCGGCAGATCGCCGCCTCGATGCCGCTTCCGTCCTGCCGGATCCTGGCCGAGAAACTCGGCGTGGCGCGCGGCACCGTGGTGCTGGCCTTCCAGCAACTCGTCGACCAGGGTTTCCTTGTGGCGCGCGAACGGCGCGGCCATTTCGTCAATCCGGACGTGCTGGCGACGCCGGCCAAACCGCACCAGAAGGCGCCCGACCAGGCCAATGAGATCGACTGGAAGGCGCGCCGACAGATCGCGGCCAGCGACATGCCGCCGCCGGCCAAGCACGACAACTGGATCAAGTCGTCCTACCCCTTTGTCTATGGCCAGTTCGATCCGGCACTGTTCCCGACCGCCGAGTGGCGCGAGTGCAACCGCATGGCGCTCGCCGTGCTCGAAATCCGCAACTGGGCGTCCGACATGGTCGACCGCGACGATCCGCTGCTGATCGAGCAGATCCAGGCGCGGCTGTTGCCGCGGCGCGGCATCTTCGCCAACCCCGATGAGATCATCGTCACGCTCGGCGCGCAGAATGCGCTCTACATGCTGGCGACGCTGCTGATGACCAAAGGCTCCAAGGTCGCCATGGAGGACCCCGGCTATCCCGACGCACGCTCGATCTTCCGGCTGGCGGGCGCCGACGTCACACCGGTCCCGGTCGACCACTCCGGCATCGTAACCGCTTCTATTTCCAGTGATTCCGGCTTCGTCTTCGTGACGCCCAGCCACCATTGCCCGACCATGGTGCCGCTGTCGGCGGAGCGCCGGCAGGACCTGCTGGCGCGCGCCAATCGTCACAATCAGATCATCATCGAGGACGGCTATGACAGCCAGCTTCTGGACGAAGCGCCGCAGCAGGCGCTGAAGAGCCTCGACCGCTCGGGCCGCGTCATCTATGTCGGCTCGATGTCGAAGACGCTGGCTCCGGGCCTTAGGCTCGGCTACATCGTGGCCTCGGCCGGGCTGATCTCCGAGCTTCGCGCGCTACGCCGCTTCATGCTGCGTCATCCGCCGGCCAACAACCAGCGCGCGGTCGCACTGTTCTTGTCGCTTGGCCACCATGAGGCGCTGGTGCGGCGGCTGTCGAGCGCTTTCGACGAACGGCGCAAGCGTCTGATCCATGCAATTTCCGCTTTCCTGCCGGAGTGGCGCTCGACCGATTCCGCCGGTGGCGCGTCGCTCTGGCTCGAAGGGCCGCGCGGCACCGATTCGCGCGGGCTGGCCGAGGCCGCTGCCTCGCGCAGCGTCATCATCGAGCCTGGCGACCGCTTCTTCGACCGCACCGAAAAGCCGTCGCGCTTCATGCGGCTGGGCATCTCCTCGATTGCGCTGCAGCACATCGAGCCCGGCATCCGCGAACTGGCGACGGCGGCCGGGCGCAGGCCGGCGGCGGCTTGATGCCTCGGTCGGGGCGTGACAGAGACCGGCCGCCATTCTTTAGCGCTCTGGCATATGTGACGGGACCGTCTGGCTCATAGGCTGCACCAATGCCGGCGGCATAGTTCGAGGCATAAGGGGACGAAGCACGCCGATGGTGGACCAACCACCGCCGCCCGCTTCGCAGCTAAAGGTGGAGTGCCTCCCATGTCAGTGGCTGTTGAGAAGCCGGATATGCCCTCGGACCAACGTTCGCGGCGTTCCGGGGGGCGCGAAGCGCGCCGCGCCATGCGGGCGGCGCCGCTTGCCGACGATATCAAGCCGGTGCGCGCCGGCCTCGAAGGCGGAAGCTACGGGCCGCTCAGCGAAAACGACCGCGAGCGCATCCACGAAGCGGTGCTAACGCTGCTTGAAACGGTCGGCTTCGCCAATGCCATCCCATCCTGCATCGAGGCGCTGACCAAGGCCGGCGCCACGCTCGGCGAGGACGGCCGCATTCGTTTTCCGCGCGCGCTCGTCCTCGACACCATCAAGAAGGCCGCACGCCACTTCACCCTGCATGGCCAGGATCCCAAGCACGACATGCTGATCCAGGGCAAGCGCGTGCATTACGGCACGGCGGGCGCCGCCGTGCATCTGGTCGACGTCGAGAAGCGCGAGTATCGAGAGTCGCTGCTGCAGGACATCTATGACGCCGCCCGCATCGTCGAAGGGCTCGACAACATCCATTTCTTCCAGCGGCCGATGGTGCCGCGCGACATTCCCGATCCGCTCGACATGGATTTCAACACGCTCTACGCCTGCGTGATGGGCACGTCGAAGCATGTCGGCACGTCCTTCACGGTGCGCGAGAACGTCAAGCCGGCGCTCGACATGCTCTATGCCATTGCCGGCGGCGAAGCGAATTTTCGCGCGCGGCCTTTCGTCTCAAATTCGAACTGTTTTGTCGTGCCGCCAATGAAATTCGCCGAGGACGCCTGCGGCGTGCTCGAGGCCTGCGTCGAAGGCGGCATTCCAATCCTGTTGCTGTCGGCCGGCCAGGCAGGCGCCACGGCGCCGGCGGCGATCGCCGGGGCGGTGGTGCAAGCAGTGGCCGAAGTGCTCGCCGGCCTCGTCTATGTCAACGCCATCAAGCCGGGGCATCCGGCGATCTTCGGCACCTGGCCGTTCGTCTCGGATCTCAGGACCGGCGCCATGTCAGGCGGTTCGGCCGAGCAAGCGGTGCTGACGGCTGCCTGCGCCCAGATGGCGCAGTTCTACGACCTGCCCGGTGGTTCGGCCGCCGGCATGACGGATTCGAAACTGCCTGATATCCAGTCCGGTTACGAAAAGGGCATCACCGACGTGATGGCGGGCCTTGCCGGCCTCAATCTCGTCTACGAATCGGCCGGCATGCACGCCTCGCTGCTCGGTTTCTGCCTGGAAAGCCTGATCATCGACAACGACATGCTTGGCCATTGCCTGCGCTGCGTGCGCGGCATCGAGGTGACCGATGAGTCGCTGTCGATAGACACCATCGCCGACGTCTGCCTGAAGGGGCCGGGTCACTATCTCGGCAATGAGCAGACGCTGCGGCTGATGCAGACGGAATATTTCTACCCGGCGGTTGGCGACCGGTTTTCGCCGAAGGAGTGGAACGAGAAAGGCAGGCCCGACATCTTGCAGCGGGCGATCATCGAGAAGAAACGCATCCTCGCCGAGCGCTTCCCGCGCCATGTCCCGAAGCTGGTCGACGACAAGTTGCGCGCCCGCTTCGGCAATCTTATCCATCTGCCGCGCAGCGGCATGGGCGGCTGAGAACGCTTCTCGTCAAAACGGTCAGTCGGTCCTCAACCCATAGCGCTCGACGACCTCGCCACTGATCAGCTTGGCATGCAGCGTCATCAGTATGATTTGCGCATCGAAGCTGTCGCCGGCCTCAAGTGCCGCCTCCAGCCGGCGCTCCGCATCCAACCTATGTTGAAGGCCGTTGGATTGCTCGAATGCTTCCGGCCCGGCAACACAATAGCCAAATAGCTGCGCCACCGCTGGATAGGCTTGTAGTGGCGGCTCGTCAGACCAGTGGTCCTTCATCAGATTGACGATGGTGAGCTTTGCTCCCTCCGGCACAAGGGCGGGATGAAGGTCGACGCCGCGTAACGCGGCGTCGAGTTGCCTGAGGTCGCCTGATCGGCCGAACATTCCGAGGAAGCCTAGGGAAGAGCGTGGTCTCGCCATGATGTTCCTATCCGAATGCCCGAACTACAATGAAGCGACGGCTGCACGCAGCCGCTATCCGCTCGCTGCCAGCAACAAAACACCGGCGAGGGCCGATCCCGCAAGCGTCGGCAGCATGCCGATCTTCAGCTTCAGAATGGCGATCATGGCAGCACACGACAGCAGCGCCGCGCGCCAGTCGATGGATGAGAGCACCGGCACGTCCATTCCAAGCCCGATGTTGCGCACTTCGCCGAAGATGACGTGCAAGCCGAACCACAGAGCGAGATTCATGATGACGCCGACGACGGCGGCAGTGATCGCGGTCAGCGCTGCCGACAGCGCCTTGTTGCCGCGCAGGGCTTCGATGTAGGGCGCACCGAGGAATATCCAGAAGAAGCAAGGCGTGAACGTCGCCCATAGGGTGAGCATCGCCCCAAGCGATCCTGCAAGCAGCGGGCTCAACGATCCGGATTGGCGGAACGCGGCAAGAAAGCCAACGAACTGCAGGACCAGAATGAGCGGACCAGGCGTGGTTTCGGCAAGCCCGAGGCCATCGACCATTTCACCGGGTGCGAGCCAGCCGAAGGACTCGACCGCTGCCTGCGCGACATAGGCAAGGACCGCGTAAGCGCCGCCGAAGGTGACGACCGCCATGACGCTGAAGAAGCCACCGATCTCAGTCCACACGCTGGTGGATCCGGTGAACGCCCAGATCAGCAGCACGGGGCCGAGCCAGATCGGCAGCCAGATCGCAATGATGCGCGGCGCATGCCATCGCGTCGGCCTGGTGTGGGCCAGCTCGCCGCGCTCGAACATCAGGTCGACCGCGCCCTTGATGTCGGGAACCGCGTCTTTGCCGTGTGCCGCACCCGAAAAAAGGGCCGGCGCAACACGGTTTCCAATCCAGCCCGTCACGCCGGCAAGCAGGATGATGAGCGGAAACGGCAGGTTCAATGCATAGATGGCAATGAAGGCGGCGAGCGCGATCGAAACCATGACCCGGTTCTTCAGGGCCCGACGTCCGATCCGGATCATCGCCTCGATCACGATGGCGAGCACGGCCGCTTTCACCCCGAAAAACAGCGCCTCGACGAGGGGAGCGTCGCCGTATAGCGCATAGAGGATGCTCAAGGTGAGCATCACAAGCGCGCCCGGAGCGACGAACAGGATACCGGCGACCAGGCCGCCGATCGTCCGGTGCAACAGCCAGCCGATATAGATGGCGAGTTGCTGGGCTTCAGGGCCGGGCAGCATCATGCAGTAGTTCAATGCATGCAGGAAACGTTGCTCGCCGATCCAACGCCGTTCCTCGACCAATTCCTTGTGCATGAGCGCGATCTGGCCGGCCGGCCCGCCGAAGCTGAGCAGGCCGATTTTCGCCCAGAGCTTTACGCCTTCGCGGAAGGTTGGCGCAGTCGGCGCTTCGACGATCTCGCCCCCCGAAGCCTCGGTTCTGTCAGAAACCGGGGCGCTCATGGCTTGCTCACGCTTGGCCAGTTGTGCGTCTCCTCGGTGGCGTCGCGGCACCATCGGTAAAACGCATCGTAGAGCAGCATGCCTGCCTCCAGCTGTTCCAGATCGTCGCGAAACATCCGCGACAGGCCAAGCGAGGCGGCCAGGAGTCCGGCCGCCTGGGGAACCAGATCGAGACTTGCAGTGTCGGCTGCGCGCACAATAATGGCCAGGCGGTCGAGCGCCTCGGATTCGAGCCCGAACTCTTCGATCATCGTGTCGAAGGTGCAGCGTTCGCCGCGATGTGACCAGAACACATTGTCGATGTCGAAAGGCACGGCCTGAAAGCGATCCGCAGTGGCCAACACTTCGGCCGCCTCGACAAAGAGGAAAACAGCGCTCGGATCGATGAAACGCCGGATCAACCAGGGGCAGGCGATGCGATCGACCTTCGGGCGGGCCCGCGTCACCCATACGGTGCGGCCTTTTCCATCGCGGGGCGGTATCTTGCCGGCATCGACCAAAAGCCCCTTGGCATCGCGCCAGGCCTCGAAGCCGCCTTCGAGGGATTCGGCACTGACGCCCTCATGCCGCAGCCATGCGGCCACGCCTTGCGAGAGCTTTTGTCCTCTTTGGCAGATGACCTCCACTCGGCTGCCGGCGTATTCGGACGCCCAGGTAGAGACGGTTTTGAAATCACGCCGGCTTGTGGCCGGGAGCAGGCGCGGATCGGCGTTGTAATCATCTTCGATGCGAACATCGATGATTGCAGGCGCACCCGGCAGACCAATCAGACGGGATAGTTGGGATACGGTGATAGCGGTTGTCGACGGCATGGCGTCCACCTCCTTGAGAGAGAAGCTTGGACGCGAACGTTGGGCTGACGCCTCACGGGGTCGTCGCGATGCACCCCTTGCATGATCGTGGATTTGTTGCGCCCGCTTGTCAAGCGTTATGCCTGAAGCAAAGGATGCTCTGGCTCCGGCGGCCGGTTTGGCGGAGCCAGAACACGTCTGGGAGGAAAACCATGAAAAAGACCTATCACGGCAGCTGCCATTGCGGTGCGGTGCGTTTCGAAGCCGACATCGACCTCGCCGAAGGCATCCGCAAATGCAATTGCAGCTTCTGCTGGAAGCTCGGCTACCGGAAATCCTTCGCGGCCTATGAGGCCGTGCGGGTGACGGGCCGCGACCGGATGAGGGAATACAAGGCGACGCCGTCGAACTGGCCGGAAGGCGACATCAACCACCATATGTGCCCGAACTGCGGCGCGAATTTTCTCTCGCGCGGCTATCTCGACTTCATGGGCGGGAACTTCTGGGCGGTGAACGTCGCCTGCCTCGACGACGTCACCGAAGAGGAACTCTCCGCAGCACCAATTGTCTATGAGGACGGCAAGCGCGACAGGCAGGACAAAGCGCCGGAGATCACCGGCTATCTCTGAACGGCGGGCCCAGCAAACATATAGCGGCGGCTCGATCGTATCAAGCCGCCGCCAGCGGAAAGCGCCGCAGACCGGCGTCTAAAGCGCCTCGTCTGAAACACGCGACCCCCTTTAGACCTTGCTTTTATGCATGTCGTTGTCCCAAAACCGCTGCACACTTTTGGGCGACATTCATTAGTGATTGTCCCGCGGCACGCCGCGGGTGTGCGCCACATCCTGGTATTTCACCGCCGGTTTCAGCACCATTCCTTCGGAAAACTGGTCGACCATGCCGCGCTGGATCTCCTGCCATGGCGTCTGGTGCTTGGGGTAGTGATAGCCGCCACTGTTCTGCAGCTCAGCGCGACGGCGCGTGATCTCGTCGTCGGTGACGAGAATGTCGGCGGTGCCCTTGCGCAGGTCGATGCGGACGCGGTCACCGGTCTTCAACAGCGCCAGCCCGCCGCCTATGGCGGCTTCGGGCGAGGCGTTGAGGATCGACGGCGAGCCCGACGTGCCCGACTGGCGACCGTCGCCGATGCAGGCCAGCGCATGAATGCCCTTCTTGATAAGATGGGCCGGCGGCTGCATGTTGACGACTTCCGCGCCGCCCGGATAACCGATCGGGCCGGCGCCGCGCATGAACAGGATCGTGTGCTCGTCGATGCCTTGCGCCGGATCGTCGATGCGGGCGTGGTAGTCTTCGGGCCCGTCGAAGACCATGGCGTTGCCTTCGAAGGCCTCGGGGTCCTTCGGGTTCGACAGATAGCGTTCGCGGAATTCGGGCGAGATACCGCTGGTCTTCATAATCGCCGAATCAAACAGATTACCCCTAAGATTGATGAAGCCGGCATTGGCTTTCAGCGGCTCGGCGACGGTGCGGATGACGTTGAGATTCTCGTTGACGGCCCCACTGCAATTGTCGCCCATCGTCTTGCCGTTGACGGTCATGGCGTCGGGATGGGGCAACAGCCCGGCCTTCATCAGTTCGGCCACCACCGCCGGCACGCCACCGGCATGATGATAATCCTCGCCGAGATATTCGCCCGACGGCTGCAGGTTGACGATGAGCGGTATTTTGAGGCCGACCTGCTGCCAATCGTCATTGTCGAGCGGCACGCCGAGATGGCGTGCGATGGCGTTGAGATGGATCGGCGCGTTTGTCGAGCCGCCGATGGCCGAATTGACGACGATGGCATTCTCGAACGCCTGTCGGGTCATGATGTCGGAGGGCTTCAGATCCTCATGCACCATGTCGACGATGCGTTTTCCCGTCTCATAGGCGATCTGGCCACGCTCGCGATAGGGAGCGGGGATCGCGGCCGAGCCAGGCAGCTGCATGCCGAGCGCCTCGGCAAGCGAATTCATGGTGGTGGCGGTGCCCATGGTGTTGCAATAGCCGGTGGACGGCGCCGAGGAGGCGACGATGTCCATGAACTCGTCATAGCCGATTTCGCCTGCCGACAGGCGCTGGCGCGATTCCCAGACGATGGTGCCGGAGCCGGTGCGCTTGCCCTTATGCCAGCCGTTCAGCATCGGGCCGACCGACAGCGCGATAGCCGGAATGTTGACGGTGGCCGCTGCCATCAGCAGGGCCGGCGTCGTCTTGTCGCAGCCGATGGTGAGCACGACGCCGTCGAGCGGGTAGCCGTAGAGCACCTCGACCAGGCCGAGATAGGCGAGGTTGCGGTCGAGTGCGGCGGTTGGGCGTTTGCCCGTCTCCTGGATCGGGTGGCATGGGAACTCGAAAGGGATGCCGCCCATCGAGACGATGCCGTCGCGCACGCGCTTGGCCAGCTCGATATGATGGCGATTGCAGGGCGACAGATCCGAGCCGGTCTGGGCGATGCCGATCAGCGGCTTGCCCGACATCAGTTCGGCACGCGTCAGCCCGTAATTCAGATAGCGCTCGAGGTAAAGCGCCGTCATCCCCGGATTGTCGGGATTGTCGAACCACTCCTGCGAGCGAAATTTCTTTTTCTGCGTGGGGGCGCCGGCCATCATGGTCTCCGTATTTGTATGACAAATCGATATGACAACGCGCGAGAGCAGGCAAGAGGCACGCGCCATCCGAATCCGGACTTTGGTGCGATAGACATGCGTCTACCCTCACGCTAGACCGCATCGGGGCCTGTCAGTTTGTATCCTGGAGATTTTGATGGCTTTGGTGATCGAAGGCGAGGAACGCATCGCCGCACCCCTGCAAAAGGTGTGGGAAGCGCTGAACGACCCGGACGTTCTGAGGCAGACCATTCCGGGCTGCCAGAGCCTCGAAAAGAAGTCGGACACCGAGATGGGAGCGACCGTGGTGGTCAAAATCGGCCCCATCAAAGCGACGTTCAACGGCGAGGTGACGCTGAGGAACCTCAACCCGCCGCATTCCTACACCATCCAGGGCGAGGGCAAGGGTGGCATCGCCGGCTTCGCCAAAGGCGGCGCCGATGTGACCCTGACCGCCGATGGCCCGGAGGCGACGATCCTGAGATATGCGGCCAAGGCCGACGTCGGCGGAAAGATCGCCCAGCTCGGCAGCCGGCTGATCGAATCGACATCGAAGAAGCTTGCCGGGCAGTTTTTTTCGTCGTTCGGCGAGAAGGTGGGCGGCTGATCCCTCCCCCTTGAGGGGAGGGTGGCCCGAAGGGCCGGGTGGGATCCGCAGCGACGCGCTCCGACATTTCTTTCGTAAGAGGTCGAGGCGGTTGAGACGACCCCTCCCGCCGCGCTTAGCGCGGCACCCTCCCCTTAAGAGGGAGGGATATCCGCGTCACTCAAACACGATGCTCGGCACGGCGGCTTCAGCCGCGCCGCGTTCTTCGTTGACCCTGCCCCAGACGTTCGAGGCGATGTCGCGGTATATCTTCGCCTCGGCGCTATCGGGCTTCGAGACCACCACCGGCGTGCCGGCATCCGAGCTTTCGCGGATGCCCATTTCGAGCGGCACTTCGCCGAGGAAGGTGACACCGAGACGCTCGGCCTCGCGGCGCGCGCCGCCATGGCCGAAGATGTCGTAGCGCTTGCCGGTGTCGGGGGCGAGGAAATAGCTCATATTCTCGACGATGCCCAACACCGGCACGTCGACCTTCCTGAACATGTTGAGGCCTTTCCGGGCATCGATGAGGGCCAGATCCTGCGGTGTCGAGACGATAACGGCGCCGGCCAGCGGCACCTGCTGGGCCATGGTCAGTTGCGCATCGCCGGTGCCGGGCGGCATGTCGACGACGAGCACGTCTAGCGGACCCCATTCGACCTCGCGCAGCATCTGCGTCAGCGCCGACATCACCATCGGCCCGCGCCAGATCATCGGCGTCTCCTCATCGACGAGGAAGCCCATCGACATAACCTTCAGGCCGTAATTCTCCATCGGCTTCAGGATTTTGCCGTCGACGGTCTGCGGCCGGCCATGGATCTTGAGCAGCCGCGGCATGGACGGGCCGTAGATGTCGGCGTCGAGCACGCCGACCCTCAGGCCGTTGGCGGCGAGGCCAAGCGCGATGTTGACGGCAGTGGTCGACTTGCCGACGCCGCCCTTACCGGAAGCGACAGCGATAATCGCCTCGATGCCGGGCACGCCGCGCTTGCCCTGGCTGTGCGAGGCTGGAGCGTGCGGAGCCGGACGTGGCGCGGCAGCCGGTGCGGCCGGCGGCGCGGGCCTGGGGGCAGGCCGCGCCGGAACCGGAGCCTCCATGCCGCCGCCTTTCCTTTCCGCCGTCAGCGCGACCACGGCGCCAGCGACACCGGGGATCGCCTTGACGACCCGCTCGGCGGCGGCACGCATCGGCTCCATCTCCTGGGCCCGGGCAGCCGGCACCGTGATCGAGAAGAAGACCTTGGAATCGGCAATGAAAATCTCGGAAACCATGCCGAGGTCGACGATGTTGCCGGTGAAGTCCGGTCCGTTGACCGTCTTCAGGCGCTCGATGACGATTTCCTTGGTAACGTTTTCCTGGACGGCGGGCATCAGCTTTTCCTCTGCTTTCCGCTTGAGATAATGCAGTTCCCGAACATAACCAAGCGGCGGAACGACACGCACCGGGCATGGCATCAAAACTCGCGTCTGCTCGTAGGGATTTGCGGGAGTCGAAACGTCCTTACGGAAGAGGCACGCCGATAGCGCAAGCTGCGGTCGCCGAAAGACGAAGCAGCCCTATCTTGTTGCAGGGCTTCGGACGTGCTCGCCAGCAAGGAAAGGAGACCAATCATGCTCGCAAACAGCAACGCAACGGCCAATCTCGCGGTGAAGGACCTGGCCAAGGCCAAGGCCTTCTATGAAGACGTTCTGGGGCTGACGGAGGTTCACAACGAGGGTGGCGAACTGATCGTCTACAAATGCGGCGACACCAGCATCAATGTGTATCACTCGAAGTTCGCCGGAACCAACAAGGCGACGGCGGTGACCTGGATGGTCGGCGACGAAATCGAAAAAATTGTCAGCGGGCTAAGGTCGAAAGGCGTTGTTTTCGAACATTACGACATGCCTCACACAACGGTCGAAGGCGACATCCACGTCGGTCACGGCATGAAGGTCGCCTGGTTCAAAGATCCAGACGGTAACATCCTGAACCTTGTGGACAGGTAGATTCGCTCTGCCGCACCCATGCGACCCCAAGCGCCACCCACGTCACGTCGCCAGGCTGACCGCGAAGTAGGTGAGGGCCGAAATCGCAGCCGTGGCCGGCAGAGTGACAATCCAGGCGATGACGATGTTGCCGGCGATGCCCCAACGCACGGCCGAGACGCGGCGGGCGGCGCCGACACCGATGATGGCGCCGGTGATCGTATGCGTCGTCGACACCGGAATGCCGAGCCAGGTGGCGGCGAACAGGGTGATCGCGCCGCCGGTCTCCGCGCAGAAACCCTGCATCGGATTCAGCCGGGTGATCTTCGAGCCCATCGTGTGGACGATGCGCCAGCCGCCGAACAATGTGCCCAGCGCCAGCGCCGCCTGACAGGTGATGACGACCCATAGCGGCACGTAGAAATTTTCTCCGAGCATGCCCTGCGAATAGAGCAGCACGGCGATGATGCCCATGGTTTTCTGTGCGTCGTTGCCGCCATGGCCGAGCGAATAGAGCGAGGCGGAAACGAACTGCATGACGCGGAACGTGCTATCCACGGCAAACGGTGTCTTGCGCACGAACACCCAGGAAACTGTAAGGATCAAGACAAGCGCCAGCAGAAATCCGGTCGCCGGCGACAGAACGATGGCCGCAATGGTCTTGCCGAGCCCGGCCCAGACGAGAGCGCCGCTGCCTGCCTTTGCAATGCCGGCGCCGACCAGTCCGCCGATCAGCGCATGCGAACTGCTGGAGGGGATGCCGAAGAGCCAGGTGACGATGTTCCAGACAATGGCTCCGACAAGGGCGGCGAAGATCACCCCCGGGGTGACGATGCTGGCGTCGATGATGCCCGTTCCCAGCGTCTCCGCAACATGAAGACCGAAGAACAGGAAGGCGATGAAATTGAAGAAGGCTGCCCACAGCACCGCGTAATGCGGCCTCAGCACGCGGGTGGAGACGATGGTGGCGATGGAGTTGGCGGCATCGTGCAGGCCGTTGAGAAAATCGAAGAATAGCGCAACGGCGATGAGCCCGACCAGCACGGGAAAGGCGATGGCGGCTTCCATTGTCTAAACGTTCTCGATGACGATGCCGCTGATCTCGTTGACGACGTCTTCGAAGCGGTCGACCACCTTTTCCAGCTCGCCATAGATCTCGCTGCCGATCAGATAGGCCATCGGGTCGCTGCGGCCATGCCTCTTGAACAGGTCCTTCAGGCCCTGCTCGTGCAGATCGTCGGCGCGGCCCTCCGCGCGCATGACCTCCTCGGCGATCGCGTTGAGGCGCACGCTGTGAGTCCCGATCTTGCTGAGCAGTGGGATAGCCTCGGCGATCAGCTTGGCTGCAATGACGATGATGCCGCCCATTTCCTGCATCAGCGGGTCGAATTGCTTCTTCTCGAACAGCTTCACCGTCTTGACGGTTTTGTGCATCATGTCGATGGCGTCATCCATCGACTGGATCAGGTCCTTGATGTCACCACGATCGAAAGGCGTAATAAACGAACGCCGCACAGAAAGCAGGACTTCCGCGGTGATGTGATCGGCCTCGTCTTCAAGATCGATGATCTTCTGGCCCCAGCGATCAATGTCCTTACCCTGGAGAAGCTGTTCGAGCGCCTCGGCGGCGCCGACCACGGTACGGGAATGCTGCTCGAACAGGTCGAAGAAGCGATCTTCGCGCGGCAGCAGTTTGCGGAACCAGCCCAGCATGTTCAACCTCCGGTCGCCTACGACTTCGTTTCATCCACATAGCGCCGCATTCGCCCGCCGGAAACAGTAAGCCGGCTGAAAGATGTGGACGCAGCCGATTGCACGTGCGGCTTGCGGCGGAACGCAAATTCCCCGACCTTGCGCGTGACGCACCGGACGGATGGCATGATAGACAAGCTGGAATTCTTCATTGCGCTGGCCAGGGAAGAGCATTTCGGGCGGGCGGCGGAGGTGTGCGGCGTCACCCAGCCGACGCTTTCGGCCGGCATCAAGCAACTCGAGGGCCAGCTCGGCGTGATGCTGGTATTGCGCGGTTCGCGCTTTCAGGGGCTGACGCCGGAGGGAGAACAGGTGCTGGTGTGGGCGCGCCGCATCGTCGGCGATAGCAGGACCATGCGCGAGGAGATGCGGGCAGCGCGTCACGGCCTTTCGGGGCGCATCCGAATCGCGGCCATCCCGACGGCGCTGGCCATGGTGGCGCGGCTGACGACACCTTTTCGGGCAAAACATCCCGGCGTCACCTTCTCGGTGCTGTCGCGCACCTCGATCGAGGTGCTGTCGCTGCTCGGCAATTTCGACATCGACGCCGGCATCACCTATCTCGACAACGAGCCGCTGGGGCGGGTGACCAGCGTGCCGCTCTATGATGAACGCTATCAGCTGATCACCGCGGTCGGAAACCCCTATTCCGACCGCGACAAAGTGACATGGGCGGAGCTCAGCCAGCTGCCGCTCTGCCTGCTGACGCCCGATATGCAGAACCGTCGCATCATCGACCAGCATTTGGCCGAAGCCGGCACGCAGGTGCGGCCGACGCTCGAATCCAATTCGATGATCGTGCTGTTCTCCCATATCCGTACCGGCAAATGGTCCTCGATCATGCCGCTCAACCTATCGGAAACATTCGGCTTTTCCGAGCCGATCCGGGCCATTCCGATTGTCGAGCCGGATGCCAGCCACACCGTCGGGCTGGTGGCGACGCCGCGCGAGCCGCACACCCCGCTGGTCTCGGCGCTGCTGGACGAGGCGATGGCGCTGGCAGACGATTTCCGCGCCCGCCACTGAGCTAGGGATGCAGGCTGAACGGCATCGATAGAAGATTTCTATCGAGCAACGGATCAGCTTTATTGATTAGGTGGGTTTCCTCTGATTTTTTAACCACTTAGCGGAAGATTACTACGACCAGGGAGGGCGCTGCGTGACAATGCAGCCTGCAAGTACCGAGATCGCGTCGCGCACGGCGGTGATCGTCCAGGAGCTGAAGGGCCTCGAAGGCCCGCTGTTGCCGATCCTCCACGGCATCCAGGAAGAGTTCGGTCATGTGCCGCAGGACGCGCTGCCGGTAATCGCCGAGGCGTTGAACATCTCCAAGGCGGAGGTGCACGGCGTCGTTACCTTTTATCATGACTACCGCCGCCACCCGGCCGGGCGGCATGTGCTGAAGCTTTGCCAGGCGGAAGCCTGTCAATCGATGGGCTCGGACTCGATCGCCGCCAAACTCAAGCAATTGCTGGGCATCGGCTTCCACGAGACGGCCCGCGACGGTTCGGTGACGCTGGAACCAGTCTATTGCCTCGGCCTTTGCGCCTGTGCGCCATCGGCGATGCTGGACGGCGAGGTGATCGGCCGGCTCAATGACGAAAAGCTCGACGAGATCGTTGCCGAGGTACGTTCATGATCCCGCGCATCTACATTCCCGGCGATTCTGGCGCACTGGCGCTCGGTGCGGAGAAGGTCGCCAAGGCGGTTCGTGCGGAACTGGCCGATCGCGCCATTGAGGCCAAGATCGTGCGCAATGGTTCGCGCGGCGCCTATTTCCTCGAGCCGATGGTCGAAGTGGCGACAGACAAGGGCCGCGTCGCGTACGGGCCGGTGAAGCCTTCCGACGTCAAAAGCCTGTTCGACAGCGGTTTCCTCACCGGCGGCTACCACAAGCGCTGGCTGGGCGCACCCGACAAGATCCCGTTCCTGGCCAAGCAGACGCGCCTGACTTTCGCGCGTTGCGGCGTCACAGATCCGTTGTCGCTCGACAATTACAAGGCGCATGGCGGGCTGAAGGGCCTGCAGAACGCGGTGGCCATGACGCCGGCCGATGTCGTCAGCCAAGTGACCGAGTCCGGCCTGCGCGGACGTGGCGGCGCCGGCTTCCCGACCGGCATCAAATGGAAGACGGTGCTCGATACCACGGCCGACCGCAAATATATCGTCTGCAATGCCGACGAGGGTGATTCGGGCACATTCGCCGACCGCATGATCATGGAAGGCGACCCGTTCGTGCTGATCGAAGGCATGGCCATTGCCGGCATCGCGACGGGCGCTACCAAGGGTTTCATCTATATCCGCTCGGAATATCCGCACGCGGTAGCGGTCATGCAGAAAGCCGTCGAGATCGCCCGCAAGGCCGGCCTGCTCGGCCTCAACGTGCTGGGTTCTCCAAATACCTTCGACATGGAAGTCCGTGTCGGTGCCGGCGCCTATGTCTGCGGCGAGGAGACCTCGCTGCTCGACAGCCTCGAAGGCAAGCGCGGGCAGGTGCGAGCCAAACCGCCGCTGCCGGCGCACAACGGCCTGTTCGGCAAGCCGACGGTGATCAACAACGTCATCTCGCTGGCGTCGGTACCTGTCATCATGGATAAGGGCGCAGCCTTCTACAAGGATTTCGGCATGGGCCGTTCGCGCGGCACCATCCCGATCCAGATCGCCGGCAACGTCAAATATCCCGGTCTCTATGAGGCTGCGTTCGGCATGACGCTGGGCGAGATCGTTGATGACATCGGCGGCGGCACTGCGACAGGACGTCCGGTCAAGGCCGTGCAGGTCGGCGGCCCGCTCGGCGCCTATTTCCCGCGCGCGCTGTTCGATACGCCGTTCGACTACGAAGCGTTCGCCGCCAAGGATGGATTGATCGGCCATGCCGGTATCGTCGTGTTCGACGACAGCGCCGACATGCTGAAGCAGGCGCGCTTCGCCATGGAATTCTGCAGCATCGAAAGCTGCGGCAAGTGCACGCCCTGCCGCATCGGCTCGACGCGCGGCGTCGAGGTGCTGGACCGGCTCGCCCAGAACATCGAACCCGAGAAGCAGATCGCGCTGGTCACCGACCTTTGCAACACGATGAAGTTCGGCTCGCTTTGCGCTCTGGGCGGCTTCACCCCATACCCGGTCATGAGTGCACTTAACCATTTCCCCGACGACTTTCGGCCGACGCCGGTCGCCGAAGCAGCGGAATAGGAGCGGACAGGTATGAACGCGGCATTCGACATCAAATCGCTGGTCCAGGAAATCGACTACGGCACGCCCGCTTCGGAAGCGGAACAGCAGGTGACGCTGACGGTCGACGGCAAGTCGGTGACCGTGCCGGCGGGGACCTCGATCATGCGCGCTTCGATGGAAGCGGGCGTCGAAATCCCCAAACTCTGCGCGACCGACATGCTGGACTCGTTCGGCTCCTGCCGGGTCTGCCTCGTCGAGATCGATGGACGCGGCGGTACGCCGGCCTCTTGCACGACGCCGGTCGGCGAAGGCATGGTCGTGCACACGCAAACCGACCGCCTCAACGCCATCCGCCGCGGCGTGATGGAACTCTATGTCTCCGACCACCCGACCGGCTGGAATGACAAGGCCGGCACAGGCGCCAGCGAGTTCGACAAGGTCGCCAACACGGTCGGTCTGACCGAGAACCGCTATGGCGTTGACGGCCGCAACCACGTCAAGCAGGAGAACGGCGTAGCGCCCGGCCATGGTTCGCTGGCTGTTGACTACATCGCCCGCGATGAATCCAATCCTTATTTCACCTATGATCCCGCGCAATGCATCGTCTGCTCGCGTTGCGTGCGGGCCTGCGAGGAGGTGCAGGGCACCTTCGCGTTGACCATTGAGGGCCGCGGCTTCGAATCACGCATGGTCGCCGGCATGCACGAGGATTTCATCGCTTCCGAATGCGTTTCCTGCGGCGCCTGCGTGCAGGCCTGCCCGACCGATGCGCTGCGCGAGAAAACGGTGCTTGCCAAGGGCCTGCCGGAGCGCTCGGCCGTGACCACCTGCGCCTATTGCGGCGTCGGCTGCTCGTTCAAGGCCGAGGTCAAGGGCGACGAGGTCATTCGCATGATGCCCTACAAGGAGGGCAAGGCGAACCACGGACATTCCTGCGTGAAGGGCCGTTTCGCTTACGGCTATGCCACCCACAAGGATCGCATCCTGTCGCCGATGATCCGGGAAAAGATTGTCGACCCCTGGCGGGAGGTGAGTTGGGAAGAGGCGATCGCCCATACGGCCAAGGAATTCCGCCGTATCCAGTACCAGTATGGACGCACCGCGATCGGCGGCATCACCTCCTCGCGTTGCACGAACGAGGAAACCTATCTCGTCCAGAAGCTGGTGCGGCAAGGCTTCCGCAACAACAATGTCGATACCTGCGCGCGCGTCTGCCATTCGCCGACCGGCTACGGGCTCGGCCAGACCTATGGCACCTCGGCCGGCACGCAGGATTTCGACTCCGTCGATTACACTGACGTCGCCGTCATCATCGGCGCCAATCCTGCTTCCGCCCATCCGGTGTTCGCCTCGCGGCTGAAGAAGCGGCTGCGCCAGGGCGCCAAGCTGATCGTGCTCGACCCGCGCCGCACCGAGATGGTCAAGTCGGCACATATCGAAGCGGCCTATCACCTGCCGCTGAAGCCCGGCACCAATGTGGCACTGCTGACGGCGCTGGCGCATGTCATCGTTACCGAAGGTCTTTTCGACGAAGCCTTCATCCGCGAACGCTGCGATTGGGCGGAATTCCAGGACTGGGCTTCATTCGTCGCCTTGCCGGAAAACAGCCCAGAAACCGTCGGCAGATTGTCCGGCGTCGATCCCGAACTGATCCGCGGCGCGGCACGTCTCTATGCCACCGGCGGCAATGGCGCGATCTATTACGGCCTCGGCGTCACGGAGCACAGCCAGGGTTCGACCACGGTGATGGCGATCGCCAACCTCGCCATGGCCACAGGCAATATCGGCCGGCCGGGCGTCGGCGTGAACCCGCTGCGCGGCCAGAACAATGTGCAGGGCTCATGCGACATGGGTTCCTTCCCGCATGAGCTGCCGGGCTATCGCCACATCTCCGGCGAAGCCGTGCGCGACATCTATGAGAGCCTTTGGGGCGTGAAACTCGACGACGAGCCCGGCCTGCGCATCCCCAACATGCTGGACGCCGCCGTCGACGGTACCTTCAAGGGCATCTACATCCAGGGCGAGGACATTCTGCAGTCCGACCCTGATACCAAGCATGTCGCGGGCGGTCTTGCGGCGATGGAATGCGTCGTCGTGCACGATCTCTTCCTCAACGAGACCGCGAACTACGCGCATGTGTTCCTGCCGGGCTCGACCTTCCTCGAGAAGGACGGCACCTTCACCAATGCCGAGCGCCGCATCAACATGGTGCGCAAGGTTCTGGAGCCAAAGGCGCGCTACGCCGACTGGGAGGCCACGCAGGAGCTTGCCCGCGCGATCGGGCTGGACTGGAACTACCAGCATCCTTCCGAGATCATGGACGAAATCGCCAAGACGACGCCAAGCTTCGCCAACGTCTCCTTCGAGCTGCTCGACCGTGTCGGATCGGTGCAGTGGCCCTGCAACGAGAAGGCGCCGCTCGGCACCCCGATCATGCATGTCGATGGTTTCGTGCGCGGCAAGGGTAAGTTCATCCGCACCGAATATGTGGCGACGGATGAGCGGACCGGGCCGCGTTATCCGCTGCTGCTCACCACCGGCCGGATCCTGTCGCAGTACAACGTCGGCGCCCAGACGAGGCGCACCGAGAATGTGATGTGGCACGCCGAGGACCGGCTGGAGATCCATGCGCACGACGCCGAGAACCGCGGCATCCGCGAAGGCGACTGGGTGCGGCTGGCGAGCCGTTCCGGCGAGACGACGCTGCGCGCGCTGATCACCGACCGCGTGTCGCCGGGCGTCGTCTATACGACCTTCCATCACCCAGACACGCAGGCGAATGTGATCACGACCGACTTCTCGGACTGGGCAACCAACTGTCCGGAATACAAGGTCACCGCCGTGCAGGTGACGCCGTCCAATGGCCCGACCGACTGGCAGAGGGACTATAACGAGCAGGCCCGCCAGAGCCGGCGCATCGCCCCGCTGGAAGCGGCGGAGTAGTCTTGGCCGCGCGCCGCAAAGCAACGACGCAGATATCGCGGCTGGCACACCGCGCCAGCGGCACTGCGGCCGCCAACCGCATGGTGCCGGAAGAGACGCCGGTGGCGTTCTCCTTCGCCGGCACCACGCATGCGGTGATGATGGCGAGCCCGGCCGAGTTCGAAGATTTCGCGCTCGGCTTCTCGCTCACCGAGGGCATTATCGCTGCGCCAGAAGAGATCGAGGCGATCGAGGTCGAGGATCTCGGCGCCGGGATCGACATCCAGATCCGGTTGAAGGACCGGGCCAACACGCGCTTCCAGGCGCGGCGCAGACGGCTCGCCGGCCCCGTCGGCTGTGGGCTGTGCGGTATCGAGTCGATCGAGGAAGCGATGCGTTCGGTCGATGCGGTCGGTTCGTCCAAGCTTACGCTTAGTGTCGAGGACATCACCCGCTCGGTCAAGCTCTTGTCGAAGGTGCAGCCGCTGCACACGGAGACCGGAGCGGTACATGCCGCCGGCTTCTACGTGCCCGGCAAGGGCATCGTCATGGCGCGCGAGGATGTCGGCCGCCACAACGCCCTGGACAAACTCGCCGGTGCGCTGGCGAAAGCCGGTATCTCAGGCGCGTCGGGCGCGGTCGTGGTGACGTCGCGTGTCTCGGTGGAGATGGTGCAGAAGACGGTCGCCATCGGTGCTGCCATCATCATCGCCGTTTCGGCGCCGACCGCCCTTGCCATCCGCACGGCCGAGACCGCCGGAATGACGCTGGTGGCGCTGGTGCGCGCCGATGATTTCGATATTTTCACCCACCCTGACCGGGTGGTTTGCGGAGTTGCCAAGCATGTCGCATGACGAAGACCACATCACCAGCACCAAGGAAAAGCTGGTGCGCATGGCCAACCAGATCGCGGCCTTTTTCCATTCCAAACCGCGCGAAGAAGGCATTGCCGGCGTGGCCGAGCACATCAACAAGTTCTGGGAGCCGAGGATGCGGCAGCAGTTCTTCGAGATGCTGGACAGCGGCACCGAGAATTTCGACGAGCTCGTGGTGGCCGCTTCGGCCAGGATCAAGCGACCAAAGACGCCCGAGCAGGCTGACATGAGCCTTGGCTACACCCAGCCTACGCAGGCCGAAAGCGCGGGCCCGCTGAAATAGCCTAAAGCGCGTCGCATTTGAACGGATTCATGCGACGCACTTTAAGTTCTTGTTTTTGGCGCATGTCGTTATCGCAAAACCGCTGCGCACTTTTGCGCGACATGCACTAGGAGCCGCCAAAGGGTCCTATATTCCAGTCCTCTAAAGTTTGGCTGCCGCAAACGGCTTGGCTCTGCTATGGTTGACGATAGGAAATCGTCTGGCCGGGCGGGGTCGTTGCGTGAGGCCGATCGAGACCAGATATGCCCGTAGCGGTGACATGCGGATCGTATCAGGTGGTCGGCCAGGGTTCGTTCGATCTCGTTTTCGTGCCGGGCTTCATTTCCAATCTCGACCTGCACTGGGAAGACGAAGGCTATAGCCGGCTGCTGCTGAAGCGGCTTTCAGCCTTCTCGCGGCTGATCCTGTTCGACAAACGCGGCACCGGACTGTCGGACCGCATCGATACCAATCACCTTACCTAGCCTTGAAACACGCATGGACGACGTGCGTGCGGTGATGGTCGCCGCCGGCAGCGGGCGTGCGGCATTACTCGGTGCTTCGGAAGGCGCGCCGATGGCGATGCTGTTCGCCGCCACCTGTCCGGAGCGGACGCGGGCGCTGGTGCTCGCGCTTCGACGGACCGGCGCGCGCCATACGCTGCGCGGTGGCGCTGCGTGATGCGGCACAGGGGATCCGCGTGGCCAGCGCGCAGGGCGTGCATGTTGGCGAGATTGAATCGCGCGGGCCGCCAACGGGGCTGACCGCGGGCGTGACGATGCAGCTCGCCGCCCAGGCCGCCCGCGGCAACATTCTGGCCGTCAACGGGGAGAAGGGAGACTACCCGTGCGCAACCATCACATGGCGGACGGCCGTGTAGTCTTCCAAGGCATAGAGTGACATGTCCTTCCCGTAGCCGGACTGTTTCAGCCCGCCATGCGGCATCTCATTGGTCAGCATAAAATGGGTGTTGATCCAGGTGCAGCCATATTGCAACCGAGCGGCTGTCGCCATGGCGCGCGAGACATCCTTGGTCCACACCGAGGACGCGAGGCCATAGTCGCTGTCATTGGCCCAGTTCACCGCCTCGTCGACCTCGGAAAAGCGGGTAACGGAGACAACCGGCCCGAATACTTCGCGGCGCACGATCTCGTCTTCCTGCAGCGCGCCGGCGACGACGGTTGGCTGGTAGAAGAAGCCGGAGCCCTCGCCCGGCTTGCCGCCGGCGGTGATCTCGATGTGCTTCAGTTCCGAGGCGCGCTCGACGAAGCTCGAGACGCGGTCGCGCTGGCGACGTGAGATGAGCGGCCCGATCTCGTTCTCGGTGTCGTCGGAGCGGTTGTATTTGATGGTCGAGACGGCGGAGGAAAGGTCAGCGACGAGCTTGTCGTAGATCTTCTTGCCGGCATAGATGCGGCAGGCGGCAGTGCAGTCCTGGCCGGCATTGTAGTAGCCGAAGGCGCGCAGGCCATTGATCACCGCGCCGAGGTCGGCATCTTCGAAGACGATGACCGGCGCCTTGCCGCCGAGTTCGAGATGCGTGCGCTTGACCGATTTGGCTGCCGCCTGCAGCACCTTCTTGCCGGTGGCGACGTCGCCGGTGATCGAAATCATGTTGACTTTCGGGTGGTTGATCAGCGTGTTGCCGACGCTGTCGCCGCGGCCGAGCACAACGTTGACGACACCTTCCGGCAGAATTTCAGCGAGGATCTTCGCCAGCTTCAGCGAGGTCAGCGGCGTCTGCTCCGACGGCTTGAAGACGACGGTGTTGCCGCCGGCAATCGCCGGCGCCAGCTTCCAGGCCATCATCATCAGCGGATAGTTCCATGGCGCGATCGAGGCGACGACGCCGATGGCATCGCGGCGGACCATCGAAGTGTGACCGGGGATGTATTCGCCGGCGACCTGGCCGGGCATCGAGCGGACAGCGCCGGCAAAGAAGCGGTAGCAGTCGACGATCGCCGGGATCTCGTCGTTGAGCACGGCATTGATTGGCTTGCCACAATTGAGCGCCTCGAGGGCAGCGAAATCTTGTGCCGCGGCCTCGACGCGATCGGCGATTTTTAGGAGATAACCGGAGCGCTGCGCCGGTGTGGTGCGCGACCAGGTGACGAAGGCCTTTTCGGCCGCCAGCACCGCTGCCTCGATCTGCGCCTGGCTCGCTTCGGGCAGATTGAGGATGGTCGCCCCGGTCTTCGGATTGAGGATTGGTTCCTCGGTTTCGGTGCCCTTCTCGAATTTCGAGCCGATCAGCATCTTGGTGTCCATGGAAGTCTCTCCCTTATGGATTCTTGACGTCATTTGCCCGAACCGGCGATCTGGTCGCCGTCGCGGGTGAGGTAATAGGCGACGAGGATGGGCAGCAGCGTCACCAGCACGACGACCATGGCGACGACATTGGTGACCGGGCGCTGGCGCGGACGGATCAGCTCTTCCAGCATCCAAATCGGCAGCGTCTGCTGCTGGCCGGCGGTGAAGGTGGTGACGATGACCTCGTCGAACGACAGCGCGAAGGCAAGCATGCCGCCGGCGAGCAGGGCGGTGGCGATGTTGGGCAGCACGACATGGCGGAAGGTCTGGAAGCCGTCGGCGCCAAGGTCCATCGATGCCTCGATCATCGAGCCGGAGGTGCGGCGAAAGCGGGCGACAGCATTGTTGTAGACAACGACGACGCAGAAGGTGGCGTGGCCGAGCACGATCGTCCAGAACGAGAACGGAATCTCGGCCAGCGAAAAGGCTGAACGCAGCGCGATGCCGGTGATGATGCCGGGCAGCGCGATCGGCAGGACGACCAGCAGCGAGATGGTTTCGCGGCCAAAGAACCGTGTTCGCGACACGGCGGCCGCGCAGAGCGTGCCGAGGACCAGGGCGACGAGCGTCGAGATAGCGGCGACACGCACCGACAGCGACAGAGACTGCCACACGTCCGGGCGGTTCCAGGTGACGGCGAACCATTGCGTCGTCAGCCCCGGCGGCGGCCAGACGAAGCTCCTTTCCTCGGTCGTGAAGGCATAGATGAAGATCAGGAATATCGGCAGATGCAGGAACAGCAAGCCGCAGGCAGCGGCGATCTTCAGGCCGAGAGGAGCGGATGGTGAGCCATCAGAGCGCATCGAAGGCCCCCATGCGCTTGGCGCCCCAGAGGTAGAAGCCCATGATGACGATGGGCACCACGGTGAAGGCGGCGGCGAGCGGGATGTTGCCGGCGGTGCCCTGCTGCGAATAGACGGCCTGGCCGATGAACAGCCGCGAGGTGCCGATGATCTGCGGGATGATGTAATCTCCGAGCGTCAGCGAGAAGGTGAAGATCGAGCCGGCGACGATGCCCGGGAGCGCCAGCGGGAACAGCACGTTGCGGAAGGTCTGGCCGGGCGAGGCCCCGAGATCGGACGAGGCCTCGACCAGATTGCCGGGCACGCGCTCGAGTGCCGCCTGCACCGGCAGGATCATGAAGGGCAGCCAGACGTAGACGAAGACGATGAAGGTGCCGGTGGACGACACCGACAGGGAATTACCGCCGACGATCGGCAGCGACAGCCAGGCATCGAGCAGCCATAGAAGATGCAGCTTGGCGAGCAGCCAGGTCAGGATGCCTTCCTTGGCGAGGATGAGCTTCCAGGCGTAAATCTTGACCAGATAGCTCGACCACAGCGGCAGCATGATGCCGAGATAGAACAGCGCCTTCCAGCGGCCGCGCGCATAGCGCGCCGCGTAATAGGCGATGGGAAAGGCGATGATCGCGGAGGCGAACGTGACCAGGGCCGCCATCGTCACCGTGCGCAAGATGATGTCGAGATTTGCGGCCTGCAGCAGATCGCCATAGGTCTTCAGCGTGAATTCACGGTTGACGAGGCCGGAGAATTCGTCGATCGAGAAAAAACTCTGCAAGAGCAGTGCGAACAGCGAGCCGATATAGACGATGCCGAGCCACAGCACCGGCGGCAGCAGCATCAACAGCAGCAGGAGCTTGGGCCTGCGCCAGAACAGGTCCGACAGCGCGCCGCGCAAGCCGCGCGCGCGAGGAAGGAGGGCTGGGGCAGGTTTTGCCTGGGCAGCGGTCAGAGTCATGGTTTCGTCGACCGGTTGCGTTCCTTCGCGCCCCCCTCTGTCCTGTCGGACATCTCCCCCACAAGGGGGAAGATTGGCAGCTTCAATCTCGCCGGCCATTCTGCAACGTTAGAGATTGGCGAAAGTAGTCGCGACAGCCAATCTCCCCCCAAGTGGGGGAGATGTCCGGCAGGACAGAGGGGGGCGCCGTGAAGCGCCTTGCCTCGGCTATTAGCGACAGTTGCCGAAAGCGCCATCATGCCGGCTCGTCCATAAGATGCAAATGCTCGCGGTTGAAGGTGAGCACGACCGCCTCACCTTCCTTCGGCAAGGCGGCACCGGCCGGCACGATGGCGTGCAGGCGCAAGCCGTCGGCGTCGAGCGCCAGTCTGGTCGTGGAGCCGAGATAATTGGTCGAGACGAGACGAGCGGCAACGCCCTCGCCCTTCGCCGCCCGGCCGATGCGAATGGATTCAGGGCGCAGGCTGCCCCAGCGATGCTGGCCGGAATAACGCTGAACGAAATCCGGCGGCAGCACATTGGACGAGCCGACGAAATCGGCGACGAAGCGCGTCTTCGGGCGCTGGTAGATGTCCTCCGGCGTGCCGATCTGCATGATCTTGCCGTCGTTGAAGACGGCGACGCGATCGGCCATCGACAGCGCCTCGCCCTGGTCGTGGGTGACGAAGACGAAGGTGATGCCGAGCGCCTTCTGCAGCGACTTCAGCTCCTCCTGCATGTTCTCGCGCAGCTTGAGGTCGAGCGCGCCAAGCGGCTCATCGAGCAGAAGCACCTTGGGCTGGTTGACCAGTGCGCGGGCGAGCGCGACGCGCTGGCGCTGTCCGCCAGAAAGCTGGCTGGGACGGCGGGCGCCGTAGCCGGGAAGCCGGACCAGCGAGAGCGCCTCCTCCGCCGCCTTCTGCCGCTCGGGCTTGCCGACGCCCTTGACCATCAGGCCGTAAGCGACGTTGTCGAGCACGTTCAGATGCGGGAACAGCGCGTAGTCCTGGAAGACGGTGTTGACGTTGCGGCGATAGGGCGGGACGCCTTCGGCGCGTTCGCCGAAAATGGAGATCGACCCCGATGTCGGCTGCTCGAAGCCGGCGATTAACCGCAGGCAGGTCGTCTTGCCGGAACCCGAAGGTCCAAGCATGGCGAAGAACTCGCCCGGCGCGATATCGAGGTCGACCACGTCGACGGCGCGCACGCTGCCGAAATGGCGCGAGACTCTGGCGAACGAAACGGCGGAGGTCATGGGCTGTCCCAGGCTGATCAAATTCAGGCGACGGCGCTGCCCCTCATCCGCCTGCCGGCACCTTCTCCCCGTATAGTGACGGAGAAGGGGCTAGCCGCAACGCTCGCGATCCCCCTCTCCCCGTTCTTCACGGGGAGAGGGTAAGGGTGACGGCAGGGCTGCGCTCTCACAACGAGCGAGACGAACTCACCGCCCGCCGATGACGCCGATATAGTCCGACACCCAGCGATAGTAAGGCACGCACTGGTCCTGGGTGGCGCACTTCGACACCGGCGTCTTCCAGAACTTGATTTTTTCGAAGTTGTCGTAGCCGTTGGTCTTGCAGCCTTCGTCGCCGAGCAATTCGTTGCCCTTGCAGGCAGCCGGCACCACTGGGAGCGAACCGAACCAGGCGGAGACATCGCCCTGCACTTTCGGCGACAGCGAGTGCTCCATCCACATATAGGCGCAGTTCGGGTGGGCTGCGTCGGCCGCCAACATGGTCGTGTCGGCCCAGCCGGTGACGCCTTCCTGGGGAATGGTCGAAGCGACGGGCTTCTTGGCGGCAATCAGCGTGTTGACCTGATAGGGCCATGAACCGGAGGCGACGACGCCTTCGTTCTGGAAGTCATCGACCTGGATGGCAGCGTCATGCCAGTAGCGTCCGACCAGCGTGCGTTGGACGCGCAGCAGATCGAGGGCGGCCTTGTACTGATCCTCGGTCAGCTCGTAGGGATCCTTGATGCCGAGCTCCGGCTTGTGGAACCTCAGATAATTGGCAGCGTCGGCGATGTGAATCGGCCCGTCATAGGCCTGGACGCGGCCCTTGTTCGACTTGCCGTCAGGCAAGGTCATCTCCTCGAAGACGACGTTCCAGCTCTTCGGCGCTTCCTTGAACACCTCGGTGTTGTACATCAGCACATTCGGTCCCCACTGGTAGGGGGCGCCGTAGTGGACGTCGCCAACCGTGAACCATGGCGCATCCTTCAGCCGGTCGTCTACCGTGCTCCAGCTCGGGATGAGATCGGTGTTGATCGGCTGGACCCGCTTGCCGGCGACGAGGCGCAGCGAAGCGTCGCCCGAGGCGGTGACGAGGTCGAAGCCGCCCTCATTCATCAGCGCAACCATCTCGTCGGAGGTGTTGGCGGTCTTGATGTTGACCTTGCAGCCTGTGTTCTTCTCGAAAGACGTGACCCAATCATAGTTCTTGTCGGTTTCGCCGCGTTCGATGTAACCAGGCCAGGCGACAATGTTGACCTGGCCTTCGCCCTTGCCGAGTTCCTTGACTTGGCCGATCGCCTGGCCGGAGAAGGCCAGCGCGACCGTCAATGCAGTGCACGACTTCAGGAATGAGTTCATCATCGATCTCCCATTTGAGGGGCCGCACTCTCGCGGCGGCTTTGGTCCCTGATTGTGAAAGTGCTGTGAAATTTCCGGTTTCGCAAATTCATTTATCAGAAAGGGGATATCGGTTTTTCCGATAGACTTAACGACCAATCTTCTCCGGCCGCTGACGGACCATGCGCTGCGACTGTGCAAGCCCGATGAAGTCGCGCGCGGCCTGGGGCAGGCCGGAGCCGCGCCGCCAGACCGTGCCGACCTGAACAACCGGCAAGGAGCCCGAAATATCGCGCGATTCGATGCGGTCGCCTTCGAGCGACCATGGCCGGTAGACGAGGTCGGGCAGCAGCGCCACGCCGGCGCCGGTAGCGACGAGGCTGCGCACCGCTTCGACCGAGCGGGTGCGGAAGGCGACGTGCGGCTTAGCGCCGATCGCCGCCAGCAGTTTTCCGGTATTCTCCTCGATCTCGTCGACGGTCAGCATGATCAGCGGCTCCGAGGCGATATCGCCAATGCCGATGATGTCGGCGCCGGACAGCGGATGGCCAAGCGGCAGCCATAGCCGATAGGCCGAGACTTCGAGAATTTCGGACTGCAGGGCGGTGCGGTCGCGCAGGTTCGAGGTGACCATGACGGCGATGTCGAGCTTGCCGCCGATCAGCAGATGTTCGAGGTAATCGCCATTGTCCTCGATGGCCGAAATCTCAACGCCCGGATAGGCGCGGCGATAGCGGGCGAGAAGGTCCGACAGCACATAGCCGGCGACCAGCGAAGTGACACCGAGTTGCAGCCGGCCGCCCGCCGCCGCTTGCTCGCCGAAGAAGGCGCGGCGCGCGTCGGAAACGTCGGCAAGGATCTTTGTCGCGTGGCGCAGGAACTGATGGCCCTTGTGGGTGATGTTCAGGCCGCGCGGATGGCGCTCGAACAGTTCGACCCCGAGATCGCCTTCGAGCTCCTTGATCGCCTCGGTGACCGACGATTGCGAGATGGACAGATTCTGCGCAGCACCCGACACCGTGCCTTGCTCGGCGACGGCGATGAAGAATTGCAATTGGCGGATTGTGAAGGCCATCGCCGAACTAAACACCGGGACGGCAAGGAAGAAAAGCCGCCGATCTCAGGCTCGCCGCTTTACTGCTCTGGCCAGGTCAGGTCCCGCTATCGTCACCGGCAATGCTGAGCCGTGCGCCCGCTTGCCCAAGGGCGGAGGCGATGGCGCGCGGCGGCGGCCGATCGGTGACGAGTTCGGAAAAACCGTCGAGGCCGCAGACCTGGACGAGGCCCTGGCGGCCGAACTTGGTGTGGTCGGTGATGACGAGCGAGCGCTGGCCGCGCGACAGCACCATGCGGGCGAATTCCGCCTCTTCCAGATCATAGTCCATCACGCCCGTGACGGCATCGACCGCGCCGGTGGAGATCACCGCGTGGCTGACGGAAAAGCGGCTGACGAATTCGATGGCCGAGACGCCGAAGGCGGCGCCCGAATCGCTGCGCAGTTCGCCGCCGGCCATATAGACCTTGTTGCCGTTGACGGTGGCCAGCGTGCGGGCGATGTCCGAAGAGTTGGTGACCACCGTCAACCGCCGGTGGCCGAGCAGCTCGCGGGCTAGGAAAGAGGTGGTGGTGCCGGTGTCGAGCATGATCGATTCGCCGTCGCGGATGGTTGCGGCAACCATGCGGGCAATGGCGCGCTTGGCATCGGCATTCTCGCGCATGCGCCGCTCGAATGGCGCCTCGCCGGCCATCGATGGCAGGCCGACGGCGCCATGCATCTTCAGGATCGAACCGTCAGTGGTCAGCGGCTTGACGTCGCGGCGCACGGTCTCCAGCGAGACGCCCAGCCGGTCGGCCAGGCTGGCGATGGTGACGGTGCCCTCTTCCTGCAGGAGACGCAGGATTTCGCCATGCCGCTTCGAATGGATCATCCGGTTCGCCCAATCGGGTTGTTGCGCTACTGACTGTTTCTAAGGCAAATCGGCCACAGTTCACAAGGAATCCTAAAGGATTCGGGCAAGAAGACAGAAAAAGCCACAAGTTTTCGTTGACAAGCCGGAACACATGGCGTGACACTAACTCGTGACAGGCTCGGAACTGCCACGGGAGAACGATGGCAGAGCCGCACCAAATTTCGCCTGCCCGAACGTCTGGAAAATCGTCTGACGTAAGGGAAAAGGACTGTTTCGAATCCGCGGGGGCGGATGCCGGTGTCGAAGAACCCGGCACAGGGGCTCGTCGGTGCGGTGCGGGATACCGATCCTGGCATCCCGCACCGACGAGATTTTCGCATTGCTCCCTCCTGCCGGCCGCCATCTTTGTCTCGCCCGCGGCGTCTTGAACCCCGCCCAACGAGGGATGAACCTGTGACCGCCGAGGACCGCATCCGCGCCCTGCCCTGCTGGACCGGCAGCATCGAGATCGCGCCGCTGCCGGGCGGCCTGAGCAACGCCAACTATCTGGTCAAGGACACAGCTGGGCGGCATGTCGTGCGCTTTGGCCAGGACTTTCCATTCCACCACGTCTTTCGCGAGCGCGAGGTGATGACCGCGCGCGCGGCGCACGCCGCCGGCTTCGCGCCTGCGGTCCACCATTCCGAGCCCGGGATCTTGGTGACGGAATTTCTCGGCGCCAAGACCTATGTCGCGGAAGACGTACGCGCCAATATCGGCCGCGTCGCCGCCCTGATGCGCGGCTTCCATCGGGAGATGCCCAATCATGTCTCCGGCGCCGGCTTCATGTTCTGGGTGTTCCATGTCATCCGCGACTATGCGCGCACGCTGGAGGAAGCCGGCAGCCGCATGCGAAGCGAGTTGCCGCGGCTGCTGACGCTAGCGGACGAACTTGAACGGGCGCAGAAACTGCTGCCGATCGTCTTTGGCCACAACGATCTTTTGCCGGCTAATATTCTCGACGACGGCCATAGACTGTGGCTGATCGACTTTGAATATGCCGGCTTCAACACGGCGATGTTCGACCTCGCCGGCGTCGCCTCGAACGCCAGCATGAACGACGAGGAGTCCTTCGCCTTCCTGACTGCCTATTTCATGAAGGAGCCGGACGAGGCGATCCGCCGCTCGCATGCGGCCATGCAATGCGCATCGCTGCTGCGCGAGGCGATGTGGAGCATGGTTTCCGAACTTTATCTCGACGCGCCCGGCATCGACTACGTTGCCTATACCGACGAAAACCTGGCGCGGCTCGATGCCGCGCTGGAAAACTACCGAACGAAATACGGACAGAAATCATGACATTGCCCGCTCACGCCGAGATCGTCGTCATCGGCGGCGGCATCATTGGCTGTTCAACGGCCTATCATCTGGCGCGTGACCACAAGGCCGATGTCGTGCTTTTGGAACAGGGCAAACTGACTTCGGGCTCCACATGGCATGCGGCGGGGCTGGTCGGCCAGTTGCGGTCTTCGGCCTCTATCACCCGCGTGCTCAAATATTCGGTCGATCTCTACAAGGGGCTGGAAGCCGAAACCGGGCTGGCCACCGGCTGGAAGATGACCGGGTGCCTCAGGCTCGCTACCAATGCCGACCGCTGGATCGAGTATAAGAGGCTGGCGACGACGGCGAAAAGCTTCGGCATGGATATGCAGTTGCTGTCACCGGCCGAGGTCAAGACAATGTGGCCGCTGCTGGAGGCCGGCGATCTCGTCGGCGCCAGCTGGCTGCCGACCGACGGGCAGGCAAGCCCTTCCGACATCACGCAATCGCTGGCCAAAGGCGCGCGCATGCATGGCGCCAGACTGTTCGAGGATGTCCGCGTTACCGGCTTCGACATGAAGGATGGCCGCATCACCGCGGTAAAGACCAACAAGGGCGATATCGCCTGCGGCAAGGTGGTGAACTGTGCCGGGCAATGGGCGCGGCAGGTAGGCGCCCTTGCCGGCATCAACGTGCCGCTGCAGCCCGTGAAGCACCAGTACATCGTCACCGAAAGAATCGACGGGTTGGCGACCGATGCGCCGACGATCCGCGACCCCGACCGCCGCATTTATTTCAAGGAGGAGGTCGGCGGGCTGGTGATGGGCGGCTATGAGCCGGACCCGCAAGCCTGGACGACCGATCTTCCCGGCGGCGATGTCCCTGATGACTGGGAGTTCCGGCTGTTCGACGACGATTACGATCATTTCGAGCAGCATATGAACCAAGCGATCGCGCGGGTTCCGGCGCTCGAAACCGTCGGCGTCAAGCAGATGATCAATGGGCCGGAGAGTTTTACGCCGGACGGCAATTTCATTCTCGGCGTGGCGCCCGAATGCGCCAACATGTTCGTCGGCGCCGGCTTCAACGCCTTCGGCATCGCGGCGGGCGGCGGCGCCGGCTGGGTGCTGGCGCAATGGGTGGTCGACGGCGAGGCGCCACTCGACCTGTGGGTGGTAGATATCAGACGCTTTTCCGACCTGCACCGCGACCGGCAATGGGTCCGCGACCGCACGCTGGAAGCCTATGGCAAGCACTACACGATCGGCTTCCCGCATGAGGAGTATGTCACGGGCCGGCCACGGATCGTGTCGCCGCTCTATGAACGGCTGCAAAAGCACCGCGCCGTGTTCGGCTCCAAACTCGGTTGGGAGCGGCCGAACTGGTTTGCGCCTGAAGGCGTCGAGCCGAAGGACATCTATTCGATGGGCCGGCAAAACTGGTTCGCGCCGGTCGGCGACGAGCACCGGCACGTGCGCGAGAACGTCGGTATTTTCGACCAGTCGTCCTTCGCCAAATACGAAATGACCGGTGCGGATGCGCTGAAGGCGCTCGACTGGATCTGCGCCAACGACGTCGCCAAGCCGGTCGGCCGGCTCACCTACACGCAGCTTCTCAACACGCGCGGCGGTATCGAGGCCGACTTGACCGTGGCGCGGCTCGGCGAAGAACGATTCTACGTCGTCACCGGCACCGGTTTTAGGACGCATGATTTCTCGTGGATCGGCGACCATGTCGGCAACGAGCTCGACGTGACGCTCACCGATGTCACCGAGGATTTCGGCACGCTTTCGCTGATGGGGCCGCGCGCCCGCGACGTGCTGGCTGCGGTGACCGATGCGGACGTGTCGAACACTGCTTTCTCGTTCGGACATGTGCGGGAAATCTCCATCGCCGGCCACACAGTTCGGGCGCTGCGCGTCACCTATGTCGGCGAGCTCGGCTGGGAGCTGCATGTGCCGATCGCGGCGACTGGCGAAATCTTCGACGCGCTGATGGCGGCGGGCGAGAAGCACGGGATTCGCCCGGTCGGCTACCGGGCGCTGGAATCGCTGCGGTTGGAAAAAGGCTACCGCGCCTGGGGCTCCGACATCACGCCCAATGACACGCCGCAGGAGGCCGGCCTCGGCTGGGCGGTGAAGCTTCGCAAGAATACCGATTTTCTCGGGCGGCGGGCTCTAGAAAAGATCAGCGGCGCCGCGCTGAAAAAACGCTTTGCCGGCTTCACGGTCGAAGATTGCGAGATCGTGCTGCTCGGGCGCGAAACGATCCTGCGCAACAGCGAGCCGGTCGGCTACCTGACCAGCGGCGGCTATGGCTACACGGTCGGCAAGAACATCGGCTACGGCTATGTGCGCAACGCCGATGGCGTCAGCGACGATTTCCTCGCCTCCGGCGACTACGAGCTGGTGGTGGCGATGGAGCGGACGCCGGCAAAGATCCATCTCGAGCCGCTTTACGATCCGGCGGGAGCAAGGATCAGAGCCTAGATCAGTTCACGCGCAGAACGAGCCCGCGGCTGGGCACCGTGTCCGCCTCGCCCGGCATGGAGACATAGGGCGACGTTTCCTCGGCGCGCGTAACGACGCCCTTCGCCTCGAGGTCGGCGATCCGTGCGGAAAAGCCGGCGGCTATAAGCACTGAGCTTAAGTCCGTACGTCAGATCGAGAACCGCTCTAGGGTTACTGACATCCTATTCACTTTTCCTGAAACTTGTCTAGCGTTTCCCCTGGAGTCTACACGTTCGAGACTGTTCTTCTATGACGAGGGCACAATATGCAAATAAACGAAATCAAGGAGAAAAAGCAGAAGATTATCGAAAGGTTCGGCCCCTGGACGGCAGGTTCCATCCATCTGGCCGATCAAATTGACACGTTCGATGAGCCGCACTGGGACGCCCGATTGAGGCGCTTCGTGCAGATCGCTGCAGATCTTGCGGGGAAGCCGTTGGAGAAGCTTCGCGTTCTGGACCTGGCGTGTCTCGAGGGGCAATACGGGATTGAGTTCGCGCTCCATGGGGCCGACGTGCTCGCCATCGAGGGTCGGGAGGCGAACCTTGAGAAGGTGCACTTCGCTAAGGAGGTACTCTCCCTGGACAACCTCGAACTCGCCCTAAATGACGTGCGCAACCTCGACGAGGAGCGCCATGGTCGTTTCGATGTTGTTCTATGTTTGGGGATCCTTTATCACTTGGATGCTCCGGATGTCATGGACTTCGTGGAGAGAATCTCGAAGGTTTGCGGAAAGATATCAATAATCGATACCCATATCAGCCTCAGCGACGAAGCGTCGTACTCTTGGAAGGGGAAGACCTACTGGGGCAGGTATGGCAAGGAACACGATACTGATGCGACCTCCGAGGAGAAGCTGGCAGCGCTCTGGAACTCGCTCGACAACCCGAAGGCCTTCCTCTTCACGCGTGCATCGCTCTGCAACCTACTCCGACACGTGGGCTTCACGTCCGTCTACGAGTGCTTGAACCCCTACGAGTATCATAATCCCAACTGGCCGCTGGCTCCAGAAGGGGACAGGCATGTCGTCTGGAGGGATCGCATCACCCTGGTTGCTATCAAAGGGCGGAGTCAGCCACTGCTCTCCTCGCCCATTACGGACGCATCGCCCGAGATCGATCGCCCCGAAAGGCCAGAGTATATCGAGCAGCTCCCGTGCATTCCCGAAGTGTCGCGCAGAAGGTCGAGAGGTCTGCGGTCGCGATTGAGCAGGTTCCTGCCCGGCCCTGTGAAGGCAGTGCTGAGGAGGATCATCCAATGAAATGTCGGACAGACGGCGGCGTTGACGCACCTTCACCGACGGCTGCAAGCCGCCTGAATTCCCCGGAGGCGTAAAGAAGGTCGGCTCTTGGGCACTTTTGATACTGCTGGCGAAGTCGGAAATAAGCCCAGTTCGGAGGCAACATGTTGCTTGTAAACTCGGGCTGTCAATTGTCTAGCCGCGGCCAAATTGACTTCGCCAGCAGTATCACTTTTGGTGACATCGAGCGACACGGGAACCTTAACGAGGGGAATGGAAGAATGATCAGTTCACGCGCAGAACGAGGCCGCGGCTCGGCACGGTGTCCGCCTCGCCCGGCATGGAGACATAGGGCGACGTCTCCTCGGCACGTGTGACGACGCCCTTCGCATCGAGGTCGGCGATCCGCGCGGCAAAACCGGCGTCCCACAGCGTGTTCTTGACCGTCAGCACGATTATCCCGCCCGGCCGGCAAATACGGATCAGTTCGTCGAGCCCCTCGGCGCCGACATGGCCCGAGGTGAAGACGCCGGCCGATATGATCCCGGCATAGGCATTATCGGCGAAAGGCAGCGGGCCGCCGAGCGCCAGGCAGTGAAGCGCCGAATAGACGCCCTTGCGCTCCGCTTTGGCCAGCATGCCCGCCGAGATGTCGAGTGCCTCGACCTGCGGATAGCCCGCGATCTTCAGCCACTCGCCGATGAGCCCGGTGCCGGCACCGGCATCGAGGAGCGGTGCCGCGCCGCGCGGCAAGTGGCGGGCAAGCAGGGCGAGGCAGATAGTCGGATGGCGATAACCGGCCGCCGACATGTCGGCGTCGTAGGTGTCGGACCAGCGGTCGTAGAGCGCCGCCACTTCTTCAGGCCGCTTCGCTGCATAGGCCGCGGCGAGCGCGCCTTCATTTTTCCTGTCCGCCATCGCAGTCCCGTCCGCAAAATCAAAGCGCAGCAGCGTCCTTCCGCGTCCGACAGGACCGTGCGGCGCTGGAGTGAATCGCATGCCGCGGATGATAGCCAAACGGCGAAATTTGTGGAACCGTCGTGGCCACAAATAAAGACGCAAAGAGGGCGGAAGCGATGGTGGACGAGGAAGCACGTGCGGCGCTTGCAGCCATTCCGGGGCTGGCCGGTTACGAGGGACCCTTGGAGCGGCTTGGCGGCCTCACCAACCTCGTCTTCAGGGCTGGAGATGTCTGCCTGCGGATTCCCGGCAAAGGCACCGAGGAGTATATCAATCGCGCCAACGAGGCGGTGGCGGCGCGGGAAGCCGCCAAGGCCGGCGTCAGCCCCGAGCTGCTGCATGTCGACGGCGAAACAGGTGTGATGGTGACGCGCTTCATCGCCGGCGCCGAGACGATGTCGCCAGAAAAATTCAAGACCCGGCCGGGCAGTCCGGCGCGCGCCGGCAAGGCCTTCGGCAGATTGCATTCATCCGGCGCGGTGTTTCCCTTCCGCTTCGAGCTGTTTGCGATGATCGACGACTATCTGAAGGTGTTGTCGACCAAGGACGTCGCCCTGCCTGCCGGTTACCACGACGTCGTTATCGAGGCGGAAACCGTGCGCTCGGCGCTTGCCGCGCATCCGCTGCCTCTCGTCGCCTGCCACTGCGATCCGCTGTGCGAAAACTTCCTCGATACGGGCGACAGGATGTGGATCGTCGACTGGGAATATTCCGGCATGAACGACCCGCTTTGGGATCTCGGCGACCTCAGCGTCGAAGGACAGTTTGATACGGCGCAGGAGGAAGAGATGATGGGCGCCTATTTCGGTGGCGAGCCAACGCCGGCGGAGCGCGGCCGCATCGTCATCTACAAGGCGATGTGCGATCTCTTGTGGACGCTGTGGGGGCTGATTCAGCTCGCCAACAGCAATCCGGTTGACGATTTCCGCGCCTATGCCGACGGTCGCTTTTCACGCTGCAGGGCGCTGATGGAGACGGCCGATTTCTCAAGGCATCTGACGGCGGTGCGCGCGGGTTAGGCGCCAGAAATCTGGAACCTTAAAGCACGCCACGTGATGGGATTCACGCGGTGTGCTTTAAGTCCTTGTTTTTATGCATGCGGTTGCCCCAAAACCGCTGCGCACTTTTGGGCGACATGCATTAGTTGACGCCTTTCGGCACGTTTTCCGGCGGCACAGTGTCCACCACCTTCTGGCGATAGAAAATGAACAGGCCGGCCAGCACGATGATGCCCGAGCCGATCAGGATGCGCGGGCCGGGCATGTCGCCGAAGAAGGCCAGCCCGAAGATGACGGCCCACAGCAGCAGGCTGTAATGCAGGGGCGCCAGCGTCGAGGCGGGCGCCAGCTTCAGCGCCCTGGTGATCATCAGATGCGCACCGCAGGAGACGATGCCAAGAAGCAGCATGGCGCCGAAATCGAGCGAGGACGGCGTCTGCCAGTTGCCGATGGTGAGAAATCCGCCGACCAGCAATGTGCCGATGGTTTGCCACGTAACCAACGAGGTGTCGCTGGTGCCGCGCAACCGCCGGTTGAGGATGATGGCGAAGGCGAATGAAATGCTTCCGGCCAGCGCGAAGGTCGACGACAGCGAAAACGCGGCCGAGGACGGTTTGAGCATTATCAGCACGCCGCAGAAGCCGACCAGGATCGCCATCCAGCGGCGCCAGCCGACCTTTTCACCGAGCAGCAGGTGCGACAGCGCCGCCACGTAGATCGGTCCGGCCATGTAGAAGCTCATGACGTCGGCGAGCGGCAGATAGACGACGGCGGCGTAGAATAGCGCCGTGTCGAGGGTCGTCATGACGACGCGCAAGACCTGCAGTTCCAGGCGCTCCATGCGGAACAGCCTGGCCGTACCTTGACGCGCGATCATCGGGCCGAGCACGAAAAAAGCGCCAATGGAACGGATCAGGACGACCTGGCCGACGGAAAAGCTGGCGACCAGCCATTTGCCCATCGCATCGTTCAACGCAAACAGGAAATCGCCGGCCAGCATCAGCAGAATGCCGGCCAAAAGCACGTTCCTGGTCGTCGAATTCTGGGCTGGTGGCTGTGCCATGCCGATATCGCTTCCTCCCGCATGAAAGCTCGGTAAGCAGCGTCGTAGACGCAAGCAGCCGCTTTGACGAGCGGAAATCGGGAGCCCGGCCAGACCAGAGCCGGAAATCGGCTGGGCCTACACCAGAGCGGCGGACTTTCAAATCGAATCGTACCGCCGCACTATCTTTTTAGCATCGGATTTTCTCAAACCGTTATCCACTTTTGGGTCCGACGCTCTAGATCGCCGCTTCAACGGCCTACTTTGGCCGTGGCCGAATGATGACCGGGCGATAGATCACCGGCCGATCCCAAGGATCGAAAGCCGAGGCACTTCTCAGGTCCGCGCGGCGCGCCAGATCGATGCGCTGCAGACATTCGGCGAAGGCATCATTTTTCCTGACGAAGCCGTAGGACCGGCATTTCGCCTCGTCCGCGGCACGACGGTCTTCGGCCGTCATGCAGCCTGCACAGGTCGCCGCCAACGCGACCACCATCGCCGTCTTGTGCCACATCGTGTCCTCCTCACCACAAAAGTGGAGACTGACTGTAGACTTAAGATCAGGACCTATCAATCTGATCGACGTGTGCGGCCTGATGCAGGCTCAACATCTTATCGGGCCTGCCAATTATTGGTCGTGAAGTGGGCGGCGATGCCTGCGGTTCACTGTTCCCGGCCGTCCGGCGATCGAAAGCCGCGTTTCCTGCCTGGCCCGCTCGGCCACCACCTTGCCCCTGGCGATGACGCAGAGGCGCTCGGGGCGCAGGCGCAAGGCCTCGACCGGATCGCCGGCATCGAGGACGACGAGGCTGGCGCGCTTGCCAACCGCCAGGCCGAGATGGTCGAGGCCCATAATGGCGGCGTTGACATTGGTGACCATGTCGAAGCAGCGCGCCATGTCGGCCGGGCTCGACATCTGGGCGACGTGAAGGCCCATGAAGGCGACGTCGAGCATGTCGGCGGTGCCCAGCGAATACCAGGGGTCGAGCACGCAATCCTGGCCCCAGCCGACGCGGATGCCGTGGGCAAGCATTTCCTTGACCCGCGTCAGACCGCGGCGTTTGGGGAATGTGTCGTGGCGGCCCTGCAGCATAATGTTGATCAGCGGATTGGGGATCGCCGAGACGCCTGCCTCGGCGATCAGCGGCAACAGCTTCGAGACATAGTAACTGTCCATCGAGTGCATCGAAGTGAGATGCGAGCCGGCGACCCTGCCCTGCAGGCCGAGGCGTTGCGTCTCATAGGCCAGTTGTTCGATATGTCGCGACAGCGGATCATCGGTCTCGTCGCAATGCAGGTCGACCATCAGGCCGCGCTTTGCCGCGATTTCGCAAAGTTCCGTCACCGAACGCGTTCCGTCGGCCATAGTGCGCTCGAAATGCGGAATGCCGCCGACGATGTCGACACCCATGTCGAGCGCCCGGATGGTGTTATCGCGCGCCGTCGGCGAGCGATAAAACCCATCCTGCGGGAAAGCGACCAGTTGCAGGTCGATATAGGGCGCGACCGTCTTCTTCACATCGAGCAGGGCTTCGACCGCCAGCAGCCTGGTATCGCAGACATCGACATGGGTGCGGATGGCGAGCAAGCCCATTGTGACAGCCCAGTCGCAATAGGCGAGCGCGCGCTCGCGCACCGCTTCGTGCGTCAACAGCGGCTTCAGTTCGCCCCACAGCGAAATGCCTTCCAGCAGTGTGCCCGACGCGTTGATGCGCGGGATGCCCAGCGAGAGCGTGGCGTCCATGTGAAAATGCGGATCGACGAAAGGCGGCGAGACCAGATTGCCATGGGCGTCGATCGCCGTGCCCGCGGTAACGTTCAGCTCGGGCTCGATGGCCGCGATCGTCTCGCCGATGATGCCGATATCCGCGATCGTGCCGTCGTGCAGCATGCCGCCGCGGACGATAAGGTCGAAATCCATCTGAAGCCACCTCGTTCAAAAAGCCGTTTCTTTCCGTGCAGCGTGCTGCCGCAAGGCGGAACCTCCAGGCGCGGTTCTTCCTTCTCCCCTTGTGGGAGAAGGTGGCCGCGAAGCGGCCGGATGAGGGGTGTTCCAGCTTGGCACCGACGGCACTCCGTCCAGCACCCCTCAACCGTCTTGGCGCTACGCGCCAATCCACCTTCTCCCACAAGGGGAGAAGGAAACGCGAACCTACTCCGGCACATACCTTACCGCACCCTTGGCAGCACTGGTCGCCATCGAGGCGTAGGCGCGCAAGGCCATCGTCACCTTGCGCTTGCGCTTTTCCTCGGGCTTCCAGGCGGCAGCTCCCTTGGCCTCCATCGCTGCGCGGCGGGCGGCCAGTTCAGCATCGTCGACGGCAAGCCGGATGGTGCGGTTCGGGATATCGATCTCGATCGTGTCGCCCTCATGCACCAGCCCGATCAGCCCGCCTTCCGCCGCCTCGGGAGAGGCATGGCCGATCGACAGGCCCGAGGTGCCGCCGGAAAAGCGGCCGTCGGTGACCAGCGCGCAAGCTTTGCCGAGGCCCTTCGATTTCAAATAGCTGGTCGGGTAGAGCATTTCCTGCATGCCGGGGCCGCCGCGTGGCCCTTCGTAGCGGATGACGACGACATCGCCGGCCTTGATCTCGTTAGACAGGATCGCCTTGACGCTGGCGTCCTGGCTTTCGAACACCCTTGCCGGGCCGGTGAATTTCAGGATCGATTCATCGACGCCGGCGGTCTTGACGATGCAGCCGTCCAGCGCAAGATTGCCCTTCAGCACGGCAAGGCCACCGTCCTTGGAAAAAGGATATTGGGTCGAGCGGATGACCCCCTTCTCCCGGTCGAGATCGAGTTCGTCCCAGCGGCGATCCTGGCTGAAGGCGACCTGCGTCGGCACGCCGCCCGGGGCCGCCAGAAAGAAGTCGCGGACATTCTGGCTTGACGTGCGCGAGATATCCCAATGGTCGAGCGCTTCGCCGAGCGTTCGCGTATGTACGGTCGGCAGGTCGCGGTTGATCAGTCCCGCGTTATCGAGCTGACCGAGGATCGCCATGATGCCGCCGGCGCGGTGGACGTCTTCCATGTGCACATCCGCCTTGGCGGGGGCAACCTTGCATAGCACCGGCACCTTGCGTGACAGCGCGTCAATGTCGTCCTGATCAAAATCGATCTCGCCCTCATGCGCGGCAGCCAGGATGTGCAGCACGGTGTTGGTCGAGCCGCCCATGGCGATGTCGAGCGTCATGGCGTTCTCGAAGGCGCCCTTCGAGGCGATGCTGCGCGGCAGCGCGGTGTCGTCGTCCTGCTCGTAGTAGCGCTGGGCGAGATCGACGATCAGATGGCCGGCCTCGACGAACAGCCGCTTGCGGTCGGCGTGTGTCGCCAGCGTCGAGCCGTTGCCGGGCAGCGACAGGCCTAGCGCCTCGGTCAGGCAGTTCATCGAGTTGGCGGTGAACATGCCCGAGCAGGAACCGCAGGTCGGACAGGCGGAGCGCTCGATGGTCTTGACGTCCTCGTCGGAGATCTTGTCGTCGGCGGCCGCCACCATGGCGTCGACCAGATCGAGCGCCTGCGTCTTGCCGGCGAGCACCACCTTGCCGGCCTCCATCGGCCCGCCGGAGACGAAAACGGTGGGGATGTTGAGACGCAGCGACGCCATCAGCATGCCCGGCGTGATTTTGTCGCAATTGGAGATGCAGACCATAGCGTCGGCGCAGTGGGCGTTGACCATGTATTCGACCGAGTCGGCAATCAGCTCGCGCGACGGTAGCGAATACAGCATGCCGTCATGGCCCATGGCGATGCCGTCATCGACCGCAATGGTGTTGAATTCCTTGGCGACACCGCCGGCCTTTTCGATCTCGCGGGCAACCAGCTGCCCAAGGTCCTTGAGATGGACGTGGCCCGGCACGAACTGAGTGAAGGAGTTGACCACGGCGATGATCGGTTTGCCGAAATCGGAATCCTTCATGCCGGTGGCGCGCCACAGGCCGCGGGCGCCGGCCATGTTGCGGCCATGTGTGGTGGTGCGGGAGCGATAGGCGGGCATAGACTGTCCTTGCTGTCTGGGTCGCGCCCGGACAGGCGCGGAAAACCGGAATTGAGCGGCGTTATATACGCCGCGGTCTGCTCTGGCCACGGTTTTGCGATGCGCCGGGATCTTGAGCCAAAGACGGTAAGCCGGCCCAGGCAGTAAAAAGTCAGAGGTGCTGTCGGATTATGTTTTGCCCGAGCGTCCTTGGGCAGACGGCGCGGACGGGCATCAATTGCCAGCCGGCCGTTTTACGAGTGACAACAAAAACCAGCCCGAGGAGCAAGCAAATGCAAAAGATCACCCCCTGCCTGTGGTTCGACGACCAGGCCGAGGAGGCCATGAACCATTACATCTCCATCTTCAAGAACTCGAAGGTGCTGAGCGTGATGCGCTGGCCCAAGGGCAGCGGCGATCGTGAGGGCAAAGTGCTGGTAACCTATTTCGAGCTCGACGGCGTTCAGTTCCAGGCGCTCAACGGCGGGCCGCAATTCAAGTTCACCGAGGCAGTCTCGCTGTCCATCGACTGCAAAACGCAGGAGGAGGTCGACTATTTCTGGGACAGGCTCATCGAGGGCGGTGGCGAGCCCAGCCAGTGCAGCTGGCTGAAGGACAAATTCGGCGTCTCCTGGCAGGTCGTTCCCGAGCAGTTGCCGAAGCTGCTGCAGGACCGCGACACGGAAAAGGCCGGCCGTGTCATGCAGGCGATGATGCAGATGACCAAGATCGACATCGCCAAGATCGAAGAGGCGGCCAGGGGGTGATCGAACGCTCGTCCCTTCTCCCGTGGGGAAGGGACGCAGCTCAAGCTGCCTTGTCGCGGACCTGATAATCCTTGACCGCGGCGAAGCGAATCGCCTTCCAGCGCTCGGCCTCGTAGTTGAGCGAAAAGGCGTGCTGGGCCAGGAACACCGGGTCGTTGTCGAGATCGCGGGCAATGTCGCCGCGATGCGCCTCGATGAAGCGATGCACCTCGGCCTTGTCGTCAGCCGATATCCAGCGGCACACGGAAAAGCGCGACATCTCGAAATCGACGGGCAGCGTGTATTCGAAGTTCAGCCGCTCCTTCAGCACGTCGAGCTGCAGCGCACCGACGACACCGACGATGGCCGGTGATCCATCCTCCGGCGAGAACAGTTGCACGACGCCTTCCTCGGCCATCTGGTGCAGCGCTTCCTTCAGCTTCTTGGCCTTCATCGCGTCGCCGAGGCGAACGCGGCGCAGGATTTCCGGCGCGAAGTTCGGCACGCCGCGAAACAGGATCTCCTCGCCCTCGGTCAGCGTGTCGCCGATGCGCAGCGTGCCGTGATTGGGGATGCCGACGACGTCGCCGGCGAAAGCCTCGTCGGCGGTGACGCGGGTGCGAGCGAAGAAGAATTGCGGCGCCGACAGGCTCATCGGTTTTCCCGTGCGCACCAGCTTGGCCTTCATGCCGCGCTCGAGCTTGCCCGAGCAGACGCGGACGAAGGCGATGCGGTCGCGGTGGTTGGGATCCATGTTGGCCTGAATTTTGAAGACGAACGAGGTCATCTTGTCCTCGGTCGCCTCGACCTTGCGGGTATCTGCCTCCTGCGCGCGCGGCGGCGGCCCGTAGGCGCCAAGCGCCTCGATCAGGTCGCGCACACCGTAATTGCGCAGCGCCGAACCGAAATAGACCGGCGTCAAATGACCCTCGCGGAAGGAATCGATGTCGAGCGGACGGCAGGCTTCGCGTGCCAGCTCCAGCTCCTCGATAAAGCCTTCGCGCTCGTTTTCCGGCAACAGGCCGGCAACGCGGTTGGAATCGGGACCGTTGACCGGCGTGCGGTCCTTCTCGGCGTCGCCCTTGCGTACCGCGTTCAGCGCCAGATGATAGGTACCGGAAAAGGTTTTGCCGCGGCCGATCGGCCAGGTGATCGGCGCGGTGTCCAGCGCCAGCTTCTGCTCGATCTCGTCGAGGATCTCGAACGGGTCGCGGCTTTCGCGGTCCATCTTGTTGACGAAGGTGATGATCGGGATGTCGCGCAGCCGGCAGACCTCGAACAGTTTGAGCGTGCGCGGCTCGATACCCTTGGCGGCGTCGATGACCATGACCGCCGCATCGACTGCCGACAGCGTGCGATAGGTATCGTCGGCGAAATCCTCGTGGCCGGGCGTGTCGAGCAGGTTGAAGACGTTGTCCTCATACTCGAAGGTCATCACCGAGGTGACGACCGAAATGCCGCGCTCGCGCTCGATCTTCATCCAGTCCGACCGGGTCTGGATGCGATCCTTCTTGGCCTTGACCTCGCCGGCAAGCTGGATGGCGCCGCCGAACAAAAGCAGCTTTTCGGTCAGCGTCGTCTTGCCGGCGTCCGGATGCGCGATGATCGCGAAAGTGCGGCGGCGCTCCACCGCGTTCGTGATGTCTTCAGCCAATTTATGGAATCCCATGTGGTGCGCGGGCTTCTAGCAGCGCTTTTGCAGCCTGTCGAACAATTTTGGGCGGATGGCCGGTCTTGAGATAGGGTCGCCGCAACGACATCAGGAGACCCGATTCGACAAAGGACCATCCATGAGCGCAGCCAAGCAAGTCATCGTCGTCGGCGCCGGCATCATCGGCGCGTCTGTCGCCTGGCATCTGGCGAACGCCGGCGCGAACGTAACGGTGATTGCCGACAGCGGCGCCGGCGGCGTCGCCACGCCGAATTCCTTTTCCTGGATCAATGCCAGTTGGGGCAATCCAGAGCCGTATTTCCGGCTGCGTACCCGTTCGATGGCCGAATGGACGCGGCTTGCGCATGACGTGCCCGGCATTCCGTTGGAATGGTGCGGCGGCCTGTGCTGGGACCTGCCGCCGGCCGAGTTGGAAGCCTATGCAGTCGAGCATTCTGCCTGGGGCTACGGCATCGAGCACGTCGACCGCATGGGAGCCGCACGTATAGAGCCCAATTTGACCAAGCTTCCCGATTTCGCCCTTCACGTGGCAGAGGAGGGCGTCGCCGAGCCGGTCGCGGCCACGCAGGCGCTGCTGGTGGATGCCGAGCAGCGCGGCCTGCGGGTGATGGGCGGAACGGCCGTGACCGCGTTGGTGCAGACCAATGGCAGGATTACCGGCGTGGATATGTCAGGCGGACGGATCGCTGCCGACGAGGTGGTGATCGCAGCGGGCGCCGGCTCTCCGGCAATTGCGGCGACGGCTGGGTTAAAACTGCCGATCGAGACGCCGCCCGGCCTGATCGTCCATTCACGCCCCTACGAAAAGCTGCTCAACGGCTTGGTGATCGGCGATCGGCTGCACATGCGCCAGACTGCCGAGGGCCGCATCATCGCCGGCTCGGATTTCGGCGGCGCCGATCCGGGAATGGATGCCGCAGCCACCGGTCGCGAGCTGTTTGCGGCGATGAAGAGCATGCTGCGCGACGCCGACCGGCTGGAACTGGATTTCCACACCGTCGGCTATCGGCCGACGCCGATCGACGGCTTTCCGATCATCGGACGGGCTGAAGGCCTGAGCGGCCTTTATGTCGCGGTCATGCATTCCGGCATCACACTGGCCCCAGCCGTCGGCCTGTTCGCCGCCCGGGAAATCCTCGACGACGCGCGCGACCCGCTGCTTGAGCCGTATGGGCTGACGCGGTTTGCTCAATAGCCGCGCGGACGGCGAAAACCGCCGCTCAGCAGCGCTATTGCCCTGGCGACGCCGAGCAGCCGCGCTTCCGACCAGCGGCGGCCGACCAGTTGCAGGCCGATGGGCAGGCCGTCGCGGTCCTGCCCGCAGGGCATCGACAGTGCCGGGTGGCCGCTGTAGTTGAACACCGCGCCGTAGGCCGGCAGCATCCAGTAGCTCTGCTCCCTGTCATCAACCTTGATCGGTGTTCCCGGCTCGCAATGCGGGAAGGCGGTGGTCATGGCGACGGGGCAAAGCAAGACATCGCAACCTTCGAAAAAACGGTCCCAGGCAAGAATTGACTGGTCGCGGCGGGTGAGCGCCTCGAACCAGCGCGAGACCGGTGTCGGTTCTTCCGGCAGCTTCGGCTGCGCAGCCTCTAGCATCATGCCGATCAGCGCACCGCCTTGCGTCAGATCGTTGTGCAGGTCGAGCGTCGGCAGTCTTGCTTCCTCGACGGCTGCCCCCGCAGACTTGAGTTGCTCGGCCAGACTTTCGACCGCGGCCCTGATCTCGCCGGCTACCGGAAAACCCGGAAAGGCCGGCGCGAAAGCGATGCGCAGGGTCTTGAGATCAAGCTTCGGCATGTCCTCGACCGGAACCGGCGCAAGATCTGTGTCGCTGCCATTCGGCCCTGCTATGATCCGCAGGATCAGCCCCAGATCTTCGACGTTGCGGGCCAGCGGACCGATACAGGACATCAGCCGCACGCTGCGCGGCGCACCGGTGGGATCGGGAAAGGCGCCGGCCAGGGAGACGCGGTGCTCGGTCGGCTTGAGGCCGTAGACGCCGCAAAAGGCTGCAGGCAGGCGGATCGAATCCTGCATGTCGGTGCCGATCTCGAACGGTGTCATGCCGGTGCTGAGCGCTGCCGCGGCGCCGCCGCTGGAGCCGCCGGCGGTGCGCGATAGATCCCAGGGATTACTGGTGCGGCCAAACAGCGGATTGTTCGACTGCCAGTCGCCCAGCATCGTTGCGACATTTGTCTTGCCGACCAGCACGCCGCCGGCCGCCTTCAGCCTGAGAACGACCGGGCTGTCTTTTCTCGCCACATAGTCGGCAAAGGCCGGGAAGCCGACCGTGGTCTTTATGCCTGACGTTTCGTGCGTGTCCTTCAGCGTGAACGGCACACCGTGCAGCGGCCCGACAGCGTCGCCGCGCGCCTGGGCTTCGTCGGCTTTCTTCGCTCGAGCGCGAGCCCCTTCCCTGTCAAGCGTGACGACGGCCTTGACCGCCTCATTTTTCCTGTCGATCTCAGCCAAATGCGCGTCCAGCGCTTCCACGGCGGAAATCTTGCGGTCGCGGATCGCGGCAGCCAATTCTCTGGTGGAGGAAAAGACGAGATCCATGACCAATGCTCCGGCTTGGTAGCGGCGCCAGCCTCACCAAATGGCGGGGCTACGGCGCGTCTTCAAGCCGAGTTCAGCATTCCAGAACAAGCGGTGCTTGATCGGAATTGCGCTGCGAGGGTCTGCTGAGGTCGGCGCCGTCCCGCGATATTGCCGCGACCGCAAGGGATCTACACGGCCAGCGCCAGTCTTACCGGCTGGAGCACAAACGGGCGAATGGTCATGCCGTCTCTGGTGATGGTGACGAAGCTAGAGGGCGGGATCGGCTGCCAGTCGCCGCCATCACGGTCGAAAGGCTCCGAACATAAGGCATCGCCCGCCGCCATTGCCGAAGACGGAGGTGTAGAGCGTCGGCGCGTGGGGATCGGTCGCATAGCGCACCGCATGGAGCGATCCGCCGTCCGACAAGGCGGCGGTAAGTCTCAGCGCCGGTTCGAAGCCGGCCCGGTGCGAGGCGTCCATAACGCGGCTGGTGGCGCGGAGAACAGCGCCCTCCGCATCACCCGACAGCCCCTCGTCGATCATCAGGAGAAAGAAGAGTTCGGAATCGGTGGTGCTTTCGCGCTGGGCGAAGACCGCGTCAGAGAGCGAATTTTCCAGCGCGCGGCGGATTGTTTCGAAGCCGCCGATCCGGCCGTTGTGCATGAACGACCAGCGGCCGGCAGTGAAGGGATGACAGTTCATGCGGCTGGTGGCGCCGCCGGTCTGGACCTGATCTGGCGACACAGGCTCTTCAGATTGGGATCGGACCAGGCCGGCAGGATGTCGCGATAGAGACTCGGTTCGGGCCGCTCGCCGTACCAGGCGAGGCCAAAGCCATCGCCATTGGTCGGCGACTTGGCTTCCTGGGCGATAAGCGAATGGCAGGGCGCCGTGACGATGTCTTCGAGGAAAACCGCTTCGCCAAGATAGGCCGCCCAGCGGCACATCGCTTAATCTTCCCTCAGGCGCGATCCATGAAAGCCGCAGGCTCCTTGATCGCGTGTGTGCCTCTGTTGTGCGTGCGCTCATAGAGCTCGCGAACGATTCGGCTGGCCGTGGTCTCAAACAGAAACGGCAAGAAAGCGTGAATGAGCGCGGCGAACGCTGCCATCAACAGGCGCGAGCAGAACCACGCCGCGAAGGCCATATGGCTGAAATAGGTCTCACCAACTTTGGCCGGGTGAGAGGTAAAGAGCCTTGCAAGCCGTGTCGTCATGGTAATGCCTCCTACCGGGATAAGCCCCCGATGCTAAGTATTCTGGCATGAGCTTTTGGTTCATTGGTCCCAAATCATCCTTGTGTTTGGCCAATTATTGGGACAAATATCCCACATGCCGCTGGAAATCGATGAGATCGACCGAAGATTGCTGGCCGAGTTGCAACGCGACGGTACACTGTCGGTCGACCAACTGTCGGAAAGGGTGTCGCTGTCCCGCAATGCCTGCTGGCGCCGGGTCAAGCGGCTGGAAGAAGACGGCGTAATTACTGGCCGGGTGGCGCTGGTCGATGCGGACAAGCTCGGCCTCGGCCTTTCGGTGTTCGTCCTGATCCGGACCTCCAATCACGATCCGAACTGGCTGCAAAAATTCCGGGCGGCAGTCACCGGTTTTCCCGAGATCACCGGCGTCTACCGGATGTCCGGCGACCTCGATTATGTGCTGCGTGCCCGCGTCGCCGACGTGAAGGCGTATGACCGGCTCTATCAGCGACTGATCGCCAAGGTGGCGCTGTCGGATGTTTCAGCCTCCTTCGTCATGGAGGAGATCAAGGAAACGACGGTCGTTCCCGTAGAACTGCGCTGAAGTGGAACTGCGCTGAAAGAAAGCCGTTGATAGCATTGCCGCCGAGTTGACCGAATCGGCGTTGGTAGCGATAGGATCAGCCTCATGCGCGCAGCCCTCTACACTTCCTCCGTCATCGGTCCGGCCGTCGGCTTCGTCAGGCTGCCGCATGGCGAGGGCCTGCCGCTTCCCGCCTATGAAAGCCCGGGCGCCGCCGGCATGGATCTGCGCGCCGCGGTGCCGGACGATCGGCCGCTGCTGATCCTGCCGGGAAAACGCGCGCTGGTGCCGACCGGACTGATCCTGGAGATCCCGGAGGGCGTGGAAGGTCAGGTCCGGCCGCGCTCGGGCCTCGCCTTCAAGCATGGCCTCACCTGTCTCAACACGCCGGGCACCATTGACAGCGACTATCGCGGCGAGGTCAAGGTGCTGCTGATCAATCTCGGCGACGAAGATTTCGCAGTGACGCGCGGCATGCGGATCGCCCAGATCGTCTTTGCGTCCGTGATGCAGGCGACGGTCGAGGAGCGCACATTGGCCGGGGGCACGGCGCGCGGCTCGGGCGGCTTCGGATCGACCGGCACGGCCTGATGAGCATAGTGAATGAGAATACCCAAACTCGTCATCTTCGATTGCGACGGGGTTCTGGTCGACACCGAAAACCTGGCCAATCGACGCCTCGCCGAATGGCTCAGCACTGCCGGCTACCCGGCCAGCTTCGAATATTGCCGTAAGAATTTCTCCGGCCGCTCCATGATATCGGTGCAAAAGGAGGTCGAGGCGACCGGCGTCAGCCTCGGCGCCGATTTCGTCGAGCGTTGGAACGCCGGCCTGCCGGACCTGTTCGCGCATGGCGTCGAAGCCGTCCCCTATGTCAGGGAGTTCATCGAAGCCGTGCACGCTGCCGGCATCGCAACTTGCGTCGCTTCATCGGCACGGGTTTCGAAAATGCACATCACGCTCGGCCAGACCGGGCTGCTGCAGCTGTTCGAGCATGCGCTGTTCAGCTCGACCATGGTTTCGCGCGGCAAGCCCTTTCCCGACCTGTTCCTGCATGCTGCAGGCACGATGGGCTTCGCGCCCGCCGACTGCATCGTCATCGAGGACAGCGTCGCCGGGACGTTAGCCGGCATTGCCGCCGGCATGCGCGTATTTTCCTACTACGGCGACCCGCATTCCGACCGCGACGGCCTGACCGAGGCCGGCGGCATCCTGTTCGACGACATGCGCGACCTTGCCGGGCTGGTGCCGATCCACTGATCTGATCTTCAGGCTTCCCATCCGGCTGGATGCCTCGGTCGTCCGTGCTAGTTTGCGAACGTTCGACAGTTGGAGGCGCGAGCATATGAATTCCATCCTGCTTCGCTTCATCCTCGCCTGTTTGCTGCTGCCGTGCCTGTGGACTGCGGCCGGCGCCCAAGGCGTCAGTTTCCCGGACCTTGGCAGCGCCGTTCCCGGCCGCAAAGACACGATCTATCTCGACCTCGCCAGGATGGTCATTCCCGATCTGGCGGCGGACAAGGACGGCTTCTATCGGGGCTCCATGCCGATCGAGATGCGCCATATCGAGGGTTCGGATAGCGGTGGCTCGCCGCCCGTAACGTCGGGCTTTTCTGATGCTGGCGTGCTCCAGATCAAGGCAGGCGGCAAGGATCGGCTGGCCATGCTGTTTGACCTCGGGAGCTCCTCCGACAGCACCGAGGGTTTTGCGGTGCTGGCGCTCTACGATCTTGCCAGCAGGCCGAGACTGCTCGACGCTGTCAATGTCGCCGTCGACCGGAGCACCTATTTCCGCGACCCGGGCAAGCTGGCGATCGGACCCGGCGATGACGCCATCATCACCCTGAGCACGCATTTCAACTCGAGCCAGGGCTATGTGAGCACGCCGCTGATCCTGGTCCGCGATGACAGGTTCGAACTGATCGACATGATCCACACGTTCGACGAGGCGCTGTGCGCCTACAAGCGCACGCAGGAGTTGGCCTTTCAGACCATTGCGGACGGCCAGCCCTATGCGGCCATCAAGGCGACGGTGACCGATGCCACCGTGCCGAATGGCGAAAGCTGCGACGAACCGGCGCCTGAGGCTTCCTCGCGCGACATCTCCGTCACCTACCATTGGAGTGGGACCGCCTACGTCAAGGGGTCCGACGCACTGGACAAATTGGCAGGAGAGAACGCCAATCGCTTCTGAGCCAATCGCATTCGTTTGCCCGGCGGGCAGTGGCGGGATAAAATGCGCTTCGCACTCTGGGGAGCATCCATGGACAAGGGCAAAATCTTTCGCGACCTGCACAGCTCGATCTTCGTCATGCCCAACCCTTGGGACGTCGGCACGACGAAACTGCTGGCTTCCTTCGGTTTCAAGGCGCTGGCGACGACCAGCGCCGGCTTTGCCTTTTCGCGCGGCCTGCCCGACGGCGCGGTGACCTTCGAGGCGATGATCCACCACTGCCGCGAGGTGGCGGCGGCGACCGGCCTGCCGGTCTCGGCCGATCTCGAAAAGGGCAAGGGCGACAGCGCGACAAGTGCATCCGAAACCATCTTCGCGGCCGAGGCCGCGGGCCTCGCCGGCTGCTCGATCGAGGACCACACCGGCGAGCCCGACAAGCCGATCTATGATTTTTCGCATGCCGTCGAGCGCGTCGCCGCCGCAGCGGAGGCGGCACGGGCGCTGAAGCACGATTTCGTCTTCACCGCGCGGGCTGAGAATTTTCTATGGGGCAAGCCCGACATCGACGACACGATCAAGCGGCTGCAGGCCTTCGAGAAGGCCGGCGCCGACGTGCTCTACGCGCCGGGCATCAGTGACATCGAGACGGTGCGAACCGTCTGCTCGGCGCTGACCAAGCCGGTCAACGTCATGGTGAGGCCCGGCTTCACCATCGCCGATCTTTCCCTGGCAGGCGTCAAGCGCATTTCGCTCGGGCCCTGGCTGACCAATTTCGCCTTCGGCATGCTGGAGACGGCGGCGCGCGAGATCCAGCAGGACGGCACCTTCGGCTTCACCCGCACCGCCATGCCTTTCGGCAAGCTGCAGGCGTTGTTTGCCGAACCCAACGCATGACGCTCACCGTCGTCGACATGCACACCGGCGGCGAGCCGCTGCGGATCGTCACCGGCGGCTATCCCAAGATCCCTGCAGGCACGATCCTGGAAAAGCGCGCCTATGTGCGCGACCACCTCGATCATCTCAGGAAGATCCTGATGTTCGAGCCGCGCGGCCACTACGACATGTATGGCGCGCTGCTGGTGGAACCCGACCTGCCCGGCGCCAACCTCGCCGTGCTGTTCATGCACAATGAGGGCTATTCGACGATGTGCGGCCACGCCATCGTCGCGCTCGGCCGCTACGCCGTCGACGAGAGGCTGGTGGCGCGGCAGGAGCCGGTGACGACAGTCAATATCGAAGCGCCGTGCGGGCTGGTCGTCGCCTCGGTCGAGGTGCAGGACGGCAAGGCCGGCGCGGTGTCGTTCGAAAGCGTGCCGGCCTTTCTGTTCGCCCGCGACCAGGAGATCGAATTGCCGGGCTTCGGTTCGATCGGCTTCGACATCGCCTATGGCGGCGCCTTCTATGCGCTCGCCGATTGCCGCCAGTTCGGGCTGGAATTCGGCAGGAACCGCGTGCGCGATTTCGTCGATGCGGCGACAATGCTGACCGGGAAACTGAAGGCCGAGTTTCCGCTGTCGCATCCCGACCATGCCGACCTTGCCTTTCTCTACGGCACCATCCTGACCGACGGACAGGACGCATTTTCCGATACCCCGACCAAAAACATCTGCGTCTTCGCCGAGGCCGAGGTCGACCGTTCGCCGACCGGCTCGGGCGTCACTGCGCGGCTGGCGGCAATGCATGCCAAGGGCGAAATCGCCGGCCAGACGCGGCTGTTCGAGAGTGTTGCAGGCTCGCGCTTTTCCGGCAGCGTGGCGAGGACCGCGAAAGCCGGGCTGCATGACGCCATTATCGCCCGAGTCGGCGGTCGCGCCTACTACTGCGGCCGGGCCGAATTCATCGTCGAACCCGACGACGAGTTGGGACGCGGTTTTCTTTTACGCTAGCGCCGGGGGTGTGCTGAGATTCGGGTCAGCCCGTGCTGAGAACGGTGGGTTCCGAGAACCGGAACGGAGCGTAACGTTTGGGTGCTAACCGGAAGCCAAGAGACCGCTTCGCAAGCCGGCGTCACCCGAATATCAGCACCCCCTAAGCCGCTTCCCGCGCACTGATCGCCTTGTGCAAATGCACCATCATGGCGGCGGCGAAGAGCGGCGTCAGGAGGTTGAGCAGCGGCACGGCGAGGAAGGCAGCGATAACCAGCCCGGCGAGGAACACCGTGACGGCATGTTTTTTGCGCAACGCCCGTGCCTCGGCCTCCGGGCGAAAACGCATGGCGGCGAACTCGAAGAACTCACGCCCCAGCAGATAGCCGTTGACGATGAAGAAGGCAGCGATGTTGATGCCCGGCACCAGCAGAAGCAGCAAGGCCACGATGTTGCCGACGATGACGACGCCGAAGAATCTTATCGCCAGCACCATCGAGCGCAGTGCCGGCATGGCGCGGCCGGGCGGGTCATTGGGATAGTCGGTGCGCTCGACCACTTCGGCGACGTCGTCGAGGAACAGGCCGGCGATGATCGCCGTCACCGGCGCGATCAGCAGCGCCAGACCCAGCGCGAGACCGATGCCGGCGACGATGACGCCCAGCCATCCGGCCCAGGACGGCAGGCTGGGCAGCCATGCGTCGATCCATGGCCAGGCCAGCCATTCGAACAGGCCCTCGATGGCGAACCATAGCGCGGCGAGCGCCAACAAGGTCAGGCCCAGCGTTTTTGCGAACACCGAGCGGAATTCGGGCGAAAACAGCCGGCTGGCGGCGGCGCGGGCGGCGCTAGAGATCACGGCGTTTCCAATTCCATGGCTGGTATCTCCGAGGCAGGCGGAGACAGGCAAGACACAGGCGGACAGCGCGTTGCAGTGCATCTGCCGTTCGACCAGATTAATAGATCCCGACCCTAGGCAAAGCCGCATCAAATCGCTAGACCCGCCCGCGGCCGGCGTGCCAGAAAGCCGGTGGTTTTCGCGGAGACATCATTGATGCCGAACTATGACGTGCTTTGTATCGGTAATGCCATCGTCGACATCATCGCCCAGTGCGACGAGGCATTTCTGGAAACGAACGGCATCATCAAGGGCGCGATGAACCTGATCGACACGAGGCGCGCCGAGCTCCTCTACAGCCGCATGGGCCCGGCCATCGAAGCCTCCGGCGGCAGCGCCGGCAACACAGCGGCAGGTGTCGCCAGCTTCGGCGGTCGCGCCGCTTTCTTCGGCAAGGTCTCGAACGACACGCTCGGCGAAATCTACGCCCACGACATGCATGCGCAGGGCGTCGCCTTCGACACCAGGCCGCTCAA
>NZ_JBSPKX010000049.1:0-759 GCF_053848045.1 Mesorhizobium sp. BHbdii | reverse complement strand
AGTGCTGGTCATCATCGAGCTCCTCGACGATCAGACCGGCGGCCTGCATGAGGATTTGAGCGAGCGTCAGCAAGGCCTTCGCCCGCTCCACTTCGTTCATCCCCTCCAGCCTGTGGGGTTCGAATATCAGGCTCATCTGCCTGCCCGAGGTCGGTGCAGGCACGTTGTGCTGTTTCATCGACTTTCTCCCGTGCGATTCCATTCTCGCTTGGGAAGTTTGTGGAAACAGCGACCGGCATGACCAGCCTCTTCAGATCAGACAAGGCCGTGAGATCAACCTGTGGCGGGCCAAATGTCATGCCCGCGCAAGCGGCCGAATCCACCATCCAGCCTGGAATCGATACGACAACGCCCGATGGGTATTGCACCTTGAGAAACTGGCCAGTTACCCGCTGCTCCACACGCCGCACGCTGACCTTTCGGCCAAAATATGGATGCCAGCGATAATGAACTTCCACTTCGTCCCCGACATGGGCACAATGAACGGGTGATGGCTCTCGGTAGAAAGTCATGGTTGTTCTGCGGTTCCGATCGCGGCGGACAGCGCGCTGCCGTTCTCTACAGCCTGATCGTCAGCGCCAAGATGAACGACGTCGACCCTCAGGCCTGGCTCGCCGATATCCTGGCGCGCATCGCGGCCCACCCAACACAGCGGATCGATGATTTGCTGCCGTGGAATTGGAGATCCGCAAAACTGCGGATCCAACCAGCGGCAGCCTGATCATGCAGCGCAATAAGGTGCATCACGTCTCCACCGTC
>NZ_JBSPKX010000048.1:0-764 GCF_053848045.1 Mesorhizobium sp. BHbdii | reverse complement strand
GGCCTGTCGGCCTGTGCTTGCCGCCGGTGTCATGGCTCTTGCGGGTCAGGCCCAGCCAGGCGGCGAAGTCCCTGGCCGAGGCGAACTGACGGCCATCGCCGATGGCCGCGACGGTCGCATGCGCGATGATCGGGCCGACGCTCGGGATCGTCGTCAGCCGCGAAGCTGCCCGCTGCTGCCTGACCCGAGCCAGGATCTGCTTGTCCAGCTTGCCGATCTCGCCATCCAGCGCGCGCCATTGCCCGGCCAGAGGCACCAGGCAGATCAAAAGCGCCACGGGGATGGCTTCATCGGCCGCGTCAACGCGCTGCAGCAAGGTCTCGATGCCCGCTGCTCCTTTGGCACTTACCAGGCCCATCTCATAGAGCATGCCTCGCATGGCGTTGGCCAGTTGCGTGCGCTGGCGCACCAGAAGGTCGCGCGTGCGGTGGAGCGCCCGGGCCCATTGCTGTTCGACCGTCTTGATCGGCACGAAGCGCATGTCGGGCCGGCTCACCGCCTCGCAACAGCCTTGCGCGTCGCGGACATCGTTCTTGTTGCGCGGAACGTAGGGCTTCACATAGGCCGGCGGCATCAGCTTGACCTCGTGGCCAAGCGCGCTGAGCGTGCGGGCCCAATGATGGGCCGAGCCGCAGGCCTCCATGCCGATCAGCGCCGGCGGCTGCGCGGCGAAGAACTTCTCCACCTGCGCGCGGCGCAGCTGGCGCTGCACCACCACCTTCCCGGCAGCATCCACACCGTGCACCTGAAACACATTCTTGGCC
>NZ_JBSPKX010000047.1:0-785 GCF_053848045.1 Mesorhizobium sp. BHbdii | reverse complement strand
CCTACAGCAGCCCTGCCTGCTCAGCCTCGTGGCGCAAATTCTGCCGCGGCCTTGGCCCGATCTGCTGGATGACCAGTCCGGCCGCCAGCGAGCCGAGGTCGCCGCAATCCTTCAGGCTGCGCCCTTGCGTGTAGCCGTAGAGGAAGCCGGCAGCATAGAGGTCGCCGGCGCCGGTGGTGTCGACCAATTCGCGGATTTTGGTCGCATCGATGGTGACGGTCTCGTCGCCGCGCACGATTACCGAGCCCTTTTCCGAACGGGTGACGGCGGCGATCTTGCAGTCCTTGCGGATCTGCGCCAGCGCCTCGTCGAAGGAGGCGGTCTGGTAAAGCGACTTGATCTCGTGGCTGTTGGCGAAGACGATGTCGACGGTGCCTGAGCGCATCAGCTCCAGAAACTCGTCGCGATAGCGGTCGACGCAGAACGAATCCGACAGCGTCATCGACACTTCGCGCCCGGCGGCATGGGCGAGTTTCGCCGTCTGCCGGAACGCTTCCTTGGCGCGCGGCGGGTCCCACAGATAGCCCTCGAAATAGGTGACGGCGGCGCCCGAGGCCTTGTCGGCCTCGACATCCTCCGGCCCGAGCTCGACGCAGGCGCCGAGATAGGTGTTCATCGAGCGCTCGCCGTCCGGCGTGACGAAGATCATCGAGCGCGCCGTCGGCGGTTCGCCGTTGAGCGGCCTGGTGTCGAAGGCGACGCCCTGCGCATGCATGTCGTGGGCGTAGATTTCGCCGAGCGTGTCGTTCGAGACCTTGCCGAAGAAAGCGGCGCGACCGCCGAAG
>NZ_JBSPKX010000046.1:0-786 GCF_053848045.1 Mesorhizobium sp. BHbdii | reverse complement strand
ATCTTCGACGGTGCCATCAAGCTGCCGCCGCTCGATGTCGTCACCCAGACGATGGTGCCGCTCGGCTGGCCGGCCGACGCCAATGTCGCGCGCCTGCTCGGCGTCATCGGCCTGATCGCGACCGCGCTCTACGCGCTGCCGCGCACATCGGTGCTCGGCGCCATCCTGCTTACCGCCTATATGGGCGGGGCCATCGCCACCAACGCGCGGATCGGCAATCCGCTGTTCTCGCACACGCTGTTCGGCGTCTATCTCGGCATCATCCTGTGGGGCGGCCTCTATCTGCGCGACCCCAAGGTGCGCGCGCTGATCCCGTTCAGCCGATAGTTTTTCAGGTAATTTTTCAGAGAGAGAAAAATGTTCAGCACCATCTTCATCATCCTCGTCGTCATCATCGCCGCGATCCTCATCTATGCCGCGACACGGCCGAATGATTTCGTCGTCACCCGCACGGCCACCATCAAGGCCGCGCCGGAGGCGATCTTCCCGCTGATCAACGATTTCAGCCGCTGGCCGACATGGTCGCCCTACGAGAAGCTCGACCCCAACATGAAGCGCACGCTCTCCGGCGCGCAAAGCGGCAAGGGTGCCGCCTATGCCTGGGAAGGCAATGGCAAGGCCGGCAAGGGGCGCATGGAGATCGTCAATTCGGTGCCGTCCTCGCTGGTCGCGCTCAAGCTCGATTTCGAGAAGCCGTTCCGGGCCAACAACAGTGTCGACTTCACCTTGACGCCATCGGGCGACACGACCGCCGTGACCTGGGCGTTGCGCGGCAGCCGGCCCTTC
>NZ_JBSPKX010000045.1:0-795 GCF_053848045.1 Mesorhizobium sp. BHbdii | reverse complement strand
GACATCGACCATCATGCGGAAGGCCTGGCCGAGCAGGAAATCGCCAACCAGCACGCTCGCCTGGTTGCCCCAGATCATGCGGGCAGTTTTCTTACCGCGGCGCATGCCGCTTTCGTCGACGACGTCGTCGTGGAGAAGCGTCGCGGTGTGCATGAACTCGACCGAGGTGGCGAGCTTGACATGGCCCTCGCCGGCATAGCCGAACATCTGCGCGGCGGCGAGCGTCAGCATCGGCCTCAGTCGCTTGCCGCCTGACGAGATCAGGTGGTTGGCGACCTCCGGAATCATCTCGACGTCGGAGCCGGCCTTGGACAGGATCAATTCGTTGACGCGTCCCATATCGGCGGCCGTCAGATCGATCAGATCCTTGATGGAGGCGGGCTCCCGCTTCCCGTTTTCGATGTTGAGAACGACACCCACGACAACCACTCCCGTCTTGTTATAACGCGTGCGACGGCACCCTTAATCCCGATCCAGACTCTAGGGCGGCGGACACAGCCACGGCAAGTGGCGAATTGGCGCGGCGTCGGCGACAGCCTGTCAACAGGCATGGGAGGGAGTGAGGCTCTGCCACAGAATCCCCGCCCGTTTACATCAATGGCGCAAACTGCGAGTTTCATACGATGATAGAACTTGTCCGCACCAACGATGCCGTGATCATCTCCTTCGTCGAATCGCTGATGCGCGACGCCGGTATCGCCTGCTTTGTCGCCGATCAGAATATGAGCATTCTCGAAGGGTCGATCGGGCTTTTGCAGAAGCGCGTCATGGTCGATGCCGACCAGGCCGATGTCG
>NZ_JBSPKX010000044.1:0-806 GCF_053848045.1 Mesorhizobium sp. BHbdii | reverse complement strand
CTGGTGATGCGGATGAAGGCCTTGTGCCCAGGCATCAGCGGCTCGGCCGCCGCCACGACCTCTGCCTGCCGCCATTCGCTGCGGCCATGGCTGGTTTCGGTCAGCTCAGTGACGGCGGGAGTGGTCTGGGCCAGTTGTTGTTTTGCCCGAGCCAACCAATGCCGGCGGTTTCCCTTGAGCGCGAGCACATAGTCGCCGCCGCGCTGAATGATGGCCTTGGCCATGCGCGTGTGGCAGTGGAGGGCATCGGCCGTGACCAATCGGCCAGTAAGATCAATGAGTTCGACGACCTTGAGGGCAGCCTCGACCTCATTGTCTCCATCGCCGGGCGAGGCTGCCGCCAAACACAGCCGCGTCTGGCTGGCAAAGGCCGACACCGTCAGGGGCGGGCTGGCCGCAAGGCCTTTCTCATAGGCCCGTCGCAGCGCCTTGCCATCAAGTGCGACCACACCCTGGCGTGCCTGGGCAAAGCCTGCGGCAAAGGCGGCGAACGCACGTCCGAAGGCCTCCGGATCGAGCCGACGCAACAACCGCGCGAAGGTGTCGTGACTGGGCGCCTCCTCATAGTCGATCAAGCGCGACAGCGCCTGCTTGCGCTCTTGCGCGAACAACGAGAACTCCGTGGCGCTGGTCGCACCACACAGGCTCGCGGCGATCATCATCACGATCAGATCGCCAAGCCGGTGCGTGGCGTTGGCCGCGCGCGGATCAGGGACCGCGCCGAAATAGCTCTCAAGGCTGGAAATGGCAGTCACTCCTCAGTGGACTGCCTTCCCAAAGAATCCCTTCTCAAATCAACTTCAAGC
>NZ_JBSPKX010000043.1:0-824 GCF_053848045.1 Mesorhizobium sp. BHbdii | reverse complement strand
CGGTGCTGCTGACGCTGGCGATCTGCACCTTGCATTTCATCGGCATGGGCGCGGTCTCGATCTTTCCTGATTCCTCGATCGTCATATCCGAATACACGATCGAGCCGACCTCGCAGGCTTTCGCGGCCGCGGCCGCGACGCTGGTGATCCTGGTGCTGTCGGCGTCGGCGCTGTGGATCGATCTGCGCTTCCGTCGCCAGAAGCTCGAGGTCGATCGCATGCACGGCCTGGCCAATGCCGCCGTGGAGGGCCTGATCGTCTGCGACGGCAGCCGCATCGTCAGCGCCAATGACAGCATGGGCAAGCTGACCGGCACGCTGGCCGCGACGCTGAACGGCACGGAACTGCGCGAGCTCTTCGACGAACACACCGCAACCGACGCTGCCAGCCTGGCTGGCCAGCCATGGGAGGCGGAGTTGAGGAACCGCGACGGAACGCGAATTCCGGTCGAGCTGATCGCCCGAAGCATCGATTATTGCGGCAAGCCCCACAATGTCATCGCCGTCCGCGACATCCGCGAACGCAAGAAGGCGGAGGAGGAGATCCTTCGCCTCGCCCATTTCGATCCGCTGACGGGACTGGCCAACCGCCGCTCCTTTTCCAGCCGTCTCGACATGGAAATCGCATCCATGAACCGGAGCGCCAATGGCGATAATGGCGTCAAAGGCCGGCATCTTGCGCTTCTGCTGTTCGACCTCGACCGCTTCAAGGAGGTAAACGACCTTTACGGACATGGCGCCGGCGATGCGATGCTGCAGAAGGTGGCGACCTGCGCGGCCGGCATCCTGCGTCACGGACAGATGCTTGCGCGCCTCGGCGGCGAC
>NZ_JBSPKX010000042.1:0-829 GCF_053848045.1 Mesorhizobium sp. BHbdii | reverse complement strand
CAATTCGATCGTCGTGGCCGCATGTACGGTGGTGGTGGGACTCCTGGTGTGCGCGGCCGCAGCCTTCGCGCTGAGCGCCATGCAGTGGCGCGGCCGCGAGGTCGTCTTTGCCATCATCGTCTTCAGCTTTCTGGTCCCCGAGGAGGTCGTGGCTGTCCCGTTGTCGGCCATCTTCGCACGCGCCGGGCTGCAGAACACCTACATCGCACTGATCATACCCTTCATCGGTAACGGCATAGTGATCTTCCTACTGCGGCAGTTCTTCCTCGCCATACCGCGTTCGCTGATTGAAGCGGCTCAAATCGATGGAGCCGGCTGGCTAAGGATTTTCCTCGAAATTTTCCTGCCGCTTTCACGTCCTGCTCTCATCGGCGCCGGGCTTATCCTCTTCAATGGGCAATGGCAGGCCTATCTCTGGCCGCTTCTGGTCACGACGCGCGAGGACATGTTCCTCGCCCCGATCACCCTCGGCCTTATGGTGGGGGAAAACACCAGCGACTACGGCCAGATCTTCGCTGCATCGACCATTCTGAGCCTCATCCCTGCGCTCATCCTGCTGGGCTTCCAACGCTCCTTCACCGACTCGGTCGCGACGTCGGGCGTCAAAGAATAATCAGGAGGATTCTCATGACCATAAGGTGGCTTCATTCGCCCCCCCAAGTGAAGATGCAGATTGCTTTGCCGCAGTAGAGGAGATGCCAGTTGGCTCAGGTCACCCTCAGGAACATCATCAAGCGCTATGGAAGCGCTCAGGTCATTCATGGCGTGAATGTCGACATCGCCGATGGCGAATTCGTCATCCTGGTCGGCCCATCGGGGTGTGGCAAAT
>NZ_JBSPKX010000041.1:0-840 GCF_053848045.1 Mesorhizobium sp. BHbdii | reverse complement strand
TGGGGAACAGTGAAATGGTGCTGAAGATCCTCCGCCAGGCGGCGGAAGAGGTAGGCGGCATGTACACCAGCCGGCGTGAGTATACCGGGTTGACGCCGGCCGTTGTCGCGATCTTGCCGAAAGCTTAGAGGGCCAACTCGCGCCGCTCGTGACTGGCGACGTCCCCGGTGAGCGCTTTTATCCTGGCCGTGTCGAAAGCGTCGAGTTCGCTCTCCAGCCAGAACCGGCGACGGCCGCGCCAGTGCGGCTGAGGAAAGCCGCTCCTCCGGTCGTCGAGCCGGCGGTCGAGAGTGGTGTCGGAAATCCGATATCGCCTGCACACCGCGCCGGTATCGAGCTCGCGCCTCGGTTTCGTGACCCAACTTGCCATCGAGCCGGCTCCATGGCGCCGGAGAAAAGGCCAACCGTGCGGAACGGTTTTGGAAGGCCGACGCGGCTTTAGAGTGATAGGAATTCCCCGCCGAATGTCCAGCGGCCATGGAAGCCGTGTGGGCCTTTCCAAAGGCTTTGCGATAAAAGCCGCTGTAGTCGGCGCCCATAAGCCTGCATCAAGAACTGGTAGCCAGCCCAAATTGCAGCCGACATCGCCGGCTCGGGCTCAGATTCCTCAACCGAGAGTGCGCAGGGATATCGCGCCCACGATTCGAGTCCTTGCTCGAACGCCGCCAGCGCCCCGCGGTGCCGCGTCTTGTATGGAATGAGAGCCGACTGGGCATGAAGCCCTGTCAATGAATGCGATCGAAGATTCTTCGCGAGCTTGCCGTTCGAAATCCAGTGCGGATGTTCGTAGACCAGGAAAGCTTTGATCGCGTTCTCAAGCGCAAATCCTCCGAGTAAAAA
>NZ_JBSPKX010000040.1:0-894 GCF_053848045.1 Mesorhizobium sp. BHbdii | reverse complement strand
CGAGGACAGTTTTCGGCCAGCACCCGGCCGGCACCGATGCGAGAAGCTTGATGCCCTCAATCCCAGCCGAGCGGCAAACAACCACCATCATGGAAGCAATGCGTTATGGAAGCACCTGCGCTTTGGCGTCGGCACCTCGATGACACGTTCGAGTTCCTTAATCAGATCCGCAAGAGCTCAAGCCAGCAGGAAATCTGTCGCCACCTGATTTCCTATGCCGCGCGGTTTGGCGCCAGAAACGTGCTTGCGGGACCGATCCCGCCGCCTCGTGCGCTGCGGCGCGAGCAGATTTCGCATGTCCTGCTTGACGCCTGGCCACAACAATGGTCGGAGCGCTATTTCTCCAAAGGCTATCTTTATCGCGACCCTACCATTCAGCTTGTAAAGCGTGGGGCCACGCCCTTCCGGTGGAGCGAAATCGATCAAGTTGCCACGGTTTGTTCCTTCGGCCGGCGGGTCTTGGCGGAGGCATCGGAGTTTAAGCTACGCGACGGCTTCACGATTCCGTTTGCGACATTGAACGGACAGGCGGTCGGATTTTCTGTTGCCGGGGAGAAGCTCGAGCCGGATCCGCACGACCGCCTCGCCTTTCAGTTCGTCGCCGCTTGCGCCTTCGGTTGCGCGGCCATTCTTGCAGATGGAAAAAGTGCCTCCAAACCGGTACGTCTGTCGCCCCGACAACAGGACGTCCTGCGCTGGGCCGCCGAGGGCCTCACGGTGGACAAGATCGCTGACCGCCTGAACATCAGCCGCAACACGGCAGATACGCATCTGCGAACGGTGCGCGAGAGGCTCGGCGTGACAAACAACGTGCATGCTGTCGCGAAAGCTTTTCGCCTGGGGCTGATCAGCTAGCCTCACGCAATCGCGTGATGCCGCACCGGTTGGCGATAA
>NZ_JBSPKX010000003.1:0-813472 GCF_053848045.1 Mesorhizobium sp. BHbdii | reverse complement strand
GAGGCCGTGCTCCTGCCTCCGGCCCTTCCATTTTCCCGATTTGCGCGCACAGCTCACTGGCAATAATCAAGAGCAGGAACGTGCCCTCAAATGCCGCCACAGCGTATCCGCTTTCTGCCATCGGCTTTAGAAGCCCGACATTCCGGTTCCGGTCCCCTAAACGGCCTGTCAGCTTTGCGCCTGATCTCGGCCGTAGAGAACAGCTTTGCCACCGCCTGAAAGCAGACCTTGCCGGGGACCACGCTGGAGGTCGTGGTCGCGCCACTACCGGTCATTCGCAGCGCGCCTCGTTAGCTGACCTTCAGCCACCGGCCGGAGTCGACCCCCTTTTGCGGACACTGGTTGTCATCCGGATAGGAGAACACAGGATAAAGGTTCATGATGCTAACATCCCGATTATTAGCCCGCCCAAGGCCCGGCTGCTCTTGAACGTATAAGCTTCGACACGATGGCCGGGATGGCAGCCTCGAACATCGTCGGCTTGGCGATTATTCTGACCGCGGCGTCCACGCTGCACCCGGGCGGCATCACCGAGATAGAAACCTCGGCACAGGCGGCGAAGCGCTGCGCCCTCTTGCCGGCCCCCTTGCTTCGACGCTCTTCGCCCTGGGCATCGTCGGCACGGGCCTCCTTGCAGTGCCTGTTCTGGCCGGCTCGGCAACTTACGCGATCGGCGAAGCGCTACGCTGGCCCACCGGGCTGACGCGAAAGCCCATGAAAGCAAATGCCTTCAACGGAACAATCATGCTCGCGACCGTGATCGGGGCGGTGCTCAACTTCACGCCGATAAATCCGATAAAGGCGCTTGTCTGGACGGCGGTGATCAACGGCATCGTCGCCGTTCCGGTCATGGGGATCATGATGTATTTCGCCACACGCCGGGATGTGCTCGGGCAGTTCGTCGTCACCGGGGTGCTCAAATGGCTTGGATGGCTGACCACCGTCGTGATGGCTGTGGCTGTTGTAACGATGGGGGTGGCCGACTTCGCCTGACGTGCCGGGCGTAGGAGGGGCCCGATTCCCTGGCAAATCAAATTGGGTCAATCTTCGCGGCCTGCCTGCATGTCCTTCACAGTATTTGGCGATCGGGCGAGCCGTTTCGTTGGTCAGCGTTAGCCATTCCGGCATGATGCCCGATCCAACCGCTCGACTACGCCGTCAGGCGTGAGGGATGCAACCTGCGGGGCAAAGATGCAGCCGATTGCGCAGCGAGCCGATGGGAAGGCGTCTGATCGCTGAGCCGGCTGTGGAATTCAAATGCCGATTACGCGGGTCGATCCCACGCTGCGGAAACCGGGTTGGACATCAGCGCGTCCATCTTGCCCACCTGGATCGGGGCCTGAGCCTGGCGGCATGGCGGAGTTGCTCCCAATTGATCGCATCTTCGACTATCCGGCCATCTTGGCATTCCGTCGAACGCGTTCATCGACGCACCCATTTTCCTTCGTTCACGCGTGAGATGTGCGATCGATTTCATTTCGGAGCCGGCCATGCTTATTTTCCTTGGCTACTGGAACTTTCAGTGAGAGCGCATGTTGGTTTCCCAGCTATGGGAGAGAAACCATGAACAAGGATGACGTGAAGCGCTCTGCGAAAAGCAGCGAAGTTAAGGCAAAGCCTGGCAAACCGGCTGGTGACAAGAAAATGAGTGCCGGCGGAACTGCCGGCAAGCTTGACGAAAGCACCAAGAAGGGCCTTGGGAAGACCGAGGACAAGATCAAGGATCGTCTCAAGGGTTGATCAGACGTCAGGGCCGCAACCGTATCGCGGCCCTGCTGCCTAGACCCTTACATTCGGATCGTTGACGGTCACCGACCGCAGCACCTACACAGCCTGTTCTCACCCGCATCAGTGACTTCGGGCTTGTCGGTCATTTGCCGCTTGCCAAGTTCACGGAACTCGCGACCTTGTTCGGCGGCGATGCCGGTTTCCCGCACCAAGCCTTGGATATGCATTAAGGTCGGACTTAGAGCGCTAAACAACTCTGCCGGTTGGGTCAACGGCCGATTCTGCACAACCGAGCTGTCTGAAACTGCCGTTTAGAACTTCACCTGGCGGCATCGATTTCGCGACCTCTTCCGGTCGCGACGTGCAACTCTACCAACCTCCGGCGACAGTGAGAATCGTCTCCTGTGCGGCTATTGAAGAGGCGATTCTTGAAAACGGAACATCCCTACATTGTCGCAGTTTACATTAGTGTAAGGTAAACAAGAGAACGGGGCCATGGGCCGAACCCTGCTGGTTTTCTCGGCGCTAATGCTCTCCTTCGCTCAGGCGGGGCGCAGGAATGGCAGCAGTTCGGCATCGAAAGGTTTGGGTTTGTTTTCGACGTGCCGCCCGAGTTCGAACTGTTGCATCGTTCAAAGGACGGCGATGGCGCGGCCTTCCAATCCCCCGACGGAGCCCTCCTCGCCGTCTGGGGCACCGACGTCGCCGAAAGCGACTTCCTGCCTCAGGTCAAGAAACAGATCAGTCACGACGAAAAAGAAGGCTGGAATTCATCTATCGACGGCTGACGGGCGAATGGGCAAGTTACTCGGGGATCAAAGACGACCAGATCCGATATGTCAGAGGCATAACGGTTGCGGCGATCGCGCCGCCATGTTCCTGATGGACTACAGCATGGAGCAAAAAGTTGCCTACGATCCGGTCGTCACCCGGATGGTTCGCTCGCTCAAGCCAGAAGATTGCTGACGGCTGGTCCGCACAATCCTTGGAACTTCGAGGGCACGGACCCGTTTTTGCTCCATACCGACGGGAAGGAGCAAATCATGACAAACCAGGACCCCGACATTCGTGAGACCCACGATCTTATCGCCAGCGACATGGTCGTCGGCACCAACGTCTATGACATCCAGGGAAATCACATCGGGCAGGTCGAAAGGCTGATCCTCGAGAAGAGGGGCGGCAGGGTATCCTATGCCGTTCTCAGCTTTGGTGGTTTTCTTGGAATTGGCGACGACTACTATCCGCTGCCGTGGCAGAAGCTCGACTATGACGAGAGCCTTGCAGGCTTCCGCATTGACATCACGAAGGAGCAAGTTGAAGGCGCTCCGCGCTATGCTCGCGACCAGGATTTCGACTGGAATGCCGAGAGTGGCCGCCGCGTTTACGACTACTACGGCGTCCGACCGTATTGGGTGTAGCGAAGCCTCTAGCGCGCGTGCTCGGCGGCAGGCGACCCGGTGTTCGCTTGGCCCACCCAGACCGGTAAGCAGGAATCGGGTCGAGCCTTTGCTGCCATGCCACAGTTAAGTCTCGTAATAGTGAAGCTCGAGCAGCAGGCACCCGGTATGCGACCGGAACGGACCGTGATAGACGCCAGGCGGCCGGCAAGCGTAGGTGTTCGGGGCAAAACTCAGCGACGGCTCGTTGGCTGAAGATCCGCCGACGATGAGATCTCCCGATAAGAGATAGATCTCTTCCCAGTATTCATGCACGAACGGCACCGTCGTATAGGCGCCCGGCGCAAACCTCAGCAGCCGCGTGCGGTGCCCGGTCTTGCCCGCGTCGTCAAGCCGGCCGGCAAGGATCTTCTGCTCGATGTCGGGCGGGTAACCAGGCGGCGAATGCCAGCCCTCCCCGGTCATGTCGATCGTGTGAAATTCCTTGTGTTCCTTGCGGATCGGCATGGCAAACCTCAAGCGGCAACCGGAGCGGCACGGTCGACCTCGTCGTCCAGCGAATAGCTGTCAAGCATGTGGTCGACGAGCTGCGTGCAGCGGTCCCAGTCGAAGGTGCGGAAGCTGTGCCCCTTGGTCACGAAGGTGGCGCCGGCATAGAACATCTCGTATTGCGTGTGGCGCGAGGCGAACTCTGAGCCGATCGCATCCCAGGCCAGCTTGAAGAATTTTACCCGGCCCTTCGACGAACTGACCGGCGATTGCTGTGTCTTTTCAATCAGACTGCCCAGCTCCGGATCGGCGAAATCCTGGACTGAAGACGGCAGCATGATCAGCCCGCCGCCCGCCAGGTCACGCAAGGCGAGGATCACCCCGGCATAGAGTTGCTGCGTCAGCACCTGAGCCGAATAGAGCGTATGCGCGTCGGGCACGAAATACGCGCCAAGCATGCGGCCCTTCACCTCCATGGCGTGTACCAACGCGTCGACCATGGTGTTCTGCGCTGCAAGCACTCCCAGCGTCTCGCGCACCTGCGGAAAGTTAATGACGCCGTTGGTCTCGGCGATGCGCCGGGCGATGCCGACAAGGAAGCGCATCTTCACCATCAGGCGGATCTGCGCCTGGTAGTTCTGGAAGACATGCGCCGGCGTGGCATGGAACTGCCGTTGGCACATGGCGATGTCCCCGTTGATGAAGACGCGCTCCCAGGGAACTTTCACATCGTCGAAGTAGAGCACGGCATCGTTCTCGTCGAAGCGGCTGGCCAGTGGATTATCGAAGACACTGGCGGCGCTCTGCTCGTAGGATTTGCGCGACAGGATCTTTAGCCCGCCGGCATTCATCGGCACGGCGAACGACACAGCATAGGGCTCGTCGCCCTCACGCAGCGGCTGGATGCAGGTGACGAACACCTCGTTTGCCATGATGCCGCCGGTCGCCAGCATCTTGGCGCCGCGGATTGTCAGGCCTGCTGCGTCCTGATCGACGACGCCGGCAGTGAGGAAGCGGTCTTGCTGCTCACCCGCGGACTTCGAGCGGTCGGCCTGTGGATTGATGATGACGTAGGTGAGATAGAGATCGTTGTCTCGGGCGTAGCGGTAATAATCGGCGAGTGCCCCGGCTCGCGTCTTGTCATAGGCCTCGAAGACCTCGATCCCCATGAACATGCCGGAAATGCAGGAGGCGACATGGTCTGGGGCGCGGCCAAGAAAGCCATAATGAAGCTCCGTCCAGGCTTCCAGCGCCGTGCGGCGTTGGACGAGCTCGGCATGGCTGCGCGGCAACTGCCAGATGCGATTGGCCCGCTGCCCGCCGCTTTCGGGAACTTCAAAGGTCATCAGCGCCCGGTTATCCGGCCGCGCCTGGAAGTCGTAGAGCATGCCGACCGACCGGATCGTCTGACGGAAGGCTGGATGCGCGGTGACGTCGCCGGCCGTCTGCCCGTTGATATAGGCCTGCCTGCCGTCTCTCAGCATCTCGATATGCTGCGCTCCAGTCTTGATCATCTTACCCTCCGCGATCAGTAGTGGATGTCGAGCGGCCAAAGCGGCGCCGCGAACTCCGTTGGCTGCAGTGATGCGTAGCGCCCCTTGCCGAAAACCAGCGGTTGCCGGTCGGCGAAGCACCGAAAATGCTTAACCCTGGCGATGAACAGCACGTGGTCGCCGGCTTCGTGCCTAGCCCACGGCTCGCAGTCGAACAGCGCCGCCGCGCCGGGCAGCACCGGGGCGCCAGAGCGGCCTTGCTCGAACCGCATCCCCTCCCACTTGTTGGAAAGCGGCTTGGCGAAGCGGTTGGAAATGTCCTTCTGGTTTTCCGAGAGGACGTTGACCGTGTAACTTGCGGCATTCTGCCAGAGCGGTAGGCCAGCTGAACGACGGTCGATGCTGAACAGTACGAGAGGTGGATCGAGAGACAGCGAGTTGAACGAGCTGATCGTCATGCCGAGCTGCTCGCCATCGGCCACACAGGTGACGACGCAGACGCCGGTCGGAAACTGTCCCAGCGCCTGGCGGAACGCGCGCACGTCGAAAGCCGTTTCCCTGTGGATGATCATGCCCGGCCCTTTCGGCACCGATCTGTTAAATCACGATAATCAATTCACCAATTCCGTTGACCAACTGCCATGCGAACGCCGCGGCCTTCCCTTACTGCGCCGCCACCGCCGGACTGCGCTCGGTTGCAACCGAACCCCAGCCTGCCGCGATCGGCAGCCGCAACGCGACGAGCGTCCGCGCCAGATGCTGGGCGACGGCTGCGGCCGCCTGCTCGGGCTGTCCGCGGCGTATGCCCTCGACGATGGCTGCGTGCTCGGCAAGCACGCTGTCGCCGCGTCCGCCGGAGATTGTGATAGCGCGCACGCCCATCCGCAACTGGCGGTCCCGTAGGCTCTCATAGAAGTCGGCGAGCACCGGATTGCCGGCGGCGCGAACGATCGTACGATGAAAGTCCCGGTCACATTCGATGAACGCAACGGTGTCGTGCTGCACCTCCACCTGCCGGGCGATCAGCCTGTCGAGTTCCGTCGCAAGCATGTCGCCGAAGCCGGCCGCCTGCCGCGCGCACCACTCTTCCACCAAGCCGCGCGCCTGCATCACCGCTTCGATCTCCGTCTCGGTGATCGGCGGTACATAGGCGCCCTTTTTCGGCACGATCTGCAGGAGGCCGTCTGCTTCGAGCCTCAACAGCGCCTCGCGCACCGGCGTCCGCGACGTTCCCGTCTCGCGGCAGACCTCAGCCTCGGTAAGGAACGTGCCCTCGCGGCTAGGCAAGTTCAGCACATGCTGCTTCAGCCAGCGGTATACGACGTCCTGCGCAGCATCGGCGCGTTGACCTATGGCAGGGCGTTGTGATTGATAAGGGTTGGACATAAACAGAATGTATACATGTTGTCGACCATAAGGTCAAGCTAATTTTCGACCCGGCTGCGCCGATCGTAAAAGTCAAGAATGGCGCTGCCTTCACACTCCGATGTCAGCTCAGACCACAAGACTTCCATCCGGGCCTGTTGCATCTGGGTAACCAAGTGTCGGCTTTTCACCACTAATTTCCGGCAGCTGATCTCCTAGTTTTCGCGAGCTTTGGCTAGTTTCAATCATTACACAATTCGTAGTGGCTTCGCAGATGAAGCGGCCATGGCCGATTCCCTGGGGGTGCGGACCTCGATGTCTGCGTAACCGGAAATCAGGAAGCAGACGGGGCCGAATTGCGAGAGGCAATGGCCGACCGGTGAATCCCGCACTCCATCTTCGACAGTCCGCTCCAGCGGCCCGCGCGCGGATTGTCCGCGCTGCCGCACTGGACCGTGCAGGGCGCGCAGCCGATCGAGAGGTAGCCTTTTTCGAGGAGCGGGTGCCGCGGAAGCTCATAGTGATCGAGATAGGCCTCGATCTGCCGGCGGGTGAAGCGGGCAAGCGGATCGATCTTCAGGCGCCCGTCAGTCTCCTCGAGCGTCGGAACATCCGCGCGAAGCCCGCCATGATATCGCTTGCGGCCGGAAATCCAGGCCTTGAAACCAGTCAGAGCATTTTCGAGCGGCAGAACCTTGCGGATGTGGCAGCACCGGTCCGGATCGCGGCGGTGCAGCGATCCAGCGCCGTCGAGCACTCGCAAGACATTAGCCTGAGGCGTGACGACGCGCAGATCGGTGAGGCCGAGCTGAGCCGTCAGCTGCGCGCGATAGGCGATCGTTTCCGGAAACAGCTTTCCGGTATCGAGCGTGATGACAGGAAGCGATCGGTCGATCGAAGCCGCCATATGCAGCAGCACCGCGGATTCCGCGCCGAACGAGGACACGAGCGCGATGTTTCCACAAAACAGGTCGGTGACGAGCGGCGCCAGCAGCTCGGGCCCGTCGACATGGTTCAGCTCTGCGATGACGGCGTCATACATGGCGGTTCGGCCGATCAAAAACGGTGGTGGCGTGATAAAGCCGCATCATAGCGTCGCCACGAAATCGAGGATCGCCTGGCGATCGGTCTCGTCCAGGTCGAAGAAGCGGTCGCGCACAATCTGCGCCGTGCCGCGATGGGCGAAGACGGCATCGCGCAGCGTGGTCGCGCGGCCGTCGTGCAGGTAACGTTGGCGCAGGCCGATGCCGACAAGCGGTGTGGTCCGCCATTCGGCGCCGATGGCGTCGCCCTGAACGATCTTATCGTCGAGCGCCGGCCCCATGTCGTGCAGCAAAAGGTCGGAGTAGAGCTGGACTTCGCCGTTGACACCCTCCAGCGCCGGCATATGGCATTTGGCGCAACCGACCGAGGCGAAAAGCCGTCCGCCATGGCTGCCGAGCATCGCGCTTTGGCTCGATGAAGGTGATGCGGCCCGGAAGGTCGCCGAGAAGGGGATCAGCGCACCATAGGCCAGGGCCGCCGACAGGGCCACCCCAATGAAACCAACGCCGATCAGGCGCCAGGCGCCGCCGGCCTCTCCGAGCCGGCCGACCCGGGTGGTGATGCCGAGCGCAATCATCACCATGAGGAACAGGAACTGGTCGACGTCGAGGATGACGCGGCGCAGTTGCGGATTGAGGGTGATCTCCGAATTGAGCATCACCACGCCGATAAACGCGACGATGAACCACGGGAACGGGATCGGCGCGGCCTCTTGCGCCTTGTTACGGCTGCGAAACACCAGGCTGGCGGCCAGCAGAAGCGGGACGAGCATCAGCACTTTGCTGAGCTTGACCAGTGTGGCGGTGTTCAGCGCGTCGTCGGAAATGGCGAAGGAGGCGCCGTAGACCTGCGCCAGCTCGAAAATGCTCGCCCCGACAAACACGCCATAGAGGCGGTCGTCCAGATGCGGCAGCCAACCGCCCAGGAACATGACCGGATAGGCGAGCAACGCCACGGTGCCGCTCAGCGTGATCAAGGCGATGGCGATGCCGGCACTCTGGTCGCGCGCACGCACCAGCGCGGCCATGGAGAGGATCGCCGCGGCGCCGCAGACGGCGCTGCCGACCGCGACAAGCAGCGCGACCTCGGCGTCGAGCCTGAACAGCTTGCGCGCTATGGCATAGAGCAGCGTCAGCACCAGTATCAGCTCGATGGCCGCCACCGCGAGCGGCATGAATCCCAGATCCAGGAACAGCCGCGTCGTGATACGGAAGCCGACCAGCACCACAGCGAGCCGCAACAGATAGCGCTTGGTGAAGTCGAGCCCCGGCCGCAAGGCGTCCGGACAGGCGAAGCTGCTGCCGATCAGTAGCCCGAAGAGCATGGCGACGAGGACCGGGTTGCGCGACAGCGGCTCGCCCAGTCCGCCGGCGATCCAGCCGGCCGCAAGGGCGAGTGCCGCGGCAACGATGATGCCGGGCAAGACCGAGCGCGCTTTTTCCGGCGCATGGGAGAGCGTCAGGGCGAGGCTCATGGCTTTGCCCCATTGGGCAGGCGGAGCGCTCGCAGATAGGAGGCGACCGCGTCGACCTGTGCGGGATCGCCTTCGATCGGCTGCACACCCGTCTCGGGCCCGGTCGCGCTGGTGACGCCGAGTTCGTTTGCGAAAGCGTTCGCCACCATATCTTCGAGGGTGGCTATATCAGCCTTCCAGCCGTATCGGCCGACCCGCGATGCGCCTTGGGCGTCGACGACATGATGCGCGTGGCCTTTGATGCCGTCGCCCTTGCTGACCGCCTGCGCTTCGATGACGCTGTCGGGTATCTCGTCGATCCTGGCAATCCCGTAGAGAGCGAGCGGCATGCGCAGCGAAATTACGTTGGCCTGGCGCGGCATCGCCGCCGGCACGGTCTTCATGCCATCGCGCAACGCATGGCGTCTGGCGACCGGACTGTTGGGATGATCGATCGCAACCGTGCGCCCGGACCCCGGATCCATATGGGCTATCCTGCGCGCAAAGTGGCTTTCATCAATGCTCGCGCCGCCGGGGCCGGGATGGCAGGCCACGCAGGACGTTGCGTTGAACAAGGGGCCGAGACCCATCTGCGGGGTGAAGTCGGTCTGAAACAGCTGCTTTCCATGCACTGCGACGTTGGCGTCGGCGGCAGCGCTCTGCGTCTTCTGCGTCGCTGCCGCCGCGCCGTGCTCGTCGAAGACCCCAACTTCGACGAGCGCCCCTTCGTGACCCGGAAATCCCGGAGCCGCGCCGCCTATCGTTATCCAGATCCGCTGTGCGTCCGCCGACGTCGCGATCGCGCGAACGCGATCGGCTCCGAGAGGCCCGAGGCCGGGAATCTCGATCGTCGCCCGGGCGAGAAGCCGGCCGTCCTGGCTCAACCGCAGCAACGAGCCGTCGCCGCGATTGGCGACAAACAGATCGGATCCGCCGGCGAGCGTCGTGTGGCTCGAAAATTGCGGATTGGCGATTTCGGGGATCGCGGCGGCGACGTCGACCGGACGATCGAATTCCGGAAGCGAGATCGTGCGGGTCCTGGCGACCGTGAAATGCCGCCGGTCGTCCTCCAGGTCAAGCAGCACCATCCGGTCACGGCCCGGATCGGCGATGTAGAGAGCGCGGTCCGGGTTCCACTTGAAAGCGAGACCGATGACGCCGGGGTCGTCGCCGATGCCGTGGCCGGCGCTCACCGTGCCCTGGCCGGTGCTTACCGTGCCCTGGCCGGTGCTTACCGTGCCCTGGCCGGTGCTTACCGTGCCCTGGCCGGTGCTTACCGTGCCCTGGCCGGTGCTTACCGTGCCCTGGCCGGCGCTCACCGTGCCGGGGCCGGCCAGGCCGTCGACGCCATCCTGGACATGGATTTGAACCACGCCACCATCCGCCGTGACGGCGGCGAACACGGCAAAGCCGCTGCCGTCCGGCGACGGACCGAGAAACGCCGTTCCGAGCGCGCCCGCCTGCATTCCGCCTGGTGTCAGCTGGCCGCTTGCCCGATAATTCAGCAGCCTGCCAAGCCAGCCGCTGGGCTGTGCTTTCGGCATATGCTCGCGATCGGTATGCCGGCCGGCGAACACGCCGCCGGCCTCGCGGCTTGGCGCGTTTGCGAGCGGCGCACCGTCAGGGTCGACGACCGTGACGCTGCCCTCGCCAGCCACCCCGTTCGGCGCGTTGGCGATCCAGGGCCTTCCGAAGGCGTTGTTGATCGAAATATATCGCGGTCCAGACGCGGCTGCGAGGCGCGCGGTTCGAGCCCTGGCATTGTACCGCTGGTTGAGGAACCGTTCACTCTGTGCCGTGTAGAGCTGAACCCTCCCGTCTCCATTGTTGAGCTCTTGCGGAACGATAATGGTGCCACCGGACTTGCCCGCGTGCGGATCGATGGAGAGGATCGCCCCGACCTCAAGTGCTGGATCGCCCGGCGGTGCGCCGAAATTGCTGCCCACGGCGACGAGAACCCTGAGCGGATCGAGCACCCGCCCTTCGCGCGTCGCCATCAGGAATTCTGGATTTCCCGGTATCGGCCCGCCGACATGAAAGCGGCCCACCTCGCGCACACCGGCCACGTCGGGCAGCCCGACGGCGACGATTCGAGCGCTCAGGCGCCAATCGGGGGTCTGGTCCCCAGCGAACCCCGAAGCCGGCAGCAGGCTGAGAAATATCGCCGCTGCCCTCAAGATGTTTCGGCGAGCACCCGACAGCACGGACCAGTCCCTGGGCCGATGAGCTCCGACGAAATCCGTAAGGGTCACTGCACGGCGTTTTCGCATCGCGACTCTCCCGCGGTCCCAAGCGCACGGTGACGCTTGTCACTCACAGCGCCATCATAGGGCAGGTGCGCTTACGGATCGCTTACGCATGCGCCGTGGCTCGAGCTATTCGCCTTACCTTTGCGAGCTGTCGTTTGCTGCTGTGCCTGAGTCTCGGCGATGTAACCGGCGCAACAGCCAATCGCTCAATTGGACGGAGCGCTCTCGAGCCGTTGTCGCGGCTCGCTACTACTTGCGACAAAGTTGCGCCAGCCGCCGAAGGCCGAGATATCGGCTGCAGCCGACAGTCCGGCGGTCTCGGCCAGAAAGCCCTTGGCCGACGTGCCGTCGGCGAGTTCGACTGTCCCTATCCTTCGGCGTTCCGGTCATCGATGGCGTCGGCGCCGCGGTCAAGCAGGCCGAGGCACTGATCGCGCTTGGCCTGTCGACATCCAAGCGCGGCGCCTATGCAAACCCGCTCGCAAAGCCCTATCGTGGCGCATTGAAATCCTTCGCCCCCGGTTCTGTTGCCGCCGAGTGATCGCAATGCGCCGAACGATCAGAACGCTCGCACTTGAAGAAGTGGAAATCCTCGTCGACTGGGCGGCAGCGGAGGGCTGGAATCCCGGCCTCGGCGATGCCGTGGCGTTCCAGGCAGCGGATCCCGAGGGCTTCATCGGCGCCTTCGTCGATGGCGAGATGGTCGCCGGCATTTCGGCTGTGGCCTATGGCGGCGGTTTCGGCTTCATCGGCCTCTACATCTGTCGGCCGGACAGGCGCGGCGAGGGCCATGGCAAGGCGGTCTGGGACGCCGGCATGGCGCGGCTTGGCAACCGCACGATCGGCCTCGATGGCGTCGTCGAACAGCAGGCCAACTATCGCAGCATGGGTTTTGCGTCGGTCCACCGGACGATCCGGTTCGTTGGAGCGCCGAATGTCCCGGCAGCCACCGACAGCGGCATTTGCGTCATAGGCCCGGAACTCATCGCGGATGTCCTGGACTATGACCGCCGATTCTTTCCGGCTTCGAGGCGATCCTTCCTGGACCACTGGCTGCGCCCGCCGCACATGGCGCTTGCGATCGTCAAGGATGGCGCGATCGAGGGATATGGCGTCGCGCGCCAGTGCCGGGAGGGCTGCAAGATCGGCCCGCTTTTTTCCAACAACCTTGATGCGGCAAGCCGTCTCTTCGCCGGACTCGCCAATGCCTCCGGACCCGGAAATATCCATCTCGATGTTCCCGAGACCAATAGGCATTTCGTAGCTCGGCTGACGTCGGCCGGCCTTCAACCGGGCTTCGAAACGGCTCGAATGTACAAGGGAAAAGCGCCGCAGCTCGCGCAGTCCGGCGTCTTTGCGATAACGACCTTGGAGCTTGGTTGAGACGTCGACTAGCGCCCCTCATCCAGCCGGTCGCGCAGGATGCTCAGCGGAAGCAGCATGGTTGGCGCATGCCGCATCAGGCCATGGAGCGGGATCGGCGACGGCGGCGCAAACGGCAGCGGCAAATCCTGCGGCTTTGTTCCATCAGCCCAATCCGCAAGGACCTTGCCCATGCTCGTCGTCATGGCAATGCCACGTCCGTTGCAGGCAAAGCCCGCGATCAGGCCAGGCCCGAGGTCGACAAGGTGCGGCAGGAAGTCGGGCTCGACGGCGGCCATCCCCGACCAGCTGTAGGCGAGTTGTGGGATTTCCGGGAGATCGAGGTGTTTTGCAAGCCGGCGCCAGATCGCATGCGGCACCCGCGCGTCGGCGCCGGGACCAAGACTATGCATGCCGCCGGTTATCAGCCGGTTTTCGCTATCGAAGCGGAAGGTGAAAAGATTGCGCCTGGTGTCGCCGACGCCTTGCCCGCCTGGAAGCAGGTAAGTGCGGTATTCGCGCGGCAGCGGAGCCGTCGCGATCTGGAAGATTTTCAGAGGAAAGTAGGTTCGCTGCAGCGCACGGTGCAGCGACCCGCCATAGGCGTTGGTGGCAATCAGCACCTTTCCAGCACGCACCGAACCCGATTCCGTCTTCAAAGCCCAGCCATCTCCGTCGCCGTCGATCAATGCAACGCGCGTATGCTCGAAGATGCGGGCCCCGGCCTTTTCCGCCGCGTTAGCGAGCCCGCGCGCATATTCGACCGGATTGAGGACACCGCCCGACCGGTCCATCCAGCCGCCGGGATAACCCCGAATGCCGGTCAGATCTTCGGTTGCCTGCCTGTCCAGCGTAACGGTCGGTCTTCCGCGCCTTGCCCATTGTTCGGCACGCAATCTGGTTTTTTCGAGAGCGGCCTGCGAATGGGCCGGTTGTATCCATCCGCTCTGGACTGCGTCGCATTCGATGCGGTGCCGTCTGATCAGGTCGAAGACGAGGTCGGCGCTGCCGGTGGCGAACTCGACAAGGCGTTCGCCGCGTCCGGGTCCGAGCTGGGCAATGATATCGTCGGGGTCTCTTTTCGCGAAATTCGGCACGACGAAGCCGGCATTCCTGCCGGTCGCGCCCCAGGCGATGATTTCCGCTTCGAGGACGGCGACCGAGATGCCTTTTTCGGCGGTATGCAGCGCGGTGGAAAGGCCTGAGAACCCGCCGCCGACAATCGCCAGGTCGACATCGAGTGCGCCTTCGAGGGTAGGCCGGTCACGGCGATTGCGGCTGACGGCGTGCCAGAGGGAAACGCCGGAAGACCCGGCAACCTCGATCATGACGCTGTTCCGCTCTCACCCGTAGCCACTCGGACACGCTTGCCGAATCTTGGCCGCCACGGCCTGTCGCCAAACAGGCCGTTCGGCCTGACCAGAAGAATGACGCACAGCATCACGCCGATGGCGACGATCTGCAGCGAGGCGGCGCGGGCCTGCTGTTCCGGCGAAAACAACACGCTCGTTAAGGCTCCCGATCCGGCCCATATCGCCCAGACCAGGATGCTGCCGATGACGGCGCCGATGTTGCTGCCCGAGCCGCCGACGATCAGCATCACCCAGACCTGAAAAGTCAGCGCCGGCAAATAATTGTCCGGAGCGATGAAGCCGGTGAAATGCGCCTGCAACGCGCCGGCCAGTGCCATGATGGCACCGCCCACGGCAAAGGCCTGAACGCGGTAGAAGCGTGCGCTTTTCCCCAGGGATATCGCTGCCCGCTCATCCTCGCGAAGCGCCTTCAACACGCGCCCCCACGGGCTGCGCGACAGATGCTCCAGCGCGAGATAGACGATCAGCGTCACCACCGAAACGACGGCAAGGTTCGACAGGTTGAACAGCAAAGGCGTTTCGGCGAGGCCGCCGAAAGGACGCGGAATGAAGCCGATGCCGAACGGGCCGCCCGTCAGCTTCTGGGCATTGAGCGCCACCAGCTGCACGACGACGGCAACGCCGAAGGTGGTGATCGCCAGATAGTCCGATCTCAGGCGCAGCGTGGCAATGCCGGTAATCGCGGCGGCGATGCCGCCCACCAGCATGGCGCCGAGCCAGCCGACAAGGATCGGCAGGCCGAAGCCGCCCAGGCGCGCAGCATCGTCGGGCGTGGTCAGCAGTGCCGACGTGTAGGCGCCGATGGCAACGAAGCCCGCGAGTCCGACATTGAAAAGGCCGGTGAGCCCCCATTGCAGGTTGAGCCCGAGCGTGACGAGCGAAAAGATCAGTGCGGTCGTCAGGAAGAAAGCGCCATAGCCGAGCAGATCCATCAGCGTTCTCTCACTCCGAAAAGGCCGATAGGCCGCACGAACAGCACGGACATCAGGATGATGAAGGAGACGGCAGCACGCCATTCGGCGCCGACCAACTGCACTGCGCCGGCTTCGGCCATACCGATGATCAATCCGCCGAGAACAGCGCCAGGCACGCTGCCGATGCCGCCGAGGATGGCGGCCGCAAACATCGGCAGCAGCATGTCGAAACCCATGAATGGACGGATCTGGATGAGAATGCCGATCATCACGCCGGCGACGCAGGCTAGCGCTCCGCCAATGATCCAGGTGACGCGCACGATCTTGGCGACGTCGATGCCGACAATGCGCGCCAAGGCCGCATTCTGGCTCAGTGCCTGCATGGAACGGCCGGTCTGGGTGCGGGTCATCAACAGATGCACGCCGAGCACGAGCACGGCGGTCAGCAGCAGCAGCGCGATCTGGTCGGGAGTGACGCGAATGCCGAAGCCAACCGGTATGGCGATCTGGATGGCCCGGCTGAAATAGGTCGGACGCGAGGTGAAGATGAATTCGAGCAGGCTTCTCAGCGCCATCGAGGCGCCGAAGCTCGCCATCACCACAATGATCGCCTGGCCCTTGGCCCGCAGCCGCGCGAAAAGCATCATGTCGAGCAGCAGCGCCAGCAGGCCGGTGATCGCCATGCCGATGATTACCGCGGCGATCAGCGGCCAGCCGAAGGACAGCGGAGCCATCGGCGCGATCTTGCCGAACATTGCGCCGATGGCGCCGACGACGGCGAGCGTCGCATAGGCGCCCCAGGCCATGAAGTCGCCATGCGCGAAGTTCGAGAAGCGCAGGATCGAATAGGTGAGCGTCACGCCGATGGCGCCGAGGCCGATCATCGAACCTGCCAGCAGTCCGTCGACGACAAATTGCAGGTTCATGCCGCGCTTCCTTTGCCCGAGTGCCGGTCTCTTTCAGGATCGAGACGGCGCTGACCAAGATAGAGTTCGGCGACGACCGGATCGTTCCAGAGCTCGGAGGCGATGCCCTCGTGCCGGTCCTTGCCCTCGACCAGCACATAGGCGCGATCGCCGATGGCAAGTGCTGCCTTGGCGTTCTGTTCGACCAGGAGAATGGTGACGCCGGATTTGCGTATACCGGCCAGCATCTCGAACACCATCGACACGAATTTCGGCGACAGGCCGGCCGACGGCTCGTCGAGCACCAGCACCTTGGGATGAACGATCAATGCCCGGGCAACGGCCAGCATCTGCCGCTGTCCGCCCGAGAGATTTCCGGCGGCGGTTCTGCGCTGACGGACGAGGTCGGGAAAGGCCGCATACATTTCCTCGATGCGGGCAGGGGTCTCGCGCGGCATCAGGATGCCGCAGGCAACCTTCAGATTGTCCTCGACTGACATCAAGGGGAAGATGTTTTCGGTCTGCGGCACGAAGGCAAGGCCGAGGCGGACCATGATATGGGCGGGCGCCGCGGTGATATCCTTGCCGTCCAGCAGGACCGTGCCGCCGGTGATCGGGACAAGGCCGGCGATCGCCTTGATCAAGGTCGACTTGCCGGCGCCGTTGGGGCCGAGAACGACAACGATCTCGCCCTTGTCGACGGTGATTGAGGCGCCGCGCACGATCGGGACGCCTGGCTCGTAGCCGGCTTCGAGGTCGCGGACATCGAGAACCGTTTGGCTCATGCCGCGCCTCCGAGATAGGCCTCGATGACGCGCGGATCGCGTGCCACCTCATCAGGCGTGCCTTCGCACAGGAGCTGGCCGCTCGCCATGACTAGCACCCGGTGGCAGAGCCGCGTCACCATGTCGATATTGTGCTCGATCAGCAGGAAAGTAATGCCGCGGGCGTTGATGTCGCGGATGCGATCGATGATGACTTCGAGCAACGTCGCATTGACGCCGGCCGCCGGTTCGTCGAGCAGGATGATCGCCGGGTCGGCCATCATGACGCGGGCGAGTTCGAGCAGCTTGCGCTGGCCACCGGAAAGCACACGCGCCGGCTCGTGCGCCAGGCGGGCGAGCGTGACGAGCTCGAGCAGCTCGATGGCTTTCGTCTCGGCCGCCCGCTCCTCGGCGGCGACCCGCCGTGGCGTCAGGAAATTGGCGAGCAGTCTTTCCCCGGCCTGCCCCTGCGCGGCCAGCATGACGTTTTCGATCAGCGTCAGGTTGGGCAAGGGCCGGGGGATCTGGAATGTGCGGCCAAGGCCGCGGCCGATGCGGCGATGCGCTGCCTCTCCCGACACCAGTGTGCCGTTGAGAAGGATGTCGCCACTGGTCGGCAGGATGCTGCCGGCCAGCAGGTCGAACATCGTCGTCTTGCCGGCGCCGTTCGGGCCGATGAGGCCGAGTATTTCACCCGGCTGGACGTCGAACGAGACATTGTTGACCGCGACGAGGCCGCCGAAGCGCCGGACGACGTTTCTGGCCGTCAGAACCGGCGTACGGGTGTCCGCCCGCTGTTGTGCGGTTGTGTCACTCATGGAACCCTCGGGCCGAAAGCGAATGTCGCCGCCTTCTGGTTTGATTTGTGATCACACTTGCTTTGATCACGCTATTCGGCTTTAATTTCTTCCGCAAGCCGAAAACGGGCCAAGACCGGGACTGCCCATGCAGAAGGCCGTCATCGAAAAGAACAACGAGGTGGTCGCAGCCCAGCTTACGCCGGTCGGCCGCGAAACCGTGCAGGATCGCGTCTATTCGGAGTTGCGCCGGGCCTTGATCGGCGGCCTTTTCGAGCCGAGCCAGGTTTTGACGATCCGCGGCCTCGCCGACGCGCTGGTCACCAGCACCATGCCGGTGCGTGAGGCGCTCGGACGACTGATCACGGAAAAGGCGCTGGAGGCGCTTCCCAACCGTTCCGTGCGCGTGCCGCCGATCACGCTGGAGCGTATCGACGATCTCTTGCGCGCCCGCTCCCTGATCGAGGGCGAAGCAATCGCGCTGGCCGCCACGCGCATGAATCCGCGCCAGATTGCTTCGGTCGAAGCCATGCTCGGCGAGTGGGACGAGATGCGGGCGTTAAAGCACAAGAAGGATATCGACCGCGAGGCGACGCTCAACCAGAGCTTCCACTTTGAGATCTACCGTTGCTGCGGCTCCGCCGTGTTGATCCCGATGATCGAGAGCCTGTGGCTGCAATCCGGACCCTGTATCCGCGTCGCCATATACGCCTTTTCCGAAGCCGGCGAGGTCGATACCGCCCACTATCACCGCAGCATTGTCGCAGCGCTTGCAAGGCAGGATGCCCAAGCAGCGCGCGAGGCGCTGGTGGCCGACATCAGCCGGCCCTTCGCTTTCCTGCGCGACAAGCTTCAATCCGCCAATAGGAAAGATTGAGGGCATGACGCTTGCCATCAGCATCGCCGAGCCACGCTCAAAGCTGTCCGTGACGGCGCTTCTGTTGCCTGAAAAGGCGCCCGAGAACGCTGCTTTCCTGCTGGCCTATCTCGAGCAGCCGCGCGTCGTTGCCGGCATCCATGCGATGTGGACAGGGCCGGAAATCTCCTGCCCGGTTCCATCAGCGGATATTGAGGGCCAAGCCTATGCCAGGCCGTTGCCGGCGGAGAATGCAACCCTGACGCCGCAGGCGGGCGACATCGTGCTATCCTACGTGCCGCCGCGCATGTGGGGCGGTAGTCCGAATGCGATATTCGACATCGGCCTGTTTTATGGCCAGGGTGCGCGTCTGCTGTTCCCGATCGGCTGGCTTGCCGGAAGCGTGGTCGCGCAGGTGCGTCCCGAGGAGCGCGACCGGTTCGCCGTCGCCTGCGGCGTGATCCGCCGCAACGGCGCTTGCGAAATTACCTTCACTCGGGTGGAGATCTGAATGGCTGAGAGCGACGACAGTTTCGAACTCTTCGACCTTCGCGTCGAGGCGGTTGTCCCCGAGGGCAAGCCGATCTATTGCGGCGCCAAATCAGGCGATTATTTCGAGCTCAAGGGCGAGATGCTGTCGATGCCGGCGGGGCAGGGTTTTTCGATCTATTCGATATCAGCTGTGTTGCCGCTGCTCGCGGCAAAACAGCGCCCGACCCACAGGAACGACTGGATGACGTCGGATGCCGAGATCGCCTGTCCCGATCCCAATTGCGCCAGCCGGCTGAGGATCATCAGGACTGGGAAGCGGCGGTTCAGCCATGCCGAGACCACGGCGGTGCCGCTGCCGAAGGAGAATGACCAGAGATGACCGAAAAGTCCTTCGAGCTCAGCCCGGGCTATACGATCTCGCGCGTCATTCGCGGCGGCTGGCAGCTTGCCGGCGGACACGGCGCAATCGACCGCGAACAGGCGGTGACCGACCTGATCGCCACCTTCGACGCCGGCATCAGGACCTATGATTGTGCCGATATCTATACCGGCGTCGAGGAACTGATCGGTGCGGCGCGGCTGCGGTTGGCCAGTGAGCGCGGTCTCGACGCCGCCACCAAAATGAAGGTGCACACCAAGCTGGTGCCTGACTTGGAAAGGCTTGCGAATATCAGCCGCGACTATGTGAGAGGCATCGTCGACCAGTCGCTGCGGCGGCTGAAGACCGAACGGCTCGATCTCGTGCAGTTCCACTGGTGGGATTATGCAGTGCCCGGTTACGTCGATGCGATGGGCTGGCTCAACGACCTCCGCCTGGAGGGCAAGGTGCGCAACGTCGGCGCCACCAATTTCGACACGCCGCATTTGGCCGAGATCCTAGCGGCCGGCGTGCCGCTGGTCAGCCAGCAGCTGCAATATTCCGTGCTCGATCAGCGGCCGGCCAACAGCCTTGCAACACTTGCCAGCCAGAACGGCGTCAGTCTCCTCTGCTACGGTTCGGTGGCGGGCGGCTTCCTCAGCGAGAGATGGCTTGATGTCGCCGAGCCGCAGACGCCGCCGCTCGAAAACCGGTCGCTGGTCAAATACAAGCTAATCATCGATGATTTCGGCGGCTGGGATCTCTTCCAGGAACTGCTGGGGGCATTGAAGGCGGTCGCCGACCGCCACGGCGTCGACATCGCCACCATCGCCAGCGCCTGGGTGCTGGAGCAGCCGCAAGTGGCGGCCGTCATCGTCGGCGCTCGCAACCAGGCGCACGCCCTTGCCAATGCCGGGATCATGGACATCGCGCTCGATGTCGAGGACCGGGCGCGGATCGCCGCAGTGATCGCGCAAAGCAGCGGGCCTCTCGGCGACGTCTATACATTGGAGCGCGACCGCCACGGTCGCCATGGCTCGATTATGCACTACAATTTGAACGCCGGAAGAAAATGAGCTCGGCCATGAACGAGAAGCCCTCTCTGCTTTCACGCGCAAGCGCAGAGATCGTCGATCTGCATCGCTTCTTCGTCGACTGGTTCGACAGGGCGAGCGCCGACAGGGTGGATTTCAGCCGCTTCGAACGCGTCATGGGTGACGGCTTCTGCATGGTCGCGCCGAGCGGGCAGGTCCTCGATCGTAAGGCGGTGCTCGATCATATCAAGGCAAGCCGCGCCGCCTGTGACGGCGATTTCGCCATCTCGATCGAGGATATCCGGGCCGGCTGGCAGGCCGGCGACACGATCGTCATCAGCTACGTCGAGGCACAGCAGCGCGCCGGCAAGCACAGCCGTCGTCGCTCGAGCGCCGTTTTCACCACCAGTTCATCGGCGCCCAACGGCGTTGAATGGCGGCATCTGCATGAAACCTGGCTGCAGATGCCGGAAGGCTGAACAGGCTCAAGACATGAATTGAACCAGAGTCGTGTGACGAAAGGGGAACAACAATGACAAAGATGATACTTCTGATCACCACCGCGCTAGCTCTGCTGACGGCAGCAGGTGCAGCGCAAGCCGCCGATTGCAAGATCACCGTTGGCCTCGTCATGGAACTGACTGGCCCGGCCGGCGAATACGGCCAAGCCGGCGCTAAATCGGTCGAGATGGCTTTCCGCGATATCAACGCCGCCGGCGGCGTTCGCGGTTGCGATCTCGCGACCGACACGCGCGACAGCCAGAGCCAGGGCAACATTGCGGTCGACGCCGCGACCCAGCTTGTGCAGGTCAAGAAGGTGCCGGTGATCATCGGCGGCATCATCTCCTCGGTGTCGATCCCGATCCTGACCTCGGTCACCGCTCCGGCCAAGATCGTCCAGGTGTCGCCCGCTTCCTCGTCGCCGACGCTGACGGCGCTCGGGCGCGATGGCAAGACCAACGGCATCTTCTTCCGTACCATCACCTCGGATGCGCTGCAGGGCGTCGCCGCCGCCAAATATGCCATCGACAAGGGCTTCAAGAAGCTGTCGGTCATCCACGTCAACAACGACTTCGGCGTCAACATGGTGGCCGAATTCTCGCGCGCCTATAAGGCGCTCGGCGGCACCATCGTCTCTGACACGCCTTACAATGAAAAGCAGTCGAGCTATGCCTCGGAAGTGACCGCGGCGATATCAGGCGAGCCGGACGGGCTTTATCTCGTCAGCACGCCTGTCGACGGCGCAACCATCGCCCGCACCTGGATTTCGCAAGGCGGCGTCCAGAAATTTCTGCTCAATGACGGCATGAACAGCCCGGACTTCATCGAATCCGTCGGCGCCGATTACCTGAAGGACGCCTATGGCACTTCGTCGGGCACCAGCCCGACCGCATCGACCGAATATTTCACCAAGAACTACAAGGAATTTTCCGGTATCGAACCATCGAACCCGGCAGCCGACCGGTCCTATGATGCCGGCGCCATCGTCGGGTTGGCCATAGCCATTGCTGGTTCCGAGGATCCGGCCAAGATCAAGGACGCGATCTACAAGGCGGTCGATCCGGCCGGCACGCCGATCTATGCCGGCAAGGACGAGTTCGCCAAGGCGCTCAGCCTGATCAAGGATGGCAAGCCGATCCGTTACGAAGGCGTCATCGGCCCGGTCGCATTCGACAAGTACGGCGACATCACCGGCCCGTTTCGCCTCTGGAAGATCGTCGACGGCAAGGTGACGACCGACGGCGAGATGACCACGGATGACGTCAACGCCCTGCAGGCGAAGCTTCAGTAAGGCGCCTATGTCTTGTCCGGCATCATTTCACTAGGGTTGATGCCGGACACTTGCATCGTCCCGTTTGTTGCCCGGGCGTGCGCCCGGTTGGTTGGGGATGGAAACGAACACCGCTCTGGCCGCCGGCATTATCCAGGGACAGGCGTAATAATCGGCAATGCGGTTTATGACCCCATCGATCGCTTCGATCCGAACCGGATGGGCTGGTTTCCAACCGCCTTCGCCGCGGTGGAGCACGAGCAGCACCGCTTCGCCATCGATCTCGCCAGTCACCATCTTCCAGGTCATTTGGGCGTTTTCATACTCGACAAAATAGGGCGATTCCAACAACTGGCCCTTGAAGCAATCCGCGACCCGCAATTGGGCATCGGCGCTGATCAACGCCCGCACGCCATCCCAGTCACGGCGATTGAAAAGCTCGACATAGCGGTTGAGCAATTTTGAAAGCTCGGCATTGCGCTGGGACTCCGAACGGACGTCTGGTTCGTTTGGCAGCATCGCCAGCTTGGAGCGTCCACGGCTCAACGCCGCCTTGACGCCACCCACGGTCGAGCCGACGAGGCCGGCGATCTCTTCCAGCGAATAGTCGAATACATCCTTGAGCAGGACGCAGGCGCGTTCCCTGGGCGGCAGGTGGATCACCAGCCGTTCGATCGCGCGATCGGCGCCCTGGCCCGGCGGCTCGACCGGCAGGATGATTTCGTTTTCGACGAAATTGGCCTCCGCACGCTCGCGTGCTTGTCTGCTTCGCAGGAAATCGATGCAGCGATTATGCGCAATGCGAAACAGCCAAGGGCGAAGAGCGCTCGGATCGTCAAGCTTCTCGATCTTCCGATAGGCTTCGAACAGGGCCTCCTGCATGAGGTCTTCGCCGTCGAGCGTCGAACCTGTCATGCGTGCACAGTAGCGGTGCAGCCGTCCGCGCAAATGTGCGACCGTCTCCAGGAACGCGGCGTAGCGGACGTCAAAAAGCCCGGTTGGATCGATTCTTGGCTGCATCCTCATGGTATCAATATCCAGAGACGGATCACCGTGGGATATAGGTCAGCGTGATGACGCCGTTCTTGAACCGGTGCGTGTTCACAAGCTCCAGCTTGACCAGGGACGGGTCGATATCCTGGAAAGCGCGTTTGCCATGGCCCACACGGGTGGGCACGATGGAGAGCTGATACTCGTCGACAAGCTTGTTGGCGAGCAGCGTCTGGTCGAGATTGCTCACCCCATATTTCAGTATGTCCCCGCCGGCCTGCTGCTTGATCCTAGCGATTTCGGCGGCGACATCACCCTCGATCAGCGACGCGTTCCAGCTCACGTCTTTGAGGCTGCGTGATGCGACAAGCTTCTTCAGCCCGTTCATGCGATCCATATACTTGCTACCCTTGACCTGCGGCCAGCGCGCCGAAAACATTTCATAGGTCACGCGACCGAGCAGGAAAAAATCCGCCTCGCCAGCCTTTTGGTAAGAATGCTCCCTGGCTTCTTCGTCGAAGAAGGGCGAAGCCCAGTCCATTGGTGCTTCGATGACGCCGTCCAGCGAAATGAAGCTGCCCACGATCAATTTTCTCATTGCACGTCTCCGGTTGCGCAGCAGGCCTTCCCGTCATGATCGAGAACCGGCGAACGAACCGGTCCCTCGATCGTGACAAGGCACCCGATAGCTAAGACGTTCCCGGTTCGATTTTGGATACGCGCGTGAAGATCGTTTGAACTAATACAGCGGCTTGGCCATGTGCCGGGGCGACGGCCATTCTGTCGTGATCCCGGGCTGCACCGGCCGCTCGAGATAGGTCGACAGAACCACGTAGCTTCGTGTCGAGGTGACGCCGGGCGTTTCGTAAAGCCGCGACAGCAGGCCTTCGAGCGCCCGAGTGTCCTCGGTGCGGACCTTGATCAGCATGCATGTGTCGCCGGCCACCGAATGAATCTCCTCGACTTCGGGGTGCTCGGAAATCGCCATCAGTTCGGGGGTCTTTCCCCAACCCTTGGTGTCGATGTGCACGAAAGCGAGCAACGGCTTGCGCACCGCCTTGGGATCGATGATCGCCGCGGTGTTGCGGATGGCGCCGCTGCGCCGAAGCCGCTTCACCCGTTCATGCGCTGCCGGCGGCGACAGGCCGACGCGATCACCGAGCTCGGCATAGCTGATCGTGGCGTCATCGACCAGAACGCCTAATATCTTTCGGTCGGTTGCGTCAACATCGCGGGCAGCAGGCCGGTTCTGCGGAACGCCATCTGTTTCTTCATCCATAATGAAGTTCCTTGTTGATACAGAATTTAATACGGCCATTATGGCCATATGTCGAACAGTGATCAAGTCGCAACTTTGACGGCAAGGCCGCCTATCCCGGCGCTCGCTTATCTGCTGACCGGATGCATAGCCGTGATCGGCTCCAACTCGCTGGTCCTCGGTCCGATAGCACCGGCAGTGGCCGCGTCGTTTACGACGAGCGTGCCGGCCGTCATGATCGCGTCCGCTGCGTTCGGTCTTGGCACGTCGGCAAGCGCCTTGTTCCTGGCGCGCTATATAGATCGGCTCGGCGCCCGTCGCATGCTGCAAGGGGCGTTGCTGCTGCTGGCGATAGCACTTGTGTCCAGCGCTGCCGCGCCGACGGTAACGACGCTGGTTGCGGCCCAGCTTCTCGCCGGCATCGCTGCCGGTGTCGCCATGCCGGCAATCTATGCCAGCTCGGCCGCGATTGCGCCGCCTGGCCGCGAAAGCGGGACGATCGGCGTCGTGCTGACCGGATGGACCCTCAGCATGGTGGCCGGCGTCTCATTATCGGCGGTGCTTGCCGACCTCGTGTATTGGCGCGCTGTTTTTGCGGCGGTAGCGGTCCTTACGGCGCTCGCATTGACCGGTCTTACGCTGACGTCGCTGAGCGATGTCAGGAAAAGCGGCCCGGCGCCGACGCCGCTCAGCGCTTTGGCCGTGCCCGGCATAGTGCCGCTTCTGGTCGCCTGCGGCGCCTTCATGACCGCCTTCTACGGTGTCTACGGCTATCTCGGCGATCACCTTCACAATGGCTTGGGACGGCCGGTCAGCGCCAACGGCTTGGCCGCGCTCGCCTATGGCGCCGGCTTCGGCATGGCGGCGCTTCTCGACGGCGTGATCGATCGCCTCGGCGCGCGACGCGTCATGCCGTTCGCCTATCTGCTCGTTGCGGTCGTCTATGTCGCGCTTGCCGCGGCAAGCGGCAGCTTCGGCCTGACCATCGCGATGGTGGCGGCCTGGGGTCTTGCCAATCATGTTGGACTGAACGTCCTAGTTATGCGCCTGTCGGCGCTCGATCCGGCGCGGCGCGGCACGATCATGGGTCTGAACAGCGCCGTGACCTATCTCGCGGTGTTTGTCGGAACCACGGCCTTCGGACCGCTTTATTCCAGCTTTGGTTTTGCGGCATCGGCCGTGGTCGCAGCGTTGCTCATGCTTGTCGCGGCCTCAGCGGCAGTGTGGCGTTCGCCGCGGTCCGTGTAGTCGCGGAGCCACGCGGCTGATCGAGACGTTCAATCCCCAGGCGGTCAAGGTCTATGAGCGTCGGGGTTATCGGCCTTTCGGCGTGCTTCCCGATCTTCCCGTCGGCCGCAGCCGCGTCTTCCTGCAGAAGAATCGTCGGCTTGATTAGCCGGCGAGGCGTCCGCCGCGCATCGGCTGTGGCACACCAGTGGTGGTCGGGAAGCTGATCGGCAGGCCCCTGAGCACGCGAACCGCAAGGAAGGCAAAGCATTCCGCCTCCACCGCGTCACCCTTCCAGCCGAGCGCCTCCGCCGGCACGGCTTCGACACCGGCACGGCTGGCGAGCATGGCCATGATCGTCGGGTTGTGGCGGCCGCCACCGCTGACCACCAGCCGCTTCGGCCGGTGTGGCAGGAGGTCGAGCGCCTTGCCGACGGCGGCGGCGGTGAAGGCCGTCAGCAGTGCAGCGCCATCCTCAGCGTTCATCCCATCCGCCATGGCTGCGCCGAAGTCGAACCGGTCCAGCGACTTTGGATAGGGCTTGGCCAGATAGGGATGCTGCAAGAGCTTGGTCAGCCGCGCTTCGTCGACAGTGCCGGCGCGGGCCAGCGCGCCGTCGCGGTCCATTTCGCCGAGCCCTTTGGACTTGATGAAATCGTTCAACGGCGCATTGGCCGGTCCGGTGTCGAAGGCAACGACATTGTCCTTGCCATCCCACCAGGTGACGTTGGCGACGCCGCCGAGATTGAGAACGGCCGTGTCGCCGCTGGCGTCCGCATCGCGCAGCAGCGCGGCGTGATAGGCCGCGGACAGCGGCGCACCTTGCCCGCCGGCGCGCATGTCGGCCGAGCGGAAGTCGTAGGCAATTTTTGTATCCAGGATGGCATGCATCAACTCGCCATCGCCGAGCTGGCGGGTCTGGCCGGGCCGGCCGACTTGCGGAGCACGATGCAGCACGGTCTGGCCATGGAAGCCGACGACCCCGATATCGGCCATCTTCAATCCACAGCTTTCGACCAGGTCCTTGACCGCCGCTGACTGGGCGCGCGTCAGCGCTTCTTCAGCTTCGCGAAAGATCGCCGGCTCCGGTCCGGTGAAATTCCACACCCTGGCCTGATCCAGCGTCTCCTCCAGCAGGGTCCGGATCGACCTGGGGTAGGGTGCCAGCGTGTAGGTGCCGAAATCCGCGATCCGCTCGCCATCGGTCTTGATCAGCGCGACGTCGATATTGCCGTCGAGGACGGTGCCGGTCATCAGGCCGACGGCCCAGATTGGCTGGTCACTTTTCGCAATCATGATTTGTTAGGCTCCATTGGCGAGATCGCCGACCGATTGGCGAAGCGATTCCGCTGTTGAATGATGTGTCGGATGGATCCGTTTGGCGAGCAAGGTCCATGCCTTGCCTTTGTCGAGGTCGATCCACAGTCGGATGCCGGTAAAGCGGTATGCCCGACCCCGTCCCTGCACAGCCGGCCGCCGCCAGCCCTCATCCTCACACAGGCTTTTCGCCTATCGCCTTTCGCAGGAATCCTCCCGCATTGTCGAGGGCTTGCCGCGCCTCTTTGACGCTCATGCCGGTGATTGTCACCAGGATCGCCAGCTTCACGTCTTTGCCGGTCTGGTCGAGCGCCTGTCGTGCCTGCTGCGCTGTGCAGCCGGTGGTCTGCATCACGATCCCAACCGCCCTGGCGACGAGTTTCTTGTTGCTGGGATTAAGGTCGACCATCAGGTTCTGATAGCTCTTGCCGATCCGAATCATGCTGGCTGTCGTCAGCATGTTGAGAACCAGTTTTTGCGCGGTTCCCGACTTCAGCCGGGTCGAGCCGGCGAGAACCTCGGGGCCGACAAACGGAGAGATGGCAATGTCGGCAATGCCGGCAATGGTCGATCTGGGATTGCAGGAGAGCGCCACTGTAGGCGCTCCCACCTGCTTTGCGTAGGTCAAACCGCCGATCACATAAGGCGTGCGGCCGCTGACCGCGATGCCGACCACCACATCCTCGGCGGTCAACTTGATGTCCTGCAGTGCCTTCATGCCTTGTTGCGGATCATCCTCGGCGCCTTCCGCAGCCCGCATCAGCGCTTTGGGGCCGCCCGCGATCAGGCCGAGCACCATGTCCTCGGGCACACCGAATGTCGGTGGACACTCCGAGGCGTCGAGAACTCCCAACCGGCCGCTCGTGCCGGCGCCGATGTAGACAAGCCGCGCGCCTTTTTGAAACGCACTAACGATCCGGTCTACCGCGGCAGCGATTTCCGGAATGACTTTCTCGACAGCGGCCGGAACGCCGCTGTCCTCGTCATTGATCTTGCGCAGGATCTCGATGGTTGGCAGCAGGTCGATATCCATCGTCTTCGGGTTCCGGTCCTCGGAAACCAACCGTTCCAGCTCCGACATCAACTCCTGTTCGCTCATCCGCTTGCTTTCAAAGTTCTTGCCGTCGGCAGTAAGTAATGTGATGCGGCGCCAAGCGTCGACCAGTACCAGCATTTGACGGGCCTTCACTCGCTCCAGACAAATGTTGACAAGATCGTCTGTTGTTGATCAACGTCAGCCATGAATTCGACGGACCGGTGAGACGATGGACAACCTTGGAGCACAGGAACAAGCGGTTCTGGATCTCATCGCGGCGAACCCCTTCGCCGGCCAGCAGGACATTGCGACCGCGCTCGGCATTGCCCGCTCGACCGTCGCGGCCCACATCGTGCAGCTCGTCAACAAGGGCTACATTCTCGGCCGCGGCTATGTCTTGCCGGCATCCAAGCGCATGATCTGCATCGGCGGCGCGGTTCTGGACCGTAAGTACCACGCCAAGAAGGATCTGATCTTCGAGACGTCGAACCCGGTCGACGGTTATCGCAGCTTCGGCGGCGTCGCCCGCAACGTCGCCGAGAACCTTGTCCGCCTCGGCGTCAACGTAAGCTTCGTCTCGATTGTTGGCGACGATGAAACCGGGCGCTCGCTGGTGCGGCATCTGCGGGATCTCGGCGCTGACGTCAGCCAGGTCATCACCACCACGGAGCGGCCGACGGCGGAATATGCGGCCATCCTCGATCTCAACAACGATCTCGTCCTCGGCATCGCTGACATGGAGATTTTCGATCTGTTTTCGCCGTCCTATCTCGACCGTTTCTGGCCGCATCTTGCTTCGGCGACATGGGTGTTCATCGACTGCAACCTGCCGGCCGCAACGATCGCCGCGCTGATGTCGCGCAAGCAGAGCGCGCGCTTCAAGCTCGCCGTCGACACGGTGTCGTCGCCGAAATCGGCGCGCCTGCCGAAGGACCTGACCGGCATCGACCTCTTGTTCACCAACCACGACGAGGCCAACATGATGCTTGGCATCATCGATGCCGACAAGCGGCTGAAGCCGAACGAGGCTGCGGCCGCGTTGCGCGACGCTGGCGCCAGCGAAGTGATCGTGACCATGGGCGCGCATGGATTTGCGGTGGCAACCGAAAATGGTGTGTCGACGATGCGCTCCGTCCCGGCCCGCGCCGTCGATATCACTGGCGCCGGCGACGCGATGATTGCCGGCACCTTGTACAAGGTGCTTTCGGGAGATTCCGTGCCCAACGCGGCCCGCACCGGGGCGCTGCTTGCCACGCTGACCACCGAGAGCGAATCCAGCGTTCATCCCGATCTGTCGCCGCGCCTCCTCACTGCCGGCATGTACCGCATTCCCGCCTGAAAGCGAGACGACCCTGAAAGCGAGACGACGATGAAACCTTCCCTTCTTCACCTGAACGACGAAGTCGCGGCAGCACTTCAAGAAGGCCGCGCAGTGGTGGCACTGGAATCGACGATCATCACCCACGGCATGCCCTATCCGGCCAATCTGGAGACCGCGCGCGGCGTCGAAACCGTGGTGCGCGAGAACGGTGCGGTGCCCGCCACGATCGCGGTGGTCGCCGGCAAGATCAAGGTCGGGCTTGACGACACTGAGCTGGAGCAGCTGGCAGCGGCAAAAGACGTGGTCAAGGCATCCGGGCGCGACCTCGCCGCCATCATGGTGGGCGGCGGCTCGGCCGGAACCACGGTCTCGGCGACGATGCGGATCGCTGCACTCGCCGGCATCGGCATTTTCGCGACGGGCGGCGTCGGCGGCGTGCATCGTGGCGCCGAGGCCACTTTCGATATCTCGGCCGACCTGACCGAACTCGGCCAGACCGGCACGACCGTCGTCTGCGCCGGCGTAAAATCGATCCTCGACATTGCAAAAACGCTGGAATATCTGGAGACACAACGCGTGCCGGTGATTGCCTATCAGAGCGACGATTTTCCGGCCTTCTACACGCGCTCCAGCGGACTGAAAGCCGATCACCGCCTCGATACGCCCGAGGACATTGCGGGGGCTATGCTGCTGCACGAGCAGATCGGCTCGGGCACCGGCATCCTAGTCGCCAATCCAATTCCGGAAGTGGATGCGATCGATCCGGCCTTCATCGACGGCACGATCACGGCAGCGGTGGCCGAAGCCGGGACACGCGGCATCGGGCGCAAGGAGCTGACGCCGTTCCTGCTCGCCCGCATCAACGAGCTCTCGCAAGGCCGCAGCCTGAAGGCCAACATCGCGCTGGTCCGCAACAACGCCGCACTCGCCGCTCGCATCGCAGTGGCGCATGCGCGGTTGAAGCCCGTGGGCGGTTAGACTCAGCACCCGGACAGCGCTACCGGCCGTCGATTTCCAGCCTCATTGGGGCGGCACGTCACGTATGGTAGCCCCCGGTGAGAGGTCGAAGACCCGCCCGGCATTGAGGATATTGTTCGGATCGAACGCTGCTTTCAAGCGCCGCATGGCGGCGATCTCGGCATCGCTGCGCACCAGGTGCAGCCATTCCTTCTTGTCGAGGCCGATGCCATGTTCGGCCGAGACGCCACCGCCGGCGGCAGCCACGCTGCGATAGATGATGTCATACGCCGCCGCCGGATCCAGGGTGCGAACCTGATAGTGCAGATTGCCATCGCCGAGGTGGCCAAAGACATAGATGTCGGCGTTGCGGTCGATGGCCTGGATCGCAGCTTTCGCTTCTTTCAGGAAAGTCCCCATCCGCGCCAACGGGATGCTGATGTCGACGCCGATCAGGCCTTTTATCGAAAACAGGAAGCGATTGGCGTCCTCTCGCACCGCCCAGAGTGCGCGGAATTCACGCGGTGACTGCGAGACGACCACGTCATCGATCATGCCGTCTTCAACCGCCTGCATCAGCACATCGGCAAAACGCTCGCCGTCGCGGTCGGGCTCGCTGCCCTGTATCTCGGCGAGCACATAGACCGGCGAGCCGACGGGCAGCGGCGCCGGCGCGTCCATGCCGGCAACCATGGCGCCGTAGAGCGGTGCGAAATTCACTTCATAGGCCGAGAGCAGGAGTCCAAGCCTCTGCCTGAGCAGGCCGAGCAGCGCGATCGCCGCGTCGAGCGAAGCAAGCGCGCAGAAGGCGTTGACCTCTGTGGAGGGCTTCGGGTGCAGCCGCAGGCAGGCGCGCGTGACGACGCCAAGCGTGCCTTCGCTGCCGATGAAGAGCTGGTTGAGATCATAGCCGGAATTGTCCTTGGGCAGGCCCTTGAGCGAGGTAAGGATGCTGCCGTCGGCAAGCACCGCTTCCAGGCCGAGCACCTGCGCGCGGTACATGCCGTAGCGCAGCACGCGAATGCCGCCGGCATTGGTCGCGACATTGCCGCCGACCGTGGCCGTACCGCGCGCGCCGATGTCGACGCCGAACAGCAAGCCGGCCGCATCGGCCGCGTCCTGCACCATCTGCAGCGGCGCGCCGGCCTCGGCGACGATCGTCGCCGCCTCACGGTCGGGAGCCGCGATCGCCGTCATGCGCTCCAGCGACAGCACCGCTTCGCCGGGCTGGATGCGAGCCGCACCGGCAAGCCCGGTCCGGCCGCCCTGGACGACAAGCCTTTGCCGGGCGTCGTTGCACAGGCTCAGTATGTCCGACACCTCGCCGGCAGTGCGCGGACGCAGCACGAACTCCGGCGGTGCGCCGGCTTTGCCGTCGGGGTCTTCCTGGTAGCGTGGTCCGGCATCGTTGGCCGAGACGATCGCTGATCTGTCCAGCCGTTTTTCCAGCCGCGACAGGAGCTCGGCAACCTTCTGTGACATGGGGCTCACTCGTCCGCTCTAGGCGCCTCGGCGTCGGCGCGAATGAGCTTGATATCGGCCCCCGCCGCCCAGGCACCGATATCTTCCCGGCGCAATGCCGCCGCCATCATGTCCGGAAACAGATCTGGCGTGCAGGCGAAGACCGGAATGCCAAGGCCCGCAACCGAACCTGCCATGGCCGGGTCATAGCCGGGCCGGCCCTGGTCGGTCAGCGCCAGAAGCACGACGACATTGACGCCGGATCGAACCAGCGCCGCCAGCCGCCGCAGCAACTCCTGGCCATTGCCGCCCTCATAGAGGTCGGTGATTAGCACCAGATGCGACTTGGTTGGCCGCTCGATACGGTCGGCGCAGTAGGCGACGGCCTGGTTGATATCGGTGCCGCCGCCAAGCTGCACGCCGAACAGCACTTCGACGGGATCGCTGAGTTCCTCGGTAAGGTCGACGATGGCCGTGTCGAAGCAAACGAGCTTGGTGCGCACAACGGGCAGCGAGGCCATAACCGCTGCGAAGATCGAGGCGTAGATCACCGAGCTTGCCATCGAGCCGGACTGGTCGACGCAGACAACGACTTCGTCGAGATCGACCAGGCGGCGCTGCTTGCGCATGAAACCAACCAGCTTCTCCGGCACGATAGTCTTATGCTCGGGCTGGTAGTGGCGAAGGTTCGCCGAGATGGTGCGCTGCCAGTCGATATCGCGTGCACGCGGGCGGTTGGTGCGCCTCGATCGGTCGAGTGCGCCGCGTATCGCCTCGGCGGTTTTCTGCTCCAGCCTTTGCATAAGCTTGGCAACGATATCGGCGATGATCGTGCGGGCGATGTCCTTTGTCCTGGCCGGCATGACCGAGCGCAGCGAAATCAGGTCGGCGACGAGGTTGACGTCGGCCTCGATCGCTTTGAGGAATTCAGGCTCCATCAGCATCTGCTTCAAGTCCAGCCGTTCGAAAGCGTCCTTCTGGACGATCTGAACGACCTGCGCGGGAAAGAAGGACCTGATATCGCCCATCCACTGTGCAACGCGCGGCGCCGAGCGGCCGAATCCGCCGCGCCGCTTGCGCGGGTCGCTGGCTGCGCTGTCGCCATCGCCGTAGAGAGCATCGAGCGCCGCCGAAAGCCGTTTGTCGTCGCTGGAAAGCGACGGCGATGCCTCATTGGCGGCGCCGATCGCCAGGCGCCAGCGGCGCTCCCTTCCGCCATCGGCTGTGAGTGGGCCGGCCTCGTTCATTTCGCCCTCGTCATCCATTGCCGTTTCCTCCCGTGAGCAATGGTCCAAGCAGCTCCAGGTGTCGGCGCCACGCCTCGCCGCCATCCGGCGTCAGCGTCAGGCCGGCCGGCAAGCGCGCGGCGCGGCCGAGAACTGCCTCGATCAGCCGCCGGCGCTCCATGCTGTCCAGATTGGAAAAGACGCGGCGCAGCAACGGCAGGTGCGCGATGAAAGCATTTTCGTCGAGCGATTTAAGCCAGGAATCGACAGCGCCGCGCAGACCTTCATCATAGATCAGCCGTTGACCGGCTGTGCTGAAGAAGCCCTCGAAGAACCCTGCCGCTTCAGCGACCGGCGTGCCCGGCGACAGGCGTCGCCCGAGCAGCCCGGCCGCGGCTTCGGCGGACAGCCGGCCGGCTTCGTAGAGCAGGTGCGCGGCGCATCCGGCCAGCAGCGCCGTCGACCGCGACCCCTCCAGCACGGCAGCCAACCCGTTGCGCCATCCGTTCAGCACGTCTTGCGCGGGCTCGATCAGCCTGATCGCCTCATCGGCCTTGCGCATCGCGGCAACCAGCGTCGCTGCCGCCTGCTCATCCAGATCGCGTGCCGCATAGGGAAGCGCGATCGCAGCTTCGACGATCAGCCGCTCCATGAGGCCGGACAGCCGGTTCGTTTCCGTTTTGCGGGCCTCGCCGTAGCGGATGATGTCGGCGAGCGGCGGCATCGACGCCAGAATCTCCAGGCATTCGCTGCTGCGCGCCGCTCGCGCCTCCAATGCCGCGAGACCTGCAGTCGATGCTTCCGACAGGCCTGCCGTGATGGCGCCCTGCACCAGTGCCGCAAGCGTATCGAGGGTCGCTGCGGCTTCGATCATCTGGATCAGGCGGCCGTTGGCAGCTTTTTCGATGGTCGGCCCATAAATCAGGTTCTCCACCAGGCGAACTGCATATTCCGGCTCCCAGGACAGGATCCACCGCTCGCGAAAGGTGCCGCGGCTACGACCGGCGTCCGTCAACTTGCCCCAATGCACACCAAGCACGTTCAGCCGATGCAGCAATGTCGAGCGAAACAGCCCGCTGTCGCTTCGCAGGTCTACGGATAGTTCCCGCTCCAGCGCTTCAGGCTTCAGCCGCGCCGCCTTCTGGTTGCGCTGCAGATCCTCGATCAACGGCGCCAACGGCGTGTCGGGTGGAATTTCGCCGACGTCCGCACCCAGAAGCAGCTCGGCCTCGACCAGGGCCCACAGCAACGCTTCGCCATTGAACAGAGCCGCAATTGCGGCGTCGCGCAATTCCTCAAACCCGGGTTTCGGCCGCTCGCGAATCGCGGCGAGCGTGCGGGCGAGCCGCTCCGCTTCGATCAGCGAAGCGGTCGAGACCAGGTGACCCTTCACCCGCAGCACCGCTGCAATCATTGCAAGCCACAAGGTTGCTGCATCGCGCCGGCCGCGCGTGCGCCAGAGATGCTTGCACCAGCCGGGTGCGACGACGCCCGCACCATAGCCGTAGCCCAGCGCCAGACGCGGTCCCGTCCACGGCGCCCATGTTATCGTGCTCTTGCGCCTTGCAATCCCCTTAAGCAGGGCTTGATCGTTTTTCTGCGTGTGTGTCGCCTGCAGTGCCGGCACATGCCACGCCCCGCAGACGACGGCGATAGGTCCGTCGAATTCCTTGCGCGCCGCAGCGATTTCGAGCCGCATATGCGCTTCGCGCTGGGCCTCGAACTGCGCGATCGAGCCTTCACCATCCCTTAGCGTCATCATCGCGTCGGAGATGGCGGCGAATATGGGACCTGGTTCCGGATTCTGCTCGATGATGTCCGACCACCAGCTTTCGCCATCCTCATAGCCGGCGGCGTGGGCCAGCGTGCCTATCGGATCACGCCGATGCGGAGCCACATCATCACGCCCGCTTGATTCCTTCGCTTGGTCAGTATCGACTCTTTCCGCGCCGTCGACCGCCGCTTCCGAGAAGCGCGCCGACGACGGCAGGTCGATGAATCGCAACGCCGCCTTGTTGTCCACGGCCCAAAGGACCGCCTGATATTCGGGCGAGAACTCGGCGAAGGGCCAGAAGCTTGTCGAAGCCGGATCCTCCTCCGGATAGCAAAGCAGTGCCACCGGCGGCTGCATTTCCGGACGGGCCAGCAAGGGCAGCAGCGCGGAGGCGTCGATCGGCCCCTCGATCAGCACGGCGACCGGCTGCAAATCCTGCAATGCCTGCGCGAGGCTGTCGGCGGAGCCCGGCCCGTGATGGCGTATGCCGAAATAGGCGATGTCGCCCTGTCCCACGGCGTCAGATCGCTGCGTTCAAGGCCGCGTAGTAGCCGGCATAGTCCGCCCGCTTCTTCATCACTGTTTCCAGGTATTCTTCCAGCACGACCTTGTCCTGGACCGGGTCTTTCACGATCGCGCCGACAAGGCTGGCGGCAAGACCTTCGGCGCCGAGCTTGCCGCTGTCGAACCATGCCGCCTGGCTAAGGCCGCCAACCATCGTCGCGATCGCCTCGGCGGTCGACAGCGAGCCCGAAGGCGTCTTCAGCGTCACCTTTCCGTCGGCGGTCGCACCGGAGCGCAATTCACGGAAGATGGTCAATACCCGGGCTATCTCCTCGCCGACATTTTTCGGCACCGGCAGGTCGAGCCCGCCGGCCATCTCATCGACCCGTTTGGAGACGATCGCCACCTCTTCAGCCATGTCTTCCGGCAAGGGCAGAACGACGACATTGAAGCGACGCTTGAGCGCCGAGGAGAGTTCATTCACACCTTTGTCCCGGTTGTTTGCCGTGGCGATGATGTTGAAGCCGCGCTGGGCATAGATCGATGTGTTCAATTCCGGGATCGGCATCATCTTTTCTGAAAGCACGGTGATCAGCGTGTCCTGCACATCCGACCCCATGCGCGTCAGTTCCTCGAGCCGGCAGAGCTTGCCGGTCTGCATGGCGCGGTAGAGCGGCGTCGGCACCAATGCTTCCTGGCTCGGGCCCTTTGCCAGAAGTTGCGCATAGTTCCAGCCATAGCGGATCTGGTTCTCGTCGGTGCCGGCCGTGCACTGCACGATCAGCGTCGAGTCACCCATGATGGCGGCGGCGAGATGTTCAGACACCCAGGACTTGGCCGTTCCGGGAACGCCGAGCAGCAACAGCGCGCGGTCGGTGGCGAGCGTTGCCACCGCGGTCTCCATCAATCGGCGGCGACCGACATATTTTGGCGTTACCGGCGTGCCGTCGCCGGCCTTCCCGCCCAGCAGATAGGTCAGCACAGCCTGTGGCGAGAGACTCCAGCCGGCTGGCTTTTGCCTGTCGTCACCGCGCGCCAGCGCCTGCAATTCAGAGGCATAGACCTGCTCGACCGGGAGACGGATGGCAGCGTTCATATCTATTCTCCGGTTGATCATGTGTCGGTTCTAGACTGATGTTCGGCCAGCGCCGCGTTGAGACGCAGGACGCTGAGTGATGGGGCCGCGGGCGGCATACCGGCTGCGACCACCTCGTCGATCAATTTTGCCGCTGTGGTCGCTGTGGCAAGAAAGCCAAGCGATTCCAGTATATCGTCGGCGCCCCGCCGCACGGCTTCGTCGTTTCCCGCAACGGCGGAACGCAACCCCGCAAGAGCCGACCCATTCGAGAGATCGTCCCATTCCAGCCAGCCAGCATCAATGCCTTCCGCAAGATTGATCGCGCTGAGGTAATTTGCTTGCTTGAGGATCAGCCGGACGAGGGCTCGTTTTCTGCGACTGTCGAGGCGTGGCGTGAGGTGCAGTACGAACAGCGCCGGTTTGCCGCCATCCGCGACAAGTGTATCCGCCATCTGCGTCACCGCAGCGTCGCTGCCTGAAGCGGCGACCATTCGTGCGATTAGGATGTCAGCGTTGTTGTCGGTGCCGAATTGCCAGGCTCCTATGAATTCGGGTTCCGTAGTGCCGAACCGTGCGGCAAGGTCGACCAGATTGCAGGTCTCGAACAATTCGGCGCGGCGCTTTTCCTGCGCTGGGGATTTCAGTTTCGCCGGCGTGTAAGTTGTCCGGCGGCGGATGAAGCCGGATTTGCCTTCGCTGATGAAGGCGGCGAGTTCGACTGCGGGGTCATCCGCCCCGCCTTCGCTTAAGTGGCCGTGCTCTCCCAACCTTGCCAGCAGCCGGCCAGCCAGTTCGCGCACCTTGCCGGACCTGTCGGCGGAGAGGCTTTTAAGGAACGGCGCGTCCTCAGGATTCAGGCCGAAGCGCATGAGTTCGATGAGCGCAAGCCTGACCTCGGCCGGCTCGCCCGATGCCTTGGCCTCGATCAGCATTCGAGCCGAAGCCGATTCAGTGCGTCGCATGTCTGCCAGCGCGATGCGTCGCGCGGCGGGATAGAATTCATCCCAATTTTCCGCCGTCAGTTTCTCTAGTGGGGCATGTCTCTCCCCGTCGAAACTTGCTTGCCAGTCGATCCAGGGAGCGTAGACGTCCGGACTGTTCTGATCCGAGGGCATCCAGTCCATCGGATGGAGGACAAAGCCGCGGCTGGCGACAAGCGTCACCACGCGCGTCTTGCGTCTCGCGTCGACGGCGTGTTTCAGAGCGGCTCTCAACAGCGGCCGCAACCGCTCCGGCAGCATAGGGAGGGCAAGCCTGGGCAGCGGGGGACGGCGCTTGAGTGTCTTCGGCGCCGCAGGCCGCAGGGCGACGTCGAGCGCTTGTGCTGCGATTGCAAGGAGTCGGCGCTCCTGCTCGTCGGGACTTGCACCGCCGGCGATCGTCTTCCAGGCCGTCGGAGCCAGATCGAAAGCGGCGCCGCCGGTGATCCAGCAATCGCGCATTGTCGCCAGGCCTGTTTGCTCGCCCTCGTTCACGACAGGTCAAGCCTCCCGAACCCGCTTTGCGCCGCCAGAAGGTCAAGCCGGGCGCCATCCCAGAGCGCTGCCGTGGCGGCAAGGTCGAGGCCGAGCAATGTTTGATTTACCGCGCCTGCGATCGGCAAGGCGATCCCTTGCGGATCATCCGCGGCCTGCCACCAGCCTGTGCCCCGGTCGTCGACCAGGATCGCACCAGGCGGCAGCATGAGAGGACAATCGGCAATCCAAGGTGCAGAATCCTGATAGGAAGCATGCGTGGCGAGTGGGTCCTTTGCAGCGCCGAAGCTGAAATCAGGCCACGCGCCGGATATCACTTCACCCATGCGCTCCGCCACCAGTGCGCGGAGCGGCTTGCGTGATGGATAGAAGACCAGCCGGGCATCGAAACGATCGCCCGGAGCAAAAGCGTTGGACCGGCGTCCGGCAGAAGCCGGAAAATAATCGAGCAGCACGGCAAATTGCGGGGTAGTGCTCTTCAGATCAAGCAGCCAGGTCGAATGGCTGACGAGACCGTCACGGCGGCTCTCGATTTTCTCGCCCAGAACTTCCCAGAAGCTTTCGACCTGTCTTGCATCGGGATTGGCCAGAACCTGTTCGCGGGTCTCAGACGTCGATACGAGGCGCTTCAGCTCGGGATCGTCAGGCGCCGACCGCCACGCCTTGGCCAGCAGCACAAGCTTGCCGAGCTCGCGGATCGCCGCATCCGGTCTTTCTTCGCTGCGTAGCGCCATCAGCCGCGATGGGATCTCGTCGATGCGACCGGCAAGCGCGGTTGCCTTCATGTCGACCAGCCGCGCAGCAATCCGGCGGCAACGGTCGCTGCTGCCGTCGATAAAACCCGAAAGGCCAAGCCGCAACTGGTCGGCGATCCATTGGTCGAGTTCATCTAGCGCCGCCGACACTGCTTGTCGTGTGTCTTCCACCTGCTTGCGCTGCGCTGCCTCACGACGCTCCACCGCCGCAACGTCTTCGACCGCGGCGCTCTGGTCCGTCCGTGCGGCTTCATCGATGCTCTTGACTGCCGCGCCGGATGTCGATTGCCCTGGCGGTGGCGTCGTCTTCCTGCGCCGGCTGAGCCAGTCATTCACCCATTCCGGTATCGATTCAGCGGCTGCAAAACTGGCTGGCGCAGTGGCGGCAATCCACATCAGGGCCAGCGTGTGCTTGCACGGGAATTTTCGCGACGGGCAGGTGCATTTGTAGCCGTGGTCGCCTGTGTCGATCACCACCCGATAAGGATTGGAGCCGGAGCCCTGGCATTCACCCCAGATGAGCGCCTGCTGCTCATTCTTTTCCAGCCGCGGCCAGCTCGATCGTTTGGTTAGCTTGGAGGCGGCGCTCAGCGAGGCCTGATCGGGGGCAAGCGCCTCGATGGTCTTCAAATCGAATTCCAAGCCGCGCCCCTCGTGACTCGAACCAAACGCCTGTCGCCAGGATAGATAGCCGTTTGTGAAGAATTATTGTAGCTCTCGTGAGGCGAAGATCGATACTTCTCGATCTTATCCTTATGCGGCCGAATTCACCTGATCGGCAAGCGCGGTCCACCGCCATTTCGGCAGGCAGAGGATTTTCAGCAAAACGGCGTTTGGCGTCGGCGAGCCCAGTTGTGCGCTCAGTGGACGGGAGCAAATCTTAGCAACCATGCAACTGGTTGCTGGAGCGAGCCGTTCAGCCTTTGCCCTTCAGGTCGACAGGCCCGACACTTCAACGGGCGCTAACCTGCATGATCGCGCTCCAGCGGGCTGAATCTTTTTGGCGCCTTTTTGTGCGATTTGAACGGTGAGGTGCTTGACTCCTGCAACGCCTTGTGAAAAATTTTGCACCAGCTGATAAAAATATCTCAGGGCGGAAATGGTTGGTTTTGGAAACGGCCTCCTGCGCGACGATGAAACCAGTATGGCGACACGTGCCGCCTGGCTTCATTATGCTGGCGGCCTGACCCAGTCGGAGGTTGCCAAGCGACTTGGCCTGACCAGCCTCAAGGCGCATCGCCTCATCACCAAGGCCAATCAGGAAGGGCTGGTCAAAGTCTATATCGATGGCGAAGTCTCGGAATGCGTCGCGCTTGAAGATGATTTGTCCAGCCGCTACGGCCTCGATTATTGCGAGGTCGTCCCCGACTTCGATGGCGAAGACTTGCCGCTCAAGGCGCTTGGCATTGCCGGCGCGCAGTTCCTCAAGCGTGAAATCGAACGCGGCGAGGACACGCTGATCGGCGTCGGTCATGGCCGCACGCTTGCCGCCTGCGTCGAATATCTGCCGCGCATATCGGCCGAAAAGACCCGTTTCGTTTCGCTGCTTGGCGGCCTGACGCGCAAGTTCTCGGCCAATCCGCACGACGTCATTCACCGTCTGGCCGAACGGACCGGCGCGGAAGCCTATGTGATGCCGGTGCCGATGTTCGCCAACACGGTCGAGGATCGAACCGTGCTGCTCGGGCAGAAAGGCATCAGCGAGGTCTTCGATCTCGGCAAGGCCGCCGGCCTGCTCATTGCCGGTATCGGCACCGCCGAGCGCGAGGCGTCGCTGGTCGCCACCGGCATGATCGAAAAGGGTGAAATGGAGGAGATCCGCCGCAAGGGCGGCGTCGGCGAACTGCTCGGCCATTTCTTCGACGATGCTGGAAAAGCGGTCGAGACGACCCTTTCCAACCGGGCGCTGGCGCTGGCGCGCGAAGACATCAGCAATCGCAGGATTGTCGCCGTCGCCGGCGGCAAGGTGAAGGTTCGTGCCATCAAGTCGGTGTTGGAGGGTCGCTATCTCAAAGGCCTGGTCACCGATGAGCGGACGGCGCGATCACTCGTGGAGCAGACGCCGGTCGGGTAGCCGGCAACCATTCGATTGAAACTACCCTGTGGAGGAGAAGACAAATGCATGAGAAAGAGAAAGACCTGATCGACGCGTTCCTGCGCGGACAAGTCGATCGTCGTGGGCTGATCAAAGGCCTCGGCGCAATGGGCCTTGCCGCCGGCACCGCCGGCACGCTGCTCAATCTGGGGCAGACCCGCGCACTGGCGGCGGATTTCGACTGGCAGGCGCACAAGGGCAAGACCATCAAGCTCTTGCTCAACAAGCATCCTTACGCCGATGCGATGATCGCCAACCTTGAAAACTTCAAGAAGTTGACCGGCATGGAGGTCGTCTACGACGTCTTCCCGGAAGACGTCTATTTCGACAAGGTCACCGCTGCGCTGTCGGCCAGCTCGCCTGAATACGATGCCTTCATGACCGGCGCCTACATGACCTGGACCTACGGCCCGGCCGGCTGGATCACCGACCTCAACGAGTGGATCAAAGATCCGACCAAGACCAACGTGAACTATGCCTGGGACGACTTCCTGCCCGGTGTCAGGAAGTCCTGCGCCTGGAACGGCCAGCCCGGCGGAGTGCTCGGCTCCGATGACGCCAAGCAGTGGTGCATTCCGTGGGGCTTCGAACAGAACAACATCACCTACAACAAGGGTATGTTTGACAAGGTCGGCGTCGGCGTTCCCGGGAATATGGACGAGATGGTCGCTACGGCGGCCAAGCTTACCAAGGATGTCGGTGGTGGCGTCTACGGCATCGGCGTGCGCGGCTCGCGCTCCTGGGCGACGATCCATCCCGGCTTCCTCTCGGCTTATGCCAACTTTGACCAGAAGGACCTGAATGTCTCGGCCGACGGCAAATTGTCGGCCGCGATGAACACCGCCGAATCCAAGGCCTTCCACAAGCAGTGGGTTCAGATGATCCAGGAGAGCGGCCCCAAGGACTGGTCGACCTATACCTGGTATCAGGTCGGCACCGATCTTGGCGCCGGCGCCTCGGCGATGATTTTCGACGCCGACATCCTCGGCTACTTCATGAATGGCGGCGACAACAAGATGGCAGGCAAGCTCGCCTTCTCCGCCTTCAAGGCCAATCCCGCCGCCAAGGCGCCGACGCCCAACATCTGGATCTGGTCGCTGTCGATGTCCAATTTCTCGAAGGATAAGGACGCCACCTGGTACTTCATGCAATGGGCATCCGGGCCCGAGCATGCACTGTTCGGCGCGACCAAGATGGACTTCGTCAATCCGGTCCGTCAGTCGGTCTGGAACGACGAGATGTTTCGCGAGAAGCTGAACAAGAGCTACCCGGGTTATGTCGAGATGTTCGACGTCTCGGCGCCCGGCGCCAGCATCAAGTTCACACCGCAGCCGCTGTTCTTCGATCTCACCACCGAATGGGCGGCGACGCTGCAGAAGATGGTGGCCAAGGAAGTGCCCGTCGACGAAGGCATCGACATGTTGGCCACCAGCATCGATGGCCAGCTCAAGGAAGCCGGGCTCGGCTAAGTCCTGGCGAACGGCTGGCCCGCTTTTGCGGGCCAGCCGGCCATTCCACTGCGAAGCGGCGCCTGGAGCATCGGACCCAAAAGTGGAAACCGGTTTTGGGAAAATCCGATGCTCAAACACTGGCGGTGCCGCCACTCGCCCAACCGGCCGCCTAGCTCCCTGGGCGGTCGGCAGGGCGAAGCAACAGAGATGATGGAACAGCACGATGACTGCGGCGACCATGCAAAGAAACAAGCCTTCCGGCTTCAGGATCAGCAAGAGGGTGCTGCCTTATGTGCTCAGCCTGCCGGCCTTGCTCGTCTGCATTGGTATCCTGATCCCGTTCTTCACATCGGTCGTCTATTCGTTCCAGCGCTACCGGCTGAGCCAGCCCTGGGCGCGTCAGTTCAACTGGGGCGACAATTACATCTCTTTTTTCACCGACCCGAAGTTCTGGAACACGCTGGAGATATCGCTGCTCTATGCCGGTATCACCGTCCTGCTCGAACTGCTTCTCGGTCTCGGCATCGCCATGCTCTTGCAGAAGCGCTCGACGTTGAACAACTTCATCTCGATCATGCTGCTGATGCCGCTGATGACGGCGCCGGCGCTTGCCGCGCTGATGTGGAAGCTGATGACCAATCCCGGCTTCGGCGTGCTGAGCTATCTCGCCAGCCTGATCGGACTGCACGATTTCCGCTGGGCCTCGTCGCCGTCGACCGCGCTTTTCACCGTGGTCCTTGTCGACATCTGGGTCTACACGCCCTTCATCATGATCCTGCTGCTTGCCGGCCTGCGCAGCCTGCCGACGCAGCCCTTCGAGGCGGCAGCACTTGACGGCGTGCCGAGGAGTTTCGTGTTCTTCCGCATTACCTTGCCGATGCTGATGCCCTACATCCTGACGGCGACGCTGTTCCGTCTGCTTGATTCCATCCAGCAGTTCGACATCATCTATGCCATGACCCAGGGCGGTCCGGGCGACACGCTGACCGTCTTCCAGGTCGAGGCCTATCTCAACTTCTTCCAGTCGACCAATGTCGGCCGCTCGGCAGCGCTGATGATCATCCTGTGGGCAATCACCTATTTCCTCTCGAACATCTTCATCAAGAATTGGCTGCGGCTGCGCGAACGCGCCCGCGGCCAGGCATAGGAGGCTGAGATGGAACACACCTCGCTTCTCGAACGCATCCTGCGCGGCATAGCGCTGACACTGGTCGTGATCTTTTTCATGTTTCCGATCGCCTGGATCTTCATGATGTCGTTCCAGACCAACGAGACCATCCTGCGGATCCCACCGCAGCTTGTCTTCAAGCCGACGCTCGCCAACTACACCGCGCTGATCACCGGAAAGCTGACGACGGCGGCCGGCACGCTCGACATCGCCTTCATGCGCAACCTCTGGAATTCGGTGTTCCTGTCGGTCACCTCGGTCGCCGTCGCGCTGCTGCTCGGCGTTCCGGCGGCCTACGCCTTTGCACGGCATAAGTTTCGCGGCTCGGAAGACATTGCCTTTACGCTGCTGTCGTTCCGGTTCGCGCCCGCGCTGCTGGTGCTCCTGCCGCTCACCCTCTATTTCCAGAAGCTTGGACTGGCCAACACCTATATCGGACTGATCTGGGTCTATCAGCTAATCTGCCTGCCGCTGATCCTATGGATCGTGCGCGGCTATTTCGAGGACATCCCGGCCGACATCGAATATGCCTATCGCATCGCTGGCCATTCCTGGTTCGCCACCTTCCGCAAGATCGCGCTGCCGCTCGCCGGCCCGGGCATTGCGGCTGCCGGCCTGCTCGCATTCATCTTCGCCTGGAACAATTTCGTCTTCGCGCTCGTGCTCGCCTCGGCCGACAAGCAGCCGGTGACAGTCGGTGCGCTGGCCTTCATCACCTCCTCCGGCATCCAGTATGGCCAGATCTCGGCGGCGATCGTGCTTTCGATCACGCCGACGCTGGCACTTGCCCTCTATGCGCAGCGCTATCTCGTCGAAGGCCTGTCGCTTGGCGCGGTAAAGGGATAGTTCTCATGGCCAGCCTCGAACTGCGAAACGTCGTCAAGCGCTACAAGAGCCAGACTGTCCTCGACAATCTTTCGCTGACCGTCGCCGACGGCGAAACCCTGGTCCTGTTCGGACCGTCCGGCGGCGGCAAGACGGTGCTGCTGCGGCTGGTCGCCGGTGTTATCGACCCGGACGAGGGAAAGATATTCATCGGCGGCGAGGACATGACCGACCTTGACGCCGAGTTCCGCGGCGTCGGCATGGCGTTCCAGAATTTCGCGCTGTTTCCCCATATGACCGCGTTCGACAACATCGCCACGCCGCTTCAGGCCAAGCGTTCGTCGCAAGGTGCGATGAAGGCGGGCGTCGAGAGCGTCGCCAAGCTGCTCAAGATCGGCCATGTGCTCAGCCACAGGCCACGGGCGCTGTCCAACGGCCAGAAGCAGCGTACCGCGCTCGCCCGCGCTCTGGTCGGCTCGCCGCCGGTTCTCCTGCTCGACGACCCCTTGCGCAACGTCGATGCCAAACTGCGCTTCGAAATGCGGCTCGAATTGCCGAGGCTGCTGGCCGACCGTGGCGCGACCGTCGTCTACGTCACCCAGGACTACAAAGAGGCCATGGCGCTCGGCGATCGCATCGCGGTGATGTCGCAAGGCGTCATCAAGCAGCTCGGCACACCCGAGCAGATCTATCGTGAGCCGGCGAACATCGAGATCGCGCGGCTGTTTGGCGACCCGACCATCAACCTGCTCGACGTCAAGCCGTCGCGCGATGCCAAGGGCATCTATGTCGGCCTGTCGAATGTCCAGGTTCATCTGACGGGTGCCTATGACGCGACGGTCGGCCGCGACTGCGTGATCGGCTTACGGCCCGAAGCCCTGAGCTTCGTCGACGAAGGAACGCCCGCTGCCATTCCGGTGACGGTCGAGGCGGAGACGCCGCTCAATGAAAAGATCGTCACGCTGGTGCGCACCGTGCGCGGCCGTGAAATCCTGGTCTCCCGGCCGGCCGGAACACCGGGTCAGACCGAGGGCAGAGCTCATATCGCCGTCGACGGCAAAAGCGCCCTGCTGTTCGATCATGCGAGCGGCGACAGAATCGGCGCCAGGAACGTCGTCAATTTGCGCAGCGGAGAAGCGGCATGATCCCGAGCGCACTCACCATTTCCGGCGTTGACAAGTTTTACGGTCCGATCGACAGGGGCGTGCACGCCGTCCAGAATCTGACGATGGAAATCGGCAGGGGCGAGATCGTCGCATTGCTCGGCTCGTCCGGCTGCGGCAAGACCTCGACATTGCGCATGATCGCCGGTTTCGAGGAGGTCTCGTGCGGCACCATCTCGGTTGCCGGCCGCAAGGTGCACACGCTGCCTCCGGTCAAGCGCAATGTGGCGATGGCGTTCGAGGGCTATTCGCTCTATCCGCCGCTGACCGTGCGCGAGAACATGGCGTTTGCGCTGAAGGCGGCCAAACTGCGGAAAAGCGACGTCGATGCGAAGGTTGCCAGCATCGCCAAGCTGCTCGAGATCGAGGACATTCTGGAGCGCTATCCAAGCTCCATCTCCGGCGGCCAGCAGCAGCGCGCCAGCCTCGGCCGGGCGCTGATCCGCGAGGCGGATCTTCATCTGCTGGACGAACCGATGGGCCAGCTCGAACCGCAACTTCGCGCCGTGCTGCGCGGCCGCATCAAGCACTTCATCAAGGAGCGCGGCTTGACCGCGATCCTGGTCACCCACGACCAGACCGAGGCCAATGCGCTTGCCGACCGGATCGCGGTCATGGAAGGCGGCGTGCTGCAGCAATTCGACACGCCCGACATGCTCAAGCAGCGGCCGGCCAACCTGTTCACCGGCACCTTCGTCGGCGAGCCGCCGATGAATGTCTTCGAGGCCTATGTCGGCACGGCTGCCGACAAGATCAATCTGCGGCTGCCCGACGGACTTTCGCTCGACTATGACAAGGACGCGTTCAGCGGCTCGGTTCGCGACGAATTGCTCAAACGGCAGCGGGTCGTCATCGGCATAAGGCCCTACGCGGTTCGCCGCTCGAAGGAAGGCGTGCCGGCAACGGTTTCGGCCAACCAATGGCTCGGCGACCAGACGCATATCGCGGCGGATTTCGCCGGCGGTTCGCTCGTTCTGGTCGAACATGATCGGACCCGGCTGGAGCTTGGCGCGCCGATCAATATCAGCATCGATCCGAAAAACCTGCACGTCTTCGATCAGTCCAGCGGCATGGCCATTTCGCACGGCATGGAGCTTGCCTGATGCGGGATGTGCTGATCGGCATCGACGCCGGCACGTCTGTCATCAAGTCCGTCGCCTTCGACACGGCGGGCCGGCAGCTCGCGGCCACGGCGTTGCCGAACCGGTATGAGACCTTGCCGGGCGGCGGCGCCGAGCAGGATCTGGCGCGCACCTGGGCCGACACCGCGACCACCTTGCGCCAGCTTGCCGACAAGGTGCCGGACCTTGCCAGCCGCACCAATGCCATCGCCGTGACCGGGCAGGGCGATGGCACCTGGCTGATCGACAAGGAGGGTGAGCCGGTCGCTAAGGGCTGGCTGTGGCTCGACGCGCGCGCTGCCGCGATCGTCGAGGAGATCCGCGCGCGGCCCGATGACCGGCTCCGTTTCGAAAAGACCGGCAGCGGGCTGGCCGCCTGTCAGCAGGGGCCGCAGCTTGCCTTCATGAAACGCAACGCGCCTGACATGCTTGGCAAGGCGGCGACGGCATTCCATTGCAAGGACTGGCTCTATTTCAACCTGACCGGGGAACGCGCCACCGATCCGTCGGAGGGAACCTTCACCTTTGGCGACTTCCGCACTCGTGGCTATTGCGACGATGTGCTTGAGGTGCTCGGCGTCGCTGATCTTAGGCATCTGCTGCCGCCGATCGTCGACGGCACCAGGCATAGCGCCGGCCTCTCGGCGACGGCTGCCGAAGGGACCGGGCTGCTTTCCGGTACGCCGGTGGTGCTGGCCTATGTCGACGTGGCCTGCACCGCGCTCGGCGCCGGCCTGCTCGACCGCGAGCGCAAGCCCGGCTGCTCCATCATCGGCTCCACCGGCATGCATATGCGGCTTGCGCAGACGCCGGACGAGGTGCTGCTCAACGAGGCGGCGACCGGCTACACGATGACGATGCCGACGCCGGGGGTCTTTGCGCAGATGCAGTCGAACATGGCGGCGACACTCAACATCGATTGGGTCCTTAGCCTCGCCTCCGGCATTCTCGCCTCGCAAGGCATTACGCGCACAAATGGCGAGATGATCGCGCTGGTCGATCAGTGGATATCCGTATCCGAGCCGGCCTCGCTGCTCTATCAGCCCTACGTGTCGGAGGCCGGCGAGCGGGGGCCGTTCGTCGATGCCAATGCCAGGGCCGGTTTCGTCGGCATTTCGTCGCGGCACGGTTATGCCGACATGGTCCGCGCCGTTTTCGAGGGATTGGCATTCGCGTCCCGCGATTGCTACGCCGCCATGGGGCCGCTGCCGAGCGAGATCCGGCTGACCGGCGGTGCGGCCAGAAGCCCGGCTCTGCGCAAGATCCTGAGCGCTGTCGTCGGCGCCGACATTCGCACCAGCCAACGCGAGGAAGCCGGTGCGGCGGGCGCCGCGATGATCGCTGCGGTTTGCGTTGGCCAATACAGGTCGATGGACGAATGCGTAGGCGATTGGGTCACGCCGCTGCTTGGCGCGGCGGAACCGCGCGACCGAAAACTTGCCGCGATCTATGAGCGGGTGGCTCCGTCCTACACATTGGCGCATGAGGCGCTGCGGCCGGTCTGGCGGTCGATGGCCGCATCCAGGGCAAACTGAGAAGTCGAGCATGCGTAAGAAGATTGCAATCATTGGCGACCGCTTCATGCTTCCCGAGGTGTTTCGCGAGAAAATCGAGAAGGCCTGCGGCGACAAACTCGACATTCGTACCCTTGAGACAGCGTGGCCCGACGAGCCGATGGAGTTCGGCAATGCGGCGCTCGGCCTCGACAAGGTCAAGGAGTATTTTGGCGATCCGGACGAGGTGGTCGATTTCATCGGCGACGCCGAGATATTCGTCACCCAGCTTGCGCCGCTCTCCGAGACCATGATGCAGCGCCTGCCCACACTCAAACTGGTTGCGGTATCGCGCGGCGGCCCGATCAACATCGACATGGCTGCCGCCAAGGCCCGCGGCATCACCGTCGTCAATGTGCCCGGCCGCAATGCAAGTGCGGTGGCCGAGTTCACCATCGGTGCCATCCTTGCCGAGACGCGGCTGATCCGGGTCGGGCACGAAGCCTTGCGCAAAGGGGAATGGCGCGGCGATCTCTACCGGGCCGACCGCACCGGCCGCGAGCTCAACGAAATGACCGTCGGCGTCATCGGCTACGGCAATATCGGCACCAAGGTTGTCCGCCTGCTGCGCGCGTTCGGCTGCCGCATCCTGGTCAACGATCCCTACGTGCAACTGAGCGCCGAAGACCGCAATGGCGGCGTCGAACTGGTCGCGCTCGACGATCTCCTGTCCCGCTCCGATGTGGTCACGCTTCATCCCCGGGTGACTGAGGAGACCCGCAGACTGATCAACAAGGACACCATCGCCCGAATGAAGCCTGGGGTGATCTTCGTCAACACGGCGCGCGGGCCGCTGGTCGACTACGACGCGCTTTACGATGCGCTCGTCTCAGGCCATATCGGCAGCGCGATGCTGGAGACGTTCGCGGTCGAGCCGGTGCCTGCGGACTGGCCGCTGCTGCAGCTTCCGAACGTCACGCTGACGCCGCATATCGCCGGCGCATCGGTGCGCACGGTGACCTATGCGGCCGAGCAGGCGGCCGAAGAGGTGCGCCGCTTCATCGCCGGGCTCCCGCCGGTCAATCCATGCTGAAGGTCGCGGCAGCCATGAAACACAATCCAGGCACCGAGGACCCGGCGAAATGAGCGGCGCCACTGAAATCGTCGACCTCTTCGTTATCGGCGGCGGTGTCAACGGCGCCGGCATCGCGCGCGACGCGGCCGGCCGGGGCTTGTCCGTCATTCTGTGCGAGAAGGACGATCTGGCCGAAGGCACCAGTTCGCGATCGGGAAAGCTCGTCCATGGCGGCCTGCGCTATCTTGAATATTACGAATTCCGGCTGGTGCGCGAGGCGCTGATCGAGCGCGAAGTGCTGCTTGAATCCGCTCCGCACATTATCTGGCCGATGCGCTTCGTGCTGCCGCACAGCCCTGACGACCGGCCGGCATGGCTGGTCCGGCTCGGCCTGTTCCTCTACGATCATCTCGGCGGCCGCAAGCGGCTGCCGGCCACCCGCACGCTCAACCTGCGCACCGCGCCCGAAGGCGCGCCGATCAAGGATGTGTTCAAGCGCGGTTTCGAATATTCCGATTGCTGGGTCGACGATGCCCGTCTCGTCATCATCAATGCGCTCGATGCCGCGGAGCGCGGAGCCAAGATCCTTGCCCGGACCGCCTGCACCGCCGCCCGCCGTGAAAACGGCCTGTGGTCGGTCGAGATGCGCGACAGCCGAACCGGCGTCACGACAACGGTTCGGGCACGGGCGCTGATCAACGCCGCCGGTCCCTGGGTCAACGACATCATCAACCGCGTGGCCGGCCAGAACTCCAAACGAAATGTGCGCCTGGTCAAGGGCAGCCACATCGTCGTGCCGAAATTCTGGGAGGGGCGGCAGGCCTATCTCGTCCAGAACAGCGACAAGCGCGTGATCTTCATCAACCCTTACCAGAACGATCTGGCGCTGATCGGTACCACCGACATCCCCTATGACGGGCGGCCGGAAGATGTGAAGGCTGATAGCAGCGAGATCGACTACCTGATCAAAATCGTCAACCGCTACTTCAAGCGCGAACTTGCCCGCGACGATGTCATCTACTCGTTTTCCGGCGTCCGGCCGCTCTATGACGACAACGCCGACAACCCCAGCGCGGTAACGCGCGATTATATTTTCGAGCTCGACGCATCGGCCGGGCAGGCGCCGTTGCTCTCCGTCTTCGGCGGCAAGATCACCACCTTCCGCAAATTGGCCGAGCACGCGCTGGATAGGATCGCCCCGTTCTTTCCGAAAATGGGCACGCCATGGACATCGAAAGGCTATCTGCCGGGTGGCGATATCGCTAATGCCGACTTCGAGCAGTTTCTCGGCGATCTCGGCCGCGAATATCCCTGGATGCCGGCATCGCTGGTCAAGCATTATGGCCGGCTCTACGGCACCAGGACGCGCGTTCTGGTCGGTGCGGCCAGGTCAGTCGCCGATCTGGGGCGGTGCTTCGGCAAGGATTTTTTCGAACGCGAAGCCAATTATTTGTTCGAATATGAATGGGCGCTGACCGCTGCCGACATTCTCGAACGGCGCACCAAGCATGGGCTGCATCTGTCCGCCGCAGAAAGAGCCGCCTTCGAGGACTGGTGCGCGAGCCGGCTGATGAAAGCAAGCTGATGGCCTTTACGCTTTCTCTCAACACCAATCCGCTGGTCAACCGTTTCGCCGAACCGGACGATCTGATCGATGCGATCGCTTACGACATCGGCATCCGGGACGTGCAGCTCACGCATGAATTCGTCAATCCCGGCTGGCCGGCGGCGACGATCTCGAAATTCATCGGCCTGTTCCGCAACGCGCTCGACCGCACCGGCGTGCGCGTGACGTCGGGGATGACCGGCCCTTATGGGCGGCTCAACCATTTCGGCCATCCGGACGCCGATGTGCGCCGCTACTATGTCGATTGGTTCAAGACCTTTGCCGACATTTCGGCCGAGCTCGGCGCGACCGGTATGGGGACCCAGTTCGCTATCTTCACGCACAGGGATTTCGACGATCCCGAGCGCCGCGCGCGGCTGTTCGACATCGCGCTGGAATGCTGGCGCGAGGTCGCCGAGCACGCCAAAGCGGCCGGTTTAACCTATCTGTTCTGGGAGCCGATGTCGGTCGGGCGCGAATTCGGCCATACAATCGAGAGCTGCCGGGTACTGCACAACGAGATCGAGGCAGCCGGCATGGCCATCCCGATGAAGATGATGGTCGACATTGACCATGGCGACGTGACGTCGAGCAACCCGGCCGACATCGACCCCTATGCCTGGGCCGAAGCCTTCCCCAACGTATCGCCGATCATCCACGTCAAGCAGTCGTCGATGAACAAGGGCGGTCATTGGCCGTTCATCGCCGCCTACAACCAGGACGGCCGCATCACGCCGGAAAAATTCCTGGAGACGGTTCGCCGCGGCGGCGGCGTCGACAACGAGATCTGCCTCGAACTGTCGTTTCGCGAGCGCGAGCCGGTCGATCACCAGGTCGTCGCCATGATCCGCGAGTCGGTCGACTACTGGGCGCCGTTCATCGAGACCGGCAGGGCGGCACTCCTGCCGCGAGACGGGCAGGGTACGGCTCCTGCCCGTTGAACCGGGCCGCCCCGGTCAGATGATGCCGGCCGAACTCAGCCGAATTTCGGATCGAGACTGCCCGACTTGTAGCGCTTGGCCATTTCCGAGACCGGCAGAGGCTTGATCTTGGGAGCGTTGCCGGCGGTACCGAACTGCTCGAAGCGCTCCTTGCACAGCTTCCTCATGGCGGCCATAGCCGGCGTCAGATACTTGCGCGGGTCGAATTCGCTCGGGTTCTCGGTCAGCACCTTGCGGATCGCGCCGGTCAGCGCCATCCGGTTGTCGGTGTCGATGTTGATCTTGCGCACGCCGTGCTTGATGCCGCGCTGGATCTCCTCGACCGGCACGCCCCATGTCGGCTTCATCTGGCCGCCATATTTGTTGATGATCTCCTGCAGTTCTTCCGGCACCGAGGACGATCCGTGCATGACGAGGTGCATGTTGGGCAGGCGGCGATGGATTTCCTCGATCACGTTCATGGCCAGAACAGCGCCGTCCGGCTTGCGCGAGAATTTATAGGCGCCGTGGCTGGTGCCCATGGCGACGGCCAGCGCGTCGACATGTGTGTCCTTGACGAACTGCACCGCCTGTTCCGGATCGGTCAGCAACTGGTCGTGGCTGACAGCGCCTTCGACACCATGGCCGTCTTCCTGTTCGCCGCCGCCCATCTCCAGCGAACCGAGCACGCCGATCTCGCCTTCGACAGAAACACCGCCCCAATGCGCCATGTCGACGACGCGGCCCGTGATGCCCGAATTATAATCGTAATCGGCCGGCGTCTTGCCGTCCTCTTTCAGCGAGCCGTCCATCATCACCGAGGTGAAGCCATACTGGATCGCGGTCACGCAGGTGGCCTCGTTGTTGCCGTGGTCGAGATGCATGCAGACTGGAATATCGGGATGGATCTCGACCAGCGCGTCGATCAGCTTGGCCAGCACGACGTCGTTGGCATAGGCGCGGGCGCCGCGGCTCGCCTGCAGAATAACAGGCGATTTGGTCTCCTCGGCGGCCTCCATGATGGCGAGGCCTTGTTCCATATTGTTCATGTTGAACGCAGGCACGCCATAGCCGTGTTCGGCGGCATGGTCGAGCAATTGTCTCAATGTGATGCGAGCCACCCAATAGTCTCCCGTATGTGGTTTCAAGCCTATGGTTGCGAGCCGTCCGATCGTCGTTCAGCCCTTTGATGCTTCTGGCCGGATTTCCAGAGAACCGCAACCTTTGGCCATGCCACCGAGGAGCAATTCTTGTTACAGCACAGCAATCAGAAGCGAATAATATCCCAAAGAAATGTAACATCATCACAAAAAATTTGACGCCTATGCGTTTTCCTCTGTTATAATAGCTTTGGCTCGCGGTTTCCGCCACGGCGGATTCACAGCGGACCGGATTCAGGAAACAGGCTGGACAATGAAGAGCGGCGGCCGCCGGCAAGGCATCATGGATTTTCTGATGGACACTGGCACGGCCAGTGTCGATGACCTCGCCTCGCGCTTTGGCGTGTCGAAGATGACCGTCCATCGCGACCTCGACGAGCTTGAGGAAAGCGGTTTCCTGCGCAAGGTGCGCGGCGGCGCCTCGATCCAGCCGAGCGGCCTGTTCGAAAGCGATTTCCGCTACCGTCAGAAGCAGGCCGGTGAGGAGAAGCAGCGCCTGGCGGCTGCCGCAGTGGCGATGATTGAACCGGGCCAGACGGTGATCATCGACGACGGCTCGACGGCCGGTGGCATCGCGCGCCACCTTGCGGATCTCCGCCCGCTGACTGTGATCTCCAACAATCTGGCCGTCATACAGGATCTGGCAGGCATTGGAGGGATCACCCTGATTGCGCTCGGTGGCCAGTACAGCAAGAAATTTCACGGTTTCTTCGGCCTGCTGGCCGAGGACACGTTGAGATCGTTGCGCGCCGATGTGGCCTTCCTGTCGTCGTCTGCCATCCACGGCGCTTCCGCCTTCCACCAGGACCAGGAAGTGGTCCACACCAAGCGGCTGATGATGGCCGCCGCCGCGCGTAAATATCTGCTGGTCGATCACGGCAAGTTCGGCCGCACGGCCCTGCATTTCCTGACCGATCTCAAGGCGTTCGACGCCGTCTTCACCGGTCGCGAACTGGGACCGCAGATGCGCGAGGCGTTGGATGGCGCCGATGTTTCGCTAACACTAGTCGAGAAGGACTAGACCATGATCCCGAAAAGTGGGAACCGGTTTTCGGAAAAGATCATGGTCAAAGAAGAAGATAGAGTCCCATCCCGCTACGCGGGATGGGACAGGCTCTAGAAGGAGGATGCGTGGTTTACTGGGTCGGCACAAGCTGGAAAATGAACAAGACGCTTGCAGAGGCGACTGACTTCGCCAAGGCGCTGGCGGGGTTCGTCCCCGGTTTCGACGACCGCATCCAGCCCTTCGTCATCCCGCCCTTCACGGCGGCCCGCGAGGTCAAGAAGGCGTTGGCGACGACGCGGGTCAAGGTCGGCGCCCAGAACATGCACTGGGCCGACGCCGGAGCCTGGACCGGGGAGATCTCGCCCGTGATGCTGACGGATTGCGGCCTCGACCTCGTCGAGCTCGGCCATAGCGAACGGCGCGAGCATTTCGGCGAGACCGACAATGCTGTCGGCCTCAAGGCAGCTGCGGCGGTAAAGCACGGGCTGGTGCCGCTCATCTGCGTCGGCGAGACATTGGCGCAACGCACCAGCGGCCAGGCCGATGCGGTGCTGGCCTTGCAGGTGCACGGCGCGCTAAAGGTCCTCGAAGGCGAGGCGAAAGCGGCGACGATCCTGTTTGCCTATGAGCCGGTCTGGGCGATCGGCGACAAGGGCATTCCGGCAAGTGCGGACTACGCTGATAGGCAGCAGGCGCTGATCAAGAAGATCGCCGGCGAACTCCTGCCGGCCGAGCCGCCAGTGCTCTATGGCGGCAGCGTCAATCCGCAAAATGCCGCCGAGTTGATCGGCCAGCCGCATATCGACGGGCTGTTCATCGGCCGCTCCGCCTGGCAGGCGGAAGGCTATATCGACATCCTCCAACGCGCCTCGGCGGCGATCTAGTATCGATGAACAGGAAAGGACAATAAAATGAAAATAGCCATTGGAGCCGACAGCGCGGGCAAGCCGCTGCTCGACGTCATTGCCGCGCATCTCGCCACCAAACCCGGTCTCACCGTCAGCGACCTTAGCCAGGCGGGCTACTATGCCGACCTGTCGCAGAAGCTCGCCCAGACCATCCTCGACGGCGAGAACGATCGCGGCATCCTGTTTTGCGGCACCGGCATCGGCGTTTCCATCTCGGCCAACAAGGTGCCCGGCATTCGCGCAGCACTTACCCACGACACCTACTCCGCCGAGCGGGCTGCGAAATCCAACAATGCCCAGATCATCACCATGGGCGCCCGCGTCATCGGCCCGGAACTGGCCAAGTCGATCGTCGACGCCTGGCTCGCATCGGAGTTCGACGAAAAGGGACCGTCGGCTGGCAATGTCCAGGCCATCGACAGGCTCGACGCGGCGAAGCTGGGCTAACCCAAGCTTTTCCGCATCGCGCCAATGACGGTGACGGCCGACGCGGCGCCGGGGTCCATGTGCCCTAGCGATCGTTGGCCAAGCCGCGATGAGCGACCCTTCGCGGCAATCATGTCCTTGGTCGCCTCGGCGCCCCGTTCGGCTGCTTCAAGGCCGGCTGCTAGGCTTTCGGACAGTGTCTTGCCGGAGGCATGCGCGACCGCAGCCGCCTCAGCCGCAGGCAGCCAGGCGTCGACCATTGTCTTTTCGCCGATCTCGGCCTTGCCGCGATCCTGGATGCCTTGCGCCATCGCCTGGAACAGGGCGATGACGTCGGCGCTCGCCAGCGTCGCCTTGCCCTTGACGGCGGCCGCACCTCGCATGAAGGCGGTCGCATAAAGCGGGCCCGACGAGGCGCCGACAGCGTTGAGGAACGATTTGGCCGCGGTGTTGAGGAGAGCTGTCGGCTCGGTCGCCGCGAGCTCGAGCGAAGCGAGTGCATCGCGCACCGCCCCGAAACCGAGCCCCATGGCAATGCCATGGTCGGCGTCGCCGATGACGCCGTCGAGCTGGCAGAGCCTGTCCTTGTCGGCTTCGATCGCCACTGCGATTTCATCAAACATTCTTTTCAGATCGGCCGTATCGATGGATGTCATGGATGCTACTTTCAGCCGGCGCGAAACATGGCGCAGTCGCAAGGATGGTCGAGCATCGTCTGCAATTCGGCATCGAGATGCATCAGCGTCACCGAGGCGCCGGCCATTTCGAGCGAGGTGCAGTAGTTGCCGACCCATGTCGCGTGAATTGACACGCCGATGTCATCCAGCCGACGCTTCACGCGCCGGTTCATGATGTAAAGCTCCATCAGCGGCGTCGAGCCGAGCGAATTGACGAGCACGGCGACCTTGTCGCCATGCGCCGGCGCCATCTCGTCGAGGATCTTGTCCAGCATCTCGTCAGTGATCTCGTCGGCCGTTTTCAGTTTTCCACGTGCGATGCCCGGCTCGCCATGAATGCCCATGCCGATCTCCATCTCGTCCGGTCCGATCTCGAAATTCGGCCGGCGGGTCTGCGGCAGCGAACAGGGCGACAGCGCCACGCCCATGGTGAAGGTGTGATCGTTGGCCTTCCTGGCGATGCGTTCGCATTCATCGAATGAGAGCATCCGGTCGCAGGCGGCACCGGCGGCCTTGAAGATGAAGAAATTGCCGGCAACGCCGCGCCGCTTTTGCCTCTGGTCACGCGGCGCCGATGCCACGTCGTCAGTGGTCAGCACGGTGCGCACCACGACATCGTCTATCGCCGCCATCTCGGCGGCCATGTCGAAATTCATCACGTCGCCGGCATAGTTGCCATACATGAACAGAACGCCGGCGCCGCCGCTGGCCGCCTTGGCGCATTCGAGGATCGGGTCGGGCGGCGGCGAGGCAAAGACGTTGCCGATCGCCGCCGCGTCGGCCAGGCCTTTGCCGACGAAACCAAGGAAGGTCGGCTCGTGGCCGGAGCCGCCGCCGATGACGAGGCCGACCTTGCCCTGGCGAGGTCCATCGCGGGCGATAATCGAGCGTGGGCTGCCCTCCGCGCTTTTGAGATGGCGGGGATGCGCGGCCAGGATTCCTTCCAGCATCTCGTCGACAGTGCGGTTGCCGTCGTTGACGATCTTCTTGGTCTGCACCTGCATCCTCCCGAGTTTCGTATTTCGCAGATAGTACAGCGTGTTACCCGGATTTCTACCCGGCGACGGACATTTCAGCGGCGATACGTTCCCGCGCGGCCAGGATCTGCATGCAGGCATTGGCCGCCTCTTTGCCCTTGAGCTTGAAGTGCTTGAAGAAGAAGCGGTGATGTTCCGCGCCGTCATGATAGTTGTGCGAAAGCAGGACTTTTACCGCCGCGCTGAGAACCTTGACGACGTTCCGACCTGATCGCCCTTGAGGGCAAGGGAGGAGCTGATAACTTGCAGCGTTAAATCGCGATCACGGGCAAGGCCGGCAGCACCTTGTCCAAGGTGATGGGAAATTCACGCACTCGCACGCCGGTTGCGTTGTAAATGGCATTGGCGACAGCAGCCCCCGCACCGCAGACGCCGAGCTCGCCGAGGCCCTTCGCGCCAAGTGGATTGGCCTTGTCGTCATGCTCGTCGAGGAAGACGACCTCCATGTCGGGAACGTCGCCGTTGATCGGGACGTGATACTCGGCAAGGTCGTGATTGACAAAGTGGCCGTAGCGCCGGTCGAGCACCGTCTGCTCCATCAGCGCCGCACCGATCCCCCAGGTCATGCCGCCGATGATTTGCGAGCGAGCGGTCTTGGCGTTGAGTATACGGCCCGCGCCCATCACAGCCAGCATCCGGCGCATGCGGATCTCACCGGTATCGCAATCGACTGCGACCTCGGCGAAATGTGCTCCATAGGAATGCTGCGAGTAAGCCTTGTATGACTGGGTGGCGGCGCCTGCGGCTACGGAGCCTTCGGCCTCAAGCCCGTCCGGAGCGATCCTCCGGATGAGGTCGGCCAGGCCTGCCGACCGCTGGCCGAACCTGACTTCGCTGTCGGCAAAGCTTGCCTCGGTGGCGTTCGCGCCGTGCAGTGGCGAGGCTTCGCTCGACCGCGCCGCCTCCACGATCCGTTGCTTGAGGGCGTTGCAGGCGTTATGCAGCGCCGAACCCGCGCTTGCCGCGCCCCAGGAACCGCCGGAGCCGGAGGTACGCGGGAAGCGGCTGTCGCCGAGCTCCACTTTGACGGACGAGATCGGCACGCCGAGATTTTCCGCAGCGATCTGAGTCAGGATCGTATAAGTGCCGGTCCCAATATCGGTCATGTCGAGCCGCGCCGTCACCCGACCGGCCCGGTCGAGTGCAACCCGCGCCGTCGCCGCGCCGATGTAGTTCGGACGGATCGCCGCCGCCATGCCGTAGCCGATGAGCTTTCGGCCCTCTCGGGTGCGGCCGGGTGTCGGGTTTCTCCGCTCCCAACCGAAACGGCGGGCGCCGTCCTCCATGCAGGCGACGAGATTGCGGGTCGAGAACGGCACGCCGCGCTCGGGATCCTGTTCCGGTTCGTTGCGGATCCTGAGTTCGATCGGGTCCAGGCCGAGCCGCTCGGCAAGCTCATCCATGGCGCATTCGAAAGCAAGCATGCCGGGCGCTTCGCCGGGCGAGCGCATCCATTCGCCGCGGTTGATATCCAGCGGAACCAGGCGATGGCGGGTGAGACGGTTCGGCGCCGCGTAGAGCGAGCGGGCAAAAACTGCCGTTTGCTCGCAGTACTCCTCGAAGCTGGACGTTGCGGACCAGACATCGTGCGCGACCCCGGTGAGCCGCCCATCGGTGTCTGCGCCGAGACGTACCTGTTGGATCATCTCTGCGCGGTGACCGGCATTGGCGAACATCTGCTGTCGCGTCAGCGCGATCTTAACGGGACGCTGCAGGACCTGCGCTGCAAGCGCGGCCAGGATTGTATCGGAATGGGCAATCAGCTTGGAGCCGAAGCCTCCGCCGATGAACGGGCTCACGATGCGCACACGCTCGGGCGGGATGCGAAGCGTGCTGGCGATCCCCGCCCGGAAATTCGCCAGGGTTTGCGCCGATGTATGGATCGTCAGCTCGTTGCCTGACCAGGCGGCGAGCGTCGCATGGGGCTCCATCGGATTGTGATGTTCGAAGGGCGTCCGGTAAGTGGCATCGATCTTGGCCGGAGCCGCCGCAAAGGCGCTCTCGAAGTCGCCGACCACACTGTCGGTCTCGAAGCCGGCGTTGGTCCGCTTCGGTGCATAGGCGTCGGCCACACGCCCCGGCAAATCGTAGAGGCCCGGCTCCTCGTCGTAGCGCACTTTGATGAGGCCCGCCGCAGCGCGTGCCGCCTCGAACGTCTCCGCAACGACCAGCGCGACGGGCTCGTCGTAGTAGCGCACCCGGTCGCTGTTGAGCGCGGGGCGGGCGCGCGTGAAGACCTCCGGTACGGTCGGCGTGACCGCCGGGCCGAAATCCGGCTGGGCCGGCGCATTGCGGTGCGTCATGACGAGCAGCACTGCCGGCGCCCGTTCGGCTTCGGCCGTGTCGATCTCGGCGATGCGCCCCTTGGCGACGGCGGCGCCGAGAATATAGCCATAGGCTGTGCCATCCAGCGCATTCTCGTAGGCGTAGGTGGCATTACCTGTCACTTTGAGCGGACCGTCGATGCGGTCGACTGGGCGCCCGATAACGCCATTGCGTGTTTCGGAAGGACGGATCTCGCTGGTCTTCGTCTCTGTCATGGTGTCACCTCATGCACTCTCGGCGGCGGCAGCGAGCGTGTGCCGCATCGTCCGTTTCGCCAGCGGGATCTTGAAATCATTGCCGCCATATCCGACGGCTCCGGCGAGCGCGGCTTCGGCCGCATCGGTAAAGGCGCGGTCGGACGCCGCCGCTCCTGCGAGCATGCGCTCCGCCTCCGTTGCGCGCCAGGGCTTCGCTGCCACGCCGCCCATGGCGATCCGAGCGCTTAGGACACGGTCGCCGCTTTTCTCGACGATTATTGCCACCGACACCAGCGCGAAGGCGTAGGAGGCACGGTCGCGCACCTTGCGGTAAACCTGCCGGCCGGGTGGCGGCGGCGGCAGGGGAACCGCGGCGATCATTTCGCCGTGGCCGAGCACGGTTTCCACATGGGGCATCGCCTCTGGCAATCGGTGGAAATCGCCGATCGCGATCGTGCGGGTCTCGCCGCCGGGTGATATGGTCTCGATCCTGGCGTCGAGCCCGGACATGGCGGCCGCCATGTCGGAGGGATGCACCGCGATGCAGGCTTCGCTCGCGCCAAGTACGGCGTGCATGCGATTGAAGCCCTGAAGCGCCGCGCAGCCCGAACCCGGCTCGCGCTTGTTGCAAGGCATGTTGCGATCGTAGAAGTAGGGGCAGCGTGTGCGCTGCAGGAGATTGCCGCTGGTCGAGGCCTTGTTGCGTATCTGGCCGGACGCTCCCGCCAGCAGCGCTTGCGTGAGCATCGGGTAGCGTGACCTCACCCGCGGATCGGCGGCGAGATCGCTGTTGCGGACCTGGGCGCCGACCCGAAGCCCGCCTTCCGCCGTCTCCTCGATCCGATCGAACGGCAGCCGGCTAATGTCGACGAGATGCGCTGGGCGCTCGATCTCGAGCTTCATCAGGTCGAGCAGATTGGTGCCGCCGCTGATGAACTTGGCGCCCGGCCGGGCCGCAACCGCGGCGGCTGCCTGCTCGGCATTTGCCGCACGTTCATAAGTGAAGGACCGCATTGCTCACGCCTCCTCTGCCGCGTCGCGGATTGCAGCGACGATGTTCGGATAAGCGGCACAACGGCAGATGTTGCCGCTCATCCGCTCGCGGATCTCGGCATCGCTGAGAGCGCCAGAAGCCGCCGCCACGTCCGCGCTCGCGTGGCTCGGCCAGCCGGCCCTGGCCTCGCCCAGCATACCGACCGCGGAGCAGATCTGGCCCGGCGTGCAATAGCCGCACTGGAAACCATCGCGGGCGACGAAGGCGGCCTGCACCGGATGCAGCCGGTCACCCTCGGCAAGGCCCTCGACAGTGGTGATCTCGTCGCCTTCATGCATTGCGGCAAGCGTCAGGCAGGAATTGATCCGGCGCCCGTCGACCAGCACCGTGCATGCGCCGCACTGGCCGTGGTCGCAGCCTTTCTTCGAGCCGGTGAGACCGAGATGGTTGCGCAGGGCGTCGAGCAGCGTCGTCCGCGGGTCGAGTTCGACGGCAAAATCCTTCGCGTTGATCCGCAGGGACATCGGCATCGTCGGTACCGGCGTGGGCGAGGCGGCCGCCGTGACGCTGTCGGCCGGCTCGGCGTCAACCGGTATACCGGTAGCCAGGAGCACGCCGGTCGCCACCCCGCCCTCCAGCACCATCCGACGAGTCGGCCCGCTCCTGTTGTCTGTTCTGGCCATGCATGATCTCCCAGTCGCAGTTCTGTCACTCATCGACACTGGAGGTGGGGGTGCGGCCGGCGGCTTTCTTTCAAGAAACCGGCGGCATTGTCAGGATTCCGGAGAAGAATTCACCCGATAGGCCCGAGGCGTCATCCCCCTGAGACGCCGGAACGTCGTGGTGAAGTGGCTTTGGCTTGAAAAGCCGAGCCGAAAGGCAATGCTACCGATCGTCAAACCCGTTTCGCGCAGCAGCATCTCCGCTCGCCGCACGCGTTCCTCGATCACATAGGCATAGGGTGCAAGGCCGGTCGTCGCTTTGAAACGACGTGCAAAACTGTCGACGGCCATGCCCGCGACGGCTGCCAGCTCGCTTAGCGAAACGTCGGAATGCATATGTGCATCGATGTAAGCCCGAACTCGACCAAGCGCCCGACGGCTGAGGCAGCCGTGACGCAGAGAAGGATGTTGATCCCGGTTCAGAATGGCCACGCGGAGGCAGACGAGGGCGACCAGATGCTCGACATAGGCAGTGTCCGGCCTGTGACCACTTGCCATCTCGTCGCGAAGCGAACTCAGCAGCGTGGCGATCACCGCGTCTTCCTTGTTCACCAGGATCGGCAAATCTCTCAGGCGTTCGCATCCGGGAAGCCCGATATCGGGATCGATCCATAAGGCTGAATAGGAGAGGTTTACATCGCGATAGAAGCCGAGCCGCTCCGCGCCTGCGGGGACGAAGGTGAGGGCTCCGGGACGATCCATTCCGTCATAGAGGGATCTTGCCTCGTGCCGGATAGATGTATGGGACGTTCCGCCTTCTTCGGTCAGCACGATCAGATGATGAGGGGCTGTCCAGCGGAGTTCCGCCTCCCGGCACGCCCACCGCCGACTGTCGAATACAATCGAGGAGCTGCCCCACGACGCGGTCTGCAGGGGCTCCGATTTCTCTTCCTGGCTCCGAACCCGTCCGTTACCAAGCAACGGTCTGAATGACATCGCGGCATCCCGCTGGTTCACTCGCGGAGCCGGGGTCAGCTCCGGCTTGAGCGCTGTGCGCCGCCCCGCCGCTACGCATACGGCGGCTTATGTGGGACAGGCATCGTGGGTTGGTAACCGCGCCGTGTTCAAGAAGTCGTGAGATCAGGAAAATCCAGCGCGCCTCCTGTCAATCACTGAGCCCATCGCGAATGGTGCAGAAATAGCGATCGGTTCCGACCTGTCCGCCCTTGAGCGCAACTTCCAGCCCATCGATCGTCTTGACGCGCGAGTGGGCGACGCAGAGGGGCGAACCTGGTGAGGCGGGCAGCGGCATCCGCACCGTCAGCGCATCGACGCCCATCTGGCCGAGTGCATGGCTCGACGTGTCGCCGCCGGCGATGACCACGCGCTGCAACTTTTGTTCGATCGTCAGCTCGCGAAGAAGTTCGCCGAGGCCGCGACCAAGCTTGTGGCGGGCGCCTGCCTGCCGGTCGATTTCGGCGCCGCGGTCGGCTGCTGGTCCAAGCGCCGTGTAGAGGACGACGCTGCGCCCGGCCTCCAGACTGGCGCGACCGCTTGCTGCCGCGCGAGCGATCGCCTTGTCGGAATCCTCTGAGACCAGTTCGACAGGGTCCACCTCGATCCCGTCGAAACCGTCCGTCAGAGCATGCCGGATCTGTCGTTCCGTTGTCGGCGAACAACTGCCCGAGACCACCGCGATCCGGTCGGCCGCGCCCGGCGGCGAAAAGCTGGGCTCGGCACTGACGGTATGGTTCGACGCCCATTCGGCCAGCAGCGCATATTCGATCCCGGAAGAGCCGACGACGAAATAGCCGCCCGGCGTGCGAACGCGCCATATCTCCTTGCCGGCAAGCGCCTGAGTCTCGCGGCTGTCGACGTCCAAAAGCACGATATCGCTGCCATTTTCGGTCAGCCGATCGAACACTTCCGATCGGGACGCTGACTGCAGCGTCGCGAGGTCGACCAGCCCCGAGGTGAGGTCTGTCTGGCGCGACAGATGGATCAGCAAATCGGATTCATCCATCGGCGTGGTCGGATGGCGGCTCATCACGGGATGGCGATCAATACGGAAGTATTTTTCGCGGTAGGCCGCGAACAGATGGCCGAAGGCGGTGTAGCGCTTGAGCTGCGGCGCGCCGACCACCAGCGGCACGCTGTCTTGGCTAAACACCGAGCGGCCAATCTCGATCGCCCGGCCGATGCTGCCGATCGCCGGGCTGGAATCGAAAGTCGAGCAGACCTTGTAATGGCAGATCTCGGCGTTCAGGGTCTTCAGCCAGGCCAAGGCGCCCCGCAGATGCGTGTCCATCCATTGCGGCGTCTCGCTTCGGCTGGTGCCGGCCAGGCCGATGGCACGGCAATGCCGGAACCGCGAAAGCAGGGCCTCGTCGGGCTGGCGCATGAACAGCACGGTCGGCACGCCGCCGAGCTCGAGCGCCTCCATGACGTCGGTCGAGCCGGTGAGATCATCGCCATAGTAGCTGAGAAGCAGATTTTGCATGGGGTCAGGCTGCTTTGCCGTCGCCGAATTTCTCGATCGATCCCGCCAGTTCGGGATGGGTCAGCGCGAACTCCGCCAGCGGGATACCATCGACCGCCGCCTGCCAGGCTTGCTGCACGGCGCGCACGCCGGCACCCGGCCCGTTCGGATGGCTGACGATGCCGCCGCCGCAGAGATAGAGAAGATCGACCGTTCGGCCGGTTCGCCGGTAGGTTTCGGGGGCCTGTCCGCCCCACTGGCCGGAGCCGGCGACCGGCAACGCGCAATCATCAGGCGAAAAGATCGGCGTGGTCACCGCCTTGAAGGATTCGACGAATGACCAGTCCGGCTCCCAATATTTCGAGGCGATGCCATTGATCTGGAACTGATCGACGCCGAGCAGCCGCCAGAACTGCTGCCAGACCTTGAAATCCATGCCAAGCCCGGGGTGACGGGTGAGAATGTCCCAGCCGTTGCGGTGGGCGTGGATCACCAGGCTGGAGCGCTTTCTGAGGAAAGCCATGCCGCCGAAGCCGACGGAGTTGATGTTGACCACAGCGCAATTGCCGCCGGCCTTCGCCACCAGATCGTGGTTGCGCATCATCTCGTCAGGATCGGCATGCGAGATGCCGAAGGCATACATGACCTTTTTACCGGTCTTCTGCTCATGGTCGAGGACGAGCGGCATGATCGCCTTCACCCGTTCCGACAGGGGCGAATAGGCCGGGCTCATCAGCTTCTCGTCGTCCTTGATGAAATCGACGCCGGCGGCGATCAGCTCACCCACCATCTCCGCCGTTTCGCGCGGTCGAAGCCCCAGCGCCGGCTTGACGATCGTCCCGATGATCGGGCGGTTCTCCACGCCGGTTAGTCGGCGGCTGCCGGTGACGCCGAATTGCGGACCCGGATGGGCGCTGCGATACTCATCCGGCAGCTTCATGTCGACGACGCGGATGCCGGACAGGCCCTTGATCGAATAGGCGCCACCGATGGCGATGGTCATCAGCGCCGAAAGATCGGTACCGATGGCATCCAGCGGAAACGCGATGTCGACATCCGCGCGCTTGAAGGGCCCGTCGCTGGCTTCGGGAAGCGATGGACGATCGGCGTCCGGCAAAGACCGTATCGCCAGGACGCGTGCCGCCACCCGCGCCTTGAGCTCTTCGGTCTCGCCGGCCAGCGCAACGAAGGTTCCGGTCGACTGGTCGCTTGCGATCTTGGTCGCCAGCGCCTCGATGCTCGCCGAGGTCTCGACGCGATAGGTGAGGGTGATCATAGCTCGAAAGAAGTTCCCCGATATTTGAAATCTGGTATAATGAGTACATAAGCATTGCAAGCGATATCCTGCTCTCGCGCAGGCATTCCGGGAATCGAGGCGACAATGCTAAATAGACACCGGTCAAGGAGTGATTCGCGACGATGAACCGTTCGGAGCCGATCGTCCGGCGCAAGCTTTCCGACGAAGTGTTTTTGAGGCTGAAGCGCCTGATCACCAGCGGCGAATTGCGGCCAGGCGACGACATGCCGTCGGAGCGCGAACTGATGGAGCGCTTCGAGGTCGGCAGGCCGGCGATCCGCGAAGCGATGCAGGCGTTGAGCAATATGGGTCTCGTCGCGATCTCGCATGGCGAGCGGGCGAAGGTGCTTCAGCTGACCGCCAAGTCGATCATCAAACAGGTCGATGGCGCGGCCAAGATCATCCTGTCGTCGTCGAAGGACACGCTGGAGCACCTCAAGAACGCGCGCATCTTCTTCGAGCGCGGCATGGTCAGGGAGGCCGCCGAAAAGGCCACAGCAGAGGACGTTCAGCGGCTGCGGGCCACCGTTGCCGAACAGCGGAGCTTTCGCGGCGATTCCGAGGCCTTCATATCCGCGGACATGAAGTTTCATACCCAGATTGCGGCAATATCCGGCAACCCGATTTATGTCGCGGTCAGCGAAGCGATGCTTGGCTGGCTGAAGGAATATCACACCGAGATGCTGATCTGGACCGGCAAGGAAAACTTCACGCTGACCGAGCACGAAGAGATCATCGGGCGCATCGAGCAGAAGGATGCCGACGGAGCCGAGAAGGCGATGATCAAGCACCTCGAGCGCTCGCGCGCGCTCTATGTGATGAATTCCGGCAACTGATTTCACCCGATCCGGGTGATCGCGTAAGGCGGCATCACAAGGTGGCGTCGTTCGAACCCGGAGATATCAACCGTCACTTCGCTCGCCGTCAGATTCGCCAGCCAAATGACGGTCTGACCCGCGGAAGAACGGCCGGCCAGCGTGAGCACCCGCGTCTCATCGCTAGTCCTCGCCGCTAAGTGCCTGAAGCCGGCCAGTTCGCAAAGCCCCTTGATAGCCTCGAAAATCGGCCGGGGTTCCCCTTCGCCGACGGGTTCCCCGGATGCCGCCAGCACGCCGAACGGTCCGGTGAAGCTGGACAGCGTGAGCATCTCCAGCCCGGCCGGCGCGACGCGCGCGGCATAGCCGATCGTCCATGCTGCCGCGAACATGCCGGCATGGCGGGGATCCCGGTCGGCCATGGCGATGCGCTGACGGTGCGGATTGGCTTTGGTCGCACCGCCATAGGGGTTCTGCCGCATGGCGATGGTCGATGGGCCGATCCGGTAGTGTTTTGGCCCGAAGATCGCCCGCACCGATGCGGTGATGAAAGGCAGCGCCTCCAGCGATTGCATGACGCTGAGATCGTCGGCGGCGTGCACGATCGGGCATGTGCAGTGGGTGACGAAATCGAGCAAGTCGGCGGGAACGCGCTTGCGGTTCAACTCAGTGAAATAGCTGAACATGCCGCCGCCGAGGCGGATATCGGGAAAGGCGCGCCGCGCGGCGGCATAGACGTCCTCGAGCGGCGGACATTCAGGCCATGCGCTGCCCGGCGGCGTTGACTGCCGGTCGACCGAGGGCGAAACGGCGATGGCCGAGAGCTTCAGCCTGGCCTGTCGCACCGCATCGGCGACGCCTGAAAGCTCAGCGTCGAGATCGCCAACGCAGGAAACGACGCATTCAAGCGTCGTCTCGACCGGGCAGGCTGCGGCGAGCCGGGCATAGGACTGCAAGGCTTCGAGGCCGTGGCCACGCGTCGGGTCGTAGTGGAACGTCAGCTGTTGCGGGCCAAGCGCGGACAGCGTCGGAAGGTTTGCCAGCGCCGCCTCGACCTCATCCGGGTAGATGATCACGGCGATATCCGGTAGTGCCGGTCCGGCTTCGCCGAGCTCGACGCGGACGTGTTCGGCGGCTGTTGCGGCAGCCGGCGCCTTCACGTCGCCTGAGATGCGCAAGCTGATCGTCTGGCGCACAGTCTCGCCGGCAGGCAGCACATAGGGCCATGGCAGCGCGAGCGGCCGGACATAGGTCTTGTAGGACGCGTCCGACCAGTTGCGTTGGTCCTCCATCTCGAACACGTCGCCTTCCATCCGGCATTCGGCGGTGACGCCGGGCCGGACCTCATGGGTGATCGCCCGCAAATCCTTGAAAGGCTGCCAGGGGTCTATCAGCTGCGGAAGCTTCGTTTCCACCACGCTGCCGTCGGTGTGCTCGACGGTGATCGGGCTGCCGGCCAGGCCGGCGATCGGATGCAGGATGCAGAAGCCGCAGCGATTGGTCTCGAAATCGTCTTCGGGACGCGCGCTCACGTCGAAAACCAGCTGGCCGTCGGCGGAACCTTCGATCGTCGCGCGAAAGTCGAGCCGGCTTCCCTTTGGTCCGACGCAACTTGCCGAATAGCTGACGGAGAAAGTGTCGGCACTCTGGTCAATGACTAAATCCGTGAGCGCCGGCTCGTAAGTGCCCCAGTCGCGGTCCCTGATGACATAAGCGATGGTGCGCAGCACTTCCGTGCCGCCGTGGCGGATGGTGCGCAGATTGCCGTTGACGAAGTCGGCGCTGAGTGCGCCGGCGCGTAGCCTGACCGGCTCGGCCTCGACGGCGCGCGTGCCATAGAGGAGGAAGGCATCGGCGGTCATCTCAGCAAAGTATCGAGCTGCACCGGCTCACGGCTCGCAGCGCCCGCATAGGCGGCCTCGACCAGCGCCAATGTCCTGAGATTGTCCGCACCCGAGGTTGCCGGCTCGGTCCCGTTCGCCAGGCAATTGACCCAGTGCTTTTGGATGGCGACGACGCTTTCCTGGATGTTGTGCCATGGTCGCGATGCCCATGGCAGCAGCGGTGGCGAGACGTCGCTGACCGCCGTTCCGTTCCTGCCGGTGACGGTGAGTCGGTAATCCTGCTCGAGCCGGATCGTGCCGCCGCTGCCGTCGATCTCGACCAGCGTCTGCGGAAACGGCTCAGTAGCGAGCTTGGTCGCATAGCTGCAATCGACCACAGACGTTGCGCCGCTCTCGTGGTCCATTAGCATTGTAGCGACGTCCTCGCCGGCAATCTCAGGATTAATGCGAGCGGTTCGTGTCGTGATCGTCGAAACGTCGCCCAGCAGAAAGCGGCCAATGTCGAGACTATGGATGCCCAGGTCCTCGATGATGAAGCGCTTTCCCGTCGCCAGATAGGGCTGGCCGGAAAACACGTCATAGGCCGAGCGGAACGAGATCCGCCCGAAGAACGGGGTGCCGATATCACCGCTGTCGAGCACGGCGCGCACCGCCTGGATCGGCGACTGCCAGCGAAAATTCTCATGCACCATGAGCGGCACGCCGGCGTCAGAGCAGGCCTTCGCCATGGCCTTGGCATCGGCAAGCGTCGGCGCGAACGGCTTTTGGCAGATTGCCGGAACGCGATGCCGCGCCGCCATCTCGACAAGCGGACGGTGGCTCGGCGCGGTGGTGGCGATATCGACGAAATCCAGTCTTTCGGCGGCAAAAAGTGCTGCCGCGTCGGTATAGCGCCGCGTGATGCCGAACTGGTCGCCGACTATCCTGAGCCGTTCCGAATCGCGGTCGCAAATGGCGACGATCGAGGCGCCGGCGATGTCGCGCCAGGCGTGCATCTGGTTGACGGCAAAGAAGCCGCAGCCGATCAGCGCTCCACGCAGTTCCGCCGCCATCAGCCCGCCTTTGCCATCTGCATTAGCGTCACGCGGCTCTGCAGCCGGCGCTGTGCCTGGTCGACGACGACAGCGACGATGATGACAAGGCCCTTGATCACCATCTGCCAGAACGAGCTCACCCCCATCATGACCAGCCCATCGGAGAGAATGCCGATGACGAAGGCACCGACGATGGTGCCGCCGATCGTGCCGCGGCCGCCCGACATCGAGGTGCCGCCGAGCACCGCCGCTGCGATGGCGTTGAGCTCGAAGCTCTCGCCGGTCGCCGGATGCGAGGCCATCAGCTCGGACGAGATGATCAGGCCGACGACCGCCGCGCAGAAGCCGGAGAACATGTAGACGAACATCTTCACCATGTTGACCCTGACGCCCGAAATCCGCGCCGCCCGTTCGTTGCCGCCGACGGCGAAGATGTGGCGGCCGAGCGGGGTATATTTGGCGAGATAGGCCGCCCCAAGTGCTACAACGACAAGTATCCATATCGAAACCGGCAGGCCGAACAGCCGGCCGGCGCCGAGGAAGCCGAACCCAGTCGTACCCAGATCGGGCTTGCCGACAAGGTTCGGGAAGGTGCGGCCATCGGACGACAGCAGCGCCAAGCCGCGCGCGACATAGAGCACGCCGAGCGTGGCGATGAACGGCGCGACATTCAGCCTGGTGATCAGCAATCCGTTGACGGCGCCGATCAATATGCCGACCGCCAGCGTGATCAGCGCGATTTCGAAGACGTTGAAATAGATCGTATAGCCGACCTGCAGGTCGATGCCGTTGAGCACGAGATAGCCGGCGACCATGCCGCACAGGCCGACAATCGAGCCGACCGAGAGGTCGATGCCTCCGGTGATGATGACGAAGGTCATGCCCATGGCGAGGAAGGCGTTCAGCGCCACGTGCTTCGACATCAGGATCAGGTTGGCGGCCGACAGGAAATTCGGCGCCGCGATCGAGAAGAAGATCAGGACGGCGATCAACGCAATGAACGTCCTCGCCTTCATCAGCGTCAGCAGGACGGAGCCGCTCGAGGCGGAGGCAACTGAAGCCTTGGCCGGGATGTCAGTCATGGGCGTGGCTCTCCGTGCGCGGGACCGGTCCGTGGCCAAGCGCCGATGCGGCGACAAGTGCCGCCTCCGTCGCCTCGGCGCGATCGAACATGCCGGTCAGTTTTCCATTGCTCATCACCGCGACCCGGTCGGACAGCGCCATCACCTCGTCGAGATCCGAGGTGGCGAAAAGTATGCCCAGTCCGTCGCGGGACAGTTTGCGCATGGTGCGGAAGACGTCGGCCTTGGCGCCGACATCGATGCCGCGGCTCGGTTCATCCATCAGCAGCACCTTGGGTCCGGTGAGCAGCGCCTTGCCGATGACCACCTTCTGCTGGTTGCCGCCCGACAGCGACGAGACCTCTTGCGCCGGATTGGCGACCTTGATCGCCAGCTCCCGCACCATCTGCGTCACCGCCTGGTTTTCCTTGGCGCCACGGATATGGAACAGGCGGACAAACCGCAACAGGCTGGCCAGCGTCAGGTTGCTGGCGACTGAGAGGATCGACACCAGCCCTTCGCGCTGGCGGTCCTCGGGGATCAGCGCCAGCCCGCGCCGGATCCGCCGTGTCGTGTCGCGCTCTCTGATCTTTTTGCCGGCGATGAAGATCGTTCCGGTGGCATGGCCATGGCGTCCCATGATGCAGTCGAACAATTCGCTGCGTCCGGCGCCCATCAGGCCATAGATGCCGAGGATCTCGCCGGCGCGCAGCGACAGCGAGACGTGATCGACCGCAAGCCCGCCGGTCACGCGCGGCAGGCAGATGTCCTCGGCGCGGAATATCTCTTCGCCCGGAACATGGCCGTCGGCCTTGGCGAAGTCCTTGGCGTCCGAACCGATCATCTGCCGCACGATCCATTGCGTGTCGACGTTCTTCATCTTCTCCTGGCCGGTGATCCGCCCGTCGCGCAGCACGGTGATGTAGTCGCCGATGCGGATCAGTTCCTCGAGCCGGTGCGAGATGTAGACGATCGCCACGCCGCGCGCCTTGAGGTCGGCAATCACCTTGAACAGGATCTCGACTTCCGCCGCGCTCAGCGCCGAGGTCGGTTCGTCCATGATCAGGATGCGCGCATCGAGCGAAACCGCCTTGGCAATCTCGACCAGCTGCTGCTGGCCGATACGCAAATCCTCGACCAGTATGTCCGGCCGGATGCCGGCTTCCAGCCGCTCGAGGAATTCCGCTGCGCGGCGCTCCTGTTCTCGGCTATCGATCTTGCGGAGCCGGTTGGTGATCTCGCGGGTGGCAAAAATATTTTCTGCGACCGTCAGGTTGCCGAACAGGTTCAGCTCCTGAAACACCATGCCGATGCCGCGATTCACCGCGTCCCCGGATGAGGAGAAGGAAACCTCTTCGCCCTCCAGGATTATGCGGCCGAGCGTCGGCTGTTCGACGCCGGCGATGATCTTCATCAGCGTCGATTTGCCGGCGCCGTTTTCGCCGACCAGCACGTTGACCGCGCCCTTGCGCACCTCGAAATTCGCGCGCTTGACCGCGACGGTGCCCGAATAGACCTTGGAGACGTCTTCCAGCGTCAGGATGACATCGTGATCGGTGGCGGCAGTCATGGCTTCGGCCCGATCTCTGCCTCCGCCGGCGTCACCAGCGGCAGGTCCTGGCCGCTGCCGATGACATAGGCGCCGACAACCCTAACGCTCCGGCCCTCCAGCGCTTCGCGCGGCAGCTTGGAAAGCACTGTCTTGTCGGCGTAAGTGTTGAACGCCTTGCCGAACTGGGCGAAGTCGATCTGGTTGGTGAAATCGTTGAACTGGATGAAGTCGAGACTGTCGCGTAGCGCGGTGCCACGCATTGCGGGTCCGATCTGCACCCGCGCATCCGCCTTGCCGTCGCCGTCGGCATCGACATCCATGGTTGCCGCGCGTGACTGTGTATTCGCCGCAACAATCTTGCCTTCGAGGCGAACCGAGAAGGTCCATGGCGAATTCGCCTGTTTCTTCGGATTGCCATACTTGGCGCCGGCAGCCGCTGGATCGGCTTTCGCCAGCGCGTGAACCTCGGGAAATGGCCCGGCCTTTTGCTGGAGATAGGGCACCGCCTTGGCAGCCCAGATATCGCCGACCATCTTGTCCGCATTGAAGGCCGGAGGTTTGCCGCCGTTTTCCGCTGACGGTGTCGGCAGGATCTTGCAGGCGGTCAGGCTGACGCCGACGGTCACGGCAAGGAGCGGCGCGGCGAGGATCGAACATGTCGGCTTGTTCGGCATGGCGGTCAGGGCACCCAGTAAATGGAAGCAAGGGACGAGCCGGAAGCTCGTCCCTTGCGATTGATGTTACGCCGGCTCAGTTGGTCAGCGCGAAGGTTTCCAGCTTGGCGGCATTGTCGCCATTGATCAGGACGCAGTCCATCAGCTGCTTTTCCTCGGCCGGAGACTTCTTGTTCTTGATGAAGTCGTTGGCCTGCTCGACTGCCATCTGCGCCTGCGCATAGGCCGGCTGCAGGACTGTGGCCTTGATGCCGCCTGAAGCGATCGAATCGCGCACGTCATTCGATCCGTCGAACCCGACGACGATGACATCCTTGCGGCCGGCGGCGGCAAGGGCGGCATAGGCGCCCATCGCCATCGTATCGTTGCCGGAGATCACGCCCTTGATGTCCGGGTTAGCTTGGAGAATGGATTCCATCTTGGAATAAGCTTCGGTCTGGCTCCAGTTGGCCGACTGCTGCGCCACCATCTTCAGGTCCGGATAGTCGTCGATGACGTCGTGATAGCCCTTCGAGCGAATGCCGGCATTGGTGTCGGATTCCTTGCCGACCAGCTCGACGAAATTGCCCTTCTCGCCCATCAGCTTGACGAACTCCTGCGCGCCGAGCTGGGCGCCCTGATAGTTGTTGGAGACGATCTGCGCGACGGCGACGCCGGTGGCGTTGATCTCGCGATCAATCAGGAAGGAGGGAACGCCCGCGTCCTTGGCCTTCTGCACGGCGGCGACGGTGGCGTCGGCGCCGGCATTGTCGAGGATGATCGCCTTGGCGCCGCGGCCGATCGCGGTGTCGATCAGCTCGGACTGTTTGTTGGCGTCGTCGTCGTGGACAAGCACCAGCGCTTCGTAGCCGAGTTCCTTGGCCTTGGCTTCCGCACCGACAGCTTCCGCCTTGAAGAACGGATTGTCGTGCGAGGGCGTGATGATGGCAATGAGATCCGCCGCATAGGCGGGTGCGGCGGTGCCAAGCGCCAGCATGCCGGCAAAAGTCACAAGTGTTATTCTGCGAGTGAGTTTCATGATTCCTCCCGTTTGAAAAAGCCCTGATCAACTCAGGCCACTGTCTGCGTTTCAATTCGCCAGGCGGCACAAGAGATCGCGGATCGCCTCAGTTTCAAAACCGTTTGCCGGCTTCCTCTGAACGGATCGTCGCGCCCTCCAGTCCCGGCCTCCTCCGCTTGCCCAAGCCTCGAATTCCCTGGCGAGGCCCGGGTTGGCCCGAGCTTACGAACAGCTAAGCCAACTGGTATGATGAGTCAATCACTAATTCAGATGATATGTACCCGCCTCAGGTGATGCGCTGAATGCTCGCTGCAATCTCTTCCGGCTCGAAGACCCGCTTCCAGTCGTCACGCATCAAGACCGGCTTGCCGAACTCGATGGCCTTGTTGCAGGCATCGGAGAACACGCCCTTGGTCTCGCCGAAGATGACGGCGCCGAGCACGTTCATGTGGCCAAGCAGGAAGTCGAGTGCGGCCTGCTGGTCGACCCCGCGCGCGACGACCTCGTCGACCGCTTCCTTCATCACGACCAGCAACGAGGCGCAGACAGTCTCCGAAAGGCCGGGTTCGAGCAGGGCCATTTGGTCGACCGTGACGCGATGCGACCGCATGACCGGGGCCCAGATGATCTTGGCGATCGCTTCGCCCTTGGCGAAATCTTCCTCCGGTCCCTGCATCAGCGCGCTGACCATATGCTGCTTGGCCTTGACGCCGCCGAAATAGTCCTTCTTGGCCGCCATATCGGTCTCGTCGTTGAAGATCGGCGGATGGCAGGGATGGGTGACGAAATAGGTCAGGTCCGGCCGCTTGGGCAAATGGCCGGCGAAAGGTGCTGCGGCGTCCAGCACGACGACCATGGTGCCGGCAGCAAGCTTGCCCTCGATGCTGGCCGCCACCTTGCCGATATGGGTGTCGGGAACCGCCAGGATGACCACCTCGGCGCCATCGAGGGCTTCGTCGGCGCTGACCGCGTCGATGCCCAACCCCGTCTTTAGCCGCTCGCGGCCGACGTCGCTGACCTCGACATGGCGTATCGTGTAGTGAGAGCCGCGAAAATTGGTCGACAGGCGGTAACCCATTTTGCCGCCGGCACCAAACAGCGCTATCGTTGTCATCTAGCCGTTACTCCTGATCTCGAACGATGGCCCGGCCAATCGTCATCTAATCAACTGGTATAATCACACTACCACGGCTTGGCAACTGGATAGGAATCGAATGCGGCCCGCTCGTCAGTGTCGTAGGTTGTTAGCATCGCCCACCGCATCGACGGACGATCGCGTCGCTTTAACTTGTCCGCGTGCTGGCGAGGCGAGCACCAGGATGACACGCAGAATCGGCCGTCATAAAAATGCCGGCTGTCAGAGACGAGCTACTCTGGATGAGACGCAAGCCGCGCCCTTGCTGCGGATGGGGCAATCAACGGCTGGACTCTCGGTTATCCGCTGATACCGCTTTCAAAAGTCAATGAAGCCGGATCATCAGCGTCCGGGAAACATCGCCTTCAAGCCTTCGCGCGAGGCCCTGGCGACGCCGCGCTCCGTGATCAATCCGGTGACCAGCCGCGCCGGCGTCACGTCGAAGGCCGGGTTTGCCGCGGGCGTCGTATCCGGCGAGATGCGGACCTGCGCAATCTCGCCATTCGCGGTCTTGCCCCAGACCAGCGAGACCTCGTCGCTGGAACGCTGTTCGATCGGGATTTCGGCCAGCCCGTCACCCACCGTCCAGTCGATGGTTGGCGACGGCAGCGCGACGTAGAACGGCACGTCGTTGTCGGCCGCGGCCAGCGCTTTCAAATAGGTGCCGATCTTGTTGCAGACATCGCCGTCGGCGGTGGTGCGGTCCGTGCCAACGATGACCATGTCGATCTGGCCGCGCTGCATCAGATGGCCGCCGGCATTGTCGACGATCAGCGTATGCGGCACGCCATGGCCGGCCATCTCCCATGCGGTCAGCTGAGCGCCCTGGTTGCGCGGGCGTGTTTCGTCGACATAGACGTGAACGGGAATGCCCGCTTCCGTTGCCAAATAGATCGGCGCCGTGGCGGTGCCGTAGTCGACGGTGGCGAGCCAGCCGGCATTGCAATGGGTCAGGATGTTGACCGGTTCTCCCGGCCGCTTGCGCACCGCGATTTCCTTGATGATTTCAAGTCCATTAACGCCGATGGCTCGGTTGAGGCCGACATCCTCGTCGGCGATTTCTCCGGCGCGCCGGTAAGCAGCCTCGGCGCGTTGTCCAGATGGAAGCGGCCGCAGGAAACCTCGCATCTCATCGAGCGCCCAACGCAGATTGATCGCGGTCGGGCGCGTTTCGTGCAAGACCTCCCAGATGCCGTCGAGTGCTGCATCGGATGGATCGTCGGCCATCTGCATGGCGACGCCATAAGCGGCGGTGACGCCGATCAGTGGCGCGCCGCGTACCCACATGTCGCGGATCGCCGTCGCGATGCCGGCAACCGTGCCGACTTTTTCCACGCGGAAATCATGCGGCAGCCAGCGCTGGTCGATGATGTCCACCGAACGGCCGTCGTCGCTCAGCCAGATGGTCCGGTAGTGACGGTCGCCGACGTTCAAATTCTGTTCTCCTGTTCGATCAGCGCGGCCAATGTGTTGACCTCGTCGATGCTGTGAATCTGGCGCCGGTTGACGGCGATGTGACGGCCGAATTTCAGTGCCTTCGCCTCACATGTGGCGCGCAGATCCTCGTCGGCAATGGTCTCGAAATCGGCGTTGTGCGCCAGGCCCAGAATACGCCGGTGCACCTCGACGCCGGCAAAGCCCAGCATGTCGGTCCAAATCGAATGCAGCATGTGGTCGAGCGCCTGTTCGGCGCCAAGCCTGTCGCCCTGATCCTCGAACAGGCTCTTCTGGTAGAGCATGCCGGTGCGCTCGGTTCGCCACAGATGCGAAAACTCGGTGCGGAATACCGACCACGTCTCGACCGTCACATCGAGCAAATAGCCGCGCATGGCGTCGCGCTTTTCCTTCTGTTCGTGACCGCGCTGCGAAAAGAACGCCATCCAGAAATTGGCGAGCAGCATGCCGACATCGAAGGCCATCGGCCCGTAGAAGGCGAATTCGGGGTCGATCATCCGCGTTTCTGAGTCGGTGACCATGATCGAGCCGGAATGCAGGTCGCCGTGCAGCAGCGTTTCTGCGTTGGCCGCAAAAAGATGCTTCAGCCGCTGCGCCTCGACCTTGAGATGGCGGTCCGCGCGCAATTCTGCGACGATGCCGTCGAGCTGTGGGCTCGTATGCCGGTTCATCTTGGCGTCGAAATAGGGATCGGAGAACACCAGATTCTCGGTGATATCGCAGAGCTCGACGTTGTCGGCGAACAGCGCCAGATCCGCCTTGCGATCTTTGGTCACCATGCTGAGGTCGGAGCCGCGAAACAACGTGCGGGCCATGAACAAGCCGATATCCCTGGCGATGTTCGGCAACTGGCGGCCCTCGATCAGCGCCCGCCGCAAGATGATGTGCGGCGACAGATATTCCATGATGATGAGCGCCTGGACTTCGTCGAAATGATAAATCGCCGGCACCGAACCGGGCGCTCTCGCTTCCTGCCGCGTCAGCGCGTGATACTCGAAGAAGGAGCGCTTCAATGGCAGCGGCCAGCTGTCGCCGACCAGGCGAACATAGGGCAGGGCCTGCTTGACGACGGCAGCACCCGTGGCGCCCTCGACGATGAAGACCAGGTTCAGATTGCCGTCGCCGACCTCGCGGACCTTCCAGCGGGCCGTGTCCTTGCCGATATGCGAACACAGCGCCTCGTTGCCGCCAAGGCGTGCCGCCAATGTCTCGACCGACAGTGCTTCGAACGGCAATTTCCCGGTCATCCTCACCCTCCCGCTGATGTGCTCCCATCATAGTGGAGCCAAGGCGGTTAGTCCAAGCTAGGAAACCCTCTGGCAATTGTCAATCGTGTTGACAATTGCCGAAGCAGCCCCTAGCGTCATGGTCAGGGAGGAACGAATGGGCAATGATGCCGTGTTCCGCGTGCACGGCCTGAGGAAGTCCTTTGGCCATATCGAGGTGCTTGGCGGCGTCTCGCTCGATTTGCATGCCGGCGAAGTAACCGTGCTGATGGGTGCCAACGGCGCCGGCAAATCCACCCTGGTCAAAATCGTCAGCGGCGTCTACGAGCGCGGCGGCGGCACGATGAGCCTCGCCGGCCACGACTTCGCACCGGAGGACTTCGCGCCAAAAACGCCGGCGGAGGCGATCCGCGCCGGCGTCGTCACCGTTCATCAAAACATCAATGACGGTGTCGTCGCCGATCTCGACGTCGCCACCAATTTGACGCTCGACAGGCTGAGCGGCAGCGGCGCGCCGACCCTGTTCAATCCGGGCCGGGTGCGTCGCGAGGCAAAAGCGGTTGCCGACCGCATGGGGCTGGCCATCGACCTGAAGGCCCGGATCAGCGATCTCTCGCTGGCCGACCGCCAGATGGTGGCGATTGCCCGCGCCATGGCGCATCAGCCGAAGGTCCTGATCCTCGATGAGCCGACCTCCTCTTTGTCCAGCGCCGAAGCCGACCGGCTGTTCGCGCTGGTCGACAGGCTACGCGAGCAGGGCGTCGCGATCCTCTACATCTCGCACCGCATGTCCGACATCAGGCGGCTTGCCGACCGGATCGTCTCGATGCGAGACGGCGTCATCTCAGGTGTTTTCGACCGCAAGCCGCTCGATTATGAAGGCGCCGTCAACGCCATGCTCGGCCGCAAGATCCACCTCGACCGGATCGTCGCCAGGAATTCGGCCAAGCCTATCCTGACGATCGACGGGTTGCGCATTGCAGAAGGCTCCATGCCGATCTCGCTGACGCTCGGCGATGGCGAAGTCGTTGCCATCACCGGCCTCGTCGGCGTCGGCAAGACCGCGCTCGCCGAGACGCTGTTTGGCGTCCGCAAGCCGCTCACCGGGACCATGACGTTGAACGGAAAACCCTATGCTCCGGGTTCGACAGGCGAGGCGATCGCCGCCGGCGTGTTTCTCGTCGCCAAGGACCGGAGCGAAAACGGGATCGTCGGCGACTTCAACATCCAGGAAAATATCAGCCTGCCGTTCCACAGGCGGATGTCGCGTATGGGCGTTCTCAAGCGCCGCATCGAGCGCGCCACCGCCCGCCAGCAGATTCGGGAACTGGGCATCGTCTGCCGCTCGGAGAAGGACGAAATGTCAGCCCTTTCCGGCGGCAACCAGCAGAAGGTGATGGTCGCCCGCTGGATCTCGCAGGCGGCAAAGCTGTTCATTCTGGACGAGCCGTTTCAGGGCGTCGACATTTCGGCCAGGCGCGACATCGCGGCCAAGCTGCGGGCGAGCGCGAACGGCCGTGCGACGCTGCTGTTCGTCACTGAACTCGACGAGGCGCTGGAGACCGCCGACCGCATCCTGGTGATGTCGGAGCAGACAATCGTTGGCGAACACCGCAACGCCGACATCGACCTCGAGCGCTTGTTGGCGGAAGTGGCGGGCAGACCGTTGCACAGCGCAGCGTGAGGGCGGGCAGATAATGGAACGTGGAATGGAGAGGGCATGAGTTCGGGTTTGGTAAGGATGGCAGCGGCGCGCGACCATGCCATCCGCTATGGCTTCATCGTTCTGCTGTTCGGGTTGATTGCATATTTCGCCATCGCCGCCGATGGCTTCATCTCGCCGCAGAGCGCCGTCTTCATCTTCCAGTCGGTCGCCATCACCGGCGTGCTGGCGCTCGGCGTCACCGCCACCCTGGTCGTCGGCGGCTTCGACCTGTCGATCGGCTCCGTCGCCACCAGCGCCATGATGGCAGCCGCCTATGTCATGGTGGTGCTGGAGCAGAACGCCGTCGTCGCGGTTGTCGCCTGTCTCTTGATCGGTGCCGTTGTCGGCCTCATCAATGGCTGGCTGATCGTCTATATGCGCGTACCGGACCTTCTGGCGACGCTCGGCATGATGTTCTTGCTCGTCGGCCTGCAGCGCATTCCGACCGAGGGCCGCTCGATCGCCACCGGCATGACGATGCCCGATGGCGCGGTCGCCAACGGCACGTTCGGCGCTGGCTTCCTGGCGCTTGGCCGCCACCGCTTCGATTTCTTCATCCCCAACCTCATCCCGGTTTCGGTAGTCGTCCTGCTCGTGCTTGCGGTGCTGATCTGGTTTTTTCTCGAATACACCCGTTTCGGACGCATGATGTATGCGGTCGGCAGCAACGAACGGGCTGCCGAACTCGCCGGCGCGCCTGTCAAGGCATACAAAATCTGGGCCTACGTTATTTCAGGGGTTTTTGCCTCGATCGGCGGCATTTTGCTCGCTGCCCGGCTTGGACGCGGCGACATCGCCTCGGGTAATAATCTCCTGCTCGACGCTGTCGCCGCGGCGCTCATCGGCTATGCGGTCCTCGGGGCCGCCAAGCCGAACGCCTTCGGCACGGCCGTCGGTGCGGTGTTTGTCGGCGTGCTGCTGCAGGGCCTGACGATGATGAACGCGCCCTACTACACGCAGGATTTCATCAAGGGCGTGGTTCTTGTGGTTGCCCTTGTCTTCACCTTTGCCCTTTCCGGCAGGGGCAAGAGGTAGGGTTTCGACAGATAGGATTTCGACCGGCTGAAATTTGAGTTCAACAAGTGGAGGAGACAACATGAAGATCACGAGAAGACTTTTGGGGAAGGCAGCACTCGGGCTTGCCGGCGCCGCGCTGCTGATGCAGGTCCCGGCGATGGCGCAGGACAGGCCGGCGCCGTTCGACAAGCCCGGCGCCGTCAAGATCGCGCTGGTCCGCTATCTCTCGACCGGTGACTTCTTCCAGGCCTATCTGTCCGGTGTCGAAGCACAGGCCAAGGCGCTCGGCGTCGATCTGCGCGTCCTTGACAGCCGTCAGGACGCCGCCCTCCAGGCAGACATGGTCGACCAGGCCATCGCGCTTGGCGTCCAGGGCATCATCATCCAGCACGGCTTGACGGAATCGATGAAGGAAGCCGCCCAGCGCGCGGTCGACGCCGGCATCAAGGTCGTAGCGTTCGACGTCAACGTCGAAAACCCCAAGATCCCGCAGATCGAACAGTCCGACCGCGACCTCGCACGCCTCGCGCTCGAACAGGCGATCAAGGACAATGGCGAGAGCTGGAAGGCCGGCTATGTCTATGTCGCCGGCATCGCGCCGCTCGACCGCCGCAACGAGACCTGGGTTGACTTCAAGAAGAAATATGCGGGGATCAACGAGGCGGCGATGTTCGGCACGCTCGACAATCCGATCGCCAATTCCGTCGCCAACCAGGCCCGCTCGGTGTTGTCGGCCAACCCCGACATCAAGGTGATGTTCGCGCCCTATGATGAATTCGCCAAGGGCGTGAAGATCGCAGTCGACGAGGCGGGGTTCAACAAGGACATCAAGATCTATTCGGCCGATATCTCGACCTCCGACATCGCCGCGATGCGCGAGCCCGACAGCGCCTGGGCGGCAACCGCCGCCACCAATCCGGCCGTCGTCGGCCAGGTTTCGGTGCGCGCGCTGGCGCAGCTTTTGGCCGGCGAAGACCCGGGCCACAACGTCATCGTGCCGCCGACGCTGATCACCCAGAAGGATCTGATCGACAAGGACATCAAGAACATGGAAGACCTTTCGGCCAAGCTGCCGCAGTTCGCCCATGCCGATGTCGCGATGCCGGCCTGGATGCCGAACCCGAACGCCAAGTAGCTTTTAATCGCAGGCAAAAGGAAAGAGCGGCTTGCGGGCCGCTCTTTTGCATCTGGACTGTTCTTGAGCCTACCGCAGCGCCGCAGCGATATTGCCGCCGTCGACCGTCGTCACACTGGCGGTGGTCCGCTCGGCCAGCGCCTGATGCAGGAAAGCCTGGGCCACGTCTTCGGCCGTCACTTCCTGACCAAGCAGATTGCCCGCCATATATTCCTTTTCCGACACGCCGCGCGCGCCCGAACGGCTGGCGATCATGGCGTCGGTAAGCAATCCGGAACGGATGCGATCGGCGTTGACGGCATTCGAGCGGATGCCATGGGCGCCATAGTCGAGGGCATACTGCCTGGACAGGAACAGCGTCGCCGCCTTCGGGATGCCATAGGCGCCGAACTTCGGACCCGGATTGATCGCCTGCTTGGAGGTGTTGAAAAGGAGCACGCCGCCGGTGCCCTGTTCGAGCATGATCCGCACCGCGTTCTGCGCCGCTGACTGGTGGGCGAAGAAATTTAGCTCGAAGCTCTTGCGCAAAGTGGCGTCGTCGAGTTCGCCGATCCGGCCTTCCCAGGCAGCCCCCGCATTCGAGACGAGAATGTCGAGGCCGCCGAAGACGGCCACCGCCTTGTCGAATGCCGCGCGCATCTGCGCCGGATCGGTGATGTCGGCGCCGATGCCGATCGAACTGTTGCCGGCTTTCTTCGCCGCTTCCGCCGCCCTTGACGCATCGAGATCGACGACGACGGCATGGGCGCCGTTGTCGGCGAACAGCTTTGCCGTGGCGGCGCCGATTGCGCCGGCGCCGCCGGTGACCAGCACAACCTGCCCGGTCAGCGGCTTCGGCTTGTTGGAGGCGAGCTTGGCCTGTTCCAGCGACCAGTATTCGAGCGGGAACAGGTCGGCTTTGGACAGCGGGCGGAAATCGCCGACCGCTTCGGCCCCGCGCACCGCCTCGATCCACATTTCACCGACGTCGGAGGCAATCTTCGCATCCTTAAGCGTGCGGCCATGGCCGAACATGCCGAGGCCCGGCACCAGCGTCAGCCGCGGCATCTGGTCGAGCATCGTGCGCTTCACATCATCGAGCGCGTCGTTGGTTTCGAAGTAGGCGCGATAGTCCCTGGCGAATTTCTCGACATGTTGGCGGATGACGGATTTGTAGTCGCCGATCTTGTCTGCGTCGGGCGCCGGCAGCGCCATCGGCCCGGTCTTGATGCGGATCGACAGGTCGGGCGTCGATACGCCGCGCCCGGCATAATCGGCAATCTTTGCCGAATTGATGAAATCGACGATCGCGTCCGAGGTGCGGAAATCGCTGATCATGCGGTCGAAGCGGCCTTCGCCGCGCGCTACCGCCACTGAGCCGCGCAGCATCGGCGCAATGTCCGCAGGCTTGGCCAGCCTGGCCGGCAAGGCGGCTTTTTCGGCAAGCGGCTTGCCGTGGCTGGCGATGAACTCCTCGGCGGCGTTCACATAGTGGATCATCCGGTCGTAGGCCTGTTTGGCATCGTCGCCGAACGTGAAAATGCCATGCTTGTCGAGGATCAGGCCCTCGACCGTCGGGTCGGCGTCAAAGACATCGGCCGCCGCCTTCGCCAGGTCGAAGCCCGGCATGATGTAAGGCACGAACCCCATCTTGTTGCCGAAGACTTTCTTGCTCAGTGCCTCGCTATCATCCTGGTCGACGATGGCCAGAACGGCGGTCGAGTGCGTATGGTCGACGAATTTATGCGGCAGGAAGGCGTGTAGCAGCGTCTCGACCGAGGGGTTTGGCGAAGACGGGTCGATGAGGTTCACCCGCTGCAGGGCGACCATATCCTCGTCGGAGAGTTTCTTGAGCGACCGCGCCTTGAGCAGGGCGCCGAGCTTGACCGCCGGCAGGCCCTGCGGCTCGATGACGCCCATGTCCCAGCCGCTGCCCTTGACGCAGAGCACGTCCCATTCGTCGCCAACGAGGTCGGTGGCCTTTGTCTTGCAGGATGTGTTGCCGCCGCCATGCAGGACAAGCCGCGGTTCGCCGCCCAGAAGCCTGGTCGTATAGACGCGCAGCGCCAGGTCGCGGGCAACGCCCTTTGTTGCATAGTCGGCAACCAGCTTCTCCGCGTCGCCGTCATTCCACAGGTTCTTCATGTTCGCTTCGTCCGATTTCTCTTTGTTTGTGAACAGGAACGCCGCGACGCTTTGATGACAATGCGCCCGCGGCGGCGTTTTGCGTATCTAGGCGACCTTTTCCGCCGCCGGTCCGGCATGGTCGAGCAGCCGTCGCGCCATCCGGGCGCCGACCACCAGATGCGTGCACAGCCCACCTGCGATCGCCGCCACCAGCGGCTCGAATTTGCTGTCTTCCTGCACCACCACCAGGCGTTTTTCAATCTTGCGCAGCGATGACAGCTCCGCCGAAATGATCCGCCGGTTGTAGCTGCAGTCGAGCGCTTTGCCTTGCCCGTCGATGATCTGCCCGGCGATGACGCCGGCAGCCCCGGCACGGCGCAGCACCTCCATTTCGCTCGCAGTCAGCGCGCCGCATTTGACGACATGGCTGTCGGCGTCGACGGTGCCGACCGAGTAAAGCGCCAGGTTGCATGCACTGATGCCCGACAACTGCTCGCGGATCACCGGCTCGGCGCGTAGGCCGCGTGCCAGTTCCTCTGTCGTCAGCACCAGCGGTGCGTAGAAATTGAGCCCCTTGGCGTTGAGCCGGCGTGCGATTTCCATGGTGCATTGATCGGGCCGGTAGGAATAGGGGGCTCCCAGATTGCCGCAGAGCTGCACCACCGTGACATCCTGCAGATCGGCATAGGACATGATGTCGGCGATCGTATAGATGGTTCTTCCCCACGCGACGCCGATGCGGTCGCCCTTCTTGATCAGTTCGAGAAAGACGCTGGCCGCCAACACCGCGATGTCGGTCGACGGATCGGCCACATGGCCGTTTTCCGGCGCGATCCAGACGGCATCGAGCTTCAATGCGTCTTCGAGCTTGCGCGCCATGACATCGTCGGTGAAAAGCTGGGTTGAGGTCGAGATGTTCACGATGCCGGTCTCGCGCGCCTTGCGCAGATACATGGCGACCGAGGCTCGGGAAATCTTGAGCTGGCTGGCCACCTGATCCTGACGCAGGCCATGGGCATAGTAGAGCCAGGCGGCCTTGTGGATAAGCTGTTCTGCCGGTCGGATCGCCATGCCATCTCCTCGCTGACATTATTCATGGCTCTCGACAAAAGTCAAATCGAGCGGGGGTAAACGATACCCTTTCGCGCGCGGAATCTAGATCATCATTGTGCCAAATGCGCTCTATCGTGGCATCGTTGATGGTGACGGGGCGGAGGCCTGTGGTTAGAAGGTTCGAGAACGATATTGGGGAGGACGGGATGGCCAATCCCTACGAACAGGATCTCGACAGGAATCCAGCCAACCACCAGCCGCTGACGCCGCTCAGCTATCTGGAGCGGGCGGCAAAGACCTTTCCCGACCATGTCGCGATCATCCATGGCAGTCAGCGCACGACCTATCGTGATTTCTGGCGGCGGTCGCTGAAGCTTGCCTCGGCGCTGCAGAGGCGCGGCGTCGGCAAGGGCGACACCGTCACCGTGATGTTGTCCAACACGCCGCCGATGTTGGAAGCGCATTTCGGCGTGCCGATGACCAAGGCGGTACTGCATTCGCTCAACACCCGCCTTGACGCCGCGGTCATCGCCTTCCAGCTCGACCATGCCGAAACCAAGGTGCTTGTCGTCGATCGCGAATTCGCAAATGTCGTCAGCGAGGCGCTGGCGCTGGCTAAGGTAGAACCGCTGGTCATCGACTACGACGATCCCGAATACGCCGCCGACGCCCCATATCCCAAGGGCCAGCGGATCGGCACGCTCGACTACGAGAACTTCGTCGCGGGCGGCGACGAGGATTTCGCCTGGTCGATGCCCGACGACGAATGGGACGCGATCTCGCTCAACTACACGTCCGGTACCACAGGCAATCCGAAGGGCGTCGTCTATCACCATCGCGGTGCGGCACTGATGACCTACGCCAACACCATCCATGCCGGCATGGGCAAGCATGCGGTGTATCTGTGGACGCTGCCGATGTTCCACTGCAATGGCTGGTGCTTTCCGTGGACGCTGGCCGTGCAGGCCGGCACCCATGTCTGTCTGCGCTGGGTGCGGCCGAAGCCGATTTACGACGCCATCGCCGATTACGGCGTCACTCATCTGTGCGGCGCGCCGGTCGTCATGTCGGTGCTGATCAATGCCAGGGACGAGGACAAGCGGCAATTTCCGCAGACGGTCACCTTCAGCACGGCCGCAGCACCGCCGCCGGAAGCGGTGCTGTCGGGCATGGCCGATGCGGGCTTTGCGGTCATCCACCTCTATGGCCTGACCGAGACCTATGGCCCGGCCGTCGTCAACGAATGGCATGGCGAATGGGATGGGCTGGAGAAGGGTCTCAGGGCGGCGAGGAAGGCCAGGCAAGGCGTGCGCTATGCCGCGCTCGAGGATCTGACGGTGATGGACCCCGAGACGATGGAGGAGACACCGGCTGACGGCGAGACGATCGGCGAGGTCATGTTCCGGGGCAACATCGTCATGAAGGGCTATCTGAAGAACCGCAAGGCGAGCGACGAGGCCTTCGCCGGCGGCTGGTTCCACTCGGGCGACCTCGGCGTCAGGCATCCCGACGGCTACATCCAGCTCAAGGACCGCTCCAAGGACATCATCATTTCCGGCGGCGAGAACATCTCATCGATCGAGGTCGAGGAGGCGCTTTACAAGCATCCCGCCGTCGCCTCCTGCGGGGTCGTCGCCAGGCCCGATGACAAATGGGGCGAGGTGCCGGTCGCCTATGTCGAGCTGAAGCCGGGCAGGACGGCGACCGAAGCCGAGATCATCGATCACTGCCGCGCGCTGCTCGCCCGCTTCAAGGTGCCGAAAGCGGTGATCTTCGCCGAAATCCCGAAGACCTCGACCGGCAAGATACAGAAGTTCAGGCTGAGGGAGATGGCGAAGGGGTAGGCAGGTCAGCACCAATAATCCGTGTCAGATCATTGTTGGCCCAGCTAAGCCAACATGAACGGAGCAAAAAAGATCCCTCAGTGTCGGATCGAGTGCCTCCCGATCGTCCTCGATACAGAACCAAGCCGACGGAAGAAGATCTAGCAGGAGGAGCATTCCGATGGAGAACACCGCGGTCAGCAAAGCGGGGCGGATCCTCGCCCTGATCGGGGTCATACTGCCGCTTCTCATGATCGGCGGGATGAAATTCACGGCCGTTGAGATCGAGGCATTGAGGCCGCTGATCAGCGGCACGCCCTGGCTCGCCTGGATGTATCCGGTATTTGGTGAAGCCGGTGCCTCTTATGTGCTTGGCGTCGTCGAGATCGCGACCGCGCTTCTGCTGATTGCCTCTCCCTGGTCGACGCGCGCCGGTGTGGCCGGTGGGGCATTGGCCGCGCTGATTTTCCTGGTCACCTGTTCGATCATGGTTGCCCTGCCGATCTGGGAGCCTGCGCTCGGCTTTCCCGCGCTCGGTCCCGCCGGTCAGTTCCTGATCAAGGACATTGCGCTGCTCGGCATCTCGCTTGTCATACTGGGCGAAAGCCTGAACAGACTGAACAGATCGGCTACCTAAGCGGATCCAAGTCGAAGGCAAGTGGCAGAATGACGTCATCCGCATAGCCGCGCCAAATGGTGGGCTACTGCGAACTTGTGGGACGGGCACAGGTTCGCCGCGGCCACCGGACTACACATTCGACTAGATCGAAAAAGCCCCGCTCGCCACCACGATGCCGCGTCCGGAAACGCTCACTGAGCCGGCATCTACAACTACCTCAATGATGCTGGTACGTCCAAGAGTAGTGCCTTGCTCGACCTTGATTACGCCGGGCTGTGCAAGACCGTGTGCAACGAGATGTGCGGCGAGCGGACCAGCAGCCGTACCGGTTGCCGGATCCTCGGAAATGCCGACAGTCGGGTTGAAAAAGCGTGCATACGCTGTGGTTCCGGGCTGTAGCGGATCGAGTGAGAAGACGTAGCAGCCTTCCCCGCCGACCTCCTTGAGCAGGTCGAAAAGCTGTTTGGCATCAGGCGAAATCCGGTCGACGGCTTCGCGATCGCGGATTGGCACCAGGAGATGGGCAGCACCGGTCGAGACCACCTGGCAAGGCACAACGTCCGCTATTTCTTCAGCATTAAGGCCGAGTGCCGTGGCAAGAGCGCCAAGGTTTGAGAGCTGCCGGCCGGCCACTGGGGCTTCTTGCCGCATAATGATCTTTTCGAGTTTCCCTTGGCTTTGCCAGATGGCCAATGGGTACACCAAGTCGCCGATCTGTTGGTGAAACCATGTTGGGCCATCGCCCAGCTCGAGCCGCCCCGCCGCAGCGAGCCACCACCAAGCCCCTAGCGTGTTGTGTCCGCCTGCACCGAAAACCTCTACGCCTTTCGGCGTGAAAGAGCGCAATTTCCAATCGGCGTCCGCCCGGGTCGCCGGCAGGACAAAGGTGGTCTCGGACTGGTTGAACTCACGTGCAATGTTCTGCATGAGCTCGAGCGCCAGCTCGCCACCGCCGTCCACAACCGCAAGTGAATTGCCCGTCAGCGGCGCCACCGCGAAGACATCGACGAAATGAAATGGAATTGTTCTGCTCATGGTTCCTCCGGTGACCGCCGCCCGTTTCCGTTATTCGGCTAATGTTTGGAAGGTCGTCAATGTCCCGAATTGCAGAACAATCCTAATGCATGTCGCGCAAAACTGTGCAGCGGTTTTGCGATAACGACGTGCACAAAACAACGACCTAAAGCGCGTCGCGTGAGGTCGGTCAAATGCGACGCGCTTTAGCGAAGATGCGAGAGCACGTTGAGCAACTTGCCAGTCGGGTCGGCAATGAAGAAACGTCTTACGCCCCACGGTTCGTCGGTCAGATCATAGACCACTCTGCAACCGATCTCGTTTGCGCGAAGATATACCTCGTCGACATTGTCGACCTCGATCGACAGATCGGGTACGGGGGTGCCTGAGCCACCCTCGCTGGCGATGCTGATCTGGGGAATGGTTGTTTCCCGGGACGCCAGCGTGACGAGCCACCCGTGATCCATGACAACATCGAGCCCGAACAGGTCGGTATAGAACTTCCGAACATCCGGAATGCTGTCTGTTGCGATATTCGAGACGATGCGCAGCACGGTCATCCCAACTCTCCTTTCCGCGGCTTGGATGATAACGCATTGCTGCGCGCTACGGAGCACGTCTTGAATGAAATAAGGCGCCCGATCCCCTGAGCCTGGCGGGTGGCCCGTGCACGGCCCGCAGCAGGCTTCATTAACGCTGTTCACGCCCAAGTTGTGTCAACAGATGTCACCGGTCGCCCAACGAAGGTAACATCGCTGTTGACATCCGGTCGATTTCGAATTACGAGTGACGAAATTCAAAATTCGTCATTCGTAAGGGTTAACAAAACAAGATGCATGATACCCTCGATACGGCCGACCTGGTCCGGCAGGAGAATGTCGCGCGCATCCTCGATTGCGCAGAGCGACTGTTCCGCCACTACGGCTACGGCAAAACCAATGTCGCCGACATAGCGCGTGAACTCGGCATGTCGACGGCCAACATCTACCGTTTCTTCGCCTCCAAGGTTGAGATCCACCAAGCCGTTTGCGGCCGTATGCTCGCTACCTGCTACCAACTGACCTACGACGCCTGCCATAGTCCCGGAACGGCCAGCGAAAGGCTTCGCCGCTACGTGCAAACGCATTATCAGTGGACCCGCGACACCATGCTCGACCAGGAGAAGGTGCACGAAATGGTGGTCGTTGCCATCGAACGCGATTGGCACGTCATCGAGAAGCATATCGACAGGATCCGCGGCTTGGTGGAGGAGGTGATCCGCGAGGGAATCGCAGCAGGCGAGTTTGCCGACCAGGACCCGGAAGTCGCTTCGCGGTGTTTCGGCGCCGCTATCATCACCCTCTGTCACCCGCAAATGGTCGCCCAGTGCCTTGCCAAGAAGAATCGGGCGATGCCGGACGAACTTATCGAGTTTGCCATCAGGGCTTTGAAGAAATGACCGGCGGCATCCGCAGGGCGTCCACAATCCATCTCCAGTTCGGGAGTACGCAAGTGCCTTTGTCCAAATCCATCATGAACAGGCTGCCGGCTATGGGACCGGCACTGGTCGTCGTCGCGGCGCTTGGGCTCGCCGGTTGCTCGCAAGAAAAAGTGGAAGTCAAGGACATCGTCCGGCCGGTCAAGGTCGTCGAGATCGCCAAGGCAAACGATACCCGTGAGCTCTCCTACTCCGGATCGGTGCGCGCCCGCACCGAGATGAATCTCGGGTTCCGTATCAACGGCAAGATCACCGAGCGCCTGGTCGACATCGGTCAGCGCGTGAAGCCGGGCGACGTTCTGGCCCGCATCGATCTCGCCGACTACGCCCTTTCGGTCAAGAGTGCCGAGGCCAGCCTCGAGGCCGCCGAGCGGCAGGTCGAGACAACGGGCCTTGCCCGCCGTCGTGCCGAACAGCTGTTTGCCAAGACCTTCGCGTCGAAATCGCAGCTCGAACAGGCGACGCTCAGCTACGATCAGGCGGTCGCCACCCGGAATTCCGCGCGCTCATCGCTTGACCAGGCGAAGAACCAGGTCCTCTACACCGATCTTAAGGCGGACAGGGACGGCATCGTCACATCAGTCACCGCCGATGTCGGTCAGGTGGTCGGGTCCGGCACGCCGGTTGTGACCGTTGCCGTCGATGGCGAAAAGGAAGTGCTGATCGCCGTTCCGGAAATGGATATCGCCCAGTTCAAGCCGGGCAAGAACGTCAAGGCAAGCTTCTGGTCCGACGATGCGCTGACGCTCGATGGCAAGGTCCGTGAAGTCGCCGGCAGCGCCGATCAGCAGTCGCGTACCTTTGCCGTTCGCGTCAGCCTGCCCAACGATCCGCGCGTGCTTCTCGGCATGACCGCCAACATCGAGGCTTCGGCGGCCAACAACAGCCTGCGGAGCGTATCGATCCCGTTGAGCGCGCTGGCGCAAAAGGAAGGCCAGCAGATCGTCTGGACCGTGGACCGCAACGGCGAGACCGTCCATGCGCGTCCGATCAAGGTAGCCGAATTCACCGCCGACGGCGTGCATGTTGCCGAAGGATTGAACCCCGGCGACGTCGTCGTTGCGGCGGGCACGCAATTCATGACCGAGAATCTGAAGGTCAAGCTGACCGGCGATGCGGTGCAGCAGTCCGCATCGGCGGACGACGATAGCGACGCCGCCAAGCGCGTGCGCTGACGGCCAAGAATAAAACGGCTTTTCCTCGCATCGGCGCAAGCCGCGAGGTCATGCGGTTCATGGTTTCCGGGCGGCAGGTGCCCGATTGTCGAGACGTCAGGTCGATGTAGCCCCCCACATCGATCCCCGCGTCCCACCGCGATGAGTGTCTCTCCGCTCGGAAAGCCTCGCCGCCCGGAAGCCAGCATTAGAAGCTCAGTGGGCATGCCATGTGCGTGCGCTGACGATCAGACAAATGGACTGGCGCTATGACCACCGACACCAATGAGAAGCGGCCCTTCAATCTTTCGCGCTGGGCAATCGGGCACCCGAGCATTGCGCGGTTCCTGTTCGGCCTGATCATCGTTGCCGGCGCGCTCGGCCTGATGCGCATGGGCCAGAAGGAAGACCCGGACTTCACCTTCCGCGTCATGGTCGTCCAGGCTGTCTGGCCGGGGGCCTCGATCCAGGAGATGGAGGACCAGGTCGTCAACAAGATCGAGCGCAAGCTGCAGGAAACGCCGCATCTCGATTTCGTCCGTTCCTACACGCGCGCCGGCAGCGCCATCATCACCTTGCAGGTGGAAGGCGACACCAATCCCACGCAGGTCGCGGATGCCTTTTACCAGGTACGCAAGAAGGTCGGCGATATCGCCAATGAGCTGCCTCAAGGGCTGCTTGGGCCCTACTTCAATGATGAGTTCGGCGACACTTTCATCACCCTGCATTCGATCAGCGGCGACGGCTACAGCTATCCCGAGCTGAAGAAACTAGCCATCCAGGCGCGTGACATGCTGCTGACGACGCCCGGCGTCGAGAAGGCCGTGATCATCGGCGACCAGCCGGAAAAACTCTACATCGACGTTTCGTCCAAGGTGCTTGCCGAGCGTGGCCTGACGCTCACCGATCTGCAGAACGCGATCAAGGGCCAGAACAATGTCGATCCGGCAGGCTCGGTCGATACCGGCCAGCGTTCGGTGCGCATCTCGGTCGAAGGCAACGTGACGGAGGCGGCCGACATCCGCGAACTTCGCCTGCGCGCCGGCAACCAGGTGACGCGCCTCGGCGACATCGCAACCGTGACCACAGGCCTCGAAGACCCCTATCAGCGCAAATACCGCTTCAACGGCCACGACAGTGTCCAGGTCGGCGTCGTCATGGCCAAGGGCTTCAACGTCACCGATGTCGGCAAGGAGGTCGAGGCGACCTATCACCGCTTCGAAGAAGCGTTGCCTTACGGCGTTTCGGTCGATCAGATCGCCGACCAGCCGGAAGTCGTGCGGGAAGCGGTGAGCGAGTTCATGAAGGCGCTTGGCGAGGCGCTGCTGATCGTGCTTGTCGTCTCGTTCTTGACGATCGGCTGGCGTTCGGGCCTGGTGATCGCGATCACCATTCCGCTCGTTTTGGCCGCCACCTTCGCCATCATGTACGAGATCGGCATCGATTTGCAGCGCATTTCGCTCGGCGCGCTGATCATCGCGCTCGGTCTGCTCGTCGACGACGCGATGATCGTCGTCGAAATGATGGAGCGCAAGCTCGAGGAAGGACTGGTCAAAATCGAGGCGGCGAGCTTCGCCTATACCTCGACGGCCTTCCCGATGCTGAGCGGCACGCTGATCACCACCGCCGGCTTCATCCCGGTCGGCTTCGCGGCCTCGACGGCCGGTGAATACGTACGCACGCTGTTCTACGTCGTCGGCATCGCGCTGGTCGTGTCCTGGTTCGTGGCGGTTTACTTCACGCCGTGGCTCGGTCACATGATCCTCAAGCAGCGAAAACACGCCGGCAACCATCACGATGTCTTCGACACGCGCTTCTACCGCCGGCTTCGCGCCACCGTCGGCTGGTCCGTGCGCCACCGCATCATCGTGCTGGTCATGACGCTGGTGACCTTCGCCACCAGCCTGTGGGCGTTCCAGTTCATCCCGCAGAATTTCTTCCCGCAGTCGTCGCGTCCGGAAATCCTCGTCGACCTCTGGCTGCCGGAAGGCACCAGCATCAAGGAAGTCGAGACGCAGGCCAAGGCACTCGAAACCAGGATGATGGACGACAAGGACAAGCGCTTCATCGCCACCTATATCGGTGAGGGCGCGCCGCGCTTCTTCCTGCCGCTCGACCAGCAGCTTCGCAATCCGAACTTCGCCCAGCTTCTGGTGATGGCCAATGACGAACCGGCCCGTGAACGGCTGATCGTCAAGCTGCGCACCATTCTGGCCGAGGATTTCCCGTCGGTCCGTGCCAAGGTTGACCGCCTGTTCCTCGGGCCGCCCACGGGCTGGCCGGTGCAGATGCGCGTCATGGGTCCGGATCGCCAGGAGGTGCGCCGCATCGCCGACGAGGTGAAGGCGAAGTTCCAGGCAAATCCGCTGCTCGGCGCCGTCCACGACGACTGGCTGGAGCCGGTGCCGGAGATGAAGCTGGTGATCGACCAGGATCGCGCCCGTGCGCTCGGCGTCACCTCGCAGCGCATCCGCCAGATGCTGCAGGCGACCATGTCGGGCGCGCCGCTCGATGATTTCCGCGATGGCGAGGAGACCGTTTCGATCGTCGCCCGCGAACCGGAAGCAAGCCGTCACCTGCTGTCGGCGGTCGACTCCGTCTCTGTCCCGACGGATTTCGGTGGCTTCGTGCCGCTGTCGCAGGTGGCCAAGGTCGTACCGGTGCTGGAGCAAGGCGTCGAGTGGCGGCGCGACCGCCTCCCGACCATCAGCGTGCGTGCCACGTTGCCGGATGGCGTGCAGTCGAACGATGTCGTGATGAAGATGTACAGCGAGATGCAAGGCCTGCGCGACGGTCTGGCGCCCGGCTACAACATCGAGATCCAGGGCGGCGCCGAGGATTCGGCCGAAAGCCAAGCCTCCATTGCTGCGAAAGCTCCAATCATGCTGGCCGTCATCGTCGTGCTGCTGATGATCCAATTGCAGCATTTCGGCAAGGCGATGCTGGTGCTGGCGACCGGTCCGCTCGGCATCATCGGTGCTGCGGCGGCACTTTTGATCAGTGGTGCGCCGTTCGGCTTCGTCGCCATCCTCGGCGTGATCGCGCTGCTCGGCATCATCATGCGCAACTCGATCATCCTGGTCGACCAGATCGACCAGGATATAGCGGCCGGCATGGAGCGCTCGGAGGCCATTATCGGCTCGGCGGTCCGCCGTTTCCGGCCGATCATGCTGACCGCGCTGACGGCGGTCCTGGCGCTGATCCCGATCTCGCGCGGCGTCTTCTGGGGTCCGCTCGCCTATGCCATGATGGGCGGCATCCTCGTTGCCACCGTGCTCACCATCCTCGTCCTTCCGGCAGGCTATGCCTTGTTCTTCGGCAGGGAGCGCAAGAAGGCCGAGGATGCGGAGCAGGCGGCCGAGCCGGAGCTGGCAGAAAGCGACGACAGGCCGCGACTGGCTCTGGCCGCCGAATAGAGCTGTTGGCAGATGTGACGTCCAGGGGTTAAATCCGCCCACCGGCAGAGCTCTGGAGGAGGACGTCATGACCGTAGCTCAGACACCGGTGGCGCTGCGCCAGCCGATCGACGGACGCCACCGTCAGATGTTCGTCGATGGCGCCTGGGTCGACGCCCGCTCGGGCCGCACCATGGAGACCCGCAATCCAGCCACCGGCGCGGTCATTGCCACGGTGCCGCGCGGCGACCGCGGTGATATCGAGCTGGCGGTGGCCGCGGCGCGCCGGGCCTTCGACGGGCCGTGGAGCCGGTATAAGCCTTACGAGCGACAGGTGCTGCTCCTCAGGATCGCCGACCTCTTCGAAAAGCACTGGGAGGAGATCAGTCGCTCGGACACGACCGACATGGGCATGCCGATCGTGCGTACCCGTGCCAACCGCAACCGCGTCATCGGTATGCTGCGCTACTACGCCGGCATGGCGACGTCCCTGCATGGCGAGACGATTGAGAACTCGCTGCCGGGCGAAATCGTCTCCTTCACGCGCAAGGAGCCGGTCGGCGTCGTCGGCGCCATTATCCCCTGGAACGCACCGACGGCCGCTTCGATCTGGAAGATCGGGCCAGCGCTTGCCGCGGGCTGCACCGTGGTGCTGAAACCTTCGGAAGAGGCGCCGCTGACGCCGCTTCTGATCGCCGACATCATGAACGAGGCCGGCGTTCCGCCAGGCGTCGTCAACATCGTAACCGGCACCGGTGCGGAGGCAGGTGCCGCTCTTTCCGAGCATATGGGCGTCGACAAGATCGTCTTCACCGGCTCGACGGCAACGGGCCAATCGATCGTCCGCGCCTCGGCCGGCAACCTCAAACGCGTCTCGCTTGAGCTTGGCGGCAAGTCGCCGGTCATCGTCTGCGCCGACGCCGATCTCGACAGGGCGGTGCCGGTCGCGGCGATGTCGGTGTTCGCCAATTCCGGCCAGATCTGCATCGCCGGCTCGCGCCTGTTCGTCGAACGCTCCATCCATGACGAGTTCGTCGAGCGCCTTGCGGTCTATGCCAAGGGCCTCAGGATCGGCGACGGCATCGACCCGGCGACCGAGATCGGCCCGCTCGTCTCCGAAAAGCAGCTGCAACGGGTCGCCTCGTATCTCGAGGCCGGCACGGCGGAGGGCGCGACCCTCGTCACCGGCGGTGAACGCCTTATGGAGGGTGCGCTGGCCGCCGGCAATTTCCTCGCGCCGACGGTTTTTGCCGGTGTCTCGGACGACATGAGGATCGCGCGTGAGGAAATCTTCGGGCCGATCATCTCGGCATTGCCGTTCGATACGCTCGACGAGGCGGTCGAGCGAGCCAACAACACGCCCTACGGTCTTGCCGCAGGGGTGTTCACCCAAAATCTCGCCACCGCCCACCAGCTTTCCAGGAAAATCCGCGCCGGCTCGGTCTGGGTGAACACCTATCACGCCATCGATCCGGCCATGCCTTTCGGCGGCTACAAGATGAGCGGCTACGGCCGCGAGGGCGGTGCCGAGCACCTCGACGAGTATCTCAACACCAAGGGCGTGTTCATCAAGATCGATTGAGTCTCACGCGAGATATGGCATGAAACGAAAAAACCCGCCTCGGCGGCGGGTTATCGGTGCCAATCGGCACTACAGCTAAATCACTAGCATAACTGCCGGAACAAAGCAAGAACAAACGTGCAAGAGGATCGAGCGCGCATCGTAAGCTCAATCTTTGAGGCGGAGGTCAGATGACGAACAGCCAGTTGGCGAGCAGCATCACCACGACGCCGGCGATCAGAGTCAGGTAGGGCAGGATGCCCGCCTTTCTGACGGCGAGATCGGATGAGGTCATGCCGAGATCAGCCAGCATGTGGTCGGGGAATTTGCCCTTGTCCTGAATGTAATGCCGGAAGCAGAACACCGGGATGATGAGGCCAGCCGTGATCAGCCCTGCCCACAGTGCCATCGGGTTCCAGATCTTTGCACCGGCGCCCATGAAGATCATGTTGACATAGGCAAGGATGGCGCCGAGGCCGAGCAGCCAGCTCGGTGCCTTCCACGGCCGCGCGATATGGCCGTTGTCGATGCGATGGATCCAGCCGGCATTGAGGTTGAGGAAGTTGAAGATGATGTAGCCGCAATTCGACACGGCAAGGATGAAGAAGAAGCTGGTCGCGTCGGCCGAAGCGATGGCCAGCACGGCCAGGTTGAAGATCAGGTCGGTCCACATGGCGCGGGTCGGGGCGCCGTGTTCGTTGACATGGCTGAGATAGCGCGGCAGCCAGCCGTCGACTGAGCCCTGATAGAGCGTACGCGAGGACCCCGCCATCGCCGTCATGATGCACAGCACCAGGGCCAGGATCATCAGCATCACCAGAAGGCTATGGACCAGCTGTCCGCCGCCGACCATGCCGGCCAGTGCGTCGGCAACGCCGGAGCCGTCGACGATCGGGGTCGCCAGCATGCCATTCAAGCCGAGCACGCCCTGGAAGGTGAACGGCACCAGGATGAACAGCAGCATGCATAGCAGGCCGGAATAGAAGATCGCCTTGAAGGTGTCGGTGCCGGGATTCTTGAACTCGGACGTGTAGCAGACGGCAGTCTCGAAACCGTAGGTTGACCAGGCGGCAATGAACATGCCGCCGAGAACGAGCGTCCAGCCGGCAATGTTCCACGCCCCGGGCTCCGGCGCGTAGGCGGCCGCCAGCGGCACCAGCGGCGAAAAATTCGCCCAGTCGATCTGGCCGGTGACGATCGGCACGACGCCGACGATCAGCATCGGAATGATGACGAACAGGCCGATATATTTCTGCACGTTTGCCGTGCCCAGGATGCCGCGATGCTGGATGGAGAAGATGATCAGCATCAGCACGGCGCCGATGAAGAAAGTGGCGTTGAAGGTGAAGGAGACCGGACCCAGCGTGTGCCCGTAGAGCGTCCAGTTGCGGATCGCCGGTGTGGCGGCCGCGGTCACCGCCGTGATGGCATCGGCGGCACTCGTTCCGGCGTTAGCCGCGATATAGGCGGCGACTTCCGGCGAGGCGTCGGTAAACAGCGGCACCGGCGCCAGCGCGTTGAGGATGTAGGCGGCGGCGATCGAGCAGCCGAGCGACAGCACCGGCGACCAGGCGAACCAGTTGCACCACACCGACAGCGGCGCGATGAACTTGGAATAACGCAGCCAGGCGGTGGCGCCATAGATCGAGGCGCCGCCGGACTTGTTCGGAAACAGGCCGGCGATCTCGGCATAGGTGAAGGATTGCAGGAAGCCCATGATCATGGACACCGTCCAGATCAGGAAGGCCAGCTTGCCGGTCGTGCCCGCAATGCCGCCGATCGAAAACAGGACAAGGGCGGGAACGCCGCTCGCCACCCAGAAGGCGCCGCGCCAATCGATATTGCGGTGCAGCTGCCCTTCGGCAGGCGGCACCAGTGCAGAGACTATTGTGCTCATATACGTGGATTCCCCATTTTTGATGTTCCCCATCGGCGACAGCCGACACCTCGCGATGCGTCACCGACGCACGCGTTGAAACGAGCTCAGGCGGTTTCCGCTCAGTAGTATTTTTTTCTTGGCAGTGAAGATTGATCCGTCACGCTTTCACGTCAAGCGTTTTGTGAAGCTGTGCACATCGCAGATGCGGAACACGCTCTTACCTTCTCCCCTTGTTGTGGGAGAAGGTGGCCTCGCGAAGCGAGGTCGGATGAGGGGTGATCCAGCTTGGCACCGACGGCACTCCGTCCAGCACCCCTCTTCCGTCTCGGCGCTGCGCGCCGATCCACCTTCTCACCGGGGGGAGAAGGCAAGGGATGCCACCGTCAGGAGCGCGGTCTGCTCTTTTGCGGATCGTAATGGGCGAAGGGCACGACGCGCGCCGGCAGCCGCTTGCTGTGGCCGTCGAGCTTGCCGATCTCGACCTCGGTGCCGATCGCGGCATGGGTGACGTCGAGCCTGGCCAGCGCGATGGTCTTGTTCAGCACCGGCGAACGCATGCTCGAAGTGATTTCGCCGATCTGGGCGCGGCCGACATGGACGCAATCGCCATGCCCAACCGCGACATTGGCGTCGATGTCGAGGCCGACCAGCTTCCTCTGCGGGTTTTCCTTGCGCCGGATCAGCGCCTCGCGCCCGATGAAATCGTCGGCCTTGGTCTTCAGCGGCACCGTGAAGCCGATGCCGGCCTCGAACGGATCCGTCTGGTCGGAAAATTCGTAGCCGGCAAAGATCAGACCGGCCTCGATGCGCACCATGTCTAGTGCCTGCAATCCCATCGGCTTCAAGCCATGCGGCTGGCCGGCCTCCCAGATGACGTCGAACACCTTTTCGGCGTCGCGCGGGTGGCACCAGATCTCGTAACCGAGTTCGCCGGTGTAGCCGGTGCGCGAGACGACGACCGGAATGCCGTTGCCGCCGCCGATCCGCGCGACGGCGAAACGGAACCATTCGAGCTCCTCGATCGACGGCTGCAGCGGCGAGGTCCAGATGATCTCCTTCAGGATGTCGCGGCTCTTCGGTCCTTGCACGGCGACATTGTGCATCTGGTCGGTGGACGAGCGCACCAGCACGTTGAGGCCGAGTTTTGTCGCGGTGTCGCGCAGCCATTCGCCGGAAAGATCGTCGCCGCCGACCCAGCGGAAATTATCCTTGCCGAGCCTCAGCAGCGTGCCGTCGTCGATCATGCCGCCATGCTCGTAGCACATGGCGGAATAGACCACCTGGCCGACGCCGAGTTTTTTCACGTCGCGGGTTAGCGTGTATTGCAGCAGCGCTTCCGAATCCGGGCCCGTGACCTCGAATTTGCGCAGCGGCGAAAGGTCCATGATCACCGCGTCCTGCCGGCAGGCCCAGTATTCGGCGATCGGCCCCTCCTTGGCGAAGGCGTTGGCCAGCCAATACCCCCTGTACTCGACGAAGTTGCGGGTGTGCCTGGCAAAGCTCGAATGAAATGATGTCTCGCGGGTCATTTTCGGTTCCGAATCGGGCGTCATGCGTCTGGCGATCGCTCGCGAGAATTTGTGCTGGCCGGAATAGGTCCTCACATGGATGTCGGTCAGGTTCCAGCCATTGGCCGGCGTCGTGTCGTCGGGGCAGGCGGATGAGACGCAGACGATGTCGGTCAAGGCGCGCAGCAGCACATAGTCGCCCGGCCGCGACCACGGCTCGTCGGAAACCATGACGCCATGCGCGTCGATCGCCGTGTTGAAGAAGAAGTTGATCGCCATCCAGCCGGCGCGAGGATTTACACCCTTGTCCGACAGCGCACGGTTGAAATTCTCCGAGCAGTTGGGGTGACCGGGGTAGCCGATGTCGTCGTAATATTTGGCAGCGCAAGCGAGCGCGAACGCATCGTGCCGACCGCAAGTGTCCTGCACGACCTCGACCAGCGGCTCCATGTCCTGGTCGTAATATTTCGAGTGCAGGCCGGGCATCGGGTAGCTCGAACCCATCAGCGTGCGGGTCGTCGTCACGTCGAGCGGATGGTCGCGTCCCTTGTCGAGCTTGCGCGCCGAAAAGCACTGGAAGTCCGTGCATTGGCGCCCGTCGACATCGATGATCTGCAGATAGTCGCCGGCTTTGACGAAGTAGGATTCGGCGGTCGCGGAATGGACGCGCAAATCGAGCACTGGATCGGCGAGTGGGTCGCCAAGCTGCGACTTCGCCGCCGGGCGAATGGTGGCGCGCCGCACAATGATGCTGAGCGGCGTCGCCGTGTCATGGCCGTCGACCAGCATAGGACCACCCGGGGCGGCGATGAGCATCGAGCCGTCGCGGGCTACGGTAAAACTCTGTTCGGTGCCGGCAGGGGTGGCGCCACCGAAAACGCGAACCGTCTTTGCCTGATCCAGCTGCACCTGGCGTCGCTCCAGCCCCCGGCGCAAGGAAGCGAGGCTGTCGTCGCCATCGGCCAGCAGCGCCTTGATGCCGGCGGCATTGCTGTTCGATTTCTCGCCGAAAATGCCGGCATCGGTCGCGCCGGTCTTGTCCCATGCCAACAGCTCGCAGGCCTGCCCGCCTTCGACATTGCGCACGCTGATCGTGTCGCCGGCCTCGACGTCGATAAGCACTGCGCCATTGCCGTGAACAAAATAGCGCTCCATGCCAGCCGGCAGCGCCATTTGGCCGGGCCGCAGGATCAGGCTCGGCCGGGGCGGTCCGGCGGCGACGGCGGGGTAGGGCGACTGGCTCATCTCGACCTTATGCCTAGAGAAACAAGTTTGCCTGTACGTGAAATTATTTTAGCAGAAAGAATAGGCAGCAAGGCCGGACTTGGCAAGGTGAGGCTTCGTGCCGGCCGCACACACGCGGATGAAATTTTACGCGAATTCCTCGGAATGCCTGATGTCGACGCCGTATTCGGCGGCCGCGTCGAGCATTGTGTGCCACAAGCTTTCGGCGAAGGTTGCAAACAGCAGAAGATTGAACACCGCCTGCCCATCCGGCCCGTCATCGCCGCGCCAGAGATTGACGCTGGTATGGTCGATCGACGTCGCGGCAGCGGCGCCGATCGGAAACGCCGTCGGGTGCAGATCGATCGACGACAATTTCGCCAGCATGGTGCGCGCCTTGGCTCCCGAGAGGCTGATCCAGGCGCGCGCATGCGACTGGTCCGACAGCGAGGCGGATTGCGAAAACGCCTGGCTCAATGTGTTTATCGTGTACTTACCGCCCTTCGATAAGACGAGGAACTGATCCGGTCCCGACCAGATGAGCATCACGTCCGAAGCGCTGACCGCCTTCGGCACTTCCGGAGCCGCCATGCCGAAACGGGCTGTGGTGGCGCTTGCCAGTTCCGCTCCTTTGCCGCGCCGCGCCATCACCTGGATCAACTCGAAATTACGAACTTCAGTGAGGAAAATGCCAGGCGCGACCTCGCGCGCGCCATAAGCGCCCGCAACAAGCGCGTGCTCCAGCGGACTGCGGGGAAGCCACGAAAATTCAGCCACGCTGGCGCCCTCCATCCGGATCGTAAAAGACGGGATTGCACAGCTCGACATCGTAATCCTCGCCGCGGAGCGGGTCATGCGCATGGACGATCTCGCCGATCCGCTCGCGGCCGCGCTCGACAAGCGCCAGCCCAATCCACTGGTCGAGCGTCGGCGAGAAGCAGACCGACGTGACATAGCCCTGATCGTTGGCGAAACCTGGTATCTCGCCCTTCGGAATGACATGTGCGCCGGAGCGCAGGCGGCGCGTCTTGTCGGTCGGTTTGATGCCAACCACGACCTGCCGATCCGCTGCCGCCAGCGCCTCGCGCCCGGCCATGACGCGGCCGATAAAATCCTTCTTGGTCGACATCATCTTGCCAAGCCCGAGGTCGGCGGCCGTCGTCGTGCCATTCAGCTCCGGTCCGGCGACATGGCCCTTTTCGATGCGCATGACGCCGAGCGCCTCGGTGCCATAAGGCGTCACGCCGAATTGTTTGCCGGCCAGCATCAGATTGCGCACCAGCGCGTCGCCGTAGCGGGCGGGAACGGAAATCTCGAACGCCATCTCGCCGGAGAACGAGATGCGGAACAGCCGTGCCTTGATGCCGCCGCGAAGCGCTACTTCCCGCGCCCCCAAGAACGGAAAGCCCTCATTCGACAAATCCTCGGCTGGATCGATCATTTCGCGAACCAGGTCCCGGGTCTTCGGCCCGGCGATCGAGAATTGCGCCCACTGGTCGGAGACGGATGTCAGCTGCACGTCGAGTTGAGGAAACAGCACCTGCCGGCAGAATTCGAGATGCTGCATCACCGGCCCGGCTTTGGCGGTGGTGGTGGTCAGAAAATAATGGTCTTCGGCCAGCCGCGACGTGGTGCCGTCGTCATAGACCATGCCGTCCTCCCGCAGCATCAGCCCGTAGCGCGCTTTTCCCACCGCAAGATTGGAGAAGGTGTTGATGTAGACGCGGTCGAGGAAGGCGCCGGCATCCGGTCCGTGCACGTCGATCTTGCCAAGCGTCGAGACGTCGCAGAAGCCGACGCCAGAGCGCACCGCCTTGACCTCGCGGGTGACCGATTCCAGCCAGTCCTTCTCGCCGGCGCGTGGATACCATTGCGCACGCTTCCACAGGCCGGTGTCGACGAACACCGCGCCCTGTTCGGCTGCCCAGTGATGCGATGGCGTCAGCCTTGTCGCATGGAAGTACTCATCGCGATGATGGCCGGCAAAGGCGCCGATGGCGACCGGCACATAGGGCGGACGGTAGATCGTCGTGCCGGTCTCGGGAATGGACTTGCCTGATACCGCCGCCAGGATGGCGAGGCCGGCGACGTTCGAGGTCTTGCCCTGGTCGGTGGCCATGCCGAGCGTCGTATAGCGCTTGAGATGCTCGACCGATTCAAAGCCTTCGCGCTGCGCCAGTTCGATGTCCGAAGCGGTGACATCATGCTGGTAGTCGACAAAGGCCTTCCCTTTGCCGGCGACATGCCAGAGCGGAGTCAGTGAAAAAGTCTCGTCGTCGGCGACTGGCGGCGTGCCGGCATTGCCGTTGTGTCCGGCACTGTGTGCCGCTGCCGCACCGGCGGAAAGCCCTTGGCTCAGGCATGCGCCGAGGCCGAAGGCGCCGTTGGCAGCACCGGCGGCCACCATGCCCGGAGGGGCGCCGTCCGGCACGAAGGCTGATATATCGTCCTGCCATTTCGGCCGGCCGCGATGGTATGAGGTCAGCCCGACCGCCGGGTTCCAGCCGCCGGAAACGGCAAGTCCGTCGGCTTCGACTTCCGCGCGTGCGCCGCCGGTCAGCGATATCGAGATTTTCCTGACACCGTCCTTGCCGCCTTCGACACCGGCGACCGAACCGTTCAGCACGGGAAAGCCGGCTTTGGCGGCAAGCGCGCGATGCACGGCGGACACATCTGGGCGAGCATCGACGACGGCCGCGATCTGCAATCCGGCACTGAGCGCGGTCTCGACTGTGCGCCAGCCATCCTCATTGTTGGTGAACAGGGCGATCCTCTTCGCAGGGGTCGCCGCATAGCGCGCGACGTAGGTCCGCATCGCCGAAGCCATCATCACGCCGGGTGTGTCATTGCCGGCAAAGACGATTGGCCGTTCGATGGCGCCGGCGGCAACGACACAGCGCTTGGCCACGATCCGCCACAGCCGCTGGCGCACCTGGTGTTTGGGCGGCGAGGGCAGATGATCGTTGACCCGTTCGATCGCGCCATAGGTGCCGCCATCATAGACGCCAAACAGCGTCGTGCGGTTCATGATGCGAACATCGGGCAGCGTGGCGAGTTCGGCCAGGGTGCGGGAAATCCATTCGGCCGCCGGCATTCCGTCGATCGTGCCGCCGTCGGCAAGCAGGCGGCCGCCGAGCGCAAAATCTTCCTCGCACAGGATGACGCGGGCGCCGCAGCGCCCCGCGGCGAGCGCTGCCGCCAGCCCGGCTGGGCCGGAGCCGGCGATCAGCACGTCGCAATACGCCCAGGCCTTGTCGTAATGGTCGGGATCGGCGACGCCAGGTGCGCGTCCAAGCCCTGCGGCGCGGCGGATCGCCGGCTCGTAGATCGCTTCCCAGAACTTCGCCGGCCACATGAAGGTCTTGTAGTAGAAGCCGGCGACGAAGATCGGCGAGAACAGCTGGTTCACCGCCATCAGGTCGTGGCGCAGCGACGGCCAGCAGTTCTGGCTGGCCGCTTCCAGACCGTCATAAAGTTCTGCCGTGGTCGCCTTGGTGTTCGGCTCGCGCCGCGCGCCCGTGCGCAGCTCGACCAGCGCGGTGGGTTCTTCCGAGCCTGATGTCAGGATGCCGCGCGGCCGGTGGTATTTGAACGATCGGCCGACCAGCTTGACGCCATTGGCGATCAGCGCCGAGGCAAGGGTGTCGCCCTGGAAGCCGGCAAAGGTTTTGCCGTCGAAGCGAAAGTTCAGCGGCGCCGAGCGGTCGATGAGGCCGCCGCTCTCCAGCCGGTGCGTCTGCGCGTGACTAACCATCAGGCGCCAACCTTTGCAGCGCCAACGCCCGCCGCCGGCTCAACCGACGAAATCTCGTGTGTCAGCGTGTTGCGGGTGATCTTCAGCCAGGCCCGGCAGCCGCCAGCATGGTACCAATGTTCGCTCATCGCACCGGCAATGTTGTCGCGCAGGTAGACATAGTCGAACACGTCGTCCTCCGGGGCGCCGGCTGCCGGACGCACCGGCTTGGCGTCGCCGAGATAGCTGAACTCGCCGAGTTCGCGTTCGCCGCAGAAGGGACAGACAATACGCATGCTTTTTGGACCGTCCTCAGTGCAGGTTCGGTTGGGCGCCGACGCCCTTTTCATCGATCACAGCACCCCGCCGGAACCGGTCGAGGCGGAACCGCGCCGCTTCTGTGTGCAGTTCGTCGCGGGCCAGAAGATGGGCAAAGACGAGGCCGGAGCCGGGCGTCGCCTTGAAGCCGCCATAGCACCAGCCGGCATTGAGGTAGAGCCCGTCCACCGGCGTCTTGTCGATGATCGGCGAACCGTCCATCGACATGTCCATAATGCCGCCCCACTGGCGCAAGAGGCGCACGCGGCCGATCATCGGCATCAGCGCCATGCCGCCCTCGCAGACGTCTTCCATGACCGGCATGTTGCCGCGCTGGGCATAGGAATTGTAGCCGTCTATGTCGCCGCCGAAGACCAGCCCGCCCTTGTCGGACTGGCTGACATAGAAATGGCCGGCGCCGAAGGTCATGACGTTGGGGATCAGCGGCTTGATCGCCTCGGAGACGAAGGCCTGCAGCACATGGCTTTCGATCGGCAGGCGCAGGCCCGCCATAGCCGCGACACGCGACGAACTGCCGGCGACGGCCATGCCGACCTTGCCGGCGCCGATTGTGCCGCGGGAAGTCTCGACGCCGGTCACTTTGCCGTTGGCGTCGCGCGAAAAACCTGTCACCTCGCAGTTCTGGATGATGTCGACGCCGAGCGCGCTCGCCGCATGGGCGTAGCCCCAGACCACCGCGTCGTGGCGCGCCGTGCCGCCGCGCCGCTGCAGCAGCCCGCCTTGCACGGGAAAGCGTGCATTGTCGAAGTTCAGGAACGGCATCATCTTCTTGACCGCCGCCAGGTCGAGCAGCTCGGCGTCGATGCCGTTGATGCGCATCGTGTTGCCGCGCCGCGCATAGGCGTCGCGCTGCGCATCGGAGTGGTAGAGGTTGATGACGCCGCGCTGGCTGACCATCGTGTTGTAGTTGAGATCCTGCTCCATGCGCTCCCACAGCTTCATCGACAGTTCGTAGAAGCCGGTGTTGCCGGGCAGCCCGTAATTGGAGCGGATGATGGTGGTGTTGCGGCCGGCATTGCCGGAGCCGATCCAGCCTTTTTCCAGCACGGCGACATTCCTGATGCCGTACTCGCTGGCCAGGAACCACGCCGTCGCCAGGCCGTGGCCGCCACCGCCGATGATCACCACGTCGTAGTGATCCTTCGGGCTGGCGTCGCGCCAGGTGCGCTGCCAGGTCTTGTGGCCGGAAAACGCGGCGCGGGCGAGGGAGAAGATCGAGTATTTCATAAATCTATTCCGAGATCGCTCGCGCCACGCAGGACCTTTCTTGGCGCATCGGAATCATCCGAAAACCGCTTCACACTTTTCGGTCCGATGCTCTAGATATCCAGCGTGTGGTCACGCTCCCACTGGGTGAAGTGGGAAGCATAGGAATTCCATTCCTGGTGCTTGAGCTTTAGATAAGCCGACGAGAATTCCTCACCCAGCGCCGCCTTGAGCGATTTGTCATTGTCGAACTCGCGCAAAGCATCGAGCAGGTTGAGCGGCAGCTTCGGCGCGCCCTCCACCGTATGGCCGAACTGGTACATGTCGATGTCGTAGCGCCTGCCCGGATCGGCCTTCGAGCGGATGCCGTCGAGGCCGGCGGCGATGATGACGGCCTGCAGCAGATAAGGGTTTGCCGCGCCGTCGGGCAGGCGCAGCTCGAAACGGCCGGGGCCGGGCACGCGCACCATGTGGGTGCGGTTGTTGCCGGTCCAGGTCACCGAGTTCGGCGCCCAGGTGGCGCCCGAAATGGTGCGCGGCGCATTGATGCGCTTGTAGGAATTGACCGTCGGGTTGGTGATCGCAGCAAGTGCGGAGGCATGTTTCATGATGCCGCCGAGAAAATTCTTGCCCTTCGCCGACAGGCCGAGCTCCATGGCGTTGTCGGCAAAGACATTGGTCTTGCCGTCCTTGTCCCACACCGAGATATGGGCATGGCAGCCATTGCCGGTCAGGCCGGGGAACGGTTTTGGCATGAAGGTCGCGCGCAGGCCGTGCTTTTCGGCAACGGATTTCACCATGAACTTGAAGAAGGAATGCTTGTCGGCGGTCGCCAGCGCGTCGTCGAAGGCCCAGTTCATCTCGAACTGGCCGTTGGCGTCCTCATGGTCGTTCTGGTAGGGGCCCCAGCCGAGTGCCAGCATGTGGTCGCAGATCTCGGCGATGACATCGTAGCGGCGCATCACCGCCTGCTGGTCGTAGCAGGGCTTTGACGCCGTGTCGTATTCGTCGGAAATCGTCTTGCCGTCCGGCGAGATCAGGAAGAACTCGGCCTCGACGCCGGTCTTGACATGCATACCGTCGCCGGCCGCCTCGTCAATCAGCCGCCTCAGCGTGTTGCGCGGCGCTTGCTCGACCGATTTTTCGTCCATAATGCAATTGGCAGCAATCCAGGCGACTTCCGGCTTCCACGGCAGCTGGATGACCGAATCCGGATCCGGCACCGCCAGCATGTCTGGATGCGCCGGCGTCAGGTCGAGCCAGGTGGCAAAGCCGGCAAAGCCGGCACCGTCCTTCTGCATGTCGGCGATGGCTTGCGCCGGCACCAGCTTGGCGCGCTGCCCACCGAACAGGTCGGTGTAGGAAATCATGAAATATTTGACGCCGTTCTCTTTGGCAAAGGCGGCGAGATCGTTCCCCATTGTAGTTCCTCGCTTATGGCATTCTTGGTGGTTTGATATATCTTAGAAGCCGTTCTTCCCCGGTATCCAGTTGGTGCCGGCCAGCGGCACGCCGGCCATGGCGGCGGCTTCGATCGTCAGCGCGACAAGATCCTCGGGCTCGAGATTGTGCAGGCTGTTCTTGCCGCAGGCACGCGCGATCGTCTGCGCCTCCAGCGTCATCACCTTAAGATAATTCGCCAGCCGTCGGCCGGCCGCTATCGGATCGACCCGTTTCATTAGTTGGGGGTCTTGCGTGGTGATGCCGGCCGGGTCGCGCCCCTCATGCCAGTCGTCATAGGCGCCGGCGGTAGTGCCGAGCTCGTTATAGTCCGCCTCCCAGCGCGGATCGTTGTCGCCGAGTGCGACAAGTGCGGCCGTGCCGATCGACACCGCGTCGACGCCGAGCGCCAGCGCCTTGGCGACGTCGGCGCCATTGCGGATGCCGCCGGAGACGATCAGCTGCACCTTGCGGTGCATGCCGAGATCCTGCAGTGCCTGCACCGCCGGCCTGATGCAGGCAAGCGTCGGCTGGCCGACATTCTCGATGAACACTTCCTGGGTGGCGGCGGTGCCGCCCTGCATGCCGTCGATCACGACGACGTCGGCGCCTGACTTAACCGCAAGGGCTGTGTCGTAATAGGGCCGCGCGCCGCCGACCTTGACGTAGATCGGCTTTTCCCAGTCGGTGATTTCGCGCAGTTCAAGGATCTTGATTTCCAGATCGTCAGGCCCGGTCCAGTCGGGATGGCGCGAAGCCGAGCGCTGGTCGATACCCTTCGGCAGCGTGCGCATTTCGGCGACGCGGTCGGAGATCTTTTGGCCAAGCAGCATGCCGCCGCCGCCGGGCTTGGCGCCCTGGCCGACCACGATCTCGATAGCATCCGCCCGCCGCAAATCGCGCGGGTTCATGCCGTAACGCGATGGCAGATACTGGTAGACCAGCGTCTTGGAATGGCCACGCTCTTCCTCGGTCATGCCGCCGTCGCCGGTGGTCGTCGAGGTGCCCGACAGCGTCGCGCCGCGGCCGAGCGCTTCCTTCGCCGGGCCGGACAGCGACCCGAAACTCATGCCGGCGATGGTAATCGGGATTTTCAGCTCGATCGGCTTTTTCGCATGGCGCGAACCCAGCACCACGCTGGTGTCGCAGCGCTCGCGATAGCCTTCGAGCGGATAGCGCGAGATCGAGGCGCCGAGCACCAGCAGGTCGTCGAAATGCGGAAGCTTGCGCTTGGCGCCGGCGCCGCGAATATCATAGATGCCGGTCGCCGCCGCGCGGCGGATCTCGGAGAGCGTGTAGTCGTCGAAAGTCGCGGATTTGCGCGGCGTCGTCGGCGGGTTGCGATAGGTCATTGAGCCTCAATACGCGTCGGCGTTGTCGATGTTGAAATTGTAGAGCGTGCGCGCCGAGCCGTAACGCTTGAACTCCGCCGCCTTGACGCCGGTCGCGCCGGCACGGTCGAGAAGGCCCTGCAGGAGTTCCAGATGCTCTGGCCGCATCTCCTTGGCGATGCAGTCGGCGCCGAGGCTTTCGACCTTGCCGCGCACGAACAGCCGCGCCTCGTAGATGGAATCGCCGAGCGCGTCGCCGGCATCGCCCAGCACCACCAGATTGCCGGATTGCGCCATGAAGGCCGACATGTGGCCGATATTGCCGTGGACGACGATGTCGATGCCCTTCATCGAGATGCCGCAGCGCGACGACGCATTGCCCTCGATGACCAGCAGCCCGCCCCTGCCGGTGGCGCCGGCATACTGGCTGGCATCGCCTTTGACCGTTATCGAACCCGACATCATGTTTTCGCCGACGCCGGGTCCCGCCGAGCCATGCACGGTAATGGCGCTGCCGTCGTTCATGCCGCCGCAATAATAGCCGACGCTGCCGCGGACATCGATCGTGATCGGCTGGTCGACGCCGACGGCGACCGAATGGCTGCCTTTCGGGTTCAGCACTTCCCAGGCGGTCTCGTTCGAACCAGGGGTCAGATTGTGTAGCGCCTGGTTGAGCTCGCGCAGCGGCATTTCGGCCAGGTCGAAGACCGTCGACGCCCGACGCTGCTCATGGTCTTGCTCGCGGGTCGCCTTGGAGACGTTGATTGCCGGCATGAGCTCAATGCTCCCAGAAATAGACGGTTGCGGGCTCGGGCTCCCAGACCCTCGCATTGTCGATGCCGGGCAGCTTAGTGAGCGCGCGATATTCCGAGCCGAAGGCGACATACTGGTCGGTCTCGGCCATGACGGCAGGCTTGCAGGCGATCGGATCGCGCACCACGCCGAAGCCGTTCTTGGTGCCGACGACAAAGGTGAAGAAGCCGTCGAGGTCGCTCAGCGTGCCTTCCAGCGCCTCGCCGAGATTCTTGCCATGCGCCATCTGCGAGGAGAGATAGGCGGCCGCGACTTCGGTGTCGTTCTCGGTCTCGAATTTCATGCCTTCGCGGATCAGCTCGCGACGGACATTGTTGTGATTGGACAGGGAGCCGTTGTGCACCAGACACTGGTCGGCGCCGGTCGAGAACGGATGCGCGCCCATCGTCGTCACCGCCGATTCCGTCGCCATACGGGTGTGGCCGATGCCGTGCGTACCGGTCATGCTGCGCACGTCGAAGCGATCGACGACCGCTTCGGGCAAGCCGACCTCCTTGTAGATTTCGACGACATCGCCGGCGCCCATGATGCGGATATCGGGGCGCAACGCCTGGATGGCCTCGCGCACTTCATCGATCTTGTCGGGCGTGGTCCTGACGACCGCATGCGTCGATTTCACTGCGATGTTCACCGGCGTTCCGATCGCCCTGGCGAGTTCGGCGTCAAGGTTGCGGAAATCGTGCTCCGGCTTGGCCGACTGGATGGTGATCTTGGCCTCGTTGCCGGATGGCGCTCCATAGATGGCGATGCCGGCGCTGTCGGGACCGCGATCGCTGAGCGAGATCAGCATCTCCGAAAGCATCGAGCCGAGCCGGGGCTCGAGCGACTTGTCCTTCAAAAACAGTCCGACGATTCCGCACATGTCAGGCTCCCGAGATGAGGTATGATTTAGCTGCTACCAGCTTCATGAGTCGAATTCAACTCGTATGAAAGTTTTTTTCATCTTGGACAAGTCGTCTGGCGCAAATGACGCGCCAGACGACCGTCGGCGACTTAATGGCGGTCGATCGCCTTTCTCGTCTCATCTCCAGTGCGATCCGCAGCCATATCGGCCTCGATTTCAGCACTCTCGTGACGCGTCTGGAGGACGTGCCATCCGATCCAGAAGACGAGGGCGATGATCACCATCACGACTTCGGAACCCTGAAACGGGTAGATCGCGCCGACGTCCTTGAGGTCCACGGCCCAGCTTTCCATTCCATTGGTAGACATTGCGGTTCTCCTTGCCCGTTGACTATTTGATCATGGCTTTTTCGGCGGTTCCCACTTCGCGGACCGACGCCTCGAAAGCATGATTGAGGGCGAAGTCGACGCCCTCGAGTTCCACCTTCGCCGGTACGCGCAGGAGGTTCATGCTGTTGAGGATCTTGCAGACCACGAAAGTGGGGACGAAACCGAGCACGAACATCAGCACCGCACCAGCGAAATTGCCGAGCGGGTTGATGTGCGCGAAGCCCTCATAGGGCGAGGACGGCTGTCCCCACAGCATGAAGCCCGCCACCACGACCCCGAGGAATCCGCCATAACCGTGCACGGCGACGGCGCCGACCGCATCGTCGATCTTGAAGCGGCGTTCGACGAAATAGTGCAGGTTGTAGCAGATGGTCGGGACGATCGCGCCGATCAGCAGTGCCTGGATCGGGTGATAGAGGTCATTGCCGGCTGAGGCCGAGATAATGCCGCAAAGCCCCATCGAGAATGTCCAGAAGGGGTCGCCTTTAGAGACGATGTAGCCGGCCAGCATACCGCCCGACAGCGACATCAGGAAGTTGAAGGTGATCGCCGAGAGCGTGGTCGGCGCGAGATAGATGTTGGTCGCCGTCCAGGTCTCGCCGGTGATCTGGCCGGCAATCGTGGCCGGGCTGATCAGCGGAATGTTGCACGCGGCGTAGAAGCCCCAGAAGCCGGTGAAGATCAGGAACAGGCCGATCGTGACCAGCCACACATTGTGAGGTGGGATGTCGCGCGCCGTGCCATCGGGCCTGAACTTGCCGATGCGCGGACCCAACACGATGAGAAAGGCGAGTGCCGCTCCGCCCGCGATCGCGTGCACGACGCCCGATGCATAGGCATCATGATAGCCCCAGAGCTTCACCATCCAGCCTTGCGGATGCCAGCCCCAGGACGCGTCGAGGATCCACAGGACCGAACCGACCAGCACCGCGACGATCCAGAACGCACCCGAGCGCACGCGTTCTATGATCGAACCCGAGATGATCGACGCCGTCGTGATGGAGAACAGCAGGAAGGCGCCCCAGAACACGCCATTGAGGCGATGCCACAGCGCGGCATCGGTAGGGGTGACCCCCGTCTCGCCTGGATTGACACCGGAGAGGTGGGTGCCCATCAGCGGATTCCATGGTTCGGCAAATGGTGCGGTGACAAGTCCGCCGGCGATGCCCGGCCCATTGGGGAAACCGAAATAGATCCACCAGCCGAAGAAATAGAACGTGATCGTGACGAGCGGGATCGCCATCGCGTTCTTCATAAGCGTTTTCAGATGATTTCGCCGGCGCGACACGCCGACCTCGTACATGCAGAACCCGACATGGATCAGGAACATCATGACGATTGTCACCCAGTAATAGAATTCCGTGAAAATGGTCGTTAGAGCGTTGAGATTCCCTTCCATTTCATGTCCCCTCCGTTCAGTTGCGTTCCTTGCCTCTGAGTAAAACTTTTTGCATCTTAGTATTGCGCGCTTTTGGAGTTTTGAGTCAATATGGCGCGGACCGTCGCCGGGCCCTCAGTGCCCTTGGGCGGCGAAACACCGGCAATCGTGTGAGGAGAAGCAATTCCATGACCGCATCCTGGAGATTTTCGACCTTGGCGGATCGCCATCGTGCGCTCGGTTCGAAGCTCGAAGACTGGAGCGGGATGGGCACCGCCTGGACCTACGACAAGGACGCCGACGAGGAGTATGTCGCCATCCGCACCAAGGCCGGGCTGATGGATGTGTCGGGCCTGAAGAAGGTCCACATCACCGGGCCGCATGCCTCGCATCTGATCGACCTCGCGACGACGCGCGACGTGGAGAAGATCTATCCCGGCAAGTCGGCCTATGCCTGCATGCTGAACGAGGCCGGCAAGTTCACCGACGACTGCATTCTCTACCGCACCGGCCCGAATGCCTGGATGGTCGTGCACGGTTCGGGCACCGGCCACGAGGAGTTGCAGCGGGCCGCCATGGGCCGCGATGTATCACTGCGTTTCGACGACAATCTGCACGACCTTTCGCTGCAGGGGCCGATAGCCGTCGATTATCTGGCAAAGCATGTGCCGGGCATTCGCGACCTCAACTACTTCCACCACATGCAGACCCGGCTGTTCGGTTTTCCGGTGATGATCTCGCGCACCGGCTACACCGGCGAACGCGGCTACGAGATCTTCTGCCGTGGCCAGGATGCCGGCACGATCTGGGACACCATCCTCGACGAGGGCAAGAGCGCCGGCATCATCGCGTGCCGGTTCACCACGCTCGACATGCTGCGCGTCGAGAGCTATCTCTTGTTCTATCCCTATGACAATTCGCAGAAGTATCCGTTCGAGAACGAAGGCCCCGGCGACACACTGTGGGAGCTCGGCCTCGACTTCACAGTCAGCCCCGGCAAGACAGGCTTTCGCGGTGCCGAGGAGCACTACCGCCTCAAGGGCAAGGAGCGGTTCAAGATCTTCGGCGTGCTGCTCGAAGGCAAGGAGCCGGCAGACGAGGGCGCGCCGGTCTATCGCGACGGCAAAAAGGTCGGTGTGGTAACCTGCGCCATGTATTCGCCGCTGGTCAAGAAATCGATGGGCATTGCCCGGCTCGATGTCGACTGCGCCGTCCAGGGCACCAGGCTCGAGATCCGCAACCAGAGCGGCGCCATCAGCGCGACGGCTGAGCCGCTTCCCTTCGATGATCCGAAGAAGACCAAGCGCACGGCGAAAGGCTGAGGCATACTGAGAGAATGGCAGCGAAAAGCATCATCAGCCGGCCGGTCTACGGAACCCTGTCCCCGCAGCCCGGCAAGCACCATCTTTTCGTGGCGGATGCAGAAGGAGCGCTGGCCATAACAGACCTGGCCGCCAAGGCGCCCGATGGTTTCTTTGCCGATGCCCATATCATCTTCATCCCCGGCAATGACAGCAAGCATGTCGCCGCGCTCGAAGCGCTGAAGCCGGCGCAGTTCTACCAGGGGCCTTCCTTCGCCAGCGCCCTCCCGCGGCTGAAGCAGACGCTGGCCAACGCCCATATGGGCCTGCGTCTCTATCTCGCCGGCACCGAGGGGCTGATTGGCCAGGCCATGCAGGCGGCGCTCGAAGCCGGCATCGACCACACCTCCATCCAGACCGAGCACCGCGGCTCGCTGGCGCGCCGCATCCAATGCGTCCATTGCAAGGGCATCACCGAAAACGTGACGACGCAGCCTGCAACGTGTTCGCATTGTGGCCTGCTTCTTCTGGTACGCGATCACTATTCCAGGCGCCTCGCGGCATTCCAGGGCGTCTGCATCAATGCGGAAGACCGCAGCGAAATTCCTCCGCCGGAGGAGATCTTTCGATGAGCACCGGCACCACCAAGCTTGACGTCGTGGTGAGCGATGTCGTCCCGGTCAACGAATTGGTCACGCGCTTCCATTTCCGCCGGCGCGACGGGGAGCTTTTGCCGACATTTTCCGGCGGCGCCCATGTTGTGGTGGAGATGCGCGACGGCGAGCGGACGAGGCTCAACCCCTATTCGTTGATGGGCTCGCCGCTCGACACACGCGAATACACGATCTCGGTGCGCCGCGACGACGCCGGCCGCGGCGGCTCGCTGTTCATGCACAGGCATGTCAGGCCCGGCATGGAGATGGTGATCAGCTACCCGGTCAATCTGTTTTCGCTCGATCTGCGCGCCAGGAAGCATCTGATGCTGGCGGGAGGCATCGGCATCACGCCGTTCATGGCGCAGACCGCGCAGCTGGCAGCGGAAGGCGGCAATTTCGAGCTGCACTACACCTGCCGCACCGCCTCGCTTGGCACCTATGCCGATGTGCTCAGAGAGCGCTATGACCGCCGCGTCAGGCTCTATCACGACGACCGCGACGAGCGCATCGAGTTAGACCGGCTGCTGTCGTCACAGCCGCTCGGCACACATCTCTACGTCTGCGGCCCGTCCGGCATGATCGGCTGGGTGCGCGACCGCGCCGCTGCGCTGGGCTGGCCCACGGAAACCGTGCATTTCGAGCATTTTGCCGCCCCGCAGCCCGGCGCCCCCTTCGACGTGACGCTGGCGGTCAGCGGCAAGACAATCCGCGTCGGCGAGCAGCAGAGCCTGCTCGAGGCGATCGAGGCCGCCGGCGTCGATCCGCCCTATCTCTGCCGCGGCGGCGTCTGCGGCCAGTGCGAAACCAACGTCATCGCGCATGACGGCAAATTCATCCACAACGACCATTGGCTGAGCGAGGAAGAGCACCGTTGCGGCAAGAAGATCATGCCCTGCGTCTCGCGCTTCGAGGGCAGGTCGTTGGTGCTGGAAAGATAGGAGGCGAGCTTGGGAATCACCTTTCGCAAGGAAACATTCCGCGACGACTTCACGTTCAAAAACAGCCCGGAGCACATCAGGCGGTTTCCGTTCCCGTTCCACGAAGACAGCTACATGTATGCGGTCAATATCGAGCCGCATGTTCTGGGGCCGAAAGGCAGTGTGCTCGAAAACCTGATCGACGTCGACGAGCACTATGTCGCCGAGATGCAGGACCGCGCGCTGGTGCTGGCGGAAGACCCACTGCGCTGCCAGTCGCTGCCGCACATGACGCTGGCCGGCTGGGACCTGCTAGAGCTTCTAATGGAACAGCAGGCTTCAGGCTATCCCGAGCATTTCACGCTGACGCGCGACGGCGACCGCTGGCGCTGGATCAACCGGCCGCTCGGCATCGACGACAGCTTCACCTTCGGTGACGTGTCGACGCTGCCCTATGGGCCGATGGAATACATCACGCGGCAATCACAAGGCGATTTCTGCATCCTCGACCAGCGCGATGGCAATCTGTGGATGGATGCCGGCATGGTCACCACCCAGGCCGACTGGTCGCTCGACTTCGACATCGGCATGAACTTCTTCGAGTGGCACGCACCGGTGCCGCTGGCGCATGAGAAGGGCATATTCACCCGGGCGCTGAAATTCCTCACCAACATTCAGCAAGGCAAGCCGGCGCGGCGGCTGAACTGGACGATGACGATCAATCCGCGCCTCGACACCAGTCCGGAAAATTATCACAAATGGGGCCCGGACCGGGCGACGGTGACGCCCGAAAACGTTGGCGACAAGGTCCATCTGCGTGTCGAATTGCAGAGCTTCTGGCGGCTGCCGCGCTCGAACGGCATCGTCTTCCCGATCCGCTGCTACCTGATCAAGATGGATGAGCTGGTGACGCAGCCGAAATGGGCGCGGCGCCTGCACCGCGTCATCCGCGACCTTCCCGACGAGCTCGCCAATTACAAAGGCCTGACACGTTATCGGCCGACGCTGGTCGAGTGGTTATCGAAGCGGGATGATGGCAGCCCGACGAGCCCGGGGTTTGGGCCGGACTAAGTTTCTGCCTGCTATGTTTGTGCCGCCCCTCAAGCCCTGGGGGCGAGGAACCCACGCTGGAATGAGGCCCAGTCCTTCGCAGACGAACTCTCAACCCGCACTACTCTGCGGATAGCAGATGATCGAGAGATAGCGCATCGGCAGGACTGTCAGCACTTCCGGTCCGTGCGGCGCATCGGCGTCGAAGAACAGGCTGTCGCCGGGCTTCATCGGATAGAGATTGTTGCCGTGGCGGTAGGTAACCTCGCCTTCAAGCATGTAGAGGAACTCCATGCCTTCGTGCTGGAATGTCGGAAACACATCGGAATCTTCGGTCAGCGTGATCAGATAGGGTTCGACGACGACGCCGCTGGTGTTGGAGCCGATATGGCCGAGCAGATTGTACTGGTGGCCGGCACGCGTGCCGCGCCGCTCGACGTCGAGGCCTTCGCCGGCCTTGACGAAGACGGCGCTGCGCTCTTCCTCGAAACGGCGGAAGAAAGCGGTGACCGGAACACCGAGCGCCCGCGACAGTGCCTGCAAAGTGGTCAGCGACGGCGAAGTGATGCCGTTTTCGATCTTCGACAGCATGCCAAGCGAAATGTCTGTGGCAGCCGCAAGATCGGCGACGGTGATGCCAAGTTTTTTGCGAAACGCCCGCACCTCGCGGCCGATCGCGACCTCCAGGACCTTTTCGCGGGTGTCGCGAACGGCGTGCGGGTCCTGGGTCAGTGGCGTCCGGATCGTTGCCACCGCCTTCGGCGATGGCTTGGCCTTGGCGGCTGCCCCATTCCTGAAATTGGAAGCTTTCTTCGCCATCTCGCCACCCGGTTCTGCGGATTTATTTCACTCACGGTGAACATATTCGGTGCGGATACAGAGCGCAACCGCGACAGCAACCCACTTTATGTCGAACGGCGTGCTCTCCGGATTTCGGCCGTCGGCGGTTTTGCCGAAAATCCGGTCTGGGGAAACGTGGTTTCAGCACAAGGCCTGTTGACAGCATCGAAGGGGCAATTACTGTCCTGTCAGTGAAATTTGTTTCGTTAGGGAAATGAGACCGGGAGGGTTTGCAATGAAAAGTCGTGTTGCCGTCATTGGAGCCGGACCTTCCGGCATGGCCCAGCTTCGAGCCTTCAAGTCGGCTGCCGACAAGGGCGCGGATATTCCGGAAATCGTCTGCTTCGAAAAGCAGTCCGACTGGGGCGGCCTGTGGAATTACACCTGGCGCACCGGCCTCGACGAGCATGGCGACCCGGTGCATGGCTCGATGTACCGTTACCTCTGGTCGAACGGACCGAAGGAATGCCTCGAATTCGCCGACTATACGTTCGAGGAGCACTTTGGCCGTCCGATCGGCTCCTACCCGCCGCGCGCCGTGCTGTGGGACTACATCAAGGGCCGCGTCGAAAAATCCGGCGTGCGCCAATGGGTGCGCTTCAACAGCCCGGTGCGCATGGTGACCTTCTCCGACACGACGAAAAAGTTCACCGTCACCGCGCATGACCGCACCAACGACGTCACCTATTCGGAAGAGTTCGACAACGTCGTCGTCGCCTCGGGGCATTTTTCCGTGCCCAACGTGCCCTATTTCGAGGGCTTTTCGACCTTCAACGGCCGCATCCTGCACAGCCATGATTTCCGCGACGCCATGGAATTCAAGGACAAGGACATCCTGATCATCGGCCGCTCCTATTCGGCCGAGGATATCGGCTCGCAATGTTACAAGTACGGCGCCAAATCGATCACCTCCAGTTACCGCTCGAAGCCGATGGGCTTCAAATGGCCTGACAACTGGAAGGAAGTGCCGCTGCTGCAGAAGGTCGTCGGCAAGACCGCGCATTTCAAGGACGGCAGCACTAGGGATGTCGACGCCATAATCCTGTGCACCGGCTACCTCCACTCCTTCCCGTTCCTCACGGAGGATTTGAAGCTCAAGACCGCCAACCGCATGTGGCCGGATGGGCTCTACGAAGGCGTCGTCTGGGAGAAGAACCCGCGGCTGTTCTATATCGGCATGCAGGACCAGTTCTACACCTTCAACATGTTCGACGCGCAGGCCTGGTTCGCCCGCGACGTCATCATGGGCCGCATCAAGCTGCCTTCGGCAGAAGTGATGGCGGAACACGGCAGGAAATGGCGGGCGCGTGAGGAAACGCTGGAGGACGCCGAGCAGATGATCTGGTTCCAGGGCGACTACACCAAGGAATTGATGGATCAGACCGACTATCCCGGCTTCGAGGTCGAGGCTGTCAATCAGACCTTCATGGAGTGGGAACACCACAAGATGGAAAACATCATGGGCTTCCGCGACAATGCCTATCGCTCGCTGATGACCGGCACGATGGCGCCGCTGCACCATACGCCGTGGCTGCAGGCGATGGACGATTCGATGGAATCCTATCTGGAAGTGAAAGGGGTGGCGGCGGAGTAGCGACTTCCTCGCCGCACCGGGCTGCATGACAGCCTGCCCAGCTCGCAACCCATAGAACCCGTCAAATCCTCTGTGCAGAGGGTCTAAAGCGCGTCGCGTTTGGATGGGTTCATGCGACGCGCTTTAAGTTCTTTTTATGCATGTCGTTATCGCAAAAACCGCTGCGCGCTTTCGCGCGACATGCATCACTTGCTGCGAGCCTCGCGCACGTCTCTCGTCGCCTCAATGATCCGCTCGAGCAAGGCATGGAGATCGTCACGGTGGCCGCTGCGGCCGGCGGGGCCGTTTTCATCGGATGTCATGACTACGGTCAACGCGCGCCCGGGCACAACATAGACCATCTGCCCGCCATACCCCCACCCGTAGAAGACCGCTTCGCCCGCGATCTGACGGATGAACCAACCATAGCCATAACCGTCACCGGTGAAACGGGAGGCGGTGCGTGGCTGCCAGGAGAGCTTGATCCAATCGGCCGGCACGAGCTGCCGTCCGCCGCGGCTCACCCCGCCGTTGCGGTAGAGCTCGCCAAAGGCGAGCAGCGAGCGCGGGCTCATGGCCATCTGGTTGCCGCCGAGATAGATGCCCTGTGGGTCGCGGTCCCAGGCGGCGATGGAAAAGCCCTCCTGCGGCCCCAGCCATTCGCGTGCCAGTTCCAGGGTTGAGCGGCCGGTCCGCCGCGTCAGGATCGCCGAAAGGAGATGGGTCGAGCCGGTGGAATACAGCATGGTACCGCCCGGATCGTCGTCGAAGGGCATGGCGAGCGCTGCCCGCACCCAGTTATCGCTTGCCACCCAGCGTCCGTAGTTTGGGCCGGAGGTCCGACCCAGCCCTGCCTGCATGGAAAGCAGATGACCGATCGTAACCTGCTGGAGCCGCGGATCCACGTCGGCGGGCAGGTCGGCCTGAAGAAGCGGAGCGATCTTCTGGTCAGTGCCGTGGAGCACGCCCTTGTCGATGGCGATGCCGACGAGCGCGGAGATGATCGACTTGGAGGCCGATTTTATGTTGGCAGCACGTGCCGGAGAGTGGCCGCGATAGCCACGCTCCGCCACCAACGCGCCCTCATGCGCGATGACAACCGTGCGCAGCGGCGTCAAGTGCTCGGCCTCATCAAAGAGCTTTTCAAGCCGCTCCCCCAAGCCGTCCGCACCGTGAGCAGCGACGGAAAAGATGAGGAGAAAGGCTAAACTCACGGTGGGACGCTTCAGCATGAAACCAGCCTGGGACGCATTTCTGGCAATACAAAGGTGACGCGGGCTGGCAAAGACGTCTGCCTCGCACAAGATAGTCGGATAGGGCGCGTCCGGGGCAAGGCAGCGACTATTCGAGCATCAGCAGCTCCACGAACCGGAGTTTCTGACCCGTTCCAGTCGTTCTCGCCACATCTGATGAACGACTGCTTTGCGCCTCATATCGGCGGTAGAGGGGTGCCTTGCCTCCGCCCGAAAGCGGAGATCGCGGTGACAATGCTGGAGGTCGCGGTTGCACCATTTGCTGACTTTCAAGGAGCCTCTCCAAACCTGGCGTTCACGTTTCGGACAGATACGACCTTTTAACTTCTTGCAATGGATTCTCCGACAAAGGTAGATGTTCGAGACATTGCAAAGCAGGCATTGGGGCATAGGTCCGTTCCGCATCAGCAAACAGAATACACGTACTAGAGTAATCCGAAGCGAAGCAGATGTACGATGGCAACATTCTAGATACGCGTTTCAGCGATTTTTTTGCAAATTGATTAAACAGTGCTCAACACGACTGGTTGAGAATGCCTTACCTATGGGAGTTCAAGCTGATTAATGAGAGACCGTTCCGGATCAAGTTTGCGCACGACTTCAATTGCCACGCCTTTTCCTTGAACGATCCCCGCCTCAATGTCGGCCAAATAATGGATACCTGCCAGGAAGCGAGATCGTCCCGCTTGCTGAGCCATCAACTCGAGCGTGGCTGCCCTCTTGGGCAGGTAGGACGCGAGCACATGGGATGCTGCAGTCGAAATGACGGAGTGACCCGATGGGTAAGATGGGAAGTTGGGATTTGGAATTACTGGCTCTATTTTGCTGTAAACCTGAGACGGTCGCGGCACTCCGAACGTATATTTATCCCGCCAGCAGGCGATCACAGCGTCATTGACGGCTATCATCGTCGCCCCAACGATGAACAGCTTTTGATCGAGGTCGAGATCGCTGGCTTCCAACCCATCCAGCGCGATTTGAGCCCAATGTCCTGGCGGCGTAAAAGTGCCGATGCCGTCAGCCCAGTAGAGTACTTGCGCTCTTTCTGCCGGCGATAGATTGGAGACTGCATTCCACACCAGCTCGGCCTGGCGGTCGAGCCTCCCGTAAGCGTCGGGTTTCTTCGATTGAAACTTCTCTGGGTCTCCGATGAGAAGCGGGCGGACATTGCCCCAATCGGGCCGCAAGGGGTCTGATCCTCGATCAGGATACCACTGCCCTGAAGGCGGCGGGAGGCCGACGCCCCCGCCGCTCCGCTTCCACAGTCCGTCGAGGAGCCGTGCGACGTCTTTCAGGACTACGAGCATATCCGGCTCAACTTCTGGTCCGCCTGTCGCGCACGAAACCGCCAAGACCGGATAAGGCGCCCAGAGTAGCGTGCGGCTGGTCTGCTCTTGCGCCAATCCCAGGAAAAGATCGGGCACTATTCTCGCCGCTTCTTCAGACCCGAATTTCAACGCCGCATGCCGATATATCGCGTCGCTTCCGATGGCGAATGCCGCATAGAGACGACTCGCAAGGGGCGGGTCGAGCCGGTTGCGGGCAACGAACTGGAATACGGCGTTCCATCCGCATCGGTCGAGACGGGAATCCGCATGGGCGGGGGCGATTGCTGCCACGATCGCGGCACACAGAACCCACAATCCAATAGCGGAGACAAGACAAAATCGTCGAACGCAGGACCGTCCAACTAGACTATTGCTGCCTCCCTTTGCAGCATCAGAGATGCTTCTTGGAATGGACATCTGCGTACCCATACCCGTTGAAGTATAAATAATCAACGAAAGCTTGGACTATCCGACTAGATTTGTCGACCGCCGCTGAGAGAAGCCCACCTCCCGCAGACCTGTAGTCGGCTCTCCAAGGGCCGAAGAGACCGATTGTTGCTTTTCAGTGCGTAGAGTCCCCGTACGATTGGTGGTACCCTTCTCGGCTGTCAAGTTTTGGAGTGTGAGAATGTGACGGGCCTCAGGGAATGGTTGGTCTCGCTGCAGCTCGAGAATTATTGTGAGAAACTCGTCGAGCAGCGTGTGGATCTCGACGTGCTCTCAGACCTGACCGAAGCAGACCTCGCTGCCCTCGGCGTGCCGCTTGGCGATCGCAAGCGCATGATGCGGGGCATCCGGGCGCTGCGTCAGCGCGAAGCGCCTGCACCTCTGCGTAGGGCCGCATCACCAGAGCCTACCGAATTTGCATGTGCTCGATCGGGACAACTCCTACTCTATCCAAAAGAGGAATTGCGTCAGCTGAGCTTGCTGTTTGCCGACCTCGTGGGCTCGACACAGCTGGCCAAGAACCTCGACCTCGAGAGCTACCGCGACGCGATCCGCAGTTATCATCTCTGTTGCTCCGACCTGGTTCGCACAAATTTCGGCTTCGTCGCACAATTCCGAGGCGATGGTGTGCTCGCCTACTTTGGCTACCCGACCGCCGAGGAGGATGACGCCGAGCGTGCAGTCGCAACCGGGCTGCAAATAATCCGGGACGTGGCGCGGCTCGAGCTTGCCGATCATGTGCCGCTCGCCGCCCATGTCGGCATCGCCACGGGGGAGGTGCTGGTGAGCGATCTCGTCGCGGGTCGGCTGACGATTAAGGACGCGGTTCTCGGCGACACGCCCAATCTTGCCGCTCGGCTCCAGGTTGTGGCGAAGCCGGGCCAAGTCATTGTTGCTGGAAGCACCCGGCGCCTGCTTGGTAACCAATTCGATTGTTCCTTCCTCGGCAATCAGCGGATCAAGGGATTCGATAAGCCGCAGGAGGTCTGGCTCGTCCGTGGAATGAAGGCGAGTACGTCACGTTTTGCCGCGCGGTCACAGGGCCGGATGACTCCGTTGGTTGGCCGGGAGGATGAACGCGAAATCCTGCAGCACCGCTGGGACACGGCGCGCGCGGGCGAAGGACAGGTGGTGCTTATCTCCGGCGAGGCCGGGATCGGCAAATCGCGGCTGGGCGAGTGGCTGCACGACGCTATTGCCCCTGAGGCTCATTACCGCTTGAGCTATCAATGCTCGCCCAATCATAGCGGCAGCCCCCTCTTTCCGATCATGATGCAACTTGCTCAAGCCGCTGGGCTTGGCGAAGACGACAGCGTTGACGAGCGGCTCGACCAGCTTGAGCATCTCCTCGCGCAGGGGACCCAAGACGTCGTGAGTGTGGCGCCTCTGTTCGCACACTTGCTTTCGATCCCGTTCGAACACCGCTATGGGCCCCTTGATGAGCCGCCCGAAGCGATCAAGGAGCGTACGATGATGGCGCTGCTCGAACAACTTTTCGGGCTGGCGGCGCGTCAACCCGTCTTGATCTGCTTTGAGGACCTGCACTGGGTCGATCCCTCCACCGAGGAGCTGCTCGACGTGCTGGTCGAACGGATCGGTGGAAGCCCGGTCCTGCTCCTGTGCACATTCCGGCCGGGCTATGAGGCGCCCTGGATCGGCCGCGCCGGGGTGATGCACCTGGCGCTCTCGCGGCTCGACCGGAGGCGCTCGCTGGAGCTCGTCATGCGGATCGCCTCGCACGGGCAAATACCAAAGGGCCTGCTCGAACAGATTGTCGTCAGGACGGAGGGCGTGCCGCTCTTCCTTGAGGAGATGACCAAGTCGGTTATCGAGCATAGACAGCTTTCAGTTGACGGCGCTCCGTCGGAAGTCATGCTTCCCGCATCGCTCAAGGAGTTACTGATGGCCAAGCTCGACAGCCTGTCGAGCGCCCGGGAGGTTGTTCCGCTTTGCGCCGCGATTGGTAGGAGCTTCTCGTATCGGCTTCTGGTTGCAGTTTCGGAACTGTCGGAGAAGGCGCTCCGGCCGATCTTGGACCAGCTGATACAATCGCAGATCCTCTTGCGTCGGGGCGAGTACCCCGAGGCAACCTTCACCTTCCGCCACGGGCTAATCCAGGAGGCGGCCTACGAGACCATGCTGGCGAGCCGGGCGCGAAAACTGCATGCTCGGATCGCAGATGTGTTCAACACCCAATTTGCCGAGGTTGCGGAGGCGCGGCCTGAGGTTGTTGCTCAGCATCTGAGCCGCGCCGGTCGCGTCGCCGAGGCACGCGATCGATGGAGGGAGGCGGCCGTACTTTCGATCGCCCGCTCGGCCCACATCGAGGCCTGCGCCCACCTGAACCAGGCTCTGGCCGAGAATGCGAAACTGGCTGAGAATCCGGAGCGCACAGCGGCAGAGATTGCACTGCGCGAAATGAAGCGCGAGCCGATTGAACTCTGCGGCTGGGGGTCCGAAGATATCGAGCTGAACCTGCAGCGACTCTACGAGCTACGCGAGGAGCATGGGGACAGGGATGAACTGTTCTCGGTAATCTACGGCAGCTGCGGCACGCATTTGCTCGCCGGTCGCATCCGCGCGGCCGAGGCCGACGCCGATCGCATGGCTGCGCTTTCCAAAGAGACAGGGGATCCGGCCCACGACATTCTCACCGTCCATACTCGGGCTCTCCTGGCGTTCCTCTCCGGCCGCTTTGCGGTGGCGGTTGACGGCTTCGACCGCGAGCTCTCCGCTCTCCATCCTGAGCACGCCGCCCGGATCCGGCGCCACTACATCGCCGACCCCGCGATCGTGGCTCGGGTCATGCAGGCGTGGGCTCTGACGCTTTCAGGCGATGACGCAGGTGCAACTGCGCGCATAGCCGAGGCAGAGCGGCTGATCGGGATGCAAGGGCAGAGCTTCAGCCGAATCTACGGGCTGACGATCATCGCCTCTATCCGGCAGACCCGCGGCGAAGCCCGGGCGGCCCTAGAGTTGGCCACCGCCGCCTGGCAAATGGCGCATGAGGAGCGGGTGCCGTACTGGGAGGCCTGGGCTGACGTGGTGCGCGGATGGGCGATGACGGCGACCGGCGACGTTGATCAGGGGCTGGCCACGCTGCGCGACGGACTTGCGGCCTACGCCCGCACCGGCGCCCGTCAGATGCTTCCCTACGGCCGGACGCTCCTCGCCGACGCCTTCCTCAAGGCGGGGCGGATCCAGGATGGACTGGCGGTGATCGAACAGCTTGAGCAAGAGGACGCGGCCAACGAGGTCCGATTCTTCGACGCCGAGCGGTTGAGGGTAGCCGAGGCGCTGCGACCCGCGGCCGGCGCGTGAAACCACGGAAGAGGCCGCCAACTTGGCAGGTCGCGTTACTTGGTGTTGATCAGCGGCGGATTCTTGCAGCGGCCGAGACAGTAGTAGGGCGGCGCGGCCCCGGGCGGCAGGGTCTCTGGGGGATAGAACAAGAACATCATGTCGATGCAGGCTTCCGGGTCCGGCAGCAGAAGATGTCGGTAGTTGTCTCTCCAATCGCCATGATCGCGCATCATGACGCGCTCGTTCGGCTCAAAGAAGCCGTCATGATCGTGGTCTACCCACAGCCTTTCCACCTTGATCAGCACCCCCTTGGCCCAAAGCTTGTAGTTGAAAGGAGCCGCCGTCTGAGCGTTGACCGGAATGTCACCGCCGGGGAACACGTTGTTTGGATCCGCGGTGTTCTTTCCGAGCACTTGGAACACGTTGTCGCCGATCCCAACTTCGTATCTGAAACGGTCGATGTCGACGGTGCCGTTGGGCATCCCGATGGTGATCTGGGTCGTAACGTTGAGGTAACCGCCCTTGTCTTGATGGTCGAAGAAATAACCGTCGATGTGACCACGCGCGTCTATGATGATCTTGAGGTCAGGCTCGAACATGCCGGCGGGCGACTTGGCTTCTGCGGCCTTGAGCAAGGCATGCCCGAAGATGCCGCCGAGACCGGTGAGGCCCCGCGACATGTTCTCTCGGCTCCTCCCATCGCCTTGCCGGATCTGATCGATCAACTGTCCGATCGGGAGTTCCTCGATCAAGTCGTCGCGCATGCTCCTTAGGATTTGGCGAAGTTTTGTTTCGTCGTCGATTGCCTGCTGAAAACTGTACATGGGTAACGGCGTCGGCAGCTTCTCCGCCTGCGCTGCCTGCCCGGCCTGCGGGGACATCGGCTCGACGTCCCCCGTCATCAGGCGGGTCGGTTCGTAATAGCCGTTCTGGGCAGCAACCGCCGAAGCAGCCAGCGCGGCCATAGTAGTCAGCCCGAGCAGGAGCAGCAGCTGGTTGGGCCACATGGTGTATCCTCCTAAAACCCATGGCAACGAGAGAGAGACGCTAGCCCGGGCAGGAAAGCACTCTTGCAAAGCGCTGGCCCCCTTCACGCAAGGCTCTAGCATAACAATTCAGGAAAGGAGCGTCAATTTTCACTGGATTCTTCTTTGTTTCCTCAAGACATTTGGCAAGACGTAGAGAGAATTTAAGCAAACAATCCTACAACTACACGCGTAGTTGAACCCACAAGTGAAAGTGGGAGCAGACGAAGCTCAGCAAAACGGACACTCGTTATCACACCCCGACAGCCTGTGGAGACGTGATAGTCGGCCCTGAAGTCCGAGACGCGTCGGACGGGTGTGGCCGCCACCGCGGTGTCCAAGATGAATTGGCATGGCTCTTCTCCCAGCCGTCTGCGCTTAAAGCGAGCCGGTGAATTATAACGGTAAGCAGGGCCTCACTAATGTTTTGCCGGTCGGCGTTGCTGACTTTCATTCTCTCGAGGCAGTCGGCTCAAATAGCGCACCCCCAGGAGCCAGGCGTCCGCTTTCGGGAAGGGGAATCAGGCTAGCAAGTCCAGATTGGGTGAGTTCAAGCCGATGCACACGGCGGCCTGAAGGTCCGCTTCTGACATTCCGGGCCTGGAAGCTGCCGGTCCGGTGTCGGCCCCTGATGCAGACATTTTTGCGATCAGCTTGGCAAGGACAGCTTCTGTGCAAGCTGCCGTTTCGCGGGGCGCGCGATCCTCTGTTTTCCGGCTATCCCAGCCTTGCCCGTGCCTTCGCCGTCCAGGCGTTGAACAGCCGGTCGGCGATGATGCCGATGAAGGCGATAGCCAATCCGGCGACGATGCCGCGGCCGGAATCGGCCTTGGACAGCGCAATGAACACTTCCTGGCCGAGATCGCGCGTGCCAACCATGGCGCAGATGATGATCATCGCCAGCGCCATCAGGATCGTCTGGTTGACGCCAAGCATGATCTCGGGCAACGCCAGCGGCAGCTGCACGCGCAGGAACGTCTGGCGCTTGGTGCAGCCCGACACCTTTGCCGCCTCGATCAGTGCCGGCGGCACCTGCCGGAGGCCGTAATTGGTGTAGCGAATGGCAGGCACCACGGCGAAGGCGACCGTGGCGATCATCGCCGTCACGTCGCCGACTCGAAACAGCATCACCACTGGAATGATGAAGCAGAACGACGGCAACACCTGCAGCGTGTCGATGACCGGCGTGACGACCTTCTCGACGCGGTCGCTGCGCGAAGCCATCAGCCCGATCGGGATGCCGATCAGGCAAGCGATGAAGGCCGAGATGCCGCACAGGTAGACCGTCGCCATGGTCTTTTCCCACAGGCCGGTCACCGCGCAGAAGATGGTCAGCGCGGCGACCAGGACGGCGAGGCGCAGGCCGCCGAGTTGGTAACCGGCAAGGCCAAGCAGGAACACCGCGCCCAGCCACGGGAAGCCCTCGCAGAAGGCGCGCACCGGGTTCAGCACATTGAGGATCAGCGCCACGCGAAACGCTTCGATCGTGTCGAAGAAGTTGATCGTGATCCAGCTCACCGCTGTCTTCCACATCGGGGCGGTGGTGAAAGTGATCGCTTTCGGCACCGCCGCGAAGGCCGGCACAAACAGGCCAAGCAGCGTCGTGACGGCAAGGACGGCGATGGCCAGCGTCAGATTGGGGTAGCGGCGCCAGAAGCTCGGGCTCACCTCCTGATAAACATGGCCTTGCGCGTGATTGCGCGCGATCGCCTGGCTCAGCCGGTCGAGCGCGATTGCCAGCGCGACGATGGCAAGGCCGGCTTCCATTGCCTCGCCGACCTTCAGCGCGCGCAGCGCCAAAAGCACGTCATAGCCGAGGCCGCCGGCGCCGATCATCGAAGCGATAATCACCATATTGAGCGCCAGCATGATGACCTGGTTGACGCCGACCATCAGCGCTGGACGCGCCGACGGCAAAAGCACGCGCCACAGTTTCTGGCGCGCCGTGCAGCCGGCCATCTCGCTGAAATCGTCGATCTCGGACGGCACCCGCGACAGTCCCAGCATCGTCGCGCGCACCATTGGCGGCGTCGCGAAAATGGCCGTCGCGATCATCGCCGAAACCGGACTGTTGCCGAACAAAAGAAGCATCGGGATCAGATAGGCGAAGGTTGGGATGGTCTGCATCAGATCGAGGGCAGGAGAGATCAACAGCCTCTCAGCCCATGGCTTGCGCCACGCCCAGATGCCGACGAACAATCCGGTGACGATGCAGAACGGCACGGCGATGGAGATCAGCCCGAGCGTAAGCATTGCGCTGGTCCATTGGCCGAACAGCGCGATGTAGAGGAAACAGCCGCCGACCAGCGCGCCGAGCTTCCAGCCGCCGGCGGCGCGGCCGGCCAGGAATGCAGCAATGCAGACGCCGACCCATGACAGGCGCGGCAGGACGACCATATCCGCGCCACGGCCGATCTTGAAATTCTTGGCAAGCAGATTGAGCGCGAAATCGAGCGGCACGCCGAGCGCCGCGGTGATCGACCGCGTCAGCCAGGAGAAGTTCGACTTTATCAGGTTCATCAGCGCGCTGACCCAGTCGGCGACGGAAACGATTGCGCCGGCCGGATAGTTGACTGCCCAGGGCAGCCTGTCCTGCAGCAGGAACACGGCAAGCACGGCGGCAAAGGCGCAGGCCCAGACCACCAGCCGGATCTGAACCGGCCGCGATCTCGCCTCGATGGTGCTTGCCGTCACCGTCATGCGCTTGCCCCGCGACGCTCGATCCCGGCCAGAAGATCGATCACGGCTTGCGGCGTGACCTCGCCGATCGGCTTGCCGGTGCCGTTGACCACCGCGAACGGCTTGCCGGCCGACACAATGCTTGCCGAAAAACTTGATATCTTGGCGTCCGGCGCGACCACGCCGCCATGCTCGGTGCCATCGCAGGCGCGCATCAGGCTTCGCGCCGAGATCACCTTGGCGCGGTCGACGTCGCGGGTGAATTCGGCGACATAGTCGGTCGCCGGATTGACCACCAGCTCTTCCGGCGTGCCGATCTGGATGACCTCGCCGTCCTTCATTATGGCGATGCGGTCGGCCAGCCGGATGGCCTCATCGAAATCATGGGTGATGAAGACGATGGTCTTGTGCAGCATGGTCTGCAGCCGCATCAGCTCGTCCTGCATCTCACGGCGGATCAGCGGATCGAGCGCTGAGAACGGCTCATCGAGAAACCAGATTTCCGGCTTGGTGGCGAGGCTGCGGGCGATGCCGACACGCTGCTGCTGGCCGCCGGAAAGCTCGCGCGGATAGAAATGCTCGCGACCGCGCAAGCCGACAAGCTCGATGACTTCGCGTGCACGTGCTTCGCGCGTCGGCCGGTCCTGTCCCTGGATGCCCAGGGGAAAGGCGATGTTCTCCAGCACGTTCAGATGCGGCAGCAGGGCAAAATTCTGAAACACCATGCCCATGCGGTGACGTCGCAGCTCGATCAGCGCGGCATCGGAAATCTTGAGAAGGTTCTTGCCCTCGAATTCGACCTTGCCATGCGTCGGCTCGACCAGCCGCGACATGCAGCGCACCAGCGTCGATTTGCCGGAGCCGGACAGGCCCATGATGATGAAGATCTCGCCCTGGCGGATTTCGAGGTCGACCGCGCGCACCGCGCCGACCAGCCCGGCCGCGGCGACTTCCGCCATGCTGGCCTTGCCGTCACGCTGGCGGATAAAATTGGCCGCGTTCGCCCCGAACAGCTTCCAGACATTGTAGCAGGCAAGTTTTATCGGGCGGGCATCCTTTGGCGTGCCTGCTGCTTTTAGCACCTGTTCAGTCGTATCGGCCATGCAGTCGTCCTTCTGGAATATGGAATAGAGACCCGGCCATGAATGACCGGGTCTCGCAGTTTCCAGTTGGAGCGATCACTCGGCCCAGGCTCTCCAGTCGGCTTCGTGGGCGGCGATCCAGGCAGCGGCGACGTCTTCCGGCGTCTTGCCTTCGAGATCGATCTCGCCGCTCATCTTGTTGAGCTCGTCCGTGTCGACCGTGTAGTTTTTCGCGACCTTGTAGGCGACCGGCCACTTGTCCTTCATGCCGGCCCAGGAATATTTCCAGATCTCGCCATGCGGCTTGCCGCAGTCATATTTCGCTTCAGGGTTTACGCCCCACTTCGGGTCGTTGTAGCACTCCGGCGTATAGGCGGGGAATTCGACCCATTCGCCCTTGTATTTGGCCGGCGCCCAATGTGGCGAATAGACCCACAGCATGATCGGCGCCTTGCGCTGGTAGGCCGAATCCAGCTCGGCGAACATCGCGGCGTCGGTGCCGGCATGGATGACGGTGAAGGGCAGCTTCAGCGCCGCGGCACGCTCGTCGTCAAAACCCTCCCACGTCACCGGGCCACCGAGGTAGCGGCCGTTCGGCGCCGTTTCCGCCGTCGAGAAGGCTTCGGCGCATTTCGGGTCCTTCAGCGCCTCCCAGTTCGGCAGGCCCGGGCATTTCTCCTTCATGTATTCGGGATACCACCATTCTTCCTTGGCCTTGGGCCCGAGCTTACCGAGCCGTTCGGTCTGCCCGGTCGCATCCGAGGCCTTCATGGCTTCGCCGGCAGTCGTCTCCCAGAATTCCAGAGCGACAGCGAGATCGCCATTGGTGAGGCCGGTGGTCAGGCTGGAGAGATAGTCGGCGGTCGGGTACTCCACCGTATATCCGAGCTTTTCAAGAATGCCGCCGAGGATCTTTGCGTTCAGATTGACGCTGGTCCAGTCGAACAGCGCGATCTTGATCGGATCATTGGATTCTGGTGCCGCAGCCTGGGCCGAAGGCGCGAGTGCACTTGCCGCGGCAAGTGTTAAGGCTCCCATTGATAGTCTCGAAATCATACTCCGCAGTGACATGCCTGTTCTCCTGTCAAGCTCTGGTGGAAGTTATCGTTCGTTCCCTTCTTGCGTCTTTTTTGATTGTGTTGGAAAAGCTGGTCGTTGCGCAAGTCCATTGGCACCAAATTGCTGTCGGCGCTAAGTAGGCGCAGACGGAATGATGCCCAATTCATGAAGATGTCGTGCGGGACGGGACCGCGTCATGGCTGCCGTGCTGCCGAAGCAGTGATCCGCGGATCGATCGCCGGTTTTGCGGCGCCCTCAAGCTTGCGAGCCATCAAGGTCCCATGATGTCGGCTGTCGGCAGTCACCGAAGCCATTTTCATGGGATGAAATTATATATACCAACGTTCATGTCGCGCAACGACTAATGCGGCCAGAGCATCGGACCGAAAAGTGTGAAGCGGTTTTCGGATAATCGGATGCTCAAGCAAAGGAATCCAGAGCATCGGACCGAAAAGTGTGAAGCGGTTTTCGGATAATCCGATGCTCAAGCAATTGTGAAATTCGAACGGGCGCACGGTCGCCCGAGTATCCTCACGACATGATCAGGCCGCCATCGACATTGATGGTCTGGCCGGTGATGTAGGCGGCGTCGTTGCTGGCCAGAAAGCTGACCAGCCCGGAAACATCCTCGCCGCTGCCGGCGCGGCCCATCGGGATATTCCTGACCCATTCGGCCATCAGTTCGCCCGGCTTGTAGTCGCCCATCAGTCTGCCCCATGCCGCGTCGTTGTAGGCCCACATGTCGGTGTCGATGATGCCGGGGCAGATCGCGTTGACGGTGATCTTCTCCTTCGCCACTTCCTTGGCGAGGCTCTGGGTGATGCCGATTACGCCGAATTTCGAGGCGGCGTAGTGCGGCGTGTAGATGAAGCCCTGGCGAGCCTGGCCGGATGCGGTGTTGATCAGCCTGCCACCGTCGCCATGCGTGCGGATGCGCGCGATCGCCTCCTGGCAGCACAGGAACACGCCCTTGGTGTTGACCGCCATCACCTTGTCCCATTCGGCCTCGGTCATCGCCTCGATCCTGGCGATGGTGATGACGCCGGCATTCTGCACGGAGATGTCGACACGGCCGAACTGCTGCTCGGCCAGATCGTAGAGGGCGGCGACCTCGTCCTTCTTCGTCACGTCCATGCGCAGCGACGCGACCTTGGCGCCTTCCGCCTTCATTCCGGCGGCGACTTCGTCGACGCGCGGGTCGATGGCGCTGACGACGACCGCAGCACCTTCCGCCGCAAAGCGCCTGGCCATCGCCGCACCGATGCCGCCGCTGGCGCCCGTGATGACCGCCGTCTTACCCTGGAATCGCTTCTGCATTTTTTCTCCTACCAGCAGACGAAGCCGCCATCGACGATCAGATCGATGCCGGTGACGAAACTCGAAGCCCGGCTGGCCAGGAACACGGTCGGGCCGACCATCTCTTCCGGCGCCGCCATGCGCCCCATCGGCGTGTCGCGCTCGAAGATCCTGACCTGGTCGGCGACCTCCGGCCGCTTGTTCATCGGCGTCAGCGTGTAGCCGGGGCTGACGACGTTGACGCGCAGGCCGCGATCGGCCCATTCCATGGCGAGACTCTTAGACATATGGATGACGGCGGCCTTCGACGAATTGTAATGCGCCTGGGTCAGGCCGCGATTGACGATCGAGCCCGACATCGACGCGATGTTGACGATCGAGCCCTTGCGCCGCGTCAGCATTGCGCGCGCTTCGGCCTGGCACGACAGGAACACGCCGCTGACATTGACGTCATAGAGCTTCTGCCATTTCTCGAGCGAAAGCGTCTCGGCCGGCTCGGCCGCGGCGACGCCGGCATTGTTGACGGCGATGGTCAGCGCGCCCAGTTCCGTTTCAGTGCGTTCGATCGCCGTCGCGAGATCGGCCTCTGAAGTCACCGTGCCGGTCAGCACCAGTGCCTTGCGGCCAAGCTCCGAGATCCTGTGCGCCGTCTCGTCCAGCCCGCCTTTCGAGGCATGGCCGAAACAGGCGATATTGGCGCCGGCCTCGGCCAGGCCGATGGCGATTGCTTGCCCGATGCCGCTGCCGGCGCCGGTGACGATGGCAACGTCCCCATGAAGATCGAATAGTTTCATTGAAATGTTTCCTGTTGAGCCGCCGGTGCTGCCTAGGAATGAAGGGGCGCCAGCCTCGGCTGGCGCCCCGCGCGGTCCGGTGCTTGGGAGAATACCACCTGCTGCGCTTTGTTCCGATTCCCCGATCGCCGGTTACGTCCTAGCTTGTGGCGAGCTCCATGACGGCGACGTTGCTTGCTTCGCTGCGATCGAGAATGCCGCGCTGGCGGCCACGGCTCAGCACCAGCACGCGATGCGACAGGCCGAGCACTTCCTCGAGGTCGGAGCTCACCACCACCACCGCCATTCCGGAGCGGGCGAGGTCGGCGATGACATCGTAGATCGCGGCGCGGGCGCCGACATCGATGCCGCGTGTCGGCTCGTCCAGGATGAACACCTTGGGCGGCCGTGAAATCCATTTGGCGATAATCACCTTCTGCTGGTTGCCGCCGGAGAGCTTGCTGATCGCCTGGTTAGGCCGGCCCTTGACGCCGAGCCGGCTTATGCCGGCCTCGGCGAATTTCTGCACCGCCTTGGGAAACACCCAGCCATTCGGCGCGACATGGTCGAAATTGCCGATTGCCAGATTCTCGCCAATGGTCTGGTCGAGCACCACGCCTTGCGCCTTGCGGTCTTCCGGCACCAGCACGACGCCGGCCTTGATCGCCGCCGCCGGGCCATTGAGGTGCACCGGTTTGCCGGCGACGCGCACCGACCCCGATGAAATCGGATCGGCGCCGGCGATCGCCCGCACCAGTTCGGTCCGGCCGGCGCCGATCAGGCCGGCGATGCCAAGGATTTCGCCGGTCCGCACCGAGAAGCTGACATTCTGAAAACTGCGTTCCGGCGAGGACAGGTCCTCGACTTCGAGCAACGTCTCGCTGCCCGGTTCCGAGAGCGGCGGGAACATCCGCTCGACGCTGCGGCCGACCATCTGCTCGACTACCGTGCGCACCGGAATGTCGGCGCGCTCGTGCCGGGCGACGATGCGCCCGTCGCGCATCACCACCACGCGGTCGGCGATCTCAGCGATCTCGTCCAGCCGGTGGCTGATATAGATGAAGGACATGCCTTCCGCCTTGAGCTTGCGGATCTGCTGGAACAACAGTTCCGTTTCTTCGCTGCCAAGCGCTGCTGTCGGTTCGTCGAAGATCAGAAGCTCGGCATTGAGCGTCAGTGCCTTGGCGGTCTCGACCTGTTGCTGGGCGGCGATGCGCAGCGTGCGCACCTTGCGATCCGGCGAAACATCGAGGCCGAGGCGCTTCAGTTGGGCCGATGCCCGCGCATTCATAGCCGCGCGGTCGATGCGGCCGCCGCGCATCGGCAGGCGTCCGACATAGACGTTCTCGGCGACCGAAAGATCCGGCAGCAGCTTCAGTTCTTGGTGGATCATGCCGACACCGGCGTCGATGGCCGCAGCGGGAGAGGCGGGGGAATAGGGTTTCCCCCGCCATGTGATGCTGCCGGCATCGGGTTTGGTCGACCCGGCGATGATGTTCGAAACGGTGGACTTGCCCGCGCCATTTTCTCCAAGCAGCGCCACGACCTCTCCCGGCCGCACCTCGAAGCTCGCATCGGCCAGGACCTGGACCGGTCCATAGCTCTTGCAGAGGCCGCTGACGAAGAGCCCCAGATGCGGGTTCTGCGTATGGCTGAGATCCAAGGCCATCGTTCCGTTACCGATTGTCAGGGATGCTTGGCGATGAACTGGTCGACATTGTCCTTGGTGGTCAGCGTCGCGTCCTGCAGCTGTTCTGCGGGAACGGTTTCGCCGGCCACCAGCTTGATCGCCGCGTCGACGGCAAGCCGGCCCATGCCTTGTGTCTGCTGCGTCGCGGTTACGTCGAAGACGCCGCCCTTCAGTGCCTTGAGCGCCGCCACGTCGCCGTCGAAGCCGGCAACCCAGACCTTGTGGCCGGGATTGGCGACCTTGACCGCCTGCGCGGCACCGAGCGCCAGCGCATCGGCCTGGCCGATGACGATCGACACGTCGGGATGCGACTGCAGCAGGTCCTGCGTCAGCTTGAAGCCTTCGTCCTGATGCCAGCCTTCGCTCCACAGCTCGCCGACCACCTTGATGTCGGGATAGCCGCTCAGCGCTTCGCCGCAGCCCTTCGACCGGTCGACCTCGGGCGTCGTGCCTTTCTGGCCATGGATGATGATCAGCTCGCCTTTGCCGCCGGCCTGCTTGGCGATGTAGTCGCACACCGCCTTGGCCGATGCCACGCTGTTGGTGGCGATGAAGGTGTCGCCGGGTGCGCCCTCGGCATTGCGGTCGACATTGATGACCGGGATGCCGGCAGCCTTGGCCGTCTTGGTCGGCACGGTGGCGGCGGTGGCGCCGGCCGGGATGTAGATCAGCGCATCGATGTTCTGCGTGATCAGGTCCTGCACCTGGCTGACCTGGGTCGCCGAATCGCCCTTGGCGTCGACGGTGATGATTTCGATGCCCTTTTCCTTGCCGTAGGCTTCGACGGACTGCTTGATTTGGTTGAAAAAATCGGCCTGCAGATTGGCGACGGCAAGGCCAAGCTTCTTGGCCTCCTTAGCCGATGCCGTCTCGGACAGTCCGAGCAGCGGAATGACGGCTGCGGCAGCAAGCAGCAATGAACGTTTGGTCAGCATGTGTTTCCTCCGTTGATGTTCAATCTGTCCCGCCAGCGCATCAAGGCGCCCCTTGGCCGAACAACTCCCAGTTTCGGATCACCGATCCGTTTTCGCCCGGACATCCGGGTGAATTCTTCATTGCGCCCTGCGCCGCCATGTATCCGTGGCCACCGCCAGCGCGATCACCACGCCGATCACCACCTGCTGGATGAAGGGCGACACGCCGAGCAGGTTCAGCCCGTTGCGCAGCACGCCAATGATGAGCACGCCGATAGCGGTGCCGCCGATCGAGCCGACGCCGCCCGACAGGCTGGCGCCGCCGATCACCACCGCCGCGATCGTGTCCAGTTCGTAGCCGAAGCCGGAGCTCGGCTGGACGGAATCGAGCCGTGCCGCAAGCACGATGCCAGCAAGTCCGGCCAGCACGCCGCAGATCGCATAGACCCAGTTGGTCAGCGATTTGACCGGTATGCCGGACAGCCTGGCGACTTCGGCGCTGCCGCCGATCGCGTAGAGGCTGCGACCGGTCGCGCGATAGTTGAGGAAGATTGCGAAGATGATCGCCAGAACGATCATCAAGCCGACGGTGACCGACAGGAAGCCAAAATGGCGGATGATCGACAGGCTAGTGAACCAGTCGGGGAAGCCGATGATCTGCGAGCCGTCGGTGATCATGTTGGCGAGACCGCGGGCCACCGACATCATGGCCAGCGTGGCGATGAAGGGCGGCAGCTTGGTGACGGTCACGAGCAGGCCTGAAACCAGCCCGCAAAGTCCAGCAACGACAAGCGCTGTGACGATGCCGGCGGGCATGCCGAGATTGAGATGGTCGGGATGGGCGACGAACCCCATCACCATGGCGGCGAGCGCCAGCACGGAGCCGACGGACAGGTCGATGCCGCCGATCAGGATGACCAGCGTCATGCCGATCGCCATGATGCCGAGCACGGTGACCTGGTCGAGCACGTTGAGGATGTTGCGGACGGTCAGGAACGTGTCGGTGGTCAGCGACAGCGCAAGGCACAGCAGCACCAGCCCGATCAGCGGTCCCATGGTCCCGGCGAACAGGGCCGAAAGCTTCGCGCCCGCCGCGGCCTGCGCACCTGGGCCGGCCTTTAACTCGCTTGCACCGTTGCTCAGAGCCATTTTGTCTCCTCCATCAGCGATCCGGCGATGCGTCGTCGGCTCACTCTTGCTCACCAGGCACCTCCCTGTGAACAATTTATCTTTGATATGCAATTTTGTTCAGCTAAACTGTTCGTCGGAAAATTGTCAAGGCCCGCCGCATCATTCCACGCCGGTTTGCGCCGCCAGCCGGTTTGCCTTACGAAAGGGCATGAAATGCCGCGTTTCAGGTCCGCTCTCATCCCGCGACTTCGTTTCGGCTGCTTGAGCAGGCCGAGACGGTCAAGACAAAGTAAATGTTCACCATTTTGGCTTTCATCTCGCGTTGTAGACGATATCCTGTCGATGTCATAAATCTTGAATCCTGGGCACGCAGAACGATTTCGTGGCGTTTGGTGGGATACGCCACTTGAATGGCATTTAAGGATTCGGACGACCGCGGGAGGGCAAAAAGATGGCGTTGACGGAGAATGACAAGGCCTCGCGCTTCCCGGATGCCGAACTGAAGGCACGTGCCGCGTGGCACTACTATGTCGAGGGGCTGACGCAGGAGAGGATTTCGGAGATCCTCGGCATCGGCCGCATCAAGGTGCATCGCATCCTGTCCGCCGCGCGTGAGGAGGGCGTCGTCCAGTTCCGCATCCGCGACAGCGTCGTCGAATGCTTGGTGCTGGAAGAGGCTCTGAAGCAGCGTTTCGGCCTCAGCCAGGCGGTTGTGGTGCCGTCGGCCGCCGACCGAAGCAACACGCCGCTGATGATCGGCCATGCCGCGGGCGCTTATCTGGCCGACAATGTGAATGCCGGCGATGTCATCGCACTTGGCTGGGGGAGGACGCTGAAATTCGCCATCAACGAATTGCCGCGGCGGCCGATCGCCAGGACGACGGTGGTTTCCATGCTGGGCGGCCTCACCCATGCCCAGCCGCTCAACCCCACCGAGAGCGCCTGGGAATTCGCCGAAAAGATCGGCGCCGAGTGCTTTCTGCTGCCGGTGCCGGTCTATGCTGACAGGCCGGAGCAGCGCGAAGCTTTCATGAGCCAGCGCAGCGTTCAGGACGTCGTCTTCCGCGCGCGCCGGGCAAACATCGCCGTGCTCAGCGTCGGATCATTTTCCAACGACAGCCCGATCGCCAATTACGGCTTCATCAAGCCCAGCGAACTCGAGGAATTGCAGGCGGCCGGCGCAGTTGGTGATATTTTATGCCATTTCATCGACGCCGAGGGCCGGCTCGTCGACCATGATGTCAACCGCCGGGTCTGCGCTTATCCGCTGCAGGACCTGTCGGACATCCCGGCCATCATCCTGGTCTCGGGAGGGCAGGAAAAAATTGCCATCATGCGGGCGGCGCTCGCCAACACCAAGATATCGGTTCTGATCACCGACGAGGATGCGGCCAAGGGCCTGCTCAACCGCTAACCTCGCTTAGCGCCTCGAGGCGGGCATGGATGTCGCGCGTCGCCTGATAGAGGTCGCGGTAGATCGCTTTGCGCGCGCGGTAACCGGAGACCAGCCCGTCGGCCGGATCGACATGCCTGGTTGGCGGCGCGGCCATCGCCTCAGCCGCGGTCTCCGGCGAGGGAAACCATCCGATCGCGGAGGCCGCCAGCATGGCGGCGCCGAGCGCTGCGGCTTCGTTGACCGGCGAGACGGAGAGCGGCCGCTCGAGCACGCTTGCCATGATCCGCATCAGCAGGGCGCAGTTGGTGCCACCGCCGGCAGCTATCACCGCCGCCGGTTTGCCGCCGGCTTGAGTTTCCATTGCTTCGCTGGCGATGGCCTGCTCGAAGGCGATGCCTTCCAGAACCGCTCGAAAAAGGTGCTTCGGCTCATGGTCCAGCGACAGACCGACGATGGCGCCTCTCGCCGCGCCGTCCCAGTAGGGGCTCATGACACCGGCCCAATACGGCATGACGAGCAGGCCCTCGCTGCCGGCGGCAACGTCGACCGCCGCCTTCTCCAGCGCTGCGGCCGACGGCGAGCCGGTCGTGCGAACGATCCAGTCGACCAGTTGCATGCCCGAGCGCAGCACGGTCTCCAACATGAAGCCCGAACCGGTCGGCGAGACCAGCGTTCGAAATGCATCCGACGTCGTGATCTTACCGGAATAGCAGCCGCTGACGACGCCCGAGCCGAGTGAAAGATAGCTTTTGCCTTCGGCGTGAACGCCCATGCCGAGGCCCATCGCCTGGCCGTCGCCGGCGCCGGCGACAACAGGCGTGCCGGCCTTCAGGCCGGTCAGCCGTGCCGCACTTTCGACAAGTCCGCCGCAGATTGCGCCCGGCGCGACCAGTTCCGGCAACTGGTCCGGCCGGAGTCCTGCGGCGGTAACGAGCTCAGGGTGCCAAGTGCCATTCCTGACGTCGAGCAGCCCGAGCGGATCCGCACTTGCCGTGCTGGTGACCAGATGTGCGGTCAGCCGGTGGACGAAGAAGCCATGCACGTCGACGAGTGCGGCTGCGTCGTCGAGCGTTTGCGGCTGGTGTTCGGCCAGCCAGGCGATCGCATAGAGCGCGGGCGTCGGGTCTGGCGGCTTGCCGCTCCGGTCGCGGATCGTCTCGCGGCCGAGCTCAGCCGAAAGCCTGATAACTTGCGGGCGCGCGCGCTCGTCCAGCCACAGGATCGCCGGAATAAGCGGCTTACCGGCGTGATCGATCAGGGTGAAGGTCTCGCGCTGGTGGGCGATGGAGATCGCCGCCACTCGCGAAGCGCCCACCGCCTCAGTGACCTGCTTCAATGCACCGAGCAGCGCGGTCCACCAATGTTCGGCATCCTGCTCGAAATGGCCGGGCTTGGGATTTGAAAGCGGATAGGCTTCGCGCGCCTGGAACAGTTCCTCGCCATCGCGCGTGAAAGCGATCGCCTTCACGGCCGTCGTCGAGGCGTCGATCCCGATTACGACATCGTCCATCAGGTGGAAATCCAGCGGATTCAGGCGGCGTTTGTAACGAACCGTCCGTCCGACTGGTCGAGACGACGGCGGATCTGGGTTATCACCATCGAATCGTCGGGTACACAGTTTTCGTAGGTGAGGAAATCGCCTATCTTGGCCGGCTTGACCACCTTGGCCCGCTCGGCGAGGCCGAGCGGCAGGGCGCCGCGGGCGCGCGCGTCCTCCCAAGTCATGGCGAAGCCGCGATAGTCGTTCTCGCCGATCATGCCGAGCGACTGGCCAAGGGCAAGGTCGCTCTTGGCAACCGCCACCGCCTCGGCGACCGGATGGTCGAGCGGCTCCATGTCGGCGCGCTTGTAGACCACGGCGCGCGCCGCCGACAGCGGCACTTCCAGGCTGGTCAAATGATAGGGGCGGAAGATCGTGAAATAGGGGCCCTTGCCGACCTTGAGGTCGATCATGCGCTCCAGCACGCGCGGATGCCGGGTCTCGATGATGCAGAACACGCCGGGCGCCACGCCCTTGCCGATCGAATAGTCGACCACCCCCTTGCGATGCAGCACGCCGCCATCCTCGCGCGGGCAAAGCACGCTGGCGAGTTCCTCCAGTGTCGCGGTCGGGCCGTGCATGCCCGGCACGTCGGGCACCAGGCCGGTGGCATTGGCGATCGCCACCATCTCGATCGCCGTCTTCGAGCCGTCGACGAATTCGACCAGCATGCGCGCATTCATGTTGCGCTCGGCCGCCTCCTTCTCGTAGTCGGCCGGCATTGCGTCGATCTTCAGCGGATTGTTTTTGCCCTTGCCGGCGGCGATGATGTTGAAACCGAGGCTCTTGGCAAAGCCGATGATCTCCAGCGTGCAGGCCGGCTCGTCGCCGGCCGCACCGGTATAGACGACGCCCGCCTTGCGCGCCTCCTCCTTGAGAAAGCGGCCGATGGTGATGTCAGCTTCGACGTTGAGCATGACGATATGCTTGCCGTTCTTCATCACTTCGAGCGCGAACAGCGTGCCGATGTTGGGATTGCCTGTCGCGTCGATGATGACGTCGATGCGGCCGGCGGAAGCCAGCGCATGTAAATCTTCGGTCACCGCGATCTTGCCGGCCTCGATGGCGCGGTCGATCGCCGCCGCATTGGGCGCCTGCACAACATCGGAGCGGTCGTGGCCGGCGAGCAGTGCTGCATCGATCGCCGCCTGCGGCCTGACCTCGGAAATGGCGCCGATCCGCATGCCCGGCATCAACGCCACCTGGACGACGATGTCGGTGCCCATCTGCCCGGCGCCGGCAAGCCCGATGGTTATCGGCCCCTGCTTTTCAGCGCGCTGCAAAAGTTCCGCTGCAAATTGCGGATGGGCCATGTCGCTTCCTCCAGCTCTTGCCGCGCCGCGGCGTCGAAGTCGTTTTGAACATTCCTATTTCTAAATGAAAAATATTTCAACCTGCAATTCGGCAGCCCTTTTCCAAAATTGTGTGATTCGATTTGTGCGCCCTTGGCATGCTGCTTGGCTGCGCGGTCAGCTAGGGAGCAGAGGGCGGTGATCTCTAGGGATGCAGACGGCGATGACCGAGACATCGCTTCTCGCAAGCGAGCAAGTGCGGCGATGAGCTGCTTCATGGCGGCTCAGCTGCCGGTGCGTCTATCGCTAACGACGAAGCGCGCGACAGGTAGCGCCAACCGGCATGCCCGATCGGCGCATGCCAGTATCTTAGCTGCCGACCTCGAAGAAGGGCGCGCCAAGCAGGTCGGGAACGACGTCGATGCCGAGGCCCGGCCCGTCCGGAATGCCCATGCGGCTTCCCGAGACCGGCGGCATGTTCGATGCGGTGCGCACTGTCACCCATTCGTGGAATGCAATGGCGTGCAGCCGGCGCTCCTCCGGCGTCGACAGCGACAGATGCGCCATGGCTGATGTGTCGATCTCGGCGCCGCCGGTGTCCTCGACCGTGATCATGAAGCCGAGATCGACGGCAAGGTCGCGGATCTGGCGCGTCTTGGTCACGCCGCCGAGCCGCGAGATCTTCAGCGTCAGCCCGTCGGCCGCGCCCTTGCGGTGGATGTCGAGCATGTCGTCCAGCGAGGCGACGGATTCGTCCAGCACCATCGGCTTGTCGAGCGAGCGGCGCACCGACATGCATTCATCGATCGTGGTGCAGGGCTGCTCGAACGTGTAGTCGATGGCACGCGTCGCGTCAGTGAACTGGCGCGCTTGATAGGGCGTCCAGCCGGCATTGGCGTCGCAGAAGATGACGGTGCCCTTCGGCACCGAAGCGGCGACCGCGGTGATGCGCTCGATGTCGTCATGGACATTGCCGCCGACCTTCACCTGCAGCCGGTGAAACCCGTCCTTGACGATGCGCTTGGCAAGTGCGGCCATCGCGTCGACCGGACCATGGGTGACGACCTTGTAGAGCTCCGCCGTTTCGCTCTCGCGTCCGCCGAGCAGCGTTACCAGCGGTATGTCGGCGGCGCGTGCCGCGAGATCCGAGCATGCCATGTCGAGCGCCGACTTGATGTAGGGATGGCCCTTGAACACCGTGTCCATCAGCCTGCCGATACTGGCCAAGGCTCGGGGATCGTGGCCGAGCAGATGCGGCGCGATTTCGATGACGCCGGCGCGAGTGCCGGCCGCGAATGCCGGCGAGTAGAAATTGCCGAGCGGCGCCATCTCGCCCCACCCGATCAGCCCGCTGTCGGAGGTGATGGCGACGATCACCGCGTCGAACGCATCGGCGACACGACCCTTGGACATACGATAGGGCCCGTCCACGAAGGGCTGCACGACATGGTAGGCCTTGATGGTTCTGATCTGCAATTTCTCTGTCCGTTGTCTGTGATGTCGTGACGACGCCGCCAATTGGCGGCTTCTTTCGGCTCAGCTGCCGTCCGGCCGGTTGCGCGTCAAGCCGGCGCGATCGGGATTGGTGTCTTTGGGAGCGTGCTGTTCGAGGTTGCGCGCATAGGCGAGCAGTTCTTCGAAGTCGAGGCCGATATGCTCGCGGGCGTGGCTTTGTGCGGCGCGCATGTCGGCGCCTTTCAGCAACCGCACATAGGTCTCGTGGATGTCTTCGTCAGGCACCGGCTCTTTGCGCGCCCGCTGATGCAGGGCGAAATACATCTGCAGCCGGCTGGTCAGTCGCTGCCAGGTCTCGAGCAGAACCGAATTGTCGGCCCATTCGTGGATCAGGCCGTGCAATTGCAGCGCCGTTTCGATCTGCCTTGTGGTGTCGCGGTCGCGCGTCGCCTGCTTCACCGCCTCGTGGCGCCGGTCAAGCTCGTCGAAGAACCGCTGGTCGCGAAGCGGCCAGGTCAGTTCGATGGCGAACTCATCCAGAACCTTGTTGAGCGAATAGGCGTCGTCGATGTCCTTGGCGGTCACATCAATGACGAAGGTTCCGGCGTAAGGAATGCTGGTCAGGATGCCTTCCTGGACCAGCTCACGCATCGCTTCGCGCAGCGGTGCGCGGCTCACCCGCATCTGCTCGGCAATCCTGAGTTCGTTGAGTTTCTGCCCGGGTTCCAGCTGGCCGGTCAGGATTGCACGCCGAAGCAACGCCACGATCTCGGCGCGTCTTGTCGTGTCCGCGATCGGAGCAAAATCCAGCTTCCCCATTCCTCCACTCCACAAGGTGCCGGAAGATAGAAGCAGATTGTCGACAATCTAACAAGAGGTATCTACGGATTTCCCGGTTTCGGGCAGATTTCGGTCCGGCTCTCCGATCCCTATCGCGCGTTCTTGCCCGCGGCCAAGGCCGATCGCGCCGAGGTCGCCGGCCTTGTCGAACTGCTTCAGCAAAACGGCGCCCTCGGCATAGCCGGGGGCGCCGCTGGACCGGGCCTGATGGGGGTATCAGGTGGCCGGTTTCTCTGGCAGCGGCGAGACAGGCATTCCAGGGCCGATCTTCTGCAGATTGCCTGTTATCACCTGGTCGCCTTCCGATACGCCGCTCGAGATGGCCACCAGATCGCCATTGGTCGGCCCGAGCGAAACGATGCGCTGGTCGACAGTGTTGTCCTTGCCGACGACGTAGAGGTATTTGCCGAGCTGGCTCGATCCCAACGCCGTCTGCGGCACCATCAGTGCATCGGGCTGCTGCTTGATGTGCAGCCTGACGCGAACATATTGGCCCGGCAGCAGTGTGAACTTGGCATTGCCGATCGTCGCCCGTGCGGTGATGGTGCCAGTCGAACGATCGACCGTGTTGTCGATGAAGGTGAGCTGACCTCTCTGGCGCGGCTCCGTATCGCCGGGAAGCAGGACGTCGACATCGACGGGCCCCGCCGCGCGGGCTTCCTCGATCTGCACCAGATCCGTTTCACTCGGATTGAAGGTGACATAGATCGGGTCGAGTTGCACCAGCGTGTTGAGCACAGTGCCGGCGACGCTGACCAGCGTTCCGACCGAGGCCTGGTTGCGGCCGACGCGCCCGGCGAACGGCGCCTTGATTTCGGAATAGCTCAGATTGAGCTCGGCGGTCCGCACAGCCGCCTGGTTCACGGCGAGCGAGGCCTGCGCCTCGCGCAAGCTGCTGGTGCGCTGGTCGAACGCATCCTTGGCGATGTATCCGCTCTTGGCGAGCTCGGTGCCGCGACCAAGGTTGGAACGCGCATAGTCGAGCGTTGCTTCGTCGCGCTGGACCTGAGCCTTCGCCTGGTCGAGGGCGGCCTGGAAATCCTCGGGAGCGATCTTGTAGAGAAGGTCGCCCTTCTTGACATCGCTGCCGTCGGGCGCGACCTGCTCCTGCAGATAACCCGGTACGCGCGCCTGCAGCGTGATGCTGCGGATCGGCTCTGTGCGGGCGGCATAGTCGAGATAGATCGGGATCGTCTTCTTGACAACGCTCACCACCGGCACCGGCATGACAAACGCCGCGGGTTCGGGCGTTGCCGCTCCTGCCGTACCGGCGTTGAGCCCGAAATTGCCCATGTCGAGCAAGTGAACGCTGGCCACCGAGATCGCCCCAACGGCAACGGCCGCTCCCAATGCAATTTTCCATTTACGCATGATCAATTCTCCAATCCTATTCGGCCGCTTCGGCCAATCGCTCGAAAGCGGGTTCGGCAGTTGGTTCAGTCGGTTCGGCAACGGGTTCGCTCTTGCTGCCGCGCTCGCGCAGCTGCTCGATCACCGCATAGAAGACCGGCACGAACACCAGCGACAGGATCGTCGCTGCGACCATACCGCCAAAGACGGTGGTGCCGATCGACTGGCGGCTCGCTGCACCAGCACCTGTGGAGAACATCAGCGGCAGCACGCCGAGGATGAACGCGAAGGCGGTCATTAGGATGGGCCGCAGCCGCAGGCGCGCCGCTTCCATTGCGGCGTCGACGATGCTGAGACCTTCCTCGCGCCGGCGCCGGGCAAACTCCACGATCAGAATGGCGTTCTTCGCCGCCAGCCCGATCAGCATGACGAAGCCGATCTGCGAATAGACGTCAATTTGCATGCCGCGCATCAACAAGGCGACAAAGGCACCGAACAGGGCAAGCGGGACCGCGAGCAGCACCATGAAGGGCATGGCCCAGCTCTCATATTGGGCGGCGAGGATCAGGAAGACGAAGACCATGGCGAGACCGAAGACAATCGAGGCGATCGATCCGGCCTTGAGCTCCTGATAGGTGATGCCAGTCCATTCGTAGCCGAAATCCTTCGGCAGTGCCGTGGCAGCGGCCCGTTCCATCGCGGCGACCGCCTGGCCCGAGGAGAAGCCGGGTGCGGCACCGCCGTTGATCAGGGCCGACGCATTGTTGTTGTAATGCGGGACGGTTTCCGGGCCGACGATAGGCACCAGCTTGCCGAGCGTGCTCAACGGCACCATGCCGCCGGATGCATTGCGCACATAGAGCCGCGAAATATCGGCGGCACCCGCACGCGCATCCTTGTCGGCTTGGATCGTCACCCGGAAGGTGCGGCCGAACAGGTTGAAGTCGTTCACATAAAGCGAGCCCAGATAGATCTGCAGCGTGTTGAACACGTCAGGCAGGCTGAGGCCGAGCAGTTTCGCCTTGTTGCGGTCGAGGTCGTAGTTGAACTGCGGCGTCGAGGTCGAGAACGACGAGAACAATTGCTGCGGGTTGAGCTCGGGCTGTTTGCGCGCTTCGGCGAGCACGGCTTGCGTCGCGTCGTTGAGCGCAGCGCTGCCACGACCGGTCAGGTCCTCCACCTGGAATTCAAAACCGCCGGTCGTGCCGATGCCAGGGATCGAAGGCGGATCGAAGCTCAGCGCGAAGGCCTCCGGAATTTCCATAAGCTTCGAGCGCACGTCGGCGACGAGCTTCGAGGCGCTCTGGTCAGGGCCGCGTTCGTCCCATGGCTTGAGAATGGCGAATTCCACCGCCGAGTTCGACTGGGCGGCACTGGTGAGGAAGTTCAAGCCGCTGATCGAGCCGACGATATCGACGCCGGGCGTGTTCTGCAGGACATCGCGTACCTTCCGGGCCACCGCGTCGGTGCGCTCCAGCGACGCCCCATCCGGCAACTGGATGACCACGAAGAAATAGCCCTGGTCCTCGACCGGAAGGAAGGTCGAGGGCAGGCGCTGCCAGACGAAATAGGTGGCGACAAGCCCGGCCGCGAACAGTCCGAGCATGATCCAGCGCAGGCGGATGAGGATGCGCACACCATGGGCATAGGCATGCGACAGCCGTTCGAAGCCCGCATTGAACCAGCGGAACGGCGCGAACTGCGTTGCCGGGCGGTGGCGCAGGAAGGCGGCGCTGAGCGCCGGGGTGAGCGTCAGCGAGACGAAGGCTGAGATGCCGAAGGAGATCGCCACCGTCAGCGCAAACTGGTTGTAGAGCCGGCCGGAAACGCCGGGTATGAAGGCGACCGGCACGAACACGGCCATCAGCACTGCGGTCGTGGCGATGATCGGGCCGGTGACCTCGGCCATCGCCGCGCGCGTGGCAGCGACCGGTTTGAGGCCGGCCTCCAACTGGCGCTCGACGTTCTCGACGACGACGATCGCGTCATCGACGACCAGACCGATCGCCAGCACCATGCCGAGCAGGCTGAGCATGTTCAGCGAGAAGCCGAACATGTACATGACGATGAGCGTGGCCACCAGCGACACCGGAATCGCGATCGTCGGGATGATCGTGGTGCGCCAGCTCTGCAGGAAGATGAACACCACTGCGACAACCAGGACCAACGCCTCGCCGAGCGTGACCAGCACGTCGTGCATCGACGCCGAAACGAAACGTGTCGTATCGTAGTGCATGGCGTAGCTGACGCCCTTCGGGAAACGGGCCGACAGTTCCTGCATCTTGTCCTTGACGCGCTGCTGCAGATCGAGCGCGTTCGAACCCGGCATCTGGTAGACCGCAAGCACCACGGTCGGATCCTCGCCGAAGAACGCCGACGACGAATATTGCAGGGCGCCGAGTTCGATGCGCGCGACGTCGCGCAACCGAACCAACGAACCGTTCGCGGCATCGGCGCGCACGACGATATCGCCGAATTCCTTGGGATCGCTCAGTCGGCCGACTGCGTTGACCTGCATTTCGAAAGCAGTACCCGCCGGCGCAGGCGACTGCCCGATCTTGCCGGCCGCAACCTGGACATTCTGCTCGGCGATGGCGTTTTGGACATCGACGGCTGTGATGCCGAGATTGGCGAGCTTGTCGGGATCGAGCCATACGCGCATCGAATAGCGCCGCTCGCCGAAGATCTGCACGTCGCCGACGCCCGGCAGGCGCTTAAGCGGGTCGACCACTTGCAGGTAGGCGAGGTTGCTGAGCGCGACCGGGTCGACGGAGCCATCGGGCGAGGTGAGGTTGACGATCAGGACGAAATTCGGATTCTGCTTTTTGATCGTCACGCCGCCCTGGTTGACGATGGCCGGCAGCGAGGAGGCCGCCTGCGACACGCGGTTCTGGACGTCGACGGCTGCGGTGCTCAGGGAGTAGCCGACCTCGAAGGTGATGGTGATCGTCGACGAGCCGTCATTGGAACTCGATGACGACATATAGGTCATGCCTTGAACGCCGTTGATCTGCTGTTCGAGCGGCGTCGTGACGGTGTCGGCCACGACTTGCGCACTGGCGCCCGGGTAGTTGGCGCTGACCACGACCTGAGGCGGCGTGATGTCGGGAAATTGCGAGACGGGCAGCAGGAAATAGCAGATCGCCCCGGCGAGCACCATGATGATGGCGATCGACGATGCGAAGATCGGTCGGTGGATGAAGAAGTTTACCATGACACGTACGCCTCGCCCGATGCTCTCGCCTGGCCGAAGGCCTTGGCCACTCTGGACAGCCGTCGGCTGCGGCTTTGCCCCGGGTCTTCCAGGAAACGAGGCGGCGCCTTGCGGCTGCGGCCTTGCGTATCCGCAAGGGTACGCAGCATTGTCTCGAAAGAGCGCGGGTCGACACGGTCGGCCTTCATCAGCATCCGGATCATCGGATCCTTCACAACTTCGTCGATCGTCAAATCCTTGCGCTGCGACATCGTAGCGGCTCCTGGCTTGCGATCTGCGGCGGACGCCGCAGATCGGGTGGTCTAACTGTTCGCGGCCAAAGTCGCCTGGGGCGCAGTTTGATGCCTGGGCCGATTCGGCGGAGGCTGTTCACAGGCGCCTGCGAGATTGACACGAGGCAATGGGGGTGTTACCAGTAAGTAACATCTAGAAGTTACAGACCGGTAACACCCTAGTCAAGAGGTGTACCGAGGGATTTTTCGGAAACCCCGGAACCAAGGAGGTTTTGATGGAAGACGGCACTGCGGAACGCATCCGCCCCCGGGATCGCATCCTGGAGACGGCACGGGATATGTTCCACAAGCATGGCATCAAGGGCGTCGGTGTCGACGCGATCACTGAGGCCGCCGGTACCAACAAGATGACGCTCTACCGTCATTTTGAGTCCAAGGACGATCTGGTCATCGAGTGCCTGCGGGCGACCGCATGCAGCGCCAACGCGATGTGGCAAAAGTTCGAGGCCGAGCATCCGGGCGACAAGCTTGCGCAGCTGCACGCCTGGGTTCGGATGGCGGCCGATTGCCTGATGGTGGACGGCCGCGGTTGCGACATGGCGAACGCCGCCATCGAGTTGAGCGAGACCGACCATCCGGCCCGTCGGGTGATCAAGGAACTCAAGCAAGCCCAGCGCGACCGTTTGGTCGGCCTGTGCCGGGATGCCGGCATCGGCCAGGCAGAGCTTCTCGCCGATACATTGTCGCTGCTGCTTGAAGGCGCCCGTGTCAGCCTTCAAAGCGTCGGAGCCGAAGGCCCCAGCGCGCAATTTGTCCGCATGGCGGAAGGCCTGATCGCGTCTTTCCGGGGCGCTGCGGCCAGATAGTCTCGCAAGCGGCGAAACGATCGGTAGCGTGTTCATTGCGAGCCGCGCCGCCGAATGCTCTTTTGTCCGTTCGGACGAGCCGTCATCGCGCTTCTCCTTTGCCGGTCTGTCGCCGAACCATTCCCGGCGCTACCTGTTGCTTGTTGGTGAGGCAGGATAGAACCGATAGCGAATTGGTGAGAGTGACAAGTGTGACGGGATTCCGACGGATCCGCTGATCGCGGCTGCAACACCCTTGCGGGCGAGTATGCCGGCGGCATCAACCCTGGTGACAGCTCCCGAACAAGCCGGTGAACATCGCCGTATTGGTCATTCGACGCCGATCAACGTGTCCGGTGATCTTCGTGACCTCAGCCTTTGCCCAACATCCGGAGCCGGAACAAAAAAGCCCGCTGCCGGGAGGAGGTGGCAGCGGGCTTGATTTCGAATACGGCACGGGAGGAGGTGTACCGCACTCAGCGTCGGCATCGCATCTGGGAGGAGTAGATGGCCGACACCTGCGAAACTAGCGGTTGCCCAATGATTCGGCAACTACGAAAGATGCATAGCAGATGTGCAGATTTGCGGTATCAACCGAATTTTAGCCATTCGGGCAACTGACGGTGGCCGTTTGCGCGGCATCACTGGACCGGAACGTTTTCCTTGAAGATCAGGCGCGGCTCGATGAATTTTCGCGTCAGATAGGGCGCCGAGGAAGCGATCGATCCGAGCAGGCGAATGACCGATTGCTCGGCGATCAGTCGTGCATTCTGGTCGATGACGACATCGACCAGATCGTCGACGAGATAGCCGCGCGTCGCCCTCGTCAGGTCGTGGCAAATGAACACCGGCTTCCTTTGCGGCTTGGCTTCCAGCAGCGCTTTCGCCACGCCCGAACGCCCGGCGCCGACGCAATAGATGCCGAGCAGTTCCGGCTCGTTGTGAAGCGCCTTCATCGTCGCTGTGTAGCTGATGTCAGGCTCGTCGTTGATCTCGACGGCGCTGGTCACGGTCAAATTGGGGAACTCCTCGCTGAGCACGGAGCGAAAGCCCATTTCACGTTCCTCATGCCCGCGATAGGAGCGTGAGCCGACGACCATCGCCAGATGGCCCGTGCGCCCGCCCACGAAACGTCCCATCAAAAGCGCTGCGGTGCGCCCGGCCACACGGTTGTCGATGCCGACATAGGCCGATCGCGGTGCGCCCGGAACGTCCGACACCAGCGTGACGAGGCGGATGCCGGCCTCGACGATCTCGCGCAGGATGTTGCGCGTTCTCGGATGATCGATCGCGATGACGCCGGCGCCGTTTGCCTTGAGCGAGAGGTTTTCGACCGCCGCCTGCAACGCGTTCGGCGAGATGCCTGCGAGCTTGTGGATCCGGCAGGAGGCGACAAGCGGCAGGCGTGCCGCATAATCCTCGATATGATTTGCCAGATCCATCATGAAGGCATTGGTGCCGATCGGCAGGAAGAACTCGAGATGCGCCGGCCGCGAGGGCAGCGTGACCTGATCCACGACCGGCAAATAGCCAAGCTGCTTGGCCGCCTCCATCACGCGCTGCCGGTTGGCCGCGCTGGCGCCTGGCCGGTTGTTCAGCACCCGGTCGACCGTCGCGGTCGACAGCCCGCAGCTTCTGGCGATGTCCGCAACGGTGGCTTTCATTGTCGCAGTCATAGGAGCCGATGCGATCCTGTGCCAGAGATACGGCCAACCCGGCTTCCAGCTGGCCACTCAGCCCTGCGGTTGCTTCCCCTGCACGATGGCGTCGTGGATCTCCTTGTCAGACATGCCGGTGATGATCCGTTCGACTTCCGCGACGTTGGTGTTCTTCGGATCGATATCGTCGGCAACCACCTTGCCGCGGCGCATCACGACGATGCGGTCGACCACCTGGAAGACATGGTGGATGTTATGGGCGATGAAGATGCAGGAATGCCCCGAATCGCGGGCGCTGCGCACGAAGCTCAGCACACCTTGCGTCTCGGCGACGCCGAGATTGTTGGTCGGCTCGTCGAGGATGATCAAGTCGCTGTCGAAATGCATGGCGCGCGCGATCGCCACGGCCTGCCGCTCACCGCCGGAGAGCGAGCCGATCGGCGTGGTCGGCGGGATGTTCTTCGAGATGCCGACCTGCTTGAGCAGGTCGCGGGCGACCACGTTCATTGCTTCCTGGTCCATGCGGTTGAGGAAACGCGGCGGCTTGATCGGCTCGCGCCCGAGAAACAGATTGCGCGCGATCGACAATTGCGTGACCAGTGCCGAGTCCTGGTAGATCGTCTCGATACCGTGGGCGATGGCGTCGCTGGTGCTGCGGAAGTCCACCTTCTTGCCGCGGATGAAGATGTCGCCGCTGGTCAGCGGAACCGCACCCGACAGCACCTTGATCAGCGTCGACTTGCCGGCGCCATTGTCGCCGAGCAGACCGACGATCTCCCTTTCATTGACATGGAAATTGGCGTCTACCAGCGCCTGCACACGCCCGTAGGACTTGCGGATGTTTTCCATGCGGACAAGCGGTTCGGCCATGGTTCAAGTCCCCGCCTGATGCCGGCGTTCCAGCCATGAGTGGAGCGCCATCATGCCGAGGATGATCGCGCCGATGAAGATGTTATAGGCAAGCCCTGGCACGCCGATCAGCACGATGCCGTTGCGCATCACGCGCAGGATCAGGATGCCGAGCACGGTACCGATAATGGTGCCGCGTCCGCCGGTCAGCGCCGTGCCGCCGATCACCACCATGGCGATGACTTCGAGCTCGTAGCCGGTGCCGCTGTTCGGGTTGGCCGCCGAGGTGCGCAGCGAGCTGATGACGCCAGCAAGCGAGGCCATGATCGACGACAGGATGAACAGGCCGATCTTGACGCCGCTGACATTGACGCCGCGCGCCCTTGCCGCATTGGGGTTGCCGCCGGCCGCCTGGATCCAGTTGCCGGTCCGGCTCTGCGTCAGCACGTAGCCGAGTGCGATCGCTGCTGCGATGAACCAGAACAGCGACATGTAGATGCGGAACGGCCCGATGAAGAAATCGCCGACCAGCGCCTCGGCAAGCCAGCTGCCTTCGGCGCTCCAGGTGCGTTGCGGAAATCCGCTGGTGACGAACAGAGCGGTGCCGCGCACGACCAGCAGCATGCCGAGCGTCACCAGGAAGGAGGGAATCTTGAGTTGCGTCACGAACCAGCCATTGACCAGCCCGATGAAGGCGGCAACCAGCAGGGCCACGACGAAGCCAGCTTCCAGCGAGGTGAGGCCGCTGTTGAAGAGCGTCCACATCAAGACGGGCGAGAAGCCGAACAGTGATCCGACCGAGAGGTCGAATTCGCCCGAAGTCATCAACAGCGTCATCGCCAGCGCAATCAGGCCAAGCTCGACCGTGAAGGCCAATATGTTGCTGATGTTCTGCGGCGACAGGAAGTCGTGGTTGAACCCCCAGAACACGGCGAGCTCGACGACGAGCAGCACGAAGGGCCCGAATTCCGGCCTGGCGATCGAGCGTTGGATGATGGAACTGTTTTCCACGTTGGACCCGCGACATGGTTGGGACTGGCCAAGCCCGGCACCGCGTAAGGCGGTTCGAGGCTCGGCGGAATGATGGGGATGACCGCGGCAGGCATGCCGCGACCATCCCGATCGCGGTTTTATTTTCCGGACAGGATGTCGTCGTAGACCTGCGCGGTGTCCTTTTCGTAGAGTGCGCCGGTGATCACGTCGAAGCCGGGCGGAATCCCGCTGGCGGCCATGTTGGCGATCGAAAGCGCCACATAGCTGGTCGCCTGCGGATCCTGCCATTGTGCGGCATTGACGTAGCCGGTCAGCACCTCCTGGGTGGTGTCGAGCGAGTTGCCCCACCCGACGACCGGGATTTCGCCCGGCTTGATGCCGGCCTGGTCGAACACCCGCTTTATCGAGCCGGTCACCAGATCGCCGAGGCCGATGATCGCCTTGACCTTGGTCCTGTTAGCGGTGAGGTAGTCGACCATACGGTTGATCGCTTCGGCCTGGTCGAGCGTGGCTTCGGTGATTTCATAGGTGATGCCGAGCGGCTCGAACACGCTCTTGATGCCTTCTTCTTCCTGAACGCCATAGGTGGCGCCCGGGATTTCCACCGGCATCCAGACAAAATCGCCCTTTTTCACCAGACCCTTGTCGACCAGATACTGCGCCCAGTTCCTGCCGAAGGTGACGTTGTCGCCGCCAACATAGGCGTTGAAGTCCGCCTTCGGATCGGGCGTGTTGAAGTTGATGATCGGGATGTTTGCCGCCCGTGCTTCCCTAGCGAGCTCGATCAGGCTGCCCGGGTCGGGGCTGGTGGTGGTGATGCCGTCGGCCTTTGCAGCGATGGCCGCGCGAACCGCCTCCTGCTGGGACGACACGTCGCCATTGTGGAACGAGGTGTTGACGGTGTTGCCGGTGTCCGTCGCCCATTGCTTGGCGCCGGCGAGGAAGTAGGTCCAGACCGGATCGGCCGGGCCGCCATGCGAAATCCAGTAGAAGGTCTTGGCCTGTGCCGCCGCCGGAATGGCCAGCGCCACGATCAAGCCGAATACAAATAGTCGTAGCCTTGTCAGCATTTGATTTCCTCCCATTTTGAAAACTTCCTCCACCTCCGAGACGATCACGGCAAACCCTGATCGTATTTTTGCCAGCGCCGACCTGGATGCATCAGAGCATCCGCTTTTTCGACATATGGCAAGCCTCCATTTGCCAGTGGTAGTTGGCGTGCGACAAGGCGCCATCAGCGGTCCCATCAGATTGCATCAGTTTGGCTGATATTTTCCGAGCGAGGCCCCTCAACTCGAGCGCCGAGAATTCTAACGTCGCAGGCGGGGCGGGAACCTAGATGAGGTTGGCGCTGGCGAGATCGCGCATCAGATGGCTGGCGCCGTAACTCCAGTGCGGACAGTCGGGCGACAGCCGCACCCGGTTGATCAGGGCGCCGAATTTCTCCGAAGAGATGGTGACGATGTCGCCGACCTGGTGCGTGAAGCCCTTGCCCTTTTCGCCGCGATCCTTCGACGGCACGAACATGGTGCCGAGATAAAGCGCCAGCCCGTCCGGGTATTGGTGATGCGGACCGATGGCGGCGGCGACCAGCTCTTCCGGCGAGCGGCTGATCTCGGCCATCGAACTGGCGCCCTCCAGCGAGAAACCGTCTTCGCCCTCGACCTTTAGACGCACGATGGCCTGCTTCACGTCATCGATGGAAAATGTCGCGTCGAACAAGCGGATGAACGGGCCGAGCGCGGCCGAGGCGTTGTTGTCCTTGGCCTTGCCGAGCAACAACGCCGAGCGCCCTTCGACGTCGCGCAGATTGACGTCGTTGCCGAGCGTCGCGCCGACGATCTTGCCGCTGCTGGCGGCGATCATGGCGATCTCCGGCTCCGGATTGTTCCAGGTGGAAACCGGATGCAGGCCGACATCGGCGCCGAAGCCGACCGACGCCATCGGCTGGCATTTGGTGAAGATTTCGGCATCAGGGCCGATGCCTACTTCCAGATATTGCGACCAGGCGCCTCGCTGGATGAGCTTTGCCTTGATCTCCATCGCCTCCGGCGAGCCGGGCTTGAGCTTCGACAGATCGTGACCGATCAGCCCGGCAATGTCGGCGCGAATGGCGTCGGCTTTTTCCGCCGAGCCGCGCGCCTGCTCCTCGATGACCCGTTCGAGCAGGCTGACGACGAAGGTGACGCCCGACGCCTTGACCGCCTGCAGGTCGACCGGAGAAAGCAGGTACGGTTTTTGCGAATCGCGCGCGGCCTGGAAACTGTTGGCGGCGATCGCATCAAGTGATCCGATCGGTTCGCCTCTGGCCGCCTGGACGTACCCTGCCGGGTCTGGCATCTCGCAGACGTCGCGCGCGGTTGGTGCCATGCTCAACGTGATGTCGAACACCGTGCCGTCGCGCACCGTGACCACCAGCGGATGGGACCTATCGCTTGTCCGGGCGCGGCCGATGAAGAGGCCCTCGTTGGGCAGGAGAGTGGTGTTCGTCATGGCTACGGTCCTCTGCTGTCTGGTTCTGCTGCGACGGTCGTCGCCGCCGGACCAATGGTTCACAAGAGCCTGGCCAGCGGCGGCGGCACTTTCAACAAATTCCGGCCAAAGGTCTATCCCGTCCTCAAGGCGAGTTTTGTCAATCTGTCCGGGCGATCTCCGCGCTGCTTGACGGTGATTGCCCTTGGCGTGTCCCGATTGCGAAGCGGAAACGAGCTTTCAAAATTATGAAATGGTGACTAGGATTTTCACAACGAACTGCACTCCAGGTGATCCTTGCCCGCACCGTTTTCCGATCCGATCTGGCAGAAGCCGCAATCGGCCGCCGCACCCCAGGCGCTTGTCGGCGGTAAACCCGTCGATGTCGTCATCATCGGCGGTGGCATCATGGGCTTGTCGACTGCCTTGCATGCAGCCCGGGTCAGCTTTGCCGTGCAGGTTCTGGAAGCCGGCGAGATCGGCCAAGGCGCATCGGGCCTGAATGGCGGCCAGGTGATCCCCGGCCTGAAATATAATCCCGAATGGCTGCTGGAGCATTTTGGCCCCGAACGCGGCGAGATCCTCGTCAATTTTGCCGCCTCGACGGCGGACGCCGTCTTCGAATTGATCCGCGACGAGAAACTGGCGGTTCCGTTCGTTCGCAACGGCTGGATCCAGGCAGCGCACACCGAGACGGCGCTGAAGGCGGCGGCGAACAGGGACCGGCAGTGGCGGAACCGCGGCGCCGATGTCCGGCTTCTGAGCCAGACCGAGATCGCCGCGTTGACCGGCGCGCAGGGCTATCTCGGCGGCTGGCTCGACCGCCGCGCCGGCGTGATCGATCCGCTTGCCTACACGTCGGAACTGGCACGAATTGCCTCGGCCGCGGGCGTGAAGATCGCCGAGCACCAGAAGGTGGTGCGCCTCGATAAGAACGCCGGCCTTTGGCGTATCTCGACGGAGGGCGGCGCCGAATTGCAGGCGAAGGCGGTCATTCTGGCGACGAACGCCTATACCGGCGATCTGCTCCCCGGTCTCGCCGAGACGATCATTCCGCTGCACTCCTTCCAGATCGCGACAGCGCCGCTGCCGGCCGATCTGGCGGCCGGGATTCTGCCGGAGGGGCAGGCGGTATCGGATTCGCGCCGCATCCTCGTTTATTACCGCAAGAGTGCCGACGGGCGGCTGGTGCTTGGCGGGCGCGGCCGGATGGCGCTGCCGACCAGCGAAGGTGACTGGGCGCATCTCGAGCGCGCGCTGCTCCGGCTCTATCCCGCGCTATCCGGCGTCGGCATCGAAAAGCGCTGGTTTGGCCGGGTGGCGATGACGCCGGATCACCTCCCGCATATTCACGAGCCCGAGCAGGGCCTGATGGCCGTGGTCGGCTGCCAGGGCCGTGGCGTCGGCCTGATGACCGCGCTTGGCGAGCGCATTGCCGGCTATCTGGCGAGTGGCGACGCCAAGCAATTGCCGTTCCCGGTCTCGCCGATCCGGCCGATACCGTTCCACGTCTTTCGGCAGGTCGGCGTCGCCGCGACGATCGCTTGGTATCGTACGCTGGATGCATTCGAGCGCTGATTTCATACCGGCGTAGGAATCTCCTTGACAGTTTCATGATTATGAAAAACCTTTTAGGGGATTTCAAATTCCGATGGGCATGCGATGTCCACCATCGTTGCAAGGCAGCCACTGCCGGAGTCCCGGTCCTCGACGGGTTTCCGGTTGGCCATGCTGCTGCCGGGCGGGCTGGTCACCTTCTTCCTGATCCTGTTTGCGCTTGGTCTCGTACTTTTCCTCGCCTTTCGCGGCAATGACGGTTCGCTGCTCGGCGCCGGTTTCACCTTTGCGAATTTCATCACGGTGGCGTCCGATCCTCTGTACTGGACGGTAACGCTGCGCTCGTTGGCCATTGCCGGCCTGGTAACGCTGGCAACGGTCGTCACCGCCTATCCCGTCGCCTACTACCTTGCCTTCCATGCCGGACGGCGGCGCGGGCTGCTGTTGTTTCTGGTGACGCTGCCGTTCTGGACCAGCTATCTCCTGCGCGTCTTCGCCTGGAAGATCGTGCTTGCCTATAATGGCGTGCTGAACTCGGCGCTCGTCGAAAGCGGCATCTGGTCCGAACCGACACTGGCGTTTCTCAACACGCCCGCCGCCGTCGTCGTCACGCTGGCTCACGCCTATGCGCCGTTCGCTATCCTGCCCATCTATGCGGCGCTGGACACGATCCCGAAATCGCTGCTCGAAGCCGCTTCCGATCTCGGCGCCAGACCGTTCACCAGCTTCCGGCGCGTCGTGCTGCCGAACTCGATGCCGGGGGTGCTGGCGGCGGCTCTCGTCGTCTTCGTGCCGACGGTCGGCGACTATGTCACTCCGGCGCTAGTCGGCGGCCCTGCCAGCACCATGATCGGCTCGCTGATCCAAGCCCAGTTCGGCAAAGCCAATGACTGGCCGTTCGGCGCCGCACTCGCCGTCGCCGTCATGCTGGTCATCCTTGCCGTGGTGCTGGTGGTGCGTTCGGCCGACCGCAGATTTGGCAGCCGGACATGAACACGGCGCGTATCGACGCAAAGCAGGGCGGCGGTTGGCTGCGCGCCTATGTCCTTGCCTATCTGGTGTTCCTGTACTTGCCGATACTGCTGATCCCACTGTTTTCCTTCAACAATTCGATCCAGGCAGCGTTTCCGCTGCAAGGCTTCACGTTCGAATGGTACGCGACGCTGTTCGGCAATTCGGCGCTGTCCGGCGCGCTTGGGAACAGCCTCGTCATCGGTGCGACTGCCGCCACCGGGGCGACGCTCTGCGGCATCACAGTGTCCTATATGGACCTCTACGGCCGCTCGCCGCTTGCCGCCACGATCAGCGCCATCGCGCGGCTACCGATCCTGATCCCCGGCGTGATCGTCGGCATCTCGCTGCTGATCTTGGTCAACCTCATTGGCTTCGGGCCGTCACGCACTGCCATCGTGCTCGGCCACATATTGGTGGCGCTGCCGACGACGGTGGTGATCATGAAAAGCCGCTTCGCTGCTATCCCGAAGACGATCCGCGAAGCCGCGCTCGATCTCGGCGCTTCCGATTGGACGACATTCAGACGGGTCATGCTGCCGCTCAGCCTGCCCGCCATTGTGTCAGCGTTCATGCTGGCCTTCCTGACCTCCTTCGACGAGTTCATCGTCGCCTTCTTCCTCGCCGGCACCGAGCCGACGCTGCCGCTTTACATCTGGAGCCAGCTGCGATTCCCGAAGTCGCTGCCGACCGTCATGGCGCTGGGCACGGCCATCCTGGCCGTGTCATTCGTCATCGCGGCAGTTGCCGAAATCCTGCGCCATCGCGGGCTCGCCGCCCAACGGCCGGTGCCCGCCGACCTGTCCAAACCAGAAGAAACCGAAAGAGGAGAACTGCAATGGCATTCGACCTGAAATCGATAAATCGCAAGACAGTCCAAGCCGGATTGGCAGCCTTCGCGTTGGCGCTTTCGTCGACCGTCGCGCTTGCGGCCGACAAGTTGCAATATTTCACCTGGTCGGGCTACGAACTGCCCGAGTTCAACAAGACCTTCCTCGCCGCACACCCCGATGGCGTCGAGGCATCGATGTTCGGCGACGACGATGACGCCTTCACCAAGGTCAAGGCCGGCTTCCGCCCTGATGTCGCGCATCCGTGCTACGACAAGGTGGCGCGCTGGAACAAGGAAGGCCTGCTGCAGCCGATCGACACCAAGCGTATCAAGAACTGGGATTCGATCTTTCCGGTCTTCAAGAACCTGCCCGACCTGCAGGCCGGCGACGGCAAGGTCTGGATGGTGCCGTGGGACTGGGGCAACACCTCGATCCTCTACCGCACCGATCTGGTGAAGAACCCGGAACCGAGCTGGAACCTTTTGTGGGACAAGCAGTACGCCGGGCGCATGGCGACGATCGACGCCGTCCACGACACGCCGGTGGTGGCGGCGCTTCTCGCCGGCGTCAATCCGTTCGACATGACGCCAGAGCAGATGGACAAGGTCGCGGAAAAATTGCGCGAGCAGCGCCCGCTGCTCTCGAACTACACCACCGACATGACCTCGGTCGAACAGGCGCTGGCCAGCGGCCAGCTTGTCGCCGCCATGACCTGGAACGCGTCGGCCACCTCGCTGAAGAAGCAGGGCGTGCCTGTCGAGTTCATGAAGCCTAGGGAAGGCATGCTGACCTGGGCGTGCGGCTTCGTCATGCTCAAGGACGCCAAGAATGTCGATCTCGCCTATGACTTCATCAACAGCCGGCTGGAGACGGATTCGGGAAAATACCTGATCCAGGCCTACGGTTACGGCAGCTCCAACAGCTCGGCCTTCGCCGCGGTGCCGAAGGAGGAGCTGGAAAAGCTGCAGCTGCCGTCCGATCCGGAAGTGATGCTGAAGACCACCGTCTTCACCGGGCCGATGAAGCAGAATGACGAACTCGCCAAGATGTTCGAGAAGGTCAAGGCAGGCGGCTGAGTTCGCTCTTCCTTCTCCCCTTGTGGGAGAAGGTGGATCGGCGCGTAGCGAGCGAGACGGTTGAGGGGTGCTCGACGGAATGCGGGGTTTGCAAAGCTGGAACACCCCTCATCCGACCGAGCTTCGCTCGGCCACCTTTTCCCACAACGGGGAGAAGGGAAAGCGTTGGCAAACGAGGAAGTATGCATGGACATGCTGAACGAAGCGGCTGAAAAGCCGAAAGACGACGCCGACGTGCGGGTCGGCCGGCGCGTGCGGGCGCTTAGGCTGGAACGCAATCTTTCGCTGGCCGAGCTTGCCGCCAAGGCCGGCGTTTCGATCGGGGCGCTCAGCCAGATCGAGCGTGGCCTGTCCTCGCTTCGCGTCAAAGTGATCTGGCCGCTTGCCGCCGCTCTCGATATCGAGCCGTCGGCGCTGATCGCCGACGGCAACGGTGCCGGCAACGATCTCTATTGCGTGCGGGCCAACAGCCGTCGGCAGATCCCGGTGAAATCTGAAGGCATCGCCAAGGCGCTGCTGTCGCCGCCGGCCGCCACGCTCACCGGCATGCTGGTGACGGTGGAAGCCGGTGGTGGCACCGTCGAAGCCTACGCCCATCCCGGCCACGAATTCGGTTTCGTCCTGTCGGGCGAAGTCGAACTCGTGGTCGATTCAACCACCTATGGGCTGAAGACCGGCGACAGCTTCGCCTTCAAGAGCACCTTATTGCATGCCTTCCGCAATCCGGGCGCCGAGCGCTGCCAGATTCTCTGGGTCAACACGACCAAGCCGTCCGAGGTTCGCGATGGCGCCTGAACCTCTCGTCCGGCTGGATGCGGTCTCGAAGATTTTCCCCGGCGGCATCGTCGGTCTCGACGCCGTCGATCTCGACATTGCCCGCGGCGAGTTCCTGACCTTGCTCGGGCCCTCCGGCTGCGGCAAAACCACCAGCCTGCGGGTGATCGCCGGTTTCGAAAGCCCATCGAGCGGACGGGTGTTGCTCGAAGGCCGTGACATCACTTCGCTGCGGCCGTTCGACCGGCCGGTCAACACCGTGTTTCAGGACTATGCGCTGTTTCCGCACATGGGCGTCGCCGAAAATGTCGGCTTTGGCCTGTCGCTGCGCAAGCTTTCTGGGGCTGAACAGGCAAAGCGCGTCGGCGAAGCGCTCGACATGGTCGGCCTTGCCGAGAAGCTCGGTGCCCGCGTGTTCGAATTGTCGGGAGGCCAGCGCCAGCGCGTCGCGCTCGCCCGTGCGATTGTCTGCGAACCGCGCGTGCTGTTGCTCGACGAGCCGCTGTCGGCGCTCGACGCGCATCTGCGCGAACAGATGCAGGTCGAATTGAAGCGGCTGCAGTCGCGGCTCGGCACCACTTTCGTCATGGTCACCCACGACCAGACCGAGGCCCTGTCGATCTCCGACCGCATCGTCGTCATGAACAAGGGCCGCATCGAGCAGATCGCACCGCCGGCCACGCTCTACGACAGGCCCGCCACAAAATTCGTCGCCAGTTTTATCGGCACGATGAATCTTCTGCAGTCGCGCTTTGTCGGCCGTGACGGCGATCGATTGCGTTTCAGCGCCGGCGCCCTACCGCTCGAAGCCACGTCGGAAACCGGCGAAGCGCCCGGAGAAGGCGCGGTGCGAACCATCGGTGTGCGTCCGGAGGATCTTTTAGCGACGACCGAAGCAGCGACCGGCACCGCGCCGGTGCGGGTGAGCAGCATCGTCTTTCACGGCCGCACCCTTCGCCTGCACGCCGAATTGTCGCAGGGGATACCAGTGGTGATCGATGCGCCACGCCGGGCGGAAGGTTTTCAATTCAGCGTCGGCGATGTGGCGCATATCAGCCTGCGCCGCGGCGCTAACTGCCCTATGCTGCCCGGCTGATCTGATCCCCATCCTTCCAAAAACCGGAGCACCACCCATGAGCAATCACCTGAACTTCTTCATCGACGGAAAATGGGTCGCGCCCGTAGTGCCGGCAACGCTGGACGTGATCGATCCATCCACCGAGGAGGCCTATACGAAAATCTCCGTCGGTGGGAAGGCGGATGTGGATCGCGCTGTGGCAGCGGCGAAGGCGGCCTTTCCGACCTTCTCGCAGACCAGCAAGGCCGAGCGCCTGAAGCTGCTGAAGCGCATCCTGGAAGTCTACAACGAGCGCTACGAGGACATCGCGCAGGCTGTCAGCCAGGAGATGGGCGCGCCGATCACCTGGGCGCGCGAGGCGCAGGCCTGGGCGGGCAGGGCGCATATGGAGTCCACCATCAAGGCGCTGGAGGATTACGAATTCAGCGAGAAGCGCGGCACCACCATGGTGGTCAAGGAGCCGATCGGCGTCTGCGCGCTGATCACGCCGTGGAACTGGCCGCTCAACCAGATCGTCTGCAAGGTGGCGCCGGCGATCGCCGCCGGCTGCACGGTCGTGCTAAAGCCTTCCGAGATCGCGCCGATCAGCGGCGTCATCTTTTCGGAAGTGATGGAAGCGGCCGGCACGCCGAAGGGCGTCTACAACATGGTCAACGGCACCGGTCCGGATGTCGGACAGGTCATGGCCGGCCATCCCGACGTCGACATGGTCTCGTTCACCGGTTCGACCCGGGCCGGCATCATCGTCGCCAAAACAGCGGCCGAGACGGTCAAGCGCGTCGCGCAGGAGCTCGGCGGCAAGTCGGCCAACATCGTGCTGCCCGATGCCGATTTCGAGAAGGCCGTGCGCAAGGGCGTCAACGCCTGTTTCGGCAATAGCGGCCAATCCTGCGATGCGCCGACGCGCATGCTGGTGCCGGCCGGCCGCCATGACGAGGCGCTTGCGATCGCCAAGAAGACAGCCGAGGCGCACAAGGTCGGCGATCCGCGCTCGGAAGAAACCAAGCTCGGGCCGGTGGTCAGCAACATCCAGTTCGACAAGATCCAGCGGCTGATCGAGGCCGGCATCGCCGAGGGTGCGACACTGGTCACGGGAGGTCCGGGCCGGCCGGAGCACCTCAATCGCGGCTACTATGTCAGGCCGACCGTCTTCGGCCACGTCACACCAGGCATGACAATCGAGCGGGAAGAAATCTTCGGGCCGGTGCTTTCGGTCATGTCCTACGATGACGATGACGACGCGGTGAAGATCGCCAACGACACCGTCTATGGCCTCGCCGCCTATGTGCAGTCAGGGGATATCGACCACGCACGCAAGATCGCCGGCCGGTTGCGCGCCGGGCAGGTCTCGATCAACTATCCGGAGTGGGACACATTCGCGCCCTTCGGCGGCTACAAGCAGTCGGGTAATGGCCGCGAATATGCCGACTGGGCGATCCATGACTTCCTCGAGATCAAGGGCATCGTCGGCTACGGCGCCTAGCTCATGACTGCGAACAGCGCCGCGTGTCCAAGAAGGACGCGCGCGCGTAGCGTGGGCAAAGCCAAACTATTCGGCGGCTTCGCGGACGGGGATCAAACGCCGCTCGACCTGTTGGAGATGCAGCCGCATCGCCGCGGCCGCGCCGCCGAGGTCGCGCTCGGCTATCGCTTCGACGATCCGTTCATGGTCCGCGAAGCTGTGATGGTCTGCCGGAGGGCGCGCGCCTTCTGAACGAAGACGTCCCCACACCACGGTTCGGCGCACGGCGTTCAGGACGTCGAACAGGCCGAGCAGCACATTGTTGCGGCTCGCCTGCGCAATCTGCCGGTGGAGCAGATTGTCGATATTCTCGTATTGCCGCCATGTGACGGCTTCCCGCGTCTGCACCAGCGATTGTCGCATCGAGGCGATATCGGAAAGCGTGGCGTGCAGCGCCGCTTCGCGCGCAATCTCGGGCTCGATGATGAGGCGCGCGCGCATCACGTCGGCCGGATTCGTGCGCCCGGCGATTTCCGAAATCCCGATCGTCTCCTCCACCGGTCCACTGCCGACGAAGGTGCCCCTGCCGACGTGACGCCAGATGCGGCCGTCCTTCTCGAGCACCGCCAGCGCCTTGCGCAGATCGCCGCGCGATACGCCGAGGCTCTCCGACAGTTCCCGCTCGGCAGGCAGCCGTGTCTCGCCGGCATGGTCCATCTGGGCAAGATAGGCCTGAAGCTGAACCAGGGCGGCGTGGCCGCCATTACCGGGATCGTCCATCAATTTAACCAATCCGCATAAGATTTCCCTTTACCGGTGTTAAAACCATTAGCGGAAACCGTCAACTGCCGAGTTTTCTGGGCCCGCGCATCTGCCATCGCGCAGTTTCTCCTTGACCAATCTGCTCCACAGCCTTAACCAATTAAGGTAATGGTTACAAAACGGGAGGAATGACAATGGCCAGCATGACCGGACGTACCGTCCTTGCCACCGCTTTCGCTGCGGTTCTGGCATTTGCATCGCACCTGTCGGCCGCAAATGCGGGCGACATGCGCATCGCATTCGGCGACCTTCCCGGTATAGAATCCATCCAGACGCTCGCCGCGATAGAGCGCACCAAGGAACGCGGCGTGAATGTCGAGCTCATTGTTCTCAATGACGAGGATTTGGCTGCCCAGGCGATTGTCGGCGGCCAGGCCGATGTCGGTATCGGCGCGCCCTATACTTTGATCCAGAAGGTTGGCGTGCCGATCCGCATCTTTGCGCAGATATCGACGCTGCGCTTCTTTCCTGTCGTCAACAGCGAATTTTACAAGGAATGGAAGGATTTGGACGGGCAGGAAGTCGCCGTTCAGGCGCGCGGCTCCGGCACAGAGGCGGTCATGCTCCTGATGGCGAAAAACCACGGCATCAAGCTCGGCAACATCAGCTATGTCCCGGGTTCCGAGGTTCGCCGCAATGCGCTGCTGCAGGGGACCATCAAGGCGTCGATCGTCGATGCCGCCAACAGGCGCGCGCTTGAGGCCGAAGCCCCCGGCAAGTTCATCGTTCTGCCGGTCGAGGATCTCGGCGCCTCGGACGAAGCGCTTTTCGCGACCGCAGACTATCTGAAGAACAACGCCGCCGACGTCGACATCCTGGTCGAGGAACTGATGAAGACCGCGCGTGAAATAACTGAGAATCCAACCGTAGCGGTCGAGCTCCGCAACAAGTACAAACTGCTGCCGGATCTCGGCGCGGAGGCTGATAGCGAAATCACCGAATACTACAAGGAAACCGCGGAAGCCGGCAGCCTTGCGCTGAATGGCGGCGGAGCGGATGCGGCCAAAGACGACTTTGCCTTCTTCAGCCTTGCCGGCCAGATCGAAGGCGATCCCGCGAGCCTCAAGGTCGAGGACTTCTGGGATGTCTCCGCAATCGACCGCGCCGTCGCCAAGCTCGGCAAGAAATAGGCGGCCTGCCGGATGGCCGTAAGCATCAGAACCGACGTCGAGGCTGCCGGCCTCGCTTCTCCATCGACTCGAAGCGCAACGGGCGCATCGTGGGACCAGCCGATCCTGCTCAGGCTGGTGTCGATCGCTCTGTTCGCGGGAATTTGGGAAGTGGCCGGGCGTATTCCCGTCAGCTTCGCCTTTCCGACTTTTTCCGACACCATCGTCGCATTTTTCGGATTGCTCGCCGACGGCAGCTTGGCAACTGCCTATCTTTCGACACTGCAGCCGCTGTTGCTCGGCGTTGTCCTCTCGGCGTTCCTGGGTGTCGGCCTCGGCACGATCTGTGGCCTGTGGCGCACCGGCGAATGGCTGGTGATCCCTGTGTTCATCGTGCTTCAGGCAGCACCTGTCGCCGCCTTCATTCCAATGGTCACCTTCGTCTACGGAATAGGCATGACCGCCAAAACGCTCGCCGTCATGATCCTGGCGCTGCCGGTCATCGTGCTCAATACCTACAAGGCCGTGCGCAACGTCAACGAGTCGCTGCTGGTCATGTGCCGATCATTCCTGGGCACACGTTGGCAGACCGTCGCCAAGATCATTCTTCCGGACGCCAGTCCAGTGATTTTTGCCGGTTTGCGCCTCGGCGTCGCTGCCGGGTTCGTCGGCGTGGTGCTCGCCGAGCTGCTGATCACCCCGACCGGCATCGGCGACCTCATAACCTTTCACCGCTCGCGCGCAGACTACGCCGAGATGTACGCAACAATTGCCTCGATCATTGCGCTTTCCACCCTGACGCTCGTCTTTCTGCAGTGGGTGGAAGTCCGTGTTTTCAGGCCGGAGAGTAGAGGTGCTTAAGATGGGCGCGACCGCATTGCGAAATGGACCGTCGCCGGTTCCCGCACCGATCGATTCAATCGTGGAGGTGAGAGGAATTTCAAAGACCTACGGCAATGTCGAGGCGTTGCGCGGCATCGACCTCGACTTTCCCAGGGGCAAGCTGACCAGCCTTCTCGGACCCAGCGGTTGCGGAAAGACGACCCTGTTGAAGATCATAGCGGGGCTGATACGGGCCGATGGCGGCACTGTCGCGATCAACGGCAAGCGCGTCAGCGCCCCAGGCCCCGAACGCGCTTTCGTGTTCCAGGACTTTGCGCTGATGCCTTGGGCGACCGTGATGCGCAATGTAGCCTTCGGACTTGAATTGCGCGGCACCAACAAGGCCGAGCGTGAGGAGATCGCCCGCCGCTATATAGCTGAGGTGGGTCTCGCCGGCTTCGAGGACAAATACCCGCACGAGTTGTCGGGCGGCATGCGCCAACGCGTCGGCCTGGCGCGGGCCTTGTCGGTCGATGCCGACGTCCTGCTCCTCGATGAACCGTTTTCGGCGGTCGACGAGCAGAACCGGCGGAAGTTCCAGGAAGATCTAATCCGACTGCGCACCAACCAGAACAAGACCTTCATCTTCGTGACGCACTCGATCGAGGAGGCAGTCTACATCTCCGACCGCATCGTCTTGCTGTCACCGAGACCCGGCCGGGTGTCGCAGATCATTGAACCGGAAATCGATCGCTCCGGCGACCCCGAGCGCATTCATCGCGACAGGCACTATCTCGATACGGTCGAGGAGATATGGCTGGGGCTGAAGCAGTATGTGGAGTGACCGGTCATGACCCTGTTTGGCTACCGAGTACCAATGATGGCGTCCCTGCTCGTCTGGTGCGTCGTGTGGGAAATCGTCGGCCGGCTGGACCTTGTCTTTCTGCTGCCACCGTTTAGCGACGTGCTGGCTGCAGCGGTCGGTTTGGTGCAGACCCCGTCCTGGCAGAGCGCGACGGTCACGACCCTTCGCGCCTTCGCCATGGGCATGGCCCTGTCGATCGTAATCGGCGTGCCTCTGGGCATCCTGATGGGACGTGTCAAGATCGCCGACGACCTGCTCGGCATGTGGGTCAATATCTTTTCAAGCGCACCGCTCTCGGCGATCGTCCCGGTGCTGATGATCCTGTTCGGCTTCGGCGAGCAGACGATCGTTGCGGCGGTGTTCCTGTTTGCGATCTGGATCATCGTACTCGACACGCGCGCCGGGGTCCGCCACATCTCGCCGTCGCTGATCGAAATGGCGCGTTCCTATGGCGCCTCGCGTCCGGCCCTTTATACCAAGATCATCCTGTGGGCGGCGCTTCCGGAGATCCTTGCCGGCATCCGCCTCGGCCTCATCCGCGGCGTCAAGGGCGTCGTCATCGGCCAGTTGCTCGTCGCCATCGTCGGCTACGGCGCGCTGTTCGAGACCTTCTCGCGAAATTTCCGCATGGCCGAATTCTGGGCCTTGACCATCATCCTTTTTGCCTTCGCCCTGCTGATTGCCGAACTGATCGAAAGGGCCGAAGCCAAAGTCGAATACTACGCAGGAGCAAGACAGTGAACATGCACGGCACGATCTCAAGCTACGTCATCGAACCGAACGCAATCCCCAGCATCCCGGTGGCGGGAACTGACAAGATGTTTCCGGTGCACCGCGTCTATTGCGTCGGACGGAACTATGCCGCGCACGCAGTCGAGATGGGGCACGACCCCAACAAGGAGCCGCCATTCTTCTTCCAGAAGAATCCCGACAACCTCGATACGACAGGAGAATTTCCGTATCCTCCGGCCTCCAACGATGTCCATCACGAGATCGAAATGGTCGTGGCGCTGAAGAGCGGCGGCACGGACATCGCGGCCGAAAAGGCTCTGGACTGCGTGTTCGGTTATGGCGTAGGTCTCGACATGACCCGGCGCGACCTGCAAGGTAAGGCGAAGGACATGGGCCGTCCATGGGAGGTCGGCAAGGCCTTCGAGGCATCGGCGCCATGCACGCCATTGGTTCCGGCAAGTTCGATCGGTCATCCAACCCAGGGAGCGATTTGGCTGGACGTCAATGGCGAGCGAAAACAAACCGGCGATCTCAACCAGATGATTTGGAAAGTTCCGGAAATGATCAGCTATCTCTCGGGTCTCTTCACGCTGATGCCGGGGGACATCATTCTTTCCGGCACGCCGGCGGGCGTCGGGGCAGTTGTTCGCGGTGATGTTCTTCGCGGTCATATCGATGGCGTCGGCGACCTAGAGGTTCGCGTTGTCTGAAGCGGCGTCGATCATTGAACGGCTTGCTGTCGGAGCGGACGATGCGCCGGCGATTTCGGCACCCGACAGGATCACGCTCACCCATGGCGGACTGCGCCGCCTGATCTCTGAAACGGCAGCGCAACTGCACACGCTGGGCCTGGGCCGCGGCGATCGGGTGGCCATCGTGCTGGCGAACGGGCCGGAGATGGCGACGGCCTTTGTCGCGGTGGCCGCGGCGGCGTCCACGGCGCCGCTCAACCCGGCCTACCGGGCCGACGAGCTCGACTTCTACCTGACCGACATTGGCGCCAAGGCGATCCTGGTTGCCGAAGACGAAAGCGGCCCGGCGATTGCCGTTGCCGAGCGCCTTGGCATAGCGGTGCTCAGGCTCGCAGCACTGCGCGACGCGCCTGCCGGAAGCTTCAAGATCGAGGGCGAACCGATCGGCCCGCCGGCTGCGCCCGAACTGGCTGAGGACGGCGACATCGCGCTGTTGCTGCACACTTCAGGCACCACGTCACGACCAAAGCTGGTGCCGCTCAGCCATGCCAATCTTGCCGCCTCGGCCGCCCATATCGGCGCGACGCTCGGCCTGACATCAGGCGATCGCTGCCTCAACATCATGCCGCTGTTCCACATCCATGGTCTGATCGCGGCGGTGCTGTCCTCGCTCGCCGCCGGCGGCAGCGTCTTCTGCACGCCGGGCTTCAACGCGCTGCGCTTCTTCCATTGGCTAAGCGAGGCGCGGCCGAGCTGGTACACGGCCGTGCCGACCATGCATCAGGCGATCCTGCCTCGGGCGGCACGCAATGCCGATGCACTGGCAGCGGCGCCTCTTCGCTTCATCCGCTCGTCCTCGGCATCGCTGCCGCCGCAAGTGATGGCCGAGCTTGAGGCGACCTTCGGCTGTCCGGTGATCGAATCCTACGGCATGACCGAGGCCGCCCACCAGATGGCCTCGAACCGGTTGCCGCCAGGCCTGCGCAAGCCGGGCAGCGTCGGCGCCGCCGCCGGACCGGAAGTGGCGGTGATGGCGCTGGACGGGCAATTGCTGAAGCCCGGTGAGACCGGCGAGATCGTCATTCGCGGGCCTAATGTCACCGCGGGCTACGAGAAGAATCCGGACGCCAATGCCACTGCCTTCGCGCATGGCTGGTTTCATACCGGCGACCAGGGTGTGCTCGACGGCGACGGCTATCTGCGCGTCACCGGCCGGCTCAAGGAGATCATCAACCGCGGCGGCGAGAAGATCTCGCCGCTCGAGGTCGATGACGTGCTGATGGACCATCCGGCGGTGGCGCAGGTCGTCACTTTCGCCACGCCACACGACAAGCTCGGGGAGGAGGTCGCGGCTGCCATCGTGCTGCGCGAGGGCATGGCCGCTACCGAAGGCGATATCCGCAGCTTCGCCGCGATGCGGCTTGCCGACTTCAAGGTGCCGCGCATTGTCCTGATCCTGGACGAAATCCCGAAGGGCGCGACGGGCAAGCTGCAGCGCATCGGTCTCGCGACCAAACTGGGTCTTGTCAAACCCGGGCTTGCCAAACCTGGGCCTGGATGATGACGCGGATCACCATTTTTGGTGCCGGCGCGATCGGCGGCTATCTCGCGGCCAAACTTGCCATGGCCGGCCGGGTCGATCTGTCGATCATGGCGCGCGGCGCTCATCTCGATGCGATCAAGGCGGCCGGACTTCGCCTGATCGAAGACGGCCATGAATCCGTCGCCTCTGTCAGGGCCGCCGGGCAAGCGCAGGAGCTAGGCGTCCAGGACTATGTCGTACTGGCGCTCAAGGCCCATTCTCTCGCACCGGCGCTCGACCAGATCGCGCCGCTGCTGGGCGAGGGGACGGCTGTCGTCACCATGCAGAATGGCGTGCCGTGGTGGTACTTCCACAAGATCGGCGGTTCGCTCGAAGGCACGCGGTTGCAAGCGGTGGATCCCGGTGGAGTGATCTGGGATCGGCTTGGGCCGGATCGCGTCATCGGCTCGGTCGTGTATCCTGCGGCTGAGGTGGATGCGCCCGGCCTGGTCCGCCATATCGAGGGAAAACGCTTTTCGCTCGGCGAGCCCTCGGGCGAGAAGAGCGAACGTGTCACGCGGCTTGCTGCGGAGATGGTTGCGGCAGGGCTGCAGGTGCCGGTTCGCGACGACATCCGAAGTGAGATCTGGGTGAAGCTCTGGGGCAATCTCTCCTTCAACCCCATTTCCGCGCTGACCGGCAGCACGCTTGCGGCAATCGCTGCCGACGAGGCAACCCGCACGCTTGCCCGCACCATGATGCTGGAGGCGCAGGCGATCGGCGAAAGTCTCGGCGTGCGTTTCCCGATAAATGTCGACCGCCGTATCAAGGGGGCCGGCGATGTCGGCGAGCACAAGACCTCGATGCTGCAGGATCTGGAGCGCGGCCGACCAATGGAGATCGATGCGCTGGTGACGGCGGTTCAGGAACTCGGCCGGTTGACTGGCCAGCCAACGCCCGCCATCGACAACGTGCTGGCGCTGGTGCGCCGCCTCGCCATCGAGCGCGGCTGCTATTGACACAGGAGCGGGCCAGGCAGTCCCACCATCCTCGCCAGGTTATTTTTTCGTTTCGCATGTTCTCTCTTTGTCATGATGCTCGAATCGTCGGTTCAGGTAGTTTGAAAATTGGCGAAAGCGCCTATAGGCTTAGCGAAAAACATCGGAGGCCTCATGTCGGAGCAATTGCGCATCCGTCTTAATTCTGGTCAGAAGCGAGCGCGGAAAGCGTCAGAGATAACTGGGTTCGTTGCCGCTGTAGGCCGTAAATCCAGTGACCGACATGGTCTCGACCCCAATGATCGACACTTCGATCCCGAATTGAGCAAACGGCTGCGGCGGATGCCGCCAGAGAATTTCGACCGCTTGCTCCGTGAGGATGAGGACTAACCCCACCGGATCTAGCAAGACCTGCCGCCAAAATCTCTTGTCGCGAAGGGCGGGAAGAAGCGCGCCGAGAACAGGACGCCCGAATGGCGCGTTGAGATCGCAAAGAAGCCAGCCGCCGCTCGTCGAGGCACTACTCCGCCTCAAATCGTTCTGACATATGCCGCAAGCTGGTCGGCCACGGTGCCCCAGCCATCGAAAAAGCCCATCTCCTCATGGTTCTTGCGTGTGGCTTCATCGCGGTGGATGGCGGTCGCGATGTAGCGTGTCGCCTTGCCTTCCGGGTGCAATGATATGACCGCTGTGATGAACGGGTCCCCTGACGGCCGATAGCCGGGCAGCAACGCATCGGTCCACACCAGCCGCTCGTTAGGCACTATGTCGAGGTAGCAGCAATGCCGGTCGTTGACCTCCTTGCCATCAGGCGACTGCATGCGGGTCCGGAACAGGCCGCCGGGCCTGAGGTCGATCTCGCAATCGGTGACGATCCACGGCTTCGGTGTGAACCACTGCCGAACATGCTCGGGCGTCGTCCAGGCTGTCCACAAAAGCTCGCGCGGCGCTTCGATGACGCGTTCGAGGACGAGATCGAGTTTCGGGTCGGGTTTGAAAAGCGGGGTCGAACTCATTTGTCTTTCTCCTTGAGTGTCATCACGTAGGCATCGAACTGGTCGAGGCGGCGTTCCCACAGTGCGCGCTGCTCGGCCAGCCAATTTTCCGCGACCTTCAGCGGCTCCGGCGCGAGCCGGTAGGTCCTGACGCGGCCGGCCTTTTCGGAACGCACCAGCCCGCAGCCTTCCAGAACCCTGAGATGTTCGATGAAGGAGGGCAGAGCCATCTCGAACGGCTGGGCGAGCTCACTGACCGATGCCGGGCTTCGGTTCAGCCGCTCGACCACGCGCCGCCGCGTCGGATCGGCCAGCGCTCGGAAAATGCCGTCGATCGGCGGGACGCTAGGACTCGAGGTCTGTGGGCTTGTTGCGACGGTCATGTCTTCCTCGCGCCACTGCGCATGGCCAAAGATGGTTCGGAAAACACTTAGGAAAATTCCTTAGTATAGGCAAGCCCAAAAGTTCTGAGGATGCCTGCGGGGTCTCTGACAAAGTCTGAAGGGTGGTTTAGGGTGCCGCCAGATTCGACGAACGATCAGTCCGAGGGGCCAAAATTTTGACCATCACGATGTACGGCATCACCAATTGCGATACGATGAAGAAGGCGCGTGTCTGGCTGGAAAGCCACGATGTCGCCTACCGCTTTCATGACTACAGGGTCGAAGGACTGGACGCGGACCGGCTGAACGGCTGGTCCCGCAAAGTCGGCTGGGGAATCCTGCTTAACAAGGCGAGCACGACGTTTCGCGAACTGTCGGACAAGGACAAGCTGAGCCTCGACGAGACGAAGGCCAAGGCGCTGATGTTGGCCAACCCGACGATGATCAAACGGCCGGTCCTCGAACTTGGCGATCGCATCCTCGTCGGCTTCAAGCCTGATGTTTACCAGCAGGCGGTGGGCGGGTTGAAGTAGCGGGACGGGACGCTTTTCGCGCTCCAGTTCGAGAGCCTGCTTGCCGCGCCGGTCTCAATTCCGCCAGGCGAATTGGGTCGCGGGGAAGACCCTGGCCTGCTTGGCCGACAGCGCGTCCCATGCTTCGCGGCTGCGTGGGTCCGGCTCGATTGTCTCGGCGATGCTCGTCATGGCGTCCGCGGCCTCAGCAAAACTCTCGAACCATCCGATGCCGACCGCTGCGCTAATGGCTGCGCCGAGGGAGGAGGCTTCAGCGTTGTGACCCTTATGGATCGAGATCCCGGTCGCGTCCGCGATCATCTTTGTCCAAAGTTTGCTGTTGGCGCCGCCGCCGATCGCCACCATTTGCGCCGGTGAAAGACCATGGCTGCGCATCTCTTCGAGAGCCCGGGCGGTTTGCAGCGTCATCGCCTCTAGCCCCGCACGATAAAAATGACCGAGCGTGTGCGAGGGGTGCATGCCGATGAAGCTCGCGCGTGCGCTCGGATCCCAATGCGGGTCCATGCAACCGACCAGGGTGGTGCCGGCGAGAAGTCCGTCCGAGCCGATCGGGACGGCCGCCGCTTCCCTTTCCAGGCGGTCGAAGATCGCCGGATCGGAGCGTCCGCCGGCAAACATGTCTACGAACCAGTTGACGAAATAGACACCTGCCCGCTGCACCGCCTCGAGGAAATAGCCATCGCCTGTCGGCGAGGTCATGGTGCGCCAGAAGGCGCCGACCACCGGTTCCCGCGACCAGATTCCCGCGATGATCGCAGTTCCGAGATTGAGATAGACGACGCCGTCGCGCATGGCATTGACGCCGAGCCCGGCGCATTGCCCATCGCCGCCGGCGGCAATCACCGGCGTTCCTTCGGCTAGCCCTGTTGCGGCGGCGGCCGCGGCATGGACGGTCCCGACCCGCGTGCCGGACCGCACCGCGTTGGGAAGTTGCGACGGCTTGATGCCGAGATGATCGAGGAGCGGCTGCGACCATGCCTTGCGCGAGATGTCGAAGAGACCGAACGGATCGGCGCTCGTCCAGCTCGCACTCGGCGTTCCCGTCAGTTTCAGCGTCAGGTAGCCGTGCACGTCGAGGATTTTCTTCGCATGGTCCAACCGTTTCGGTTCGTTCTCGCGCAGCCACTTCAGGCGGTAGACCACCGGCGTCACATCGATCGGCTTGCCGGTGATCGCGTGCAGCCGCTCACGGCCGATTTCCGCCGCGAAACGGTCGACCAGCCCGGCGGCGCGTTCGTCGAGCCAAAGGCTCGCGGGTCCGATCGGCTCGCCGGCGCCGTCGATGAGGGCAACGGTTTCGCGTTGGTTGGAGATCGCGATACCGGCGATGCGTTTCGCATCGACCGCGCCGACAAGCTGTCGCAGCGCCACTGTTGCGGCCCGCCACCAGTCGGTGACCTCCTGCTCGACATAGTCCGGCCTCGGCTTCATCAGATCGAGCGGCGCGCGGCCTTCCGCCACGGCTCGTCCGTCCCGGCTCCAGGCAATCGCCTTGCAGGATTGCGTGGAACTGTCGAGGCCGACGACAAGGGGTCCGTCGCTGCTGCCCATGATTGTCCTCCCGAGACGATGAGTTCCACCGAGTGCTGGTTAGTCGAGTGCCGGTTATTCCAAGAGAATGTTCGCGGTGGCCATGTCGGTGACAAAATGTGTCGCATATCCGCCGCCGAGCCCAGCCCTGATCGCCCCCATCTTGCGGGCGCCGCCGGCGGCGCAGATACGGATGGGCACCGCTTTCAGTTCATCGAGCGTGATGCCGACGGTGCGTCCGTCGAGCGGAGTAGCGAAAGGGGCGCCTCGAGCGTCGATGAACCGCCCGATGATGACCCCGAGCGCTCCCTGCTCGATCATACCTGCAAGTGCGTCGGCATCCGATATCCCGGCTCGGGCATAGGTGCTCTCCGGCCCTATATCGCCGATCCCGAAGATGACCTTGCCGGCGGCACGGATCATACGGAACTGGTTGACGAGCATCGGCTCCTGCATGAGTTCGTCGTGCAGTTCGTCGGTGGAAACGATCGCCGGGGCAAGCAGGTTGATGCAGCGGGCTCCGAGCCGATTGGCCATCAGCGAGGTGCAGAATTCCGGCGAGAAATCGCTGGTGCCGATCGAGCTTCCCGAGAGCTGGACGACGGTGAGGTTCCGGTCATGCCGTAATCGTGGAATCGAGCGGGCGGCAGCGAGCACCGTTTTTCCCCAGGCGACGCCGATCGTGTCACCCGGATCGACCATGGATGCGAGCAACCGTCCTGCCGCTTCGCCGATGCGGCGGTCGGCATCGTTTGGATCGAGGTCGGGGATAACCGCCGCGCCGCGAAGGCCGTATTTTTCCATGAGGCGCCGCGAGGTCAACGTGCGGGCAAAAGCGTCGTGATCGACCTGCACGGCGACAAGTCCGCTTTCGCGTGCCTCCTGCAGATAGTTTACCACGCTCGCCCTGGAGACATTCATGACCTTCGCCACATCGCTCTGGTTGAGCTGGTCGACATAGTAGAGCCAGGCAGCCCACGCCACCGCGCTGTCGAATTCGGGCGGCAGTGCCGAGAGCCCAGATGTTCGGACCACGTCGATGTCGGCGTTGGCATTCATGTCCCTTTTTCCGCAGGTTTGCAGAACGAAGTCAAGCGTTGCGGGCAGATGCTTGACAAAAGACAGTGATAGGTGACTATTGTTCGATGGCGCAGCGCCCCTGTGTCTGGACTAGAGAGTTGCCCCCACAGGAGGACGCCATGACGAATCCGGCAGCCGGATCCTGGACGACTTTAATCGACGACATTTTGGACGGGAACTGGACCAGCCCGGAGACCGGGAAAAAGGCCGTGGTGCCTTATGATCGGATCGTCATCGAAGAAAGCCTCGACGGGCGGGCGGCCGATCTCGTTTCGGAGCTCGGTCTGGGTGAGCGGTTCACCGTCGTCGCGGATGCCGCGACCTATGATGCGCTTGGCGAACGCGTTGCGCGCGAACTGAAGACGCTCGGCCCTGTCGATGTCCTGATATTGGACCACCCGCATGCCGACATGGCCAACGTCGAAAGCCTGGCCGTCAAACTCGCGGATGCGGATGCCGTGGTCGCGGTCGGTTCCGGCACGATCAACGATCTCTGCAAGTTCGTCACCGGAAGGAACGAACGGCGCTATTGCGTGTTCGGGACGGCCGGTTCGATGAACGGCTACACATCGACGACCGCGTCCATCACACTTGAAAGCGGCCTGAAGGTATCGCTCCCTTCCCACGCGCCATCAGGCTTTTTCGTCGACCTTGGCGTCTCCGCTGCCGCCCCGACCTATCTGTCAGCGGCGGGGTTCGGTGACTGCCTTTGCCGCTCGGTCGCCCAGATCGACTGGTGGATGTCGCACCGTCTGCTTGGCACTGCCTACCATCAGGTCCCGTTTCTCATCCAGGAAAAGGATGAGGCGGCGCTCAACGAGCGTGCGGCAAAGCTTGCCGAACACGACATCGAGGCCAATGGCTATCTCTATCGCGTGCTGACGCTCTGCGGCCTCGGAATTTCCTTCACCGGCGTCTCCAATCACGGTTCCATGGGCGAGCATCAGATATCGCACTACATAGACTGCTTCGCCGGCGAGCGTCACCCCGGTACGCTCCACGGCACCCAGGTCGGCGTCGCTTCGCTCACCATGGCGCGATTGCAGCAAGCAATGCTTGCTAGCGACAAGCCGCCGGTAGTGAAGGCGACGAAGATCGATCCTGACGACATGGTCCGCCGCATGAGCCCGGCTGTCGCCGCACAATGTCTCGACGAACTGAAGAAGAAGGCCTTCGACGAAAATGCCGCCGCCGCATTCAACGAGTGGCTGCAGGAGCTCTGGCCGACACTCAGGCAGGAGCTCAAGCAATTCATGGTGCCTGTCGACGAGATGCAGCGCCTGCTGAAATCCACCGGCGGGCCGATCTCAGCCGCCGAATTGGGCACGCCACCCGATTTCTACCGCGAAGCCGTCGTTCATTGCCGGGAGATGCGCAATCGCTTCTCGTTCCTCGACATTGCTGCGGATGCAGGAATGCTGGAGGATTTTGCGCGTGGGGAAGCTTGACGGGATGCGCGACCTCGCCGAATTCGGACCCGAAGCTGCGGCGCGCATTCGCGGCGTCTTCTGCGATATCGACGACACCTTGACGACCGAGGGTCGTCTTCCAGCCGACGCCTACCGTGCGCTCGAAAGTCTGCACGAGGCGGGCCTTGTCGTTGCTCCCATTACCGGGAGACCGGCAGGCTGGTGCGACATGATTGCCCGGTTCTGGCCGGTGACCGGCGTGGTCGGCGAAAATGGCGCTTTTTACTTCGCTTATGATCAGGCAACGCGAAAGATGATCCGGGTTTTCGCCGCGAGCGCTGAGGAACGCCGGGAAAACAGGCGCAGACTCACGGAACTGGAAAAGCGTATTGTCCAGGAAGTGCCGGGTTCGGCCGTATCCGCCGACCAGCAATATCGCGAAGCCGATCTGGCCATCGACTTTTGCGAAGATGTTCCAGCTCTGCCGATCTCCGACGCCATGCACATCAAGCAGATTTTCGAGGAAGCCGGCGCTGTGGCCAAGATTTCGTCGATCCATGTGAATGGCTGGTTTGGCCGATACGACAAGCTGTCGATGACGCGCCGCTTTGCGAGCGAGAGGCTGGGAACCGATCTCGATGGCGAAAGGCAGGCCTACGCGTTCGTCGGAGACAGTCCGAACGACGCTCCGATGTTCGGGTTTTTTCCGAGCTCGTTCGGGGTCGCGAATGTCATGGACTTCCAGGGACAAATCGACGCCGAACCCGCTTTCGTCGCCAGGTCGCGGGGTGGACGCGGCTTCGTCGAGGTTGCCGATATGATCCTGGCAAACCGGAGGTCGGGGGTGGTCTGATCGGCCGGCGCGAAATGTGCCGCCCGCAAACGACGCAAAGGATGCTGCAGGCGATGGAACCGAACCAGGGACGGCTTAGGAAAGATTCGATGCCATTCTGCTTTCAGAGGAAAGCGAGCGCGATGCACCAGGCAAAATCGCACAGCACCTTTGGTTGCTACCGCAATCCCGGCCGGTGGATGTCAGAGCGAACTCCCTGTCTCCTGATCGGTGATGAGGCCGGTGAAGAATCCCTTTTCCAGGAGCTTGGCCATGATGCCGACCTTATTCTTTCCGCCGGAAACAAGGATGCGTTTGGGAATATTCATTGTGTCGAGAGGGTAAACCCCAACGATGCGTTCATTGACGGGATGGTCGATGAGTTCGGCGTTCCGGTCGAAGAAATAGCCGAGAAAGTTCCCGATCGGTTTCATTCTGAGGATATCGTCGAATTCCTCGTCGGTCATATAACCGACGCTCCGAAGCGTCGAGCTGGTTGTGCCGCCGACGCTCATCAGCGCAAGGTCGGCGTTGAGTGCCTTCTGGATAACCTCGCGCGCGCTCGGTTGCTGCAGGATCGTCTCGCGGCTGTCGCGGCTGTCGCAGATGATGGGTCCGGGGAGATAATAGGATTCGGCCTGGGTGCGCTGGGCAAAGACGGCGGCGGCGTCGTATTTGTCGATCGACGACCGGCGCGACAGAGAGCCGAGAAGCGGTACGACGGTAACGTCCCTGAGGGCCACCGGTTCGATGTTGGAGGCGAGCCATCTCATGGTTCGGCCCCACGCCATGGCGACCGTCATGTCGTCCCTGAGCAGCGTCTCGACAGTCTGCGCGGCATAGATGCCGATCACTTCGGAGAGCCCGAGCTCCGACCCGGTATCGTTCGGTGTGACGCTGCATATGTCGAGCCGGTACTTCCGCCTGAGCTGTTCTTCCATTTCGAGCGCCTGGGACGTCCCGGCGTTGATGCGGATCGAGACGATGCCGCGCTCCTTCGCCTCGGCCAGCAACCTGTGGATCTTGGTGCGGTTGATCTGCAGCCGCTCGGCGATGGCCTGCTGCGTTTCGCCCAACACGAAATACTGATGGGCTACCCGTGCCAGGAGACCGATCGACGTCATGAGGGTCCTCCGATGCTGGTGGCGCACCCATCCGAATGCCGCTGTAGCCGGCCAACAAGTGCTTGCCACAGACAGGACGACAATATAGCATTTGAACAAATGCACAAGATATGAACATTTGTGCATCGCAAAACGAAGCGGTTCGGGAGGAACGCGTGCGGGTTGCCCAAGCCAGACGTTTCGTCATTTCGGATCACCCGCTGCCCTGGCTGCTGCCGCTGGTGGCGATCCTGCTTGTCTTCACGGTCTACCCCCTGATCTACAACATCTGGCTGAGCTTCCATGAGTTCGTCCCGCGCCGACGGGCGCTCGAATTCGTCGGAACGGAAAACTGGGTGCAGCTCTGGAACGACACGCGGTTCTGGCAGTCGCTCGTCATCACCTTCACCTATTTCGCCATCGCACTGGTCTTTGAACTGGTGCTCGGCATGGCGATCGCGCTGCTCCTCGACAGCGACGGCTTCGGTTTCGGATTCTTGCGCGGCGTCCTGACAATGACGCTTGTCATCCCGCCGGCCATCGTCGGCATGATGTATCTGCTGATGGAGGACCCGCAGTTCGGGGTGATCAGCTACCTCCTGCAGTCGATCGGCCTGCTCAATCCGAACAACCCTATCCTCGCCACGGCGTCGACCGCGCTAGCCGGCGTTCTCGTCGCGGAAATCTGGCAGTGGACGCCGTTCATGGTCCTCATCTTCCTTGCCGGTCTCAGGGCGCTGCCGCCGGAGCCTTACGAGGCCGCGATGATCGACGGCGCGTCGTCGTTCCAGATTTTCCGGCGCATCACCCTGCCGATGATGTCGAAGGTGATCGCGATCGCCGTGCTGGTCCGCGGCATCGATCTCTTCCGCGTCTTCGATTATGTTTTCGTCATGACGTCCGGCGGGCCGGGAGCGTCGACCTACTCGCTGTCCCTCTATGCATGGCAGCAGACGTTCAGCTTCGTAAAATGGGGCTATGGAGCCACGCTCAGTCTCGTCACCCTGGTCATCATCCTGGTCATTGCCAATCTCTTCATCCGTATCGCCAAGGTGAGATGGTAAAATGAACGGCTCCTTCTCAACGCGCATGCTTCGCACCATCGCCGCCTGGGTTGTGGTCGCAGTCTTCTTCTTTCCGATCTACTACTGGACGTCGGTGGCGTTCAAACACGGCAATGACATCTTCAACCGGCCGCCGAAACTGATCGCCTTCACGCCGACCTTCGACAATTTCCAGAAGGTGTTCGGGATTTCGCTGGGCAGCGGCGGCATCACCGTGACGCCGGGCGGCGGCAACTTCTACATGGCGCCCCGCGTCTGGGATTCGATCGTGATCGCGACGCTGTCGACCGTGCTCGCCGTAGCCATCGCCACGCTTGCCGCCTATGCCCTATCGCGAATGAACTTCCGCGGCCGGCACAGTTTTGTCGGATGGGTGTTGTCGACGCGCATGATGCCACCCGTCGCGGTCGCGGTTCCGATGTTCTTCATCTACAAGAATTTCGGTCTCATCGACACCTATACCGGCATGGTGCTGATCCACGCGCTGATGAACCTGCCGCTCGCCGTCCTACTGATGAAGAGCTTCTTCGACGACATTCCGTCGGAGATCGACGAGAGCGCCATTGTCGATGGCGCCAGCCGCTTCATGATCTTCCGGCGGATCGTGCTGCCGATGGCCAAGGGCGGCATCGCCGCGACGGCGGTCCTCTGCTTCATCTTCAGCTGGACCGAATTCCTGTTTGCGCTGACCCTGACCACCACGTCTGTCAAGACCGTGCCTGTCGTCTCGTCGACCTTCGTCACCTCGATCGGCACCGCTTGGGGCAACATGGCCGCGCTTGGCGCTGCATCCATCATTCCCGCTTTCATCTTCATTCTATTGGTTCAAAAGCACCTCGTGCGCGGTCTCACGATGGGATCGTTGAAACAATAGATGGGAGGCTCGAATTCGCAGCCTTGTGAAAATCGCGAATTAAACCGGAGGAGTAGACAATGAAAGACAGCATCAGAAAGGCGCATCTTGCCTCTGTCACCGATCGCTTCGTTCGCGGACAGATGGACCGGCGCTCGTTTCTTCGCGCAGCAAGCATTCTCGGCCTCGGCGCCGGCGCGCTCGGCATGGGCCTGGGACGACGTCCGTTCTACGGCATCAGCCAGGCATCGGCTCAGGAACAGGAACTGAAGCCCAGCGCCGAAATCACCAAGTGGCTCTCGGATGTCGGCAAGCCCTTTGCCGGAACGACCCTTCGTCTCGCCACCGAATCGACGCCGCCGTCGAATGCCATCGCCACGCAGCTCAAGCAGTATTTCGAGGAGGCTACCGGCATCAAGGTCGAGATCGAAGTTCTGCCGCTTGAGCAGGTGCTGCAGAAGCTGACGCTCGACGTGGCGTCGAGCCTCGGCACTTACGACCTCTACTATATCGACCAGAGCTGGGCGGCGAGCTTCAGCCAGGACGTCTTCGATCCGCGCGAGCAGCTGAAGAACGCTGATCTGGCAATGCCGAACTACAACATCGACGACTTCCTGAAGCCGCTCGTCGACGGTATCGCCATGTACGAGGACCGCATGGTCGGCGTGCCCTATGACATCCCGATCTTCATCATGCAGTACCGCAAGGACGTCTGGGACGAGCTCAAGCTGCCGCCTCCGGCCACGCTGGACGATTTGCTGAAGGCGTCTGCGGCGATCACCGACGCCAAGGGCCCGAACATGTACGGCACCAGCGGCCAGATGAAATCGGGCCATTACAGCCTCGAATGCGATTGGACGGCGTGGCTTTGGGGCCATGGCGGTTCGATTTTCGGCCCCGACGGCAAATTCACCGGCAATGACGAAGCTGGCTTGGCCGCCATGGCCTACTGGGACAAGCTCAAGGCGACGATGCCGCCCGGCGTCGACGGCTGGACATGGGATGGCGAGGGCCAGTCGGTCGGCCAGGGCGTCGCCGCCTCGATGCTGTCTTGGGGCGAATTCTTCCCGTTCTTCGACGATCCCAAGGCTTCCAAGGTCTCCGGTCTGATGGAAGCGATGGTTCCACCGAAACCTGCCGCTACGCTGCGCACGGTCGAACAGACCGGATTCGGCGAAATTCCAGGCGTTGGTCACCAGGGCGGTTCTTCGCTCGCGGTGTCGAAATACTCGAAGAGCCCAGACGCTGCCTGGATCTTCATGCAGTGGGCGACCTCAGCCGATACCCAGGCGCTGATAACCGTTCTTGGCGGCGGTACGGGGCCAACGCGCACCAGCGTCTATGATGATCCGCGCGTGCTGGCCAATGCGCGTGTCGGCGCCGGTACGACCCGCCATTTGCCGGTCGTGCGCGACACCATCGCCAACTACATGGGATCCGAGCCCGACCTGCCGGCGTGGGCAGAACTCTCGAGCGATATGATCCCGGTTGCGCTGGGCAAATACTTCGCCGGCCAGTCGGGCTCGGCCAAGGAGTCGCTCGACGCCCTGAAAACCCAGGTCGACGATCTCGTCGCCAAGGGCTGAGTGTTCCGGGGTGGCGGCCTTGGGCCGCCACCCCGGGTATCGACAATTCCCATGAGGAAAAACAATGGCTGGAAAACAGCTCGTAGCAGTGACAGGAGCCAGTTCTGGTATCGGCGAAGCGGTCGCCAAGGTGTTTTCGCGCGCCGGCCATCCTGTTCTCATGATGGCCCGCCGTCTGGAGCGCATGGAGGCGCTGAACCTGCCTGACAGTATGGCCCGGCAGGTTGATGTCCGGGACCGCGTCGCAATTGCGGCCGCCGTGAAGGAGGCGGAAGCCGAATACGGACCGGTCGACATGCTCTTTGCCAATGCCGGCATCGCGCGTCTTGCCGATATAGGCCGCCAGCCGCCCGAGGAATGGGACGAGATGATCGACATCAACACGAAGGGCGTGCTGAATTCGGTCCAGGCCGTGATGGCGGGCATGATGGCGCGCCGTCATGGAACGCTGTTCATGATGAGTTCGATCGCTGGCCGGAAGGTCTATCCGGATCATACGGTTTACTGCGGGACGAAATTCTTCGTTCACGCCGTGTCGGAGTCGCTGCGCGACTATCTTTCCGACTATGACGTCCGCGTGGTCGTGCTTTCGCCCGGGGTGATCGAAACCGAAGTTCTGAGCGGCGTCCTCGATCCGCAGACGCTCGCCAACTACAAGGCCAACAAGCTCAAGATCGGTGGCGGGATCGGGCCCGAGCACGTCGCTGACCTCATGCTGCACACCTACCAGATGCCGCAGAACGCCCTCGTGCAGGAAATCGTCATCACGCCGACAAGGCAGAAATACTGACGACCCGAATCCGGGCTTCTGGAGACAGCGAATGGCTACCGTAGAATATAAGAACATCGCCAAGAATTTCGGGCATGTCGAGGTGATGAAGGACGTCTCCTTCGGCATTGCCGACCGCGAATTCGTCGTGCTTCTTGGGCCGTCGGGCTGCGGAAAGACCACGCTCCTGCGCATGACAGCAGGACTCGAGAGCGTGACCAACGGCGATCTGTTGATCGGCGACAGGCGGGTCAATGACGTTCACCCGCGCGATCGCGATATCGCGATGGTGTTCCAGAACTACGCGCTTTATCCGACAATGAAGGTGTTCGACAATATCGGCTTCAGTCTCGAAGTGGCGAAAGCGCCAAAGGCGGAGATCAGGAAGAAGGTCGAATGGGCGGCGGAAATCCTGAATCTCACGCCTTATCTCGGGCGCTATCCCAAGGAACTGTCCGGTGGCCAGCGCCAGCGCGTCGCCATGGGCCGCGCCATGGTGCGGAATGCCGCCGTCTTCCTTTTCGACGAACCGCTCTCCAATCTCGACGCGAAGCTGCGCACGCATATGCGGGTGGAAATCCGCCAACTCCACAATCGTCTCGGCACGACCACGATCTACGTCACCCATGACCAGATCGAGGCGATGACGATGGCTGACAAGATCGTGCTGATGCACGCCGGCAGGATCATGCAGATCGGCACGCCCGACGAGGTCTATGAGCGCCCGAACTCGAAATATGTCGCTGATTTCATCGGCTCGCCGTCGATGAATTTCATCGCTGGCGCTGTCGAGACCGCGGGCGGCAGTCCTCGCTTCGTCGCCGAAGGCGTGTCGATCGGCCTCTCACCGGAGATCAAGGCGAAGCCAGGCCAAAAGGTCATCATGGGCGTCCGGCCGCACGATCTCGGAATTTCGGATGCGGGTGAGATCAAGGGCGAGGTCGTGCTGTCCGAAACGACCGGCGCGGATGTTCAGATCCATTTGCGCGTGGCGGGATATGACGCTGTCGCCGTGGTGCCGCGTGACGAGCGCCGCAACGCCGGCGCCGCGATCAATCTTTCGGTACTGCCGGGCAAGGTGCACCTCTTCGATGCGGCCACGGAACTGCGTGTCGCCTGAGGAGATCAGCGATAAAGGCGTCGATGTGACCCGGCAGCGTGCGCGCTGCTCAGCCCTTTAGGCGGAGATAGTCGGCCAAGGCCACTGCGTTGTTATGCATGTCGTCCTGGGCGCCGTAGAGCAGCGTCACCCGGCCATTGTCGAGGAGGGCGCGCAATTGGCCGACCGCGTCGCTGTTCCTGTCGAGCTCGCCGCGATATCGCTGCTGGAATTCCATCCAGCGCGTCGGCTCGTGGCCGAACCATTTGCGCAATTCATCGCTTGGGGCGACGGTCTTCAGCCATAGCGTCAGCGCGGCGTCTTCTTTGCGGACGCCGCGCGGCCATACGCGGTCTATGAGCACCCGCTGGCCATCGCCAGGCGAGGGCGGCTCGTAGATGCGCTTGACCTTGATATCGAGTTTCATTGCCAACTCCGGGGTTGATCGCCATGACGGTTCGTCGGCGGCTCCTTACGCCCACTCGCCCTTACGCATAACCGGCACGCGGCTGCCGTCCTTGCCGACGCCGTCGATGTCGATCCTGTCCGAACCGATCATCCAGTCGATATGGATGAAGCTCTTGTTGCCGCCACGCGTCCCGATCTCCTCCTGGCTGAGCGAGGCGCCGTCGACGAAGCACTTCGAATAGCACTGACCGAGCGCGATGTGGCAGGCGGCGTTCTCGTCGAACAGCGTGTTGAAGAACAGCAGGCCGCTCGCCGAGACCGGCGAGGAATGCGGCACCAGCGCGACCTCGCCGAGCCGGCGCGCACCCTCGTCGGTGTCGAGCACCTTCTTCAGCACGTCCTCGCCCTTCGAAGCCTTTGCCCCGACGATCCTGCCTTCCTCGAAGCGCACCGAGATCTCGTCGATCAGCGTGCCCTGATATGACAGCGGCTTGGTGCTCGAAACACGGCCTTCGACGCGCCTGGCATGCGGCGTGGTGAAGACCTCCTCGGTCGGGATGTTTGGGTTGCAGGTGATACCGTTCCTGGCGGTCGAAGCGCCGCCCATCCATTCATGGCCGTCCGCCAGCCCGACGGTGAGATCAGTTCCCGGCCCGGTAAAATGCAGCGCATGGAAATTATGGCCGTTCAGCCATTCGGTGCGGCTGCGAAGAGCCGCATTATGCGCCTCCCAGTTGCCGATGGGGTCTTCCACATCAACCCGTGAGGCGGCAAAGATCGCGTCGGCGAGTTTTGCCACGGCGACGTCGTCGGTATCGCCCGGAAACACCTGCTTGGCCCAGGCGAGGTCGGGATAGGCGACGATGTTCCAGTTGATGTCGAAGCCGGTGATCTTTTCCAGCGCCGGCTGGTAGGCGATGGAATTCGCCTTGTTGGCACGCGCTACTTTGGCCGGATCCTGTGCCGACAGCAGCGAGGGGTCCTCGCCGCGCACGGCAAGCCGCGCCGCATTGTTGGCGAAGGCCTTCGCCATTCCCTCATAGAGCCAGCCGGCGGCGTGGTCGAAGCCGGCATCGGCCCCGTAGCGGAAGCGCGCCAGCGTCATCTCGTCGTCATTGAAAATGGGCGTCACCAGGCCAGCGCCGGCTCTGTAGGCATGCTCGACGATCCGTCGCGTCAAAGGCAGCGCTGCGATCGACGATGTCAGCACCAGATCCTGCCCCGGCTGCAATTGTAGTCCAACCTTGATGGCGACTTCGGCCAGCCTATCGAGCTTCACCGGGTCGATCGTTGCGGAAACGCCGCGCGAATGTGTGGTCATGATCCTGCCTGTCGCGATGTGGGGTCTGGTTCCTACATAGATCGCCGCCCCTGAGCTTTCCACCGCGATTGCACGGGGCAGGTTCAGTTCACGCTGGTGTGCGACCCGAATTGCGCCATCGTTGCCGCTGTTTCCTCGCGGATCCAGACTTTGAAATCCCTGACCTTGCGGCTTTCGGTCTTGGCGGCGGAGGTCACCAGCCAGTAACCCAGCCCGCTTTGGGCGCGGACTCCGAAGGGCGCGACAAGGCGGCCGTCGGCAAGCGCGTCGGCGGCCAGCAATTGCCAGCCGAGCATGACGCCGTGACCGGCGATCGCCGATTCCAAGCAAAGCATCGGGTCGGTGAAGCGCGCGCCTTTGAGGAAGGTGACCGGCTTTACCCCGGCGGCCTCAAACCAGCTTTCCCAAGTGATCATCGACCTTTCGTCGGTGATCGCGCACGTCAAGGCGAGGTCTTCGATCGATTTCAGTTTGTTGGCGATCACCGGGGCGCACACCGGGAAGACCTCCTGCGCCAGCAGCAGTTCCGCCCGCGCGCCCGGCCATGTCCCGTCGCCAAGCCGGATGGCGATGTCGATGTCCGAGCGGTCCAGATCGGCAATCCGCACCGAGGCGTCGATGCGCAGCAGCACGTTTGGATGGCGGGCGAAATGCCTGGACAGCCTCGGCAGCAGCCATTTCGAGGCGAAAGCCGGTGCGACCGAAACCACCAGCGTGCATTGCGATGCCTTGTCGGCGAGCGCTATCGCCTGGGCGAGTTCGCGAAACCCTGCCCCGAGCCGGGCGGCGAAGACGGCGCCGAATTCGGTCAGCACGAGACCACTTGCCGTTCGCTCGAACAGCGCCTGGCCGAGTTGCTCTTCCGTCCGCTTGACCTGCTGGCTGACGGCACTGGCGGACACGTTGAGTTCGCTCGCCGCAGCCGAAAGCGATCCCAGACGGGCGACGGTTTCCACGGCGCGCAGGCCGTTGAGGTGGACGCGGTTCAGCATGGCCATACAGTTTTTCTAAACCGACACGATTGAAATCTCAATTGAAACATACGGCGGAAGGGCAGATTTTAAGGGAATAGGCAGACCTATCGAGGAAAATCCGATGAAGATTTTATCATTGTTCAGGGGCTTTTCCGTTGCCGGCGCGCGGCAAAGCCGGTCGCATGAAAGTGAGACCACCCGATGGGCGACCGATCCGCTGTCGCATCCTGTGCTCGACACCATGTCGGAGCGCGAACTGGCCGACGTGCCGTTCAGGCTGACGGCCCGGCGCACTGCCTACGAGACGGGCATCACAGGTCGCCTCCGGCTAATGAAACAGATTTAGCGGTCCGGCCCTCTGAGGCGGACACCTGCCAACAGCCGTTGCGAGCCGTCCTGGCCCAACACAAGCGGATTGTTTGACAGGCTCGTGCACCTATTGTGCACTGCAATGAAAGCCGCCTTGCCATCCCCTTTGCGTCTCGCCTTCGCCGGCATGATTGCCCTGGCCGTTGCCATGGGCATCGGACGCTTCGTCTACACGCCGATCCTGCCCGGCATGATGGAGGAACTAGGCCTGTCGCCGGCGGATGCCGGCTGGATCGCATCCGCCAACTATCTCGGCTATCTCATTGGTGCACTTGCGGCCGTCGGCGGCTGGGCGCACGGTCGTGAGCGCCTGCTGATGCTGGCTGGTCTTGCCGCCACCGCAGTCCTCACCGGGCTGATGGGCCTGGCCGAAACGATGGCGGCTTTTCTCGTCATCCGGTTTCTTGCCGGTCTGGCTAGCGCTTTTGTCTTGGTGTTCATGTCCAGCATCGTTTTCGGCCATCTGGCCGCGGCCGGCCGAAACGACCTGCAGGCGCTGCATTTCGGCGGCGTCGGTCTCGGCATAGCGGCGTCCTCGGCGCTGATGGCAATCCTCGTCACCGCACAAGCCGGTTGGCCGGCGGGCTGGTTCTGGTCCGCCGTGATCTCAGCCGGCGCCTTTGCCCTCGTGGCACTGCTGCTCGGCAGCACTGCGACCGCCAACGGCGCCGATGGTCGCGAACCGGCGCTGCCGAAGGATCGGTCGCTGGTGAAGATCATTGTCGCCTATGGGCTGTTCGGCTTCGGCTATATCGTGACGGCGACATTTCTGGTCGCCATCGTCCGGCAGGGCGGCGGAAGCCGCGTCTTCGAAGCCATGGTCTGGATGGTCACCGGCCTTGCCGGGATACCCTCGGTCTGGCTTTGGCAGAAGATTGCGGGAAAGATCGGGCTCTACCAGGCTTATGCCTTCGGGTGCCTCGTCGAGGTCGTCGGCGTGACCTCGAGCGTCGCCATCGGCGGACACATTGGGCCGCTGCTCGGCGGGTTTCTGCTTGGCGGGACCTTTATCGCCATCACCGCGCTCGGCCTGCAGACTGGAAGGCAGCTTGCCTCGCAAGCGCCACGCCGGGTCCTAGCGTTGATGACGGCCTCGTTCGGCCTCGGTCAGATCATCGGTCCGATCGTTGCCGGGCTGCTTGCGCAAGCCTCGGGCGACTTCTTCCTCGCATCGATCATGGCCGCCGCCGTGCTGCTCGTCTCAGGCGCGATCACCTGGTCGGCTGCGCCAAAATCGCCATGATTGTGGTCTTGCTCGGGGCCGGGCATCGCGCACCGGCCATTTTCATTCCGATCGATGTGTGACCTTATGCCCGCTGAACAGCAACGCCGCTGATTTGCGCATCGACCGAGGATTTCCCACCGTGTTCGTATCCTTCTTCCCGCAGCCGAAGCTTTTTTTCATTTCGGCGGCCCTGTGGAGTGCGGTCATGGTGGCCGTGTGGTTTCTCGGTGGCGACCAGCTAGGCGCTTTGATCGGATTGCCCCCCCTCGCAGCGGATGCGGCGCCAATAATTGGCGTGTCGGTGTTCTGGTCGCCTCCATTCCTTTGGTTCTACATCTACTTTGCCCTTGGCGTGCTGCTCTTTTACGCCTTCTGGCATTGGTATTCCCCGCATCCGTGGGACCGCTGGTCTATCCTAGGTACTTCGCTGATATTATTCACGACCTATTTTCAAGTGCAGGTGAGTGTAGCGATCAATGCCTGGTACGGGCCGTTCTGGGATCTCATTCAAGCCATCCTCAGCAAAACTGTAACGGCGACAGAAGCTGATCTTTACGCGCAGGTATTGGCTTTCCTCGGCATCGCTCTCGTGGCGGTTACAGTTTTCGTCATTACGAACTTCTTCGTCAGCCATTGGGTGTTCCGCTGGCGTACTGCGATGAACAATTATTACATGTCGTATTGGCCTAAGCTGCGCCATATCGAAGGAGCTTCCCAGCGTGTACAGGAAGACACGATGCGGTTTTCCCAAATCATGGAAGACCTTGGTACCAGCTTTGTCGATTCCATCATGACCCTGATCGCTTTCATGCCGATTTTGCTGGCTTACTCTAAGCACATCACTGTATTGCCGTTCATTGGTCACGTTCCGCAGCCGCTGGTTGTGGCTGCGATTTTCTGGGCAATTTTCGGCACGGTTTGCATTGCTACCGCCGGCATAAAGCTTCCCGGCCTGCAATTCAGAAACCAGCGCGTCGAAGCGGCCTATCGTAAGGAACTCGTCTACGGTGAGGACAATCCAGATCGGGCGCAGCCGCCGACAGTTGCGGAACTGTTCGGAAATGTGCGCAGAAACTACTTTCGCCTCTATTTCCACTACGTCTATTTCAACGTGGTCCGCTATCTCTATTTGCAAACCAACAACATCTTCGCCCTCTTTCTGATGGTGCCCTCGATCATCGCGGGAACGATAACGCTGGGTCTCATCAACCAGATCAGTTCAGCCTTCAGCCAAGTGACTAGCTCGTTCCAATATCTTGTTAATTCATGGTCGACGATCGTCGAGCTTCTGTCGGTGCACAAGCGTCTGCGCGCCTTCGAGGCAACGATCCACGGCGAACCGCTTCCGGACATCGACCAGCATTATTTGGAGCGTGAGCAAGCCGGCCTGCGCCCTGAGGATCAGCCGGTAAGCTAAGAGTGATGGGCGGCGATTGCTTCCGGCTCAGCCGCCTGCCGACGCCTGCTTTTCGCCGCCACGTTGGCGCGAAACATAGTCGCGATAGCTGATGCACTCGACATCGGGTTTGGTGCAGACCTCGCCGGCAAAGCGCTCCAGCGCATTCCAGTAGGCGCCGTCATTCATCAGCGTGAAGTGGAAGCCGAGTTCCAGCGGAATGCGTTTTCCCTGGTGTTGGGCGTCGAAGGCGGCGCGAAAGGCGTCATAGGTCCGTTTGGCGAATTCGTCGGCCTTGCTTGGCCGCTCGAAGCCGCCGGAATGCCTGACATAGAGATTGTAATCCATCGCGATCACCCGCCTTGTGTCGGGACCTTCCGGAATTTGCGGCAGCGAAAAGCGCGTGATGCCGCTCAAGGTACGCGGTTGGGCGGGGCCACGCGACACACCGCTCGCGTCGAACAGGTAGCCTGCCTTTGGCAGGGCCTCGTAGAGCGCCGTGTTTGTCGACAGATAGGGTGCGCGAAAGCCGACCACCTTGCGCGCGACTTCGCGCCAGCCCGCCGGTACGGGGGCAATGCCGTTGATCGAATAGGCGTTTTCGAGAATGTGCGAGAAAGAGCCGAACTCGCTCAGCCAGTCTGCCTTGCTCCAGTCCTTGCCGTCGAAATGGCCGCAGCCATGGCTGCCGATATCGTGGCCCTCCAAGGCGGCAAGCTGAATCTGCTCGAGCCGGTCAGCGACTTCCTGTTTCGAGGCGGCAAAGCCGATATTGGATTTGCCTGATGTCTTGCCGGGTGCCCTGTATTCCTTGCGCGTTTCCGGCGAGAGCAGGAAGACGCAGGACACGAAATAAGTGAATTGGGCGCCGGTGCGCGCGGCCAGCGCCCGGCTACGCCTCCACTGCGAAATATCGCGAGCGCTGTCGAACGAGATGATGATGACCTGCTTTGGCTTTGTCGGCGCAGGCGTCGCGGGCGGATCGGCGACAGCAGTGCCCGCGGCAGCAAGCGACACGATCGAGAACGCAACAACGCGGGACAAACGAGGCATCGACATCTGATCTGGATTTGAGGAGGGTTCGAACGCCGGCTATCGGCGAAATGTGGCGCGGGTGCGGTCGCCCCTTTCAGTCACCCTTTACGTCGTCTATCCGGCGATTAGCCGATTTTCCGGTCGAACCCCTTCCATGCCGACAAAATTTCGCTAAAACGCGGGGCTCATGTACCCCCCTTCAGGGGCAGGAATGGTTTTGATCCATGTCGGACGACAGTTTTATCCGCGAAGTCAACGAAGAGATGCGTCGCGATCAGGCGCATGCGCTTTGGGACCGTTTTGGCCCTGCCTTGCTTGCGCTCGCGATACTGGTGGTGGTTGGCACCGCCGCCTTTGTCGGCTATCGCTATTGGGACGAGACCCGCGCCAATCGCTCGGGCGACGCCTTCTCGCAGGCTCTGAAGCTTGCCAATGAGGGCAAGAGCGACGAAGCGCTGGCAGCCCTCGCTGAGCTGGAGAAGGATGGCTACGGCGCCTATCCGTTGCTCGCCCGCATGCGGGCGGCAACCGTCAAGTCGGATAAGGGCGATGCCGCCGCCGCCGTCAAGGACTTCGACGAGGTCGCCGCCGACCCGGACATTCCCGCCGGCCTTCGCGACATGGCGCGCCTCAGGGCAGCATTGCTGCTCGTCGACCACGGTTCGTTCGCCGATGTCTCGAGCCGCGTCGAAGCGCTCACCGCCGATACCAACCCGCTGCGCCACACGGCGCGCGAAGCGCTCGGCCTTGCCGCCTGGAAGGAAGGCAAGGCGACGGACGCACTGAAACTGTTCGACCAGATCGCCTCGGATGACAGCGCCCCGCGCAACGCGCGCGAGCGGGCGACGTTGATGTCCGAGCTGATCCGTGGGTCGGGCGGCGTGTCGTGACGGATGACGTTCAAAGTCGCCATCATCGGCCGGCCTAACGTCGGCAAATCGACCCTTTTCAATCGTCTGGTGGGAAGGAAGCTGGCGCTTGTCGACGACACACCGGGCGTCACCCGTGACCGTCGCGTCCATGCCGCCAAGCTCTACGATCTGCATTTCGACGTCATCGACACCGCCGGCTTCGAGGATGCTGCTGCTTCGACGCTGCCGGGCCGCATGCGCGCCCAGACCGAGATCGCCATCCGCGAAGCCGACCTGATCTTTTTCACGATCGACGCCAAGTCCGGGCTGATGCCTGACGACAAGACCTTCGCCGAGATCGTGCGCAAGTCCGGCAAGCCGGTTGTCGTCGTCGCCAACAAGGCCGAGGCGCGCGGCGCCCAGGGCGGCATGCTGGAGGCGTGGGAACTCGGCCTTGGCGAGCCGATCCCGGTCTCGGCCGAACACGGCCAGGGCCTGCCCGATTTGCGCGATGCAGTGATCGCCGCACTGGGCGAGGCGCGCGCCTTCGGCGAAGAAGAAGAGGTTGCGGACGAGGAGACCGCCGCTAGCGAGGTGCTGATCGGCGAGGACATCACCGATCCGGATGCCGAGCCGAGCTATGACGATACCAAACCGATGCGCATCGCCGTCGTCGGCCGCCCGAATGCCGGCAAATCGACGCTGATCAACGCGCTGATCGGCGAGGAGCGGCTTTTGACCGGGCCGGAAGCTGGCATCACCCGCGATTCCATCTCCGTTGACTGGGACTGGCATGGCCGCCGCCTGAAACTGTTCGACACCGCCGGCATGCGCCGCAAGGCCAGGATCCACGAAAAGCTGGAAGTGATGTCGGTGCAGGACGGCTTGCGCGCCATCCGCTTTGCCGAGATCGTCATCATCGTGCTCGACGCCACCATTCCCTTCGAGAAGCAGGATCTGCAGATCGCCGACCTGATCATCCGCGAGGGCCGCGCACCGGTGATCGCCTTCAACAAATGGGATATGATCGACCATCCCCAGGAACTCTTGGCGGAACTGCGCGAGAAGACCGAGCGGCTGTTGCCGCAGGCGCGCGGCATGCAGCCGGTGCCGGTCTCGGCCGAGACCGGGCGCGGCCTCGACAAGCTGATGGATGCCGTCATCAGAACGCACAGAGTGTGGAACAGCCGCGTCTCGACCGGCAAGCTCAACCGCTGGCTGGAAGGCATCCTGGCGCATCATCCGCCACCCGCCGTGGCAGGCCGTCGGCTGAAGATCAAATATGTCACCCAGGCCAAGACGCGCCCGCCGGGCTTCGTCGTGTCCTGCTCACGGCCGGACGCGATGCCGCAATCCTATGTCCGCTATCTCTCGAACAGTCTGCGCGAAGCCTTCGACATGCCAGGCGTGCCGATCCGCATCGCCTTGCGCACCTCGGAAAATCCGTTCGCCACCAAGGCAAAAAAACGCCGCTGAGCGCCGCCGTCTTCTGGGCGCCAGCATCAGGCTACGCTTCGCAGGCGGCCCGCGGGCAGCGCCTGCACATTTCGGGCAGGCGATTCCACCGCCACCTGCAGCAGGATGTCGGCAAGTCGCGCCGCCACCGGGTCTGGCTCGGCCTCCCTTGCGATGCGGGAAGAGCGCCATCTCGGGCAGTGCGGGCAGCCCGGCGATCTGCGGCGTCATCACCCTGACAGTAGCCAGCACGAGTGGGGACAGCCACTGCACCTAATGGGCGGTGTAAGCTCCGTCCACCAGATGGTAGCTCCCAGTGATAAAGCTGGCCTGATCGGACAAGAGGAAGCACACAAGAGCCGCTACCTCTTCCGGTTTCCCGCGCCTGCCCATCGGCTGAAGACCTGCCATGCGCCGGCTGGCTAATACCTCCGTTTGCTCCGATAAAAGAGGCGTTTCGATCCAGCCGGGGCCGACGACATTGATCCGGATGCCCATCCTCGCATATTCAATCGCCGCAACCTTGGTCAATCCAACGACCCCGTGTTTCGCTGCCGTGTAGGCGGACGCAGTTGGCAAGCCGACGGAACCGAGAACGGAGGACATGTTCACGATGGCGCCTCCGCCTCGATCCAACATGGCGGCGATTTCGTACTTCATGCTGTAGAAAACGCCATTTAGATTGACGTTTATCAGCTTGTGCCAGTGGTCGAGCGGATAGTCTGCCGTTGCTTTTCGAATGCCGTCGATACCTGCATTGTTTACCGCCATATCCAGTCCGCCGCATTTCTGGACAGTGAACTCGATCAGCTTTTCGACGGCTGCCGCATCCGTGACATCGACCGCAAAGTCGTAGGCCCTGCCTCCTTGCGCGTTTATTTCGGCGGCCATGCAGCGCGCGGCCTCGGCATCAAGGTCGGCGACAACAACCTCGGCTCCTTCTTGCGCGAGTTGCCGTGAAACAGCCGCTCCTATTCCGGAGCCTGCACCGGTCACAATCGCGACTTTCCCATGGAAGTCAGCCTTCATCGTCTCTGTCCTATGCCCATTGTGACATAACCGAACAGAGGCAGACGGTTATCGCAAGAAGTTTCGCTCCAATTCGCTTGTCAATCCTGTGAATTCATTTCGCCACCACACAGCGAGACTTGGCCCGCAGGCCCTGGAATGGTAGAGACAAGGGTGGGGTAGATTGACCAGTTTCCTAGCAGGTAAAAATGGAAGAACACCACATTGCGCGCCGCGGGCTCGTGCTGGGTAGTCTGGCTCTGATGGTCTCCGGATGTACGTCGACATTACGACAGGTGACGGAGCCGATTTCATCCGCGTTCGGACCAAGAAGTGGCCTCAGTCCTCGTTACCGACGGCAGCATGTGCGGTACGACGGAAACGAGCCGGCTGGAACGATCGTCGTTGATACGTCGCAACGTTTTCTCTATGCCGTCGAGGGCGACGGGTGGGCGACGCGCTACGGCGTCGGCGTCGGCGAGCAGGGACTTTCGTTCAAGGGTACAGCGACCGTCGCCCGCAAGGCGGACTGGCCGTCGTGGACACCCACCGCCAGCATGATGAGGCGCAAGCCGCGCCTGGTGAAGTATGCAGGGGGGGTCCCTGGCGGACCAAACAACCCGCTTGGTGCGCGTGCCCTTTATCTCTATCGCAACGGGCGCGACACCCACTTCCGGATACATGGTACAAACGAGCCATGGACGATAGGCACAGCGGTATCGAACGGGTGCATCCGTTTGACAAATGACGACATCATCGACCTCTACGACCGTACTCCTTTGGGCACGACGGTGGTGGTCGTTTGATGGTGGCAGGCCTGATCTCCGTTGGATGGTGAGCCCTGCCGGCACGTCACCGCAAAGGTGCCGCCTGCAACCGGGCGCCGACTGTGTCATTTATGCACTAGGCGTTGGTGTAGATCGCAGCTAACTTGGCGGGGCTGCATATAATTTTTTATTTGTGGCGATTCTATAGGCTGTTCCGCCCCTGGGGAAAGGATTGCTTGATGAACAGAATGTTGATTGTAATGGTTGCCACCCTCGCCGTTACCAGCCTGAGCGGCTGCGCGAACGTGATCGGTAAAGGAAAGGGGAAGGCTCCTCCGCCGGAACCCGCTGCCGTAGAAGAGCCAGTGATTAAATAAGCACCGGCTTTCGGTGATTTGGGGAAGGGCCGCTGGGCCCTTCCCCATCGATATGCAGGGGCCAAGGCCGGATTCGCAGCCTACCTGCGGTTGGCTGGCATAGGCTGGCACTAGGTCTGCGGTCCTCGGAGTTGTGGATGAGATGACGCTTGTAAGTGGCCGTTCAACAATTGTGGCCCTGCTCGCGCTTGTCGCAGCGTCATGTCAGTCGCAGGACAACAAGCCCCAGCCGACTTTTGTGTCCAATGATCGGGCAGTGAAAACCGCGGCGATGCCGGCGCGCGCGGCCCAACGGCATTTCATTGAGTTCCGCTCCCGATACGCCCTTACCTACGGCCATTCCTACGTGATTTTTGGACGATTGAACCAGGCGGGACGGATGGTCAACCCCGAAGTCGCGGGGCTCGCTCCGAAGTCCAATGATCCCAATGTCTATGTTCTCGGCCATTTGGCGCCCGTGCCAGCCTCGACCGGGTGGACGGACGGCGACCTGGAAGATGCCTACCGGTCGGCAAGCTGGCGAGTTTTGCTTACCGAAGCCGAATATAGCAAAGTCGTCGCGAGCATACGAAAGTTGCAGGCCAGTTCTCCGCTTTGGCACGCCTCGCTCTACAACTGCAACGCATTCGTAGCGGACATCGCCAGATCCATGGGGTATAAGACCCCCGGTACCTGGCTCCGGCCGCAACAATTCATAACCAAGCTTCGGGAGATGAACGGGGGTTGAAATGCGATTGGCAAAACCGCTTTCGCGTCTCATTGCCCGGTTAAGTCCGAAAGGAACGCGCTCTGAATGTCAATCGGTCGACAATTCGGACGGTGACATCGTTGCGACAGCTTGTCGTGGTCCCAGATCGAGAAAAGGCTCCGGTGACCTGAAGTGACCATTGCTGTAGCCTCACTTGGCGAGATCATATGGGTGATCGGCATCGTCGCTTGGTACGTGATCCGGTATCCCTTCGAGCGCCGGGCAAGGCGCGTTCGAATTGTAGCTGGCGGCCGCTCAAGTTCCGACACTGTCGGGCTTGCATCGGCTCTCCTTGGCCTCGCGATCTTGCCTGGCTTCTATGTCGCCACCGGCATCCCCGCAGGGGCTGACCATCCGGCCAGCGCGTGGTCCGTGGCGCTCGGAACCATCATCTTCTGCTCTGCGCTGTGGATTTTTCGTCTATCCCACAAGGAACTTGGCCGTAACTGGTCGATTACGCTCGAGATTCGCGAACGGCATGAACTGGTCAGCGGCGGGCCATATGCCTTGGTCCGTCACCCGATGTACACCTCGTTCCTGCTTATGGGGCTTGGCCAGGCCTTTCTGCTGCCGAACTGGGTTGCGGGCATATCCGGTTTGATCGGTTTCGCAGTGCTTTTCCTGCTGAGAGTGGATAAGGAAGAGCGTATGATGCTGGAGAATTTAGGCTCGCAATACCGTGACTATATGGAAAGGACCAAGCGAATATTCCCTTATCTTTACTAGAGGTCGTTTGATGCGAGGCCGAGCCCTCAAGCTTTCGGCGCCCCGGCGCCTTGTTGGCGATCTGATGAGGTTTTCGATCGGCGTGCCACGCGTCGCGGTGCAGCGTCAGATGAACCTCGGCCCACTCGTAAGGGCTAGATTGGCGCAGCAGACCAGGCCCTCATGGACCGCGATCTTCCTGAAAGGATATGCGCTTCTCGCCCAAGAGGTGCCGGAGCTACGACGTGCCTATGTCAAGTTACCCTGGCCGCAGCTTTACGAGTATCCGGCAAGCGTAGCCTCGATTGCCCACGAGCGCGAATATAATGGCGAGCCGGCCGTTCTGCTGAGCTGCATCAAGTGCCCGGAGCGCTACTCTATCACGCAACTTGAGGAATCCATCCACGCGGCTCGATCACGGCCGATCCTGGAGGTCCCGGAGTTCCGGCGTGCCTTGCGGATGGCAGGTGCGCCCGCGCCAGTCAGATGGCTGCTTATGTGGCTAGGGTTGAACATCGGCCGGCAAAGGGCAAATTACTTCGGTACCTTCCAACTGTCCGTCTATTCTGGTCTCGGTGCGGAATCACTCAACCCGCTGACACCATTGACCACGCTTCTAAACTACGGTCCGATCGAAAAAGACGGATCGGTGAATGTCCGCATCCACTACGATCACCGGGTCATGGATGGAGCGAACGTCGCACGAGCACTGGAGAGATTCGAAAAGATTCTGAACGGCACTGTCGCCAATGAAGTGATGCTGCTCGGTCAAAATGTTGCCGATCCTGCAAGACAGAGGAACGCGACATGATTTCGCACCGTGAATTCCGGCCAGCCGTCGTCGTGATTGGCGGCTCGGGTGGAATTGGCCGGGCAATTGCGAGCGTCGCTGCACGGGAGCGCGGTGCGGTTGTGCTGGTTGCCCGCTCGCCCGAGGGTTTGGCCGCCGCGGCGGCTGAGGTTCGGGAGGGGGGTGGCGAGGCATTCACGCTCGAGTTGGATCTCGTGGCAGGCGATGCGCCAACGCGCCTAGAGGACTTTCTGTCCGCACACGGCTTGGTTTGTGATGTCCTGGTCAACAGCGCCGGCTATGGCCTGCGGGGCGCGGCGACGGCGCTGCCTATTGATGGTCAACTCGGCATCATCGATCTCAACATACATTCCCTCACAGAACTGACCCTCCATTTTCTGCCGGGAATGGTGGCGCGCCGACGGGGTGGGGTGCTCAATCTCAGTTCCGTCGCCGGGTTCGTTCCCGGGCCTTATATGGCTCTGTACTTCGCTAGCAAAGGTTTCGTTCGCTTCTTCTCAGAGGCGCTTCATCAGGAGTTGTACCGAACCGGCGTGACGGTCACATGCGTGGCACCGGGCCCGGTGTCGACGAAGTTTCTCGCAAGGTCAGGCGCCTATCAGACGGTGCTCTTCAACATCTTGCCCAAGGTGGATCCGGAGTATGTGGCCGAACGTGCGTGGCGAGGGTTCAAATCCGGTCGTCGTCTCGTCGTACCGGGAATCTCGGCCAAGTTGGCTGCCTTTGCGGCGGCGCTCCTGCCTTCCGCAGCGATGCTGCCCCTGGTCGGCCGGCTGCAACGCGGCGGCAATGATCCATGTCCTTGCGGTTCAGGTATGAAGTTCAAGAAATGCTGCGGTACCCGCCAGATCCAGCTACGCCGCGGCCCTCGGGGAATTATCCCCTGACCATCCTGGCGCATCATCCGCCCCGCATTGGCGGGGCGCCGGCTGAAGATCAAATATGTCACGCAGGCCAAGACTCGCCCGCCAGCCTCGTCGTGTCCTGCTCACGGCCGGACGCGATGCCGCAATCTTATGTCCGCTATCTCTCGAACAGCCTGCGCGAAGCCTTCGACATGCCAGGTGTGCCGATCCGCATCGCCTTGCGCACCTCGGAAATTCCGTTCGCCGGCAAGGCGAAAAAACGCCGCTGAGCGCTGTCTCGTCCTCAAGCCACGTTCTTCAGCTTTCATGCCTCGCATTTTCGGGCTTGTCGTCATCTGGTCGTGACCGGCGTCTGGCTGGCTGCGGCTTATTGCGCGCTGATCGCCTGGCCGATCTTTCTTCGGCCCGAACATGGCCGCAAAAGCGCCTGACTTCAGATCGACAGGGGGATCGACAGGGAAAACACGATCCAACCTGTTAACGCCCCATCAAGGTTAATGCATCATTGTGCCTCTCCAGTGGGGTCAGTTGCGTTTCTGGAGAGTTCCGTGCATCGACGTGTTCTGAAGCGGCTTGTCGCTGTCGCCGGTGAGAAAAAACGTTCCTTTCTGTCTCCTCTGGTCATTGGACTTGGCATCTGGGTCGGCTTTCCCAATGTCATTGCCTACCAAGACATGACGAGCCTGATTTCGGGCCTCAAGGCGCCAAATGCCCGCTGGAAAGCCTATGTCGAGAAATCCGTCGCCGGCTCGGTCCATGCCGCCGAAATGCCTTTCCTCGATTCCGACACCACCGGCTCGATCTCCGGTTCCGGCGTACGGTTGCCCGGCGTCGGCGCCGTGTCGTTTCGCGGCAAGGGCAGCGTGGCCAGCACGACGCCCGACGAGGACCGCATCATGCGTGCCGGCAAGAAGGGCCGCATCATCATCGTCTCGCCGGTCGCGCCGCCGAAGAACTTCAACGCCGGCTCGATTTTCGAGCGCACCTCCTCGCTGCTTCGCCCGAGCATGGACAGCGGCCTGAAGATGGCTTTCGCCAAGCCCGAGATCAAAGGCAAGGAAATCCAGATTGCCGCCGCGTTTCATAGGCGCGTCGACAAGAAGCCGGATCCTGGGGTGCCGGCCATGCTGGCCGCACTGGTCAACAACGACCGCCCCGACGTCTTGGCAACCGCCTACGCAGCGGCCGCGCCCGACTATGCGCAGGCTTCGCCCTTCGAGGCCTTGCTTAAGGACGAGAAGCCGAACGATGGCCGTTTCATTCCGCCGGTGGTCAAGGGCGATCATTCGTGGATGCAAACTCCGCTGCCGGCGAGCGTCTTCTCCAAGCCGGAACAGACTTGCCTCGCCAACGGCATCTATTTCGAGGCGCGCGGTGAATCCGTGCGCGGCCAGGCCGCCGTCGCCCAGGTCATCCTCAATCGCGTTCGCAATCCGGCCTATCCGAACTCGATCTGCGGCGTCGTCTATCAGAACGACAAATGGTTCAACCGTTGCCAGTTTTCCTTCGCTTGCGACGGCAGGAAGAAGCGCATCCAGAGCCCCTCCCACTACAAGACCGCGCAGGATATCGCCATGGCGGTCACTGCCGGCAAGATCTTCATCCCGGAAGTCGGATCGTCGACCCATTACTACGCCAACTACGTCAACCCGGGTTGGGCGCGAACGATGAAAAAAATGACCAAGATCGGCCTGCATATCTTTTACCGCACCTATGGCGGCGGCTGGAGTTGAGCGCTCCGGCAAGGCCCCGGGCGCGGCCGATCGACGACCCGTTGCCGGAGGGATTCGGTCGCGGCACGCCAACGACGGTAGCGGGCACGATGTCGCACCCTGGCAAGCGCTTGATTTAAATAGAGAAAATACTTAAGGCTGAAGTCCCGCCCGTGGCTTGACGGGCGCGGACCCTCTAACTATGTTGCCGGCGACTTAAGAGCGGACGGACGGCGACGATCTGACCGGGCAAGGGGGTTGCGATGGCCGACAAGAACGGGCCAGACGGAACCGGAGAAACCGGCCGCGGCAAACAGCGTCAAGCCGACATCCGCGACGACGATCTTGAGCGCCGCCGGCGCAACCTTGAAGCATCGCTTGCGACAAGGCGGCCGGGCCGGCTCGAGGGGAAAGACGACGCGAAAGCGGGCAGTGCAGCCGGATATGGCCAGGCGCTCAAGCTATCCAGCGAGTTCATCGCCGGGATAGTGGTTGGCGCTGGTCTCGGCTGGATCATCGACCGTCTGGCGGGAACCTCGCCATGGGGTCTGATCGTTTTTTTGCTGCTGGGTTTTGGCGCCGGCGTGCTCAACGTCCTGCGTTCCGCGGGGCTTATGGCGGAATTCGGACAGGGCGACAAAACGCGCGATCCGAAAGAATGAACTTGAGGCGCCGCTTGCCGGCGCAGTGAACAGGACACTAAAGCCGCGTGCGGCTTTGATGGGGATTTAAAGTGGCTGCTGACAAGGTCGATCCGATCCACCAGTTCCATATCAACAAGCTGATTCCGATCGAGATCGGCGGCTACGACCTGTCCTTCACCAATTCGGCGCTCTTCATGGTCGCGACCGTCGCCGTCGCATCGGCGTTCCTCTATCTCACCACCTCGAGCCGCAGCCTCGTTCCCACCCGTCTTCAGTCGGTCTCGGAAATGGCCTACGAATTCGTCGGCAACATGCTGAGGGACGCGGCCGGAACGCAAGGCATGAAGTTCTTCCCCTTGGTATTTTCGCTGTTCATGTTCGTGCTCGTTGCCAATCTGCTCGGTCTTTTTCCGTATTTCTTCACCGTCACCAGCCACATCATCGTCACTTTCGGCCTTGCCGCCCTGGTGATCGGAACCGTCGTCGTCTACGGCTTCATGAAGCACGGCCTCGGTTTCCTGAAACTGTTCGTCCCTCATGGCGTGCCGATTTATCTGCTGCCGCTGGTGGTGCTGATCGAGGTGATTTCCTTCGTCTCGCGCCCGGTCAGCCTCTCGGTTCGTCTGTTTGCCAATATGCTGGCCGGCCACATCACGCTGAAGGTGTTCTCGGGCTTCGTGGTGAGCTTGAGCGCGCTTGGCACGCTCGGCGTTGCCGGATCGGTCCTGCCGCTGGCGATGGCCGTGGCGCTGACGGCGCTGGAATTGCTGGTCGCCTTCCTGCAGGCCTACGTCTTTGCCGTGCTGACCTGCATGTATTTGAACGACGCCCTGCATCCCGGGCACTGACCCAGGCTGGCCAAGAGTTTCCGGCATTGCTGCCGGATGGAATTGCAACGGAATTTTAGATCCAAAGGAGTTGAACAAATGGAAGCAGAAGCAGCAAAGTTCATCGGCGCCGGCATCGCATGCCTCGGCATGGGTGGCGCCGGTATTGGCCTCGGCAACATCTTCGGCAGCTATCTGGCGGGCGCGCTGCGCAACCCGTCGGCTGCGGATGGCCAGTTCGGCCGCCTGATCTTCGGCTTCGCCGTGACTGAAGCGCTGGGCATCTTCTCCCTTCTCATCGCGCTTCTGGCCCTGTTCGGCTGAGCCCCTGTTCGGCTAAGATTGGGAATTGGACGGGCCGGCCGCAATCGGCGGCAGGCCTGATATCAGGGGATAGTCCATGTTCGTGACATCTGCCTTTGCGCAAGAGTCCGCACCAGCCGTCGAAGGCGGCCATACCGGCACGGAAGGCGATACGCATTCCGGGACCGGCGTGCCTGCCGAGGCGCACGGCGTGTTCCCGCCATTCGATCCGGCGACATTCCCGTCGCAGCTTCTGTGGCTGGCGATCACCTTCGGGCTGTTCTACCTCTTCCTGAAGAAGGTGGTGATGCCGCGTGTCGGCGGCATCATCGATGTCCGCAACGACCGCATCACCCAAGATCTCGATCATGCCGCCAGACTGAAGGGCGAGGCCGATGCCGCCGTTGCCGCTTATGAGCAGGAGCTGGCGGAGGCCAAGGCCAAGGCCAATGCGATCGGTCAGCAGGCCAACGATTCCGCCAAGGCGGAAGTCGAAGCCGCCCGCAAGAAGGTCGAGGCAGCGCTTGACCAGAAGCTTGGCGAAGCCGAGGCTCGCATTTCGTCCATCAAGGCCAATGCCATGAAGGAAGTCGGCACGATCGCCGAGGACACTGCTTCGGCCATCGTCGAGGCGCTTGTCGGCGGCAAGGCCAGCAAGGCCGAGATCGCGGCAGCCGTCAAATCCGTGGCCCGGTGAGGAGCGCATCATGGACGCCACATCACTCGCGACGCTTTGGGCCACCGTTGCCCTCGTCATTTTCCTGGCCATTGCCGTCTACATCAAGGTGCCGAGGCTGATCGCCAAGGCGCTCGACGCCCGCGCCGACAAGATCAGCAACGAGCTTGAAGAAGCGCGCCGGCTGCGCGAGGAGGCCCAGCAATTGCTCGGTCAATACCAGCGCAAGCGCAAGGAAGCCGAGCAGGAGGCCGCCGACATCGTCGCCGCCGCCAAGCGCGAGGCCGACATGCTGGCTGCCGAGGCGCACAAGAAGACCGAGGACTATGTCGCCCGGCGCACCGCGCTTGCCGAACAGAAGATCGGTCAGGCCGAGCGCGAGGCGATCAGCGAGGTGCGCGCCAGCGCCGTCGATATCGCCGTCGAAGCCGCCCGCACGCTGCTCGCCGGCAAGATTGACGCAAAGGCCGGCGCCGACCTGTTCAAGGCCTCGCTTCAGGACGTGAAGTCCAAGCTGAATTAAGCGACTTCATCCAGAAGTCATCGAAAGCCGCCCGGGAAACCTGGCGGCTTTTTTGTTATGGCGAGGATAATCTCCCCCTCGAGGGGAGATGGCCGGCAGGCCAGAGGGGGTAGCTGCGCGTGAATCGCCAACCTTCTTTTTTCGTCTTACATGCGTAGCGCCAGCCGAGGCGACCCCCCTCTGTCGCCTTCGGCGACATCTCCCCCTCAAAGGAGGGAGATTACGCGCTCAGCTGCATTCGCCGCGAGGATCGACCGAATCGCTCAATCCAGGCCGGAAAGGCTCTCTTCATCGAGCACTTCGGTTCCGCCAAGCCGGAACGGTGCGAAGGACGCGCGGTGCAGCCGCGCCACCGGTCCATGCATCTCAATTGCGGTGCGGTGGCGGACCGTGGCGTAGCCCATATGCAGTTCGAACCCGTAATGCGCGTGATGGCTGCCGCAGCCGCACATCATGCGGTCGCGCATCACCTTGGCGACGATCGAGGCGGCGGCGATCGACTGCGAGCGTTGATCGCCCTTGATCAGCGCTCTTCCTTCGCATGGCAGTCCGGGTGGCACGTCTCGGCCGTCGGCCAAGGCCAGCTTTGGCTGCACCGAGAGCCCGACCAGAGCGCGGCGCATCGCCTCGAGGCTGGCCTTGAGAATATTGCTGCCATCGATGCCTTCCGCGCTGACCGAGGCCATCGACACGCCAAGAGCGGAGCCGAGGATTTTCAGGAACAGCGCCTCGCGCTGCAGATGGCTGAGGCGCTTGGAATCGTCGAGACCATCGGGAATGTTGGCGGGATCGAGTACCACCGCTGCCGCGACGACCGGCCCGGCGAGCGGGCCGCGGCCGGCCTCGTCCATTCCCGCCACCGGCCACAGGCCTTCGGCCATCGCCTTCGTCTCGAAGGAGAAATCGGGTCTCTCGACGATTTCGAAGAGAAGCGGAGAATCAGAACGCGCGCGAGCCATGTTGCGGCGAGGTTCGCATCGGCTCCGATTCTCCGCAAGCCCCTCCGGGTCGGTGAGGCACCGGACCCGGAGGGCACCGTCTGCAAGCCCGGGGACAGGACAGGCCGGACGGATTTTTCCATGTGCCGCCGGCAGCGGCGGCACACGATGTATTCAAAGCAGCATCAGTTGCTCGGTTGCCTTGGCCGCAGCGACGAACTGGTCGGTCCTGAGCGACCGCCGCTCGGCATTGAGACCAAGCCGTTTGGCGGCGATCTCGAAGCGCCGGCCGATCTGCCAGGCATACGGGCCAGAGCCTTTCATCCGCTTGCCCCATTCCGAATCGTAATCCTTGCCGTCGCGCATCGAGCGGATCAGCGACATCACGTGACGGTAGCGGTCGGGATAATGGCGCAGCAGCCAATCCTTGAAGATAGGCGCGACCTCCAGCGGTAGCCGCAGCAGGACGTAGCCCGCCTCACGCGCGCCCGCCGCGTAGGCCGAATCGAGGATGCGCTCCATCTCCTGGTCTGTCAGGCCAGGGACGATCGGTGCGACCATGACAGAGGCCGGAATGCCGGCATCCGAAAGCTGCCTGATCGCCTCCAGCCGCTTGCTGGGCGTCGAGGCGCGGGGTTCCATGGTGCGCGCCAGCATGCGCTCGAGCGTCGTCACCGACAGCGCCACCTTGGCCAGTCCGCGCTCGGCCATGCGCGACAGGATGTCGATGTCGCGCGTCACCAGCGCGGATTTGGTGACGATGCCGACCGGGTGGCCGCGCGCCTCCAGCACTTCGAGGATCTCGCGCATGATCCGGTACTGCTTCTCGATGGGCTGATAGGGATCGGTGTTGGTGCCGATGGCGATGGTGCGCGGCTGGTAGCCGTCCTTCGACAGTTCCTTGTCGAGCATGCGCGCCGCATCCGGCTTGGCGAACAGCTTCGATTCGAAATCCAGCCCCGGCGACAGGCCCATGAAGGCATGCGTAGGCCTGGCGAAACAGTAGACGCAGCCATGTTCGCAGCCGCGATAGGGGTTGATCGAGCGGTCGAAGGAAATATCGGGTGATTCGTTGCGGGTGATGATGGTGCGCGGCTTCTCGACCTGCACCTCCGTCTTGAACGGCGGCAACTCCTCCAGCGAATTCCAGCCGTCGTCGAAGACATGCCGGCTGACCGGCTCGAACCGCCCGGACGGATTGATGCCCGCGGAACGACCGCGATTGCGCTCCGGACGCACGCGCATCCCGCTCTGTTCGATCATCGCATTGGCCATCTCGGCTCGTCCTGCTCCAAAGGCTGCAATGTCGGCACGCACGATCTGTTCCATTTTCGCCCTCTCCCAGGGACTGTCGGCTGGCTGTCGAATCGCTCTGTTCATGAAATTATTCCTATTTCGTTTTCTAGAACAAATCAAGAACAATTTTATGATGCGACGCAAAAACTGGCGCTGCGCCCGGCTTTCCGCTATTCGGCTAACGATGCTCAGCGTTCTCATCCAGACCCTGAATGACGAGGAAAGACTTGCCCGCACGCTCGCCTCGCTGATCGGCGGCGCGGTCGAGGGCGTGGTGCGCGATGTCATCGTCTGCGACACCGGCTCGACCGATCAGACCCACCGCGTTGCCGAACATGCCGGTTGCCTTTATGTGGCGAGCGGTGGCATTGCTGCCGGCATCAGGCAGGCCAAGGGCGACTGGCTGCTGCTGCTGGAGCCGGGCGCACGGCTGGCGGAGGGCTGGATCGACGAGGTCGTCGCCCACACCGCCAGGCAAACCATGCCGGCGCGGTTCTCGCGGGCGCGCGGCAGCCGCGTGCCGTTCCTGTCGCGGGTGTTTTCGGAAAACCGAGCACTGGCCGAAGGACTGGTGATCAGCAAGCGTCAGGCCGCGGCCATGTCGAAAAACGCCCGCAGCGCCGAAGCCATCGCGCGCCGCCTCGCGACCAAGAGGCTCGACGCCGAGATCTGGGTGGCGCCGGTGAAGTGAAGGGCGTCCCTCTCCGGTAAGCGGGCGAGGGAATAGCGCGTCCTCCGCTGGGATGAGGCGGCGCTCAAGCCGTGGGCGGAAAGCGGCTTGGTGGAAGCCGTATTGGCGCGACACTCCTGCGAGGAATGCATATGCTTGTCGTCCTGCGGGAAACTCGCGATACTCGGCGACGTCTAGGGGAGATTGCAGATGAATGTATCTCAATTCGTTCGTATCGCCTTACTCGGAGCCGCTTGGTCAGTGCCGGCGATCGCGGTGGCGCAGGAATCGTCCCTTTGGTCGGTTTATGAGAACACGCTCAAATCGGCCAAGTACATCGATCTGACCCATGCCTTCGAGCCGGTGCAGCCCGTATGGCCAGGCTTCGCAAATGCCAAGTTCAAACCGGCTGTCGCCGGCAAGGATATCGAGGGCTACGTCAAGGCCGGCGAAGAGTTCACCTACGACAAGCATTTGTTCGTCGCGAGCGCCTACGAGTTGACGACAGACCAGTATGGCACGCAGCTCGATCCGCCCTCCCACTGGAACCCACTCGGTGCAACGATCAGCGACCTGCCGGCCACTTATGCCGTGCGGCCGCTCGTCGTGATCGACATCAGCGGCAAGGTGCAGACTGACGAAGGCTATCACCTCCAGGTCGCTGACATCGAAGAATGGGAAAAGGAGCACGGCCGCATACCGGAGGGTTCGGTCGTCTTCGTGCGTTCGGATTGGCACAAGAAATGGTCCGATGCCGCCCGTTTCAACCAGAAGCCGTTTCCAGGCGTCAGTTTGGACGCGCTGAAGTTCCTGCATCTGGAGCGGAGGATTCTGTTTCATGGTCATGAGCCGCTCGACACCGACACCACGCCCAATCTCGAAGGCGAACATTGGCTGCTTCACAACGATTTCACTCAGGCAGAAGGCGTTGCAAATCTCGACAAGGTGCCAGAGGCCGGGGCGTTGGTCACAATCGGCTTTGCCAAGCCGCTCGGCGGGTCAGGCGGATATGCGCGTTACGTCGCGATTGCACCCGCCGACTGGACGGAGGGCGTTTCGGTCATCGAAGCGCCCGGCGTGCCGCTTTCCCGGCAAACCGCACCGCTCAAGCGCGACGAGAACGGCGTCTTCCGTCCGACGCCCTGATCACTGGCGATGTCAGTCGGGAGGCCGGGGCCATGGCGCGTTCCATTCCGCGCGATTTGTCGCGCAAGTCGGGACAAAAGGCCCGGACTACCAACCCCTCCGGCGCTCGCGAAAACGTGACTGTCCCGACGATAGCCATCACAATTGCTAGCGTTATCGTAGCATGAGCGCCGATCCTGCCACGGGAGGCAGTCATGCTCCGCCCATCTGCTGCCGTTCTGCTGACCCTGGCTTTCTGGCCGTTCGCCGCGTCGGCCCAGGAAGAGCCGCCGCCATCGAGATGCGTTGCGATCGCCGAAGCGCTGCCGTCGGCCACCTATGCCAGCTTCACAGCGCAGACGCCTCTGCTGGCCGAGGCTTTCGTCGACGGCGACGTTACGATCACCTATGCCGGCCATTCGACCTACATCATCGAGACGCCCGCTGGCGTCAGGATCGCCACCGACTTTTCCGGCGTCTATGGCGCTGACCCGCTGCCGCGCGTGGTGACCATGAACAAGGCCCACCGCACCCATTATTCGGACCATCCGGATCCCGCCATCGAATATGTGCTGCGCGGTTGGAATCCAGAGGGCGGTCCGGCGCGCCACGCCGTTGTCGTGGACGATGTCTACATCCGCAACGTGCCCACGGATATCCGCAATGGCGGCGATCTCGGCAAGGACGGCAATTCCATATTCATTTTCGAAGTGGCGGGACTCTGCATCGGCCATCTCGGCCATCTGCACCACCGGCTGGAGGATGCGCATTACGGCGCCATCGGCCGGCTCGATATCCTTATGGTGCCTATCGACGGCGGCATGACGCTGTCGCTTGACCGGATGACCGAAATCACCGCGCGGCTCTATTCCTCGATGATCCTGCCGATGCATCGCCATGCCACCGCGATCAGCGAATTCACAGGCAGGATGGGCGACGATTTCGCGGTGGAGTTCCTCTCCGGCCGGTCGCTGACGGTTTCGCTGAAGACCCTGCCCGACCGGCCGACGATCATCATTCTCGACGGGGTTTGATCGCTTCGTCGCGATCTTCTCCGCCGCGCGCGGCCTCCGTTCCACCTCGCTCGAAACACTCGCTGTCGCGAAATTCAACGAGCCTTAATGCTCTGTCAAGCTTGCCGGAAAGTTTGCGACAGCTCCTTTCATTGTGCATTGCACAAAACCTGACCGGGGGGTACCATTCCTTTGATGCGGCGGATCGGTTATGGGTAACGCCTGAGCGGTGAGCGGCCGACGCTTCGTCGACGCTGCCCTCATAGCTGAGGATCCTGATGGCCCTTTCAAGCCCTGACAAATCCGGTGCTGCAAGCCTCGAGTCGATCGCTCGAAACGGCAGCCTGCTGCGCCGCATTGCCGTGCGGATTCCAACCTATCTGTCGGATCTTCGCGAGAATCCGGCATGGCTGCCGATGTTCATGCTGGCGCGCACCATGCCAGGGCGGCGGTTGCATTGGCGTGGCGCAAAACCGGTTCGACCGGCACAAAAAGCTGAGGAGACGATGTTCACCGGCGTCGATCGTGATGCCGTGGTCGGCGCGCTCCGCTCGGACGGCCTCTTTTCCGGGCTTGCCCTGCCGTCGTCGGTCTACCAGGAGATCGCCAGCTTTGCGCAGCGCACGCCTTGCTTCGGCAATTTCGACCGACGGCTGGAGTTCCTGCCGGCCGAGCACGCCGACGCCGAGAAGCACTTCGGCCGTCCCTTGCTCAGCGGCCACTTTTTCGAGCGGGTCCTCGACTGCAATGCTGCGCTTACCGTGCAGCGCGACCCGCTGCTTCTCGACATCGCCGCCCATTATCTCGGCAGCCAGGCGAAGCTGATCACCACGCGCGTCTGGTGGAGCTTTCCGACGAGCTCCGTCTCCGACGCCGAAAAGAACCTGGCGTCGCTTGGCAAATACCACTTCGATCTCGACGATTGGCGGATGCTGAAATTCTTCTTCTATCTCAATCCGGTCGATGCCGAGACTGGTCCGCATGTCTATGTCCGCGGCAGCCACAACCGCCGCGCCCTCAGGCACCAATTGACGCTCCTCGTCGGCCATCCCGCGGAAGAGGTTCTGAACGTCTACGGCGCGCAGAGCCCGATTACGCTGACCGGCGAGGCAGGTTTGGGCTTTGTCGAGGATCCCTTCGGCTTCCACATGGGCACAGTGCCGACGCGCAAGCCGCGGCTGATGATGGAAGTCGGCTTCGGCGTTTCGCCGCCCTCGCGCCGGCGGTTCCACGGCGAGCCGGTTATTCGCTGATTTTGGCCCCGAAACAGCCTTGGGAGCTTGGCCTAACTTGTCTTGGTCCCGCCGCGCCGCAGATGTTCGTCCAAGCGCGGCATGATCTCGACGAAGTTGCAGGGCATGTGCCGGTAGTCGAGCTGCGGCTTCAAAATGCCGTCCCAGGCGTCCTTGCAGGCGCCGGGCGAACCCGGCAGCACGAAAACGAAGGTCGCGTTGACGACGCCGCCGGTCGCCCGACTCTGGATCGTCGAAGTGCCGATCTTGTCGTAGGAAATGCGGTGGAACACTTCGGAAAAGCCGTCCATGCGCTTTTCGAAGATCGGCTCCAGCGCCTCCGGCGTCACATCGCGACCGGTAAAGCCGGTGCCGCCGGTGGTGATGACGACATCGATCGCTTTGTCCCTCGACCAGCCCAGAACCTTGTCTCGAATTTTCTCGCGGTCGTCGGTGACGATGTCGCGAGCGGCGAGTAAATGGCCGGTCTCCACGATGCGGTCGGCCAGCGTCTGGCCGGATTTGTCGTCGGCGAGGCTGCGCGTATCGGAAACGGTCAGCACCGCGATGCGCACGGGGATGAAGGAACGGCTCTCGTCAATCCTGGCCATGCGTGTCAGCCTCAGATGTCATGGTTCGCGTTGCGGCGACGAACCAGTCGGGATGGCGGCTGCGGATATCGACGGCCGCGCGCTTGGCGATATTGCCAGTCTCAAACAGCCCGAAGCAGGTCGCGCCGGAACCCGACATCCGGGTGAAACCCGCTCCAGCCTTGTTGAGCACCGAAAGCGCCTTGCTGATGGCGGGTTGGATTGCCCGCGCCGCGGGCTCGAGATCGTTGCGCGTAATCTCCAGCCAGTTGCGGATGCTGTGGAAGTCGAGGTCGCGCGGCAGCGGCGGCAGGCCCTCATTGTGGCGATCAGAAAGGGCATTGAACACCTCGGCCGTGGAGACGGCGGTGCCGGGATTGACGAGGACCAGCCCGAGTGCCGGAAAGCCCGGCACGGCCGACAACTCTTCGCCAATGCCGAGCGCGATCAGCGGCTTTGCCGCAAGGCACATGGGAACGTCGGCGCCCAGCGAGAGGCCGATCCGCGCCAGTTCGGCGTCGTCGAGATCCAGCCTCCATATCTCAGCGAGCCCGCGCAACACCGTTGCGGCGTCGCTCGACCCGCCGCCGACGCCGGATGCGACCGGCAGGTTCTTTTCGAGCCTGATGGCGACCGGCGGCGTTTGCGCCGGACCGGCCTGCTTTCGCAGCGCGTCGCGCGCTTTGACGGCTAGGTTGCTGTCGTCGAGCGGGACCGCGGAGACGTATCGGCCCGACGCGGAAAACCCGTCGCTGTCGGCAAGTTCGATCTCGATCCTGTCGCCGAAGCGCGTGAACACCGCTAGGCTCTCGATCATGTGATAGCCGTCGGCGCGCCTGCCGGTGACGTGCAGCGCGAGATTTATCTTGGCGTGCGCATGCCACGCCCGGACAGTGATGCCGGATTCCACGGGGTCAGTCGCGAGGGGGATGATGTCAGTCCTTGGCCAGCCGGTATTCGCCGGTCTTCGGATCCTTGACCAACGTGCCCATTGTGCCGTTGGTAGCCTGCTTTTCGGTGCGCCGTATCTTGGCCGTCACGCGCTCGGCTTCCCTGACGAAGGAGCGATAGCCGAAATAGGCGAGCAGGCCGACGGTGATGAAGAAAATGATCTGTGGCATGTCAAACTCCTCCCTCACAAGGCCGACTGCGGCGGCCGGTCGGGTCGGTCAAGCTTTCAAGCTAAACGCTTTTACCGGCTTTTCAAAGCCCGAAGCGCGCCCATAATGCGCGCTCTTCCGCCGCATCGATCACGCTGCTTGCGGCAGCCGCGGCGATCTCGGGCGCCGAAAAACCCGCTCTGCTCGAGCCGAACCAGCCGAACCGGCCGAACAGGCCGCGCGGCGCCGTGATCAGTTTGAGCTGGGTCTTTGGCCCGAAACGGGTCTTCAGCACGCTGCGCATATCGCCGAGCGCATCGACAAGGCCGAGCTCCAGCCCCTTCTTACCGGTCCAGAACAGGCCGGTGAACAGGTCCGGGTCGTCCTTGAGCTTAGGGCCGCGCCGGTCCTTGACGAGATCGATGAAGGTCTCGTGGACATCGAGCTGCAGCGCCTTCAGCCGTTCGATATCTTCCTTCTTCTCGGGCTTGAACGGATCGAGCACCGCCTTGTTCTGGCCGGCAGTATGGACGCGGCGCTCGACGCCGATCTTCTTCAACAGCTCGGGAAAGCCGAACGAGGCCGACACCACGCCGATCGAACCGACGATGGAGGATGGATCGGCAAAGATCTCGTCGCCGGCAATCGCTATCATGTAGCCGCCCGAAGCCGCCACGTCCTCGACGAAGACCAGAACCTTTTTGTTCTTCTCGGTCGCCAGATCGCGGATGCGTCTGAAGATCAGCCGCGACTGCACTGGCGAGCCGCCTGGCGAATTGATCGAAATGGCGACCACGGGCGCATCGAAGGAAAACGCCTTCTCGATAGGGCCGGCAGTGGACGCGAGCGACAGGCTCGGCCGGAACTGGCCGCCGCCGGGCATGATCGTACCGTGCAGCCGGATAACAGGAATAACGACGATGTCGGAGCGCCAGGATTTCGGCAGCAGGCGGTTTAGGAAGCGTTTCACGGGGTCTCCGGTCAATTGGCTTGAAGGCATGTAGGGATTCGCCGGCCAACGGCAATGCCCGCGCCGCTTGCTGGTAGAAAAGGCTCAGTCGCCGAACAGCGAAGCCAGCCCGTTATTGATCATCTCGGTCCGCTCCGTTGGTCCGTCGCCCGATTGCGCATGCAGCATCAGCGGCGGGCGGATCGACAGTTTTCCGCGTGAGCCGAGTATTGCCCTGACGACGATGCGGATCGCCGCTGCTTCGGGGCGAGGGTGGACGGCCAGCATCTCGGCGTCGCCGAAGCGGCCTGATATCGCATCGAGGATGGCGCCGAGCTGATCGGGCCTGGCAATCACGGCAAGACCGCCGCGCGGCCTGACCACGGCAGCCGCACTTCGGATCCAGCTGTCGAACAGCCGATCCTCCATGACATGCGCCGCCTTCCTGAGCGGGTCGGGCGTGGCGCGATCCTCGGCGGCGTTGAAGGGCGGGTTCATGATGACGAAATCGAAGGAGTTGTCGGCAAGCCCAGTGGCTGTTCGCGCTTGGCCCGACAGGGCAACGTCCGCGGCGAGCACCGAGGCGCGGTCGTTGAGATGCGCATTGCCGGGATGGGCAAGCGTCGTTGCGGCGAAGCCTGCCATTTCCGGAGACCGTTCGATGAGCACGGCCTCGGCATCAGGACAGCGCGACAGCACGGCCAGGCCTGCGGCGCCAGCGCCCGCGCCGAAATCGGCAAGGCGCCCGGCGAAGGAGGACGGCACGGCAGCGGCCAGCATCATGGCGTCCATGCCGGCGCGATGGCCGGCTTGTTTCGGCTGCACCAGCCAGAACCGCCCGCGATGGAAGGCATCGACCGTATGGGCCGGCGTGTCCTGGACAAGGGTGGCGCGCGCCGCGGACATTATGTCTGGCGGATCTCGTTGGCGATGCCGGCATCCGTCAGGATGCGCCGCGCCGCATCGGCCTGGTCGGCGTCGACCAGGATGCGCCTGGGCAGAATGCCGATCGAACCGTCGAGCACGCTCATGTTCTGGTCGGCGACGAAACAGCCGATGCCGGCATCGCGCATCAGCGATTCGACAAAGGAAATGATCACGGCATCGTTGGTGCGGATAAGCTCTATCATCGGGCGAAACTCGCAGGTTGCAGCGTTTATGTAAATGTGGGTGGCTCCGGACGCCAGCCTCGACCGCGCCAATTCGCCTCTTGCCGTGCCCGTGGGTACCGCCCTAGAGTCTGCCGCGGGATCGGGGTGCCGTCGTGCGCGTGACTTCTGGACGGGAGTGTTTGTGGTGGGTGTCGTTCTCAACATCGAAAACGGGAAGCGCGAAGCCGCCTCCATAAAGGATCTCATCGACCTGACGTCGACCGATATGGGGCGTGTCAACAAATTGATCCTGTCGAAGGCCGGTTCCGACGTCGAGATGATCCCGGAGATTGCCAACCACCTGATCTCTTCCGGTGGCAAGCGGCTGAGGCCGATGCTGACGCTCGCCTCGGCCCAGATGTTCGGCTATTCCGGCGAGGGCCACGTCAAGCTCGCTACATCAGTCGAGTTCATGCACACCGCCACGCTCCTCCACGACGATGTCGTCGACGAGAGCGGCATGCGGCGCGGCAAGAAGACCGCCCGTATGATCTGGGGCAACCAGGCGAGCGTCCTGGTCGGCGATTTCCTGCTTGGCCAGGCTTTCCGCATGATGGTCGATGTCGGTTCGCTGGAAGCGCTCGACATCCTGTCCAGCGCCGCCTCGATCATTGCTGAGGGCGAGGTGATGCAGCTCGCCGCCGCCAAGAACCTCGAAACCACGGAGGATGAGCATTTCGCGGTGATCAAGGCCAAGACCGCGGCCCTGTTCTCGGCCGCCGCCGAGGTCGGTCCGGTCATCGCCCAGGCGACGCGCAACGATCGCGCGGCGCTGCGTTCCTACGGCATGAATCTCGGCCTTGCCTTCCAGCTGATCGACGATGCGCTGGATTATGGCGGCACCAGCAAGGATCTGGGCAAGAATGTCGGCGACGACTTTCGCGAAGGCAAGGTGACGCTGCCGGTGATCCTCGCCTACCGGCGCGGCACCAAGGCGGAACGCTCCTTCTGGAAGCGCGCCATCGAGGACAATGTCACCGACGACACCGGGCTGGAGAAGGCGATCGGATTGATGACCCGCCACGGCGCGATCGCCGACACGATCGGGCGCGCCGGCCATTTCGGCGAGATCGCCCGCGACGCGCTGGCGCCGCTCGAAGCGACGCCGCAGAAATCGGCGCTGATCGACGTCATCGATTTCTGCATCAGCCGGGTGAACTGAGAGGCATCGCCGATATTTGGCCGGCACGGCGTCCGCACGTCATTTTGGTTTCCCCGGAAGGACCATTCCAGCGAGCAGGCTGAAAACGATGCCTGCCGCAGCGAGCCAGAAGGCGACCTGGATGCCGTCGGCGACAGCGATCTTCAAGGCATCATCCGACAATCCGCCGACATTGCGGTTGGCAATCGCGATCAACACCGCCATGCCGATCGCATTGCCGACATTGAGCATGGTGGAGGCCATCCCCGACGCGACACCCTGCTCGTCATGGGAAACACCCGAAGCGGCGGCGATCCACATCGCGGTCCAGACGATGCCTTGTCCGACTCCGGAGATGATCAGGCCGGGTACGAGGGATAGATAGCTGCTGTCGGCGTTTGCACCTGATACCATCAAGGCCGTCCCGATCGCGCCGATGACCATGCCGCCAACCAGCGTGGCGCGCGTCGAAAAACGCGTTGCCAGACGTTCGCCGACCTGCGTGCCGGCCGCGATGGCGACTGATGGCACCAGGAACGCCAGGCCGGCCTGCAAGGCGGTGAAGCCATGCACGTTCTGTAAAAGCACGGTGAGGAAGTAGGGCAGGGCACCGAAAGTCCCCATGAAGAGGAAGGTGATCGTCATGCCGGCGACGAGGCTGCGGTTGTGGAACAGGCGCAGCGGCATCAGCGGGTCGGCGCTCCTTGCCTCTATCGCTGCGAAGGCGATCAGGAAGAATGCCGCCAGTGCAGCGCTGAAGACGATGGCGGCCGACCCCCAGCCATATTCGGGCCCCTGAACCAGCGTGAAGACAAGCAGGGTCGCACCGGCAGTGACGGTTAGCGCGCCCGGCAGATCGAAGCTGCGATGTTCATGCCGCTTGCCGTCACGCGGAATGATGGCGAAAGCCGCGATGATGGCGATCCCAGCCAAAAACACGTTGACATAGAAGACGGATGGCCAGCCGAACGCGCTGGTGAGAAGCCCTCCCGCCAGCGAGCCGAGCGTCAGGCCACTCGCTCCGGCGCCGCCCCAGACCGCAAGCGCCCGGTTGCGTTCCGGCCCCTCGGCAAACAGGCGATTGATCAGTGAGAGCGTGGCCGGGAACAGGAACGCGGCGCCGATGCCTTGCACCGCACGGGCCGCGATGACGATTTCCGGCGACCAGGCGAAGCCGCCGACCAGGGACGAAAGCGCATAGAGCCAGAGCGCGAAGATAAAGATCCGGCGCTGGCCGATCAGGTCGGCGGCGCGGCCGCCGAACAGCAGGAAGCCGCCGGTGAATACGGTGTAGGCGCTGACCACCCATTGCAGGGTCTGGCCCGAAAAGCCTAGCCCCGCGCCGATTTCCGGCAACGCCACGAAGACGATGTTGAGGTCGAGCGCGATGATAAGCTGCGCGAAGGCGAGCAATGCCAGCGTGGCGCCGCGCTTCGCGCCGACTCCTCCTGTTGCCGCGGCGCCGAACGGTGCGCCTTGATCGAGTGAACTCATGTCAATCTCCATGCTGATGATTCTTTATCGATCGACAAAGAATTAAGTTTGCAATCCGAAGTCAAGCGGATTATTTGTTGATTGATAAAAAATGGAGGCCGCAATGGCGGGAAGGCCAAGGGAGTTCGATCGGGACCAGGCGCTCGAGAAGGCCCGCGACGCCTTCTGGACGCGCGGCTATGAGGGCACCTCGATGGCCGATCTCGTGTCGGCGCTTGGTCTGGCCTCGCCGCGTATCTATGCCGCCTTCGGCTCGAAGGAGAACCTGTTTCGGGAAGCTGTCGTTCTTTACGAAACCAGGGAAGGAAGCTTCGCCACCCGGGCGCTTGCCGAGGAGCCGACCGCTCGGCGGTTTGTCGAGCGGTTGCTGCGCGATGCAATCGAAGTCTATACCAGGCCGGATTTGCCGCGGGGCTGCATGGTAGTCTCGGCGGCGACCAACTGTGCCGTTGAAAACGATGGTGTGCTGCGCTGGCTGGCTGAGCGTCGCCGGGCGCGCAATACACTCATTGTCGAACGCCTGAGAAAGGGCATTCGGGACGGGGAACTCAAACCGGACACGGACCCGGAGGTCCTGGGTGATTACTACACCACGGTTCTGTTTGGTCTCTCGGTGCAGGCACGCGACGGTGTGCCTAAAGAGCGGCTGCACGCTCTGATTACCGTGGCGATGCAGTCGCTGGAGGCAAGACCTTCGGGGAAACCGTGAATTTCACGCATCGTGGATGGGCCGGCCTGTGCAGCGCGTTCAAGCGGATATGGGGATGCCTGTATACAGAAATCCGGCCTGCCGCAGAAATCTTCAACGAAGCGCGCTGGACGGTCGCAGTTGGTGCACCTAGCGTGGTTTTTGATCGCATGACCCGATTGTGAATTCGGCCGGGTTGAAGCATGACCCCAAAAAGGCCATGCTTTGCCTGAAAAAGATCGAGTCTACGGCGATCCCGCTGACGCGGGCATGGCTTTGACTGAAAGGGATACGATGCGGCAAGGACGTGCGCGCTGGCTGACAGGGCTGGCAATTGTGACGGGCATGGCGATCTCCGGTTTGCCTGCCTATGCCAAAGAGACCACCGAGCCAGTCAATATCACGTCGTTCTCGGGCGCCTATCTTGCCGCGCGGGTCGCCGAAGGCGACAATGATCTCGACAGTGCCATCGCCTACTACAAGCAGGCGCTCGCCTTCGCTCCCGGTGATACCTCGTTGCAGCAAAGCCTGATGCTGTCGCTGATCGCGCAAGGGCGCTTCGAAGAATCGCTGGTCTATGCCGACAAGCTCAAGACGGTTCCCGACGTCGAGCGGTTCTCGCGCCTGGCGCTGGCCGTCGGTTCCTTTCACAAAAAGGATTTCACCAAGGCCGAGTACTGGCTCGAGCTTTCGCTCGAATCCGACCTCGACCGGCTGATCTCCGGCGTTATGACCGGCTGGGCCAAGCAGGGCGCCGGCGACGCCAGCGAGGCCATAGCCTCCATCGACAGGCTGCAGGGTCCGGACTGGTTCGGCCTCTTCAAATCCTTCCATCGCGCGCTGATCGCCGATGCGTCGGGCCTGCCCGAAAAGGCGGACGCGATCTACGCCGCCACCTTGCAGGACACCGCGACCGGTAGCGCCGCGCCCGAAACCTGGATGCGGAATGCGCAGGCCTATGCCTCCTTCCTTGCCCGCAAGGGCGACAAGGACAAGGCGCTGTCCGTGCTCGATCAGGCCGAGGCATTTGCACCCGGCAAGGTCGAGATATCAGCGCTTCGCGACAGGATCACCAAGGGCGAGAAGGTCGAACCCTTCGTTGCCGGCCCGTCCGACGGCGCCTCGGAAATACTGCTCGATCTCGCCACCGCGCTCAATCGCGGTGGCGGCGAGCCGTTCGTCCGCCTCTATCTGCAATATGCCCTGGCACTGCGGCCCGACAGCGACGCGGCCCTTGTCCAACTCGCCGCCGTTTCCGAGCAGTTGAAGGACGGCGAGGGCGCCATCGCCTTCTATCGCCGCATCCCGGCCAGTTCGCCGCTGAAGCCGCTTTCGGAACTGCAGCTAGGTCTCAACCTTGCCGATCTCGACCGCTATGACGAGGCCATCGCCCATCTGAAGGCCCTCGTCGAAGCGCATCCCGACGACATGCGCGCCTATCAGGCGCTCGGTGGCGTCTATGCCTCGAAGGAGGATTTCCGCTCCGCGGCCGGTCTCTATGACAAGGCGGTAGCGATGCTGAAGACCCCGACCCGCGCCGACTGGAACATTTTCTACCAGCGCGGCATCGCCTATGAGCGGCTGAAGGAGTGGCCGAAGGCCGAGCCGAATTTCCGCAAGGCGCTGGAATTGTTCCCCGACCAGCCGCAGGTTCTGAACTATCTCGGCTATTCCTGGGTGGACATGAACATCAACCTCGAGGAAGGCCTTCAGATGATCCAGAAGGCCGTCGACCTCAGGCCGAGCGACGGCTACATCGTCGATTCGCTGGGCTGGGCCTATTTCCGCCTGGGCAGGTTTGAAGACGCTGTGCGCGAAATGGAGCGTGCCGTGTCGCTGAAGCCGGAAGATCCGGTGCTGAACGATCACCTCGGCGATGCCTATTGGCGCGTCGGCCGCAGGCTGGAAGCCACCTTCCAGTGGAACCAGGCCCGCGACCTGAAGCCGGATCCCGACGTGCTCGCCGCGTTACAGCAGAAACTGCTGAAGGGCCTGCCGCCGATCGAATCCAACACGGCGCAGGAAACCCCGAAGGTCAAGCCCGAACCGGCGCCCGCGCCGAAGGGCTGAGCCTTCGCCTTGACGCTTGGCGGGCGGCGCTCTAGAGCCTGATCCCGAAAAGTTGCAGACTTTTCGGACAAGATCATGCGGTCTCATCCAACAGGTGCCGCATCCCGCCGCTCCGTGAGGCCGCCGTGACCGTTGATATCCCAGCCCATATGCATCCCAGCCGGTCGTTCCAGGGGCTGATCCTGACCTTGCATAACTACTGGGCCGACTATGGCTGCGTCGTTCTCCAGCCCTATGACATGGAAGTCGGCGCTGGCACGTTCCACCCGGCGACGACACTGCGCGCGCTCGGGCCAAAGCGCTGGAACGCGGCCTATGTGCAGCCTTCGCGCCGGCCCAAGGACGGGCGCTACGGCAAGAACCCGAACCGGCTGCAGCACTATTACCAATACCAGGTGATCCTGAAGCCGAACCCGCCTAATCTGCAGGAGCTTTATCTCGGCTCGCTGGCGGCGATCGGCGTCGATCCGCTTCTGCATGACATCCGCTTCGTCGAGGACGACTGGGAAAGCCCGACGCTCGGCGCCTGGGGGCTGGGCTGGGAGTGCTGGTGCGACGGCATGGAAGTGTCACAGTTCACCTATTTCCAACAGGTCTGCGGCATCGAATGCGCGCCGGTGGCGGGCGAGCTTACCTACGGGCTGGAGCGGCTGGCCATGTATGTACAGGGCGTCGACAATGTCTACGACCTCAACTTCAACGGCCGCGACGGCGCCGACAAGGTGACCTATGGCGACGTCTTCCTGCAGGCCGAGCAGGAATATTCGCGGCACAATTTCGAATTCGCCAACACCGCGATGCTGCTTCGGCATTTCGAGGACGCCGAAGCCGAGTGCAAGGCGTTGCTCGAAGCCGGCGCGCCTTTCTCCCCCCTCAAGGGGGAGGGGAACCACCGGATGGTATTCCCCGCCTACGACCAGTGCATCAAGGCCAGCCACGTCTTCAACTTGCTCGACGCGCGCGGCGTGATTTCCGTCACCGAGCGGCAGAGCTACATCTTGCGGGTGCGCAATCTGGCGAAAGCCTGCGGCGAGGCGTTTTTGCTGACGCAGGCAGGTGGGCTGGCGGCTTAGCTCCAGAGGCAATTTGCGATTTCGACTGAAGCGCTGATTGGCAGTACGCCTTGGCCGCTGGAACCAGCCATCGTCCGCAACGCCTGTCTAACACCAGGCATCGTGAACGTGCCATGAGCCTGCGCCGCGAAACAGGCGCTGAGCGCGAGGATCTGCAGGAATGTCGATGCCGTCTTCATGGTGGTTCAGCCAATAGTCCTCTGCCTGAGCGTTGGTCGCTTCAGCGCTGCGTTCGGTTCATGGAAATCTGTGATCCAAGGACGGATAGCCCCGCTTCGACCCGACAGGCAGCGGAATATTTTTGGAAATCGTCGGTAAACATGCCGATTGCATGGGGAAGGCTGACAGCAGCCAGCCGAGTTGCTATGCCCTCTTTACCTCCCCCTCGATGGGGGAGGTCGCCGCGGGTGGGGTGCCGGGGCGATTTGCCAATGCCGAAGCTTGACCGGTTCAAGCTGCAGTCTGCGCAACGGCTTCGGGCGGCAATGACCGATGAGGAACGCATCTTGTGGCGGCATCTCTGGCGAATCCCCATGGAAGGCACGCACTTCCGTAAACAAGCATCCGTCGGGATTTACTTTCCGGACTTCATGTCCCATCGGCTGAAATTGATCATCGAGGTCGACGGTGCCCACCACAGCTTTGATGACCAGCAGCGCCATGATGAGGTTCGAACGAAGTGGTTCGAATCCAGTGCTAACGCGTGATCCGCTTCTGGAACCATGAAGAAAAAAACGAACTGGATTCCGTGCTTGATACGATCTATGCGGCGGTGGAAGAACGGAAATCACACCTTCGCCCCGAGAGATAACGCAGAGGACGCTGGTGACCGAGACGCCGCCACCCCACCCCGGCGCTGACGCGCCGACCCTCCCCATCAAGGGGAGGGTGAGGAGCTAATTTATGCCCGACCTGCTTTTAGAACTCCGTTCGGAAGAGATTCCCGCGCGCATGCAGCGCAAGGCGGCGGGCGACCTGAAGAAGATGATGACGGACGGTTTGGTCGAGGCCGGACTGACCTATGAGGCGGCGCGCGAATATTGGACGCCGCGCCGGTTGGCGCTCGACATTCGCGGCGTGACCGCGCGCTCGAAGGACATCAGCGAGGAGATCAAGGGGCCTTCGACCAAGGCTCCCGAACAAGCGGTCCAGGGTTTTCTGCGCAAGGCCGGTCTCTCCTCGATCGCCGAGGCGCATATCCATGCCGATCCGAAGAAGGGAGACTTCTATGTCGCCCATATTGCGAAGCCGGGCCGGGCGGCGGAGGAAATCATTGCCGAGTTGGTTCCAGGCGTCATCCGCGATTTTCCATGGCCGAAATCGATGCGCTGGGGGCCGGCCTCGGCGAAACCCGGATCGTTGCGCTGGGTGCGGCCGCTGCAATCCATCCTCTGCACCTTCGGCCCTGAGACCGAGGAGCCGGTGGTCGTCGATTTCGAGATCGACGGCATCCGCTCGGGCAACGTAACCTACGGCCACCGTTTTCACGCCCCGGGCGCGATCACCGTGCGCCGCTTCGACGACTATGCCGCCAAGCTGGAGGCGGCGAAGGTCGTGCTCGACGCCGACCGGCGAAAGGAGATCATCCTTTCCGACGCCAGGAATCTCGCTTTCGCCAACAGGCTCGACCTTGTCGAGGACGAGGGGCTGCTTGAGGAAGTGTCAGGCTTGGTCGAGTGGCCTGTGGTGCTGATGGGCGAGTTCGAGCAAGACTTTCTCGCCATTCCGGCCGAGGTAATCCGGCTGACCATCCGCGCCAACCAGAAGTGTTTCGTCGCGCGGCCGCAGGGCGTCGGTGAAGAGCTTTCCAACCGCTTCATCCTGACCGCCAATATCGAAGCCAAGGATGGCGGCAAGGAGATCGCCTACGGCAACGGCAAGGTGGTGCGCGCGCGGCTGTCCGACGCGCTCTATTTCTGGAAGACCGACCAGGGCGACCTGCCTGATCTCGACCAGTTGCAGGCATCGGCGGAAATGTTCGGGCTCGATCTCAAAAAGCCGCTCGACCAGCGCATGGCCCGCCTCGACCATCTCGGCGTCACCTTCCATGCCAAACTCGGCACCCAAGGTGAGCGGGTGGAGCGGATTGTACGGCTTGCTGAGGAGTTGGCGCCGATCGTAGCGAGTTCAATCTCCCCTTTTGAGGGGGAGATGGCCGGCAGGCCAGAGGGGGTGGCTGCGCGTGAAACGCCGGCATCCTCTGTCCGCGATAGGGCGTCGCGTCAGGACGTGCCGACCCCCTCTGTCGCCTTCGGCGACATCTCCCCCTCAAGGGGGGAGATTACCGCGCTCGCACGTCGCGCTGCCGTCTTGGCCAAGGCCGATCTCACCACCGAAGTGGTCGGCGAATTCCCGGAATTGCAGGGCGCCATGGGCCGCAAATACGCGCTGCTACAGGGAGAGCATCCCTCGGTCGCCGCCGCGATTGAGGAACATTATAGGCCGCAGGGCCCGTCCGACCGTGTTCCGACCGACCCGGTATCGGTGGCCGTAGCGCTCGCCGACAAGCTCGACACGCTGGTCGGCTTCTGGGCGATTGACGAAAAGCCGACGGGGTCAAAGGATCCCTATGCGCTGAGAAGAGCAGCGCTAGGGGTGATCAGGATCTTGGTCGAGAATGGCGTGAGGCTACCGGTCCAGCGCCAGTTTCTTAACGCACTGTTCGGACTTACCTACAATGGCGGTAATCGTTTTTCGGTGGTCTGGCGAGCGGATGACGGCGGTGATTTCACTACTGGCGTTGGATCGGCCGATGATCTGCTCAGTGAGCGAGCAGGTTTGTTGTCCTCGGAGGTACGTGGCGTAGAACCCCCAGACCATTCTGCGGTTGAAATAATTGCCGACCTCATCTCCTTCTTCCACGATCGCCTAAAAGTCTATTTGCGCGACCAGGGTGCGCGGCATGATTTGATAGATGCGGTGTTGTCAGCGGGCTCGCGCCTGATCTCCCCCCTTGAGGGGGAGATGTCGCCGAAGGCGACAGAGGGGGTCGCCGACCCACGCGAGACGACCCCCTCTGCCCTGCCGGGCATCTCCCCCTCAAGGGGGGAGATTGGCCAATCGTCCAACGACGATCTCCTCCAAATCGTCCGCCGCGTCCAAGCACTTGGCTCCTTCCTCGACACCGAGGACGGCAAAAACCTGCTTGCCGGCACCAAGCGTGCGGCCAACATCCTGGCCGCCGAGGAGAAGAAGAAAACGACGGTTGCCGAACGTGTTGAGCCGGGTCTATTCCGGGAAGATGCCGAAAAAGCGCTGTTTGCCGCGGTGAATCAGGCCGAGAAGGAAGCCGGCCAAGCGATTCACAATGAAGACTTTTCCGCCGCCATGCTGGCGCTCAGCGCGTTGCGTGAACCGGTTGATTCATTCTTTGAACGCGTTCTTGTGAATGATGAGGACCAGGCCGTTCGTGCCAATCGTCTGGCACTGCTGGCGCGCATCCGGGCAGCGACCGACCAGGTTGCGGATTTCTCGAAGATCGCCGGCTGAGCGCGAGCGTCGTCATAGCCTCGAACGGCTATCTGGCCTGCTCGATCTCGGGAATGGGCGTCGGTTGCGGCGTTGCCGGCTCAGGCGGGCTGTTCGTTGCCGTTATCTTTTTGTCGGATCTGGTGGCCGCCCCAGGTGCTGCAGCGGTTGTCGCGGCAGGTACGGCGCTCGGGGCCGGCTTTGCGAAGGCATCGCCGACGATGCCGCCGCGAATGATCATCGGGCTTTGCATGAAATCATGCTTGGGCTTGGGCTGGCTCGGGATCGCAGCAACTTTTTCATAGGTGACATCAGGCACTGGTTCGCCGAGCGCCACGATCGATGGCGTCGAGGAGATCCCAGCCACCTTCACCGGTTCAGGCGCGCCGAGCTTGACGACGGACGGCGTCGAGGATGGTGCACCGAGAACAACGAAGGACGAAGCGTGTGCTCCGCCCGCCGCCAGAGTGAGACCAAGCGCTCCCAGGATACGCACCCAGACCATGATAGATCCCCTGCCCAACAGGCAGTCAACATACCGTCCGGGAATTGATGCGGGCTTGCGAGGAAAGCTAGCATTTTAGCGATCTGGTAATTCGCTAACGCCCGGACTTGCCCCGTAAACGTCACCGTATTACGCACCCACATCTGTGAGGTCCCACATCTGTGAGGTCCTGCTTCTGTAAGGTGATGAGAGTGGCTGAGATACTTGCCGCCGGCGAGGCGATGGAGCGGGCGCTGGCGCTGGTCGAAGGCGGTGATGTCGTCGCCATTCCGACGGAAACCGTCTACGGGCTGGCCGCCGACGCCACCAATGGCGTCGGCGTGGCGCGCATCTTCGAGGTCAAGGGCCGGCCGCGCTTCAACCCGCTGATCGCCCATGTTGCCGATCTGGCGATGGCCGAGGACATCGCGCTGTTCGATTTCCTCTCGAAAAGACTGGCGCAGACATTCTGGCCGGGACCGCTGACGATGGTGCTGCCGCAGCGGCCCGGCAGCGGCATTCATCCGCTGGTCACCGCCGGGCTGGATACGATCGCGCTGCGCATGCCGAAAGGCTTTGGCGGCGAACTGATCGCCAGGCTCGGACGCCCGCTCGCAGCGCCCAGCGCCAATTCCTCAGGCAAGATCAGCGCCACGACAGCCAAGGCAGTGGCGGCGGATCTCGGTGCAAAAATCAAGCTGGTGGTCGATGGCGGCGCAACGTCCGTCGGGCTCGAATCGACGATCGTCAAGATCGAGGGCGGAAAGCTGCGGCTGCTGCGACCGGGAGGCATTGCCGCCGAGGAGATTGAAGCGGTCGCCGGCACGACGCTGTCGCGCGGTGCGACGGGCATCGAGGCGCCGGGCATGCTCGCTTCGCATTACGCGCCGGGTGCTGCGGTGCGGGTCAACGCCGCAAAAGTCGCAAAGGGCGAAGCCTTGCTGGCGTTCGGCCCCCGCCGTGCCGAAGGCTGGCAAGGTGCTGCCGCTTTGCGCAACCTTTCGGAGACCGGCGACCTGCGCGAAGCCGCGGCCAACCTCTTTTCCCACATGCAGGATCTCGATCGCAGCGGCGCCAAGACAATCGCCGTCGAGCCGATTCCGTTCGACGGGCTGGGCGAGGCGATCAACGACCGGCTTTCGCGCGCTGCCGCCCCTCGTGACAAGATCGATTGGGCACCATAGTTTCCACCTATGAACGACATATCCCGGGATATCGACCTCGCCCTCATCGACCGCTTTGCGGCAATCGTCGGCGACAAATACGCGCTTCGGGACCAGCAGGATATCGCGCCTTATCTCATAGAAAGGCGCGGCCTTTGGCATGGCCGAACGGCGCTGGTGCTGAGGCCGGGCAGCGTCGACGAGGTTAGCCGCATCATGCGGCTGGCGACCGAGACGGGAACGCCGGTCGTGCCGCAAAGCGGCAACACCGGGCTGGTCGGCGCGCAGGTGCCGGATATGTCCGGCCGCGAGATCGTGCTGTCGCTGTCGCGGCTGAACCGCATCCGTGAGATCGACCTCCTCTCCAACACCGTCACCGTCGAGGCCGGTGTCATCCTGCAGACGCTGCAGGAAGCGGCCGACGCCGCCGACCGGCTGTTTCCGCTGTCGCTTGCCGCGCAGGGCTCCTGCCAGATCGGCGGCAATCTCTCTTCCAATGCCGGTGGCACCGGCGTGCTTGCCTATGGCAATGCGCGTGAGCTCTGCCTCGGCGTGGAAGTGGTGCTGCCGACCGGCGAGGTGTTCGACGATCTGCGCAAGCTGAAGAAGGACAACACCGGCTACGATCTGAAGAACCTGTTTGTCGGCGCTGAAGGCACGCTCGGCGTCATCACCGCCGCCGTGCTCAAGCTTTTCCCCAAGCCCACGGGGCGCGAGGTGGCCTTTGCCGGCCTGTCCTCGCCGGAGGCGGCACTGTCCCTGTTCAGCCTGGCGATGGATCGCGCCGGCGCTGCACTCACCGCTTTCGAACTGATCGGCCAGAGACCCTACGATTTTACGCTTCTGCACGCGCCAGGCGTCGTGCGGCCGCTGTCCGGGGATTGGCCGTGGTATGTGCTGATGCAGATCTCGTCGGGGCGCTCGGCGGAGGATGCGATGGCCCTGATCGAGGAGGTGCTCTCAGCCGGCCTCGAGCAGGGGATCGTCGGCGATGCAGTGATTGCGGCGAGCATCGCGCAGGGCGATGCCTTCTGGAATTTCCGCGAGGTGCTGCCCGAGGCGCAGAAGCCCGAAGGCGCCTCGATCAAGCACGACATCTCTGTGCCGGTGGCGGCCATCCCGCAATTCATCGAAAAAGCGGCCGGCGCCGTTCAATCGGTCAGCCCCGGTGCGCGCGAGGTGTGTTTCGGCCATATGGGCGACGGCAATCTCCACTACAATATCTCCCGGCCGGTCGGCGGCGATGACGAAGCGTTTCTCGGGCTCTATCACGCCATGAACAAGGCCGTGCACGATGTCGTGCGCAGCTTTCACGGCTCGATCTCGGCCGAGCACGGTATTGGCCAGCTGAAGCGGGATGAATTGATCGCGACAGCGCCGCCGATGGCGATCGATTTGATGCGCAGGGTGAAGGCGGCCTTCGACCCGGCCGGCATCATGAATCCCGGTAAGGTTATCTGATCCTTTCGACGTCTTGTGAATGGTTGCATTCCGATAACCATCCCCTCGAGATCAGCAAAATTTAACCGACTTTCTTAAGCGCTGCGATAAGAAGCCCGCGCTAATGTTTCTCCACAACGAGGCTGGAAAAACCGGCCCGGAGAACCGGAAGACCGGCTCTCAGGAGAGACAGGAAAGGCACAATATGAACACTGGACTGAAGCCAGTCTGGGCCGGGCGCAACATGCGCCTCGACCCATTCCGCCTGCCGCACGTGGTGAGCTACGCCACGCGCGACGATTATGGCGACGTTACCTTCACCATCGACCACCGTGGCGCCGTCATTCGCCGCATGCTGGAGATGAGCGGCGTGCCGGCGTTCATCGCTCTGCCCGCCAACGCGTTTCGTGGCGTGGCCGCCCGCGCGATGGAGGATCCGGATGGCAATGTCACGGTGACGCTGGAGCTTCTGCACAATGATCCGATGCTGTCGGTGCCGCTGCTAGTGGCCGACGATCTCGAGGATGTCGCCGCCGACTGGCGTGCCTGGGCCGATGCCTACCGTCTGCCGATGCTTCTGATCGAATCAGACGGCATCGCCCGCACGCTGGAGGAATCGCTTGGCGCCGCCATCAAGACATTGCCGGCGCAGAACCGCCGCAAGGGTCGGGTTTCGACCACGCGTCGTCCGCGCTTCCTCGCCCGTCGCAGGGCCGGCGATCTCGGCCTCAGGCTGGTGATTGGCGGCCAGGAGATCATTTCGCGCGGATAGCTACACCAGCGGCTTCAACGCCACCCACAGCGCGCCGCCGATCAGGCCAAGGAAGATCAGCCAGCCGACCTGGTTGTTCGATCTGAACAAGAGCATGCACTGGTCCGGATCGTCGATGTCCAGCACTGCGATTTGCCGCGCCATATGCGCTCCGGCGGCGATCAGTCCGGCCAGCGCCGGCACGGGCGCCTGCGCCGACGCGAAGGCGATGGCGAAGCAGACCAGCGCCCCGCCATAAAGCCCGACGAGCCAGGTCTTGGTGTTGTCGCCGAACAGGCGTGCGGTCGAGCGCACGCCGACGATGGCGTCGTCCTCCTTGTCCTGATGCGCATAGATCGTATCATAGCCGATCACCCACAGGATCGAGCCGATATAGAGCATGACGGGCGGGCCGTCGAGATCGCCGAACTCGACCGCCCATCCCATCAGCGCACCCCAGGAAAAAGCAAGGCCGAGAACCAGTTGCGGCCAGTTGGTGTACCGCTTCATGAATGGGTAGATGGCGACTACGGCGAGCGAGCAGATGCCGAGCAGGATGGCAAAGCCGTTGAACTGCACAAGCACAGCGAGTCCAATCAGTGCCTGGATAACGAGAAACGCCCAGGCCTGCCGGCGCGTGACCTTTCCCGCCGGCAGCGGCCGTGAGCGCGTACGTTCCACCTGGTTGTCGATATCCTGGTCGACCAGATCGTTATAGGTGCAGCCGGCGCCGCGCATGGCGATGGCGCCAATCAGGAACAGCAGCAGGTACAAAGGTGTCGGCAGCAGCGAGAGCAGCGTATCGGTAGGGCGTGAATAGGCACTCGCGGCAAGGGCTGCCGACCACCAGCACGGCCACAGCAGCAACTGCCAGCCGATCGGCCGGTCCCACCGGGCAAGCTGCGCATAAGGCCACAGCCAGCGCGGCAGAATGCGGTAGACCCAGTGGCCGCTCGGCGCATCGGCGACGCGGCCCTGGTTGGCTTTCGATTGGATGGGTTCCATAGTGTTGGAGTGGCAGCAGTGGCGAACGCCGTCAAGCATCAAGCAGGCCGACCCATTCTCGTTCCCGTGTGGAATTGCTTCAAACTCTCCCAAATGTCTTGACCCATCGTCCGGGGCGCAATAGCGCAGTCCTGATCGTGGAATGGCAAGGGATCTGGGCATGCGTGTTTTGTTGATCGGGTCCGGCGGCCGCGAGCATGCGCTGGCCTGGAAGATCGCGGCCTCGCCGCTGCTGACGAAGCTTTACGCGGCCCCCGGCAACCCGGGCATCGGCCACGAAGCCGAACTGGTGACGTTAGACATTGCCGATCATGCGGCGGTGGCCCGGTTCTGCACGGAGAAAAACATCGACCTCGTCGTGGTCGGGCCGGAAGGGCCGCTGGTTGCCGGCATTGCCGACGACCTCCGCGCCGCGAACATTCGCGTCTTCGGCCCATCCCGGGCGGCGGCGCGGCTGGAAGGTTCGAAAGGCTTCACCAAGGACCTCTGTGCGAAATACGATATCCCGACCGCCGCCTATGGCCGCTTCGGCGACTTGGCCTCGGCCAGGGCCTATGTCGAAAAGATGGGCGCGCCGATCGTCATCAAGGCCGACGGCCTCGCCGCCGGCAAGGGCGTCACCGTCGCCATGACGTTGGCCGAGGCGCTGGCCGCACTCGATGCCTGTTTCGACGGGTCCTTCGGACAGGCCGGCGCCGAGGTGGTGGTCGAGGAGTTTCTCACCGGCGAGGAGGCGAGTTTCTTTTGCCTGTGCGACGGCGCCACCGCGTTGCCGTTCGGCACCGCACAGGATCACAAGCGCCTCAGTGACGGCGACATCGGCCCGAACACCGGCGGTATGGGGGCTTATTCGCCGGCTCCGGTGATGACGCCGGAGATCATCGACCGGACCATGCGCGAGATCGTCGAGCCAACCATGCGCGGCATGGCCGAACTTGGCGCACCGTTTTCCGGCGTGCTGTTTGCCGGGCTGATGATATCAGGCGAGGGGCCGAAGCTGATCGAATACAACACCCGTTTCGGCGACCCGGAATGCCAGGTGCTGATGATGCGGCTGAAGGACGATCTCCTGGTCCTGCTCAACGCTTCTGCCGACGGCCAGCTTGCACATACCTCCGTGCGCTGGCGCGACGAGGCGGCGCTCACCGTGGTGATGGCGGCAAGGGGTTACCCCGGCACGCCGGAAAAGGGCTCGGTGATCCGCGGCCTCGAAGAGGCCGCTGGCGATGGCGTCGAGATCTTTCACGCCGGTACCGCCATCAACAGCGGCGCGCTGATCGCCAATGGCGGCCGTGTGCTCGACGTCACGGCTGTCGGCGGTACGGTCGGAGAGGCGCAGAGACGAGCCTATGCCACACTCGACCAGATCGATTGGCCGCAAGGTTTTTGCCGCCGCGACATCGGCTGGCAGGCCGTCGCGCGCGAGCAGGCGCGCTGACGCCGAACGGCTTTCAGCTTTTAGCGCTGGCCATGGTCGAACTCGGTTGATGCGGTGCTGACCGGATCGCCGGCGGCGGGCGTGGCTTCAACCGCTGATGCCGAGTGCTTTTCGTTCCGCGTCCAGGCCACATATTCGGCAATCCCGCGCGGAAGGCGCAGCAACGTCTTCACAGCAGGCATTTGAAAGCTGCTGCGGAACTTGGCCCAGCGGGCGCTGAACATGGCGGTGATTTCGGTGAAGGTCGATGGTGCCACCACGGTGGCGTAGGTGATGGCATTGCCCGCAAGGCCGGCCTCGCGCGAGAGAGGCACCGGTATCGAGGCAAGGTAGTCCGGCTGCACGTCGATCAGGCCGCCGAAGGGCCATTGCGCGCGCAATGTGGCGGCATCCATCGGTGCGACATTGACGTCGATATCGTTCGGCGTGCCGGCCACCCGGTAAGGACAGCGGAACCGGCCGCAATTGGCTTTTGCCGAGAACTGCCAGAGTGCGTAGCCTTGCCAGTTGCCCATCGGAAAATGCACGCCGATGTCCGGCTTGTAGCGCGCATACCAGAGCGGCAGCCGCGACAGGAGCCGGTATTTGTACTTGTTGTCGGCGATGTGCCTGGCGGTCTTGCCGTTGGTGTAGAGCACCGGAAAGCGGCCCAGCCGCCGATGCACATGGCGGACGAATTCCTCTGCATCCTCGAGCGACATCCATTTCGTGGGGTCGTCATCCTCGATGTCGAGGGCGAGCAGGTCATCCGGACCAGGTTTCGCGAAGTTGATGAAATTATTGGCCTGTCCCACGGGATTGCCGGGGCGGGCGAGGTGGTAAGCGCCCCATTTCAGGCCGAGCGCCTTGGCCACCACCTTGCGCGTCTGGAACAGTTCCTGTGCCACCGCATGGCGCTTCCACAGCGCCTTGCAGAGCCGCGTCTCGGTCTCGTCGCCGAAACAGAAATAGGCTGGCGGCATCCCATCGGACGCCTTGTTGATGAAACCGACGATCCGCTTGTCGGTCGCAAGTTCAGCCCAATCGATGGAATTGTATTCGTAGGCGTCGATCACCAGCGCCCGGTCGGCCTTCCACGGCTCGGAGAAATCCGAGGCTTGTGCCGGCCCCAACGCCATTATCATCGCGGTCGCGACGAGGAGTCCTAGGCGGCGGAGAGGGTGCGCCGGCGGCTTCAAACAGCAGATCCTTGCTGGCCAAAGCCTGATCCTGAACCGCCATGGTTAAGGAAATGCTTTCGGCGGTCCGTGGCGGATGCCGCAATTCGGCCGGTTATGGTTTTGCTGGCCATCAACGAGGGGAGAGCGGCTGGATCTGGAACAGGTCGGGCGCCGGCGCCTGCGGCAGCGTTCCCTCAGCCTCGCGTTTGCGATGATGGGCCAGCGAGCATTTCGGCGAACACAGAATGCCGCGATCCGACCAATAGGCGGAGCCGACCTCGATCTTGCCCCGATGGTGCCAAAAACCTGCCGCTCGATAGGGCAGGCCGCATTCGATGCAGCGATAGGCGTCAGGTCTGGCGAGCACGTGCGGTCCGATCCAGTATTCTTGGTCTGTCGCCGGTCGGCTTGTCCGGCTTTTTGCCGATTTTAGCCTGAACAGCTCCAAATGCAAAATCCGCGTGACAAAATTTGACGTTTACGTAAAAAGAAGGCGGGAGCGGCGACCCAAAAGCGAATGGTTTTGTGTCCGCACGGATCATAAGTTTCCCTGCCGGACAGAGGAGGAGCGAGCGGCATGTATCGGGCACCGGTCGAGGAGATCGCCTTCACGCTGAAGTATGTGGCCGGCCTGAAGCCGGTGCTCGCCGCCGGCTCCTTTGGCGAGCTTGGCGAAGACCTCGTCGACGCCATTCTGGCGGAAGCCGGCCGCTTCGCCACAGAGGAGGTCGCGCCGCTCTACAAGATCGGCGATGAACTAGGCGCGGTGCTGAGCGGCGCTGCCGTCACCATGCCGCCCGGCTGGAAGGCGCTCTACCGCCGCTGGATCGACGGCGGCTGGAACGCGCTGTCGGCACCGGAGGAATTCGGCGGCCAGGCGCTGCCGACCATGCTGGGCGTCGCTGCGCTCGAAATGTGGAACTCCGCCGCCATGGCCTTCGGCATCGGCCCGACGCTGACCATGGGCGCGGTCGAAGCGCTCGACAAGCACGCCTCACCGGCGCTGAAGGCCAAATACTTGAAAAAGCTCGTCTCCGGCCAATGGATGGGCACGATGAACCTGACCGAGCCGCAGGCGGGCTCGGACCTGAATGCGTTGCGCGCCCGCGCCGAGCCGTCCGGCGACGGCACCTACCGCATCTTCGGGCAAAAAATCTTCATCACCTATGGCGAGCACGATTTCACCGACAACATCGTCCACCTAGTGCTGGCGCGGCTGCCGGATGCGCCGGCCGGCACACGTGGCCTTTCGTTGTTCCTGGTGCCGAAATTCCTTGTCGGCGAGGATGGCGCGCTGGGCGCACGCAACGATGTCTTCTGTTCCGGGCTGGAGCACAAATTGGGCATCCACGCCTCGCCGACCTGCACCATGATCTATGGCGACGGTTTCGAAGGGATGGCGCCTGGTGCGATCGGCTGGCTGATCGGCGAGGAAAACAAGGGCCTCGCCTGCATGTTCACCATGATGAACAATGCGCGGCTCGCCGTCGGCATGCAGGGCGTGGCGGTCGCCGAAACGGCCACGCAGAAGGCGCTCGCCTATGCCAATGACCGCCGGCAAGGTAAGGCCGCGAGCTATGATGGCAACGGCATGGCGCCGATCGTCCATCACCCCGACGTGCAGCGCAACCTCCTGACCATGAAGGTGCTGACCCAGATTGCACGCGCCATCAGCTATTCCTGCGCGCATGCCATTGACTACGCGCGCGTATCCGTCGGCGATGAAGCCATCCATTGGCAGGAACGTGCCAATCTGTTGACGCCATTGGCCAAGGCCTTTTCCACCGATGTCGGCGTCGAGGTCGCCTCGCTCGGGCTGCAGGTTCATGGCGGCATGGGATACATCGAGGAGACGGGTGCGGCAGCACTTTATCGCGACGCGCGCATCGCGCCGATCTACGAAGGCACCAACGGCATCCAGGCGATCGACCTAGTGGCGCGTAAGCTGCCGTTTGGCGGTGGCGAGCATGTGCATGGTTACATCGCCGAACTAAAAGCGGTTGCCAATGAAGTGCGGACCTCAAATCCCAAGGGTTTTGGCCGCACCGCCGATGCTCTCGACCAGGCGCTCGACGACCTCGGCAAGGCGACGCGTTTCCTGCAAGGGCTGCTTGCCGACGGGCGCTCGGACGAGGCGCTGGCCGGTGCTACGTCGTATCTGCGGCTGATCTCGCTTGCGGCGGGCGGCGCCTATCTGGCACGCGGCGCGCTTGCCGACCAAAGCCGCGTCGCCCTTTGCCGTTTCTTCGCCGAAAACCTGCTTGGCGAGGCGGGCGCGCTGAAGGAGCGCGTCATCGGCGGCGCCGAAAGCCTTGCCGCTGCGGGCAAGACACTGATTTCTGCCTGACATCCACAAGGTTGCCGTTTCACGAAAAGGCTGACGTTCACAAAGGATCACCCGTGACAGACCACATCCTCGTCGAGCGCCAGGGCGCCATCCAGATCATCCGCATGAACCGTCCGGACAAGAAGAACGCGCTGACGCGCGCCATGTATGCGAGAATGTCGGCGGCGCTTGCCGAGGGCGACGCCGATCCGGCGATCCGCGTCCATGTCTTCTTCGGTGTTTCAGGCGCCTTCTCGTCCGGCAACGACCTTGCCGATTTTATGGTCGTCGCCACCGGCGGCGAGGGCGGCACCGAGGTCTGGGATTTCCTGATGGCACTCGCCAGGACGGAAAAGCCCATGGTTTCCGGCGTCGATGGCATCGCGGTCGGCATCGGCACCACGCTCAACCTGCATTGCGACCTGACCTTCGCCACGCCGCGCACACTATTCCGCACGCCCTTCGTCGATCTCGGCTTGGTCCCCGAGGCGGGGTCGAGCCTGCTTGCGCCGCAGATTCTCGGCCGGCAAGGGGCCTTCGCGCTGCTTGGCCTCGGTGAAGGTTTTTCTGCCGAGCGGGCGAAAGCTGCCGGACTGATCTACGCGGTGGTCGAGGATAACGAGCTCGAAGCCTCCGTCCTGGCAGCGGCCAGTCAAATCGCGGCCAAGCCGCCGCAAGCGCTGAAGATCGCGCGTGACCTAATGCGCGGCTCGCGTGAAGACCTTGTTGCCCGTATTGGCCAGGAAAGCGAGCATTTCCGCGAGCGGCTCAAGTCCGACGAGGCCCGCGCCGCCTTGATGGCCTTCATGACCAGGAAGAAATAACCTAGCGTTCTGCGATCAAAACTCTTCAATCCGATAATGGGCATTTTCATCCCGATCGTTTCCCGAAGAAGTTGATGGCCTGAATGTTAGGGATAAAGCCTCGTCTTGTCCCAGCCGCCCTCCGCGTTGCGGGAAAAGACGAGGCGGTCGTGCAGCCGGAAAGGCCGATCGTGCCAGAACTCGATCGTCTGCGGCACGATACGGAAGCCCGACCAGTGTTTCGGCCGTGGGATCTCGCCGATCGCATGGCGCGCCGTGTATTCGGCAACGGCTTTTTCCAGTGCGAAGCGGCTCTCCAGCGGCCGCGATTGTTTCGAGGCCCAAGCGCCGATGCGGCTGCCGCGCGGACGCGTAGCGTAATAGGCGTCCGCTTCCGCCTCGGTAACGATTTCCACCGGCCCGCGTGCGCGCACCTGCCGCCGCAGCGATTTCCAGTGAAAGCACATTGCCGCCTTCATGCTGCCAAGAATCTCGCGGCCTTTGGCGCTCTCGAAATTCGTATAGAAGACAAATCCGCTTTCATCGAACCCCTTGAGCAACACCATCCGCACATTCGGCATGCCCTCGGCATCGACGGTCGCCAGCGCCACGCCGTTGGGATCGTTGATCTCACTTTTCGTCGCGTCGTCGAGCCATGCGGCAAACAGGCGGAATGGCTCGGCAGCCTCGGTAAAGTCACCGCTTGTTAACTCAGTTTCGCTCATAGTTTTCCCAAATTCTATTGCCGGCCGGGGAGATTGCCGATTGTCGCGCATCGCGCAACCTTTTGACAGCAGGCAATGGAGCCTTATTGCTTCGGCCAGCGCCCAGGCTGCGGTCAAGGTCGCGATCGTGCTGGTCGCCTTGCCGCTTGCGGCCTGCGGTGCCGGCGGCTTCAGTTTGGAGCAGGCGGAGGTCGACCGTACGATCCTGACCAGCAGCACGCCTGCTGCTGCCTCGCCGATCGATCAGGATCGCGCCTCGGACCAAGCGACGATCCGCAACGCGGTGTCTTCCGCCGATATCCACGAACTTGGCGGGCAGGCCGTTCCCTGGGCGAATTCCGATACCGGTTCGCGCGGCTCGATCACCGAACTGGCGGAGTCCAGAGACAACGGCCAGCTTTGCCGCCGCTTCACCGCGTCGCGCGAAAGCTTCGACGGCGTAGCCCTGTTCAAGGGCGAGGTGTGCCTGGCCGGCGCCGGCGCCTGGCGGATGCAGGACTTCAAAGCGCTCTGATTTTCCACCATCATATGACCGCGCGCCACTGGAATTTCTTCCTATGCGAGCGCATATAGATGGCAATCGTGGACTCACTTCTTCTCCAGGGCAGGAAGCATGCGCGACCCCTATGAGGTGCTGGGCGTTGCCAAGAACGCATCGGCCAAGGACATAAAATCGGCATACCGCAAACTCGCCAAGAAGTACCATCCGGACCAGAATCCGGATCCCAAGGCGAAGGAGCGGTTTGCCGCAGCCAACCAGGCTTACGAAATCGTCGGCGACGAGAAGAACCGTACGGCTTTCGATCGCGGCGAGATTGACGCCGAGGGCAAGCCGCGCTTTCAAGGTTTCGAGGGTGCCGCCGGCGGCGCCGATCCGTTCGCCGGTTTTCGCCGGCAGCAAGGGCCGGGCGGCTCACGTTTCGAGTTTCGCTCAAGCCGTCCGGGCGGCGATCCGTTCGACGGCAACAGCGACATCTTCAGCCAGATATTCGGCGAGACCTTCTCTCGCGGTGCCGGCATGGGCGCCGGCCGGCAGGCGCCGTCCGGCGCCGACCTTAACGTGACGCTCGACATCACCATCGAGGAAGCGGCGACTGCGGAGAAGGTAACGGCGATGTTCCCGGACGGGCGCAAGGTCGCCGTCAAGCTGCCAGCCTATGTCGAGGACGGCCAGACCATCCGGCTGAAAGGCCAGGGCGAGCAAGGGCCGGGGCAGCCGGGCGACGCGCTGGTCAAGATCCGCTTCCGGCGGCACCCGCGCTATCGTGTCGAAGGCCGGGACCTCCACGCCGACCTGCCGGTTGCACTGGCGGATGCCGTGCTGGGAGCCAAGGTGGCGGTCGAAACGCCGACCGGCAAGGTTGCGGTCAATGTTCCCGCCTGGTCGAGCTCGGACAAGGTCCTGCGGCTGAAGGGCAGGGGCTTGCCGGAAAAAGTTGGCGGACACGGTGATCTCTACGCGCATGTGCGGCTGATGCTTCCCGAAGGGGGCGACAGCGATCTCGAAGCGCTGATGCGCAACCGGAAACGCTAGCGCATGACCCCCTAAAATCGATGCGCAAGGTTAGGTGCTACAACGTCCTTTGTGCGTCCAAAGGGACGCGCGGCGCTGTGGGCGATGCTTTTGTCCCCTGAACTGTCCGTGTTGAGCGCTTGAAGGGGCTCTGTGCCTGTGCGATAGCCACTCCACAAAGCAGAAGATATTGCGGAGAGCGCTCACATGGCGGGTGGACAAGGCATGATGGCCGGCAAGCGCGGGCTTGTCCTTGGCGTCGCGAACAATCGGTCGATCGCCTATGGCATAGCCAAGGCTTGCGTCGACCACGGCGCCGAGATTGCGCTGACCTATCAGGGTGAGGCGTTCAAGAAGCGCGTCGAGCCGCTGGCGGCGGAACTCAACGCCCATGTCGCCGGCCATTGCGATGTGACCGATCCGGCAACGCTGGATGCAGTGTTCGACGACATCGCAAAGCATTGGGGCAAGCTCGATTTCCTCGTCCACGCCATCGCCTTTTCCGACAAGGACGAACTGACAGGCCGCTATGTCGAGACGACGCGCGACAATTTCCTGCGCACCATGGACATTTCGGTGTATTCTTTCACCACCATCGCCAAGCGCGCCGAGGCGCTGATGAGCGAGGGCGGCTCGCTGCTGACGCTGACCTATTATGGCGCGGAAAAGGTGATGCCGCACTACAACGTAATGGGCGTCGCCAAGGCGGCGCTCGAAGCCAGCGTGCGCTATCTGGCCGTCGACCTTGGCGCCAGGAAGATCCGCGTCAACGCCATCTCGGCCGGGCCGATCAAGACGCTTGCGGCCTCCGGCATCGGCGATTTCCGCTACATCCTGAAGTGGAACGAATACAATTCGCCGCTGAAGCAGACGGTCACTCAGGAGGAAGTCGGCGATTCAGCCGTCTATTTCCTGTCCAACCTTTCACGCGGCGTCACCGGCGAGATCCACCATGTCGATTCCGGTTACCATGTCGTAGGCATGAAGGCCGTCGACGCACCCGACATTTCGACCGTCAAGGACTAGTTCCTTCCACGAACACCAATCCTGCCTGTCTGCTCCCGATCTCTTCCGGAAGACCTGATGTATCCGCTCGTCTACATCGCACGCCACGGCCAGACGAAGTGGAACGCCGAGTCGCGGTTGCAGGGGCAGGCCGACACCGATCTCAATGCGCTCGGCCGCGAGCAGGCTAGCCGCAACGGGCGCCGGCTGGCCGAATTTGTCCATAACCCCCAGGATTTCGACTTTGTCGCCAGCCCGATGCGGCGCACGCGCGAGACCATGGAGCGCCTGCGCGCGGCGATGAAGCTCGATCCGCATGCCTATCGTACCGATCCTCGCCTTGTCGAAATGAGTTTCGGCGACTGGCAGGGTTTCACCTTTCCCGAACTCGAGGCCCGGCATTTGGGCTCAGCCAGGGAGAGGCGCTTCGATAAATGGAATTTCCTGCCGCCCGGCGAGGGCGCCGAAAGCTATCAAATGCTGCTCGAACGGATAAAGCCGTGGTTCGATGCGCTGGACCGCCAGACGGTCTGCGTGACCCATGGCGGCGTCGTGCGCGCCCTGTTCCGCATGGTGCTGGGAATGCCCGAGAAAGAAGCCGCAACCCTGAATGTGCCGCAGGATCGCTTGCTCAGGCTAGAGGGACGACTCCTGGAGTGGCTCTAAGGGTCGAAACCCAATCACTCTGAACGACCGTGTTCAGCCCCTCTCGCCGTCGCTTCACACCGGCCGGCAAAGCCGTCCGACATGCTGACATTGAGGACACCTGCCGATCCTGAGGCCGTGGCGACGATCATCGCGGCCCCCGATCCGGTCGAGGGCTGCGAACAAGCTCTGGCTCGATGGAGCTCCGGCATGAGTCAGACCGAGATCTAGCCGGAACTCTTCACCGGCCATTTCGACGATGGAGCCGCCCATTGCCGAGCAGGCGTGGTGCGCTGTCCGACAGAGTGTGTCGTGAACGAAGGCCTGAAGTCGGCTGAATGAGTTTTGACCAAGACCGTGACCCCGAACCGGGGGTTCGGACAAGATGGTAGGTCACACGACCTTCATCCCGGCTTTCGGGACAGGTCAGCCGGAAAGACACTATTCGGTTGAATCCGGCAATTGCATGTCGGTGATGACGTTCTCGCCGTTTGTCTCGTCGTAGGCGATCACGATATCCATGCCGGGTTTCAGCGCTTCGAGATCGGTTTCGGCGTTCAGCTTGTAGGATTTGCCGTCGTCGAGTGTCAGCGTCAGCGTGTCCTTATCGATCTCTTTGATCAGGCCTTCGGTTTGGCCGGCGAAGGCGGCGGTGGAAATCAGCAACATGGCGGCAACGGCGCCGAGTAGGATACGCATCATCGTCCTCTTATCATTGCGCCGGCACGGTGGCGGCGGGTGTTCAACAGACGGATCGAAGGAAGCAGAAACCAACCGAATGTGTCAAAACTAAATCCGCCAGATCACAGTTTGACCGCTGCCGAAAACGCCAATAGAACGCAGGCTACAGCGCCGCGCGTCCCGTTGGACGCGCGCAGGACGCTGTAGCACTTTGATTATGCGCATGACCCCGAAAATCGCTCCGATTTTCGCGGTCATACGCTAAGCCGGCTCCGATGCCGGCAGGGCTGGTTTTCATGTCTCACAATACGTTTGGCCACCTTTTCCGCGTCACCACCTGGGGCGAAAGCCATGGCGCAGCGCTCGGCTGCGTGGTCGACGGCTGTCCGCCCGGCATCCGCTTCACGCGCGCGGAGGTCCAGGCCGACCTCGACAAGCGCCGTCCGGGTCAATCGCGTTTTGTGACGCAGCGTCGCGAACCCGACGAGGTCAAGATCTTGTCCGGCTTCATCCTGGATGAGGACGGTGAGACCATGATCACCACCGGAACGCCGGTGTCGATGCTGATCGAGAATATCGACCAGCGCTCCAAGGACTATGGCGAGATCGCCCGCCAGTACCGGCCTGGTCATGCCGATTACACCTACCATGCCAAATACGGCCTGCGAGATCATCGCGGTGGCGGCCGGTCTTCGGCCCGTGAGACGGCGGCGCGAGTGGCGGCCGGAGCCTTGGCCCGCAAGGTCGTGCCCGGCATGGTCGTGCGCGGTGCGCTGGTCTCGATGGGAGAGAAATCGATCGACCGCGCCAACTGGAACTGGAATTTCGTTGGCGACGCCGAAAATCCGTTCTTCACGCCCGACCCGGCATCGGTCGCCACCTTCACCGCGTATCTTGACGGCATCCGCAAGGCGGGTTCCTCGGTCGGCGCGGTAATCGAGATCATCGCCGATGGCGTTCCGGCAGGCCTCGGCGCGCCGATCTACGCCAAGCTCGACCAGGACATTGCCTCGGGCCTGATGTCGATCAATGCCGTCAAGGGTGTCGAGATCGGCAACGGCTTCGAGGCCGCCCGCATTACCGGCGAAGAGAATGCCGACGAGATTCGCGTGGGCAATGACGGCAAGCCGGTCTTCCTCTCCAATAATGCGGGTGGCATCCTCGGCGGCATCTCGACCGGCCAGGCGATCGTCGCGCGCTTTGCCGTCAAGCCGACCTCGTCGATCCTGACCCCGCGAAAGTCAATCGACAAGGACGGCAACGACGTCGAGATCATGACCAAGGGCCGGCACGATCCGTGTGTCGGTATCCGCGCGGTACCGATCGGCGAGGCGATGGTTGCCTGCGCGATTGCCGATCACTATCTGCGTCATCGAGGACAAACGGGAAGGCAGTAGGGGAGTAAGGCAGTAGGCGAGTATGTTATGTAGCTCCCGCGACAGAAATTTTCCTTTTCCCTACTCCCTTACTGCCCTATTCCCCTACTCCCCTGCGAGTGAAACGAGCACTTATGCCTTACGACCAGAAGAAGATCGTAGAAGCCCTGCGTGCGTTCGAACGCGGCGAAATCGTCGTCGTCATGGACGATGACGGGCGCGAGAACGAGGGTGACCTGATCGTCGCCGCCGTCCATTGCACGCCGGAGAAGATGGCGTTCATCGTCCGCAACACCTCCGGCATCGTCTGCACGCCGATGCCACGCGAGGAAGCCAAGCGCCTGAATCTTTCGCCGATGGTCGCCGACAATGACTCGGCCCACACCACCGCCTTCACCGTCAGCGTCGATTTCAAGCACGGCACGACGACGGGCATTTCGGCCGACGACCGCACATTGACCGTGCGCAATCTTGCCAATGGCAATGTCGGCGCGTCTGATTTCGTCCGCCCCGGCCACATCTTTCCGCTGATTGCGCGCGAAGGCGGCGTGCTGATGCGTTCGGGCCATACCGAAGCCGCGGTCGATTTGTGCAAGCTTGCCGGCCTGCCGCCGGTCGGCGTGATTTCCGAGCTGGTCAATGATGACGGCACCGTGATGCGTGGCCCCCAGGTGCAGGCCTTCGCCGAAAAGAACGGTTTGAAGCAGATTTCGGTCGCCGACCTCATTGCCTACCGCCAGCGCAAGGAAACGCTGGTCGAGCGTGTTGCCTGTTCTGCCATCGACACGCCTGGCGGCAAGGCGCAGGTCTTTACCTACACGCTGCCGTGGGATTCTATGCACCATGTGGCGATCGTCTTCGGCGACATCCGCGACGGCGAGGAAGTGCCGGTGCGGCTGCATTCCGAGGACGTTGTGACGGACGTCTTCGGTACCAGCCACAGGCTGGACGGCATCATGAAATCGATGGGCGAGCGCCGGCGCGGCGTCATTGTCTATCTGCGCGAAGGCTCCGTCGGCGTCGCACATCAGGAGCGCAACCGGCCACCTGCCGGCGACCGCGAGGACCATGAAGAGGCGCGCCGGCGCGAAAGCGAATGGCGCGAGATCGGTCTTGGCGCGCAAATCCTCAAAGACCTAGGCATTTCGTCGATCAACCTGATCGCCTCGCGGGAACGCCACTATGTCGGCCTCGAAGGTTTTGGCATCCACATCGCCAACACCGAGATTCTTTAACCTGGCCTAGCGGCGCTCGCATGGGTCCGGCCGCTCAGGACCGGACGCATAGGAGCCTATTCGGCAGGAACCGCGGCTGCGTCGCATGCGGAGGTGTCGCAATCCGCCGTGGCAAGGCTGCGCATGCCGAGCAGCACGATGACGAGTGCGATTGCGCCCGCCGCCACCGACACCAGGAACCCGCTCTGTGCGCCGAAGGCGTCCACCACCCATCCGGCGGCGAAGGAGCCGAGCGCCATGCCGATGCCTATGCCGGTCATGACCCAGGTAACGCCCTCGGTCAGCATCGCCTCCGGCACGCGCCGCTCGATCAGGCCGAATGCCGTGATGAAGGTCGGCGAGATCGCCACACCGCTAACGAAGACGGCCAGCGCCAGAAGAGGCACCGTGTCGGCGACGAGCAGCGGCAGCGTGGTAAGCGCGATGATGGCGATCGCGATGGCAAGCTGAATTTGCAGCGGTGTTTTCAGGTTCAGGGCGCCGATGATGATGCCGACGACGAACGATCCGAGGGCGTAGACGCCGATGACGAGGCTGGCGGCGCCCGGCTGGCCGAGCTCTTTGGTGATTGCCACGGTGCTCACCTCCGTGGTTGCGAAGGTCGCGCCAATGAAGATCAGGGCCAAGGTGATGATTTGGACCGGCCGCAGGCGGATTGCCGAGCCGCGCGAGCCCTGGTCGACCGGTCGCACTCGCGGCTCGGTCGAGCGCTGCAGGATGAATGCTGTCGAGCCGAAGGCGAGGAACAACGTGCTCGCCAACATTCCCGCTTCCGGGAAAAGGGCCACGCTCAGGCCCACCGATAGCGATGCCCCGGCGATGTAGACCAGCTCGTCGGCCGCCGACTCGAAGGCGAACGCGGTGTTCATCTCGGGGCGATCCCGGAAGAGCTCTGTCCAGCGCGCGCGCACCATTGCGGGGATGCTGGGCATTGCGGCGGCCAGCAGCGCTGACACGAACAGTGTCCATATCGGCCAGTCCTGATTGGCCGCCGCAACCAGCACCACGAAAGCGAGCACGGAAATCACAGTGGTGGGCACCACAATCCGCGCCTGGCCGAGGCGGTCCACCAGCCGCGATATCTGCGGCGCGACGAAAGCATTGGCCAGCGCATATGTCGCTGAGACGGCGCCGGCCAGCCAGTACTCGCCGTGCGTCTGCGACAGCATCGCGACGATCCCGATCGGAGCCATGGCCATCGGCATCCGGGCAACGAAGCCGGCTGCGGCGAAGCCCTTGGCTCCCCTTGCCTTGAAGATTTCGCGATAGGGATTGGGCATGAGAACACTCCTGGATTCTTGAGGTCGAGCCACTTATATACGTGGCGTATGCAATCAGATAATGACATACGACGCGTATGTCAATTAATATACGAGACGTATGTGAAGGAATGAGCGAATGGGGCACAAACCACGCAAGGAGATGATCGCCGAGACCCGCGCCAAATTGGTCGCGGCCGCGCGCCATGCCTTTGGCACTGTCGGCTATGCCGAAGCGTCGATGGACGACTTCACCGCATCGGCCGGGCTGACGCGTGGCGCGCTTTATCATCACTTCGGCGACAAGAAGGGCCTTCTCCAAGCGGTCATCGCCGAGATCGACGCGGAAATGTTGGCCCGGCTGAAGATCGTTTCGGCCAGGGCGGACACTCTCTGGCAGGGCTTTGTCGACGAATGCACCGCGTATATCGAGATGGCGCTGGAGCCGGAGATCCAGCGTATTGTCCTTCGCGATGGACCGGCGGTGCTCGGCGATCCTTCGCAATGGCCGAGCCAGAATGAGTGCATCCGCTCGATGAGCGAGAACCTTCAAAAGCTAAGGGACGAGGGAACCATCGTTGCTGTTAATCCCGAAGCCGCAGCAAGGTTGATCAGCGGCGCCTCGCTACATGCCGCGCAGTGGATCGCAAATTCGGAGGATCCCGAAGCGACGTCGAAAAAGGCGGTGCAGGCATTCAACGTGCTTTTGGAGGGGCTGCTCAAGCAAGGCCGCAGGATTGGCCGTCCGCAAGCACCGGCTGAGATTGACAAATCGCTGGCCTGAGTCTGTTTCAAGACCTTCGAAGCCAAGGCGCGCGGCAATGGCTCGCGCTGGACCCAACCAGCACCCCAACATCTAAACCCTGTTGAACGTCTTGCTTTGGTGGTGCCAGAACATGGTCAAAGCCGCCGGACGCGCCTATATCGGGGGCATGGTCACAAGGCTTTATACCCACCCGGTCTTTCTCGAACACATAACGCCGCCCGGTCATCCGGAGCGGCCCGACCGCCTGCGCGCCATCGAACGCGCGCTCGACGACGAGGCCTTTGCGGCCCTTGATCGTGCCGAGGCGCCGGAAGGCGACGAGGCCACAATCCTCTACGCACATCCGCAGGAATTCGTCGAGCGGGTCCGCGCTACGATACCGGACACCGGTATCGCTCGCGTCGATGCCGACACCACCGCCAGCCCGAAAAGCTGGCAGGCGGCTGTGACGGCGATCGGTGCCGCCAACGCGGCCGTCGACGATGTTTTTCGGGGCAACGCCACCAATGTCTTCGTCGCCGCCCGGCCGCCCGGCCATCATGCCGAAAAGACGACGTCCATGGGCTTCTGCCTGTTCAACACCGCGGCGATCGCGGCGCGCCACGCGCAAAGGCAGCACCAGGCCGAGCGCGTCGCTATCGTCGACTGGGACGTCCACCACGGCAATGGCACACAGGATATTTTCTGGGACGATCCGTCGGTGCTCTACTGCTCGACGCACCAGATGCCGCTTTACCCAGGGACCGGGGCCGTGAGCGAAACCGGCGCCGGCAACATTGTCAACGCGCCGCTGGCGCCGCAAACCGGCAGCGAGGTTTTCCGCGACGCTTTCCTGTCGCGCATCTTGCCGGCGCTCGACAGTTTCGCGCCCGACCTCATCATAATTTCCGCCGGCTTCGATGCGCACCACCGCGATCCGCTGGCCGAGATCAACCTGACCGAGGGCGATTTCGACTGGGCAACCGGCCAGTTGATGCAGCGCGCCGGTCGCCACAGCGACAACCGGCTCGTCAGCCTGCTCGAGGGCGGCTACGATCTGCAGGGATTGGCATTTTCGGTCGCCGCCCATGTCGGACGACTGATGAAAGGATAGACGATGGCTGGTGAGACCAACGAAGACGTTAAGGCAATGAGCTTCGAGCAGGCGCTCGACGCGCTGGAGAAAATCGTCGATGATCTGGAGCGCGGTGACGTGCCGCTCGACCAGTCGATCCGCATCTATGAGCGCGGCGAGGCACTGAAGGTCCATTGCGATCGGCTGCTCAAGGCGGCCGAGGACAAGGTCGAAAAGATCAGGGTTTCGCGCGACGGTAAGCCGGTGGGGACAGAGCCGCTGGACGCGGAGTAAAGCACAATCTCGAACGACAATTTCGCCTCGCGGCTTTTGGATATGATCATGATTGAGGATAAAATTCATCCCGTTTGAAAACGGCTCCAGGACGAGAGGAGATCGCGAACGATGTGCAGAAACATCAAGACCCTGTTCAATTTCGATCCGCCGGCAACCAATGACGAGGTCCGCGATGCCGCGCTCCAGTTTGTCCGCAAGCTGAGCGGAACGACGCGGCCGTCGAAACAGAACCAGCATGCGTTCGACCACGCCGTCGAGGCCATAGCCGCGTCGGCGCGCGAATTGCTAGACAGCCTCGAGACGACACAGCATCCGCGCAATCGCGAAGAGGTGGCGGCCAAGGCGAAAGCCAAGTCTGCACTCCGCTTCGCCTGAGGAAGACCGCATGAGCTTCTTCCCCGCAAACGACCCTCTGCCCGGTGACGCCTTCGCCAGCGACCAGATCGAACTGATGGTCATTCCGAACGCCAAGGATATTGGCGGCTTTCAGGTTCACCGTGCCTTGCCAACCGCCAGGCGCCGGCTGGTAGGTCCCTTCATCTTCTTCGATCGCATGGGCCCGGCGATTTTGCGGGCCGGCCAGGCGCTCGATGTCCGTCCGCATCCGCATATCGGCCTGTCGACGGTCACTTACCTGTTCGACGGCAAGATCAGGCATCGCGATTCGCTCGGCACCGAAATGGTAATCCAGCCCGGTGACGTGAATTTGATGACCGCCGGCCGCGGTATCGTCCATTCCGAGCGTACGCCACAGGAGCTGCGCGGCGCACCGATGTCGGTGTCCGGCCTGCAGACATGGCTGGCGCTGCCCGACGACAAGGAGGAGGTCGATCCGATCTTCGAGAATACGGCGGCCATGCGTCTGCCCGAGATCGACGCCGAAGGCGTCAGCGGGCGCGTCGTCATCGGTGCGTTTTCCGGGCTGCGGTCTCCGGTCGCGACTGCTTCGGACACGCTCTATGCTGACCTCAGCCTGGCGCCCGGGGCCAGCGTGAAAATCCCTGCCGATGCCGAGGAGCGCGCCATCTATACGTTGGAAGGCGAGGTTTCGATCTCCGGCGACCGCTTTCCGGCAGAGCGGCTGCTGGTGTTCCGGCCCGGCGACGAGATCGTCGTGTCCTCGGAAGGTGGAGCGCATTTCATGCTGTTCGGCGGCGCCTCGCTCGGCTCCAAGCGCTACATCTGGTGGAATTTCGTGTCATCGTCGAAGGAACGCATCGAACAGGCGAAAGAAGAGTGGAAGACAGGCCGCTTCGATATCGTTCCTGGAGATGAAGAAGAGTTCATTCCGCTGCCGGACAATTAGACCGCCGCGCGTCCTTTTGGACGCGTAAAGGAAACCCTAACACTTTGAATCTACGCCGCGTCACTCGCACGCATTTACATTCGCCGGCCAGCGGCCTATTTCGCACGTGGATAAAAGCAGGCCCTAGCACCAGTGAACGCAAAGCTCCACACGCCACTTCTCGACAAGGTCCGCATCCCGGCCGACCTCAGGACGCTTGACGCAGGTGATCTGCCGCAGTTGGCGTCGGAGCTTCGCACCGAGTTGATCGACGCCGTGTCCCACACCGGCGGACATCTCGGTGCTGGCCTTGGCGTGGTCGAACTGACGGTGGCATTGCACTATGTCTTCAACACGCCAGACGACCGGCTGATCTGGGACGTCGGCCACCAGGCCTATCCGCACAAGATCCTGACCGGCCGCCGCGACCGTATCCGCACGCTGCGGCAAGAGGGCGGCCTGTCCGGTTTCACCCAGCGCGCCGAGAGCGAATACGATCCGTTCGGCGCCGCCCACTCCTCGACCTCTATTTCCGCCGGCCTCGGCATGGCAATGGCACGCGATCTCTCCGGTGGCCGCAACAATGTCATTGCCGTTATCGGCGACGGCGCCATGTCGGCCGGCATGGCCTATGAGGCGATGAACAATGCTGGCGCGCTCGATGCCCGTCTGATCGTCATCCTCAACGACAACGACATGTCGATCGCTCCGCCGACCGGCGCAATGAGCGCCTATCTGGCCCGCCTTGCGTCGGGCAAGGCCTATCTGGGCTTGCGTGATTTCGGCAAGAAGCTGACGTCCTATCTCGGCGAACGCGCAGATCGCGCCATCAAGCGGGCGGTCGAGCATGCGCGCGGCTACGTCACCGGCGGCACGCTGTTCGAGGAAATGGGTTTCTATCACATCGGCCCGATCGACGGTCATAATCTCGAGCACCTGATCCCGGTGCTGAAGAACGTCCGCGACAATGCCGACGGCCCGGTGCTGATCCATGTCGTAACCCAGAAGGGCAAGGGCTATGGACCGGCCGAGGCCGCCGCCGACAAATATCACGGCGTCAACAAATTCGACGTCATCACCGGCGCGCAGGCCAAGGCGCCGGCCAACGCGCCGAGCTACACGAAGGTCTTTGCCGAAAGCCTGATCCAGGAAGGCCGCGAAGATGATCGCATCGTCGCCATCACCGCCGCCATGCCGAACGGCACCGGCCTCGACCTCTTCGGCGAGGCGTTCCCGTCGAGAACCTTCGATGTGGGTATCGCCGAGCAACATGCGGTGACTTTTGCCGCCGGCCTTGCCACGGAAGGCTTCAAACCTTTCGCTGCGATCTATTCGACCTTCCTGCAGCGCGCCTACGACCAGGTCGTTCATGACGTCGCGATCCAAAAACTGCCGGTGCGCTTTCCGATCGATCGCGCCGGCTTCGTCGGTGCCGATGGGGCGACCCATTGCGGCGCCTTCGATACGACTTTTTTGGCGACGCTGCCCGGTTTCGTCGTCATGGCCGCGGCGGACGAGGCGGAACTGCGCCATATGGTGCGCACGGCGGCAAGCTACGATGAAGGCCCCATTGCCTTCCGCTACCCGCGCGGCAACGGTGTCGGCGTCGACCTGCCGGAGCGTGGCTCGGTTCTCGAAATCGGCAAGGGCCGTATCGTCAGGGAGGGCAGCAAGGTTGCGCTGCTTTCCTTCGGCACGCGGTTGCAGGATTGCCTGGCTGCGGCCGAGGAGCTCGGCGCGGCAGGGCTTTCCACCACGGTCGCCGATGCTCGTTTCGCCAAGCCGCTCGACGAGGACCTGATCAGGCGGCTGGCGCGCTCGCACGAGGTGCTGGTGACGGTAGAAGAGGGCGCGATCGGAGGCTTCGCCAGCCATGTGCTGCAATTCCTGGCCCATGAAGGGCTGCTGGAAAACGGCCTGAAGGTACGCCCGCTTGTGTTGCCGGACGCATTCACAGATCACGCCAAGCCCGAAAAGATGTACGCCGACGCCGGGCTGGACGCCGCAGGCATCGTGCGCACCGTCTTCGTGGCGCTAGGACGCACCGCCAGCGCGCAAAGCGCCTGAATCAAAGTCTCAACGGCTTGGATCAGCTTCCCGACGCGCGGTCGTAACTGACTACTTGTGTTGTTATTTGGCATTCGCCTACGGTGTCTCTGGTCTCGCGGCCAATCTTCTCAGAAGCAGAGTGAAATCCTGACGCTTGCTACCGTGTGTGAAGGGCAGAAATGGGTGGTTTCGTGCCGTTCGATTGTCGACTGGAAATGAGCAACCAGCGCCAGAAACGGACATTAGCGAAAGCGATTCCAGGGCAGCTTTGGAAGAGCGGACATTCGATATCCTCATATCAATTCATCAGCTTCGGCTCCGGGAATACCCACGTGCGATCTGAAATTTGCGTGCGCGGGTGATAGAAGCGGACCCAGTAACTCCAGCCTGGTGTAATCGAAATACAGTTGGCAATCTTTCCGTCACAGCCAACGAACTGGATATCGACCGATCCATCCGCCCCGGGCGAGGCCCAAGTCCGCGCGGGAGCAAGCGAGAGGACACGAGTCCGACCGTGCGCTGCCGGAGGTCCTCGTTAGCTCGGGAATGCCTGTTGTGCTAACGTCCTAAAGTCTCTCGGGCCGCCGAGGGTCTCGCATGATCTTCCGTTCGAGGGAGAGAGCATCTGTGACGGAATTTGAAACGAAACTGCAGTCGGCCGCCAAGCTTGCCGCGAAAGGCAGGGTTTCGCGCCGTGAGTTTGTTCAGCTGGCGCTCGCCGCCGGCCTTACCGCCACGGCCGCCAATGCGATGTTCGTGCAGGCGGTGCGCGCCGAACCCAAGAAGGGCGGCACCTTGAAGATCGGCATCGGCGAAGCCGCCGCCACCGATTCACTGGACCCGGGTAGTACCAATGCCAACCCGTTCACCGGCACCGCGCTATTTGGAACCTTGTCGAACAGCCTGACCGAGATCGATTCCAAGGGCAACGTGGTCCCCGACCTCGCCGAGAGCTTTGAGCCGTCAGACGGCGCCAAGAAGTGGGTGTTCAAACTGAGGAAAGGCGCCACCTTTCACAATGGCAAGACGGTCACCGCCGACGATGTCGTGGCCTCGGTCAGGCATCACAACGTCGAGGGCTCGAAATCGGTGGTGAAATCGCTCTTGGGTTCGGTCAAGAACGTCGTCACCGATGGCGCCGAGACGGTCGTCTTTGAGCTCGACGGCGGCAATGCCGACTTCCCCTACATCATGTCGGACATCCCGGTAATGCCGGCGAAAGAGGGCGGCGTCGACTGGGAGTCGGGCATCCGCACCGGCCCCTATATGCTCGAGAAATTCGAGCCCGGCGTCATCGCCACCTTTAACAAGAACCCGAACTACTTCAAATCCGACAAGGGCTGGTTCGACCGTGTCGAATGCCTGGCGATCAATGATGTAACGGCGCGCACCAATGCGCTCTACACCGGCGAGGTCCACTACATGGATCGCTGCGATCTGAAGACGCTCGACATTCTGAAGCAGAACCCCGATCTCGTGATCTCGGAGACGACGGGCTACGGCCACTACGTCTATGTCATGAACGCCCAGAAAGCGCCCTTCGACAATCCCGATGTGCGCAATGCGATCAAGTACTCGCTCAATCGCGACGAGATCGTGCAGAAGGTGTTCCTTGGCCACGGGGCAGTCGGCAACGACAATCCGATCTCACCGACCGTCAAGTTCGCGACCGATCCGCAGCCGAAGCACGTCTACGACCCCGACATGGTCAAGAGCCTCCTCAAGAAGGCGGGGGCCGAGAACACCCAGTTCGACCTGTCGGTCGCGGATGCCGCCTTCACGGGTGCGACCGACTCCGCTCTCCTCTGGCAGGAGCATGCCCAGGCGGCCGGGCTCAACCTGAATGTGATCAGGGAGCCCAATGACGGCTACTGGGACAATGTCTGGCTCAAGAAGCCGTTCCTCGCCTCTTACTGGGCCGGCCGGCCGACGTGCGACTGGATGTTCACCGTCGCCTATGCGGCGGAAGCGGTGTGGAACGAAACGTTCTGGAAAAATCCGCGCTTTAATGAGCTGCTCGTCGCCGCCCGCTCGGAGACCGACGATACCAAGCGTGCCGGCATGTATGCTGAAATGCAGCAATTGCTGCATGACGACGGCGGGCTGGTGAACCTGGTCTTCAACTCCTATGTCGATGCTCACACCAAGGCTCTCGCCCATGGCGAGGTGGCCTCGAACTGGCCGATGGACGGGCAGAAGATCGCCGAACGCTGGTGGTTCGCCTAGGCCGTGTACTCATAATTGGGATGGCGGACCGGACGCGTTTGATGTCTCCTTGTCCCCCAACAGCGGCTCCGGAGCGGACATCGCAGCAGGTCCGAGTTGGGGCCACAAGCGGAAATCCCTGGCGCGCGTCCAGGTCCATCAATTGCCTCTGATTTTGAACAGCGCGTCCTTTGCGTAAGCGCCAACCAGAGCCTCATTTTGGAGTGCCACGAGCGCAGGAATCGCAGTTCGTGCCGAAGGCCCGATCTTTCCCAGTGCCGCGATGGCTTCCCGGCGGAGATATTCAACCTGGAGCGCTTCAACCAGAGCCGGAACGGCTTGTGCTGCCGCTGCGCCAAACCAGCCTAGTCGCTTTGCTGCATATTGCTGGGAAAAGGGATTTCCGGTCTCAAGCTCTGCTTCCAGGCTCATCACGGTGACGTCCAGCGGCAGCGCAGCGACACGGACACCGTCATTCAGGCGCTCCCGGACACTTGCGTGTTCATAATCCCATTTGAACGAGAGGTGTAAAGTGTCGGGAAGGTTTTCGAGCCCTTTCTGGTCTAAACCCGGTCGGAACCTCAGTAGCATCTGTCTCGCTTCTTCCCGGCGACCGAGTTGCGCCAGGACGGAACTGAAAGGTAGAAAGAGCGCAGTTGCGTCTGGGTTTCGCCTGACGCCTTCTCCGAACACCTCAGCCGCTTGTTTCAGATCGCCCATTGCAAAAAGCGCCAATCCACGCGCGAGAACGTAGTGGCTTGGATAGTTCGGGTTGAGCCGCATGGCGGTCGCGACGAAATTCAGCGCCTCTGCAGGTTCGCCTGAGATCGTCAGCGCCCAAGCCGTTGCGATGTGTGCCTCGGGGTCGTTGGGGTCCAATGCAATCGCTCGACCGGCATTCCTGCGTGCGTCTTCGGCCAGACCTTGAAAAACGTCCCGCAATGCCTCGACTGTATAGGACAGTGACGTTGGATATTTCTTGGCCAGCTCTACGTAATCGTGAGCTCCCCACCAGAAATATGGTTCGTCCCTACCGAGTTCTTTACCCCAAAGTGAGTCAACGACGCGGAAATAGGCCAGCGCCAGGGCGGCATAAGCTCGCCCATATTCGGGATCAATTTCGGTTGCTTTTTTCAAGGAAGTGATGGCGGCAGCTGTGTCCTTTGCGTTGTAACGGAGATAAAGGCTCCAGCCCTCTTCGAAAGCTTCCTTGGCTGCAATGTTGTCCGGCTTGGCGCGGGCAATTTCCGTTTTTTCGGTGGTGGTGAGATTGACCTTCAACGCTTCGACGATCTTTGCGACAAAAACGTCCTGGACCGCAAAAATATCGGCGACGTTTCCATCGAACCTGTCCGCCCACACATGCCCGCCGGAGAGGGTATCGATGAGCTGGGCGTTGACTCGCACCTGCTCGCCGGCGCGCCGTACGCTCCCCTCGAGAACGTAGCGCACGCCAAGTTCCTCGGCGACCTGGCTGATTTTCACCGGCTTGCCGCGATAAGCGAATGTCGAGTTTCGCGCGATTACGAAGAGGCCGGAAACCTTGGAAAGGTCGGTAATCAGGTCATCGGTCATGCCATCAGTAAAGGTCTCTTGCCCCGCCTCGTTGGACATATTGGTGAACGGCAACACAGCGATGGATGGCTTCTCAGGCAGCGGGAGCACCATTCTTGCCTTCGAGGCCACTTCGACCGGCGGACCTGAACCGTCGCCGAGCACGTTCCAAATCGCTACACCTCCGGCGATCAGGATCAGCGCCGTCGCCGCGACTGTCAGCCGGCGCCATTCGATATGACGTTTGCGTTTTGCTGGAACTGCCCCGGACGCGGCGCGTGTCCGCGGGCTCACCCGATACAGGCGAACAGGTTTTTCGATGTTCTTGAGTTGTTGTTCACCCAAAAACTCGAACTCAAAATCCAGCTTTCTCTCGACCTGATCGAATGCCGTTCCAGAAATCAGGACGCCCCCGGGTTCGGCCAATCCTTCCAGTCTCCCCGCGACATTCACGCCGTCGCCATAGATGTCCTGCCCTTCGACAATCACATCGCCAAGGTTTACGCCAATGCGGAATTCGAGCTGTCTTTCCTTCGGCAGTTCGGCGTTGCACTCCGCCATGGTCCGCTGGATTTCCACGGCGCAACCGACCGCGTCGACCACGCTGGAGAATTCTATCAGGGCGCCGTCGCCCATGAGCTTCACGATGCGCCCCTTATGAGCGGCGATCTTCGGATCGATCAAGTTCTCGCGGGTACTCTTCAGGCGCGCGAGGGTATCCGCCTCATCGGCTTCCATAAGGCGGCTGTAGCCAACGATATCGGCGGCAAGTATCGCCGCAAGCCTGCGCTCCATGGAGGTTTCCGGCGCTGGGCAACTGTTTCCATGATAATAGAGTATCGCTTCGGAGCCTAGACCTGCTCTGGTCTGCTTTGGGTCAGGAACGCTGGTTGGGGCGAGCGTCGGCCATGGGGCAGGAACGCTGGTTGGGGTGAGCGTCGGCCATGGGGCAGCGAAATGGGCTGATGAAGGTCAGCTCAGGGTCATGGGCGTAAATGCGGCCGGTCGCGAACGAACCACCGCCAAGGGTCATCTTCTGCCCTTCCGCACCGGTACTGAGTGTCAGATTTTTCCACTAGAACCACATATCGCGCACGCAGCGACCATCGCGCGGCAGGTCCTCGAAAGTATGGAGACCATCGAAATGGTCGATTGGGAGGTTAGCGACGGCGTCAGGCGGCGCAAGCCTCACATTGACGGCGATCCGAGTGGGACCGTCGGCACTGGATCGCAAACCACGCCAGGCCAGAACGCAGGCGCATGTCGGACAGAACAGAATCTCGAGCGACGGGGTATCTTTTCCGGCGCGCGTATAAGACCTTGTCGATCCCGCAACGCGAATGCGTTCGTCCACATAATCGTAAGCCCACAGTGCGCCATAGCGGCGGCACAGCGTGCAATTGCAGGCTGTGATCGAGCCGGGATCGCCCTCCAACGTCCAGTGGGCCGCGCCACAATGGCAGGTTCCGGTCAGCATCCGTCCTCCTTCACGTTTTGGCAGCAAAACGGCATATCCCAACATTGTGCCGGACCTGGTGCGATATTCAACAAGTTGTGGCGCGGCCTGCTTTCCCCCAAGATGTTCGTTGTTCTTGCCAATATCCTTGCCTTCGTGACGGGCTTTCGCCATGAAGGCCGATGAACTCCCCTTTGCCAGCCAGCCGACGCCAGCGGCTCGACGAACTTCTCGTCGCGCGCGGCCTGTTTCCCAGCCGCTCTCGCGCCCGCGACGCGATCGAGCGCGGTACGGTGACGGCCGATGGCGTCATCGCCCGCAAGCCCGGCCAGACCGTCCTGGCTGATTGCCTCATAGCCGTCGATGATCCGGCGCTGGGTTACGTGTCGCGTGCTGCGCTGAAGCTGATCGCCGGGCTCGATCATTTCGGTCTCGATCCCGCCGGCAGCGAAGCGCTGGACGTCGGCGCCTCGACCGGAGGCTTCACTCAGGTCTTGCTTGAACGCGGCGCGGCACATGTCACGGCTATCGATGTCGGGCATGGCCAGATACATCCGGATATCGCTGGCGATCCGCGTGTGACGGTGATCGAGGGATTGAACGCCCGTGATCTTTCCGCCGCCGATCTTGCCGACCGCATTCCGGATTTTATCGTCTCTGATGTCAGCTTCATCTCGTTGAAACTGGCGCTGCCGCCGGCGCTCGCCATTGCCAGCAGCGGCGCCAGAGCAGTATTTCTGGTCAAGCCGCAATTCGAGGCGGGCCGCGAGGCGATCGGCAAGGGCGGCTTGCTGAAGGACCCATACGATGCGGCGCGGGTTGCCGGCCTTCTGCAGGACTGGCTCGACGGCGTCCCCGGTTGGCGCTCGCTGGGATTGCATCTGTCGCCGATCGAAGGCAGCGACGGCAACCGCGAGTTCCTGCTCGCCGGGATCAAGGATGCCGGAGTCGAGAACAGGGGGATCGGAAGCCGATGAACGCGCGCTTCACGATCACACGACTGGGATCCCAGGGCGACGGCATCGCCGAGACGCAAACCGGCGAGCTTTTCATTCCGTTCACGTTGCCCGGTGAAACCGTCACCGCCGCGCGCGAAAAAGATCGCGCCACGCTTATGTCCGTGCTGGAGGCTTCGCCGCTTCGTATCGATCCCGCCTGCCGGCATTTCACCGAATGCGGCGGCTGCGCCATCCAGCATCTTGAGGCCGAAGCTTATCATCGGTGGAAGCGCGACAAGGTTGCGCATGCGCTGAACAGCAAGGGCATCACCTGCGACATTGACGCGCTGGTGCCGTGCGCGCCGCAGACGCGTCGGCGCGTCGTGTTCACCGCCCGACGGAGCGAGGCCGGCATGCGGCTCGGCTTTGTTCGCGCGCTGTCGTCCGAAATCATTTCCATCGAGGAATGCCCGATCTCGCTGCCGGAGATCGTCGCAAAGCTCGACCGTCTGAAAGCACTCGCCGAACTGGTTTGCGCAACGACGAAATCGTTCCGCATGACGGTCACGGTGACCGGTTCCGGCCTCGATGTCGCGGTTCACGATTCCGGCAAGCTCGGCGAAAACCAGCGCCGCGTCGCCTCCAACTTCGTCATCGCTCGGGGGCTGGCAAGGCTTTCGATCGACGGCGAAGTCATCATCGAGCCCAAAAAGCCTGTTGTCATGTTCGGCGGCGTGGCTGTCGCGGTGCCGCCGGGTGCTTTCCTGCAGGCCACCGAGGCGGCCGAGCAGGCGATGGCGGACATCGTCGGCCGGCATTTGGTGCGCGCCAAAAAGGTCGCCGATCTCTTCGCCGGCTGCGGCAGCTTTGCGCTACGTCTCGCCGCAAAGTCGGAAGTCCATGCGGTGGAGGGCGATGCGGCAGCGCTTTCGGCGCTAGACCGCGCGTTCCGTTTCGCCAGCGGTCTGAAGCGGGTCACCAGCGAACGCCGCGATCTGTTCCGGCGGCCGCTTACATTCAAGGAGTTGAATACGTTCGACGGCGTTGTGTTCGATCCGCCTCGCGCCGGCGCCGAAGACCAGTCGAAGCAGATTGCCCGGTCCGACGTGCCGCTTGTCGCCGCGATTTCCTGCAATCCGGTGACGTTGGCACGCGACCTGCGCATCCTCATCGATGGCGGCTACGCCCTGAAAAGCGTGACGCCGATCGATCAGTTCCTGTGGTCGCCGCATGTCGAAGCCGTTGCGCTTTTGGAGAAGCCGAAACGACGGCGGTAACAGGTTTGCATTTGTTTGAGCTTGAATTGTGCGTAAAATGAGCATATTTTTATCACACGCTGTTCAAAACGTGCTAGGATGATGCTATGAATGCCGCAGCTCTCGAAATTCGAGCATCGCGCTTTGGCGAGGAACGGACGCCATTTCTTTCGGCAAGACGGGTGGCTGAATTGCTGGGCGTCAATCTGACCGAACTGGCGGGCCTGATCGGCGTCGCGCGCAACACGCTTGCCGCCAAGACCGGCGCGCGCAAGGTGGACGCCGCATTGAGTCCGATTGTCCGTATCCTGGCGATGGCAGGCGAGATGGCCGGCGATGAACAGCGTGCGGCGATCTGGTTCAAGCATCAGCCGATCCCCGGCTGGGCTGGAAAGACCGCCTACGATCTCGTTCGAGAGGGCAAGACGGACAAGGTGCTTGCCTATCTGGAGGCAGTCCGCTCCGGCATCTATGCCTGACAGCAGGCTGAGCCTATGGCGTGCCTTCGTGCCGCGTTGGGCGCATCTCCCGCTTTCCGGCGAAGGAGCGGCCCGCTTTGGCGGGCGCTGGAATCCGATGGGCACCCCGACCATCTATGCTGCGCGGGAATTATCCACCGCTTGGGCGGAGTACAACCAGGGCTTTGTCCAGCATCCGGCGGTGATTGCGCAGCTCGAACTTTCAGGCGCGCGGCTGGCCGACCTGACGGACGCTGATGTGCTGACCAAGCTCGGCGTGACGGCAGACATTCACCGATGCGAATGGCGCGACATCATGGATCAAGGCCTGGTGCCTGAGACGCACACGCTGAGAGATCGCCTGATTGCCGATGGGCAGCACGGCGTGATCTACCCGTCCTTCATGTCGCCGGGGGGCACATGCGTCGCCCTCTGGCGATGGAACGAGAACAACGCACCGCGTCTGAAGGTCATCGATCCCGACCATCGTTTGCCGAAAACCCCGGCTTCGTGGCTGTAGGGCAGTTCGAAACTGGCCGGCAGACGGCTATGCTTCTTGCACGCCGCTCTGGCGGTTCCCGCCACCCTTACAGTCACTTGCCAAGGATCGCGGGCGGCAGCGGCTGAGAGGGACCGGTTTTCGCGACCACAATAGCTGGCGCGGCCGGTCTATCAAACCCGTGTGCCACCGACCGTCATCTGGTTCATCCTGAGATGCGGCTGGCCGACGCCGACCGGCACGCCCTGGCCGGCCTTGCCGCACATGCCGATGCCGGTGTCGAGCTTCATGTCGTTGCCGATCATCGAAACCCGATGCATGGCATCCGGCCCGTTGCCGATCAGCATGGCGCCCTTGATCGGCTGCGTTACCTTACCATTCTCGATCATGTAGGCCTCGGTGCAGCCGAACACGAACTTGCCCGAAGTGATGTCGACCTGGCCGCCGCCGAAGGAGACGGCATAGATGCCGTTCTTGACCGACGCGATGATTTCGTCCGGCTGCATATCGCCTGAGGTCATGTAGGTGTTGGTCATGCGCGGCATCGGCTGGTGCGCATAGCCTTCGCGCCGTCCGTTGCCGGTGGCCTCCATGCCCATCAGCCGGGCGTTCTGGCGGTCCTGCATATAGCCGACAAGCTTGCCGTCGTCGATCAGCACGTTGCGGGCCGACGGCGTGCCTTCGTCATCGACGGTCAGCGACCCACGCCGTTCGGCCATGGTGCCGTCGTCGACGACGGTGACACCCTTCGCGGCCACCTGCTGGCCCATCAGTCCGGCGAAGGCCGATGTCTTCTTGCGGTTGAAGTCGCCTTCCAGCCCGTGGCCGACGGCTTCGTGCAGCATGACGCCCGGCCAGCCGCTCGACAGCACGATGTCAAAGGTGCCGGCGGGCGCCGGGACCGCTTCGAGGTTGACCAGCGCCTGCCGCAGCGCCTCCTTGGCCGCGTGCTTCCAGCTCTCCTCGACCAGGAATTCGCCAAACGCCTTGCGTCCGCCCATGCCGTAGGAGCCGCTCTCCTGGCGGTCGCCGTTGCCGACCACCACCGACACGTTGATCCTGACCAGCGGGCGGATGTCGCGCACCATCTGGCCGTCGGCACGCACGATCTCGACATGCTGCCAGGAGGCGGCGAGCGAAGCCGTCACCTGTCGCACGCGCGGATCCTCGGCTCGTAGCCACGCATCGATTTCCTGAAGCAGCTTGGCCTTGGCCTCGAAGGAGGGCGAGGGGATCGGATTCTCGTCGCCATAGAGGTGGCGGTTGGTGCGGGCGGGTGCCGCGGCAAGCGTGCCGGAATAACCTCCCTTCACCGTCGAGACGGCGTCGGCCGCGCGCAGCAGCGACGCTTCGGAAAGATCGCTGGAATGCGCGTAGCCGCTCGCTTCCCCGGCGACGGCACGCAGACCAAAACCCTGGTCGGTATTGAAATTGGCGGTCTTCAGCCGGCCATTGTCGAACATCAGCGCTTCGCTTTCGCTGTATTCGAGGAACAACTCGCCATCGTCGGCGCCGTTGATGGTCTCGGCGACGATCTGCTTGATGCGATCGTCGGAAATATCGAATTGGCCGATCAGGCTGTTCATGGCAGGTCCGTCCGTGGAAAGAGATTGTCCTCACGATGTAGGCGCGAAGGTGCGCCCAGACAATCGGCAATGGCCATTGTCATCGCCAAAGGCCAGTCACAATCGCTTTTTCGTCAGTAGGATTTTGGGATTCTGACCCGGTTTCAAGGCAGGGCGGCGAAACCGTCGGCGAACCCCTTGAGCTCGACCGGAATGCCGATGCCTTCCTCCGGCGTCTGGAAAACGATGAAGGTGGCTGACGTTCCGGTCTTCAGCGTGTCGAGCAGCGGCTTTTCGAGAATGACCTCGGCATAGCAGCCGTCCTGGAAGCAGCGCACGAAATAGGCCCGGCCGATATCCTTGCCGTCGACATTGAGGCCGAGCCCGTTGGGCAGCAGCACGCCGAGCGGCGCCAGCACGCGCAGGATTTCGGCCTTATTGTCGGCGGTGCGCAGCACGACGACGGAAAGCCCCATCTCTGGACGGTCCTCGGCGACGACGTTCTGCATCATCACGCATTGTTCCGATGTGGCGCCGGCCGGCGTGTCGCAGATGATCGACCACGCGCCATGCGTCGACCGCACCTTGCCGCTTGGCTGTGCAGCATTGGCCTGGCTGGACAGGCCAACGCCAGACAAGCCAACGCTAGACACCGCGGCGAGAAAGATGACGTTCGCCAAGGTTCTCGAAAGCCCCAATCGCGAAACCCGAAGTCTCGAAAGCCCAAGTTCCCAAAGCCAATAGTTCATGACGGCTCCAATGCGAATCACGGCACTTTAAGCCGCGCCAAGGGCAAGTAAAGGATGAGACCACTGCCGGCCTGCCTCGACCAAGGCAATTGTGCGCTTTTCCGTGCCAAATTCGCCCGAATTGCGACAGCCCGGCGCATTTTGCCAGGACAGTCCGCCGCTCGGGCTTCCGCGATCCGCCACCGCCGCGGCCGCCGCCAAAATGCGCAGCCGCGCTTGCGCGCAAAAATGCCGCACGGTTTCCTCCGCTCCTTTCTTGCGGAGGCAAATAGAGTATGGTTTGAACCAGCCTCGGGACTGTCCGGGATTCCCGTCCCGGCGTTGTTCGATATTCTTGCGGTCCGATCGCGAGGAACTGGGAGATAATGACGGCAATGAGAAAATTCCTAGCAGGCGCCAAACTCCTAGCGAGCGCTTGGGCTGCCGCCACATTGTTCACCGGCGCATCCGCCCATGCGGCCCAGCCTGCGCCGTGGGAAATGACCTTCCAGCCCGCCGCCACCGACATGATGCGGCAGATCGCCTGGTTCGAGCACTACACGCTATGGTTCATCGTGCCGATCACCCTATTCGTGCTCGCTCTTATCGCCTATTGCATCTTGAAATTCCGTGCCAGCGTCAACTCGATCCCGTCGCGCACCAGCCATAACACGCTGATCGAGGTGATCTGGACGGTTGGGCCGGTCGTCGTGCTGCTCTGTCTCGCCATCCCTTCGTTTCAGCTCCTGACCGCGCAATACACACCGCCGGAAGAAGCCAAGCTGACCATTAAAGCGACCGGCAACCAGTGGAACTGGGACTACGAATACCAGACCGAAAACACGCTTTCCTTCAACTCCGCGATCCTGGCGGATTCTGACCGCGCGGCGGCTGGCAAGGAGGATCGCGGCGTTTATCCGCGCCTGCTCGCCGTCGACAACGAGATGGTGGTGCCGGTCAACACCATGACCCGGGTGCTGGTGACGGCGGCGGACGTGATCCACGCCTTTGCCATGCCATCCTTCGGCATCAAGACCGACGCGGTTCCGGGCCGCATCAACGAGGTCTGGTTCAAGGCGGAAAAGGAAGGCCTCTATTACGGCCAGTGTTCGGAGCTCTGCGGCAAGGACCACGCCTTCATGCCCATCGCGATCCGCGTCGTCTCCGACGCCCAGTACAAGACCTGGCTGGCGGCAGCCGGCACCGACCTTCCCGGCGCCAACAAGGCGCTGATGGCCGAGGTCGACAGCAAAGACAAGGTAGCGGCCGCCGGCAACTGATGCCGCGACCAGAAAAGATCAGGGAACGGAGCCGAACATGGCAGACGCTGCAGCTCACGACGATCACGACCATAAGCCGTATCATGGCTGGGTCCGGTGGGTGTATTCGACCAACCACAAGGATATCGGTACGCTCTATCTGATCTTCGCGATCATGGCGGGCTGCGTTGGCGGTGCCCTTTCGGTCGTCATGCGCATGGAACTGCAGGAGCCGGGAATCCAGATTTTCACCGGCCTGGCGCAGATGGTCTACGGCTTGAATGCCGACGCCGCGCTCGATGGCGGCAAGAGCATGTACAATGCCTTCACCACTGCGCATGCGCTGATCATGATCTTCTTTATGGTCATGCCGGCGCTGATCGGCGGTTTCGCCAACTGGATGGTGCCGATCATGATCGGTGCGCCCGACATGGCTTTCCCGCGCATGAACAACGTCTCGTTCTGGCTGCTGCCACCGGCTTTCATCCTGTTGATCATTTCGGCCTTCGTGCCGAGCGCGCCTGGCGCCTACGGCGTCGGCGGCGGCTGGACGATCTATCCGCCGCTATCGACGTCGGGCCAGCCGGGACCGGCGATGGACCTTGCGATCCTGTCGCTGCACATCGCCGGCGCGTCCTCGATCCTCGGCGCCATCAATTTCATCACCACGATTTTCAACATGCGCGCGCCTGGCATGACGCTGCACAAGATGCCGCTGTTCGCCTGGTCGGTGCTGATCACCGCTTTCCTGCTGCTGTTGTCGCTTCCGGTTCTGGCCGGCGGCATCACCATGCTTTTGACCGATCGCAACTTCGGCACCACCTTCTTCGCGCCGGATGGCGGCGGCGACCCGATCCTGTTCCAGCACCTGTTCTGGTTCTTCGGGCATCCGGAAGTCTACATCCTGATCCTGCCGGGCTTCGGCATCGTCAGCCACATCGTCTCGACTTTCTCGAAGAAGCCCATCTTCGGCTATCTCGGCATGGCCTATGCCATGGTCGCGATCGGTGCGGTCGGCTTCGTCGTCTGGGCGCATCACATGTACACGACCGGCCTGTCGCTCGACACGCAGCGCTATTTCGTCTTCGCCACCATGGTTATCGCGGTGCCGACGGGGGTGAAGATATTCTCGTGGATTGCCACCATGTGGGGCGGGTCGATTTCGCTCAAAACCCCGATGCTATGGGCGATTGGCTTCATCTTCCTGTTCACTGTCGGCGGCGTTACCGGCGTCCAGCTCGCCAATGCCGGTCTCGACCGCCCGCTGCATGACACCTACTACGTGGTCGCGCATTTCCATTATGTGCTGTCGCTGGGCGCGGTCTTTGCCATCTTCGCCGGCTGGTACTACTGGTTCCCGAAGATGACCGGCTACATGTATTCGCCTGTCATCGCCAACACCCACTTCTGGATCACCTTCGTCGGCGTCAACCTCGTCTTCTTCCCGCAGCATTTCCTCGGCCTGTCCGGCATGCCGCGCCGCTACATCGACTATCCGGATGCGTTTGCCGGCTGGAACATGGTGTCGTCCTACGGCTCGTATATTTCCGCCGTCGGCGTGGTCATCTTCCTCTACGGCGTGTTCGAGGCGTTCCAGAAGAAGCGGGTAGCTGGCGCCAATCCATGGGGCGAGGGTGCAACGACGCTCGAATGGCAGCTGCCTTCGCCGCCGCCCTTCCACCAGTGGGAACAGCTGCCGAAGATCAAATAGGCGGCTGCCTGGGCGAATACGGAACCGCCGGTCCGCCCGGCGGTTTTGGCCAACGGAATGATGGACTTTAAGTACGCATGGCCCTTGTCGACGACACATTGACTGACGAACCGGGCTTTCGCATGTCGGAAGCAACGGCGGGCGATTTCTTCGCCCTGTTGAAGCCGCGTGTCATGTCGCTGGTGGTGTTCACCGCCTTTGTCGGTCTGGTCGCGGCCCCCGTGACCATCAACCCGCTTCTGGCGGTGATCGCCATCCTGGCTATTGCCATTGGTGCTGGCGCGTCCGGCGCGCTCAACATGTGGTATGACGCCGATATCGATGCGGTGATGACCAGGACCGCCGGCCGTCCTGTGCCGGCCGGCCGCATCCGGCCCGGCGAGGCGTTGAGTTTTGGCCTGGTGCTGTCGGTGCTGTCGGTGATGACGCTCGGCGTGCTTGTCAACTGGCTGTCGGCGACACTGCTGGCCTTCACCATCTTCTTCTATGCGGTCGTCTACACGATGTGGCTGAAGCGCTGGACGCCGCAGAACATTGTCATCGGCGGTGCTGCCGGCGCCATTCCGCCGGTGATCGGCTGGGCCGCGGTGACCGGAACGGTCAGCCTGGAAAGCGTCGTCCTGTTCCTGATCATCTTCCTGTGGACGCCGCCGCATTTCTGGGCGCTCGCTCTCTTCAAGTCCGAGGACTATGCCAGGGCCGGCATCCCGATGATGCCGAATGTCGCCGGCCAGGCTTCGACCCGACGCCAGATCTTTGCCTACGCGCTGATCCTCGCGCCGGTTGGCGTGCTGCCATGGGCGCTCGGGTTCACCACGCCCGCCTATGGGGTCTTTGCGGTGCTGCTCGGTGCCGGCTTTGTCTGGTATGCGTGGAAGGTGCTGCAGATGGCGGACGACGACCATGTGATGAAGCCGGCCAAGGCATTGTTCGGCTACTCACTGCTCTACCTCTTCGCCATCTTCGCCATCTACCTTGCCGACTGCGTTGTCGCGCGCGTGCTGGCCATGGGCGGAGCATGACCATGGCCGATAAGAAACTTGAACTCGTCACGCTGACCGAGCGCCAGCAGAAGGCCCGGCGCAACCGTTCGGTAGCCATCGGCCTGGCGCTGGCGGTGCTTGTCGTCATCTTCTATATCGCTACCGTCGTGAAGTTCGGTCACAACCTCACCGGAACGATGTGAGGCTCAAGATGAACCGCAAAACAGTAACCCATCCTCAAAAGAGGAACACCAACCGCATCGTCGCCGGCGTCTGCATCGCCTTTTTCGGCGGCATGATCGGCATGGCATATGCTGCGGTGCCGCTCTACGCGATGTTCTGCCAGGCGACCGGTTACGGCGGCACCGTGAAACGCGCAACGCAGCAATATGCCGACCGCGTGCTCGATCGCGATATCACCATCCGCTTCGACGCCAACACAGTCGGCGTGCCATGGCAGTTTGAGCCAGTCGACCGCTCGATCACCATCAAGATAGGCGAGACGGCGCAGGCGCATTATAGCGCGACCAACAAGTTCGTCCGGGCGACTACCGGCCGCGCGACCTTCAACGTGCAGCCGGAACTGGCGGGATCTTATTTCAACAAGGTCGAGTGTTTCTGCTTTACCGACACGACGTTGAAGCCTGGCGAGACGCTGGACATGCCGGTCGTGTTCTATGTAGATCCCGACATCGTCAACGCGCCGGAGCTGAAGGACCTGAAGACGATTACCCTGTCCTACACGATGTTCCCGGTCGAGAAGAATGAGAAGAACAAACCGGTCGCGTCGTCGGCGTCGGCCGAAGGCACAAGCAACAAAGTTTCACATACCGAACGAAGCCTCGGGGGTTGATATGGCAGACGCGCACGCAAAACCACAACATGACTACCATCTCGTCGACCCGAGCCCGTGGCCGTTCCTTGGCTCAGTCGGCGCGCTGGTCACCGCGATCGGCGGCGTCTGTTACATGCAGTATCTCAAGGGCGGCGATTTCCCGATTTTCGGCTTCAACATCGCCAATCCGTGGCTGTTCTTCATCGGCCTTTTGATCGTTATCTACACGATGTACGCCTGGTGGTCGGATACCATCAAGGAAGCGCATGAAGGCCACCACACGCGTGTCGTGTCGCTGCATCTACGCTACGGCATGATCATGTTCATCGCTTCCGAGGTGATGTTCTTCGTCGCCTGGTTCTGGGCTTTCTTCGACGCCAGCCTGTTTCCCGGCGAGGCACAGCAATACGCCCGCGCCGCCTTCACCGGCGGTGTATGGCCGCCGAAGGGCCTCGAGGTTCTCGACCCCTTCCACCTGCCGCTCTACAACACCGTCATCCTGCTTTTGTCGGGCACTACGGTGACCTGGGCGCACCACGCGCTCATTCATGGCGACCGCAAGGGGCTGATCAACGGCCTGGTGCTGACCGTCGGTCTCGGCATGCTGTTCACCATGGTGCAGGCTTACGAGTACATTCACGCCCCGTTCGGCTTCAGGGATTCGATCTACGGCGCCACTTTCTTCATGGCGACCGGCTTCCACGGCTTCCATGTCATCATCGGCACGATCTTCCTGCTGGTCTGCCTGGTCCGTGCGATGAAGGGCGATTTCACGCCCAAGCAGCATTTCGGCTTCGAGGCGGCCGCCTGGTACTGGCACTTCGTCGACGTGGTCTGGTTGTTCCTGTTCGCGTCGATCTATGTCTGGGCCTCGAGCGGCGCGGTCATTGAAGGCCACTGACATCTTCTTGAGGAAATCGACGAGGCGGCTGCGGCGACGTGGCCGCCTTATCTTTTGGGGCGAAGGGCAATAAGGTATCGCAATGAGCGACGACAAGGCGATCTGGCCACTAACCGATCCGATTTCGGCTGGCCTGCACGGCCGCTGCCCGCGCTGTGGCAAGGGACCGCTGTTTTCCGGCTTCCTCACGGTCGGCAAACGCTGCGCCAATTGCGGCCTCGACTATTCCTACGCCGATGCCGGCGACGGGCCGGCGGTGTTCGTCATCCTGATCATCGGCTTCATCGTCGTCGGGCTGGCGCTGTGGATGGAGGTGACGCTGAACCCGCCGCTCTGGCTGCATCTCGTGTTGTGGATACCGCTAACGCTGGTGCTTTGCCTGGGCGCGCTCAGGCTGATCAAGGGTGTGCTCTTGACGCTGCAATACCGCAACAAGGCGGCGGAGGGCAGGCTGGACCTCGGCGAATGAGCACGACATCCGGTTCAGTGGCAGGCCTTTCGCGACCAAAGACGGCATTGCTGCTTGGCCTAGGCCTCGTGCTGTTCTTCATTTTGCTTGGGCTAGGCACCTGGCAGGTGCAGCGCCTCTACTGGAAAGAGGGTCTTATTCAGACTATCGACCAGCGCACGCACTTTGCACCTGTGCCTTTGGCCGAGGTCGAAAAGCGGTTCACCTCCACCGGCGACGTCGACTACACGCCGGTGACGGTATCAGGCACTTTCCTGCATCAAGGCGAGCGACATTTCTTCGCGACCTGGGAAGGCCAGTCGGGTTTCGATGTTTTCACGCCCTTGCAACTGGAGGACGGCCGCGTTGTTCTGATCAATCGCGGCTTCGTACCGTACGATCTCAAGGACGCGGCCAAGCGCCCGCAAAGCCAGGGTGCGGGCCAGGTGACGGTGACGGGGCTCGCCCGCAATCCGTTGCCGGCAAAGCCCTCGATGATGCTTCCCGACAATGATCCGCAGAAGAACATCTTCTACTGGAAGGATCGCGACGCCATGGCGGCCAGCGCCGGTCTGCCGGCTGGCGCGGGGCTGGTGCCATTCTTCATCGACGCGGACGCCACGCCGAACCCGGGTGGGCTGCCGGTCGGCGGCGTTACCATCATCGACCTGCCGAACAGCCATTTGCAATATGCCGTAACCTGGTACGGCCTTGCCGCTGCCCTTGCCGGCGTCCTCATCTTCATGCTTCGCCGCCCGGCGAAAGACGCATCGGCCCGAAAATCGGAATCGATTTTCGGAAAGCACGATGCGTAGATAAAAAGTGTTAGAGCGTACTTTGTGCGTCCAAATCGACGCACGTCGCTCTAATGATCGGCACCGGCGCCCTTGACAGGGCAGGGGTGCGCACCTCATTTCGCGCCTTGAGTTCAAGACTTGAGTTCATGCTACGACCAACCGGCCGGTAATCATGCTTCACACGACCACAAAGCCACCGCTGACGATAAGGCTCTGCCAGCCGCGGGGCTTCTGCGCTGGCGTCGACCGCGCCATTCAGATTGTCGTGCTGGCGCTGAAGAAATACGGCGCGCCGGTCTATGTCCGCCACGAGATCGTACACAATCGCTACGTCGTCGAGGGGCTGCAAAGCCTCGGTGCGGTGTTCATCGAGGAGCTCTCCGAGATACCGGCGGAGCATCGCCAGAGCCCGGTCGTCTTTTCGGCCCATGGCGTGCCGAAGTCGGTACCGGCGGACGCCCAGGCCCGCAACCTCTTCTATCTCGACGCCACCTGCCCGTTGGTGTCGAAGGTCCACAAGCAAGCGATGCGCCACCAGCGGCTCGGCCGCCATGTGCTTCTGATCGGCCATGCCGGCCACCCGGAAGTGATCGGCACGATGGGGCAATTGCCGGACGGCGCCGTCACCTTGATCGAGACCGAAGCCGACGCGGCGAATTTGGTGCCCGCAGACGCGCAGGCGCTCGGTTTCGTCACCCAGACGACGCTGTCGGTCGAGGACACAGCCGGCATTATTCGGGTGCTTAAGGATCGTTTTCCCGATTTGCATGCGGCGGCAGCGGAATCGATCTGCTACGCCACCACCAATCGCCAGGAAGCGGTCAAGGAGACCGCCGCGGGCTCCGATCTCTTCCTGATCGTCGGCGCCCCGAACTCCTCCAATTCGCGGCGTCTCGTCGAAGTGGCCGAGCGCGCCGGCGCCTCGATGTCGCTTCTCGTGCAGCGCGCCTCCGAAATCCCGTGGACTGACATTGCCGGCATCTCGACGCTCGGTCTGTCGGCAGGCGCGTCGGCGCCGGAAATCATCGTCGACGAGATCATCGATGCATTCCGGCAGCGCTTCAACGTGACGATCGAGCTGGCGGTGACGGCGACAGAGACCGAGGATTTTCCGGTGATGCGGGTCCTGCGTGATGTCGAACTGACGGCGGCCGACATGGCCTTCGTCAACGGAGCCGCGTGAAGAGCCCATGGCGGTCTACACCGACGTCAACGAAGGCGAGCTCGGCGCGTTCCTGAAGGCCTATCCGGTCGGCGATCTCTTGTCCTACAAGGGCATCGCCGAAGGCACCGAGAACTCGAATTTCCTGCTGCATACAACCAGCGGCTCTTACATCCTGACGCTCTACGAAAAGCGCGTCGACAAGGCCGACTTGCCGTTCTTCCTGGGGCTCATGGGCCATCTCGCCAGAAAGGGCATTTCCTGCCCGCTTCCGGTGACCGCGCATGATGGCGACGTCATCGGAACGCTTGCCGGCCGGCCGGCGGTCATCATCACCTTCCTCGAAGGCCTTTCGCTGCGGCGGCCGACATCAGCGCATTGCGGCGAGGTCGGCAAGGCGCTGGCGGCACTGCATCTTGCCGGCGCCGACTTTCCTATGACCCGTCCGAATGCCCTTGCAATCGATGGCTGGCGCAAGCTGTGGAGCGCCGCTCGCCTTCGCGCCGACGAGGTCGAGCCGGGACTGGCGGCCGAGGTCGATGCCGACTTCGCCGATTTCGAGCGGAACTGGCCCAAAGACCTGCCGGAGGGCATCATCCATGCCGATCTTTTCCCGGACAATGTCTTCTTCCTCGGCGAGAAACTGTCCGGGCTGATCGACTTCTATTTCGCCTGCAACGATCTCTACGCCTATGATGTCGCTACCTGCCTCAACGCCTGGTGTTTCGAGAAGGATTTTTCCTTCAACCTGACCAAGGGCACGGCGCTACTTGCCGGCTACCAAAGCGTGCGGCCCTTGAGCGGCGAGGAGAGAGCTGCGCTGCCTATCCTGGCACGCGGCTCGGCGCTGCGTTTCATGCTGACCCGGCTTTACGACTGGCTGACCGTTGCCAATGGCGGGCTGGTCGTGAAACGCGATCCGACCGAATATATCAGGCGGATGCGTTTTCACCGGGCGATCAAATCTCCTTCCGAATATGGACTGACATGACCAAGCGCGTTGAAATCTTCACCGATGGTGCCTGTTCGGGCAATCCGGGGCCTGGCGGCTGGGGGGCGGTCCTGCGCTTCAACGGCGTCACGAAAGAACTGTCGGGCGGCGAGGCTGCTACCACCAACAACCGCATGGAACTTTTGGCGGCCATCTCGGCGCTCAATGCGCTGAAAGAACCCTGTGCCGTCGATCTTTATACCGACAGCAACTATGTCAAGGACGGCATTTTCAGCTGGATCGACGGCTGGAAGCGCAACGGCTGGAAGACCGCTGCCAGGCAACCAGTGAAGAATTCCGAACTGTGGCAGGCACTCGACGAGGCGCGCAACCGCCATCAGGTCGTCTGGCACTGGGTCAAGGGCCACGCCGGCCATCCGGAGAACGAACGTGCCGACGAACTGGCGCGGCTCGGCATGGCGCCGTTCAAGAACAAGATGGCCAGGCCCGCGCCCGTTTCATCTAGGGAAAGCACTCAAGCTAAGCAGCCGGCTGGCAAGAAAGTGCGCCGCTCGACCCAGAGCTACTAACCAGTCTGGTCCGCCGTATTCAACGGATCAGCAGCGCCGTGCCGAAAAGTCCGAGCGCGAACACAGTATGCGACACGAGGTTGAGGGCGCGGATCTGCATCGGGTTGGGGCGCTTTGATGCGGCCCAGCCGGCGCCCATGCCGGGCGCCAGCAGGAACCAGCCGGCGCCCACGGTGACGATGCCGAGGATCAAGGCCGGCAGGAAGGTCGGCGCGGCCAGCCACGCCGCTCCCGCCAAAACGGCCAGAATGATGCCGTAGACGACGCCGACAAAGTAGTGGAAGGCCCAGCCCAGCGCCGATTCATGCGCGTAGGGTGCTGCCTCGCCGATATCGTCGTGGAATACCTTGCCGTCTTTGAGATGCCAGACCCAGCGGCCAACCAGTCCCCAGTTCGGCCGCGGCTGAGCAAATACCATGTTCAGGAAAATCGCCCAGAGGTCCATGAGCGCCGTGGCGCCGATGCCGATCACCACAGCGCGCCAGAAGTGGTCAAACATCATTGAGGTCCCCCAAAAGCAAGCAACTCCGAACAGCTAGCGCACGAGCCCGAAAACCGGTACCGGTTTTTGTTTGGGGATCATGCGGCCCAGAAGTCTTGGAGCGTCCGCCCAGTTGGACACTCAGCGCTCGACTAAGCGTGATCGTCAGGCCAAAAGAACCGTGGCAAACCTTGGCCTATGTTGTCGCCAAAACGGAAAGCTGTCCGAGAATGTGAGCCGCACCGGATTCATCGACGCCAGGCTTTGTCTCGACATTGAGCGCGGTGACCTTGCCGTCGTCGACGATCATCGAAAACCGCTTCGAGCGCAGCCCCATGCCGCCGCTGGAAAGATCGGCGTCAAGGCCGATCGACTTGACGAAATCGCCATTGCCGTCGGCTAGATAGAGGAGCTTGCCTTCACCGCCGCTGAAGCGGGCCCAGGCGCCCATCACATGAACGTCGTTGACGGCGACGACGGCGATGGTGTCGACGCCGCGCGCCAGGATGGCGTCGTAATTGTCCAGATAGCCGGGCAGATGATTGTTGGAGCAGGTCGGCGTGAAAGCGCCGGGAACGGCGAACAGCACCACCTTCTTTCCCGAGAAGATCTCGGCCGTCGTGATCGCTTTTGCGCCGTCGGCAGTCATCGTCTTGAAGGTCGCTTGGGGCAGCTTGTCGCCAACGGCAATCATCATCGAGGTCCTCACTTGAGAGATGGAAGGGAAGTGTCCTTGCGATAGCGAATTCAGCCGTTCCCCGCAACCGTTGGGGAGGCTGGGCAAAGGATGTTCGACCTGAACATCCTTTGCTCGGGATCAAGGAAACGGCAGCAGGCCTTCGACGGCGCCGGCCCCGGTTGTCAGCGTGTAGTAAAGTCCGCCATCCGTCGGTGTCGTCGTCGGCCTGTCGAGGATCGGCACGGCAAACACCAGCTTGCCATTCTTTTCGCTGCGGGCCGGCACGCCGAACATGTAATCCCGCTCACCGGCGACGAAGAAATCCGCCGCTTCGGGACTGCCCGGAAAGCTCGCCTCGACAATCAGTGTCTCGCGGTCGCCCGGCAGGATATTGACGCCGAAATCGGGTCTTGCGGGCGCAGGCAGCGTTGCAAGGGCCGCCTTCACCAAAGCGGCGTCTTCGGCATTGTCCGGATCGGAGCCCGGATCGATGGTCAGCTTCGTCTGCACCGGGATGCAGATCGTCTCGCAAATGCCGAGAAAGATATCGGCATTGATGACGGCCGGCTCGTTCGGCGCCGACAGCGTGAATGTCACCGGCAGCGAAACCGGATGGTCGTAGCCGGCCCATTTGCCGTAACCGTCGTCGTGGCGCTGGGGCGGCGGAAACGAAAACGTCGCGTTGGCAATGTTGGTGCTGGCCGAGATATCGATTTGCGGCGGCACGCCCGCGTCGCCCGGATCGCGCCAGTAGGTTTTCCAGCCAGGCTTGAGCGCAATATCGAGGACGCCATGGATGCGCCCGGCTTCGTCGGGCTTGCCGCTGGTCACAAGCCGCACTCTGCCGCCTTCGCTATTGTACCAGGCCGACGAGGAGGCTGCGGCAGTGAGGCCGGTTCCACATCCAACAGCGGCGCTGAGCAGCAGGACTTTCAAGCTTTGCATGACGGTGATTTGAGCGTCCGTTCATGGCTGCGCAATGACTTCATGGCGTCGCTGTTATCATATTTGCGTGACCTCGGGCACAGCTTTTGCGTGACCTTAGCTGCACATCCGCGACCAAATCGCGCGCGGCGCATCTTTTCGGCGCTTCAGAAACGCGTTACGCTCCTCTCATGGACTTGTTGCGCCACAAGAAGATGGCTGCGGGACGCGGCTTTCTCGACGACCAGTTCCTGATTGCCATGCCCGGCATGAAGGACGACCGCTTTACGCGCTCCGTCATCTACATTTGCGCGCACAGCGACGAAGGCGCGATGGGCCTGGTCATCAACCAGACGCAGCAGATGCTGTTTCCGGATCTGCTCGTGCAGCTCGGCATCATGAACGAACAGGAGGCGATCCGCTTGCCCGCGCAGGCCCGCGACTTCGTCGTGCGCAACGGCGGACCGGTGGACCGCAGCCGCGGCTTCGTCCTGCATTCGGGCGACTACCGCGTGGAATCGTCGCTCGCCGTCTCCGACGACATTTGCCTGACCGCGACCGTCGACATATTGCGCGCCATTTCGTCGGGCCGTGGGCCCCGACACGCGCTGATGGCGCTCGGCTATTCGGGCTGGGGCGCCGGTCAGCTGGAAAGCGAAATCGCCGAGAACGGTTGGCTGACCTGCCCGGCAAATGCGGAGCTTCTGTTCGATACCGACATCGAGCGCAAATACGACCGGATTCTCGCCTCGATCGGTATCGACCTCGCGCATCTCAGCCTGGCGGCCGGTCACGCCTAGTGGTGAAAACCCGATATCTGGCTGGCTACCGCTGCATTGCCGACGCCAGCCGTTTGCCCAAATCGTAGACGAGATTCTCGATACCGGCTGTCCAGGACAGGTCAGCCTCTTTCACGCGGCTTTCGACATCGCTGTATTTGCCGATGCGGGCTTCTAAGAAGGAGCGCAGGCGCTGGTGGAACTGGCCGACGGTGAGCTGTTTTCCCTCGGCCCTGAACATCGCGGTATTGAAGCGCGCCGCCTTGGGGAAGATTTTGCTGGCCGTGGCATTGGGCGTCTCGTCGGCGTTTGACAGGAGCTGTGCTGCGCCGCTGGTGCCAAGGAAATGGGGGAGGTAAAGATCCCTTTCGTCCATGGCCTTCTCGAGACGGGCTTCGATGCGTTCCTTGGCCGCGAGAAGGTTCTTGGCCGCAAGTGCTGCCGACAGATAGGGATCGCGCCTGAATTCAAGAATGCGCTGTTCATCGGCCTTGTCGTCGACGAAATGGTGTTTGCGCTTGCCCTCTAAGCGGATCCGGATCAGTTCCGCTTCGTCGCCCAGACCGAACTCTGCACCGTACTTCTTCACCGCCTCGAGCCATGTCTGGTCGAGGAACTGCATAAGACCAAGTGCCGACCCTTTAGGCGGGCGATTGTTGAGGTCGAAGGAGGACTCCTTCTCGGCGATCGCGAAAAGGGTGTCGGCAGGAAATTGGGTGTCCTTGGCGGCACGCAGAATCTCGCTGGCAATGTACTGCGACACCTTGTATTCGCCGAACTCGTGCACCGACATGCCGATGACGATCTGTTCCGCGCCTTCGGAAAGGATGGCCACGGTACCCTTCAATACGTCGGCCAGTATGCCTTCTCCCTTGTGTCGGGAGGTCAACGTGGTGCCCGGATCGATGATGTCGAACTCGGGCGCAGCCGAGGGGAAACTCAGAGCGGAGGACGGAACAGCAGTGGCAACCGCGGCTTCGGTCACTCCGTTGACCAAGACTCCCGAATAGACCGGCCATGGCATGGCCGCCACTGTCGCCGCCAAGCCAATCCCCGCGATCCTTTTCGACAAAGGCCGTCCGCCCGAAAGGATGACGTCTGCGCAAGCAAAGAATTCACGTGTTCTTTGGAGTGACGCCAGGTCCCCCTCCGTTCCTTGTCTAGCCGCCCAGATAGCTTTGGGGCAGATCTATTTCAACGTTGAGCCGTCAACGTCGAAAAAGACAAGAAGAACGGTCAGTGCTTGCTCTAGCTAGTCATGGATCGTGGCGGCACAATGGCCGCAATGCGGCGAGGGCAGTTCGTAATGTACAATAAGATGATTTTATCGAGCGTTGCGTAGGCGATGCGTTGCTTGTGAAGAGAGATCTTTTAGCCTTTGGCCGTCGCCAGATTGGCGCTGAGCTCGAAGGCTAATCCCGATCCATTGCCATACGGTTGCAGCACGGGCGCACTCTCGCTCACGATCTCCTCCACGACGCGCTTGCGTTCCTGATCGCCCATTTCCTTGGCTAAAGAACTCATTCCGACCAGTGCCATCGTATTCAAATGCAGGAAAGGTGCGCCTTCCCCGAAGTGGATGGTGCGCGAAATAATCCTTGATCGGACCTCGTGGAAGCCGGCGTCTCGCAGCAGCGCCTCAAGTGGAGCCGCTTCCCCGAAGCTGTACCGTTGATCGGCGATGGCGCCCAGATGGCGCTCCGCGACGCGGCGCAGTTCGCGAAAGAACGGGATTTCGTCGTCCGGGCGCCACATGGCGATCGCCAGCCTGCCACCCTTCGCCAGCGCGCGACGCATCTGCGCCACCGCCGCGGGTCTGTCAGGAAAGAACTGCAGCCCTTGCTGGCAGACGACCACGTCGAACGTCTCACCGTTACGCAGAGGCAGCTCGCCGGCATTGCCCTGGCGCCAGTCAATGGCTGGTTCTACAGCCCGCGCCACGGCAAGCATGTCCGGGCTGATGTCGACGCCGACGATATATCCGGCTTCACCGAGCCGCTCTCTTGCAACGCGCGCCACTATTCCTGTTCCACAGGCGATATCGAGTAGGCGATCGCCCGAAGACAATTCCAGCTCGTCAAGAGCCATCTCGGCCCATGGACGGAAGAGAGGGCCGACCAGCCACCGCTCGTACATCTGCGGGAAACTTGCCTGGTTCATTGCGTAACTGGGCAAGGTCATGATTGTCCTCCCTCAAATTTCCATCCGGCCATTGTGAGCCTTCTCCCGCGCTCCTTCGGCGAACGGATTCCAACGAAGCAAGAAAGTTGCAGTCGTTTCGGAGAAAAAGAATGCTAATATTTCATCGCGCCGATGCAAGGCTGTCATCGGGAAAGGGCGATCCATGGAGATACACGAAATCCGCTAATTCCGGGCAGCGTCGCTGCTGCGTGACCCAGCCGGCGCTGACCCGCGCTATCCAGAAGCTTGAGGCCGAGCTTGGAGGGCATCTCTCCCACCGCGAGCATAGCCATGGCCATCTCACCGACTTTGCGCGTCTCATGCAGCCACATCGCCCAAAATGCGCAGCGATTGAGTGTCGGTAATCCTGGATAGGGTCGGTACCGGTCCAAGGACCGCCAGGGCGGCAGAACGCATCTAAAATCAGGCTCAGCAACAAACGCCTAGCCTGGCCAATCGAAGCTCTGGGCAGCTCGGACCATCGCCGCCGTCGCCGGGCTATAGGGCCGGCCCGGAACGCTAGCCAGGGACACGGTGCGTGCCACCGCGGGTTCGATCAGCGGACGCTGCAGAAGTTCAGGCGATGTCACCGAATATTCAGGCATGAAGGCGAAGCCGATCCGCGCCAGCACCATTGATTGGACCCAATCCTCGCGCTCGGAACGAAAGCGGGCATAAAGGCTGACGTTTCTTTCCCGGCACACACCCATCACCAGGTCCCGCATTTCGCAGGACAGACGATCGACATAGGGTTCTTGAGAGAGATCGACCAACTTGATTGCATTGAGGCTCGCAAGCCGGTGATCCGGCGCGAATACGACGACGTAGCGCTCACTGTAGAGATCATGGACGCGGAAAGCCGCTCCCAGTCCCTCCAGCGGATTGAGGACGGCCAGATCGAGATCGCCTTGCTCAAGCCTGTTTTTCAGTTCCTGAACGCTCGCCTCGCTGACTTCAAGCTCGACGCCATGATAGTCGCGCTGGAACTTTGCCAGGAACCGGGCGAGCTTCACATGGCCGATGGTCGACATGACGCCGAGGCGGATCGGCACCTGGTTGAGCAGCCTGAAATTGTCGGCAAGCGTCCTGGTTGCGTGGGCCTCCTGCATGATCTGCTGAAGATGCGGCAGAATGGAGCGCCCGAACTCACTCAGGAGGACGCGCTTTCCCTCGCGGTGGAACAAGGGCGCGCCAAGCTCATCCTCAAGCGTCTTGACCGCTTTGGTGAGCGCCGGCTGAGACACATTGCAATCGGTGGCGGCCTTGGTGAAATTCAGCATCTTCGCGGCAGCAAGCACGTAGCGGACCTGAAACATCTCCATGGCGAGCCCTCCCGAGGCGGTTCCACGAAACGACATTGTAGCCCTTTCATCGATAACTGTCGGCTATCGATCGATAGAAAAAATGTCGTTCTCTTTCGCCCGCCGCTGCATTCAACTCCTGTGGTCACTGTTCACAGGAGGAGATCTGGAAATGACTGTCTACATGGTGGAACGCGACCTCAAGGGCATCAGCATGGAAGCTCTGGGAGATGCGCAGAAGGCGGCGATCAGCCAGGCCGCCGAGATGACGTCCAAGGGCACCGACATCAGCTATCTGCGCTCGACCTTCGCCCCGGAGGACGGGCGCTGCATGTGCCTGTTTGATGCTGTCTCCGATGCCGACGTGAAGCGTCTAAACGACGATGCAGGCCTGCCCTACCACAGAATCGTGCCGGCGCTCGATCTTACGCCATAAGGCCAGCACGACCGGGCTCGTGATGACCATCCGGGCCCGGTGTTCTTGCGGATCATGCGCAGCGCGCCAGGCTGATCATTTGGAACGACGGAAAGACCAAGACGTTCGTGTGCATACTGCATCCGCTAGGCACTGGTTCGACACTTGTTGTTCCCAGGAATCGGAGGCGTACCCATGTTTGGCAATTCGGGCATCATCCCTCTGCCTCGCCCACTTGAGCGTCGTGTGGATACTCTTGCGCAGTCGTTCATGCGCCAGCGGCTCGGATCTCAGATGGACTTCTCGACCCCGGAAGGCGAGCCGGCGCTGTTACCGCCCACCTCGATGTCCTGGCGTATTTTCAAGAACCCTGTTGCGCTCTTCATCGGCGGGGTTACTGCGGTGCTGCTCGAATTGGCGGAGCCGCGGGTTCGCGACGCCATTTGGCAGCACAGCACATTCCGCTCGCACGCGCTCCGACGATTACAGCGTACGGGCCTCGCTGCCTTGGTTACGGTCTACGGCCCTCGAACCAAGGCTAAGGCCATGATTGAAGGTGTGGTCAGGATGCATGGGCGCGTTTCAGGTCGAACCAGCGAAGGTGAGCCATACCACGCCACCGACCCGGAGTTGCTGGACTGGGTGCAAGCTACGGCCGGGTTTGGTTTCATGGAGGCGTATCACGTCTATGTGCATCGTCTGCATTTTTTCGAACGGGACGCGGTGTTTGCTGAGGCTCGCCCCGTCGCACTTCTCTATGGTGCGGCCGGCTCGCCCACGTCACAGGCCGAGCTTTACGCGCTGTTCGACGCGATGAGGCAAAGACTCGTCGCGTCGCCGATCGTCTTGGAATTCCTGGAGATCATGGAAGACGTTCCCGCCTTGCCGGGAGTGGCTCAACCGCTTCAGCGGCCATTTCTGAAGGCGGCCGTCGAGATCCTACCGCGCTGGGTGCGCAAGCGCTTGGCACTCGGCGACCGCTGGACCCTGACGCCGTGGGAGCGTGCTTTTGTGAAGACTACGGCGGCAATCTGCGAGAGCATCGTGCTTCCTTCATCCCCGGCCGTTCAATCGTGCCGTCGCCTCGGCCTTTCCGAGAGCTATCTCTATCGCCGCCGTTGATTCAGGCTTTCCAACATTGATGGGGCCCGCCACGGGGAGGAGACTAAAACTTTCAATACTTGGTGACCAGGACGGTTGACTTGCGACCTCCGAGCGCCGGGAAGCGGACCCCCCGGCACGTCGCCCAAAGGTGCGCAGCGGTCTTGGGACAACCGACATGCACAAAATCAAGCCTGAGCCAGCGGATACTGTTCCTTCAGCGTCTTCAGCACCTGATCGCCGGGCATCGGCGCGCCGAACATGAAGCTCTGCACATATTCGCAGCCCATCTGGCGCAGTTCGAGCGCATCGCTTTCATCCGAAATGCCCTCGGCCACGACCGAAAGGCCGAGTTCATGCGCCATGTTGACCATGGATTTGAGCAGCACTGCGCGCTTCGGTGTCGCGTCGTCGACAAAGCTCTTGTCGATTTTGATCGTGTCGAAGGGAAAACGCGTCAGATAGGCCAGCGAGGAATAGCCGGTGCCGAAATCGTCCAGCGACAGGCCGATGCCAAGCTTCTTCAGCTTGTTCAGCACATGGGCTGTCTGCTCGGGATTGTCCATCACCAGCGATTCGGTGAGTTCGAGCCGGAAGCAGCGCGGCTTCAGGTTGGCCCGCGCGATCACCGAGCGGACGTCGCTGACCAGATCGCGGCGGATGAGCTGACGGCTGGACAGATTGACCGAAACCGACAGCGGCGCGTCGCCGATCTGCTTTTGCCATCCCGCCAAATCTTCGGCGGCCTGTTGCATAGCGAACAGGCCAAGCTGCACGATCAGGCCGCAGCTCTCGGCGACCGGGATGAAATCGCCCGGCGGGATCATGCCGCGGCGCGGATGGTCCCAGCGCAAAAGCGCCTCGAAGCCGGCAACACTGCCGTCTTCCAGCCGCACGATGGGCTGGTAGGCGAGTGTGAATTCGCGCCGTTCGATGGCGCGGCGCAGGTCGGACTCGAACTGCAGCCGGTCGGTGCCGACGGTCCGGAAGGCGGGGCGGAACGGCTCGATCCTGTCGCCGCCAAAACGTTTGGCCTGGTGCATGGCAAGCTCGGCGTCCTTGACCATGTCCTCGGCCGAACTCTGCGCCGAGGTCCAGGTGACCAGCCCGATCGAGGCGGTCAGCACGATCTCGCGCTTGGCAAAGGTGATCGGATTGTTGATCGCATGCTTGATGGCGTCGGCAACGGCTGCGATGCGGGCCGGGTCCTGTTCGGAAAGCAGCATCAGCGCGAACTGGTCGCCGGCAAAGCGCGACAGCGAATCCTTCGGCTTGAGCAACCGGTGCAGCCGGCGCGCAACGGTCAGCAGGATGGTATCGCCGGCCGAGATGCCGAGCCCGTCATTGACCTGCTTGAACCGGTCGATGTCGATCACGAAGACGGTCGGACGCACTTTCTCTTCCGTGCGCGCGATCGAAATGATCGCCTCCAGCCGATTCATCAGCAATTCCCGGTTCGGCAGGCCAGTCAGATTGTCATGCACGGCATCGTGCAGCAGCCTCTCCTCGGACTTTTTCTGCTCCGTCACGTCGACCATGGTGCCGACGCAGCGGATGACCTCGCCGTCCGATCCGATCACCGGCCGTGCGCGCAGCGAAAACCAGTGATAGTGCCCGTCGGCGCCGCGCAGGCGGAAATTCTGCGACACCCGGCCGCGCCGGTGTTCGAGCACCACGTCGAGCGTGGTACGGAACGTGTCGCGGTCGTCGGCATGAAGTACCGGCAGCCAGTTGCGAGCAGCTCCGCCCAGGCTGTCGGGCGCAAGGCCAAGCTGGATGCTGACATCCGGCTTGGTGACGACGCGGTCGCGCATCACGTCCCAGTCCCACACCGTGTCGCCCGATCCGGCGACGGCCAGCGCCTGCCGTTCGAGATCGGAGAACAGGCCCTGATGCAGTGCGCCGCCGGCAAAGGCGTGCTGCATGACGGTGAAGCCGATCAGCAGGATGATGAGGATCAGCCCGCCGCCCAGTGCCGGCTGGGCGATGTCGTTGTCGAGCATGCCGGTGATCGCCATCCACGACCCGCATAACCACAACAGGACCATGACCCAACTGGGCACCAGCATGATGGCACGGTCGTAGCCGCGTATGCCGAGGAAGATGATCAGGCCGAGGCCGGTCAGCGCGGTGGCGGCGAAGGACAGCCTGGCGATGCCGGCGGCGACCGCCGGATCGACGATCGCAACGCCAGCGATCAGCAGCAGCCCCAGAATCCAAACCAGCGCGCCGTAACTGAAATGGCCGTGCCATCGGTTGAGGTTGAGATAGGCGAACAGGAACACCACGAAGGTCGCCGCAAGCGCCACCTCCGTTCCGGCTCGCCACATCTGCTCGTTGCCGGGCGATATTTCCAGGACCTTGTTGAGAAAGCCGAAATCGATGCAGATATAGGCGAGCACCGCCCAGGCGAGTGCTGCGGTTGCCGGGAACATCGAGGTCCCCTTGACCACGAAAAGGATGGTCAGGAACAGCGCCAGAAGGCCGGCGATGCCGATGACGATGCCGCGAAACAGCGTGTAGGAATTGACCGAGTCCTTGTAGGATTCCGGATCCCATAGATAGACCTGCGGCAGTTTGGGCGAGGCAAGTTCGGCAATAAAGGTGATCACCGTTCCGGGGTTCAGCGTCACCCGGAACACATCGGCGTCGGGGCTGCTCTGGCGGTCAAGCGCGAAGCCCTCGCTGGGCGTGATCGCGGCAATGCGGGTCGAGCCGAGATCCGGCCAGAAGATGCCGGAATTCACCAGCCGGAAATGCGGTGCGACAATCAGCCTGTCGAGCTGCTGGTCGGTGGTGTTGGCAAGCGCGAACACCGCCCAGTCGCCGGTCGAGCGCGCATCATTGGCCTCGACCTCGATGCGCCGCACGATGCCGTCCGGGCCTGGAGCGGTCGACACCTGAAAGTTCTCGCCCTGGTTGCGGTAGATTTCGACGGCGCCCGAAAGGTCGAGCGCCACGTCGTCGCGGGCGATCTTGATCGGCTCGACGGCGAAGGCCGAGGACGCCGCGCAGAGCATGACGATTGCCGTCAGCACAAAGGCGAACAACGACCCGATTCGCAGGAAATTCGTCAAAATTAGTCCTTCGTTCCCGCGCCCGGCGGATCGTCTTCGATCCGGGCGTAGAGGTAGTGGTCCTGCCAGATGCCATTGATCCTGAGATAGGATCGCAGAAGTCCTTCGCGCCGGAATCCGGCTTTTTCAAGCACGCGGATCGACCGGGCATTGTCGGGAATACAGGCAGCTTCGATCCGGTGCAACCTCAGCGTATCGAAGGCGAAGCGCGTCACGACCTTGACCGCGTCGGTCATCAGACCACGGCCGCTGTAGCGCTCGCCGATCCAGTAGCCGATATGGCCGCTTTGCGCGACGCCGTGGCGGATGTTGCCGAGGGTGATTCCTCCGACAAGCTTGCCGCTGCCTTTCTCGAAGATGAAGAAGGCTATCGCCGTTCCCTGCGCATAGTCTTCGCGATAGCGGCTGAGGCGATGCCGCCAGGCCGTGCGGTCGAGCTCGTCGGGGTTCCACCGCGGCTCCCACGGCTCCAGGAAGGCGCGGCTTTCCCCGCGCAGCACCGACCATTCGCGGTAGTCGTTGGTCAGCGGCACGCGCAGCGTGACCCGGTCACCCTTCAGTGCCGGCAGGTCACGGCGAAAGAAAGGGAGCGCGAACATGACGCTTTGATGGACTTTAGCCGGCGAGCTTTCGGGCCGTGGTCTGCGTGCCCGAAAGCGATTCGAGGACCGCCTCATAGGGAGCGAGCGTACCCACTGGTCCGACGGCAGTCAGCGTCGGCTTGGTCGAAAACAGCCGTGACGACAGGTCCGTCAGCCGCTCGACCGTTAGCGCCGACAGCCGTTCCATCAGCTCTTCTTTGGCGATCGGCCGGCCGAACAGCAGCATTTGCCGGGCGATCTGGGAGGCGCGGCTGGCCGGGCTTTCGGCGGACATGATCAGGCCTGCACGGTACTGGGCGCGTGCCCGGTCGAGTTCCTCCTGCAGGATGTTCTCGCCGACCTTCTGCAACTCGTCGATGACTACCGGCACCAACTCGGCGATGTCGCTCTGCCCGGTCGCGGCATGGACGCCGAATATGCCGGTATCGGAAAAACCCCAGTGGAAGGCATAGACCGAATAGCACAGCCCGCGCTTTTCGCGGACCTCCTGGAAAAGACGCGACGACATGCCGCCGCCAAGGATCATCGACAGGACCTGCGAGGCGTAGAAGTCGCGTACATGATAGGCGCGGCCCTCGAACCCCAGCACGATCTGCGCGTCCATCAGGTCGCGGTCCTCGCGGAAATCGCCGCCGACATATTGCGCAAATTGCGGCATCGTGTTGTCGGACTTGCTGCGGAAACCGCCAAGGTGCTTCTCGACCTCGCGCACGAAATTGTCGTGCTTGATGTCGCCGGCGGCGACGACCACCATGCGCTCGGCGCCATATTGCCGTTCGATGAATTTGTGCAATTGCTTCGAGGTGAAGGATTTGACGGTTTCCGGCGTGCCGAGGATTGAGCGGCCGATCGTCTGGTGGCGGAAAGCCGTCTCGGTGAAGCGGTCGAAGACGATGTCGTCGGGCGTATCGTGAGCGGCGCCGATCTCCTGCAGGATCACATGCTGTTCGCGCTCCAGCTCCTGCGGGTCGAACTCGGATTCCTGCAAGATGTCGGAGAGGATATCGACGGCCAGGGGCACGTCGTCGCTCAGCACCCTGGCATAATAGGAGGTGGTCTCGACACTGGTAGCGGCATTGATCTCGCCGCCGACATCCTCGATTTCCGAGGCGATCTCGAAGGCGCTTCGCCTTCTGGTTCCCTTGAACGCCATATGTTCAAGCAAGTGGGCCATTCCGTGCTCTTCGCTACGCTCGTTGCGGGCGCCTGATTTGAGCCAGGCACCAAGAGCGACGGATTCGAGGCTTGGAAGGGTTTCGGTGGCGACTGTCAGGCCGTTCGACAGACGGCTTACCTCAACACCCATATAGCTGATACTCCCTAACTTGCCGCCCGCGTGTGGCGGCTAACATAATCTTCCACCATTTTCAGGTCGGATGGAAGTACCGTGTATTTTTCCGCTGATGTCATCAACCCGCCTAGCCATGCGGGCAGGGTCGGCGACACGCCGCTGGCGGCTTCGACGGCGGCCGGGAACTTTGCCGGATGGGCGGTGCCCAGCACCACCATCGGCACGGCATTGGTTGCCTTCGCAGCCGCAACATGCATGGCCGCGGCCGTATGCGGGTCGAGCAGATAGTCGCTGGCTGCGAGCGTCGAGCGGATCGTAGCGGCGACTTCGTCCACGGTCGAACGGCCGGCATCGAATTCGGAGCGGATCCTGGCGATCTCGCCCGCTTCGATGGTGAAGGCGCCGGACTGCTTGAGGCCGCTCATGTAGCGCCGCACGGTCGAGGCGTCGCGGCCGGCCGCCTCGAACAGCAAGCGCTCGAAATTCGAAGAAACCTGGATGTCCATAGACGGCGACGTGGTCGAAAAGACGCCTTTCGTGCGATATTCGCCGCTCGACAGCGTGCGCGCCAGAATGTCGTTGTCGTTGGTCGCGATGATCAGCCGCTCGATCGGCAGCCCCATCTTCTTGGCGGCGTAGCCGGCGAAGATGTCGCCGAAATTGCCGGTTGGTACAGTGTAGGAAACCGGCCGGTCGGGCGCGCCGAGCGACAGCGCTGATGAGAAATAATAGACGATCTGGGCCATGATGCGGGCCCAGTTGATCGAATTGACCCCGGACAGCGATACCCGGTCGCGAAAAGCGTGATCGTTGAACATGTCCTTCACCAGCCCCTGGCAATCGTCGAAATTGCCTTCGACCGCGATTGCATGGACATTTGCGGCAGAGGACGTCGTCATCTGCCGCTGCTGCACCGGCGAGACCCGGCCGTGCGGGAAAAGAACGAAGATGTCGGTGCGGTTGCGCCCGGCGAAGGCATCGATGGCGGCCCCGCCGGTGTCGCCGGACGTGGCGCCGACAATGGTGGCGCGCTGGTCGCGTTCGGCAAGCACATGGTCCATCAGCCGGGCGAGAAGCTGCATGGCCACGTCCTTGAAGGCAAGCGTCGGGCCATGGAAGAGTTCCAGTACGAACATGTTCGAGCCGGTCTGCAACAGCGGGCAGACCGCCTCGTGACGGAAGGTCGCATAGGCTTCGCGCACCAGGCGTTCGAACACCGGCATCGCGATCTCGCCGCCGACAAACGGCGACAGCACGCGGATGGCGAGGTCGGGATAGGCAAGGCCGCGCATGGCGCGGATCTCTGCCGCCGAAAACTGCGGCCAGGTATCAGGCACATAAAGACCGCCATCGCGCGCCAAGCCCGCCAGCACCGCGTCGGAAAATCCAAGCACGGGCGCTTCCCCGCGGGTACTCACATATTGCATCGTCATGTTCCATTGCTGCCGGGCGGTTTCGTCCGCGGCAAAGTGGTTAATTTCCGTACTTGTTCAGTCGCATTTTTGCCGCGCGGTTGATATACGTCACCCGCTTTGCGAGAGGGAAGTGCAGTTCATGGCGTTTCATACGTTCAACAGTCGTTTTGTCGCGGGTCTGGCGCTCACTGGCTTTATGCTTACCGCCGCCGGCTGCCAATCAGGCGGCAATGGCATCCTGGGCTTCGGAAAGACGGACACAACACCGCCACCACCGCCGGACCCCAAGGTTCTCGCCAGCCAATTGCAGGCCTATTGTCCGAAAGTGACGCTGCGCGACGGCACCGCCTTCTTCAACACCTATGCCAAGGGCAGCCAAAAGCCCAAGAAAAAAGCCGCCGCTCAGGACGCCGAAGCTGCCGCGCTTGACGCGAGCAGCGACCAGCAGGACGATTCCGCGAAGATCATCTATCAGGCCTCGATCACCGATGTGACCCGCGACTGCAACCGTGCCAACGGCTCGCTGACGATGAAGATAGCCGTCGCCGGCAAGGTCGTTCCGGGACCGATGTTCAGCCCGGGTACCATCACCATGCCGATCCGTATCGCTGTGATGCATGGCACCGAGGTCCTTTACTCGCAGCTTCACCAACATCAGGTCCAGGTTACCAATCCCTCGAGTGCCACCCAGTTCGTCTTCACCGATTCGAACGTTGTCGTTCCCGAGCCCACCGCGCGGGACTATCAGGCGTTCGCCGGCTATGACGAAGGCCCGCCGAAGAAGACCGACAAAAGGATTGCCGCGGCCGAATAGCGGCGGCGTTGGAGCCGCCTACGGTCGGAGGCGCATGCATCACGCATCCGCCGACCATTCCGACAGGGCGGCGATCACGCTTTTCAGCTCCGCCCAGCGGCGGATGACCGTTTCGGCGCCGGCCTCGGTCAGCGCGTCGGCATGTCCGGGATAGCTGTGCGCCGCTCCGGTGAAGCCGATCACACGCATGCCGGCTGTCCTGGCGCCGGTCACACCGTGCACGGAATCCTCGATGACGAAGGTGTTCGCCGGGTCGGCCTTGAGTTTTTCCGCGGCAAAGAGAAACACGTCGGGCGCCGGCTTGGATTTTCCGCTCGGCGTTTCCAGCGAGGAAAAAATGTGCCCAGTGAAAAACGGCAGCAGACGCACCTTCTCCAACATGAATTCGATCCGCTCGGTGCGCGAATTCGAGCAGATGCAGCGCGGGGCTGTCACCGCGGCGACTGCCTCGTGCACCCCGTCGACGGCGCGCACGTCGGCGCGCAGCCGGCGGTCGACCAGCTCTTCGGCACGATCGATCAGCGAGGCCTGGAACGGGATGCGAGACTTCTCTTCGACACGCATCATGATGTCCTTGAAGGTCAGCCCGGCATAGGTTTCAGAAAGCTCCTCGGCCGATATCTCGTAACCGGCCGACGTCAAAAGCTCGGCTTCGATGCGCGCGGCAATGATTTCGGAATCGACGAGCACGCCGTCGCAATCGAAGATGACAAGGTCTGGCTGGGGCATAGCGATCCGGAAAGCGGGAGGGAGGGGCTGAGACGGTTCAGGCGGCGCGGCATACACCAACAGACCGTTTTTCGCAAATTACCTGGGCTCCGCACCGTCGGCCTTCATCGAATATTTACGCTGATCGGTAACCATAACAGGGAGTAAACAGTAACGCGTGCTTTGGGTGTCACAATGTCTGCCGTGCGTCTTCTCGACGAGCTTTCCCATGCTCCCCAGCAATCCGAATGGCTGGATACGATCCTGAAGGGCGATTGCGTCGCCGCGCTCGACCGGCTGCCCGAAAAATCCATCGACGTGATCTTTGCCGATCCGCCCTACAATCTGCAGCTCGACGGCGATCTGCATCGTCCCGACCAGTCCAAGGTCGATGCCGTCGACGACGACTGGGACCAGTTCGCCAGTTTTGAGGTCTACGACGCCTTCACCCGGGCCTGGCTGCTGGCGGCGCGCCGCGTGCTGAAGCCCAACGGCACCATCTGGGTCATCGGCTCCTACCACAACATTTTCAGGGTCGGCGCCAAGATGCAGGATCTGGGGTTCTGGATCCTCAACGATGTCGTGTGGCGCAAGACCAATCCGATGCCGAATTTCCGCGGGCGCCGCTTCCAGAATGCCCATGAGACGATGATCTGGGCCTCGCGCGACCAGAAGGGCAAGGGCTACACCTTCAACTACGAAGCGCTGAAGGCGTCGAACGACGACATCCAGATGCGTTCCGACTGGCTGTTTCCGATCTGCACCGGCGGCGAGCGCCTGAAGAACGAAAATGGCGACAAGCTGCATCCGACGCAGAAGCCCGAAGCGCTGCTCGCCCGCATCATGATGGCATCGACGAAGCCCGGCGATATCGTGCTCGATCCCTTCTTCGGCTCCGGCACCACCGGCGCGGTGGCCAAGCGCCTCGGCCGCCATTTCGTCGGCATCGAGCGTGAGCAGGCCTATATCGACGCCGCCAACGAGCGCATCGATGCAATCCGGCCGCTGGACCGCGCTGATCTCACCGTGCTCACCGGCAAGCGCGCCGAGCCGCGCGTTGCTTTCGTCAGCCTCATCGACACCGGGCTGATGCTGCCGGGTGCCACACTCTATGACGCCAAGAAGCGCTGGGCCGCCAGGGTGCGCGCCGACGGCACGGTGGCGGTCGGCGACAGCGCCGGATCGATCCACAAGATCGGCGCGGAAGTTCAGGGGCTGGATGCCTGCAACGGCTGGACCTTCTGGCATTATGAGCGCAGCGGCGGCCTGACCCCGATCGACGAGCTTCGCCGTATCGCCCGACTCGGCATGGAGCGGGCAGGGGCCTGACGAACGGATCGTATGTGTCTGCCATGTTAAAGCGGATTATCAATCGGCTTGCCGAAGTGATTCAAATCACACTCTGACCCCCAGCCCTCTGAGGTCCGCCTCGAGCGTCTTTGCATCAGTGAACAGCACCGACTGCCAGCCGGCCGCCTTGGCACCGTCGACGTTTTTCGGGCTGTCGTCGATGAACAGCGTGGCCGCGGGCTCGAGGCCGAACGCGGTCACATGATGGTCGTAAATGCCGCGATCCGGCTTGATCATGCCGATCTCGCCCGAAATGGTCACACCGCGCGGACGGTTGAGAAAGTCGAAACGCTGCCGGGCTTCAGCCAGCGTGTCGGCGGCGAAATTGGTCAGCATGGTGACGTCGTGGCCGCTCTCGATCAGCTTCTCCATGATCTGGACGCTGTCGTCATAAGCGTGCGGCACCATCTCGTGCCAGAGGCGGCGGAAGTTGCGGATGTTTTCGGCGTGGTCCGGGTGTTCGGCGATCAGCAGCGCCTCGGCCTCTTCCCAGGTCCGGCCCCGGTCCTGCTCGATGTTCCAGTCATGCGTGCAGACATTGTCGAAGAACCATTTCCGCTCGTCGGCGTCGGGGATCAATCGGCTGAAGGGCAAGTTCGGATCGTAGTGGATCAGCACTTTGCCGATGTCGAAAACGATGTGGCGGATTTCGGTCATTCCAGTCCTCGTTCAATGCAATTTATGTGGGGTGATGTAGGCCATTCAATGTGCGCGCTGCTTCTTCGTCGCCCCCGGTATCGCCGCTTCGATTACCTTTTTCATGACGGTGGGCAGCGCTTCGCCGGAAATTTCGTGGGCCAGCGACCAGAAATGCCCCGCCGGGGCGGTGCCATCGGTCATCGCTTTGAAGACGTCGAGTTCGAGCGCGAAATGGGTGAAGACATGGCCAATCCGGCCGGCTGGCCGCCAGTTGCCGGGGAAGGGCGCTGCCGCGTCCGTGATGGCGCCGTCGATCCGCGCGGTCCAGCCGGTCGTCGGTACTTCGGTCATGCCGCCGAGCAGGCCTTTATCCGCACGTTTGCGCAAAAGAATGGCGCCATCGTCACGTACGGCAACGAAGGCAGCCCCGCGCCGCAACGGTTTCTCGCCCTTCGGCAGGCGGACAGGAAAGCGCTCGGGATCGCTTGAAACAGTGGCGCTGCAATCCTCTCGCAGCGGGCACAGCATGCAACCGGGCCGGCGCGGCGTGCAGATCGTCGCGCCCAAATCCATCATCGCCTGGGCGAAATCGCCCGGTCTGGTCGCTGGAACCATGCGCTCGACATAGGCGCGTATGTCTCCCTTGGCTTCGCTCAGCGGCGTGGCAATCGAGAACAGCCGGGAAACGACCCGCTCGACATTGCCGTCGACGACCGCGGCCGGCTGGTCGAAGGCGATCGCCGCGATCGCCGCCGCCGTGTAGGCGCCGATGCCGGGCAGCTCTCTCAAGGCAGTCTGCGTGTCCGGAAACCTGCCGCCTTGACGTGCGACGAGATCGGCGCAGGCCTTGAGATTGCGCGCGCGGGAATAATAGCCGAGCCCGGCCCAGGCTTTCATGACATCTTCGGCCTGTGCCGCAGCCAACGCCTCAACATCAGGCCATTTCTGGACAAAGGCCCGGAAATAGGATTTTACCGCTTCGACCGTGGTCTGCTGCAGCATGACTTCGGAAAGCCAGACGCGGTATGGATCGGGCCGTATGCCGCTTGCCAACTCGCGCGGCGCAACGCGCCACGGCAAGTCGCGGTGATACGCGTCGTACCAGGCGAGCAGGCGGGACGCGATCTCGCCGCTTTCTCCAGAGGCGGCTCTGCCGGTGTCTCCGGATGCGGTCTTGCGGGTCTGGTCGTGCAGTGCCATTGATCGAGGACTGGCCTAACCGATGCGTGGTGAAGGTCGTGACTGGAGAACGCACATGGCAGGGAAAAGGCCCTTCGGCAATCCCGTTCCGGTGAGTGATCTCGCAACCCAGATTCTCGATCCGGTGTTGCGGAAGCGGGCCGGCATGTCGATCGGGCTCGTCCAGTCCTGGGAGGAGATTGCCGGGCCGCGGCTCGCCAGCCGTTCGCGCCCTGAAAAGATCCAGTGGCCGCGCCGCATGCATGAAGATGATCCGTTCGAGCCGGCGGTTCTGGTCATCGCCTGCGAAGGCGTGGCCGCGCTCCATCTGCAGCACGAGACCGGCGAGATCATTAACAGGGTCAACGCCTTCCTCGGCTTCAATGCTATCGGCCGGATCAGAATCGTGCAAAAGCCGGTGACGGCGGACAAAGGGCGGCCTAAACCAAGCTTCCGACCGCTGACCCCGGCCGAGAAGGCGAAGTTGTCAGGCACGGTCGGGATGATCGAGGATGACGGACTGCGCGCTGCGCTGGAGCGGCTCGGCGCCACCATTCTCGGTCAAAGGAAGACTTGATTTTTATGCATGTCGTCCTCCCAAAACCGCTGCGCACTTTTGGGCGACCAGCATTGATCTCGCGCTTTCGTGATCGCGCACACAAGATTTGGCGATTGGAATGGGGACGGCGATGCCTTAATTCGCGCCAACTCTCGCCTTTTCTAGCCTTTGCATTGCAAAATCCAACCATTGTCAGGTGATTCGTATGGCCCGTCTTTTGTCCCGCAGAAACCTCTTGTCGTCGCTGGCCGCCATTCCGGCCGTGGCTCTGCTCGCCGCATGCAGCGACTCGGGCGAGAAAGCCGTGGCGCAGGATGCAAAGCCTGCGGCTCCCGCCGATGCGATGAAGCCGGCCACTCCTGCCGCGGCCAAGGCGCCTGAGGCCCAGGGCACGGTGGACATGGCGGCTCTGCTGAAACCCGGCGCACTGCCCGACGAGCAACTGGGCAAGGATGACGCGAAGGTCACCATTGTCGAATATGCCTCGATGACCTGCCCGCACTGCGCGCATTTCCACGAAACTACCCTGCCTGAGCTGAAAACGAAATATATCGACACCGGCAAGGCCCGCCTTATCCTGCGCGAATTTCCGTTCGACCCCAGCGCCGAGGCCGGTTTCATGCTGGCACGCTGCTCCAAGGACAATTATTTCCCGATGGTGGACGTTCTGTTCAGGCAGCAGGCGAACTGGGCAGGTGTTGCCAATACCAAGGACGCCCTGCTGCAAATCTCCAAGATGGCCGGTTTTACACAGGAGTCGTTCGAGGCCTGCTTGACGGACCAGAAACTTCTGGACGATGTGAGATCGGTCCAAAAGCGCGGCGCCGATGAATTCAAGGTCGACTCGACGCCGACCTTCTTTATCAACGGGAAGACCTACAAGGGGGCGCTGTCGATTGAGGAAATCTCGGCCATTATCGACCCTCTGCTCTGACATTTCGGCGGCGCCGAAGCGGCTGCGCTTCGGCGTGCGCGATTTTTTGTTGTGCCGCGGATTCTGTTCGCAACACCGCGGAACACTTTTGCAGAACTTGGCTATGGGGCGCGAATGAAGTTTTCGCGCCTTCGCCTGCTCGGTTTCAAGTCCTTCGTCGAACCCGGCGAGTTCGTCATCGAACGCGGCCTGACCGGCATCGTCGGGCCGAACGGCTGCGGCAAGTCGAACCTTGTCGAGGCGCTGCGCTGGGTGATGGGCGAAAGCTCGTACAAGAACATGCGTGCGTCCGGCATGGACGACGTGATTTTTTCCGGTTCGGGAACGCGTCCTGCCCGCAACACCGCCGAAGTCACGCTTTTCCTCGACAACAGCGACCGTAGCGCGCCCTCCGCCTTCAACGACGCAGACGAACTGCAGGTTTCACGGCGCATCGAGCGCGAGGCGGGTTCGCTCTACCGTATCAACGGAAAGGAAGCCCGCGCCAAGGACGTGCAACTGCTTTTCGCCGACCAGTCGACCGGCGCGCGCTCGCCCTCGATGGTCGGGCAAGGCCGCATCGGCGAGCTGATTCAGGCAAAGCCGCAGGCGCGCCGCGCGCTGCTGGAAGAGGCGGCCGGAATTTCGGGTCTGCACACACGGCGCCACGAGGCGGAGCTGCGTCTGAAGGCGGCCGAACAGAATCTGGAACGGCTGGACGACGTCGTCGGCGAGCTGGAAAGCCAGATCGAAAGCCTGAAGCGCCAGGCCCGCCAGGCGTCGCGCTTCAAGAACCTGTCGGCCGACATCCGCAAGGCCGAGGCGACGCTGCTGCATCTGCGCTGGACGTTGGCCAAAACACAAGAAGGCGAGGCGCGCTCGGCGCTGGCGATTGCTACGGCACTGGTTGGCGACCGCGCCGCCGCCCAGATGGCTGCCGCCAGGGAGCAAGGGATCAGCGCGCATCGGTTGCCGGAACTGCGCGATGCGGAAGCCGCCGCTGCTGCCGCCTTCCAGCGCCTGTCGATCGCCAAGACGCAGATCGAAGAGGAAGCGGGCCGCATCCACGCCCGCCAAGCGGAACTCGACCGCCGGCTCCAGCAGCTCGACGGCGACATCGCCCGCGAGGAGCGGATGGTCCGCGACAATGCGGATATTCTTGAGCGCCTCGCCGCCGAAGAAGCCGTGCTCAACACTGAGAACGCCGGCGCCGCCGAGCGCGAGGCCAGCACCCGAGCGGCGTTCGAACAGGCGGCGTCGACGCTTGCCGCGAGTGAAGCCAAACTCGCTGGCCTCACGGCCGAACGGGCGGAGGCCGCCGCCTCCCGCAACCAGATCGAACGAACGCTGCGCGATACCGCCGAGCGCCGCGACCGTTTCGCCCGCCAGCTCGCCGATGTCGACCGGGAATTGTCCGACATCGTTTCGAGGGTCGCCGGCCTGCCCGATCCCGCCGAGAAGCGGCTGCTGGTCGAACAGGCGCTGGCGCTGCTGGAGGAGACCGAAGCCGCAGCGATTGCCGCCGAACAGGCTGTCGTCGATGCGCGCGCGGCGGAAAGCGCTGCCCGCCCGCCGGTTCAGGATGCAAAGGCCGAGCTGGCGCGGATTGAAACTGAGGCCCGTACACTGGCCAAGATCCTGAATGCCGCGAGCGGCGACCTCTTCCCCTCTGTCCTGGAGCAGATCAGCGTCGAACGCGGCTACGAGACGGCGCTGGGCGCGGCCCTTGGCGAGGATCTCGACGTCCCACTCGACCGCAGCGCGCCGGTTCATTGGGGCCAAAGCGAGGTCCAGCCCGGCGACGCCGCTCTACCCGAAGGCATCGCGAGCCTTGCCAGCGTGGTCCGAGCGCCGGCGCAACTGGCCCGCCGATTGGCGCAGATCGGCATCGTCGAGGCCGGCGACGGAAAGCGGCTGCAGGCGCTGCTTGCTCCCGGGCAGCGGCTGGTCAGCCGCGAAGGGGCGCTGTGGCGTTGGGACGGGTTCACCGCCAGCGCCGACGCGCCGACCGCGGCCGCGCAGCGGCTGGCGCAGAAAAACCGGCTGGCCGAGCTCGACGCCGAGGCGGTCCACGCGACCCGCATCCTGCGCCAGGCCGAAGAGGCTCTTGCCCATGCCGAGCAGGCGCTTGCCCGGGCGAGCGAGGCCGAGCGCTACGCCCGTCAAGCCGGGCGTGATGCCCAGCATGGGCTGGACGCCGCCCGCAACGCGCTGGCCGAGGCCGAGAAGGCCGGCGGCGAGCTGTCGAGCCGACGCGCCGCACTTGACGAGGCCCGCGCGCGTATCGTCGACAGCCATGAAGAGACGGCGGCGGCATTCGTCGAGGCGGAGATGCTGCTGCAAAGCGCTCCCGACCTCGGTGATCTGCAGTTGCAGCTCGAACAGTCGGCCGCCAACGTCGCTCGCGACCGCGCCACCCTTGCCGATGCCCGCGCCGTCCACGAAGGCTTGAGGCGGGAAGCCGAAGCGCGAACGCGCCGCCTCGACGCCATCGGCCAGGAACGCCGCAACTGGCTGGAGCGCGCCGAAAACGCCTCGACGCAGATCGCGGCACTCGGCGAACGCAAGGCCGAGGCCGAGGCCGAGCGCGAAAGACTGGCCGACGCACCCGACGAGATCGACGCCAAGCGGCGCGCCTTGCTGTCGCAGCTTGCCGAAGCCGAAAGCCTGCGCCAGGCAGCCGGCGACCGGTTGCAGGAGGCGGAGAACAAGCAGTCCGAACTGGACAAGGCCGCGACATCAGCAATCCAGTCGTTGGCCGAGGCGCGCGAAACGCGCGTCCGCGCCGAAGAGCGGCTGACCGCTGCCGACGAAAGACGGCTGGAGGTCGAGGCGCGCATTCAGGAAACGCTCAACACGCCGCCGCATCTGGTCATCCGCCACACCGGCCTGGAGGCCGACAGCCCGATGCCGGAGATGACTGAGATCGAGCGTCAACTCGACCGGCTGAAGATCGAGCGCGAGCGCCTGGGCGCCGTCAATCTGCGCGCCGAGGAAGAGCAGAAGGAACTGTCCGATCGGCTCGAGACCATCGTTTCCGAACGCGAGGACATCATCGAGGCCATCCGCAAGCTGCGGCAGGCGATCCAGAGCCTGAACCGCGAAGGCCGCGAACGGCTGCTGGCTGCCTTCGACGTGGTAAACGGTCATTTCCAGCGGCTGTTTTCGCATCTGTTCGGCGGCGGGACGGCGGAACTGCAACTGATCGAGTCCGACGATCCGCTCGAGGCCGGTCTCGAAATCCTTGCGCGGCCGCCCGGCAAGAAGCCGCAGACGATGACGCTGCTTTCCGGCGGCGAACAGGCGTTGACGGCGATGTCTCTGATCTTCGCCGTGTTCCTGACCAATCCCGCGCCGATCTGCGTGCTCGACGAAGTCGACGCACCGCTCGACGATCACAATGTCGAGCGTTTCTGCAATCTGATGGACGAAATGGCCGCCACCACCGAGACGCGCTTCGTCATCATCACGCACAACCCGATCACCATGGCCCGCATGAACCGGCTGTTCGGGGTGACCATGGCTGAGCAGGGCGTTAGCCAGCTCGTGTCGGTCGATCTGCAGGCGGCCGAGGCTCTGCGCGAGGCGAGCTGACGCGTCGACAGCACAGCTTGTCGGTAGCGCCTATCGGCTATAGCACGAGCTGAGACGGTCCTTCATTCGGATGTAGCATTTTGATGTTGCACATGGTCGTTTCGGAAATCGATCTCGATTTCGCGATCATGTGCATGGAGAACCTTGTTGCCTATACTTGTCACTGGAGCCGCGGGATTCATTGGCAGCTACGTTTGCCACCACCTCTTGAGCAGGGGGGAAGCAGTCGTCGGCGTCGACAATATGAACGACTATTACGACCTGGCGCTTAAAGAGGGGCGGCTCGCCCGCCTTCAGCCCCACAAGAATTTTTCATTTCATGAGATCGAGATCGCCGAACAGGGCGCGCTCGCTACCGCTTTGGCCGGACAAGGCATAACCAGGATTGTCCATCTCGCCGCGCAGGCGGGTGTGCGCCATTCACTCGACAATCCGAGGCTCTATGTCCGTTCCAATGTCGTCGGCCATCTCGAAGTGCTCGAATTCTGTCGCGCGCAGCCCGCATTCGAGCATCTGGTCTATGCCTCGTCGAGCTCGGTCTATGGCGGCAACCGCAAGGTGCCGTTCAGCGAGACCGATCAGGTCGACAGGCCCGTCTCGCTCTACGCTGCTACCAAGAAGTCAGATGAATTGATGAGCCACACCTATGCCCATCTCTTCGGGGTGCCGCAAACCGGCTTGCGGTTTTTCACCGTCTACGGCCCTTGGGGCCGGCCCGACATGGCCTATTGGATATTCACCAAGGCGATCCTCGAGGGCAAGCCGATCCGGGTATTCAACAATGGCGAGATGTGGCGGGATTTCACGTATGTCGACGATGTGGTGCGGGCGGTCGTTGCCGTGCTCGACAAGCCGCCCATGGCCGAGGCCCCACCCAGCAGGATTTACAATGTCGGCAACAACCGGCCGGTGCGGCTGGGCGATTTCATCGACACTCTGGAAAGACTGCTCGGTGTAAAGGCGATCCGCCACAGCGAGCCGATGCAGAGCAGCGACGTCGAGCGGACCTATGCCGACATGACGGCACTGGAGCGCGATTTCGGCTTCAAGCCGAGCGTTTCGATCGAAGATGGTCTGAAGAAATTCGTCGACTGGTACCGGTCCGAATGGGTTGCAGGATCAACGACAAGGTGACTGCGGCCTGAGTGTCATCGTTGCCTGTTGGCATCCGCGTTTGCGGCCCCGCGACTTCGCTCCGGCCACAAACAGAATGGCATCATTGCCGCTCGATCATCGCCTCAGCCCGGCCATGAAGGTCTTTACTCTGGCAGGGTCGACCTGGTTCCACCAGACGCCGTCATGCTTCAGTGCGCTGGCGATGATGACGCCATCGACGATGCCAAGGATATCGTTAGCATTGTCGGGCGTCACGCCGCTGCCGACCAGCGTCGGTAGGCCGGCGGCCTCCTTGATCATGCGGATGTAGCTCAGATCCGCAGCGTGCCCGGTGCGCTGACCGGTCGCAATGATGGCGTCGGCGTCGAAGAAGACCAGATCCTTGACGAGTTCCTCCACTGGCCGGTCGGCAACGATGGCGTGTGCGCCATGCTTGACATGAGCATCGGCGAAAACGCGGATGCCGTTGGCGCGAAGCTTGGCGCGGTAGCGCGCCGCGCGACCCGACTCGCCCTCGACAAAACCCTCGTTGGCGACATAGGCATTCGCCCATTGATTGACGCGGATGAAACCCGCGCCGGCGGCACTGGCGATCGCAAGGGCAGGGATCGCGGCGTTAGCGAGCACATTGATGCCGACCGGCTTGCCGAGTTCGCGGCGGATACGGTCGGAAACGACCGCCATATAGGCCGCTGTCTCCGGTCCGATATCGTCAGGTTTTGCAAAGGGGATGTCGCCATGATTCTCGACGATCACGCCGTCACATCCGCCGTCGAGATAGGACCTCGCATCATCGAGACCCCGCTGATAGATCGCCTCGACCGCCTCGCCGTCAAAGCGCGGCGAGCCAGGAAGCGGCGCAAGATGAACGACACCGATCACCACCTTGGTGCGGCCGAAAAGTTCTACGAGCGCGTCGGCGCCTGATTGGCCGAGTTGGGTCATAAGAGCTCCGTTTCATCGATGAGCGCCGCCATTTCAGGCGCGGAAGGACAGGATATCAATGTGCCCGGGCGAGTCACCGCAATTGCCGCGGCCGCGAGCGCGAACTTCAGCGCTGAGGTAACCGACATTCCTTTGGAAAGCCCGCCGGCCAGACAGCCGCAAAACACATCGCCGGCGCCGCTGGTGTCGAGCGCTTCGACGCGGGGCGCCGGCAAACGAAGCGCTGCTTCCTGGTCCGGGCCAAGCACGAGACAACCTTCCGCGCCAAGTGTGATCACGACTGTTCCGGCGCCTTTGGCCGCGAGCGCGTCGGCCGCAGCTGCCATATCACCCTCGCCGGTCAGTGCTTTCGCCTCGGATTGGTTCACGACCAACAGCTGCGCCAGACCGAAGTCAGGCAAAGCCGCCGCATTGATAGGACTGGCGTTCAGGACGGTGCGCGCGCCATTTTCCTGTGCTGCCCGCAGGCAGGCATTTATCGCGGCGCCTCGCAGGTTTCCCTGACAGACGACGATGTCGCCGAACGCGATCCGTCGCGCAAGTGCCGTTTGCGCGATCGGATCGAACGCTTCGCTGCAGGCGACACCGCTGACGATGAAGTTCTCGCCGCCGGCCTCAATGACGATGGTCGAGCGGTCGCTCGGCAGGTCGAATTCGCTCACCTCGAGGTTGGACAACTCCCTGTCGAGAGAGGCTCGGATCCATGCGCCTGCGCGGTCCTTGCCGAGCGCCGTCCAAAACGTCACCGCAGCACCCGTGCGCGCGGCCGCAACGGCCTGGTTTGCGCCTTTGCCGCCGAGGCCGTCGGCGTAGCTGCTGGCGTTCAAAGTCTCGCCGGCGGCGGGGAAGCGGCCGACGCGAAACATCGTGTCTACGCAGGCATTGCCCACGACATGGACATGCATCGCTCAGCTCTCACCGGTCGCCCAGCTCAGCATCTGTTCGAACAGGGTTTTGTAGCCTTTCCAGGCGATGAACTCCGGTGGCAGCCAATGCGGCCCGACATCGGATGTCCAGGCCACAGTGCGGCCCTTGCCATAGTGGCCGGCGACGAGCAGCGGCAGCGATCCGTAATCCGATGACACGGTTGCCAGAACTTCCGCCCCGTCTTTCAGCGTCACCTCGTTGAAGCCGAGCAGGATTGGCCAAGCCGAACCGAGACCCTTCAAGATCGGGTGGTCCGAGGAGCCTTTCAGAACAGGCGAAAACCCTTCCGGCACCTCGACGCGGTCGTCGAAGGCGAGGCAGTTCACCGGCAGCACCTCCTCGACCGGCGTCTTGCGATAGCGCGCGCCGCCATTAATGCCCTGGAAGCTATAATAGCCGCCAAACATCAAAAGCCCGCCGCCGTCGCGCACATAATCGCGCAGCAGGCGCAAACGGTTCGGCGTCGGCTTCGAGTGAACCCAAGTGTCGGGATGCAGAAGCAGCGTGTTGGCGCCGATGTCGGAGAGCACCACCGCATCATAGGCCGAAAGCGCCTCCATTGTTTGCGGAAAGCTGCGCTGCGCCTCATGCGCCGGCATGAAGGTCACATCCAAGTCGGTCGCCTTCAGCGCCGTCAGCAATTCGTCGGCGCCGGTGTGGTAGGTGACCGTCGGAAACTGATCGAAGCCTTTGATGTGGGTCGCGGTCGACACCCAGGATTCACCGGCTAGCAGAATCTTTTTCTTGGACATTTGAACTCCGTCGTAAGTCAGTTCCGCCGCGAGAACACAGCCCTCGGATTGGCGACCAGCATGCGGTCGATGGCCGGTTGCTCGACGCCATGCCGTTTCAGGCGCGGTACGAAATGCTTGAGGATATAGCCGTAGCCGAAACCGCCGAAGCGGGTCAGCATGATCTTGAGGAACACATCCTGCGACAGCAGCAGGCGGTCGCCGAAGCCGGCGTCGATAAGTGCCGCAATTGCCCGTGCATTCTCTTCATCGGAAGGCGATTGCGCGTCCTGATCGGCATAATAATAGTCCATGCCGATCATGTCGTATTCCAGGAAAGCGCCGCGCCGGGCGAGGCTTGTCTGATAGTCGAGATCGTTGTGGCTGGGGTTCATATGGCAGAGCACGGTGTGGCGAAGATCGGCGCCCTCTGCCTCGACTACATCGAGCACCTCGTGCGCCAGCCGCTCCCAGCCGGGCAAATGGATCGACAGCGGCACGCCCGTGATGCGCGAGGCCCGCGCCGAAGCTCGCAGTGACTTTCGTTCCTCGGAGGTGAAGTCCTTGCTGACGCCGACCTCGCCGATCAGACCGGCCAGGATCGTCGGCTGCATCTCGCCGCCGCCGACATCGTTGACGATGAATTCGGTCACCGCATCGACATCCATGGTCTTCAGCCATTCGGGATGGGTGTGCTCCAGATAGAAGCCGGTGCCCATGACGATCTTCAGGCCGGACATGCGGCTGATGCGGGCGAGCTTTTCCGCTTCACGGCCGATGCCGATATTGGTCGCGTCGACGACGGTGTGGCCGCCGAGCGCGCGATAGCGTTGCAGCTCAGACAGCGCCAGGTCGCTGTCGTCGAGCGAAACATTGTCGCGGTTGACGTAAGGGTTCATGCGCAGTTCGCCGATGATCTCGATGTTCACGGGCTGCTCGGCGAGCGCCATGTCGTCGGGATGACAGGGGCATTTCCAGGTGCGCGCGCCGTCGAGCAGGATGTGCTCGTGCATCAGCGTCACGCCCATTTCTTCGACCGGAACGGGGCCGAGCACGGTCATCACCTGGCCGGTTTCGACCCCGATCGCCAGCCGCTGCCTGGGAGCTGCGTCATCGAAGAGATCACTCATAGGCTCAACGGCTCCGTACGGCGCCGCGGAACAGGCGGAAGTTCAGCCAGATGGCGACCAGGATGATCGTTCCGGTCACGATCGGCGTCAGGAAGGGCGACAGATGCGCCAGGATCAGGCCGTTGCCGATGACGGCCACGGTAAGCGCGCCGAGCACCGTGCCGATAATCGTTCCGCGGCCGCCGAACAGGCTGGTGCCGCCAAGCACGACCGCAGCGATCACTTCGAGCTCAAAGCCTTGCCCGGCATTCGACGATCCGGATCCGAGCCGGGCCGCAATGATGATCCCCGCAAGTGCTGCCGCGGCGGCGGAAATCACGTAAACGAAAAGCGTCGTCAGCCGCGTGTTGACGCCGGCGCGCCTGACCGCTTCGGCGTTGGCTCCGATGCCGGTCACGTAGCGGCCGAACGGCGTCTCGTTGAAGGCGATATAGGCGATCGCAAGGATCGCCAGCGCGATCAGCGCAGGCGCCGGCACGCCAAGAAACCAGGCGCGGCCCAGCACCGTGAAAGGGCTTCCCGGCTCGATGGGGATCGAGTAGCCGCCGGTGATCAGCAGCGCCACGCCACGGATCACCGAAAGCCCGGCAAGCGTGACGATGAAGGCCGGGATGCCCTCATAAGCAACGAAATAGCCTTGCACCGCGCCAAGCAAGGCACCCAGCGCAAGCATGGCCAGGATGACCGCCGGCCATGGCAGGCCCAGCTGCAGCAGTGTCGCCGACAACGTTGCCACCAGCGCCAGCACGGAGCCGACAGAAAGGTCGATGCCGCCCGTGGTGATGACGAAGGTCATCGCTGCGGCGACGATCAGCAGCGGGGCCGACTGCCGCAGGATGTTCAGCAGGTTGGGCGACGTCAGAAAGGCGTCCGTCGTCACCGAGAAGATGACGCAAACCACAAGAAAGAACAACGCGATCGACACGACACTGCCATTGGCGAGCACCGCATCTCGCCATGTGCCTTCGCGAACCCTTCGAGACTGAGCGGAGTGGGTCGAACTCACGTCGCTCATGCTGGCGCTCCATCGCGATAGGCGCTGGTGGCCGAACGAGCGCTGAATTTGCGGCCCACGATCAGGTTGACGACATCTTCGATATTGGTTTCGCCGATCAGCCGCTCGGCGACGTTGCGTCCTTCGTACATGACCTGAATGCGGTCGCATACGAGGAACAGATCCTGAAGGCGGTGGGTGATCAGAATAACGCTGACGCCGCGGGCGCTCACTGCGCGGATCAGATCGAGCACAGCCTCGACCTCGGCGACGGCAAGCGCTGCCGTCGGCTCATCCATAATCAGCACGGACGGCTCGAACGAGGCGGCGCGGCCGATCGCGATCGACTGCCGCTGTCCGCCGGACAGGTTCTCGACCTTGAGCCGCGTGTCGGCGATAACGATGCCGAGTCGATCGAGCATCTGGCGCGTCTGTTCGTGCATGCGCTTCTTGTCGAGAAAGGAAATGCCGGCGATGCGGCGGCGCGGCTCGCGGCCGAGAAAGAGATTGCCGGCGACATCGACCGTGTCGCAGAGCGACAGATCCTGATAGACCATCTCGACGCGCGCTGCACGCGAATCCGCCGGCGAGTTGAAGGTCACCGGCATGCCATCGATCTCGATCGTGCCGGCATCGGGAACCACCGCCCCCGACAGCACCTTGCTCAATGTCGACTTTCCCGCGCCATTGTCGCCGACCAGTCCCAGGACCTCGCCCGGCTTCAGCACCAGCGACACATCATCGAGCGTCTGGATGGCGTTGTAGCGCTTTGAGATGCCGCTCATCCGCACCCGATAGGTCTCGCTACTGCTCATCTTGGATCCCACGGGATTTGCAAAGCGTCCGCGGCGCAGCCTCAAGCGGCGCCGCGGACCGGTCATCGACGCCGTTTACTGGAACATCGCGCGGTATTGCTCGACATTCTCCTTGGTCACGATCGTCACCGGAATATTGATGATCGGCTCGACCGTTTCGCCCTTCTTGAGCTTGGTCAATGCTTCGACAGCGGCCTTGCCTTCGCCGGCAGGGTCCTGCTGGACGACCGCCACCACCCAACCATCGTCAATGCCCTGAATGACCTGCTTGGTCAGGTCCCAGCCGAACACCTTGACGTCGCCGGTGCGGCCTTGGCTGGTTACGGCCGAAACAGCCCCGAGCAACGCCGGCTCGCCGGTCGCATATAGCGTCGTCATGTCCGGATTGGCGGTCATCAAATTCTCCGAAGCGCTCATTGCGGTCTCCTGAACATTCTGGCCGTCGACCGTGTCGAGGAAGGTGATCGCCAAGCCGCTGTCAGTGACCGCCTTCTTGAAACCGTCGAGCCGCTGGTTCTGGATGAACGAATTAAGCGCGCCGACAATGCCGATCTTGGCAGTGCCGCCCATCTCCGACTTGACATAGTCCGCGTAGAATTTGCCGATATCCTCGCCAGCCTTGGCGTTGTCGACACCGATGAACGCAACGTTGTCGCCGTCGGGAATCTGCGCGTCGATGGCGATCACGGGGATGCCGGCCGCCTTCGCGGCGGTGATTGCAGGCTTGACGCCGTTCACGTCGATGGCGACTAAAATGATGCCGTCGACTTTCTGTGTGATGTAGTTCTCGATCGCGTCATTTTGCGCGCTCGGCACGTTGTTGGCATTGAAGATGACCAGCTTGGCGCCTGCGGCGTCGGCGGCCTTCTGCGCGCCCTCATTGATCTGGTTGAAGAACAGGGCCTGCTGGTTGATGTTTACGAGAGCGAACGTATCGGCGAACGCCGATCCCATCGCGGTCGAGCAAATGGCGATGACGGCGGCGCAACGGAAGAGAAGTTTGAACGGACGCATTTACGGTTCCCCTTGCTTGCGGGCCAAACCTGTTCGGCTGGTCCCATTGGTGCTACAGGCACGAGGCAAACATTCAAGAGACTTGAATATTTGTCAACGAATTTGATCTCTGAGCGCCGTCAGAACGTCGCCGGCGTGTTGACCCAGAAAATGCTGGCTCTCTCCTTGCCGATGTTGCGGTAATGGTGCGGCAGCTCCGACCTGAACACGAACGCATCGCCAGTGGCGAGATCATGGCTCTTGCCATCGACGATCAGCTTGATCCGGCCAGCGAGCACATAGCCGACTTCCTCGCCGACATGCTGGATGGGACCTTCGCTCTCGCCCTCCGCCTCGATATGATGGATATTGCACTGCAGCAGGTGACCGGGCGAATACGGAATGATGCGCTCAAGCGAAATGCCCTCGCCGCGCCTCAGCGCGTCGAGCGAGATCAATGGCCGCGCGCCGGCGCGGAACACGATCGCCTCGTCGTCGTCGACCTGTTCGAACATCCAGCCGATATTGGTCCCTAGAACTTCGACCAGGCGGTGAAGCATGGGCAGGGATGGCGAAGCCTTGCCGTTCTCGATCTTGGACAAAAGGCTTTCAGAGCAGTTCGCAGCTGTCGCCAGCGTCTTCAGCGTCATGCCCCGTGTCTGCCGGGCGAGGCGCAACCGCGTTCCAAGCCGCGCGGCATTTACGGTGGCGTCCGCTTCAGACTCTGGCCGTCGCCGATCGATTTTGTTCATCCGTTCGCCAACCATTCAACAGTCATGGGACAACTGTCGCGCGAGCAAAAGACAGCGGCGACCGATTTGCAAGCGATGATTTGTCAATTTCGACGCTGCAGTGCCTCGACCAGTTTGATAGCACGATAAAGCAACTCAGCGTCAAACACTCGCCTTCTATGGCGACATCGGCCGTCCCCCGATCAACCCAGCGCTGACTGGAACAAAAAGCGTTCCTGCGTTGTTCTCCAACCGTCCTGATGTTCGACGGCTGGTTCATACGCCGGCCAGGGCAATCCTCGCGGCAGGCGCTTGGCCGGCACGCGAAGAAGGGATGGCAATGGATCCTGACGATCTCAACACGGAACGGATCGCCACTGTGTTCGGCGGAACAGGCTTTCTCGGGCGCAGGATCGTGAAGCGGCTCCTTGAAAGAGGCTTCACGGTCCGCGCCGCATCCCGCCACCCGGCTCGTGTGGGCCCGGTCTTTTCTTCGATTGCAAGGATGCCCGAAGCCGTCGAGGCGGATATATTGGATGCGTCCTCGATCGGCTCGGCCATTGCCGGATCACAGGCGATCGTGAATGCTGTCAGCCTTTATGTCGAGCAGGGCGCGCAGACGTTTGAACGCGTGCATGTGAAAGCTGCCGCTGATCTCGCCGCTGCGTCGCGCGATGGCGGGGTAGACCGGTTCGTCCAGATTTCGGGGATCGGCTCCGATCCTCAATCGGATTCGAAATATATTGGGGCACGTGGGCGCGGAGAAGAGGCGGTGGCGAGAGCATTTCCCGGCGCCTTTATTGTTCGTCCCGCCGTCATGACAGGACCTGACGACGTTTTCCTCACGACGATTGTGAGGCTGATACGTCTCCTGCCGGTCTATCCGCTGTTCGGCGATGGTGGCACACGGCTTCAGCCGGTCTATGTGGCAGATGTCGCAGAAGCAGTGAGCCGGCTTATCGACGGGCGAAACCACAAGGGCTCATGTACACTCGAATTCGGTGGCCCGCGCATCTACACCTATAAGGAACTGCTGCGGGAGATCGCCCGACAGCTCGGTACCCACATCAGGCTGATGCCGGTGCCGTTTGCGGCGTGGGGCGCCTTGGCCGGCGTCGCGGAACTCCTTCCGGGAGCGCCCATAACGCGCAACCAGGTCGATCTTATGCGGCACGACAATGTGGCAGCAATCGGCGCGCCTGGCCTGAAGGAACTCGACATCGAGCCGCGGGGCATCGAGGAGGTGATCCGCTTGATCCATCGGCGCGCGTGACGCCGGCTCGCGCTCGTCTCCTGCTTAATGACTCTACGGTCCTGACGGGAACCTGTCGCCATGCGGCGGGTTGGTCGAGCTTGAGCCAATGAAGAAGAAGGAAAGAACTATGGCCAGATGCGATCAATGCGGGAATGACTACGACAAGGCTTTCGAAGTGAAGCTAGCTGAGGAAACCTATACGTTCGACAGCTTCGAATGCGCGATCCACAAACTTGCGCCGCTCTGCCCGCATTGCGGGTGCCGGATCATCGGACATGGCGTCGAACAAGGTGACATTATCTACTGCTGCGCACATTGCGCCGCGGAGGAAGGTGCAAGCGCACTGACCGATCGCGCACCTTGATGCAACGCTACCAGGATGGCCCCCAAGAGGCAGGACCATCGCCGACACGGGCTTGTTCGCAAGCATGGAAGCTCAGCATTTAGAACCGTGCTAGCAAAACCGTGATCAGCGAAGGCAACAAAAGGGCGGTTTGGCCGTTCTGATCAGCCGCATTAGCGGCGGAGCATCCGAAGACATGACTACGCCGCAAATTCTCTCGTTCGCCGTCATCTTCGTAATGATGGCGGCGCTCGTTTGGGGTCGCTATCGATATGATCTGGTCGCAGCCGCGGCACTGTTGCTTGCACTCGCGGTTGGCATCGTGCCTTTTGACGAGGCCTTCAGCGGGTTCAGCGACGATATCGTGGTCATTGTCGGCAGTGCCCTGCTGGTGAGCGCAGGCATAGCCCGCTCGGGCATCATGGAAGTCGCCATCAAGCGCTTTGTTCCCAACCTATCGGGCGTTCGGTCGCAACTGGCGCTGCTGGTGATCGTGGTCACGATCCTGTCTGCCTTTGTAAAGAATATCGGTGCGCTCGCTATCATGATTCCGATCGCCTTCCAGTTCGCGCGCCGGTCGAGCGTTTCACCCTCGATATTCCTGATGCCTATGGCGTTCGGATCACTGCTCGGCGGGCTCATGACGCAGGTGGGAACATCTCCCAACATCGTTGTGTCCCGTGTGCGGGAGGAGCTGACCGGCACCGCCTTCACAATGTTCGACTTTACACCTGTTGGAGCCGCCCTAGCCGCCGCCGGAACGATCTTCCTGCTGCTTTTCTATTGGCTGTTACCGGTGCGCGAAAAGCTCGGCGGGTCGGTGAATGAAGCCATCGATATCAAGAATTACCTGACAGAGGCCCGAATTGTCAGCGATTCCACGGTGCTTGGGAAAACCGTCGCAGACCTCATTAAGCTGTCCGGCGGCGATGCTATCGTGACGTCGATCCTGCGCAACCGGACTATGCGGATGACGCCACTGCCCGACGTTGTCCTCAAGGCGAACGACATCCTGCTGCTCGAGGGCGACCCAGTGGCGCTGGATCGCCTTGTTTCCCAGGGCAAACTCAGCGTCACGGGCGATAGGGTCGGCAGTGACGACACGGCCAGCGAGATGATCGCTATCGAAGCCGTGATCGGTGAAAGCTCCCCTTTGATCGGCTGGTCAGCCCAGCGCCTTGCCCTTTACGACCGCTTCAATGTCAACCTCCTGGCTGTCAGCCGTCACGGCGAGCGCCTCGACCGTAGGCTGGCCGAAATCCAGCTAAGGCTCGGTGATGTCATCGTGTTGCAGGGCAATGCAGCGACGATACCCGAGATACTGCGTGAACTCGGCTGCCTGCCGCTGGCAGAACGGGCTATCCTGCTTGGTAGCGTGCGCAAGGGTATCGTGCCGGTAACGATCCTTGCTCTCGCTATGTTGGCGACTGCGTTTGGGCTGCTCCCCGTCTCCGTCGCGTTCTTTGCGGCCGCGGTCGGAATGGTGCTTTTCAGGGTCATTCCGGTCCGGGACGTCTACCAATCGCTGGATGGTCCAATCCTCATCATGCTCGCCCTTCTCATTCCAGTGAGCGATTCGCTACGCAGTACAGGGGCCACAGGAGTAATAGCCGGCGAGCTTGCCAGACTGGGCACCGTTCTTCCGGCGCCCGGCGCATTGATGCTCATCCTTGTCGCCGCCATGGCCGTTACACCATTCCTCAACAATGCCGCCACCGTTCTGGTCATGGCGCCTATCGCCGCCGAATTTGCTGGCGATCTCGGCTACAGACCGGAAGCATTTCTGATGGCAGTCGCCATTGGCGCCGGTTGCGATTTTCTCACCCCGATAGGCCACCAGTGCAACACACTCGTCATGGGGCCTGGCGGCTACCGTTTCAGCGATTATCCACGCCTGGGACTGCCGCTATCGTTCCTCGTCATCATCGTTGCTGTGCCGATGCTAATGATCGTATGGCCAATGCACCAATAGCCGATACACGGATCAATCCTGCTCGAGCTTTAGCTACCGAATTCGAGAAGGATAAGCCGCGATAGCGCCTCCGCATATAGGCCGCCGGGTCGCCGCCGACAGTGATCTGCCCTTAGGGCGCGGACAGCGGCTCCATGTCCGTGCTACGATTGCGTCGGTCGAGCGACGCGCTGGGGATGCACATGGCGGGAGAATGTTGGGTGAGAAGGGGTGCCTGTTTGCGCTCGGGGTGGAAGCAGGACGGCGCTCCGAACATGCGCTCACCGGTCTAAGTCCACATGCAGTCGGACGCCCTCCTCTTGGCGGTTTTTGGAGCAATCGTGCTCCTCACGGCCTGGCTACCCATGTTTCTCAGGAAGCTTCCGCTTTCGCTGCCAATGGTTTGCATCGGGATCGGGGTTCTTTTGGTTTGGTCGCCATTCTCTCCGATCGTAGGGGTGAACCCACTCGAGAACCGGATACTAACCGAGCGCCTCACAGAGTTGGTTATCATCGTCGCCCTGATGGGGGCAGGCCTGAAGCTGGACCGGCCGGTGAGTTGGCGGGGTTGGGAGCCGTCATGGCGCCTTCTCGGCATCGCCATGCCTCTGACGATCGCAGGAATTGCATTTCTCGGCTGGTCAATTCTCGGGCTTGGCCTTGCTGCCGCACTTCTGCTTGGGGCTGCTCTCGCGCCTACTGATCCTGTTCTGGCAAGCGACATACAGGTTGGTCCACCGCAATCCGGCAAGGAGGATGATGTGCGTTTTGCTCTCACCTCCGAGGCCGGGCTCAATGATGGAGCGGCGTTTCCGTTCGTCTATCTCGCCATCGCAATTGCGCTGTCCAGTGCGTCCGGCGAGCCTTTCTTCTCACGCTGGCTCGCCGTTGACGTTCTCTGGAAGATCGCCGCAGGCGTTGGCATCGGATGGCTGGGCGGAAAAGTTATGGGCTACCTTACGTTTCATCTGCCAAAACGGTCGAGTTTGTCAGAGACGAGAGACGGCTTCGTTGCGCTCGGTATCACTTGCCTTGCGTACGGCTCGACCGAAATGCTTCACGGCTACGGCTTCCTTGCGGTGTTCGTCGCGGCCGTTGCGCTACGCTCCGTCGAGCGGCAGCACCGGTACCATGAGAACTTGCACGACTTCGCGGAGCAGATTGAGCGATTGCTGATGATGGTCCTGCTGGTCTGCTTTGGGGCAGCCATCGCAGAAGGGTCGATTTTTGGCGCCTTGAGTTGGCAGGTGATCGTCACGACCGCCTTGGTGCTTTTCGTTGTGCGCCCGCTCGCGGCGTGGGTTGGGCTAATCGGATTTCAGACGTCATCACGCGAAAAGGCCGTGATTGCTTTTTTTGGAATACGCGGCCTTGGATCGTTCTACTACCTCGCATTTGCACTTGGGCAGGCTGAATTCGAGGGTGCGACAATTCTTTGGGTAACCGTCTGCTTCGCCGTTCTGAGTTCAATTGTTATGCATGGCGTTATGGTGACCCCGGTCATGCACCAGTTGGACCGCGGCCGACCACGCTCTTGGCTGAGGATGCCCCGAACTCGGCCCAGGTAGGCCAGACGCGAGCGGCAGATGGATCAGTGGCACCAAGTCAGTTGTGACGATCCAAGCATCTAAAGTAGTCGACCTGAGTTGAATGGCCGTTGCCGATGCGCTGGCGGAGAGAGCGCTGGAATCACCGCAGGGAACGGCGCAATGAGATTTATATTTTGGCAGCTACAGACGCTGTCGAAATGATAGGACTATTGTTGATCTCGACAACTGCATTGCACGGTTGTCTTAAAGGTGAACTAAGCTGTTGGTTTCATTATCAGATGACTGGCTGGGGCGCCAGGATTCGAACCTGGGATTGTCGGTACCAAAAACCGATGCCTTACCACTTGGCTACGCCCCAACAGCGGCAACATGCCCGCTGTGCGCGCGGCCTTATAGGACGAGCCGACGGAAAGCTCAATGCCGAGAATAGCAAGTGCGCGGGACTGATCCACCGGTTCCCGCAGATTGGCGTTCGCATATCATCGTCTGCTGTCGGGCGATGGCGTCTATTCACCCCAGACGGCCATTTCATTGCCGCCGGCCGGATCGACGAAATGAAACCGCCTGCCACCAGGGAATGACAAAATCGGCTTGACGATCGTGCCGCCGGCATTTTCGACGGCGCCCAGGGTTTCTTCCAAATCCTCGGAATAAAGCACAGGAAGCGGCTTGGCGGGCGCTTCGCCGGCATCAGCCTGGAAGCCACCGTCAAGACCTTCCGAAAAGGCCGAATAGGTCGGCCCGTAGTCGGTGAACGGCCAGCAGAAGGCGGCGCTGTAGAAAGCCTTGAGCCTATCCAGCGTTCCACCAGTTGCCGGCATTTCCAGATAATCGAGTTTTCCGGTCAGTTTCATGGTGTTACCCAGTGTTCCCGTTATGTTCTACTCAAATGGCCGCCGGGCCGCAAGTCTTTTCGCCATCGCTTTTTCTTAATCGATTGTAGAAGCCGGCCGGCTTGGGCGACGCCTTGCCTTTCGCACTGCAGCATCATATCGCTCGGATGTGACACGGCGAAACTTCGGCTTCGTTAATCTTTTCAATCTCCTGCAACCGGAGAGCAAGCATGACCAAATGGGTCTACACCTTTGGCGACGGCGCTGCGGAAGGCCGTGCCGGCGATAGGAACCTCCTGGGCGGCAAGGGCGCCAATCTGGCCGAAATGTGCAGCCTGGGTCTGCCCGTGCCGCCGGGGTTCACCATCACCACCGAGGTCTGCAACGCCTACTACGCCAACGGCCGCACGTACCCGGCCTCGCTGGAGGCGGACGTCGCGGTTGCGCTTGATCACATCGGCCGGCTGACCGGGCGCCGTTTCGGCGATCCCTCGAAACTGCTTTTGGTGTCGGTGCGTTCCGGTGCCCGCGCTTCGATGCCCGGCATGATGGACACCGTGCTCAACCTCGGTCTGAACGACGAGACGGTCGAGGCGCTAGCCGCCGATTCGGGCGATGCGCGCTTTGCCTATGACAGCTACCGGCGTTTCATTCAGATGTATTCCGATGTCGTAATGGGCCTCGACCATGAGGTGTTCGAAGAAATCCTCGAAGACCAGAAGGGCGGGCTCGGCCACGAACTCGATACCGAACTGACGGCCATCGAATGGCAGGGCGTGATCGCACTCTACAAGGCCAAGGTCGAGGAGGAACTCGGCAAACCGTTTCCGCAAGATCCGCACGAGCAGCTCTGGGGGGCGATCGGCGCCGTGTTTTCGAGCTGGATGAACAACCGCGCCATCACCTATCGGCGCCTGCACGACATTCCCGAAAGCTGGGGCACTGCGGTCAACGTCCAGGCCATGGTCTTCGGCAATATGGGCGAGACCTCGGCCACCGGCGTCGCCTTCACCCGCAATCCTTCCACCGGCGAAAAGATGCTCTATGGCGAGTTCCTGGTGAATGCGCAGGGCGAGGATGTCGTCGCCGGCATCCGCACGCCGCAAAACATCACCGAGGCGGCGCGCATTGCCGCCGGCTCCGACAAGCCGTCGCTGCAGAAGCTGATGCCGGAAGCCTTCCAGTCTTTCGTCACCATCTCCGACCGTCTTGAAAAGCACTACCGCGACATGCAGGATCTCGAATTCACCATTGAGCGCGGCAAATTGTGGATGCTGCAGACGAGGTCCGGCAAGCGTACCGCCAAGGCGGCGCTCAAAATCGCCGTCGACATGGCGCGCGACAAGCTCATCTCAAAGGAGGAGGCCGTCGCCCGCATCGATCCGGCCTCGCTCGACCAGTTGCTGCATCCGACCATCGATCCGAAGGCGGCGCGCGATGTGATCGGCATCGGTCTGCCCGCGTCTCCGGGTGCAGCCACCGGCGAGATCGTCTTTTCCTCCAACGACGCCGAGGAGCTTAAGACGCAAGGCCGCAAGGCGATCCTCGTGCGCATCGAGACCAGTCCCGAGGACATCCACGGTATGCATGCGGCGGAAGGCATCCTGACCACGCGTGGCGGCATGACCAGCCACGCCGCTGTGGTGGCGCGCGGCATGGGGAAGCCTTGTGTGTCGGGCGCGGGCTCGCTGCGCGTCGACTACAGAGCCGGCACGCTGATGGCGATGGGGTCGACGTTCCACAAGGGCGACATCATTACCATTGATGGCGGTAACGGCCAGGTGCTGAAGGGCGCCGTACCGATGCTGCAGCCGGAACTCTCGGGCGATTTCGCCGCCATCATGGAATGGGCCGATGCCGTGCGTCGCATGAAGGTGCGCACCAACGCCGAGACGCCGCTCGACGCGCGCATGGCGCGTTCCTTCGGCGCCGAAGGCATCGGACTTTGCCGCACCGAGCACATGTTCTTCGAGGGCGACCGTATCGTTGCCATGCGCGAGATGATCCTGGCGGACACCGAAAAGGGCCGGCGAACGGCGCTCGCAAAACTCTTGCCCATGCAGCGCTCGGATTTCCTCGAATTGTTCGAGATCATGGCCGGCCTGCCGGTGACGATCCGCTTGCTTGATCCGCCGCTGCACGAATTCCTGCCCAAGACCGAGGAAGAGGTGGCCGAAGTCGCTGCTGCCATGAAGGTGTCGCCCGACAAGCTCAGGCAGCGCACCGAAGCCCTGCACGAATTCAACCCGATGCTTGGCCATCGCGGCTGCCGGCTTGCGGTTTCCTATCCCGAAATCGCAGAGATGCAGGCGCGCGCCATTTTCGAGGCCGCCGTCGAGGCCGGCAGGAAGGCCGGCGCGCTGGTGGTTCCGGAAATCATGGTGCCGCTGGTCGGTCTGGTGAAGGAGCTCGACTATGTCAAGGCGCGGATCGACGCCGTCGCCAAGAGCGTAATGGAGGAGACCGGCGTCAAGATCGATTATCTTACCGGCACGATGATCGAACTGCCGCGCGCCGCGCTCCGCGCCCATGTCATTGCCGAGGCGGCCGAATTCTTCTCTTTCGGCACTAACGATCTGACCCAGACCACCTTCGGCATCTCACGCGACGATGCGGCCTCTTTCCTGGAGACCTATCGCCAGAAGGGCGTCATCGAGCAGGATCCGTTCGTGTCGCTCGACATTGAGGGCGTCGGCGAACTGGTGCGGATGGCAGCCGAAAAAGGCAGGGCGACGCGGCCGGAGATCAAGCTCGGCATTTGCGGCGAACATGGCGGCGATCCGGCATCGATCCATTTCTGCGAGGAGGTCGGCCTCGATTACGTGTCGTGCTCGCCCTACCGCGTGCCTATCGCCAGGCTGGCTGCCGCGCAGGCGGCGGTACAGGCTGCAAAGAACGGTCGCGCGTAAAGGGCACGACGCTGGCCGTGACCGTTCCACCGGATGATCGGTAAGGACAGGTCTCGAGCCGTCCCCGCTCAGGCTGGTTTGGCTTCGATCATCACCTTGTTGGGATAGAACGCGCCGTGATCGCGGATTTCGATCATCTCGTCGAAAGGCTGCTCATAGGCCCACATCGCATCCTTGCCTGCTTCCGCGGCAGGCAGCACGCTCCAATAGCTCGCATCGCCCTTGTATGGGCAATGAGTCGACAATTCCGTCTTGCGAAGCTGGTCGAAATCGATGTCTTCGAATGGAATGTAGAGGACCCGGGGGTAGGGGGATTCGGTCAACACCTTGGCCCTCTTGGACGAGGCGATGACCGCGTCGCCGGCGCGTACGGTCACAGTTCCGATGTAGGGCTCGACAGTGATCACTTTACCCGGGTTGCTTTGAAAGCCGGGTGACGGATTGGCGATCTGGTCCATGACGGGTTCTCCTTGCACGACCTAATGCATGTCGCCCAAAAGTGCGCAGCGGTTTTGGGATAATGACAGGAATAAAAATAAGAACTTAAAGCGCGTCGCGTGAAGTCCTTTTGACGCGACGCACTTTAAGGTGTGTCGGGCGTGCGCGCCGCGCAAGACCGCCGTCGAATACGAGACTCAAAAACCATCGCCTTCGGCGTTGGCAGATCTCTCGTCAAAACGACCTTTGCCGTTGACCGATCAGGCGGCAGCCTGAAACGCATCCAACAGCCCGGCATAGGCGGCGGCGATACCGGCAACCGGATTGGTGCTTCTCGACGCGGTTTCGACCTTGAGTGCACCACCGCCGGTCGGCAAGGTAAGAAGCAGGAACTGGCGGTTGCCGCCATCGCCGACGCAAGCCGCGGCGACGTGCTGGCCTTCGCCTTCGTTCTGAACGCACATCTTGAACAGCAGCGTGCCGCCGACCGCCTCAAGCGCGCCGCCGACAACTTCGACGAATTCGTCTTCGGAAACGGTTTTGGCGTCCGGCACCAGATCGGCCAGGCTTTCGGCGAGCGTATCTTCGAGAGTTTTGTCTTCGAGCTGCGCGTCCATGCGAACCTCTTTCATTCGCCAATCGCACCCCTGCCCAATTAATCAAAGTTAACGCCGACGATGGCCGGATTGTGGCGGTTTTCCCTGTCTTTTCGACCAATGCGCTGCTTCTGCCCGGTCATGGCTGGACAATATGCTTGTTCGTCCCACAATGGAACGAAAAACCAATGGGAGGAAAGAATGCTCGGACTGATGCAGGAATGGCCGCTGCTTTGCCACAAGCTCATCGACAACGCAGCCAGGCAGCACGGCGAACGCGAGATCGTGTCGCGCTCGATCGAGGGCCCTATCGTCCGGACCACTTACGCCGAAATTCATCGCCGCGCCCTGCGGGTCGCTGAGCGGCTCGAGCGTGATGGCTTTGGGCTTGGCGACCGCATCGCCACTTTGGCCTGGAATACGGCGCGCCACATCGAAGCCTGGTACGGCATCATGGGTGTCGGCGCGATCTATCACACGCTCAATCCGCGCCTGTTTCCCGAGCAGATCGTCTGGATCATGAACAATGCCGAAGACAAGGCGATCTTCGTCGATCTGACATTCATGCCGCTGCTTGAAAAGATCGCCGGCGCGGTCAAATCGCTGAAGCAGGTGATCGTGCTGACCGACAAGGCGCACATGCCGCAAACGGTGCTGCCGAACGTCGTTGCCTATGAGGAATGGCTTGGCGAAGCCGACGGTGCCTTCACCTGGAAGACGTTCGATGAAAACACCGCCGCCGGCATGTGCTACACCTCGGGCACGACAGGCGATCCGAAAGGCGTCCTCTACAGCCATCGCTCGAACGTGCTGCACGCCATGATCGCCGCGATGCCCGACGCGATGGGGCTCTCGTCGCGCGACACAATACTGCCGGTCGTGCCGATGTTCCACGCCAACGCCTGGGGTCTTGGCCAGAGCGCGCCGATGATCGGCGCCAAGCTGGTCATGCCTGGCTGCAAGATGGACGGCGTCTCGATCTATGAGTTGCTCGACACCGAAAGGGTGACGTTCAGCGCCGCGGTGCCGACAGTGTGGCTGATGCTGCTTCAGCATCTGGAGGAGACCGGCAAACGACTTCCCTATCTGAAGAAGGTCGTCATCGGCGGCTCGTCCTGCCCGCGTGCGATCACAACGAAGTTCCAGGACAATTACGATGTTGAGGTCATCCATGCATGGGGCATGACCGAAATGTCGCCGCTCGGCACCCTGTGTACAATGAAGCCGGGCTATGCCGGGCTTGAAGGCGAAGCCCGGCTCGACGTCCAGAGCAAGCAGGGCTATCCGCCCTTCGGCGTCGAAATGAAGGTGACCGACGACGAGAACAACGCGCTGCCATGGGACGGCAAGACATTCGGACGCTTGAAGGTCCGCGGGCCGGCTGTTGCGCGCGCCTACTATGGCGGCATCGGATCCGAACAGTTCGATGAAGAAGGCTGGTTCGATACCGGTGATGTCGCCCATATCGACCCGAGCGGCTACATGCAGATCACCGATCGCGCCAAGGACGTCATCAAGTCGGGCGGCGAATGGATATCGACCATCGAGCTCGAGAATCTCGCGGTCGGTCATCCGGATGTGGCGGAGGCGGCCGCCATCGGCATCCAGCATTCGAAATGGGGCGAACGGCCGTTGCTTGTCGTCGTCCGCAAGCCCGGCCGGGAGCCGACCAAGATAGATATCCTCGCTTTCATGGATGGCAAGGTGGCGAAGTGGTGGATGCCGGATGACGTCGCCTTTGTCGACGAAATTCCCCACACCGCCACCGGCAAGATCCAGAAGACCACCTTGCGCCAGCAATTCAGGGACTATCGTCTGCCAACGGATTGACTGAGATGCTGTCTTTCTCCTTCCAGCCGCCGCTAAACGGCGCTAAACGCTCGTTCGGGTGGAGCAGTGCAGAAAACAATGGACATTCCCGAGCGACAGACGTCGAAGGCGGCCGGCTGGTCGCGGCGGACAGGCGCTTTTTCGGCGGTCCTGCTCCTGACCGTCCTCGTCGGCCACCGATATGAGCTTGTTGAAACGCCGGCCTTCCTTTGGGTGCTCGGTATTGTCGCGCTGCTTGCCGCCTTTGCGCTGTTGTTCGCCGGATTTGCCTTTTCGAGACTGTGGAATTTCGGCGACCGTGGCGGTCGCGATCTCACCGTCGGCACGGTGCTGGCACTGATGGTGCTTGCTCCCTTTGGTATCGCTGCCTACTGGGCAGCGACTTCTCCGCCACTCAGGGACATCTCGACTGATTTCGACGATCCGCCGGTGCTCGACACCAGCACCCGGACCGGGGATATGAACGCGCTTTCGCCACCGACCCCGGGCGAGCAGCGCCTGCAGACCGAGACCTATCCGCTTGTCACCGGACGCAGCTACAACCTGCCTTTCGATCGGGTTCTGGAAGCAGTCGAAACCGTGCTCGATCGTCGGGATTGGCAGCTAACGGCGCCGTTTCCCCGTGCGATCGGGCAAAGCGAGGTGACGATCAGCGCCCTGGCCAAGAGCTTCATCCTCAGCCTTCCCGCCGACGTCGCCATCCGTGTGACCGACGATGGCGATACGGTCATCGTCGACATGCGTTCGGCCTCGCGTTACGGCCGCTACGACCTTGGCGACAATGCGGCCCGCATCGTGGATTTCCTCGCCGAGCTGGATCAGGAAGTCGCCGGTCAGGTCGGCACGGCCCCGGTCGAGTGATGTCCAGAGCATCTTGCAGCCAAGCGGTATCGCTCGGCGCCACAGAAACGCGGCTAATACAATCACGGGTTGCCGGAGACTATTCGACTTGTCTCGCCAGTCGCCTTGCATACTTGGGCCGGCCCCCTGCAGTCGAAACGTACGTGCTCCGCTCGACGGGACGGTTGCGGGATTGCGGCGACCGGTTGCGCCGTGAAGCAGACTACTCGCCAGGGTCGAAGTCACCCTTTAGCAAGATTGTCTCCACTGGCCCCAGCGGATTAATGATCCGGCTCTCCAGGACTTCGATGAGTTTGCGTCCGACCCCCGCCATGTCCACGGAATGAACTCCAATCTTCGCCGGCAGGAAGCGTGCCAGCTGCGTGCTGTCACGCGTGACAATGTGGACGTCGCTCCCCGGCGCAAGGCCTCTTCTGCCAAGAGCGTGTAGCGCCCCTAGAAGGCCCAGTTCGTTGGCGCATGCCAAGCCTGTCGGTGGATCTGAACAAGCCAGCAAGCGATCGAACCAGGCTGCGCTCGATTCCATGGTGAACATGCCATGACCGATCAGCGATTGGTCGATCGGAATACCGGCCTCGGCCATTGCCCTTCCATACCCGGCAAGACGCATGGCACTCGCCTGATCCTCCGGAACCAGCAGTTGCAGTGCAATGCGTCGACAGCCCTTATCCATGAGCCGTCGGGTTGCCTCGTAGGCAATCTGTTCATTGTCGACATCGACATAGGGATACGGGGCATCCAGGTCGGTTCTTCCAAACGCGACGAATGGCATGCGTTTGTCCAACAGCAGCTTGACGCGCGGATCACCCGACACCAACCGCGTGATGATCAGGCCGTCCGTGCTTCGCGCCTGAAGCTGCCGCTGCACACTCTCGACGGGATCGTCGTCGGGAGTGGTGGAATAGATGGACAGACTATACCCGGCTTGCCGCGCCGCCAGCGTCATGCCTTCGATCAAAGGAAGCTTCAACAGATCGGACAGATGGTCTCGTGTCTCCATCGGGAGTATTGCCGTCAGCGTCAGCGTTCGACCGGTTTTGAGCGCACGACCATGATGATTTGGTAGATAGCCGACCCGCTTAGCCGCCTCCTTGACGCGGGCTATGGTCGAGGGCTGCACTTCCGGCCCATCCTTCAGAGCGCGGGACACCGTGGTCACCGACAGGGAAAGTTCCGCCGCGATCTGCTTTAGATTGGCCATTGTTCGCCCGACTTCATTTGCGAAAGCGCCGGCTGATTTGCTGACCGCCATAACGTTACCGGATTCGACATCCCGGTCAATCCAAACTGCCATAGGAAGCAGCTTGACTCCAGCGCATTCAGATGCAATCGTAACGTTACGATTACAAATAAAAGGCCATTTCGAGCAACATTTGATAAAAGTTGGGGAGGAGAACCTATGTCCTGGCTACGCATTTCCCTTGCAGCATTCGCAATCTCGGCTGCCTTGCCCGTCCATGCGCAAACAGTCACCATCACGACCGCAGGTGGCGATTATGGCAACGCCATGAAAGAGGCCATGTGGGGCCCGGCTGCAAAAGAGCTCGGCTATGATGTCCGCGAGGAGACCCAGAGCGACGGCCTGGCCGCGTTGAAGATGCAGGTCACTTCGGGTGCGGTAGCGACCGACGTCATTCACCTGGGCTCACCGGAAGGCGCCCAGGCGGCCGCTCAGTCGCTGCTGGAGCCACTCGACTACATGATCATCGATCCCAAATCCGTGCCGGACGGCGCAAAGTCCGACTACTGCTATCCGTTCGATTCCTATGGCACCGTCATGTCCTGGAACACCAAGACCTATGGCGAGAACCCGCCCAAGACCTGGGCGGAATTCTGGGACGTTGCCAAATTCTCGGGCCGCCGCGCGTTGCGCGCCAATGCGCAGGACTCGATCGAGATCGCGCTTCTCTCCGATGGCGTGGCGCCGGCGGACGTCTATTCCGTGCTCAGCACGCCGGAAGGTCTGGAGCGCGCCATCAAGCGGCTTGAAGCAATCAAACCACATGTCGCCGTGTGGTGGACCTCGGGAGCTCAGTCCGCCCAGTTGCTGAAAGACGGTGAGGCGGATCTGGTCGTCACCTGGAACGGACGGGCAGAGACTGTGAAAGCAGATGGCGGCGCGGCTGACTACACGTTCAAGGGGTCGGTCATCGGCACGGACTGCCTTGGAGTGCCGAAGGGAGCGCCGAACAAGGAAGCCGCCATGAAGCTCATCGCAGCGATGACGCAGCCCGCGCGAGTTGCGAAGCTGACCGATTTCATTGCCTATGGCCCGGTCAATCCTGCGGCGTATGAGGGTGGCCTCATTCCCGAGGATCGCCTGAAGACGCTTGCGACCGCGCCCGAAAATGCCGGCACTTCGGTGTTTTCGAATTCAGAATGGTGGGTCAAGAACGGCGAGGCTGCCCAAAAAGCCTTCGATGAGATGATGAGCCGCTGAGTCTCAGCTGCAAGGCTGGAGCAGATGATGAAGTCGCTCCCGATCACCATCGACAGCGTCAGCAGGGCTTACGGGTCCTACATCGCACTGGATGATGTTTCGCTCGACATTCAAGCTGGCGAATTCCTCACGCTGCTCGGGCCATCGGGATCGGGCAAGACCACGTTACTGATGGCTCTGGCCGGTTTTGTCCGGCCGGATTCCGGTAAACTCTTGTTGGGCGATCGGGACATCACTCGCCTGGCGCCCAACAAACGGGACATCGGCATAGTGTTCCAGAATTACGCTTTGTTTCCCCACATGAATGTCCTGGCGAATGTCGCGTATCCACTGGCGCTGCGCAAGACGCCCGGAGCGGAGGCGCGTCAGCGGGCGCTTGCCGCCTTGGCCCGCGTGAAGCTGGATGGTCTGGCGGAGCGCAATGTTGCCGCACTGTCCGGCGGCCAGCGCCAACGGGTGGCATTGGCGCGGGCAATCGTCTTCGAACCGCGCGTGATGCTGATGGACGAGCCGCTGTCGGCGCTTGACAAGAATCTGCGCGAAACCATGCAGTATGAGATCCGGCGCCTGCACGATGATCTGGCGATCACCACAATCTACGTGACCCACGATCAGCGCGAAGCGCTGATTATGTCTGACCGGATTGCGGTGATGAACTCCGGCCGCATCCAGCAGATCGATACGCCGCAGCGGATCTATGATCGTCCATCGACCCGCTTCGTCGCGGAGTTCATGGGCGAGGCTAACATTGTGGCGCCAGGCTCGGTGCGCAGGATCGACGGCGCCGAAGCGTCACGCGAAACTCTGATGATTCGCGCCGAAAGCTTCCATCTTGATGCGAAGCTCGTCGGGGAAGACGGAGTGGCTCTCGAAGGAATACTGCGCGCCAAAGCGTTCCGCGGCGAGAACTGGCTTTTGACGCTGGCGCTCGACGGTGGGCAAGAGGTTCTTGTCTGCATTCCGGCAGCGCTGGCCAGCGGCTGCGCCGAGCTTGCCGCCGGTCAGCGGATGACCGCATATGCACCAGCGGCGAAGGTTCACGCGATACCGGGAGCGATGGCGTGACCGTCACTCCGGATCCAGCGCTCGTGGCGGATGCGCGCCGCGAGCGGCGGTTTTTTCTTTCGCTTTCGCTCCCGGCGCTGTTCATCGTTGGACTGGCGGCGATACTGCCCATCCTTTGGATCATCCGGCAATCTTTCCTGACCACAGGGGGTGAGTACACTGTCGGCAACTACGCGAAGGTACTTTCGAGCGGACTGACATGGTCGGCGCTCGTCACAACCCTTGAACTGTCCCTCGGTACGCTGGCGATCTGCATTCTTCTAGGCACCCCGCTGGCACTCGCTTTGGCCAGCGCCAGACCAAGGGTGGCCAACGTACTGATGGCCTTCGTCATGCTGCCATTGTGGACCGCTATCCTGGTGCGCACCTATGGCTGGCTCGTGCTCTTGCGGCGTGATGGCCTGATCAACGCGGCTTTGACTGGTTCGGGCCTGACAGCGGAGCCTTTGCCGCTGGTCTATAACTTCACCGGAACGCTCATCGGCATGGTTCACTACATGCTGCCGCTTTTTCTGCTGCCGGTTTATGCCGCGATGCGCGATATCGACCCAAACCTCATTCGCGCGGCAGCGAGCATGGGAGCCACACTCGGGCAGGTCATCCGCACCGTCATAATGCCACTTTCGGCCGGCGGCATCTTCTCGGGTTCGATCATCGTCCTCATCTATTCCATAGGTTTTTTCATCACGCCGGCAGTGCTTGGCGGCGGCAAGGTAAATCCTCTCTCTACCCGGATCGAGCGTACGCTATCGACCTTTCAGGATTGGGGGTCGGCGAGCGTCCTTGGCATTCTGCTCCTCGTTCTCATGGCGCTGATCGGTGTGATGCTGCTGGCGGCACGCCGCCTGCTGGCCCAGAACACGGTGGAAGCCTCCGCCCATGCTTGAAGCCTATCCGCAAAACAGGCTCGCCCGCATTGTCCTCTGGAGCTTTGCCGCTCTTGTCATGGCATTTCTGATGTTGCCGACGCTCGTGGTGGTGCCGCTTTCCTTCTCGGCTTCGAATCTTCTCGAGTTTCCGCCGCACGCCTACTCGTTGCGCTGGTACGAGAACTTCTTCGGCTCGGCGACGTGGATGGCTGCACTGAGGACGAGCCTGATCCTTGGGACATTGACGGCGCTGATCGCGGTGCCTTTCGCGCTGCTCGCCTGCATCTCAATGAATCGGCTGGGCGGGAAGACCGCTGCGATCATCCAGAGCGTCCTGCTCACCCCCTCGATCACCCCAGGAATCCTGCTTGCGATCGGCCTCTTTTTTGTGCTGGCGGCACAACGTTTGGTCGGAACGTTGTTCGGTGTGCTGGTCGGACATGTGGTGCTGGCCGTTCCGGTGGCGTGCATTGTGCTGTTGCCCGCCCTGGCTCGCTTTGACTGGAACCAGGTTCAGGCGGCGCGTAGCCTCGGTGCGAATTGGGCCAGAGCTATTGGCGGAATAATCGTTCCGCAACTTCGGATCAGCTTGTTGTCGGCGACATTGATGGCCTTCCTGACGTCGCTCGACGAGTCTGTGATTTCGATCTTCGTTGCAAGTGGTCGCAACAGCACGATGCCGAAGCTCATGTTCGTGTCGCTGCGCGATCAGATCGATCCGACCATTGCGGCGATCTCGACATTGTGGACCGTCATCGTCGTGGCCGTCGTCCTGATTGTGACCCTTCGACAAAAATCCTGACCGAGCCAAAAATCCTGACCGAGATTGGAAGCATGCCCACAAATCATCGCGCAGCCGGTGCTCCGGCGGATCAATCAACTGATATACCTCAGGTAGGGTTGGCCATCATCACCGGATCGGCAAACTGGGGACTTGCCTTCCCGGAAGATGTCGAATTCGATGGCGTGCGCACGTTGCGGCGCGACATGAGTTTTGAAACGCCTTTCGGTCGTACCGACAACTGGAAGCTGCTCGAGTTCGATGCCTCGATTACAGCCGAAGGGAGAGCGAAGCGGGCGCTGTGCATGTATTCGCACGGCAATCCCCGCGACCATATCGACCATTCCTGCCATCGCCGCGCGTTCTGGGTATTGATGAAAGCGGGTGTACGGCAAGTTCTCGCCTGCTCGACCGTTGGCGCCGTCAACAAGGCGATCCAGCCCGGCGACATGGTGGTGAACGCCGATATCATCGAACTGACGCAGACCCCGTTTTCACTGCTTCCTGACCGCCAGAGCTTCGACTGTTCGGGCAAGCAGATCGTATGTCCCAGATGTGCGGCGGTTCTGGTCGAAACGGCCCGCCGCCATTGGCCAGCCGAATGCCGCGTTCATGGCATCGAACAGCAGTTGGTGGCTGCCCATTGTTATGGGCCGCGACTGACAACCCCAGCCGAAGCCTTGGCGTATCGGGGAATGGGGGCGGATGTGCTCAACCATTCCATCGCTCCTGAGGCCACCTTGGCGCGCGAGATCGGCGCTTGCTTCGTGCCCTGTGCGTTCGTCACGGCGGGCTTCAACGACTATATGGACCGCAATCGCCAGAAATTGCTGCAGGAGGACGTGCTGCCCAATCTCTCCATGACAGCCTCGCGGGTCGCGCTGGAGACCGCCGCGCGACTTCCGGCCAGTCCGGAATGCTCTTGCCAGGGTCTGAAGTCGCCTCAACCAGAAGAGCGTTCCAGCCGGTTCTGAGCTTTCAGGAGCCTAATGCATGTCGCGCAAAGTGTGCAGCGGTTTTGGGATAACGACATGCATAAAACAACAACCTAAAGCGCGTCGCGTCAGCCGGTCAAATGCGACGCGCTTTAGTGCGAGTTCGTGGCGGGATCTTAGCCAGCCAGCTTAAAAATGCCGTCGATCGCCGGGTCGCCGTCGGTGCTCACCAGGCCGCGAGCCACCAGATCCTCGAGATGGGCAAGCACCGACAGGCCGGCAGCGCCGTGCAGGCGCGGGTCGGTATCTCTGTAGATCGCCGCGACCATCTCCTTGATCGTCCGGTCGCCGCTTCTGATCCGCTCCAGGATCGCGCGTTCGCGCATTCGGCGATGCGTCTTCAACTCGCGCATGAAACTGCGCGGCGCTGTCACCGGCCCGCCATGGCCGGGCAGCAGCAGGCGGTCGTCGCGCTCGATCAGCCGATCCAGCGAGGCCATATAGTCGGCCATGGCGCCGTCCGGCGGCGCAACGATGGAGCTCGACCAACCCATGACGTGATCGGCCGAGAACAGGATACCGGTTCCTTCCAGCGCAAAAGCCGCGTGATTGGCAGCGTGACCCGGCGTCAGTACCGTTCTGATCGCCCAACCGTCGCCCTTGACCATCGTATCGTCGGGAAGCGCGATATCCGGATAAAAGGCGGTGTCGGCGCTGGCGTCGAGCGGATTGACCTCGCCTATGCGCAGCGGCCTGGCCGGCCGATGCCGACCTTCGGCCAATACAATTGCCCCGGTGTGCTGCTTCAGCCGCGCTGCCAGCGGAGAATGGTCGCGATGCGTGTGGCTGACGAATATGTGGCTGACCGGCCTGTCTCCGATCACCTCGAGCAGTGTCTTGAGATGCGCATCGTCATCTGGCCCCGGATCGATCACCGCCAGCGTCTTGCGCCCGACGATGTAGCTGTTGGTGCCGTGAAAGGTGAACGGGCTGGGATTGTTCGCGGTAATCCGAAGCACGTCGGGCGCAATGGTCACGCCCTGGCCGTAGGACGGGTCGAAGTCTGTGTCGAATTTCAGCGCCATGGCGAATGTCGTTCAGCTCTGTTCTGGAGACGGCAAAACCGATTGCCGCATAACACGGAAGCCAATATAGGAAAACGCAAGGCCGCGATCTGCGGCAGTCCGATATGAGGAAGACCATGGCAATTGCAACGACACCGCTTGTTTCTCTCGCTCTGCCTGAAAAGGGCGCGGCCCGCCTAGGAATGCAGCTTTTGCTGGCGATCGTTGGAACGCTGGCGCTGACCTTGTCGGCCAAGACCAGAGTTTTGCTCGGGCCGGTCGACATCTCGATGCAGACCTTAGCCGTCTTTCTGATCGCCGCAGCATTCGGCATGCGCCTCGGCGTCGCCACGCTGCTTCTCTACATGGCGGAGGGCGCCATGGGTCTTCCGGTCTTCCAGGGCACGCCGGAAAAGGGCATCGGCGTCGCTTACATGCTCGGCTCGACCGGCGGCTATCTTGCTGGCTTCGTGGTCATGGCGGCGATCGTCGGCTGGGCCGCTGATCGCGGTTGGGATCGCCATCCGATCAAGCTCTTCAACGCGATACTGGTTGCCGAAATCGTCATGATGGCGATGGGCTTTGCCTGGCTGGCGCTGCTCATCGGCCCGGAAAAGTCATGGCAGTTCGGCGTCGTGCCCTTCATCTTCGGCGACCTGATCAAGGTCGGCCTGGCGGCGAGCCTTGTGCCAGCCGTCTGGTCGCTGCTGAAGCGCTCCTGAATTCCGGTCGATGGATCGGACGCGGCACTGATCGGCAACCACAGGGATGTGATTGCGTGGAATGGTCCCTGTTTCAGCGAGGGCCTGTCGAGACTTCTCGCCAACGCAAGCCGGCGCCAATTGGTCGGCATCTGCTTCGCAACACTTTGCTAACGATACGGTCACACAATGGTCAAATCGACCGATTAAGGACCAGAACAGCCAGCGATTCGTCGCGAGCCAGCGTAACCAAGCAGCTACACATCGACGTAACTGCCCGAAATCGATTCTCGCATAGCAAAAAAGAAAGCGGCTCGATCATCTATTAGGCACGGCTAAGGTTAATGGATCATTCGCGGGACTTTTTTAGACGAATCGCCTTGATTCTCGCGAGATGGCTGCTTGCTGGTACCTTCACGCTGTCGTAACCCTTGACATTGACCATGCCGAAAACTGCCGAAAGAGACGCGTGATTAGCCTGGAAGAAACAACGAGTAAGGCTGTTAAATCGTTGCGACGGCCCGCAGCCGGCACCGCAGCACGCTGGTATGCCGCCAGCGTATTTCCGGGAAAAGAAGACGTCGCCGAACGACATCTCCGGATGCAGGGGTTTCACCCGTTTGTGCCTCGCCGCGAGAAGACCACACGTCATGCCCGGCGCATCGAGACGCGGCCGGCGGCCTATTTTCCAGGTTACATGTTCATCGCCCTCGATGTCGCGCTGCAGCGGTGGCGCTCGGTCAATGGAACGTTCGGCGTGCGCTCCCTCATCATGCAGGGCGAGCGGCCATTGCCGGTCCCCTCGGGGCTGGTGGAGCGGTTCATTGGCCTGACCGGCAAGGACGGCTTGCTTGATTTCAGCGGAGGCCTTACCGCGGGCGCCTCGGTTCGGATTCTTTCAGGTCCTTTCGCGGAGATGATCGGTCGTCTTGACCGGCTCGATCCGGCCGGAAGGGCCCGGGTTCTGGTTGCCATCATGAATGGCGAGATCCCTGTTGACCTAGATTCAAGGGAACTCGTCGCGATCGCATAACCGCAATTGACGCGGGGTCATGCGGTGCAAGTGCTGCAGAGTCGGCTCTCGGGTTTCACCCGGGAGTGCGGTAGCCATTGATGACATAAAGTTGCGTCGAGCGAGAGGCTTCCGCTGCTGCGCCGTGCAACCGCGTGGGCGCATAGGGACAGCATAGGTACGATCGAGACTTTACCTCCTGTTCGAAATGAATACGAACTCTCACAGTTCTGACGTTTAACCTCATTAGAGACCGATCTGACAAACTTGAACACCTCCACGCGTAATCCATCCAACCGAAGGCATCTTCTGTTCCGGATACGCTTTCAATTACTAGGTGGCCTTACTGCTGCTATCGTCGTGCCAGCTTTGATTCGTATGGCATTTGGTCCAGGAGCTCTCCTATCCACAAATATGCAGGTTACTATTCTCGCTGCATTTATCGCCCACACGTCTGGTTACTTTTTCTATAAGCGCATTGGCAACTTTCCGGGGGTCGCGGCGGCTGGCTACATCCTGCCCACCTTCGCCCTGACTTATGGGCTTGTGTTCGTCACCATCTTCTTCTTCAGATTCGACTATAGTCGGTTCCAGGCCGCCGCCAGCTTCATCCAATCGACACTGTGGTATTTTGGCTTGAGCCTTGCCACGCGACGGCTCGATTCATATCGACTGGCGGTAATTCCTGGCGGAGATGTCGACAGGCTAGGGAGCATACCGGGCGTGCACTGGCATCGGGTCGATTCGCCTGAGACGGTAGTTGAGGACGCTAGCGGTGTGGTGGCGGATCTGCGAGCCGATCTTTCAGAGGAATGGGAGCGGTATATCGCCGATCGCGCCCTCTCGGGAACGCCGGTCTATCACGTCAAGCAAATCACCGAGTCGCTCACCGGTAGGGTAGAGATCGAGCATCTTTCAGAAAATACGCTAGGGTCACTGAATCCAAATCATGCCTATTTAAAGATGAAGCAGGCTATTGATTGGATTTCAGCGCTGTTTATCCTTATCGTTTTCTCGCCATTGTTTTTATTCGTGGCGATGGCGATAAGACTCGACTCGGCCGGACCGGCATTGTTTAGACAAAAAAGGATGGGGTACAGAGGAAATATTTACGAGGTTTACAAATTTCGGACGATGAAACTCAGCGCCGCTGTTGGTGATGAAAAGGAAGAGGCCATCACAAAGGCCGGCGATACGCGGATCACTCGCTTAGGACAGTTCTTGAGAAAATCCAGGATTGATGAGTTGCCGCAAGCCCTCAACATCTTGCGCGGCGAAATGAGCTGGATCGGACCGCGGCCGGAGGCACTCGTGCTGTCGAAATGGTATGAGGCTGAGCTGCCATTCTACCGATATCGGCACATCGTCCGGCCTGGCATTACCGGATGGGCGCAAGTCAATCAGGGCCATGTTGCGGCGGTGGACGACGTTCTGGAAAAACTTCACTACGACTTCTACTACATCAAGAATTTTTCGCCTTGGCTCGACGTGCTGATTGTGTTTCGTACGATCCGAACCATGCTGACAGGATTTGGTGCTCGGTAGAGCCGAAGAGGCTTACTGATTGCGGGAGGATCATATTATTCGCTTGGCAGACACTCACAATCGCGTTCCAGAAATCGCCGGAGAAGCACAATGACCAGGAAGATCGCACTCATAACCGGTATCACTGGCCAGGATGGCGCCTATCTGGCGGAACTTCTGCTGGCAAAGGGCTATCACGTCCACGGAATCAAGCGGCGTTCATCCTCGTTCAACACCGGTCGCATCGACAATCTCTATCAGGATCCACACGAAAAGAACGTAAGGCTGTCGCTGCATTATGGCGACATGACTGATGCCACGAACCTCATCCGCATCGTCCAGGAAGTGCAGCCAGACGAGATCTACAATCTCGCAGCACAATCGCATGTTCAGGTGAGCTTCGAGACCGCCGAATATACGGCGAATGCAGACGCGATAGGCACGCTACGCCTCCTTGAGGCCATCCGGCTGCTCGGCCTGACAAAAAAGACGCGTTTCTATCAGGCATCGACATCCGAACTCTACGGGAAGGTGCAGGAGATCCCTCAAAAGGAGACGACGCCCTTCTATCCGCGATCGCCTTATGCGGCAGCAAAGATCTATGCCTACTGGATTGCGGTAAATTACCGCGAAGCCTATGGCATTCACGCTTCCAACGGCATCCTGTTCAATCACGAGAGTCCGATGCGCGGCGAGACATTTGTGACGCGTAAGATCACGCGCGCAGCTGCCGCGATCAGCCTGGGCCTTCAGGACAAACTCTACCTCGGCAATCTGTCTGCCGAGCGAGATTGGGGTCATGCCCGCGACTATGTCGAGGGCATGTGGAGGATCCTTCAGCAGGACGTGCCCGACGATTATGTCCTGGCAACCGGAGTAAAGAACTCGGTCCGCCGTTTTGTCGAGCTTGCATTCAGCGAAGTTGGGACCGAGATCCAATGGGTCGGTTCCGGCATCGACGAAAAAGGCATCGATGCAAGATCCGGCGCTGTTCTGGTCGAGGTGGATCCGCGGTACTTCAGGCCGACCGAAGTAGAGCTTCTGATCGGCGACCCCTCGAAAGCGGAGCGCGTTCTCGGGTGGAAGGCAACAACCTCCCTAGCCACAATGGTCCAGGAAATGGTCCAGTCCGATCTCGAAACGGTAAGACGGGAATCCGAGCACCGGCGCTTGGACGAGGATCGCATTCGGGTTGCGGCACAGTAAGGAACGTTGGACCGAGTTGACATGAGAATCTCGGTTTTGACGGTCTGCTGGAACTCGGCCGCAACAATCAGGCATACGGTCGATAGCTTCTTTGCCCAGGATCATCAGGACAAAGAGTTGGTGGTCGTCGATGGCGGGTCATCGGACGAAACGCTGACAATCGTCCGGTCCTATCCGCAGGACCAGATTCAGTTGGTCAGCGAGCCCGATCGTGGAATGTATGATGCACTCAATAAGGGGCTGCGCCTCTATACTGGAGACGCAGTTGGCGTGCTGAATTCCGACGATTGTTTCCATGACCATACTGTGCTGACGCGAATTTCGGCAGAACTCGAACAGGCCGATATCGTGCATGGCAATCTGGATTTTGTTGAAGATCATTTCAAGAAGCGGGTCATCCGGCGTTGGCATGCCGCCCCTAGGCCCGCCAAGGGTTTTCGGACCGGTTGGATGCCCGCTCATCCCACGTTCTACGTCAGGCGCAAGGTAGCGGAAGCGGTCGGCATATTTGACCTCAGTCTCAAAGTGGCATCAGATTACGATTGGATGCTGAGGGCGGTAGACCTCCACCAATTCAACTGTGCGACTACTAACAATACGCTTGTGGATATGATGGTTGGAGGGGCCAGTACGCGGGATCTGCGCTCGTATATAGAGCACAATATAGAGGCTCTTCGGTCTCGACGCCGATGGCTTGGATCCGGCATCATAGACTATGCCCTCGTTGCAAAGCCAGTCCGAAAACTAGGACAGCTTTTTCCAAGATAGCGCAACAATTCGAAGGTACGAAGCTCGAGCAGGCGTCTTTGCGTCATCAAGCGATCAAATAGTCCGCGACCGCCGGAAAGCGGGGCCGCAAGGTCAGGTTGAAACAGTGTGTGAATCCGAGGCGACGTTATTTACCGATTGCCAGGAAATTTAAAATCTTCAGACGGTTAGATGAATTCGAGAACATATCATTGCTCCTTCCAAGGGGTAAGCTAGGACCCATGGCATGAACATAATTCGGACAATGAGGCTCATCCTTGAGCATCCTGGTAATCGGTATGGCAAAGTCGCAGCGTTGGCTCGATTTATCCGTTGGCAAATCGCTTCGCGACTGGCATTGGGTTCGATTGCCGTTCCATTCGTGAACGACACAATTTTGTTAGTTGCAAACGGGATGACCGGTGCCACCGGAAACATTTACAATGGCCTTCTTGAATGGGAGGAAATGGGCTTTGTCCTTCATTTTTTGCGTCCCGAACAGCTCTTCGTCGACGTTGGAGCGAACGTGGGCGCCTATTCCGTGATGGCGGCGGGAGCAGTGGGGTCCCCTTGTGTCTGCATAGAACCGATCGAATCCACGTTTGTTCATCTGCGCCGAAACATTGCCATTAATTTCCTCGACAGCCGTGTAGAGCTCCATAATGTTGGCGCAGGTTCAGAAGATGGATCAATTGGGTTCATCAACAATGCTGATACGAGAAATCGAGTAGCAATTGATGGAGAGGCATTCATCCCGGTCGAGGTCAAAAGAGTCGATGACCTCCTGGAAGGAAGAATGCCGGTTTTGATGAAGATTGACGTTGAGGGATTTGAGCCTGCCGTTCTTGCTGGGGCGAGTAGAACGCTTGAGCTGGAGAGCTTGCAAGCAGTGATTGTGGAGGTCAATGGGCAAGAAAAGAGATATGGCTTCGCTGCGGATTCTGTCCGAGGCGCACTCGCGGCGAGCGGCTTTACCAGGATAAGGTACGAACCTCGAACACGGGAAATTCTGCGGGATACGCTTGATGGGGATGGCAACGCGATATTTGTCAAAAACCTCGAATGGGCACAGGACAAAGTGCGCAAATCGCCCGAATACCGAACTCTAATTGGCAAAATATGAGCGCAGGCTGGCTGACGCTAGCATTCATAGCATGCAATTTACCTGGAAGAAGCCAGTACCCACTTCCGAACTAGAGAATAGAAAAGTTTGACAGCAAGGAGCCGAAAAGGAGCGCTTCTGGGGAGCCTATCCGGTATATCAAAGCCCGGACTTTGGGCGTTGGTTGAGCAAATTAGTATGCCTACTTTGCAATTGCTGTTAACTGCGCCGCTGATCTACTCTGTTGGCTTGAGTGGCTATGGCCTGTGGACCTTCAACTTATCGCTTGCGGGCGTACTTGGTGCAGCAACACCCGGCGTCGGTATGGCTGCTACTCAGTTGATATCGGCCGAGGTCGATCGCACGAAGCGGTCCGCGGCAATTAGCTTGATTGTGTTCGGCGGCTTAGCGGTTTCAGTTCTTTCAGGTGGCATTGCGTTCGCGCTGTCTAGTGTTGTCCTTCGCAGTTACCCGCCACTGATCTGGACCGAAAATCATATAGATATTGTAAGATTTGTCTTGCTTGCTGTACTCACTGCGATTGCATTACAGTGGGATATGATATGCGCTGCGACACTGAGAGCGCAAAGTCGTTTTAAAGAGAATGCGCTATGTGAGGTGTCTACGCGGTTATTTAGCATTGGAAGTGTAGCCACGGCCGGGATGCTAAGTTTTCCATTGACACAGCTTTTAGTTATAAACCTCCTGTGTATTATCTTGCGCGGAGGCGTGAAAGCATTTGTGGCAACAAGGGGAATTGAAAAATTTAGCCTCCACGAGGTGCTCGGATTGCTTTCGCTGGCCGTCCATTATTCCGTTCTGCAATGGGTAAATAACGTATCTTCTCTCTTATACTCGTCAGCAGATCGTATCGTGCTTGGATATTTTGTGTCCGCCGAAATAGTTGCCGTCGCGAGCCTCTGCGGTGAGATGAACCAGCAAATACAGTCACTGCCTAGAGCATACTTTTCGCCTATACTGCCAGAGCTTATCAAGCTAGATCGTGCAAATGACAAGGTCGGCTTTCAGAATATCTTGCTGAGAAGCTCTGCAAATATAAAGCGTATAATAATAATGCTCTCGCTGGCGTCAATTGCATTTGGGCCGCCTTTGGTGATTCTGCTAAGTCAATCAAGCTTTATTTACCAAGAGCTTATGGTTATTTATTGCTCATATACTTTGTCATATGTGGCAATTGCGATGATAATCGTTCCTTACTTCTCGCTTATAGGTCGAGGGGAGTTGCGATTCGCAAATATGCTAACCATTGGCGGGGCGGTTGCTAACCTGGTGGCTGCTGTGGCGTTGGGATCGCTGCTGGGAGCAGCCGGCGTCGCGCTGGGACGAATGTTCTATACCGTCCCGTTCATATTTTGGCGAAAGCGGGAGAGCACGAGGACATGAAACTTCAGTCCGAGGCTCACCGAAATCAAGCACTGGCGGCTGGGCCGCGCCCTAGCGGTCGGATCGGCAAGAACAGCAGCCTGAGCGTGGACAGGTTGATGCTGGTCGCGCTAGTTGGACCTGCGGTTGCTGGCGTTTTGAGGAAATTGACTCCGACGCAGCCAGTGCAAATTGAGGCACTGCCAGTCTCAATATTTCTTGCGCTTGTTTTCTTCGGGCTTGTCAAAGTCAACAAAAATCAGGCCTCAGTGGCCTATGGATGGATCGTCAGTTGGATCGCGCTCGTGGCGATTTACGCTGTTCCTGCGTTTGCAATCGACACTATGCTCGGAATTCAAGCTCTTTTGTTGGGCGCCGGGACTCCAATGCTTGGATTGGCATTCCTGACGTACGGCCGGCCAGGCGATTCAATGAAGTTTGTTAGAGCGGCAAAGGTTTTCGTTTCGGTTATAGCGCTTCAGTTCCCTCTAGGCATTGTAATGCTTGTTTTTGGCAACGACGCGCTGCCGAGCGTTTTTAGGGCAAACGCTATCGAGCTTCTAGCAGGGAAGGAGTTTCGTATCGGACAAGCAACACTTGCTGGCTATTTTACTACTGCGCCCGTTAACTCAATTGCATCGCTGTGTGCATTTGGTTTTGCTTCGGCGCTTGTGTTGAGGTCAAGGAGTTCAAAAGAGCGGCTAGTTCAGTTGGCTATCGCTCTGATGATACTCGCTGTAATATGGATGACCGCCCGTAGAGGTGCTTTATTTAGTGCCATTTTTATCGCTTTCATTCTACTGGCAATCGAAATTCGGGTTCATCGCGGCCGTCTGATTTTCGCGCTTTTCGCGGCGAGTCCCGTAGCGGTTTTTTCTCTAGCGCTCTTTTGGGACCGTGTTAACAGCGTGATCTTTGGCGAAAGAATGGTGTTACTAAGTGAAGGTCAGTTAGACATAGGCGAAAGAATAAATGCGATCTTCTTGAAGTTTGTTGTCGAATGGGTAAATTTGGCGCCTTTTGGAAATTTCACCGGGTATGCTTCTGGAGCTGGGAAGGCGTTCGAGGTGCGTGACCTTAGTATGGCTGCGGAAGTAGGCGCTGCGATGATTGTGGCGGAGAATGGAGTTCTGGGACTCATATTGTTCACGGCGATATTTATCATTTTGCAAATCGAGATGATAAGGAGAATCAAAAAATCGGGTCAGTATTGGTGTGGACCGCTGGTGGCATTGCATTTTGTTTTGTTTGTGCTGTTCTTCTTCAAGGAGAATTCGGTACTATTTCCTGGATTAATTGGATCGCTGTGCTACTGGTCATTGCCCGGGCTGGTGGCCGTAGGAACTTCCGAAATCGCGAGTGCTGGTAATTGGCGTACCACCCGGGCAGGCGCAGATCGCTATGGGCGAGAGAGACGGAGGTGAAGGTACTGGAGAGGATGGATGGCATGTATCCAGTTGTTCTAATAGCGCCGACGTTCTCGGATGAGCAGGTTCTCCGTTTTCCTTTTGTTTCACCAGCGGCGTCCGCTTGGATACGAGGCTTGGTTGACGCGTTGGAGACGTTTGGTCGTGTGGACAGAAGTTTTTGGTTTTCAAACGAATCGTCGTGGCCACGTGGACCTTTTCTGCAGCCTGGAATGGAGATCAAATCGTCCTCGACTGGGATGAAGCTGGTGAGATTCCTCAACCTTCCGGCTATCAAGCGCAGGTCCATTAGCCGTGCGCTGGAGAGAGCCGTTTGTGCCGAAGTAAGTCGTGAGGCTTTCGTTTTTGTCTATGGGCAGGGAACGCTTTCCGCGGCTGCAGTTAAACGCATCGGCAACTTGGTCCAGCGCGTGGTCGTTATCGTTCCCGACGCGCCATCTAATTCAGCTGGGTTAGACTTAGTCAAGGAAGTCGCAAAAGTTGCGACAGGTGGATTACTCTATTTGCCCGCAAGCATAGGATCTCTGCTGGAGGGGCGGCGCTGTATGGCGTTTCATGGGACGATTCCCCACGTCGCGGAAGTCTCAGCTCCAAAAGTCGGAACAAGGAAGAAGCTCGTATTCGTCGGCGGAGTCGACAAGGTAAGTGGATCTGATTTCCTGGTTCGAGCACTTAAGCGAATCGACCTGTCAGACATCGACGTTGTTGTTGCGGGTCGGGTTAGCGACGTGCAGTCAGCGATTGCATTAAAAGAAATGGGCGCTCAAGTCACAGGGTTTTTGAATGCAGCCGAGCTAGACGCCTTGTGCTCTGACGCGTATGCGTTTTTGAATCCTCGCGACCCAAGCTTCTCAGCGTCCGACACAAATTTCCCCTCAAAACTATTGAAATATATGTCTTATTCTCGCCCTATTTTATCGACGGATACGGCAGGCATGCCGCGTGACCTCGTTTCCGTTCTAGGTTGTAGTGGTGTCGCAAGCCCGGATCGTTTTGCTGACAGGCTTGATGGGGTTCTACGCCAGCCAGAGTCGCAGTGGATTGCCGCGGCTACACAAGTCAGAAAATTTGCAATCGAAGAATACTCTGTCCAGAGCAGCGCCAGAAAAATTGCCAAATTCATTGGCGTTCCCACGCCTTGTTTAACATAAAGGGCTCGTCAAATGAGTAGACTGAAGGAAGTGTTTCGAAAGGCCGGATTTAACGTAACCCGAATTGGCCCGAATACTGACCCGTGGTCGCGAAGAATTGAGTTGCTGCGGCAGCGAAAGGTCGGTTGTGTTCTCGATGTGGGCGCACACTATGGTGGCTTTGGAAATGCACTTTACAGGGCAGGCTTTGATGGGGCTCTGATCTCTTTTGAACCTCTGCCTCAGGCCCTCGATGCGCTACGCCGTCGCGCGTCCCGCCAAAATCGATGGTCGGTTGTGCCGGTTGCGATCGGCGACCGTGATGCTACGGCAGAATTCTCCGTCTCTTCGCGAACCACTTCGAGTTCGCTATTTGCAATGACAGCCCTAGCGGAGAGAGCAGCAAATGCGAGAGAGGAAAGCAGGATATCAGTCCCGATGCGTTCAATCGATAGCTATTGCAAGGAGAATTTGCCTGGCGTCGAGAAGGTGTATCTAAAGTGCGATGTTCAAGGAGCAGAGTTTCTGGTTATTCAGGGCGCAATGGAGACTATGGTACGTGCGGAGGTGGTCGAATTGGAGCTATCTCTGGTTCCATTGTACGAGTCTTACTGGGAGTTTTCGGAAGCCCTGAGATGGTTTTCTGATCACGGGTTTAATATCTGGTCGATCGAGCCCGGTTTCGCTGATCAGGAATCCGGTCGCGTCTATCAGGTTGACGTGATTTTTGCGCGACAAATATAGATGTACGCTGTAGTGACCGAGTGACATGACTATATATATAATACAGAGGCGGATCGCCGAATATCGAATAGGGGTATTTAACGCAATTGCGCGTCGGCGAAGGGACTTGATCGTTTGTTCTCAGGAGCCACCAAAAAGCCCGACTGATTTCAAATGGATGCATTTACAGTTCGACAAAAAGAAATTTGGACAGCATGGGTGGAACATTCCATTTGATGTAGAGAATGATATACTGATTACCGGCCTTGATCTTCGTAATCCATCGCTTCTTTCGATAATCTTCAGCTCCCGTGGTCAGGTGGTAATCTGGAGTCATGGCTTCGGAAGAAGATGGGGAAGTTTTTTTATACGACCCTTGCGGCTAATCGCGGCTGCCCGGGTAACGGCTTCTATCTTCTACACAGAGTCCGGCAGAGACCAATTTGCGCGCTGGCTTGCAAATGACAAACTCTTTGTAGCGAGAAATACGATCGCGCTTGCGTGCTTTGAAGCGGATCCGACGGTGTGCCGTGACAGCTATCTTTACTTCGGTGACTACCGCGATGAAAAGGGGTTGATGGAGCTTCTGGACGCTTTTGCTGTCGTAGCGGCAGAGCACCCTAGCGTGCGCCTCGTATTGGTCGGAAGTGGGTCGACAGAGGCGTCCATGAAAACAAGGGCAAATAGGGGTGGCTTTTCTGACCGCATTGAATTTCATCCTAGGACGAATACACCCGAGGGACTAAAAAAATTCCTTGATCGAGCGATCGCAACTGTGTCGCCGTGGCACGTCGGTCTCTCTGTCGTTCAATCGTTTTGGGCCGGCGTTCCAGTGGTAACTCGCCCTGGCAATCGGCACGCGCCTGAGTTCGAATATTGTGTGGAAAACGAGAATTCCTTGTTTTATCGCGGTGGCGCCAATGAGTTGGCACGGGTGATGGAGCGCTTGCTTAATAGTGATCTACGAGAAGAGATGGCGAGAAATGCCCGCAAGTATTATATAGAGAAGCTGGATATCGAAAACATGGTGCAGGGGTTCGAGGCGGCGATTGCATTTTGCGAGGAACGTCGAACTCTCCGACCGAGCATCTGAAGGTCGGAGCAATGCCAAGAAATACTGCTGGGATGCGGATCGGGCGTTTTGAGTTGTTGCAAGCAGCTGGACAAGAATTATAGATAGGGAAAATGCGTGTCAATATTTACAAATGTTCGTTCCCGAATCGGAAGCTTCAAAAAGCCAATAGAGCCAACGTTTGCAACCGTAAGGTTACGCGGGCTTGCGATCGTAGTGCCGCTTCATGAGACAGTCGGTTGGAGATTGTACTGGGATAGAGCCTATGAGAACGAACTTCTCGATTACTTCGATAAAGAACTGTCTGAAGGCAGTTTTTGCGTCGATGTTGGAGCCAACCTTGGCTATATTTCCTGCTACCTTTGGAAATTAGTTGGTAAGGGAGGGGAAGTATTGTCTTTTGAGCCGGATCCATTGATCGCCAGTCTGGCAGAATTCAACATTGAATTAAATGGATACGACGGCAGCAAAGTCGCTAAGGTAGCGCTATCAGACACCGACGGAGATGCCCAGTTTTTTCGCTCCGGTGACTCTGGCTATTCCGGACTTCGTGATACAAAGCGGCGCGCAGTAAGATCAATGATCACGGTCCCGCAGAGGCGGTTGGACGACTTTCTTTTGGCTGCAGGGCGGAGAGCAGACCTGATCAAGATTGATGTCGAGGGAGCGGAATTCGCTGTAATGCGAGGCGCCCAAACCGTTCTTTGTAACCCTGAACTCAAGCCAAGAGTAATCGTTCTAGAAACCAGTGAGATTAATCAGAAGGCATTCGGGTACACATCCGCGGACCTCGTGTCATTTATGGCGGCCTTTGGTTATCGTGCCGTGACATTCGATCAGGAAAAGCTTGATGGCTTATCCGGTAATATTGTGTTTCGCTCTTGACAGTGTCAGGCAGCTCACGGACATGACGAGATTTTAATTGCAGTGTGTACTGTTTTGAGAAGCGGATGAAAATAGTACAAATCGTTGCGTCAATCGAAGCGGAGGCCTCTGGTCCCTCGTACTCTGTTTTACAGCTTGCTAGGGCAATGGAGAAAATTGGAAGGGAAGTGGAGCTTTTTTCATTAGGGGCCCCAATCGATACCTCGGACGGAAAATTTAGAAATAGGAAATTTAATCGTGATTATGAAAGGTTCGGGCACCTTAAAAAACTAGGCCTATCTTCCAAGATGAGGAAGGGGTTGGTCGAGGTCGCAGCTGGGGCCGAGGTACTTCACACGCACGGACTGTGGATGATGCCAAATGTTTATCCAGCTCGGGTCTCCAAAGCGTTTAAAGTTCCATTTGTCGTATCGCCTCGAGGCATGCTCAGTCCAGCTGCTCTAGAATATTCAAGAGCGGTAAAGTCTGTCTTTTGGATCATCGCGCAGCGATCAGCACTCAAGGCAGCAAATCTTATTCACGCTACAAGCGAGCAAGAATATGAGGACATCCGTGCTTTTGGTCTAAGGCAACCGGTTGTAATTTTACCCAACGGGGTTGGGGTCTCCCATCCGCAGCCCTCCGAATTGCCATGTTGCGACGGTGAGCGTTCGGCTGTTGTTCTGTATCTCGGCCGCTTACATCCGATCAAGCGTATTGAGACTCTCCTAAAGGCATGGGCTCAACTAGAGGACGTCTTTCCTAATTGGACACTCGAGATTCGGGGCCCTGGTGAGCCAAATTATGTCAAGAAGTTGAAGCAAGAGGCCGTCGAGCACGGGCTACAGCGATGCATTTTTGGTGATCCGGTCTATGGCGAAAAAAAGTACGAACTCTATAGAAGAGCGGCGGTATCTGTGTTGCCGTCCGCATCAGAAAATTTCGCAATGACTGTTGCGGAGAGCCTAGCATGCGCAACCCCCGTAATTACCACGAAAGCGACCCCGTGGCGTGGACTTGAGACGTATGGATGTGGATGGTGGGTCGATCTGGGAGTGGAGCCACTGAGGCATGCGCTTCACGCCGCCCTCACATCAGGGATGATCGAGCTTCACCAAATGGGTACCCGCGGCCAAAATTGGATGATCCGCGATTTCGCATGGTCGGGAATAGCAGAGCGGATGATTGAAGCCTATAGTTGGTTACGAGGTCAAGGCTCGCCACCGCCTACGGTCATTCTTTAGCCTCTGCAAGCGACTAGTTTGAACTATTGCGCCGCAGAGACGCCCGCAGTGTCTCACCAACCAGCATTTGAATCCAAACTGAAGGCAGGGAAGTGGTTACGAATTTGGCGATGAAACAGGGGCAGGGGGCTGAGTTGCTTCGGAAAATAAACTCTCATGAAGCCGTCGTAGGTGTTATTGGGCTTGGATATGTTGGACTTCCGCTAGCGATCGCCGCGGCTCGAGCGGGTTTTAATGTTATTGGATTTGATACAGACTTTAGAAAAATAGAAATGCTGAACTCTGGAAAATCCTACATAGACGCTGTTAAGTCATGCGACCTGAAGTCCAGGGTGGAAGAAAAGAAATTTCGAGCTGAGGGAGATTTTATACACTTAGCCGAATGCGATGTAGTTATCATTTGTGTCCCTACACCCCTTTCGAAGCAGCGCGAACCCGACCTGAGCTATGTCAAAGACACAGCTGAAAACATTTCACGTTATTTGCATATTGGCCAGTTAGTTGTCCTCGAATCCACAACATATCCAGATACAACATTGGGTATTGTAAAGCCGATATTGGAACGAAGCGGTCTGAGGGCGGGAATAGATTTTTGGATCGGGTTCTCGCCGGAGCGTGAGGACCCCGGCAGCAAGAAATATTCAACTGTCAATATCCCGAAAATAGTAGGCGGCGACGGCGGGGAGGCATCCGAGCTCATGGAGGCTTTTTACGGTAATGTAGTTGAAAAAGTAGTTGTAGTGTCGAATCCATCAGTCGCCGAAGCCGTTAAAATTACTGAAAATATCTTTAGGGCCGTAAACATAGCTCTCGTAAATGAACTAAAAGTAATCTACGATGCGATGGGAATTGACATCTGGGAAGTGATTGACGCCGCCTCCACAAAACCCTTCGGGTATATGCCGTTCTACCCTGGACCTGGACTCGGAGGGCATTGCATCCCTGTTGATCCCTTCTATCTGACGTGGAAGGCGAGAGAATACGGTCTCTCAACTCGTTTCATCGAACTTTCTGGTGAAATAAACGTCGCAATGCCGCGGTATGTAATAGCTAGGCTGGAGCAGTCTCTTGACACACGGCAGAAGATTTCTCTTAGCAGTGCCTCGATCTTAATTGTCGGACTGGCTTACAAACCAAACGTATCCGACATTAGAGAAAGTCCGACGCTTGTAATGCTTGAGGCGTTGGTGAAACGAGGCGCATCTGTAGACTACTACGATCCTCACGTTCAGGAGATTCCAAAGACTCGAGAGCACCCCGATTTGTCTGGGCGGAAGTCCGTTGAACTAACGACAGATACGCTTTCGAATTATGACGCGGTTCTTATAGCGACAGATCACGACCAAATCGACTACAGACTGTTAGCTGAACACGCAAAATTGATAGTGGATACGAGGAATTGTTTTGCTCGTAGGAATATCGTGTGCAGGAATCTGGTCAAGGCTTAGGATTGAGCCGACAATGATAAAAACTTGTGAACGCGGGCGGTTCAAACTGCGTTGAAATCGAAGTTATGGCTGGAATGCTCGACGTAAATGAGAACCGGAGAGCACGGAAGTGGAGCAGGGCCGAGCAACTCGGACGCGTGCTGTGGGGCTTGGTGGGTCCTCTATTCATCTTAAGCCCGCGACCACTTTGGAAATGGAGAGTACTCTTACTGCGATCGTTTGGAGCTAAGGTCGGAAGGAATGTGCATATTTATCCCGATGTGCGCATATCGATGCCATGGAATATCTCGATTGGAGATAACGCTGCCATAGGATCCAGGGTCACATTGTATGCGCTTGGGCCAATTAGCATTGGGGCAGAAGCGACCATTTCCCAAGGAGCGCATCTTTGCGCGGGGACTCACGACTATCGTGACCCGTCAATGCCACTCGTCAAGGCGACTATTCGTGTGTCGAACGGCGTATGGATTTGCGCAGAAGCGTTTGTGGGCCCAAAGGTGGAAATTGGATCTATGGCTATAATAGGTGCGAGAGCCGTGGTCATGCGATGTGTTCCTTCGTATGACATTGTAGTTGGCAATCCTGCGCGCAGTGTGGGACGCCGAAAGATGAATTTAACGGGCCAAGTGTCTAGCGGCTCTTAGAAACGCAATTGGACTTGGCTTTGAAGATCCTAACAACACGAAACAAGAGTTGATTAAGGGCAATCCTGTGCAGAAGATTCCCATTACCGTCATTATTCCAGTGAAGAACGAGGAAGACAACTTGCCAAGGTGTTTGGAAAGGCTTGGCAGGTTTGAGCGTGTCATTGTTGTGGATTCCGGAAGCGAGGACAATACGGCTGCGATAGCCGAAAAGAACGGAGCCGAGATAGTTAACTTTCGGTGGGACGGCTTTTACCCAAAGAAACGGAATTGGGTGCTTATTAATCATGCAATCGCGACTCCCTGGGTGTTTTTTCTGGATGCGGATGAGGTGATTGATGATGTATTCTGCGATGAGGTGAAAGCTAGAACGGCGTCAGACGAATATGTCGGCTTCTGGTTAAAATACAGGAATTACTTTATGGGGAGGGAGCTTAAATTCGGTGTAGCACAAAAGAAGTTGGCGTTATTTCGAGTGGACGCGGGTTTGTATGAGCGTATTGAGGAAGATCAATGGAGTAGCTTGGACATGGAAGTCCATGAGCATCCAATACTCACGGGCCGGGTCGGATCGATTGAGACCTTAATCGATCACCGCGACTTCCGGGGCATAGACAGGTTCATAGGCCGTCACCAAGCATATGCCAAGTGGGAGGCGAACCGATATATGCTACTTCGGTCACGGGTGACGCAGAATATTTTAACAAAGAGACAAAGTGTGAAATACAAATACTTATCGTCTCGTTGGTATGCGTTTGCTTACTTTTTTTATAGCTACGTTTTAAAAGGGGGCGTATTGGACGGGTGGCCAGGCTTCTCATACGCGTTTTATAAAACGTGGTATTTTCATACTATAAGGAATCTAATCCTTGAGTACGAGGAAAAAATAGAAAACGTTGACATTAGAAATAATCGTCTGTCCACCCAGTCTTAATTTGGAGAGTAGTAGTGACACGACTTTATCAAAGTGCAAAGAGGGTTCTTGTAACTGGAGGGGCCGGTTTCCTTGGCTCTCACCTGATCGACAAGCTCATCGGGATGGGCAACGAAGTCTTATGCGTTGACAATCTCTTTACGGGAGCCAAGAAAAATATCGAACACCTCGCGTCTCATCCAAAGTTTGAATTCATCCGCCATGACATCACTTTTCCGCTTTATGTTGAAGTTGATGAGATTTACAATCTTGCTTGTCCGGCGTCTCCTATTCACTATCAGCACGACCCAGTCCAAACTACGAAGACATCTGTCCATGGCGCGATTAATATGCTTGGACTTGCAAAGAGGCTTAATTGCAGAATCTTTCAGGCGTCCACCAGCGAAGTTTATGGCGACCCGGTTGTGCATCCGCAGGTGGAAGAATATTGGGGGAATGTAAATCCTATAGGCCCAAGATCCTGTTATGACGAGGGCAAGCGTTGTGCAGAGACTCTATTTTTTGACTACCACAGACAAGTGGGACTTGATATTAGAGTGGCGCGAATTTTCAATACATACGGGCCGCGAATGCATCCGGCCGACGGGCGTGTTATTTCGAACTTCATAGTTCAAGCGCTGAACCAGATGCCGATCACGATATACGGGGACGGTGAGCAGACTAGGTCGTTTTGCTATGTTGACGATTTGATCAAGGGTTTCATCGATTTTATGGATGACGATGTCAAGTATCCGGGGCCGTTAAATCTAGGTAACGATAGCGAAATCTCGATAAGGGGTATCGCCGAGGCAATTATAGAACTGACGGGTTCGAAATCGGTAATAGTGAGTGAAGAATTGCCGGCAGACGACCCACGTCAACGACGCCCAGACCTGGCGAAGGCGCGTGAGATGCTTGGTTGGCAACCAAGTGTTCAGCTGCGCGAAGGTCTCAAGAAGACCATTGAATATTTCACGCGATTGTAGAGACCCGTTGAGTTCGTAATGGGTGATGCGCGTCGTTGATGTTTCTTTGGGCGATAAGGCGGAGGTACCGTGCGGCATATAGTTGAGTTGTTGACCAGAAATCGGATCTTTAAAAGGCGTCTGCCTAAGCAGTATGGCTCGCTGCCCATCTATGTCAGCCCTGATGCGCAATTGAAGGTACTTAAGCCGGGTCGTGCCGCCTTTGACCCTCAACTGTTGCACGCCGTCGATGAACTTGTAGAGGCTGGAGACACTGTCTGGGATATTGGAGCGAATATGGGAGTGTTCAGCCTGGCTTCCGCGTTTCGGTCTGGGACTGGGAAGGTAGTGGCGGTAGAAGCCGACCTTTGGTTAGTAAATATGTTGCGAAAGACATTTGAATTAGACGAGAATCGCAGATACGGGATCGAGGTGGTTCCCATAGCAGCATCTAACAGATCAAGTATTCAGAAATTCTTAATCGCCGCTCGCGGCCGAGCGTCAAATCACCTCGGGGAAGTGACTGGAAGTACTCAATCCGGTGGAGCCAGATCGACCGTTCTTGTTCCAACGTTCGAGTTGGATTATCTTCTTGAATATTGCGTGACTCCGTCGGTCGTGAAGATAGATGTTGAAGGCGCAGAAAACTTGGTATTAAGCGGAATGAGGAAGATACTCTCCACGATCCGACCTAAGTTGTATTGTGAGGTGACCTCAGATCGGAGGAAGACGTTTGAACTGATGGAGCAGTATGACTATGTGCAGCGCCCTTCACGGCAGGGACATGGCGCAAATCTATTTTTCTACCCGAAATGAATGTCCGAGAGTGGCGTGCAACTGGCTGAAAGGGGGCCGAAAGCGCCATCGGCCGTTCTCATGGCGGGCTGAGCACCAAAGTTAATGTGTCGTCGGTCAAGACGGCCTGCCGATCGCGTCATCAGCACACAAACATCAAACAATCTAAGCAAACCTGTTAAGTTCACGCCCCGGTTTCTGCCTCTTTTGTTGCCATCCTATTGCGGTTGCGATTCGTGTACTTTGATAGGTGCTGTATTGGGAATACCGAATGCGGTCGTCTTGGTCCGATAGGGCCCTAGTTTCAGGGCAGAGAGTTCGTGGTCCGGCTCATAGGCATTTGACTCGCACGCGGGTTTTCCATCCGCTACCAATTAGCACCTGAGCGACAAAAGCAGCAGTGAAACCGCCAACTACCACCCGCCGTTCGTTTTTAATGGCCGTGCCGCCTGCGGCCGTATTCTCTGGTGTGGCTCAGCGAGCCGTAGCGGCTCGCGATGAAGCCGCCGGGGATGCATCAGATGCCGTCAGCCAGGGCAATGTCCCTGTCTATGATACAGCGGTTGGCATGGCTGCAATCAATCTCCCGACTGGGCTGGCTGCTTTCGAAACGCGGGGCTACAACGCTGTTGATGATGGTGGCGGCTGGCTTTATGCAGTTAGAAGTTCGGAACCTGCACACTTCGGAAAGATTGCCCTTGGTGCGGGAAGATGGGGCGAACTCATAGTGCCGCGCGGTGAGATTACTTGCGAAGCGCTAGGTTTGGTGGGAGATAATTCGACCGACAATGGATCTCGTTGGCCGGACGCCAACGCTTACTGTCAATCGAATGGGTTTCGTCTCATCGCAAGGAAGGGAACTTACAAGACATCAGTTAAGGCGTTTATCGTCGGAGATACGTTTATCCGCGGTGCCGGCATGTATGCTTCGACGTTTAAGGCCATTGGAAAGATTGACGCAGTTTTTCATGCCAGCACGTCGACAAATATAGTAGTTCAGTGGGAAGATTTTCAAATTGACGGTAGTGGCACCGCCGATAACGGAGTGTTATTTGATGCCGGTGGCGGATCGGCGGTCATTACGCAAGGCAGCTATTTCCGGAACATCCGAGGTCTTAATCCGGTAATAGCAAGCATCAACTCGACGATGCCTATGTATGCTGGCGTGTTGCAATCCGTGATTCTGCAGGGAGGAAGGCGCGGAATTTATTGGCGCGCAAACGCCGGAATGAATGGCTCTACAATCAGCAACATCCGTGTCTCAGGAACTGCGATTACAGCCATCCATCTTGAGAATATTGGAACTAGTCTGTCCGAGCTAACCATAGAATCCGCAACGATTGAAGGAAATGATGGGGCCGGTCTGTATGTTAACAAGATGCGAGTTAAGATGTTAGGGGCGAATCATTTCGAAAGAAACGGGCGCATCAAACCAGCAGTGGCTCCTGTTTCGCTTGGAATCGATCCCTTCACTACTCTCAAAGGATCGGCGATCATCATCGTGGTGCATAAAGGTCACGGTCTCTCAACCGGTGACGAGATTAATATAAAAGGAGCTGCCCTCGTTGGCGATATAGCGGCGAATGGCAAGTCTACTATCAGGAGGATCAACGCTAACTCCTATTCCATCGCCCGCGGTACGCAGCTTGCAGAATCAAGCACACAAGGCGGCGGCTCGGCGGTCGTCGCTGAGTACGGGTTGCCAATAGATATCCTTGTTGACAGTTCTAGCGGTATATTTACTGAGCTCGATATCGACAAGATTAGTAAATCGACCGATGGCTTGGGGCAGGTAGATGGTGTTTTTGCGCGATTGATGGCGCCAAACTGCAATATTATTATTCGCGGTGGAAATCCATCGCGGAGCAACTCGATCGATGGGAACGGCCAATCAAACGGCTGCTCCATTGCGCTGCTGAATTGCTTTGCCGGAACAATTAACACCGCGGCAATGGCGGTGCGCCGCGACGAGCCAGGCATTAAGAAGACGGGGCGGCTTGCGCTCGGAACTACAATGACTGCTACGGGCATTTCTGCGAACAGCAATGGGTGGGTCAGAGTCACTGCAACAAAGCGCTCGGCCGACACAGTCACTGTGGGAATGTACATAGTTGCGCTGGATCGTGCCGGTGATAATATTCACTGGGGATGGGTTGGACCGGTCCTCCCTTCATCCGGCTTCGAGGACTTTGTAAGTTTTAGCGTTGTAGGCAGCCAGCTAATGGCCGCACGGACCGGGGGCACTGGAGACGGGTGGATGACGCTTGAGGGCGAGTGGAGTGAGTTTTAAAACAACCTCGAAGCCTGACTTTACGAATCCCATGGCCACGCCTCAAAGTCCCAGAAAGCCCCAGCGTGCTACCCGCTCCGGTTCCGTGACTAGTGCTTCAGCGCTCGGTCGCGATAGGCTCGTGTGCGCCGCAGGATTTTGGCTGGGGTAACATTCCTTCATTCTTGATGGCGGGGGATCTCAAGGCGTACTGGAACGTGATCGACGGCTCGAACGGCGAAACGGCGGAGAACGCCTATGCTCGGGGCTTCAAACCGGTGACCATCCTGAATCCCTATTCGAACTTTCCCAAACAGAAACCCCGATAGCCCTGGCGCGGTAGCCAAAGAACTCCTCAATCCGTGGAGTAACTCCTTGACATTGGTCCGCGTATAGCTTTCCCAAGCATCTGGACAGTCCCGCCGCAGGGGCGGCAACAGATGCATCGCCGATATGTGGCGGCACTCCTTGCGTAGTTATGAAAATGTCAAAAAGTTAAAGGTGTCACCCAAATGACCGAACGGATCGTGAGTTTTGTCATGAGTGGTGGCATCGGCTCACGACTGTGGCCGCTATCGCGCGAGGACAATCCCAAGCAGTTCCACGATTTTTCGGGCGATGGCTCGATGCTGGCCAAGACGTTGCGGCGGCTGACCGCACGGCCGAAGGGCGAAACGCCGGTCTTCCTGATTGCCTCGGAGCGGCACGCCGACCGCGTCCACGCCGACCTCGCTGGCCTCGACCTTTCCGGTGGTGGCCCGTTGTTCGAGCCGACCGGCCGCAACACTGCCGCCGCCGTTGCCTTGGCGACCCTGCGCACCTTGTCCGAATATGGCGACAGCCTGGTGCTGGTGGTGCCGTCCGATCATGAGATCACGACTGCACGGCAATTCTGGCAGAGCGTGGAAAACGGCACCGGCGCGGCGCGTGCGGGCCGGCTGGTGGTATTCGGCATCAAGCCTGGCCACCCCGAGACCGGTTACGGCTATATCGAGATCGCCGGCGAGAGGGATGGCATCTGCGATGTCTCGCGTTTTGTCGAGAAACCGGACCTCGCGACCGCGCAGAATTACCTGGCTGCAGGTAATTTCTACTGGAACACCGGCATCTTCCTGTTTCGCGCCAGCGCCATGCGCGACGCCTTCACGGCTTTCGAGCCGGAGATATGGCAGGCCACCGAAATTGCCTACCAGGCCGCGACATCAGATCTTTCCGGTCTGTATATGCCTCTGGAGCTCTACGCCGCCATTCCCTCGACGTCGATCGACTATGCGATCATGGAGCGCGCCAGCCACATCGCCATGGTGCCGGCCGGCTTCCGCTGGAACGATCTCGGTTCCTGGCAGTCGTTGCTCGATGTCGGCCCGTCCGACAATGACGGCAATGTCATCGTCGGCGATGTGGTCGCCATCGACTGCGAGAACTCCTACATCCGCAGCGACAGTCGCTTGCTCTCGGCCATCGGCTTGAAGGACGTTGCCGTCGTCTCGACCGCCGATGCCACCTTCGTCGCCCCGGTCAGCCGCAGCCAGAACGTCAAGAAGATCGTCGAGCAGCTCGAAAAGAGCGGTCGGCTGGAAACCAGGTTCACGCCCGCCGCCGACCGCGTGATCGAAAGCGGCGCCTGGCGGCGCCGTGTGCACCACTGGCTGTTTGAAGAGACGGTGCCGCTGTGGTCCACGGTCGGGGTCGATGAGCGCCATGGCGGTTTCCACGAGGCGCTCGGCTTTGACGCCACACCGCTGATGAAGCCCAAGCGCATGCGCACCATGGCCAGGCAAGTCTACGCCTTCGCTGTCGCCAAGGCGCGCGGCTGGGACGGGCCTGCCGACCGGTTGATCAGCCACGGCCTCGAATTCATGGCCAGAAACGGCCGCACCGACAATGGCGGCTGGGTGCGCACGCTCAATGTCAACGGCACGGTCGCCGACGCCGTCGAGGATGCCTATGATCATTCCTGCGTGCTCCTGGCGCTGGCGCATGCTCATATGGTCGGCAATCCTGATGCGTTACGGCTTGCCGAAGAAACGTTCTCGTTTCTCGACGCGCATCTCGAGGATCACCGCATGACCGGCTTTCTCGAAACGTCGAGCGGCGCGGGCGAGCGGCGTTCCAACCCGCATATGCATCTGCTCGAGGCTTTTCTGGCCTGGTATCAAGCGACCGGCGAACTCGCCTATCTTCGCCGCGCCGCGCGCATCGTCGATCTGTTTCGCAGCCACTTCTTCGATCCGGAAAGCTGGACGCTGGGCGAATATTTCGATGCCGAGTGGAGGCCGGCGGAGGGCGAGAAGGGTACATGGACGGAACCCGGCCACCATTTCGAATGGGCCTCGCTGCTGGTCGACTTTGCCGGGCGCAGCGGCCAGAGTGAACTGACCGGCTTTGCCAGAAAGCTCTATGCCTCAGCCATCGCCAACGGCCTCAATCGCGCCACTGGCCTTGCCTATGGTGCCGTCTCGCGGCAAGGTCTGCCGCTCGACCGTGTCTCACGCAGTTGGCCACAGGCGGAAGCGATCAAGGCGGCGATTGCGCTGGACGGTTCAGGCGGACCTGACCTCAAGCCCGAGATCGAAGCGCGTGTCGGTCGCCTGTTCCGTTGGCACATCGACCCGGCACCGCTTGGCCTGTGGATAGACCGGATCGACGAACGTGGCCGCTCGCTGGCGACCGATGTGCCGGCAAGTATCTTTTACCATCTGGTCTGTGCGCTGACCCAGTATCTCGACGGCACCATCGGCAAATCTCGATAGAGCGGTTGGCTGAATAAAAAGTCTCTTCGATTGAAACCGGTCTGTTGTTTTTCGAGCCAAACATCGGTTTTTTGACCAGATCTCGGGGCCCATCAGCCGCTATCGATGCGACCAAACAAACGGTGTGTTGTGCGGGCGTTTCCGTTGGCGATAGAGATGCGTACCTGGCCATGGCGGAGTAGGATATTGTCGCTCAAGAAAATGGGCTTGCTTGCATTTGTTGCCTTGGCGTTTGCGGTTGGCTTCTTTGTCATTATCGTGGAAAAAGGGACGCCTGTTCGTCCGCAACCCCCAAAGCTACAAGCGGCGCTTGAGCCGTTTGAGGGCAAGCTTTCCGTCCAGGCGGTCGATGATCTTCGCGTCGCCGGCCGCAAGATTGTGCTGTGCGGCGTGGCGTTTACCAAGCCAGGATCCATGCGTGCCATGGTAACGGAGGCAGCGCGCCGGGATTACCAAGGGCTCGCTCTGACCTGCAAGCCGGTAGGCACGGGGACACCTTGCGACGGCAATGTCGCCTCAAAGTTTGGTGATGCCATCGTTGTGCAGTGCCTCACGTCCGATGGCATGGATTTAGCGGCGAAACTTGCCGAGAATGGCATTTTGTGCGGACAGCCCGCGCAGGCCGGTTCGACCTACAAATCTTGCCTATCAGGTTCGTAGTTCACGGCTCGCCAACTGCCTGTCATAAAACTAAAGACAGAATGTGCGATAACGCCCCACGTTAAACAGAGTTGGCCACAATCCCTGTACCAAGCATCGGCGCGATAGCGGCCATCAAATGCCGCGAAATAAACTTGCCTTTCCTACAATTTGCAGCGGGGGCGGCGCGAAAATGGAAGATTCAAATCTGCCAGGTGAGTGTGTCCAATGAAACACAGCGGAAACCAAAAATACATCTCGCACTTGCGAAACAGGTTGGAATCAAAGAAAAAAGCTGTTACGCGCTTACTCAATACCTTAGTGCTTGGGCGGGGCCGAGGTACGGCGGGAAAAAAGGATCGAAACGAATGAACCTTACTGTAAAAATTGCGTTGGCCGGATTTGTCGCCTCGATCGGCTTCGGCCCGGTTTCGTCTTTCGCTCAGGACACGCCATGCACCTGTACGACACCCTATCAGGCAGCGGCGAATTCGATTGGTTCCATCGGGCACGCCAATGGCGACGTAATGGTTTCGCAAGCCGCCGGCTATGGCCCGGCCAAGGCGGGAAATGCTCTGGATTTCGGCAGCCGCGTAGTGGTCGGTGCCAGGGGATCGGCTTCCGTCAATGTCGGTGGCTGCAACCTGGATGTGCCTGCGAACTCAAGCCTCGACATTTCCCGTATCGAGAACAATATCTGCCTGAAAGTTGTCGGCTCCGAGCAGACGGCTGCCGCCGTTAGCTCCGAGCATACGGGTCAGATTCCCCCGGGTGGCAACCAGTCCAACCGGTCCAACACCCCGCTCTATATTTTTGGGGGCATGGCTGGTGCGGCCGGTATTCTTGCCGCAACGCAGGATGATGGCGACGGCAACGGCGGCGTTAGCCCTTAGGCTCAGTAGATGACATAGCAGAGGCGGGTGACTGCTCTGCTATGTTGTATTGCCGGCGCCTCTGTGCCGTAGCCTTGGCGCGTCGGTTGGAGTCGGGATATTGACGGAATTCGTCAACCATACCGCTCTATTGCTTGAGTTGAAGCTGAATGCGCTTCGTGCTGGGCGAGTTCGTCTCGCGCCGCTGGGCGGCGCTGTGAAAGGTGGCGCGGCAGTGCTGGTTATCAGCTTGCAGAATGACGACAGCGCTGTCGGCGAATAGCTTGGATCTGGCGTCTACCGCATTGCATGAGCTTGATAGATGCGTCATTCGCTATCGTGCGGATGGCGCATTTGCCTATTATCGGGGAGAAGTCGTCACGTTGCTTCAGTGCGGCCACAAACGCCAATGATCGACCTGCATTCCCACATCTTGCCCGGTCTTGATGACGGCTCGCCCAGTCTTGCTGAATCGCTGGAAATGGCGCGGCTGGCGGTGGCAGATGGAACGACGCATATGGCGTGTACGCCGCATATCGTGCCGGGCATGTACGAAAACGGATCGGCAAATATTGCCCGAGCAGTTCAAGGGTTGGAGCAGGCGCTACGCCGCGCGGCAATCCCGCTTGCTCTTTACGTTGGGGCCGACGTGCATATAGCGCCGGATCTTCCGGAGCAATTAGCGCTAGGTAGCGTGCCGACCTTGAACAGATCTCGTTATTTTCTCTTCGAACCGCCGCATCACGTTTTACCCCCAAGACTGGAGGAGCTTGCTCTGCGCCTCATAAACGCCGGGTTCATTCCGATTCTTACCCATCCTGAGCGGCTGACCTGGATCAAGGCAAATTACGACGTTGTCGAGAGGTTGAATGCAATCGGCTGCCTTGTTCAGCTTACCGCAGACTCGATTGTTGGTGCTTTTGGCCGCACGGCACTTTACTATTCGGAAAAGCTGATTGACGAGGGCAGGGTAGATATTATCGCATCGGACACCCATGGCGCCACCCGTCGGCCGCCTGGGCTTTCGCAGGCAGTCGCCGCTGCCGCGAAGCGATGTGGGGAAGATGAGGCCCGCAATATGGTGTTGAAACGCCCAGGCGAAATATTGGCGAACCGGCCTCTCGAGCCGGTCGGGAAGGCACGCTCGAAAAAGCCAGGCTCCGGCAACGTCGGTCGCTTTGCGGGATTGGGTCGCTTGTTGAAGGGTGGGACAGCGTAATGGGCGTTTTTCATTTCGCAAAAAGCTATACGGGCACGATATGTGTCTTGCTTGCTTCGCTCTCGATGTCTGCCTGCACGAGCAACTCGTCGACGACATCGTCTTCGCCGACTTCGGTCGATGCGCTGCAACTGACATCATCGTCGGCGCCGCTCTCGGGCGGCGGTGCCCTGCAGGTCGTAAAGGAACTGCCTGCGCCGCGGAACACCCAGAACGGCAATGAGCAGCCTTTGTCTCCGAACGATGTGCTCGAGGTGAATGTATTCCAAGTCGACAATCTGAACAGAACCGTTCAAGTCGATGCCGGCGGGCAAATTTCGCTTCCACTTATCGGGACCGTCACCGCGGCAGGGAAGACCGTCCGTCAGCTGGAGCAGGAAATCGAAACGGCCTACGGCGCCAACTATCTGCAGTCGCCCGATGTGTCGGTCTTCGTCAAGGAATCGATCGGACAGCGCATTACCGTCGACGGCGAAGTCGCCAAGGCCGGTATTTTTCCGGTGTCGAGCAATTCTTCTCTCATCGATGCGATCGCCCTTGCTGGCGGGTTCAATGCCGTTGGCGATGCGAAAAAAGTCTTTGTCTATCGCAATGTCGGCCAAAACACTTTGGTCGCAAATTACAATGTGGAGCAGATTCGCGCCGGCAAGAGCCGCAATCCACGCATCTATGGTGGCGACAAGATTGTCGTCTTCGCCTCGAAATCGAAAATTGCGCTGAACAATCTCAAGGACGCGCTCGGCGTCGCCTCGAGTGCAGCCCGAATTGCGGTGATCCCGGGAATTTAACCATCACCGGTCAGAATTCAGGATACAGGCAAGCTAGGATTACTTCGCACCATGCTCGATCGCAATAGACAGCATCAAATTGCAGGCCCAGGGCATGGCCAGGCCTTGTCTCCCGACCTGTATTATGACGGTGCGCAAAACTATAGCTCGTACGGCCGCGATTACGCGGAGCACGACGAGGGCTTCAATCCCCTCAAGCTGTTTTTTTACGTTGTCCAGTATCGGTGGCTGATCGTCATGATGGCGGCTGCCGGGCTTGTCGGTGGCGTCGTCGTTACCATGATGCAGACGCCAAAATATCGGGCTACAGCGCAATTGGAAGTGCTGGTTCCTTCGGCCAAGGTCTTCCAGGACATTGAAGTGGTTTCTGAAAACAGCGACCTACGGGCCTTTCAAACGGCCCGGGAAAAGCTGAGAAGCCGCGCATTGGCCCAGCGCGTGGTTTTCCAACTGGGTCTCAGTGAAAAGCCGGATTTCCTGTTTCCGACGCCGAGCTTTTCGCCTAGCAACATCTTCTATCGTGCATTCGGAATTTCCAAATCGCCCTCCATTGAAGAGAAAACCCCGGAGGAGCGTGAGAAGATTGCGATCAGTCGCGTTCTAAATGACCTCACTGTAAGTTTGGTCACCAACACGAGCCTCTTGTCGATCACATTTGCCGACCAGAAACCGAAGTATGCAAGTGATATAGCGAACCAGGTCGCGCAAAGTTTTATCGATCAACGCCTCGATCAGACCAGCGAAACCTCGGACCTGGCGCGGCAATTCATCCAGGAGCAAGTTTTGCAGGTAAAGCAAAAGCTTCAGAAATCCGAAGAGGAACTCGTCGCTTATGCTAAGGATGCGGGCATCACGATAACCGGCGACGACAAATCGCTGATTGGGTCCAACATCGAGGCCTTGAACACGGCGCTCGCGACAGCAATCCAGGAACGTCTCGATGCCGGACGAATGGTGGACCAGATAGACAAAGGTCGCGGGGCGAGCCTTGGTCCCGTCCTGGAAAGCGAAGGCCTGCAGAAGATCACCGATAAACTGGCGGATTTGACCAGCCAGTACCAGCAGAAGTTGGGCATATTGAAGCCTGGCTTCCCAGAGATGCAGCAGCTTCAGGCGCAGATCAAGGAGCTGCAACGGCTTTATAACAATGGCGTTTTGACTATAACCGATTCGTTGCGGCAGAAATACCAGGAGGCTCAGAACAAGGAGGCCGACCTTAGGTCCAAACTCGCCGAGATGGAAAAGCAACAAGTTATCTTCAACGACAAAAACATCAAATATACGATCCTGAAGCGCGAGGTTGATTCGAATAGATCGCAGTATGATAATCTTATCGCCAAGCTGAACGAAGTTGGCGTCAGCTCCGAGCTCAAGTCTCAAAACGCCGCAATCGTTGATTTCGCGACGCAGCCTGGTAGCCCTTATTCTCCGCGCCTGAGCATCAATCTTGCGATGGCGCTTGGCCTCTTCATGGCTCTGAGCGCGTCAATTATTTACGTGATCGAGCTGTTGAACAACACCTTCACCAACCCTGAGCAGATCGAGAAGGAGTTGGGATTGGCGATGCTCGGCATCTTGCCGCTAGTCGATGATCGGGAACTCATAGCCAGTATTACCGACCAGAAATCAGGATTGTCCGAAGCCTACCGTTCGCTTCGAACCTCGTTGCAGTTCTCCGGCGCCGAAGGTGCGCCGCGATCGCTGCTGGTCACGAGTTCGGAGCCGTCGGAAGGCAAGTCGACCACCTCGTTCAAGCTCGGGCAGGACTTTGCAGCGCTCGGTGCAAGGGTTCTCATCGTTGACGGCGATCTTCGAAAGCCGAATCTTCATAGGCTATTTGGTCTCGACAACACAATCGGACTGAGCAATCTCCTGACAAACACTGTCCGCAAGGAGGATCTGGCGAGCATTTTCAGGGCGACGAAATATCCTAACGTGACCGTCCTGACCTCCGGAACGATCCCGCCCAACCCTGCTGACCTGCTCTCTTCGCCAAAGATGGCACTGATCGTTACCAATCTCGGCAAGCGCTTTGATCTTGTCATCATCGATGCCCCGCCGGTCGTCGGCCTTTCAGATGCACCCATCCTCAGCCGGCTTGCGGAGGGCACATTGATGGTCATTTCGACCAATCAGGTCACACGCAAGTCGGCGAAGACGGCGTTGAAGCGTCTGCGAGCTGCCGGCGCGAACGTGGTGGGAGCCGCGATGTCGAAGTTTGCGGTGAACAAGTTCGATTACAATTACGCCTATAAGTATATGAATTACCAGTATTACGATTACGGCACGAGTACCCCGAAACTTGAGGGCAAAGTCGATGATGGAGCAGACCAGCCCGCTTTCGCGAAATCTCCGGCGTTCAGGCGTTTGGTTCGTCGCATCCGCTCTAGTGTTGGCGGCTTCGTCGATCGGGCTAAGTCGGTTTCTTGAAACTGAAACGCCGGCCGTTTCCCTCGCGCTGGATCCGTTGAACGTCAATGCCTTGATAGGCGGAATAACCGCCGACCTGAACGATACAAGCAACACTCCCGATTTCGATGCATTGCTCGCCAAGGCCGAAGGCGCGCTTCGCTTTGACGTGGCAGATGCGCGTCTCTACAGCCTTATTGGCGAGATCAAATACCGACAGGGCAAAAAAGAAGAAGCCTATGACTTCTTCGATCAAGCTCGAAAGTTATCCAAGACCGAAATCCACGCGCTCCAGAGGTCCATCGGCCACTCGATCGAGACCGGCGATCTGTCGAAGGCTGTCGGCGAGATCGATATATTGCTGCGGCGATGGCCAGATCGATTTCCGGCTATCGCCGAGGGCCTGCCGACAATCCTCTCAAGCCCCGACGGATACCAGGCCGTTCTGGCAGCCATCAAGGCCGAGGCACCTTGGAGAGCAAGTCTGTTCGTCGCGCTGGGCAAAACCCCCGACGGGCTCGATTTCGCAAATCGGCTGCTGCTCGATTTGACTGGGTCAAGTGCGCCACCAAACTCGAGCGAATTGTCCTATGTGATCCACGGCTATATTCGTCAAAAAGAATACGAACAAGCGTATCGATTGTTTCTTTTCAGCCTGTCTGATCAGGAACGGAAGTTGGGCGGATACATTTTCAACAGTACCTTTGAACCGGTACCCAGTGGTAAACCTTTCGATTGGCAAGTCGGCGAGCAGTCAGGTTTGGAAGTTACCTTTGTAACATCTCAGGATGCGGTCGCAGGTGAGGGTGGTGCGACGATTCGCTTCCTGAACACGCCCGTCAAGAACGCTTCTCTTCAGCAGTATATTGAACTCCCTCCAGGTTCGTACAAGATTTCTCTTAATGCCTCTGCAAGGAACCTGAAACTTCCAAAGGAATTATTCTGGTCGATCAGGTGCTTGGGTCCATCTGGGGAAATAGCGCGGTTCAATATTCCCGAGGGTACATACAATCGTCAGGCACTGAGTCACGATTTTTCGGTTGGACCGGCTGGGTGCCCCATGCAATTGTTACGGCTGGAGACGGCCGCCATTGCTGAGAGCTGGCGATTTCGCTACGTCGGTACGTTGGTAATGCACAAATTGAGCATCGAGAGACTTTCATCTTGAGCGACCGGCCATCGGAATGGGATAAATATCTCCTTGGATCGGTTCTGTTTATATCGCTGCTGATCGGCGGTGGCACTGCAAGCGGCCTTTACACGGACACGCTGATTGAGGTCGCGGCAATTGTCTCGGCGGCGGCGGTCTTTTCACAGACCTCTGGCCAAAGAATCCCGTATACAATTCTGTGGCTGCTTATCTTCGCTGTGGCGCTGGTGATTTTGCAAATCGTTCCGCTGCCTGCGGCCATACTCAACGGGTTGCGGCCGGAGCCGTTGCTCGGAGATTCATGGCTGGCGGGACAGAGCGGATTTCGCTTCGTCAGCGTCGGAGTGGGACGGACGATCGAATGTCTGTTGTATCTGGTGGCGTCAGCCGCGTTTTTCTTGAGCGTATTGCGCTTGCGCACCGAGCAGGTTCAAGGGCTTCTGCCTTTCTTTTTTATGGGCGTTATCTGCAATGGGTTAGCGGGAGCGATTCAATATTCGCTCTCTGACGACATCGCCGTAGAGGGATTGTTGCCGTTCACGATCAATGCCGGGCTTTTTGCCAACGAGAATCATTTTGCGGCATTACTTTTTGTTTCTATCCCCTTTGTCGCTTATTATGGTCTGTTCCGAGGACATCTTTTGTCCGGATCGCTCGGGCTGGCCATACTTCTGCTGCTCCTTTTGGCCGCCGGTTCGCGGGCCGGCGTTCTGATCGGATTAGCGATCACCGTACTGTCCATAGTCTTTCTTTCAGCGCGTTCCAGGGTGAGTCGGCTCAGCATCCTTGCCGTTTTCATAGGACTTTCGGCCTATACGATAGGCGCATGGACTAAGATCGAGGCCGACGCGATTGATCCGGCTTTCGGGCGAGGAGAGTTTGCTCGCACCACTATTGAGGGGATCAAAGAGAATTGGGCAACAGGTGTTGGATTTGGGAATTTTCAGAAGGCCTATCAGATATACGAAAAGGAAGGAATGATTTATAGCAAGTATGTAAACCACGCCCACAACGAATACCTCGAAATAGCCTTCGAGGGAGGGCTTACTGCAATTCTACTGATGGTCTTTTACTTAATATTACTTTTTGGGGCGCTTACCAAAGTTCGCCGAGATCCTCTTCAAAAGGCGGCGTTTCTCTCGGTGTCTTTTCTCCTCATCCATTCACTCGTCGATTATCCATTGCGGACCGAGGCGCTCGCAATGACGTTCGCCTTTATGAACGCCATTATCTTCCACAAAGGATTTGCAGACAGTTTGGCCCAGAAGAACGAATTGATCGAGATCGACCATAACGGTGACAAGTTGTTTGTTCCCATCGGAACTTCGTCGTAGCGCCTCTTGGCGACGGCTCTGCTCTTCCATCAGGGTAGTGTCCTGACCCACCATATGTCTCGGAAACCAGGAAGATCATCAGGACTGGGTCGAGAAGAGGATTGCGATTGTCCCAGCGGCGCACAGGCTGATCTCGTTCCCCTGGAATACTTTTCTTGGGCCGCCAAGCCCATCAGCCCGTTGAGCAGGAAATTCCGGTTTCTGGTTCTTGCGTGGAAAATTCATTCCCGAACCACTCCAGGGCAAGCCTGTCCCGCATTGTTATAAACCATGGCGATCTGCTAGAACGCCTGCACGAAAATGAGATCGTCCAGAAGTGAAGCTTGAACCGGGCCGCTGAAAATTGCGCCTGATGCATCAATGCAAGGTCTGGATTGGCACGAGAGAACGCTTACAGTCCATGAATATCGCGCTTACGCACCTTCAGCGGCTTGAGGCTGAATCGATCCATATCTTTCGCGAGGTAGCGGCGGCCTTCGCCAAGCCGGTTATGCTCTATTCGGTCGGCAAGGATTCCTCCGTGCTGATGCATCTTGCGATGAAGGCGTTTTATCCCGCCAAGCCGCCCTTTCCCTTTCTCCACGTCGACACGACCTGGAAGTTCCGCGAGATGATCGCCTTTCGCGATCAGATGGCGCAAAAGCTCGGTTTCGATCTCCTGGTCCACGTTAATGAGGATGGTGTGCGCGACAACATCAATCCCTTCGACCATGGCTCGAACACCCATACGCATGTGATGAAGACCGTGGCGCTGCGGCAGGCGCTCGACAAATACGGCTTCGATGCAGCCTTCGGCGGGGCGCGTCGCGACGAGGAGAAATCGCGCGCCAAGGAGCGGATTTTCTCCTTCCGCAACGCCCAGCACGTCTGGGACCCAAAGAACCAGCGGCCGGAGATGTGGAAGATATTCAACACCCGCATCGCGACTGGTGAATCGATCCGGGTGTTTCCGTTGTCGAACTGGACCGAACTCGATATCTGGCAGTATATTCTCCAGGAAGACATCCCGATCGTGCCGCTCTATTTCGCAAAGGAGCGACCGGTCGTCGAACGCGACGGCATGCTCATTCTGAAGGATGACGACCGTATGGAACTGCGTCCCGGCGAGACGGTTGAGAACCGGCTGGTGCGGTTCCGCACGCTCGGCTGCTATCCGCTGACCGGCGCGATCGAATCCGACGCCGATACGCTGGAGGCCATTGTCGGCGAAATGCTGACGGCGCGCACCTCCGAACGACAGGGCCGCCTGATCGACCGTGATGAAGCCGGTTCGATGGAAAAGAAGAAGCGCGAGGGGTACTTCTGAGCATGCGCCACATCATGGCCAAGAGTCTCGCCTCCACCGACGGCGTTCGTGACTATCTTGCGGTGCAGGAACGAAAGTCGCTGCTGCGCTTCCTGACCTGCGGTTCGGTGGACGACGGCAAGTCGACGCTGATCGGGCGCCTGCTTTCGGACACCAAGCAGATTTTCGAGGACCAGCTTGCCGCGCTTGAGCGTGATTCGCGCAAGCACGGGACGACTGGCGACGACGTCGATTTCGCGCTGCTGGTCGATGGCCTAGAGGCCGAACGCGAGCAGGGCATCACCATCGATGTCGCCTATCGCTTTTTCGCCACGCCGAAACGCAAATTCATCGTTGCCGACACACCCGGCCACGAACAATACACGCGCAACATGGCGACGGGCGCGTCGACCGCCGATCTGGCCATCGTGCTGATCGACGCCCGGCAGGGCGTGCTGCGCCAGACAAGGCGCCACTCGATTATCGCGTCGCTGCTGGGTATCCGGCACATCGTGCTCGCCGTCAACAAGATCGATCTCGTCGGCTTCGACAAGGCCGTGTTCGAACGCATCATCGAAGACTACCGACAATTTTCGCACAAGCTCGGCTTCGAGACGATCGTGCCCATCCCGATGTCTGCCCGTTATGGCGATAACGTTACGGGCCCTTCCGATAGGACAAACTGGTATTCCGGCCCGACGCTGATCGAACATCTCGAAACCGTCTCGGTTGACGAGGCCGCGGTCGAGTTGCCTTTCCGGTTTCCCGTCCAATATGTAAACCGTCCCAATCTCGATTTTCGCGGTTTTGCCGGCACGATTGCGTCCGGTTCCGTCTCAACAGGCGACGAGGTCGTTGTCGCCAAATCCGGCAAGTCCGCTCATGTAAGGCGCATCGTCTCGCATGGCGGCGACCTGAGCCAAGCGGTCGCCGGCCAGGCGATCACTCTTGTTCTCGACGACGAGGTCGAGGTCTCGCGCGGCAATATGCTGGTGTCGCCGGCGGCGCGGCCGCAGGTCGCCGACCAGTTCGCCGCCAACATCGTCTGGTTCGATGAGCATGCGCTGCTGCCGGGCCGCTCCTACATCCTGCGGACCGAGACCGATCAGACCAGTGCCACCGTCACCGACCTGAAGTACCGCGTCAACGTCAACGACTTTGCCCATGAGGCGGCCAAGTCGCTCGAAATGAACGAAGTCGGAATTTGCAACATCTCGACGCGGGCGCCGATCGCCTTCGATACTTTCGCCGAGAACCGCACGACCGGCGCCTTCATCCTGATCGACCGCATCACCAACGCCACGGTCGGGGCCGGCATGATCCTGCATTCGCTGCGCCGCGCCGAAAACATCCACTGGCAATCGCTCGATGTCGGCAAGCACGGCCGTGCCGATCTGAAGAACCAGCGGCCCGCCGTGTTCTGGTTCACCGGGCTCTCGGGCTCGGGCAAGTCGACCATCGCCAATCTTTTCGAGAAGAAGCTGTTCGCCACCGGCCGGCATACCTACATCCTGGATGGCGATAATGTCCGCCACGGCCTCAATCGCGATCTTGGCTTCACCGACGCCGACCGCGTCGAAAACATTCGCCGCGTTGCGGAAGTGGCGCGGCTGATGGCCGATGCCGGGCTGATCGTCATTGTTTCCTTCATTTCGCCATTCAGGGCCGAGCGGCGCATGGCCAGGGAGTTGATGGCCACCGGTGAATTCGTCGAGGTGTTTGTCGACACACCCTTTGAGGAATGCGCCAGACGCGATCCGAAGGGCCTCTATGCGCGGGCGTTGAATGGCGAAATCAAGAATTTCACCGGCGTCGATTCACCGTATGAAGCCCCGGAAAACCCCGAAATCCATCTCAAGACACTCGGCAAGTCTGCCGAGGAGATGGTAGAGGCCCTGGAACTCTGGCTGAACGAGCGTGACATTGCCGAAAACCAATATGATAGCGGCGGCGGCATCTGACGACGAAGCGATGCTCGGCGTGTTCGAGCGCATCGCCTTGGCGGCGGGGCGAGAGGTGATGCGCGTCTTCGATGCCGGCTGCGCGGTCGACCAGAAATCAGACAGCTCGCCGGTGACCGAGGCCGATCGCGAGAGCGAAAAGATCATTCTCGCTGGGCTGCGCGCGGCTTTCCCCGATATCCCTTGTGTGGCTGAGGAAGAGGCATCGACCGGCACCGTGCCGCCCGACCTCGACGACGCCTTCTTTCTGGTGGATCCGCTCGACGGCACCAAGGAATTCGTCAACCGCAGGACCGACTTCACCGTCAACATCGCGCTCGTTCGCCACGGCGTGCCGGATATCGGTGTGGTCTTTGCGCCATGCACGGGACGCTTCTTTTCCGGCCGGCCGGGCAGGGCGGAAGCAATCGAAGTCAATGGCGACTACCAGATCATCGGCCGTCGGCCGATTTCGGCCAGAACGGGTGTGGCGCCACTGACCGTCGTCGCCAGCCGGTCCCACAATACGCCGGAGACCGAAGCCTATATTCGCACCGTGGGTGCTGCCGAGATCGTGTCGGTCGGCTCGTCGCTGAAATTCTGTCTTGTCGCCGGCGCCGAGGCCGACGTCTATCCGCGCTTCGGCCGCACCATGGAATGGGACACCGCGGCCGGCGATGCGGTGCTGCGCGCGGCAGGCGGTATAACGCGCACACTCGATGGTCAGCCGCTGGCCTACGGCAAGCGCAACCAGAGCGATGACGAGGACTTCGCGAATCCGCATTTCATCGCCAGCGGCAAGCCTGCGGAGCCCAGATCCGTCTAACGACCGTCTACGCGGCGGCGATTTGCGCCGAATTCGAGCCGATATAGTTGCGGATCGTCTCGATGATCCGGTCCTGGTCGGCCTCGCCCAGATAGGGGTGCATGGGCAGGCAGAGAATGCGCCTCGGCAGCTCCTCCGAAACGGTTAGACCCGTCGGCGTGCGCGGATAGTCGCGGTAGGCGATCTGGCTGTGCAAGGGCTTCACGTAATAGATGACCGACGGGATGCCCTTGTCCCCGAGATGCGCCTTCAGCCCGTCGCGCTTCGGCGTCTCGATGGCATATTGCGCCCAGGCCGAACGGCCACCTTCCAGGTTGCGCGCCGTCTTGACGATGTCGCCGAGGCCTTCGGCATACCGATTGGCGACCGCCTGCCTGGCAACCATCTCGTCTTCGAGAATGGCCAGCTTCTCGATCAGTATCGCCGCCTGCAGCGTATCGAGCCGCGAATTGATTCCGACGCGGACATTGTCATATTGGGTTTCGCCCTTGCCGTGGAAGGCGAACGAGCGAAGTTGCTCGGCCAGCGCATCGTTATTGGTGAACATCGCGCCGCCGTCGCCATAGCAGCCGAGCGGTTTTGCCGGGTAGAAGCTGGTCGAGCCGACCGCGCCGAACGAACCGCACATTTTGCCGTCGATCGAGCCGCCGATCGCCTGCGCGGCATCTTCGATCACCATCAGCCCTTCGCGGTTGGCGATCGCCATGATCGCCTCGTAGTCGGCAGCGAGCCCGAACAGGTCGACGGGAATGATCGCCCTTGGCTTCAGCCGGCCTTCCGCCTTGATCATGGCGATGGCCGCCTCGAGACTGGCGATGTCGATGTTGTAGGTCTGGGGATCGACATCGACGAAAACCGGCTCAGCCTTGGCGAGCGCCACCACTTCCGCCGTGGCGGCGAAGGTGAAGCTCGGCACGAACACCGCGTCACCTGGGCCGATGCCGGCCGCAAACAGCGGCAGCAGCAGTGCGTCAGTGCCGTTGGCGCAGGCTACCACATGCTTGGTGCCGATATAGGCGGCAAGCTTGTTTTCGAATTCGGTGACTTGGGGGCCGAGAATATAGCGCCCCTCGTCGACGACGCGGTCGATCGCTACTTTCAGCCTGTCGCGGATTCGTTCGCGCTGCGCGCCTAGATCGATGAACTGCATGTCGGCCTCAAACGGTACTAGCCAGATAACGGCCGCTGGTATCAGACTTGCCGCGGCCGAGAAAGCCGCATGGGCAAAACCGCGAATTGCTCAAGTGTCGCAGCCTGTTACCCGCGATTGCCGGTGTGTCTTTGTAAAGACGCCGGAAATCCGGGCTTCGTCGAGCAAGGTCCGACCTTTGCATCGCATCCTATCCGGTGAGGCGAAACATAAAGTGATCGATCGGCGCAATGCCTTCTGAATGATCCGATCCGGTCAGGCGATTTCATGCCGCCAGGGCGGATTGGCACCGGCCCGCGACACGGTTACCGCCGCAGCCTTGGCGCCAAGCGCCAGCGCCTTGTGGATGGCGTCTTCCGCCAGATTGGCGATCGCCTCCTTCGACAGCAGGCCTTGCTCGTGCAGCGAGGCCAGGATGCCGGCGTTGAACGTGTCGCCGGCGCCGACAGTATCGACCACCTCGACCTTGTCAGGCACGATCGTGACCTTGTGATCCCTGGTGTAGCCGACGGCGCCTTCGCTGCCATGGGTCACGACGATCAGCGTCGGGCCGCGATCCAGCCAGTTGCGGACGACGTCCTCGTGCGAGCCGGCTTCGCCGAACCAGTTGAGGTCCTCGTCCGACAGCTTCACGATGTCGGCCATCGCCATCATCGAGCGGATGCGCCTGAGATGCTTGGCCTTGTCCGGTATGAAATTCGGCCGAATGTTGGGGTCGAGCATCATGACGCGGTGGCTGTGCTCGCGCCGCATGAATTCCTCGTAGGCTGATCCGGCCGGCTCCGAGATCAGGCTGATGGCGCCGAACAGCATGGCTTCGATCTCGCTGCCGAGTTTCGGCAGATCGTCGATGGTCAGCATGCGTCCGGCTGTGTTTTCATCGTAGAACGTGTAGGTCGCCTGGCCGTTGTCCAGCCGCACGAAAGCAAGCGTGGTCGGCCGGGGCGATGTGTGCGCATAGGTGGAACTGACCTTGCTTGCTCCGAGCGCGTCCCTGAACTGGCCGCCGAACAGATCCGACGACAGGCCGGAAAAGAAGCCGGCGGGTGCTCCCAGCCGGCCGAGCGCAATAGCGGTATTGAACACGGCGCCGCCGACATAGGGGGCAAAGGCCGGCTCGCCCTCCGTCGTGGTGCGTGGCAGCATGTCGATCAGGGCTTCGCCGCAACAGAGGATCATGGTTTCCTGGTCTCCGGCGGATAGATCACACCCTTGCGGATGATGATGTTGGCGTAGAGCCGCGGCTCGCTTGTCGCGACGATCGCGTGCGCGGACCTAACCCGTTGATAGAAGTCGGCGCCGGCAAGCGCAACCACCTTGCGGCCCGGAGCACGCTTGGCGCAGATCGCCTCCATCTCGTGATGAACGGGGTCGGCGAGCAGGGGATTACCTTTGACCGACGCGCGAAACAGCGCCTCCGGCACTGCGTCATCGACAGGCAACACGCTGAGGACGGCGTCGAGCATCGGAACAAGATGATGACCGTCGGCGCGGATGAGCCGGTGTGCCTGCTCTTTCGCCGGGTAGTTTCCGTCTACAAGGGCGATCTCGTCGCCATGACCCATGGCACGCAGCGTCGCCAGAAGCTCCGGACCGAGCAGCACCGGGATTCCGATCAGCACGCTCAGGCACTCCTGGAAATCATAGTCGAGCCGATAAGGAAGCGCTCGGAAAGCGGCAGGCTGGCGCCGCCCAGGGCACGTGCATGAATGCCGACAGTCCCCTCGCGAATGGCCGGAAGCTTCAGGCCTTCACCATCGATCTTGCCGATAGCTTCGACAACGGCATCGACGAGCCGGCGCCGCACGGCCTTCGGCATCCATCCGTCGATCACCGCTGCCTCGAAATCGATAACCGATGACGCCGCCACAATGGCATAGGCGAGCGCCTGCGAAGCGCAGGCGATCCAGTCGTCGAGCTCGACGCCGATCTCGCCCCAATCCTCCGGTGACGTCCACAGGTGCGAGGCCTCGATACCGCGTGCGTTAAGCGCCTTTTCCAGCATGGCTATCGACGCCACGTCGATCAATTGGGCCGGCTTGCCGTCCGGTCCGGGCACCGGCATCGAACCCAGCGCGCCGGCATTGCCGGTCGGCCCGCCGAAAAGGTGACCGTTCAGCACGATGCCGCCGCCGGCGAAGGCACCAATATAGAAATAGACGAAGTCCCGCGCCGCACCCGCCCGGCCGAACACCAGTTCGGCGCCGCAAGCCGAGGTGGCGTCATTCTGCAGGTAGACCGGGAATTCGCACTGCGCCTGGATGTCGGCGCGGATGTCGCGGTGGCGCCATTCGTCCATGACGTCGCGCGGCGCACCTGCCGTATCGGCCCAGTTCCACAATTCGAACGGCATGGCGATGCCAAGTCCGGCAATGCGCTTGTCCTGCGCCGGGGTGAGATCGCCGCGCATCGTCTTCATGCCGGAGGTGACGAATTCGACCGTCTCGCGCGGTGCCGGATAGCGGTAGGAATGCTGCAGCATCGAGCGCACGTTCCCGAGAAAATCGATCAGCACGAGTTCGGCGCTGCGACGGCCGATCTTCAAGCCGATGAAATAGGCACCATCGGGATTGAGCGCCATTGGAATGGAAGGTTGGCCGATCTTGCCGCGCAACGGCGCCTGACGGACAAGGAGGTTGTCCTCCTCGAGCTCACGCATAATGACCGAAACCGTCTGGGCGGAAAGTCCGGTCATGCGCGCAATGTCGGACTTGGCCAGGCTGCCGTGCTGACGCACCAGCGACAGCACCAGCCGCTCATTGTGGTCCCGCATGCCGCTCTGGTTGGTGCCGCGGTGAATGCGGCTTTCGGCTGCCTCGGGCGAACCGTGCCTTGTAGTGCCGGTCTCCACCCCTGTTCCTCCGTCGTTTCCCTCAACGCTTTTGGGCCAGAATGGGTGAACGACGCAGCGCTGTCAATAATAAATAAGAGTGATTTAATTATTGACAGACACCTCGGTCTGGTATTCTGTTGGGGCAGGCGTCCACGCTGGGAGAAGTCGCTGGATGCTTTGTGCAGGTGCCGGTTGGCCGGCATCCGAAATGGTTCCACTGGGAGGAAAATCGTGACCAAGACAGCACTATTGAAGTCCACTGTGTTCGCCGCGGCCGGACTGGGTCTGATGGCGTTCACCTCGGCTGCGTCCGCCGCCGATGTCGGCGCCTGCCTGATCACCAAGACCGACACCAACCCGTTCTTCGTCAAGATGAAGGAAGGTGCGACCGCGAAAGCCAAAGAACTCGGCGTCGATCTTAAGGCTTACGCCGGCAAGATCGACGGCGACAGCGAGAGCCAGGTGGCGGCGATCGAAAGCTGTATCGCCGACGGCGCCAAGGGCATCCTGATCACCGCGTCGGACACCAAGGGCATTGTCCCGGCGGTGAAGAAGGCGCGTGACGCCGGTCTGCTCGTGATCGCGCTCGACACGCCGCTTGATCCGCTCGACGCTGCCGACGCGACCTTTGCGACGGACAATCTGGAGGCCGGCAAGCTGATCGGCGCGTGGGCCGCCGCGACGCTCGGCGACAAGGCGAAGGATGCCAAGATCGGCTTCCTCGACCTGACGCCCTCGCAGCCGACGGTCGACGTCTTGCGCGATCAAGGCTTCATGATGGGCTACGGCATCGACGTGAAAGACCCCAACAAGATCGGCGACGAGGACGATCCGCGTATCGTCGGCCACGACGTCACCAACGGCAACGAAGAAGGCGGCCGCAAGGCGATGGAGAACCTTCTCCAGAAGGACCCCGGCATCAACGTCATCCACACCATCAACGAGCCGGCAGCCGTCGGCGCCTACCAGGCGCTCAAGGCCGTGGGTCTCGAAGGCAATGTGCTGATCGTGTCGGTCGATGGCGGCTGCCCCGGCGTGAAGTCGGTCGCCGAGGGCGTGATCGGTGCGACCTCACAGCAATATCCGCTGCAGATGGCGGCACTCGGCATCGAAGCGATTGCCGCTTTCGCCAAGGACGGTACGAAGCCCAAGCCGACCGAAGGCAAGGATTTCTTCGACACCGGCGTCAACCTCGTGACCGACAAGCCCGCTGAGGGCGTGAAGTCCATCGACACCAAGGAAGGCCTCGCCAAGTGCTGGGGCTGATGCCGGTCTGACAGGCAACAGAACCGATCGGCCGGGGACTTGATCCCCGGCCGCTTCGGGTGGACGATGCGCTATCGCGAGCGCGAATAATTCCGGCGGCAGATCGGAAACAGTGGACGGGCGTCGGCGCGTGGCTGAAGCCGCATGGGAGGAAACATGGCTCAGGTTCAGGAATTCGAAAAGGCTCTCTCGAACAGCGAGACAAGCGTCGCTGCTTTTGACGAGCACGGCACGTCGATTGTCAAGCGCATCCAGCACTTCCTGCATTCCACTCCGGCTGCGGTTCCGCTGATCGTGCTGGTCCTGTCGATCGCTGTCTTCGGCGTCACGATCGGAGGACGGTTTTTTTCGTCCTACACGCTGACGCTGATCCTGCAGCAGATCGCCATCGTTGGTATTCTAGGAGCCGCGCAGACGCTGGTCATCCTTACAGCCGGCATCGACCTGTCAATTGGCGTGATCATGGTGATTTCGGCCGTGATCATGGGCAATTGCGCGGTCACCTATGGTCTGCCGACCTTGCTTGCCGTGGTGATTGGGCTTGCCGCCGGCGGGGCCTGCGGGCTGCTCAACGGGCTGCTGGTCGCGTACATGAAGCTGCCGCCCTTCATCGTCACGCTCGGCACCTGGAACATCGTCATGGCCACCAACTTCATCTATTCGGCCAATGAGACGATCCGCGATGCCGACGTCGATGTCCAGGCGCCGCTGCTGCATTTGTTTGGCCTGAACTTCAAGATCGGCACGGCGGTGCTGACGTTCGGCGTGATTGCCATGGTCGTGCTGGTGCTGATCCTGTGGTACGTGCTCAATCACACGGCGTGGGGCCGCCATGTCTACGCCGTCGGCGACGATCCGGAGGCGGCCAAGCTGTCGGGCATCCAGACCAAGAAGGTGCTGATCTCGGTCTACACGCTTGCCGGGCTGATCGCCGCTTTCGCTGCCTGGGTCTCCATCGGTCGCAACGGTTCGATCTCGCCGTCTGCCGCCGTCACCGACTACAATCTGCAGGCGATCACCGCGACGGTGATCGGCGGTATTTCCCTCTTCGGCGGACGCGGCTCGATTCTAGGCACATTGTTCGGTGCGATGATCGTCGGCGTCGTCTCGATGGGCCTCAACATGCTGGGCGCCGATCCGCAATGGAAAGTGCTGCTCACCGGTGTGCTGATCATCGGCGCCGTGGCGATCGACCAGTGGATCAGAAAGGTTTCGGTGTAACCATGACCCAGGAGCCCATCCTCACCGCGCGTGGCCTCGTCAAGCGCTACGGCCGCGTTACCGCACTGAACAGCTGCGACTTCGATCTCTATCCGGGAGAAATCCTGGCGGTGATCGGCGACAACGGCGCCGGCAAGTCGACGCTGATCAAGGCGATCTCGGGCGCCGTGATTCCGGACGAGGGGATCATCGAGTTAGACGGCAAGCAGGTGCTCTTCAAGTCGCCCATCGAGGCCCGTGAAGCCGGCATCGAAACCGTCTACCAGAACCTGGCGCTGTCGCCGGCGCTGTCGATCGCCGACAATATGTTCCTCGGTCGCGAGATCCGCAAACCGGGTTTTCTGGGCGACTGGCTGCGCATGCTCGACCGCCCGGCAATGGAAAAGCGCGCCCGCGACAAGCTCACCGAACTTGGCCTGATGACCATCCAGAACATCAGCCAGGCCGTGGAAACGCTGTCGGGCGGCCAACGCCAGGGCGTGGCGGTGGCGCGCGCCGCCGCCTTCGGCTCGAAGATGGTCATCATGGATGAGCCGACGGCGGCGTTAGGCGTCAAGGAGAGCCGCCGCGTGCTCGAACTGATCCTCGACGTGAAGAAGCGCGGCCTGCCGATCGTGCTGATCTCGCACAACATGCCGCATGTCTTCGAGGTGGCCGACCGCATTCACATCCATCGGCTGGGCCGTCGCCTCTGTGTCATCGATCCCAAGCAATATACGATGTCCGACGCCGTCGCCTTCATGACCGGAGCGAAGCTTCCGCCGGAGGCGGCGCTGGCGGCCTGATGCATGTCGCCCAAAAGCATGCCCTCGGGCGCGAACCGAGCGCAGCGGTTTTGGGACAACGACATGCACATAAGTAAGAACTTGAGGCGCGTCGCAGAGGCCCCAAACGCGACGCGCTATAAGTTGCTAGGTTGCCGCAGGTAAGCTTCCCCGCGGCAATCTAACTCGATTGAACGCACAACAATATGCGCTAGCATAGGCTGGGAGGAATGGTGAAAGCCGGTATGATCAGGCAACCGCACGAGAGGCAGCATGACGCGCGCGATGACATCCAAAGCTCCCGTTCTCGAAAACTCCGATCCCAAGGCGCTTGCCGATGAAGTCTTGAAGGCCCTCAAATACAGGCTCGGCAAGGGTACCAGCGTCGCGACGCAATACGACTGGCTCACCGCCTCGATCAAGGTCGTGCGCGACCATATCGTCGATCATTGGATGCAGGCGACGCAAGAGGCCTACGCCCATCAGGAAAAGCGCGTCTATTACTTGTCACTGGAATTCCTCATCGGCCGCCTGATGCGCGACGCCTTCTCCAATCTTGGCCTGATGGATAATATGCGCCAAGCGCTGCGGTCTCTCGGCGTCGACCTCGACCTCATCGCGGCCCTCGAGCCAGATGCAGCGCTTGGCAATGGCGGTCTTGGCCGGCTCGCCGCCTGCTTCATGGAAAGCATGGCAACCGTCGACATTCCCGCGCATGGCTATGGCATTCGCTACGCCAACGGCATGTTTCGGCAGGAAATCCATGGCGGCTGGCAGGTTGAGCTGCCCGAGACCTGGCTCGATCACGGCAACCCTTGGGAGTTCGAGCGGCGCGAACGTTCTTTCGAGGTCGGTTTCGGCGGCTCGGTCGAATCGATCACATCGAAGGACGGCAGGCTTGAGCGCCACGTCTGGAAGCCGATCGAACATGTTCTGGCGGTTGCCTACGATACGCCGGTGGTTGGCTGGCGGGCCAACCGCGTCAACACGCTGCGGCTCTGGTCCGGCATGCCGATCGATCCGATCCTGCTCGACAAGTTCAACGCCGGCGACCACATCGGTGCGCTCGCCGAAAGCAACAAGGCCGACGCCTTGTCGCGCGTCCTTTACCCTGCTGATTCCCACAAGGCCGGTCAGGAGCTGCGGCTTAGGCAAGAGTATTTCTTTTCCACCGCATCGTTGCAGGACATTATCCAGCGTCATCTCAGCCAGTATGGCGACCTGCAGTCGCTGCCCGACAAGGCGGCGATCCATCTGAACGACACGCATCCGGCCATCGCGGTGGCCGAGCTGATGCGCCTGTTGATGGACGTCCACGGCATCGATTTCGATCAGGCCTGGAGTATCACCAAGCGCACTTTCGGCTACACCAACCACACGCTGCTTCCCGAAGCGCTCGAAAGCTGGCCGGTGCCGCTGTTCGAGCGGCTGTTGCCGCGCCATATGCAGATCGTCTACGCCATTAACGCCGAAGTGCTGCTGGAGGCGCGCGCCTCCGACCAGTTTTCTGACGAGCAGATCAGCCAGATCTCGCTGATACAGGAAAATGGCGAGCGCCGGGTGCGCATGGGCAATCTGGCCTTTGTCGGCTCGCACTCGATTAACGGCGTCTCTGCCCTTCACACCGAGCTGATGAAGGAAACGGTGTTTGCCGAGCTCCACAGGCTCTACCCCGACCGCATCAACAACAAGACCAACGGCATCACGCCGCGGCGCTGGCTGATCCAGTGCAATCCCGGTCTCACCGCGCTCACCCGCGAGGCGATCGGCGACCGCTTCCTCGACGATATAGACGCAATCAAGGAGCTCGATGGTTTTGCCGACGACGCCGCCTTCCGCGACAAGTTCGCGGCAGTCAAGCGGGCGAACAAGGCCAAGCTTGCCAATCTCGTCGCCGACCGCCTCGGCATCAAGGTCGATCCCTCGGCGCTGTTCGACATCCAGATCAAGCGCATCCACGAATACAAGCGCCAGCTCCTGAATATCCTCGAAACAGTCGCCCTCTACGACCAGATCCGCTCCCATCCGGAGCGCAACTGGATGCCGCGCGTCAAGTTCTTTGGCGGCAAGGCAGCGCCCAGCTATCACAACGCCAAGCTGATCATCAAACTCGCCAACGACGTCGCCAAGGTCATCAACCGCGACCCGGCCGTTCGCGGCTTGCTCAAAGTGGTGTTCGTGCCGAACTACAATGTCAGCCTGGCCGAGATCATGATGCCGGCCGCCGATCTTTCAGAGCAGATATCGACCGCCGGCATGGAAGCCTCCGGCACCGGCAACATGAAGTTCGCGCTGAACGGTGCGCTGACCATCGGCACGCTTGACGGCGCCAATGTCGAGATCAAGGAATGCGTCGGCGACGACAACATCTTCATTTTCGGCCTGACCACCGAAGAGGTCGCCGAGCGGCGCAGCAACGGCTACGATCCGCGATCGGTGATCGGAGCCTCTTCCGAACTGGCGCAGGCCGTGGCTGCCGTTTCGTCGGGCGTCTTTTCGCCTGACGATCCGGAACGCTATCGCGACCTGATGAACGGCCTCTATCAGAGCGACTGGTTCATGGTCGCCGCCGATTTCGATGCCTACGCCGCCACCCAGCGCGAAGTTGACGCCGTCTGGCGCAACAGCCCGGATTGGTACGCCAAGGCAATCCGCAATGTTGCCCGCGTCGGCTGGTTCTCGTCCGACCGTACGATCCGCCAATATGCGAAAGAAATCTGGAACGTGCCGGTCTGATATGATTGCATGAGGCCACGAACAACGTGGTCCGGGTGCCGGGGAGGGTCACTGCCTGATGAGGAAGCCACGCGCGACCGCTGCGACAAGCGGGCCGGATGGACTGGCTTCAGCCGGTGATGTCGCGGCAATTGTCGCCGGCACGCATAGTGATCCTTTCGCTGTCCTCGGTGTGCACGAGGTTGACAACAGCTTTGTCGCCCGCTGCTTCGTCCCTCATGCCGAGTTCGTCACTGCCTATACGCTGACCGGCAAGAAAGCCGGCGAACTCTCCAGGCGCGACGAAGGCGGCTTCTTCGAGGGCCGCCTGTCGCTCAGAAAGCGTCAGCCGCTGCGCTATCACGCGCGCAATGCCGGTGGTGACTGGTGGCTGACCGATCCCTATTCGTTCGGTCCGGTGCTCGGTCCGCTGGACGACTATTACATCGCCGAAGGTTCGCACCTCAGGCTGTTCGACAAGCTTGGTGCGCATCTCATCGATCACGAGGGTGCATCCGGCGTGCATTTCGCCGTCTGGGCGCCCAATGCAAGGCGCGTCTCGGTGGTCGGCGATTTCAATGAATGGGATGGCCGCCGGCATACGATGCGCGTCCGCCGCGACACTGGCATCTGGGAGTTGTTCATTCCCGACATCGGCGCCGGCCGGCCCTACAAATACGAGATCATCGGGCCCGATGGCGTGAGGCTGCCGCTGAAGGCCGATCCGTTCGCTTTCAAGTCCGAACTGCGCCCGGCCACCGCTTCGGTGACCGCGCTTCCGCCGGCGCATCAATGGGGTGACGAGGCGCACCGCAATTTCTGGCGCAACGCCGATCCCAGGCGCGAGGCGGTGTCGATCTATGAGGTCCATGCCGGCTCCTGGCAGCTTCACGACGACGGCAGCTTCCTGTCATGGGACGAACTGGCCGGCCGGCTGATCCCCTACGTCGTAGACACGGGTTTCACCCACATCGAATTCATGCCGATCTCCGAACATCCCTATGATCCGTCCTGGGGTTACCAGACGACCGGCCTCTACGCGCCGTCGGCCCGCTTCGGCGATCCGGACGGTTTTGCCCGGTTCGTCGACGGCGCCCACCGCGCCGGCCTCGGCGTCATCCTCGACTGGGTGCCGGCACATTTTCCGGTGGACGCGCATGGCCTGGCCAATTTCGACGGCACCGCGCTCTATGAGCATGCCGACCCGCGCAAGGGCTTCCATCCCGACTGGAACACCGCCATCTACAATTTCGGCCGGCGCGAGGTCGTCTCGTTCCTCGTCAACAACGCGCTGTTTTGGGCCGAGAAGTACCACGTCGATGGCTTGCGGGTCGATGCCGTCGCCTCGATGCTCTACCTCGACTATTCGCGCAAGGCCGGCGAATGGATTCCCAACGAAAAGGGTGGGCGCGAGAACCTTGAGGCGGTCAGCTTCCTCCAGAGGATGAACAAGGAGGTCTACGGCCATCACCCTGGCGTGATGACGATTGCCGAGGAATCGACCTCATGGCCAAGAGTTTCGCAGCCGGTGCATGAGGGCGGGCTGGGTTTTGGCTTCAAGTGGAACATGGGATTCATGCACGACACGCTGGAGTATTTCTCCAAGGAGCCAATTTTTCGGAAGCATCATCACAGCGACATCACCTTCGGCCTGGTCTACGCCTTCAGCGAGAATTTCGTGCTGCCGCTCTCCCATGACGAGGTCGTGCACGGCAAGGGGACGCTGCTCGGCAAGATGGCCGGCGACGACTGGCAGAAATTCGCGACGCTGCGCGCATACTACGCCTTCATGTGGGGCTACCCCGGCAAAAAGCTGTTGTTCATGGGGCAGGAATTCGCCCAGCGCCGCGAGTGGAGCGAGGCGCGCGCGCTCGACTGGAACCTGCTCGATTTCCAGGCCCATCGCGGCGTCTGGCAGACGGTGCGCGATCTCAACTATCTCTACCGCTCACGCCCGGCGTTGCATGCTCGCGATTGTGAGCCGGAAGGCTTTTCCTGGCTGATCGTCGACGATAGCGCGAACTCTGTCTTTGCTTGGCTGCGCAGCGCGCCGGGCGGAAACCCGGTCGCCGTCATCTCCAATTTTACACCGGTGCCCCGTGACGAATATCGCGTGCCGTTGCCGACGGCTGGAACATGGCGCGAGATCATCAACACGGACGCCACCGACTATGGCGGTTCCGGCAAGGGCAATGGCGGTGCCGTCGAGGCTCGGGCGGAAGGAGGAGGCATCTCGGCGACGATCCTGTTGCCGCCACTGTCGACGATCATGCTCGAATTTGCTCCGGACTAAGCGATGTCTCGCGTAACTTGGGAGGATAAAAATGGCAGAGATAAAACGGACCCAGCCGCTGGCGCGCGATGCCATGGCCTATGTTCTGGCCGGCGGCCGTGGCAGCCGCCTCAAGGAATTGACCGACCGGCGCGCCAAGCCCGCAGTCTATTTCGGCGGCAAGACGCGCATCATCGATTTTGCGCTCTCCAATGCGCTCAATTCCGGTATTCGCCGCCTCGGCGTCGCCACTCAGTACAAGGCACACTCGCTGATCCGCCACCTGCAGCGCGGCTGGAACTTCCTGCGGCCCGAGCGCAACGAAAGCTTCGATATCCTGCCGGCCAGCCAGCGCGTGTCGGAAACGCAATGGTATGAGGGCACGGCCGACGCCGTCTACCAGAACATCGACATCATCGAGGCCTACGGGCCCGAATACATGGTCATCCTGGCCGGCGACCACGTCTACAAGATGGACTACGAGCTGATGCTTCGCCAACATGTCGACGCCGGCGCCGACGTCACCGTCGGCTGCCTCGAAGTGCCACGCATGGAGGCGACCGGCTTCGGCGTCATGCATGTCGATGCCAAGGACACCATCATCTCCTTCATCGAGAAACCGGCCGATCCGCCCGGCATTCCAGACAAACCGGATTTTGCCCTGGCTTCAATGGGCATCTACGTGTTCAAGACCAAGTTCCTGATGGAGCAACTGCGCCGCGACGCGGCCGAGCCGGGCTCAAGCCGCGACTTTGGCAAGGACATCATCCCCTATGTCGTCGAGCACGGGAAGGCGATCGCCCATCGCTTCGCCAAATCCTGCGTGCGCTCGACGGCCGAGAACGAAGCCTACTGGCGCGATGTTGGGACGGTCGACGCCTATTGGGAAGCCAATATCGACCTCACCGACATCACGCCGGAGCTCGACCTCTACGACCGCGACTGGCCGATCTGGACCTATGCGGAGCTGAAGCCGCCGGCAAAGTTCGTGCATGACGAGGATGGCCGCCGCGGCTCGGCTGTGTCGTCGCTCGTCTCAGGTGATTGCATCGTCTCTGGTGCTTCGCTGAAGCGAAGCCTGATCTTCACCGGCGCGCGCATCAACTCCTATTCGACGCTCGAGGAAGTCGTCATGCTGCCAGACTGCCAGGTCGGCCGGAACGCAAGATTGAAGCGCGTGGTGATCGACCATGGCGTGAGGATACCGGAGGGGCTGGTGGTCGGCGAGGATCCCGTTCTCGACGCCAAGCGCTTCCGCGTTTCCGAAAAGGGCATCTGCCTCGTCACGCAGGCGATGATCGACAAACTGGGATTGCAATGAATGCAGGTTCTGTCGGTCACGCCCGAAATATTCCCTCTGATCAAGACTGGCGGGCTTGCCGACGTGACCGGCGCGTTGCCCGTCGCGCTCGCCGGCAAGGGCGTGACGATGCGCACGCTTGTTCCCGGCTATCCTCATGTGATGGACACCTTCAAGAAGAAAAAACCCGTTCACCAATATCCGCTGCTGCAGGGCGGCAAGGCGTCGGTCCATGCCGTCCAGATTGCCGGGCTCGACCTGTTCGTGCTCGACGCGCCGCATCTGTTCGATCGCCCCGGCGGTCCCTATGGCAATGCCACCGGCGCCGACTGGCCGGACAATTGGCGTCGTTTCGCGGCCTTGAGCCAGGTTGGCGGCGACATCGCCGGCGGCGCCATCTCGGGCTACCAGCCGGACATCGTCCATGCCCATGACTGGCAATCGGCGATGACGCTGGCCTATATGCGCTACGGCAAGGCGGTGGGCACGCCGTCGATGATCACCGTCCATAACCTCGCTTTCCAGGGTCAGTTCGGCGCCGGCATTTTTGGCGAGCTTGGCTTGCCGGCGGCGGCCATGGCGCTCGACGGCGTCGAATATTATGGCGGCGTCGGGTTTCTCAAGGCCGGCCTGCAGGCCGCCTGGGCCATCACCACAGTCAGCCCGACCTATGCGCAGGAGATCCGCTCGCCGGAATTCGGCATGGGGCTCGATGGGCTCGTCAACATGCGATCCGTCGATCTCTATGGCATCGTCAATGGCATCGATACCGAGATATGGAACCCTGAAACCGACAAGCATCTGGTCTCCAACTACACGGCCAAGACATTGAAGGCGCGGCATCCCAACCGGACCGCGGTCGAAGATCGTTTCAACCTCGACCGCGACGACAGTCCGATCGTCTGCGTCATCAGCCGGCTCACCTGGCAGAAGGGCATGGACATACTGGCGACGGTGATCGACGGGATCATTGCGAGGGGCGCACGCTTGGCGATCCTGGGGTCCGGCGACGCCGGCCTCGAAGGCGCGCTGTTGGCCGCCGTCGCCCGCCATCGCGGTCGCATCGGCGTCGTTGTCGGTTACGACGAGGGGCTGTCCCACACCATGCAGGGCGGCTGTGACGCCATCGTCATCCCGTCGCGTTTCGAGCCTTGCGGGCTGACGCAGCTTTACGGCCTGCGCTACGGCTGCGTGCCGGTCGTCGCCCGCACCGGCGGCCTTGCCGACACGGTCATCGACGCCAATGAAGCGGCCGTTTCGGCAGGTGTGGCGACCGGCTTCCAGTTCGCGCCCGCCGATGCTGGCGCCTTGCTGCACGCCATCCGCCGGTTGGTGGAAGCGCATGCCAGCCCCACGATCTGGGCGTCGATGCAGCGGCAAGGCATGAAGGCCGATGTGTCGTGGGATAAAAGCGCAGAAAAATACCTCGAACTCTATCGCTTGCTGCTTTCGAAAAGGGCCGTCTGACGCATGATACGCACCGTCGCCACCAAACCCTACTCCGACCAGAAGCCCGGCACTTCCGGGCTGCGCAAGAAAGTACCGGTGTTCCAGCAGGAGCACTATGCCGAGAACTTCATCCAGTCGATCTTCGATGCGTTGGACGGGTTCGAGGGCAAGACCCTGGTGATCGGCGGCGACGGCCGCTTCTACAACCGCGAAGTTATCCAGAAGGCCATCGCCATGGCGGCGGCAAACGGCTTCGGCAAGGTGATGGTCGGACAGGGGGGCATCCTGTCGACGCCGGCCGCTTCCAACATCATTCGCAAATACAAGACCTTCGGCGGCATCATACTGTCGGCCAGCCACAATCCGGGCGGCCCGCACGAGGATTTCGGCATCAAATACAATGCCGGTAATGGCGGGCCGGCGCCGGAAAAGGTGACCGACGCGATCTTCGCCAAAACCAAGGTAATCTCCAGTTTCAAAATCGCCGACATCGGCACGGTCGATCTCGACACGATCGGCACGGTCGAGGCGGGCGGCATGACGGTCGAGGTGATCGACCCTGTCGCCGACTATGCCGAGCTGATGGAAGGCCTGTTCGATTTTGATGCCTTGCGCGCACTGTTCAAATCGGGTTTCCGCATGCGTTTCGACGCCATGCATGCCGTGACCGGTCCCTACGCCAAGGATATCCTGGAGAACCGGCTCGGCGCACCGAAGGGGACCGCCCGCAACTTCATTCCCCTGCCGGATTTCGGCGGCCACCATCCCGATCCCAACCTGGTCCATGCCAAACACCTCTATGACGAGATGATGGGACCGGATGCGCCGGATTTCGGCGCTGCTTCCGACGGCGACGGCGATCGTAACCTGATCATCGGCAAGGGCATTTTCGTCACTCCGTCGGATTCGGTGGCCATGCTCGCCGCCAACGCCCATCTGGCGCCGGGCTACAAGGCCGGCCTGAAAGGCATCGCGCGCTCGATGCCGACCAGCGGCGCGGCCGATCGCGTCGCCGAAAAGCTCGGCATCGGCATCTATGAAACGCCGACCGGCTGGAAATTCTTCGGCAACCTGCTCGATGCCGACATGGCAACGATCTGCGGCGAGGAAAGTGCGGGAACCGGCTCCAACCATGTCCGCGAAAAGGACGGGCTGTGGGCCGTGCTTCTGTGGCTCAATATCCTTGCTGCCCGCGGCGAAAGCGCCAAGCAGATCGTCACTGAGCACTGGGCCGCCTATGGCCGCAATTACTACTCGCGCCACGACTATGAGGAGGTCGAGACCGACCGCGCCAACGCGCTGGTCGACGAGTTGCGGGCGAAACTCGCATCACTGCCCGGCACCAGCGTGCGTGGCATGAAGATCGCCGGCGCCGATGATTTCGCCTACCACGACCCGGTCGACGGCTCGATAGCCAAGAACCAGGGCATCAGGGTGCTGTTCGAAGGCGGATCGCGCGTCGTCTTCCGACTTTCCGGCACCGGCACCTCGGGCGCGACGCTGCGCGTCTATATCGAGCGCTACGAGCCGGACAAGTCCAGGCATGATCTCGACACGCAGGAGGCGCTTGCCGATTTGATTGCGGCAGCCGATGATATCGCCGGAATTCGCAGCCATACCGGCCGCGCCAAGCCGAGCGTGATTACGTGAAGCTGGCGCGGCGCGCCTTTCCTTCTCCCCTTGTGGGAGAAGGTGGATTGGCGCGTAGCGCCGAGCCGGATGAGGGGTGTTGGACGGAGTGCTGTCGGTGCCTAGCTGGAGCACCCCTCATCCGTCGCCTTTGGCGACACCTTCTCCCACAAGGGAAGAAGGGGGAGCCAACCTGGCAACGCCTCAATCTGTCTATGATCTGTTGCTGTGAGTGCACGTGACCTCGCTCGGCGCGACCGTCACCCGCGAAGGCATTCGCTTTGCCGCATGGTCGTCTGCGGCCAGCCGGCTCTGGGTCTCGATCTTCGACGAGCAGGGGGAGAGGGAGATCGACCGGCTCGAACTCCAGCCGGAAGGCGAGGGCGTTCACGCGTTTTTCGTTGCCGGCCTCGCTGCCGGCACCCGATACGGGTTTCGCGCCGATGGCGACTTTGCGCCCGAGAAAGGGCTCTGGTTCGATCCCGACAAGCTGCTGGTCGACCCATATGCCGTCGAGATCGACAGGCCTTATGTCTATGACATCAGGCTCGCCGCACGACGGGGCGAGGGCACCGATACCGCGCCGCTGCTGCCGAAAGCGATTGCCGCCACCCTGCCGCAACCGGTGCCTGCCTTGCCGCCGCTATTCCAGCCCGGTGGCCTGATCTACGAAGTGCCGGTGCGCGCCTTCACAATGCTGCATCCGGACATCCCGAAGCCCCAGCGCGGAACGATTGCAGCTCTTGCCCATCCGGCCCTCGTCGAGCACCTGAAAAAACTCGGGGTCGGGGCGGTCGAACTGATGCCGGTGACGGCAGCGATCGATGAGCGGCATCTGCCGCCGCTCGGACTGCGTAATGCCTGGGGCTACAACCCCGTGACCTTCATGGCGCTCGATCCGCGCCTGGCGCCCGGCGGTCTCGCGGAATTGCGGCAGACCGTCGCCACGCTGCGTGAGGCCGGCATCGGCGTCATCCTCGACCTCGTCTTCAACCACACCGGCGAAAGCGACAGGCTTGGGCCGACGCTGTCGCTGCGCGGCCTCGACAGCCGCGCCTACTTCCGACATTGGCCGGACGGCAGCTTGGCTAACGACACCGGCACCGGCAACACGGTCGCCTGTGATCATCCGATCGGCCGGGAAATGATACTCGACACGCTTCGTCACTTTGTCCGCCATGCTGGCGTCGACGGTTTCCGCTTCGATCTGGCGCCCATTTTGGGTCGGGTCGATGGCGTATTCGACGCGGCGGCACCGTTGCTTATGGCTATTCGGAACGACCCGGTCCTTAGTGACAGGGTGCTGATCGCCGAGCCTTGGGATATCGGCCCGGACGGCTATCAGCTTGGCAATTTTCCGCCGCCCTTCCTCGAATGGAACGACAAATATCGCGACGACATCCGCCGGTTCTGGCGCGGCGATAGCGGCATGGTCGGCGCGCTGGCGACCCGGCTTGCCGGCTCGTCCGACGTGTTTGCCAAGCCAGGCCACCAGACAAGCCGCAGCGTCAATTTCATCGCCGCGCATGACGGCATGACGCTGGCCGACATTGTTGCCTACGAGCACAAGCACAATGAGGCCAATGGCGAGCAAAATCGCGATGGCCACGACGACAACTTGTCTTGGAACAATGGCGCCGAGGGTGAGACCGGCGACCGGGGGATCGTTACGGCCCGTTTCGATGACCAGTGTGCGCTGCTCGCGACACTGTTTGCCTCGCGCGGCACGGTCATGCTGACCGCCGGCGACGAATTCGGCCGCACCCAGAAGGGCAACAACAATGCCTATGCGCAGGACAACGAGATCACCTGGCTCGACTGGACCGGGCGTAACCAGGCGTTGGAACAATGCGCCGTTTTGCTCGCCGCGATGCGTCGTTCCGTGCCGGCGCTTTCCGACACGCGCTTCCTGACCGGAGAGCCGCGGCCCGGGTCAGAAATACCGGACGTCGTCTGGCTGACTGAAACCGGCATGCCGCTCGATGAGGCAGGCTGGCACGATTTCGGGCGGTACCGCCTGATCATGATGCTCGGCGGCGATGATTGCCGCCTTGCCGTGGTCATCAATGGCGATCGCCGGGCGTGTATGTTCACGCTGCCGGAGCGCGACGGATTTCGCTGGGAGCCAGCCATCGAAACACAGGACGGCGCAGCCGGAATTTCACGGCCGGTGCCGGGGCGAACGGTGATTTTCATGATCGAACACAAAGCCGCGCAGGCTCAGATAAAGGAGAACGGCGGTGGCAAGTGACAACGCCGAGTGGTGGCGCGGCTGCGTCATCTACCAGATCTACCCGCGCTCCTTCCAGGACACGACAGGGGACGGCAGTGGCGATCTGCGCGGCATTGTCCCAAGGCTGGCTCATGTCGCATCGCTTGGCGTCGACGCCGTCTGGCTGTCGCCCTTCTTCAAGTCACCGATGGCCGACATGGGCTACGACGTATCCGACTATACAGCCGTCGACCCGATGTTCGGCACATCAGAGGATTTCGAGGCGGTGGTCGCCGAGGCGCACCGTCTCGGCCTGAAAGTCATTATCGACCAGGTCCTGTCGCATTCGTCCGACCGGCACGAATGGTTCGTCGAAAGCCGCGCGAGCCGCGATAACCCTAGGGCGGACTGGTATGTCTGGGCCAATCCGAGGCCTGACGGCACCGCGCCCAATAACTGGCTGTCGGTCTTTGGCGGCCCCGCCTGGGAGTGGGACGCGACCCGCAGACAATACTACATGCATAATTTCCTCGCCTCCCAGCCGGACCTCAATTTCCACAATCCGGAGGTTCAGGACGCCTTGCTGGAAACGGTGCGGTTTTGGCTGGAGCGCGGCGTCGACGGCTTTCGGCTCGATACGGTCAACTACTATGTCCATGACCGCTGGCTGCGCAGCAACCCGCCCTTGGCGTCGAGCGTCGCCGGCACGAACACCGAAACCAATCCCTACCTCTATCAGGAGCATCTGTTTGACAAAACGCAGCCCGAAAACCTCGCTTTCCTCAAGCGTTTTCGGGCGCTGCTCGACGAATATGAGGGCCGCGCCGCTGTCGGTGAGGTCGGCGACGAAACCCGTTCGTTGCAGACGCTCGCCGCCTACACCGGCGGCGGCGACAAGCTCGACATGTGCTACACGTTCGACCTGCTCGGTCCGCAATTCTCGGCAGCACATGTACGCGGATGTGTCGAGGCTTTCGAGAGTACGGTCTTGGACGGTTGGGTCTGCTGGGCGTTTTCCAACCACGATGTCGTTCGCCATGTGACACGCTGGACGAGGCCCGGCGGCGATCTGGAAAGGACGGCGAAGTTCTCGATCGCGCTGCTGTCATGCCTGCGTGGATCGATCTGCCTCTATCAGGGCGAGGAGCTCGGGCTGGAGGAGGCGGAATTGGCGTTCGAGGATCTGCGCGATCCTTACGGCATCCGCTTCTGGCCGGGATTCAAGGGCAGGGATGGATGCCGCACGCCGATGGTCTGGGAGAAAGGCGCCGACAATGCCGGGTTTTCAATAGGCGAGCCGTGGCTCCCGATCCCGGAAAGCCATCGCGCCCGCGCGGTCGATGTCCAGAACGCCGAGGAAAAGTCGGTTCTAGCCAGCTACCGGATGATGCTCGCCTTGCGCAAGCAGCATGCGGCGCTGGTTCGGGGCTCGATCCGGTTCCTCGATGCCGAGGGCGATGTCCTTGCCTTCATTCGCGAAGGCGGCGGCGAAAAGCTGCTTTGCGCCTTTAATTTCGCCGATGAGCCAGCCAATTGGCGGTTGCCGCAGGATGTCGATGTCGCAGAGACGATCGATCTTGGGGTTGGTGGGGCCTTCCGGAACGGCGCTCTGTCACTGCCGCCGCTAAGCTGCTTTCTCGGACGAGCCGGCTGATCTCTCTACTTGGTCGTCATTGAACGAGCACGGAGCGCCCGCAAGTCGCGCCCATGACCCGGACGTCGGCCTCGCCGACGCGCACGCCCAGTGCCGCAACCACGTTGTAAACCAATTCGTCGACCGACGCCGTCACGCCGTTCAGCAGCGCCACCACTGCCGGCCTCACCGTTCCAAGAAGGGCCGTTACATCAAGCCCGAGGCCCAGCGCACTGACCGAAAGCGACAAATTGCTGACCAGCGACGTGGTGAGAGATTGCGTCAGGTTTTTCGTGGAAGCGGTTTTTATCGTCTTGTTTGCGATTTCGGTGCTGTTGAAGGTCAGTATCGTCGGATCGTTGTTGGCGATCTCAACGGCCGCAGAACCATTCACGCCGACCAGATTCAGGGTGAGAAACAGAAGCTTCACGCTGACCTGCGCGATTTCGGCATTTTGAAACGACTGTGGGTTGCTGAAATCGGCGAAGGCGGAGGGGCTGTTGTCGGCATCGCTGGCGCCAAGGTGTAGCGAGGCAAGGCCCGGACGTGCGGCAATGGTAACCTTCAAACTGTCGGGGTGCCCGGTCGGGCAGCTGATGTCGGTCAGCCTGGCTTCGGCGGAGGCCACCTCAACATGCAGCGGCAGTTTGACGGCCAGCAGGCTGATACCGCCACCAAGATTCGAATTGCCGATGCCGACGGATGCCACCAGCTTGATCCGCGTCTGCGCCGTACGCACCACGGCGCCCTTCTCGCCGATTGTCAGCCATGGCGAGAATTGCGCCGGTTCGCCGATGGCTACGGCAAGCGTGGTCGAGGTAAGCCCCGGAATGGTGGCCCCGAGATTGACCTGGACCTGGTTCGAACCGTTGGCCAGTGCAGCGGCGGTGGTCAGCATGCCCATGGCGCTTGCATCGACGGAAAGGCCAGCAGGCTTTTGTCCGAGGCCCAACTGGCCAATTGATCCAAGGTCGACAAGACGATTGAGCGGGATTTTGACCGTGCTGGTGGCTCTGGACGCGATTGTCTGCAGAACGAGCTTGCTGCTGCTGCCAACTGTTGAAACGTTAGCCAGGGCCGTGGCTACCTGGCCCACTGTCGCTTTTGATGCCAGCACGTCTGAATAGCTGACGCCTGTCAGTTGCAACTGGACGGCAAGAGCGTCGACGAACGAAAGCACATTCACATCGGCCGAGATCAGGGCGTTATAGTCCATGACGCTGAGCGAGATGTTAGTGCCCAGGAGGCCGCTGAGAAGCGCGTTGAGGATGCCGCCATTGACGCTGAGAAGCCTGGACCCGACCGAGAACATCGCCTGTGGCGTGACGCTGGCAAGGGCTTCGGTGCCGATGACCGGCGTAGGAATAAGCGAACTTGCGAAATAGCGGGCAGGAATCTTTTTCAGCGCGACATGGACAGCATTGTACGGCGTCTTGCCGGCCTCGAAGCGCTTGTCGACGCCGAGCGACGACTCTGGTGAGTATCGGCCGGCGGTGACCGACACGACGGTTTTTCCGAGGGCTGGGGCGATCGTCTGTCCTGCCTTCTGAACCACGATGCCCGGCATTCCATTGTCGCCGAGCGTGGTCACCACCGCGGCCTCAATGTTGTTGATGTTGGAGGCGGCGGTGATTGCCGCCAGATCGGTCATTGCCTGGGCTTCCCGGCGCTCCGTGTAGATCGAGCCTTCGTCGATGGCGAAGGCGGCCAGCGCCAGCGCGAACGGTGCACACAGCGCCGTCATGACGGTGAAGTTCGCCTTCAGGTCGCCAAGCATTGAGTGGGCGACCCGGCCGATCCTCTCCAGCAAGGGTTCCGACATTCAGATGCCTCCAACCCGGATTGTCGACTGGCGTGAGATCGTGGTTCCAGGCATGGGCAGTGCCGGGAACAGGTTCCAGACCGGCAGGTTACGGGCATCGTATTGGACGGACACGACGAACTGGTTTCCGTCGGCTGTGCTGTCCTTGGCCTGATAGGTCAGCTTGTCGGATTTGACGAAGGGATATCCGCCGGCATTGTTGTTGACGAAACTGGTCACCAGCGCCTGGCGCTCGCCTTCGTTCAGCCCGGCAATCGCCGTGCGGGCGGCGTCCGCCGCGATTTGCTGTACGGAGTTGCTTGCACCGAAATAGATACCATATGCAACAATTCCGAGCAACAGTACTATAAAAATCGGCGAAAGCAGCGCGAACTCAATCGCGGAAGTTCCGGACCGTTCTCTAAACTGGCATAATTTGAGTCTTAACCGGCGTGTTTTATGACACTCTATAGTGATTGTCTTACTTTCTTCGCTGTTCATGTCCTTCGCCCATCCAGACATACCGAAGTTCACGAAAAATATAACCCATGGTTGTTTAAAGACGCATTAAGACATTTCGGCAAAGTGGAATCGACGACGAGTTTCTGGCCGGAAACGGAGGCTTGAAATGGGAAACGGAGCGAGCCCATGGTTTCGACCGCTGTTCTGTCGGTCGCGAAGTGGCTGTCGCTGCGCCTTACTTAGGGTTACCTAACGAGTCTGTTGAAATAAAAAATCGCCACGTTACTGTTTGGCCACCAGCTGCCGGAAAGGGAACCGGCGGCGCGCTCAAAGGGGCCATCTAATTGGTTTCGGGGCGTCAACACTCAAGAGGCGCAGCTGAACGGCCGCCTCGACAGGGAGAACTCCATGCTGAAAAATATGCTGAAGGCGACGGTGTTCGCCACAACCATGGCCTTGGCTGCCGGCACGTTCTACACGCCGGCCTTCGCCGAGGTCGTCTATAACCGCGGCACCGCCGCCGAATCGGAGTCGCTCGACCCGCACAAGACCTCGACAATTTACGAAGCAAATATTTTGCGTGACCTGTTCCAGGGGCTGACCATGCAGGACGCAAAGGCGAACCTCATCCCGGGCGCCGCCGAAAGCTGGACAGTATCGGACGACGGCACCGTCTACACCTTCAAGCTGCGCAAGGGCGCCGTCTGGTCGGATGGTGCTCCGGTCACGGCAGATGACTTCGTCTACGCTTTCCAACGGCTGGAAGATCCGGCCACCGGCGCCGAATACGCTTCGATGCTCTATCCGGTGAAGAATGCCGAGGAGGTGAACACCAAGAAGGCCAAGCCCGAGGAGATGGGCGTCAAGGCAATCGACGCAAATACACTGGAAGTGACGCTGAAGGCGCCCACGCCCTATTTCCTCGAAATGCTGACCCACCAGGCGGCCTATCCGGTCAACAAGGCCTCAATGGAAAAGCTCGGCGCCGATTGGATCAAGCCGGGCAATCTGGTCTCCAACGGCGCCTATACGCTGGCGGAGTGGGTTCCCAACGACCACATCAAACTGGTCAAGAATCCGAAATTCTGGGACGCTGCGACCGTCAAGCTCGACGTCGTCAACTACATCCCGACCGAAGATCGTTCGTCGGCGATGAAGCGCTTTGAGGCCGGCGAACTCGACAGCTACGACGACCTCCCGACCGAGCAGCTCGCCGACCTCAAGGCCAAGTTTGGCGATCAGATTCGCGTCGGGCCTTACCTCGGCACCTACTATTTTGCGATCAAGACCGACAAGGCACCGTGGGACAACGTCGAACTGCGCAACGCCATCTCCATGGCAGTCGACCGCGATTTCCTTGCCGAAAAGGTCTGGCAGAACTCGATGCTGCCCGGCTATTCGATGGTGCCTCCAGGCATTGAGGGCTATACGCCGGCAATGGCCAAATACGCGGATATGTCGCAGATCGACCGCGAGGATGAGGCCAAGAAGGTACTCGAGAAGCTTGGCTATACCCCCGAGAAACCGCTGAAGATGGAAATCCGCTACAACACGTCGGAAAACCACAAGAACACTGCGGTCGCCATCCAGGAGCAGTTGAAGCCGCTCGGCGTCGAAGTCACGCTGCTCAACACCGACACCAAGACCCACTACTCCTTCCTTGAGCAGAAGGGCGACTACGACGTGGCGCGTGCTGGCTGGATTGCCGATTACAAGGATCCGGAAACCTTCCTCGGCATCTCCCGCAAGGCAAGCGGCAACAACTATTCGGGCTACAACAGCCCGGAATTCGAGAAGGCCATGGACGAGGCGGCGGCCGCCGGCGGCAAACCCGAACAGCGCATGAAAGAACTCGCCGAGGCCGAGCGCATCCTCGTCGACGAGGTCGGCAACATCCCGCTTCTCTACTATAGCTACAAGGATATCGTTTCTCCGAAGCTTCATGGCTTCGAGGATAACGTTATGGACGTGCATCCATCCCGCTTCATCTCCAAGGACTGATCTCCTTGGCCGGACTGCCGACTTTACAGCGCCGCGCGTCCTTCGGGACGTGCAAAGGGCGCTGTAACGCCTTGATTTTGCGCGTGATCCTTTCCGAACCTTCGGTTCGGGTCATGCGTTAGGGGCGGCAGCTCCGGTTTGCTAGCAAAGCGGGGAACCGATGCTACGATACGTATTCCGGCGGCTCCTGACCGCCATCCCGACGCTGTTCGTCATCGTGACCATGGCGTTCTTCCTGATACGTGTCGCGCCTGGCGGCCCGTTCAATCAGGAGCGGGGCCTCAGCCCCGAGATCAAGGCCAATCTTGAAGCGCAGTTCGGCCTCAACGACCCGCTGTGGCTGCAATATATCCACTATCTCGGCAATCTGCTGCGCGGCAATTTCGGTCCGAGCTACAACATGCCGGATTTCACCGTCACCGAATTGTTTGCCAGGGGCCTGCCCGTTTCAATCCAGATCGGCGCCTCGGCCCTGATCCTGGCACTGCTGCTCGGCGGCCTCCTCGGCACTATTGCCGCGCTCAACCAGAACAAGCTTGCCGACTACTCGGTGATCGCGCTGGCCGCCGCCGGCAGCACCATCCCGACCTTCGTCATCGCCCCGGTGATCCAGCTCGTGTTCGGCCTGACCTGGAAACTGCTGCCGATCGGCGGCTGGGGCGATGGCGCCTTGCTCAACAAGGTCGGGCCGGTGCTGACGCTCGCCTTGCCGCAGATCGCCATCGTCGCTCGCCTGATGCGCGGCTCGATGATTGAATCGTTGCGCTCTCACCATATCCGCACCGCACGCGCGCTCGGCCTGTCGGACTGGTCGGTTATCGTCAAGCATGCGCTGCGCGGCGCCATACTGCCGATCGTCTCCTTTACCGGCCCGGCGGCGGCGGCGCTCCTCACCGGTTCGATCATCGTCGAGACGATCTTTTCTATTCCCGGCATCGGCCGCTATTTCGTCGATGCCGCGCTCAACCGCGACTACACGCTGGTCATGGGCACCGTTGTGGTGATCGCGCTGTTCACCATCGTCTTCAACCTGATCGTCGACGTCATGTATGCCTTCGTCGATCCGAGGGTGCGCTATGACTGACATCGCAGCCACCGCTCCGGCCGTCGTCGGCCGCTCCCTATGGGGCGATGCCTGGGCACGGCTCAAGGCCAATCGCGCCGCCATGTTCAGCCTGTATTATCTTGCCTTTATCGCCGTAATCAGCGTGTTCGGGCCGTCTTTGCTGCCGCATCGATACACCACCATCTACGCCGACCATGTGCGCACGCCACCGAGCTTCTCGGCCTATCCGAAGGCCGACATGATAGAAACCGCGCTGAATGAGGCGATCAAGCGCATGCGTGTCGACATCAAGGAGTGGCGGCAGGAAGGCAACCGCATCTTCGTCACCGTCACATCGCCCAAGCCGATCGACGACCGCAATGTCCGCTATCTCGACCGTTCCGATGCCTTCGATGATACAAAGATCGAGGGTAAATCGCCTGACGGCCTTGAAGCGGTGATGAGCGCTTCGATCAGGCAGCAATATTTCCTGTTCGGCACGGACAATACCGGCCGCGATCTGCTGTCGCGAACGCTGATGGCCGGGCGCATCTCGCTGGCCATCGGCCTGCTCGCCGGGGTTGTCGCGGGCGTCATCGGCGTGCTCTACGGTGCTACGGCCGGCCTTGCCGGGGGCAAGGTCGATGAGGTGATGATGCGCATCGTCGATGTGCTTTACTCGCTGCCGTTCATCTTCTTCGTCATCATGCTGGTGGTGTTCTTCGGCCGGAACTTCGTGCTGATGTTCCTGGCGGTCGGCGCCGTGCTGTGGCTCGACATGGCGCGCATCGTGCGCGGCCAAGCGCTGTCGATCCGGCGGCAGGAATACGTCCAGGCGGCGGAGGCGATGGGCGTCGGGCAACGCGGCATCCTGATCCGCCACGTCATTCCCAACCTGCTTGGGCCGGTGGTCATCTACATGACGCTGCTGGTGCCGCATGTCATCATCCTGGAGAGTTTCCTGTCCTTCCTCGGGCTTGGCGTGCAGGAACCGATGACCAGTTGGGGCGTGCTGATCTCGACCGGCGCCAAGAACATCGGCACCGCCAATTGGCTGCTTTTGTTCCCTGCCTTCTTCCTCGTCTCGACGCTGTTCGCGCTGAATTTCGTCGGCGACGGCCTGCGCGATGCTCTCGACCCCAGGGATCGTTGAGATGGACACTTGCGAAACGATCCTCAGCGTCAAGGACCTTCGGGTCCGCTTTCGCACGCTCGATGGCGCGGTCGAAGCCGTCAAAGGCATCAACATCCACGTCAATGCAGGCGAAACCGTTGCCGTGGTCGGCGAATCCGGTTCCGGCAAGAGCCAGACGATGATGGCGGCGATGAGCCTGCTGGCCTCGAACGGCGAGGCGACAGGCGTCGTCGACTATCGCGGCCGCAACCTTTTGACCCTAAGCAAGTCCGAGCACAATCAGATCCGCGGCCGCAAGATCAGCATGATCTTCCAGGAGCCGATGACCTCGCTCGATCCGCTCTATTCGATCGGCAATCAGTTGATCGAACCGATCCGCCGGCATCGCGGACTTGGCGCGGCGCAAGCACGCGAAGAGGCGCTCAAGCTCTTGCGGCTGGTTCATATTCCCGATCCCGAGCGGCGGATGAAATCCTATCCGCACGAATTGTCGGGTGGCCAGCGTCAGCGGGTCATGATCGCCATGGCGCTGGCCAACGATCCCGACATACTGATAGCAGACGAACCGACGACGGCGCTCGACGTGACGATCCAGGCGCAGATCCTCATGCTTCTCGCCGAACTGCAGCGCAAGCTCGGCATGGCGATCGTCTTCATCACCCACGACCTCGGTATTGTCCGGCGCTTTGCCGACCGCGTCTATGTCATGCGCTACGGCGAAGTCGTCGAGGAGGGCGAGGCGGAAGCGATCTTCGTCAATCCGCAGCATGCCTATACCAAGATGCTGCTGGCCGCCGAGCCGACCGGAACCAAAGCGCCGCCACCGCCAAATGCGCCGGTCCTGCTCGAAGGCAGGAATGTCGAAGTGACCTTCAAGATCGGCGGCGGGTTTCTTGCTGGAGAGCCGCTGATCCTGCGCGCAGTCGATCACATTTCGATCCGGCTGAAACGAAATCAGACCATCGGCATCGTCGGCGAATCTGGTTCGGGAAAATCGACGCTCGGCCGAGCCTTGCTGCGGCTCCTGCCAAGTGATGGCCTCATCCGCTTTGGCGATCGCGATATTTCCGCCGCCGACCGCCGGGCCATGCGGCCGCTGCGGCGTGAGTTGCAGCTGGTCTTCCAGGACCCGTTCGGTTCGCTGTCGCCGCGCATGACCGTCGGCCAGGTCATTACCGAAGGACTTCTGGTGCATGAGCCGACCCTGTCGGGCAGGCAACGCGATCTGCGCGCAGTCGAGGCCTTGCGCGAGGTCGGGCTTGATCCAAATGCGCGCAATCGCTACCCGCACGAATTCTCCGGCGGCCAGCGCCAACGCATCGCCATCGCGCGGGCGATGATCCTCAAGCCCAAGGTGGTCGTCCTCGACGAGCCGACCTCGGCACTCGACCGCTCCGTCCAGAAGCAGATCGTCGAACTGCTGCGCAAGCTGCAGGCCGACCATGAACTGTCGTATCTGTTCATAAGCCACGACCTCGCTGTCGTGCGCGCCATGGCCGACTACATCATCGTCATGAAGCAGGGTAAGATCGTTGAGGAAGGGCCGACCGAGGCAATCTTCAGCAATCCGCAGGCTACCTACACGCAGACGTTGATGGCCGCGGCCATCGACGTCACACGGTTTCGCTTGAGCGCATAGCGCGGCCGGGTCGCAGCGACTGGTCGATCCATGGAGCTTCAGACGCATGTCAACTATGGGAACGTTAGCCGAATACGCCATGGCGGCCAATGCGATCAGAACCGTGAGCGTTACCGCCAACAGAACAGCATCGCGAGTTTGCGCGCGCCGCTGCCGACTTTTGTCCACCAACGGAGGCTTGCCGGCGGCTGGCTCGCAGGCGCTTGGCTGTCGGTTGCCTCCGAGACCGCGAACGTGGTCCCCGATCTACTCAGGTCGATATCCCTCAAATGTCGATCCGATAGCGCGTGAATGGTGGAAAGCGTATCTGCCTGCTCAGGGCTCCGATGAAACTCATTCACTGCGCTTCTCTCTGTTATGCAAAGGTTGGAGAACGCCGTTTCGGATGGGCGCGGCTGGATTGGGCCGCGCCATCGTGAAAGCGGCCATCGTGAAAGCGAAGGACCCCTCCGCGATGGCGCTGCGCTTGCGTTTGCAACGTGTTCCGGCTGCTAGAGCCGGCCGAGAGAAAGCAGCCTCTCATCGCCGAGCCAAGCTCGGGCAAATGCCGCCCTCGTGTCGGCGGTAACTCGGTTTGCTGCTGTCTGCGCATTTAGCAGGCCCCACAACGCCCAACCGTTGCGCGGCGTCTCCTGAAGTGCCTTTTCGAAGGCGGCGATCGCCTCTTCTGCGCGACCCTGCTGGAGGAGCACGGCACCGAGTGTCTGTCGCACCGGATAATACCAGTAGGACGGCTCCATATACGAGATCCCGTCCTGCAGGCGGATCGCTTCGTTCAGGTGACGCTCCGCTTCGACATAGTCGCGCCTGGCTTGTGCGATGCGGGCTTCGACGACAAACTTGGCGATCCCGAGCACGTCCTTTGCAGGGAGGTACTGCTCTTCAAGGCCGCTCATATCGGCTTTGTCGGTGATCTGCTCGATCGCTTCTGCTTCGGACGAAGCCGCTTCGAGATCGCCCTTGAAGGCGAGAGCCACACCGCGCGCATAATGCCAGTAGCCTTTGACGAAGGGGAAGCGGTCACCTGGGTTGGGAAGTGCCAGAATCGTATTCGGATCGCTGAACTGGGCATGCGCGCTGAAGGGCGCGGCCTTGATTGCCTGTACCCATGCCAGTTTCTGCGAGACGTCGTCCGAGGTAATCGTGGCGAGCTTCTCCGCTGAGCCGATAACGTCGTCCCGCACGCCCGCCATTTGGGCCGAAACCAGCAGATAGTGGACGTTGTGTGGGTAATAGCCGAAGCGATAGAGTGCACTCGCCGCTTCACCCGACTGTGCCAAGAAGGCTTCGTCCGCCGCGATGGCATCGCGGTTGACAGCAATCGAGTCGGCGTGGCGACCGACCCGCGCATAAATATGGGCGGGCATGTGTACGAGATGACCTGCCGCGGGCATGGAGCCCCGCAAGCGATCGGCCACGGCTTGCGCGCGCGACGGATCGGCAGAGGCCTCGACGGCATGGATGTAGAGATGCGCCGCTGCAGGATGCTTCGGATCGATTTCGAGCGCACGCTCCAGCGCGGCCACGATCTCACCTCCCCGTCCTTTGGGCGTCAGCCCGTCAGCCTCCCAATAGTCCCATGGCTGCAGGTTCATCAGCCCATCGGCATAAAACGCGAGAATGTTGGCATCGTCCGGATAGGCCTTGGCCAAGTTGCCCATGGCTTCCGCCCAAGCCCGGTCGAGCGGCGGCCGGCTCGCCGTGGGGTTGGCGCCGTAACGTTTGGCCAGTGCCTCGATCAGCGCCCGTTCCTTGCCGCCAACGCCGGCCTTCAGCGCTTCGGCCCGCTGGATCGCTTCACGGGCAGGGGCCTTGGCCTCTTCGTGCATGGCATCGTTGATATTCGGCCCGAGCACGAAGGCTTCGCCCCAGAAGCACATCGCGCATTCCGGATCGAGCCGCTGGGCCTCCTGAAAGGAGCGCCGCGCCTCCGCGTGATTGAAGCCCCAGGTGAGCCGCAGGCCTTGGTCGAAATAGGCCCGTGCCTCCCTGCTCTTTGTGGTGATCGGCATGGTGAGGTCGCCTAGCCCTTGGTAGAGCGGTGGTCGTTCGCCTTCGCTCGTATTCCCGCTGCCTGCGGCATAGCTGACGCCAGGCTTGTACAACTCAGTCTTGGTCTGCTCGTGCGCCGATGCGGTCACGGCAAGCATCGAGCTGGCAAGCATCAAAGAACTGGCCAAGGCACATAATGAGATTTTCCTGTTGGACTGCATGGTCTTTTCCTTTCGGTCATAGCTTCCCCGTCGCTGGAGCGATGGCGCGTCCGCGCAAGGATGATTGGTGAAAGAAATACCGGTGCCCGCGGCTGCAGCGGGAGCCTGTTGGCTGCGCTTGTCAGCGCCTAGGCGGCTTGTCGGGACGTAGTCCTGGCCTCGACGAACGCAGCGATATCCGAAGCGAAGCGAAGCGGCTCCTCCCAATGGATCGAGTGGCCGGCCCGGTCGTAGAGCGACAGCTGGGCGCCTGGAATCCGTGCGAGGAGCACGTCCTGATCCGAGCGCGGGAAGAATGCATCGGCCGCGCCCCACATGACCAGCGTTGGCGCCCGGATGAGTGTAAGCTCCGCCGTATGGTCGGCGACCATCATCCCCCTCAATGCGTTCTTCCATACGCGAGCTGGCGTCTTGAGGCTTTCGTCGACGAAGGTTTCAAGAAGCGCGCTCGGGATCGGTTGCGCGAGCGTGCTGCTTTGAAAAGCCAGGGCGAAATCCCTTTCGACGGGATCTGTAAAATGCTCAACCTCCCGCCAGAGCTCATCCACGCTAGCATTGCCCATCGTCGCCGGAAACGAACCCTCGAGGACGAGCCCCGCAACGCGGTCGGCATGATCAATCGCAATCCGCTGCGCGACGAAACTGCCCATCGAGTGGCCGGCGATAACCGCGCGGCCAATGCCCAATTTGTCAAGCAGCGCCACGGCATCTGAAGCGAAATCTCTGGGGGCGTAGCCTTCAGCGGATTTCCCCGCTTCGCCGTGCCCCCTTTGTGTGAACGCGATCGCGCGGACGGAAGCCGGGAACTTCGACAGCACAGGCTCAAACGAACGCCAACTGTCCGTATAGCCGTGCAAGAGCAGCAGCGGCGTCGCGGCGGGATTGCCGTGCTCAACGCATGGCAACGAAAGGCCGTTGTCGAGTGTGATGGTGTATGATCTCAGATTGTCGCTCATGATGTCCTCCTTGAGGGCGATCTCGCCCTGTGTGATCCTTCTCAACCTGCTTCCAGGCAGTGGATGCAGATCTGTTCAATGTGTCGGTGATCGGTGCCGCAGCAGCCGCCCAGCACGTTGATGGCGGAAACGACTGCGGAGGTTGCGATATTGGAGGCCAAGCTCGATTGGGTTCCCGTCATCGAGTTCCGTGGCCTGGTCGAGTTCGGCATGACTGCATTTCGATGCGTTCGCCCTGATGCCGTGCAGCCGTTCCGCCCAGCCGCCTTCGAGCACACTCTCGAAGTGGGTCGGATGGGCGCAGTTGATCATGAAGTACACCGGCCCGTTGGCGGTCGCGCGGTCAACGGTTTCGATGGCGTTCCCAAGCCTTTCCCCGGTCGGCAGACGCCCGTCCGTCTCAACTGTAAAGGAGATGACAACGGGCAGCCCGGCGGCCTGCGCGGCGCGGGTCACGCCGATCGCTTCGTTGGTACTGGTCATGGTGATGGCGGTGACCAGATCAACGCCGGATTCCGCAAAGACGCCGATCTGCCGAGCGTGGTAGGCGTTGGCCTCCTCCGGGCTCATCACCTTGCCGGGATCGTAGCCGTCGCCGCGGGGACCGATGCAGCCGCTGATCACCATCGGCGAGCGCTCGGTTTCAAACGCCGCCTTCAACTCGCGCAGAAGAGTGATGGCCTTTCGGTTTGCCTCGTCGAGCGCCTGCGCGGAATAACCGAGCTTGTCACCCCAGTCGGGGCTCGCCCGCCAGGTGGCGCTTTCCAGGATGAAGCCGGTGCCATTTTCTTTCGCGATGGCCGCGTGCCGGCGATAATAGTTGCGCAGGGCTTCAGTCCCTCCCTCGCTTTGGAGGAGGTGAAAGGCAGCAAAATAGGGGAGGTCGAAACCCTCCAGGAACATCAGCGTCGTCTCGATCCCGGCATCGGTCAAAAAGGTGTCGCCACTGAGCTGCGGCAGACGATGTCTGAAGTCGGTCATCTATGTGTCCTCTGATGGGCGACAGCATCCCTAACCGCTGACGCATTCGGCGCGCGGGATCCGTCACGAGCTCTTCGCGCGGATATTGATTACGGTCCTGTTGCGATGAGTTATGATGCAGCTCGCGTCCTTTTAGAATGGCGGGGACGCCGGTTCTCTTGCCCGATCCGCCGGAACACGAGGTGGTCATGGATACGCTGCTGGATATCTGCAGGACGATGGAGCTTACGGGGGCTGTCTTTCTGGAGGCCGAGTTCACCGCACCCTGGTGCGTGACCTCGCAGGTCGCGCCCGAAGACTGCAGCCCTTTCATGCCGCCCCCGGTCCAGCTGATTGCCTATCATTACGTGACTGCCGGTCGCCTCGTCCTGCAGACGGATGGGCATGCGCCAGTTTTGGTCCAGGCCGGCGAGATCATTCTGATGCCGCGCAACGACGGGCATGTTCTCGGCAGTGCGGCCAATCTCAGGCCGGTCAACGCCCATTTGCTGATCCAGCCTGCAGGAGCAGGGGGAATGGCGCGCATCGTCTACGGAGGCGGTGGCGAGCGCACGCAAATCCTGTGCGGTTACCTCGGCACGAATACGCCCAACACGGCGATCTGCGGTATCTTGCCGAGGATGCTCAAAATTGGCGTGGAGGAGGGCGCTTCTGACAGCTGGATCGAAAGCTCGTTCCGCTTTGCCGCGCATCAGTTGGCGGAAGGCCGCATCGAGTCGCCGGCCGTGCTTGCCAAGCTTGCCGAACTGCTGTTCGTTGAGGCAGTGCGCCGTTACGTAAGGTCGCTGCCACCAGAGGCGAACGGATGGCTCGCCGGCTTTCGCGATCCCGCGGTGGGGCGGGCGCTTGCACTTCTCCACAGCCGTATGACGCACCGCTGGACCACGGAGGAGCTTGCGCAGGAAATCGGATTATCGCGCTCCGCGTTTGCCGAGAGATTCACGAGCCTCATAGGCGAGCCGCCAATGCGCTATCTGGCGAATTGGCGAATGCAGGTCGCCGCCCAGCGATTGAAGGGCTCCCATGAATCCATCGCCCGTATCGCTTTTGAGATCGGCTACGAATCGGAAGCCGCGTTCAATCGGGCCTTCAGACGGGCATTCGATATGCCCCCCATGGCCTGGCGCAAACTGCAGTCGGGCGTGAACGCCGTTTCCTGATATGTATGAGGAGCCGTGCGGTCGTCATTTTGGTCCTACGCCGCCTTTGGCGGATCGAACCACTTGACTGTGCCTTCGCCATCGCCAACCCGACAGGTCAATTGAGCAGCGTGCTCACAACTGGGTTGCGGCGCACGCCTTGATTGTGAGGGATATCTTTCTGACAAAACCGCCGATTGCGCTGGAAGGCGCTGCAGCTCTATCTGCTTCTCCCATCAGCGCGATGGAAGGCGGCCCCGTATCAGCGACCGTCGCTACTCCACCCGGCAGTATTTCCGCCTCCGATCGTCAGGCCATGCGGCCGCTGCGGCGCGAATTGCAGCTGGTCTTCCAGGACCCGTTCGGTTCGCTGTCGCCGCGCATGACCGTCGGCCAGGTCATTACCGAAGGACTTCTGGTGCATGAGCCGACCCTGTCGGGCAGGCAACGCGATCTGCGCGCGGTCGAGGCCTTGCGCGAGGTCGGGCTCGATCCGAATGCGCGCAATCGCTTCCCGCACGAATTCTCCGGCGGCCAGCGCCAACGCATCGCCATCGCGCGGGCGACGATTCTCAAGCCCAAGGTGGTCGTTCTCGACGAGCCGACCTCGGCACTCGACCGCTCCGTCCAGAAGCAGATCGTCGAGCTGCTGCGCAAGCTTGGCCGACCATGAACTGTCGTATCTGTTCATAAGCCACGACCTCGCTGTCGTGCGCGCCATGGCAGACTACATCATCGTCATGAAGCAGGGTAAGATCGTTGAGGAAGGGCCACCGAGGCGATCTTCAGCAATCCGCAAGCTACCTACACGCAGACGCTGATGGCCGCGGCCATCGACGTCACACGGTTTCGCTTGAGTGCATAGCGCGGCCGGTCAGGACTGCAGCAGGTGGTGGGTGAAAGGCGCGTCCCTCGGTATCCTGCATCAAGAAACACACGAGGCAGCGCTGAAGCGGGATGCCGAAACGGAGCGTCAGGCTATCCGCGTTAAAGTTCAGGATGATAAGGTGGACCTTGAGGGCAAGGCGACGCTTGGCCCGAGTGTTACCGAGCCTGGACGCCGCGCAAGCGGTCGGCACAGGGGATGGCGGGCGAGGCATGTCAGCTGTTCAAGATGGCGAGGGCGGCATGACCTCACATCAGGTCTTCGGCAACGCGGTCAAATTTCTTCAGGCCTATGCTCGGAGGCTTTCGCTTAAGAAGCCCCTGTTCAGTTGCGGCCGTCTGGAAGGCAGCGATCGCAGCGTGTTGGCTGCAGTGTCCGGCCAGGCATTCATCAACAATTCGGATTGCTTCAAGTCGGGATGGCTTGCCCATGACTGGCCACGGTTGCTGAAGCGCTGTCTTAGCGTCGGCTATCGACGCGACCACCACCGGCTTGTGATTCAGGTAAATTGTAATCGGAATAAACGCCGTCATTTCTATCGCTCGCCAGGATTGAAGGTGGCTAAACGCGAAGGCATGGCGGTGGTTGCATGAACGCGCATCATCGTGCATTCAGATTGCCGCTGCCCGATGCCGTCGAGGCTGAACTGAGCATCTCCAACCGCAAAGTCCGTCTGCCGCGCCTGCTTCGCGAATGTGCGCTATGCGCATAGACTCGCGCCATGGTTAGCGCAGCAGCGCCGGAAAACCGCTCACCCGGACCTGCAGACTCGACGGATGGCGAACGTCCTCGCCCGAGTGACGGCGGCCCTTCCGAGGCTAGTAGCCGTGGCCGGTACAACCCCGACCGGTATATCATTGTTAAATGACGGCTACGCCGTGGGGTGCGATAGAAGGTAGTCAGCAGCCACCCCTGAGCTTCTGAATGAGGGCGTTGGCTCTCCGAGGAATACCGCATGCCTATGCGTCACCCAGCAGACATCGCCATTTACCCTAATGACCTCGAAATGCTGCAACGGGTATTTATCCGGCATTGCACAGCCAACCAGTGCAGCATGGCATCGACCATGGCCCATGGCGCAGCATCTGAGCTAATATCATTGTTCCAGGCCGGCATCGAGGACGAAGCCGAACTCGATCTCATCCTTTCTCGCCGCTCTCAGCCGTTTCGGAAGGCGGGCTAGGCTTATCGGCTTCGGTCGGCGAAGACGTCTTGGCCATGCCGCGGGTGAGATGCTGCCTATCTGGTCAGCGGGAATGGAGAAGGTTGGAAGCCAGCTCCGTTCCCTCAGCCAGAATTTCACCATCGCATTCTTTGAATGCTGCGCATCCTGTCTCCACGCGGCAATCCCTCGTCCTGAGCCGATTCTATTCTGCAAGTTTCGCAGCACTGCGGGTGGCTATATCGCCTAAGACAGCGTGAAGAAGCGTTCCAACTTCCTGTTTGGCCAGCCCCGGTGCAATTCCTGATTCGGACAGTTGAATGAGAATTGTCTTGGCGGTGCTGCGCCAGAAGGCATTCGCGTCCTCCCCGTTCTTCGATTCCAGGACCCGGGCGATACCTTGAACCAATTTTCGCCGCCGATGCAGCGGAAACGGGGTTATGTTTGAATCACACATGATCACCTCACCCTTCAGTCTCGCGAATAAGCATCGGCGGGTAAAAAATTTGGTTAACAGGCTTTTTTGACAGTGGTCGGCAATGGAATAGGGCGTCCGCCAGGCTCTGCGGACGGTGCCGCGATCGCCCCACTGGACGCGGCGGCATGGGCGAGTGCGGAGTTCCTGCCAAGAAACATTGATGATGATGAGCGGCGGGGATCACGCCGGATAACGCCCAGAAGCTGCCCTTCGCCGCAGTCGGCTCGTGAGGTTTCCGCGCGCATTCCCTGCCGTTTTGCGGTAGGCTGAAGAACCTGGCGATCCGAAACGACGAAGCCGGGGGAGCCCATGGACATCAGCGCATGGCTGCGTGATCTCGGCCTGGGACAGTACGAACAAGCGTTCCGCGAGAACGACATCGATGCAGAGGTCGTCGCCGACCTCACAGCCGACGATCTGAGCGGGCTCGGCATCACCTCAATCGGTCACCGCCGTAAGCTGCTCGCCGCCATCGCGGCCCTGCGTGCTGGCTTAGTTCAGGCGCCCAGCCCTCCCGCGGTGGCACCCACGGCCTTCTCCGGGACCGCCCTGCCGTTTCCCGAGGCTGAGCGGCGGCAGCTCACTGTGATGTTCGTCGACCTCGTCGCTCGACGGCGCTCGCCAGCCGCCTCGACCCAGAGGACATGCGTGAGGTCATCGGGAGCTACCACCGCTGCGTGGCGGAGGCTGTTGGCCGCCTGGGCGGCTTCGTCGAGAAGTACATGGGTGACGGGGTACTGGTCTATTTCGGCTGGCCACATGGTGACGAGACTGATGCCGAGCGTGCCGTGCGTGCCGCCTTGGCTGCGCTACAGGCGGTCGGCCAGGCCGCGCCAGCCGGTGAACGGTTGGCCGCGCGCATCGGCATAGCCACCGGCCTCGCCGTAGTGGGCGACTTGCTGGGCGCCGGCGCTGCACAAGAGCAGACGGTGATAGGTGAGACTCCAAACATCGCCGCGCGACTACAATCGCGCGCTACTCCCGGCTGTGCAGTGATTGACGCAGAAACACGGCGGCGCATCGGCGGATTGTTCGAGTGCCGCGAACTTGGCGCGCTCAATCTAAAGGGCCTGTCTGGCCGCGTGGGCGCCTGGCAAGTGCTGGGCGAGGCTGCGGTTCAGAGCCGCTTCGAGGCAATGCACACCGCCTCCCTCGCGCCGCTGGTCGGGCGCGATGACGAACTCGACCTGCTGCTGCGTCGCTGGCGGCACGCAAAGGACGGCGAAGGGCAGGTGGTGCTCATCTCCGGTGAGCCCGGCATCGGCAAGTCCCGCCTGATCGCTGCGCTTGAGGAGCGCGTGGCCGGGGAGGCGCATCTAAAACTTAAGTACTTCTGCTCGCCGCACCACCACGACAGCGCACTGCAGCCTATCATCGCACGGTGGAGGAATGAGGCAGGCTTTGTGCGCGGCGAGCCGGCGGACGTACGGCTCGACAAGCTGGAAGCCCTGCTACTCCCCCTCGGCGCCACCGCCGAAGAGCTGACGCTCATTGCCGAGATGCTCGGCGTGCCAGGTGGAGAGCGGTATCCACCACTAGCGCTCAGCCCGGAGCGCAAGAAGGAACAGACGTTCAGAGCCTTGCAGCAGATTCTCGACGAAAGGGCCCGCCGGTCCCCCCTGCTGATGCTGTTCGAGGACGCCCATTGGGCCGACCCAAGCTCGCTTGAGTTGCTTGACAAGTTGATCATGCGCTTAGCCTCGCTGCCGGCGCTGGTGGTAATCTCTTTCCGGCCAGAGTTTCAAGCGCCTTGGGTCGGCCAATCCGGCGTGATCTTGATTGCGCTGAGCCGTCTCAGCGATCGCCAGGCAGCGATGCTCGCAAGCCAGGTGGTCTTCGGCCAGACGCTGCCGATCGGGATGCTGGAGCGCATTGTGGCGGAGACCGACGGTGTGCCTCTTTTCATCGAAGAATTGACCAAGGCCGTGCTCGAGCGGGCCAGCCAGCGCGGTGTCCTTGACTCTGCGCTTCCAGTGCCCAGCACCTTACAGGGCTCCCTTATGGCGCGGCTGGATCGGCTGCCAGTCGCAAAACAGGTTGCGCAGACCGGTGCGGTAATCGGCCGAGAGTTCGGCCATGAGCTGCTGGCCGCGGTGGCGGGACTTCCCGACGTGGCATTGGCGCAACGATTGGACGAACTCTTAAGTTGCGGTCTCGCGTTCCGCCGCGGCACGCCGCCCGAAGCCACTTACTCGTTCAAGACGCCGCCTACGCGAGCCTCTTGCGTAGCACACAACGGAAGCTGCATGCCAGCATTGCTACAGTGCTGGAAGAGCGGTGGTCGGAGGCGGTCGAGACCCAACCCGAACTGCTCGCCCATCACTTCACCCAAGCGGGTTTGGCAGAGCGTGCCGCGGAATATTGGCAGCTGGCAGGCGAGCACGCGTTCCGGCGCTCGGCCGCTGCGGAGGCCATAGGCCATCTCACCAAGAGCATCGACCTCGTGCGAAGCTTGCCCGAAAGCGGCGCTCAAGCAGAGCGCGAGCTGCATCTCCAGACGATGCTCGGCCAAGCATGCATCGCCCGCTACGGCTACGCTGCGCCGGAGACCGCCGCGGCTTTCGCCCGTGCCCGGGACTTGGTTGAGGCCGTTGGCGACATCCAGCAACAATTTCCCGTGCTGTATGAGTACTGGGCTGTCCAATACGTCCGGATGGCTTTACGCGAGCAAAACGCGCTGGCCGAACAGACTCTAGCATTAGCCGAGCAGCACCGCGATCCCGAGCGATTGTGCGTCGCGCACCGGGTTTGCGGTGCAACCAACGAGATGATGGGCGAATTGCTTGTCGCCCGCGAGCACCGCGAGCAAGCCGTCGAGCTTTACGATCGAGAGCGGCAGGGCTCGACTGCTTTTACTTTTGGCCAGGATCTCGGAGTTGCAGCGCTATCGCACCTCAATTGGGTGCTGTGGCTACTTGGCTATCCCGATCAGGCAGCTGGCCGGCAAGCCGACGCACTGAGCTTGGCGCACCGTGTTGGCCACAAGAACACGCTGGGATTTGCGCTGATGTACAGCGCGATGGCGAGTGCTTATGGCCGCACCGCGGGATCAGCCGCGGAACACTCGGAAGCATTACTGGAGTTGGCCCGGGAGCAGAAATTTGATCTGTGGACCGCAGGTGCGACGGTGGTCAAAGGCTGGGCCATTGCCCGCCAAGGCCAGGCAGAAGCCGGCGTTGCAGCGATCCAGAGTGGGCTCGCGCAGTGGACGAGCAGTGGCGCGGAGTGGATGCGCCCCTTCTTTCTAGGCCTGCTTGGCGAGGCTTGCGCACTCTCAGGGGACGTGCGACGGGGGCTCGGCGCATTGGACGAGGCTCTGGCGGCGGACGAACGGACGGGGCAGTGTTGGCCGGACGCTGAACTGCATCGATTGCGAGGCCAGCTTGTCGCAGTTCTTCCCGACGGCGGCAGACCAGACGAGGCGATCGCAGCGTTCCAGCGCGCGATCCAAATCGCCCGGCGTCAATCCGCGAAGTCCTGGGAATTACGTGCTGCCACCGATCTTGCTCGCCTCTGGCGCCATCAGGGCAAGCACGCCGAGGCCAGCGATCTGCTCGCGCCCGTGCATGCCTGGTTCAGCGAGGGCTTTGAGACACCAGACGTCCAAGAGGCCAAGGCGCTTCTCGACGTCCTGAGGTGACTGGAGCCTCGGCTATTCCCAGCCGCGCCCGAACCTCAATGCGTTATCTTGACTCTTCTCTGCCCTGCCTTTGCAGCGGCAAGGCTCTGCCCAAAACGGTCGATCAAGTGTACTGATTTCTGACCCAACGCGCCCATTGGATGGACTACGGATCAGCCCCGGAACATCGAGCTATGATATCTTTCCACCCGGTGCCATTCGCATAACGGACTGACGCTCCGCGGGTCCTCGCCATGCAACGCAAGCTTGCGCCCTATCCGTTCCGCTCAATGAGAATTCGTCGGCTTGATCCGTGCGCCTGGTCTCGATGCATCATCGGAGGCAGATGTTCACCAGGCAGATGCGCTGGCCGAGACAGCAGGTCCGCTCTAAGGAGCAGACGCTCCGCCCTGCAACCCGTTGCCTGTCCCCGCGACGACGGCCCAAGCGTCCTCGCTCCGGCTATGGTAGGTGAGAACACGTCACCGCCGCAGCGTCCGATGCTGAGTGCGGTGTTGCGCCCGAGCCCGCTGCAGGCGCCAGTAACTAGGATGATCTTGGTCCGATAAGGGGTCGTAGAGCGGCCAAACAGCAGATGGAATATTCGACCATGTGCGGGGGGTGGGTCAGTGCTAAAAGATGACGAGCGGGTTTATGGGCGACCTGTCGTCCGTGTATTCGCCATGCCGCAATTGCAACGAAAAACTCCCAGCGCTGGCATTGCGCTTTATGGATGACATGTGGCTGCTGCGGTCCGCCGGTTTTCTATGCTTGATGGGGTAGGAAAGCAAAATGAGCGATGTGGATGAACACCTCGATCTGACGGAGATCAACGCCATCCGCAGCTTGTTGACGTCAAAGCCACGACCGGTGGGCTGGGACGAACGCCGGGCACGGATCGATGAGGTTGGTTCGGTGTGGCCGATTGCGGACGACATCCTATGCGAGGATGTGGTTTTCGATGGCCTCGAGGGCGAGTGGTCCCTAGCGCCTGAGAGTGACAGGGATAAGGTTCTGCTCTTTTTCCACGGTGGTGGCTACTGCTCCGGCTCTCTCAAAAGTCATCGTCGAATGGTGACCGAGGCAGGTCGAGCAATGGGAATGCGCACCCTCGCGATCGACTATCGACGCGCACCGGAACATCCTTTCCCTGCGCAACATGAAGACGCACTCACCGCATGGCGCTTTCTGAGCCGGCAAGGGATCGCGCCGGATCGCATCGTGGTTGGCGGAGACAGTGCGGGCGGCAACCTCACCCTGTGCTTGGTCAGTATATTGTGCGCGGCAGGGGAGCGGTTGCCGCGATGTCTTTGGCTGGTTTCGCCCTGGACGGACCTTTCGATGTCCGGCGCGACACTATCAACTAAGGACGCGATCGACCCTATCATCCACCGGGCGTATTTGGAGGAACTGGCGACCGCCTATGCCTCCCATGTCGTTGGCCGGCGCGATCCCCGGATCTCGCCGTTGTTCGCCGATCTGAGCGGATTTCCCCCAATGCTGATACAAGTCGGTTCGGCCGAGACGCTGTTGTCGGACGCAACTCGGCTCGCGGCAGCCGCTGGCGCGGCTGACGTCAAGGTACGTCTCGAAATTTGGCCGCATATGATTCACGCCTGGCCGGTTTGGAATGCAGGATTGAGTGCCGGTTGGCGCGCTCTTCACAGCGCGGGCACGTTTGTCCGCGACTATTTATAGCTCTCGGGTGAGGCAGCTGCTGGCGCAATGTTCCCGTTCAGCAACCGGAAGTATTGACCAATCTCGGTTGTATAGAGCAGCTTTGCAGTTTCCTGAAAGCTGACATCGCGGGCGACCGCTGGTCGAGGTCATGGCGCCAAAAGCGGACGCTACGGTGGCGCATGAGGCGCGGCAAACGGGTTGCACCTGATCCCGAGCAAGAACCTGCTATCCCCACGGGCTGCCGCCCGGTTCAAGAGCTTATTGTCAGCGCCGCAGACATGCGTTCCAGCCCCTGAAGTAACAGCGAGCGCGGACAGCCGACGTTGAGGCGAATGAACCCTTCGCCACCGGGCCCATATACGCGGCCGTCGTACAAATTAACCCCGGCACGATTGACAAAGAACTTCTGGATTCCGCCCACTTTGAGATCGAGCGCGCGGGCATCCAACCACACCAGAAACGATGCGTCGGGCCTTATAGGGGTAATGCCGGGAAGGTGTTCAGTAGCGAATTCGCAAACGAGATCAATGTTGCTGGCGATGTAGCTCGTGAGTTGGTCGAGCCATGGTGCGCCCGTGCTGTAAGCGACCTCCAATGCCAGGCGACCGAAAAAGTTCGCATTCACCATGAACGACGCCTGCATTGCGACAAGGAGCTCGTTGCGACGCTTTTTGTTCGCTACCGAAATCGTTGCCGAAGGAACCCCGGCTAGGTTGAAGGTCTTCGTCGGAGCCGTGCAGATGAACGACTTCTCCGCCGCATCGTCTGAGATGCAGGAGAAGACGATGTGGGGTCGATCTGACAACCTTATGTCGCAGTGAATGTCGTCGGATATAACCAAAATCCCATAGCGCTCGCAAATATCGTTCAGCGCCCCCAATTCTTCCTGCGTCCAGGCCCTTCCGGCAGGATTGTGAGGATTGCAGAGTAGAAATGCCTTGGCGCCGCTGGCGGCCAGTCTCTCGAAATCCTCAAGGTCAAGCTCATATTCGTTGTTTTGAAGTCTCAGCCGATTCGTAAGCAGGACTCGCCCATTTCCCTGAATCACTTCGAAATAGGGTGAGTACACGGGCGACTGCACAATGACGCCGTCACCGGGCTTCGTGAAGGTCCGGAGTATTGCAGCTACTGACGGCATGATTGCTGGCGCAGGAAGCAGGGTTTCCAGCACCGGCGACCAGTTGTGTCGGCGCGCGAACCACGATTGCACGATCTCGTAGTGGCGCGGGTCGCGACGGGTGTAACCATAAATGCCATGGTCCGCCGCTTCGCGCAGCCGCGCGATCACAGCTTCCGGGGCACGAAAATCCATATCCGCTGTCCATAGGGACAGCAGGTCTTCGCCCTCGACCCGGGGGGAGAACTCATCCCACTGATTGGCCCATTTGACGGATCCGAATTGCTGGCGGTCGTGGATTTGGTCGAAGTCCACTCGCGCGACATGTCTTTGCGCAATCGTCGATTTAGGCGTGTCTGCACATGCCATTTGCTAAAACACCTTGGAAAATGGTTGCAACGGCTGCGGCCGCTTTGCTTCTGCGGCCGTCGTTATTTCAGGATTTGCGTCAGAAACTGCGGCGCCCTCTCCGATCGGGGATTACTGGCATCATTGTCGGTTCCTAACGTTTGTGGCCGCGCGCCAGCTGGCGCTCCATCGCCTGCGAGTAGCGGGACATGCCGAAGCAAAAACCCCAGTAGACCAGTCCCGCAAAGAGGTAGCCGGTTGAGGAGATCGTCGGCCCTGCCCAGTTCGGATCGACGCGCGCCGTTTCGACGGCCTTCAAGAAGTCTGCGATGCCGACGATCGCGACCAGAGTCGTGTCTTTGAACAGACCGATGAAGGTGGAGACGATGCTCGGTATGACGATGGTCAACGCCTGGGGGAGGACTATCAAGCGCATCATGTTGAAGTAGCTGATCCCAAGCGCCTCAGCCGCCTCGTATTGACCCTTCGGGATCGCCTGAAGACCGGCCCGCACAACCTCGGCCATATAAGCTGACGAGAACAACGCTATTGCGATGAGGGGGCGCAGGAGACGATCAGGCGTCAAGTAGTCCGGCACGAACAGCGGCATCATGAAGTTAGCCATAAACAGCACCGTGATAAACGGCACCCCCCGAACGACCTCGATGAATGTGACGCAAACCGCCTTGATGATAGGGAGCTCCGACCTGCGTCCGAGTGCCAGAACGACACCGATCGGAAGCGAGAAAACGATGCCAACGATCGACATGAGGAGAGTGATCAGGAGACCACCCCAGAGAGTCGTATCGATGACGGGCAAATTAAGCCATGCGGCGCCACGCAAGAGAACGAACGCGGCAACCGGGTAGACGATGAAAAACAAAACTGCCGCCACTTTGCGCTGCGGAGCCTTCGTCCACAGGAGCCAAACGATGAGCATGGCGCCAACGGCCTGCGTGAGATTCACCCGCCATCGCTCGGAAACCGGGTACGCGCCATATCGCAGATAGTCGAACTTCTCCGCGATGAAGGGCCAGCAAGCGCCTTCGGGGTTCGCACGGCAAGCCTCCCTGCCGCCGCTCCAGACCGCGTAGAAGATTGCAAAGCTCAGAAACTGATGCAGCAGCCAGCCCGCAAGGAGGACAAAGCAAATCGTCAACACACCTGAAAGAGGCGTCGAGAACAAATTCCCTTTGATCCAGGTAACTGGACCCGGCCGCACGTCAGCCGGAGGTGCCGTCGCTGGTATAAGCGCGACGTTTACAACTGGCGTATGCAAAGACTGATCGCTCATGCATCACCTCTCGACGATCGCAGAATGTTGGTTGAAGGCATTCATGGCCATCGACGTGACAATGGAAATTGCGAGATAGACGGACAGCGTGATCGCCATCACTTGGACCGCCGCCCCGGTCTGGTTGAGCACCGTCCCTGCAAAGATTTGAACGAGGTCGGGATATCCGATGAACACCGCGAGCGACGAGTTCTTGGTCAAATTGAGGTACTGGCTTGTTAGAGGCGGTATGATGATACGGAGTGCCTGCGGAACGATGACCAGGCGAAGTGTCTTGCCCGGCGCAAGCCCGAGCGCATACGCAGCCTCGGTCTGGCCTTTTGGCACTGCCTGGATTCCACTTCGGACAATCTCGGCGATGTAAGATCCGGTATAGACCGACAGACCGATCAGAAGAGCGGCGAACTCTGGATAGAGCTGGTGCCCACCTTGAAAATTGAAACCACGCAGGTGCGGCGTTATGAACGACACCGGCTCGCCGGCCGCCAGAAACATGACCAGCGGAAACCCTGCTAGCGCCGCGAGGCTGACCAAAAAAACCGGCAGTTGCTTGCCAGTACCTCTCTGGACACGCTTCGCATAGAACCAGAATGCAATAGAGCAGAAAACAGCCGCCGCGAATGCCAGGCCCACCAGCCCCGCCCCCGGATGCAACTGGATCTCCGGAATGATGAGACCGCGATTGTTGAGGTAAATGCCGCCGGGGATTGCGATCGACGATTTCGGTGGGGGCAACGGCTTGAGGACGGCGTTGTACCAGAAGAGCAACTGCAGCAATAACGGGACGTTGCGTACAACCTCGACATACGAGGTTGCGACCTTCGAGACGATCCAGTTCTGTGATAGGCGGGCAATCCCGACGACAAAGCCAAGCAAGGTCGCCAACAGGATTGCGAGAAAGCTCACGTAAAGGGTGTTGACCACGCCCACCCAGAAGGCCTGACCGTAGGTGGAAAGCGTATCGTACGGTATCAGCGTCTGATTGATGTCAAAGCCAGCAGACTCGTTCCAAAAATCGAATGAGAGCGGAATCCCCCGCGCCCGCATATTCGATGCGGTCTGGATGCCAATGCCTAAGGCCAAGGCCAACAAGCTACCAGCGAGCAAGACCTGGTAAAAAATGCCTCGCACTTTTTTATCGTGCAAAGATAGGCTCCTACGCGACTGCGCGGGCAGCGACAAATCGGACATGGCCCTGTTCCTAGTGGGATGAGCGCAACGGCGCTCGCGATCAGTGCGCCAGCGCCATGCGACCATGCTGCATCTAGCGAATTGGCGGAGCGTACTGAATGCCGCCTTTGTTCCAGAGCGCATTCATGCCACGCTCCATTTTCAGCGGCGAGTCCTTGCCGACATTCCGATCAAACACTTCCCCGTAGTTGCCGACCTGCTTGATCACCTCAACCGGCCAGTTGTCGCCGAGCCCGATGTCTTTTCCGATGCCGCCTTCCACTCCAAGCAGACGACGGATGTTAGGATTGTCCGAGGATTTCATTGCATCGATATTCTTCGAGGTAACCCCCAATTCTTCCGCCGCAACCATGACGTAGAGTGTCCACTTCGCCACATTGAACCACTGATCGTCACCCTGCCGAACCGCCGGGCCAAGCGGCTCCTTAGAGATCAACTCGGGAAGCACGACGCTGTCGCCCGGCTTCGCCATGCGCAATCGCGACGCGTTCAAGGTGGAAGTGTCCGCGGACAAGACGTCGCAACGTCCCTCCTCATATGCCTTCACGACAGCTTCCTCGTCGGCGAAACCAACGGTGGTGTATTTGATCGATTGCGAGCGAAAATAATCGGCAAGGTTCAACTCGGTTGTAGTGCCTTGGGTGACGCAAATCGAGGCACCATCGAGTCCCTTCGCTGACGTCACGTTGTCCGCCTGGCGCACCATAAACCCCTGGCCGTCATAGAAGTATGTGCCAGCAAACAGTATGCCCAGTGACGTGTCGCGGGACGATGTCCAGGTTGCGTTGTGCGCCAGGATGTCGATCTCTCCCGACTGCAAGGCGGTAAAGCGATCTTTTGGCGTCAACGGGATGAACTTGACTTTTTGCGCGTCGCCAAGCACGGCGGCCGCCACAGCGCGGCAATAATCGACCACAAATCCGGTCCATTTGCCTTCATTGTCTGGAAGGCTGAAGCCAGCGGTGGCTGAATTTGTGCCACACGTTAGCATTCCATTTTTCTTGACATTGTCGATGGTCGCGGACCACGCCGAGGAAGCAGTACACGCCATGGCAACGGCAATCAAACCCTTAAGAATTGATCTCATTTCGGCATTCCCCTGTTTTTGTTGTCCTCAAATGTGCTCCTAAGCTGAACTATTCGTCAAATTGAATGTTCTCATTAGTAAAATGAATCCCATTCATGATCCGTTGTGCGCCATGGGCGACAACGCATTCACCAGCTAGTCTTCGGCTGATCCGGCATTCCGATGGTCGAAGATGGGTCTTTGGCGCTTCTTGGCCTGCGACTCGTCGTAAATGCCGACGATTACTTCCCGGAGCCACTTGGTACCCGGGTCATTCGCCATCTGACGATGAACAATGAGCCACGCATTGACATTCGATATGGGAAGGGGCGGCGGGACCAGGCTCACCTCACTTCTCTCATCCAGCATTTGTAGAATGGCATCGCCGCAATGGGTAATCAGTTCAGTGCCACGCAAAGCCCAAGGAAGCACTAGATAGTTCGAGATGGTAGCAACGACGTTGCGCCGTAGACCAAGCTGGTTGAGGGCGGCGTCCGCGAGCCCTTCTGCTAGACCATCTGCAGAAATCTGAAGGTGAGAACTGGCCAAATAAGTTTCCAGCGTCATGGCGTTCCTGGCGATCTTGCTTCCACTCCACACCGCGCAAAATAGCCGATCCTGGCCAAGTTCGACCTTCAAGAGATTCGGATCGTCGCGTATAGCCGCTCCTGTCAGTGCACAGTCAACTTGCCTCAAATAGACCGATGAACCGATTTCCGGCCCATTTGCGGGAATGACATTCAGCGTGGCACCGGGTGCTTGCCTCGAAAACTCTCGAATGAGCCCAGGGATGAAAATCATGGCGTGATAATCAGTAAGTCCAACGCGGAAGTTGCGTCGCGTCGTTGCTGGATTGAACACCTGATGCCGGTCGATCGAGGCGCGAATCGTTGCCAGGGCAGCAGAAATATCTGACAGCAACTCCACTGCCCGAGCCGTTGGCCGCATCTCTCCCCCGTCTCTCGTGAACAATTCGTCCTGCAAAAGATATCGAAGCTTTGATAAGGAGTGGCTTACGGCCGATTGTGTTCTGCCTAATTCGACAGCTGCGCGCGTTACGCTTCTTTCACGCATCATTACATCGAAAACTCGCAACAGATTAAGGTCGATATCGTCATAGTTCATAGAGCTGCCCCTCATTTACTGCCCGGACAACGAAGCGCTAGCTCCCACGGCATCCAGCCAAGCGGATACGCCACGGTGACAGATGGCGCGCGGAGAGTGAAGATAGCTGACCCGATCTCCGGAACTAACACCAAGTCCGCAATGCGCCGCATGTCGGACGTAGAGATCAGCCTTGCTACTTCCTGAAAGTAGATATGGCGGGCGACCACGCTGGAGGTCGTCGTCGCGCCAGAAGCCGAAGTTATGCGGCCGTCTCGAGAAGGTCCGCTCTGCTTCGCAAAGCAGGCGTTCGGCATCTCTACGATGTTCGGTGTGAAACGCGATGCGTCCCATCCATAACCACACTGACTACTGGCGCCCGTGCTTCTTGAAAGTCGCGTTCCAGTCCGCGGCGAGGGCATCAAGCGTCTCCCTGGCCGTGCCTTGGTCGCCCGTCACGTACGGATAGACTCGCTGGTTAAACTGCTGCAGTAATTCGGCGTACTCCGGGACCGCCCAGAAGTCCTTCACCTTGAACATGGTCTCATAGAAGGCCCTGTTGTACGGCGTGGCGTTCTGAAATGCATCCGACTTCAGCACAGCCGCACTGCAGGTGTAGCCGCCGAGCTCCGCCCACCTCTTCTGGGTTTCATCCTTGATGAACCACTCGAGGAATTTGAGGGCTTCGTCTTGCTTTTGCGAATAAGAGATGATCGAGATGCCCTGCCCCCCGAGGGGGGCGAACTGATCGCCTTGCGGTCCGGCCGGGTTGGCGAAGAAGCCGGTGTTGGTGGCATTCCGATTGCTAGCCTCGTTGGTAAGCGATGGGAAGAACGCGAAATAGTTCATGCTCATCGCGGTCAGGCTTTCGGTGATCGCCAGATTCTCCTCTCCGAAATTGGCGTTGGCCCAGCCCGGAGGCGTGAATTTGTACAGCTCCCGATAGAATTCGAGCGCGGCCACGGCCCTGTCGGAATTGATAAAACCGTCGACCTCGTAGGTTGCATAGTCGCCAAGCTCGCCGCCATACGAGAAAAGCACGCTTTCGAAGCCCCCGATCAACCCATCGTATGAGTTGTCGGTGTAAATCGCGATGCCATATCTCTTCTTGTCAGGCCGGTAGAAGAACTCAGCGATGTCGCGCATCTCTTTGAACGTGTTCGGCACGGCGAGATCGTAGCCGTACTTCGCTCGGAAGTCGGCCATTTCCTTCGGATCCTCGAACCAGTCTTTGCGATAGGCCCAACCGATAGCGTCGCCCTCGAGCGGGACCGCCCAGTATCTGCCGCTGTCGCGAGGATACTCGGAGTAAAACTTCACCGTGGCCGGAGCCATTAACTCGGCGATATCGTGCTTCGCGAAGAAGTCGGAGAGGTCGACATAGTGGCCGCCAGTCGAGCCTGCGCCGAGCCACTGCGAATCGCCAACGACCATATCATACGCATCGCCCCTGGCATTGAATTCGGCGAAGGCTTTGGTCTGAAAGCCAGGCCAAACCGTTGTTTCGACTGTTACCTTGACGCCCGTCTGCCTCTCATATTCGGTAACGAGTTCTTGCAGATAATTGGCAGGATCCCATTCTGCCCAGAAGATCGTGAGCTCGGTGGCAGAAGCCGGTGTGCCGGCCAGCGTTAGCACTACGCCGGCCAGCAGGCCAAAGCACGTTTGTTTGAGCATGGTTGTCCTCCCTGGGTGTTGCTGCCTATGGCTGCGCCGCCGGATGATGTGAAAACTTCTGCAGCAGGCTCTTTGCCTCAACCAGATCGGGAGTGCCGAAACCCTCGTTGAACGCCGCATATGTGGGTGCGAGCAGGTCTCGCGCCTCGCTCTCGTGTCCGCGATCGGACCAAAGTCGGGCAAGCTGAAGCGCGGCCCTCAGTTCGGCCAGTCTCGCACCTTGGTCGCGGGCGGCGGCCAGCGACTGCCGGAACGAGCCTTCGATAGCATCGTCGCCTTGGTCCAGGCGCGATAGGAGCTCTCCTTTGGCGCTCAACAGTTCGGGCAGCTGGTAGCTGGAGCCAGACTTGGCGAGCGTGTCGAACGCTTGCTCCAGCAGCGCAAGCCCTTCGCTTGCCTCGCCCCGCTCGCCGCAAGCGCGGGCGAGCGCGCAAAGGTAGTAAGCCATCCCCATGTCGGCGCCGGTCGCGGCGATCGCCGCGATCCCGTCGCGCATCTGGCGAATGCCCTCGTCCAACTGCCCCAAACCACCGAGCGCCCAGCCGAAGAACACGCGAGCCTGCCCAAGCAGCAGGGGCATGGCGAACTCGGTGCATACGGCGATCGCCTTTTCGGCCCAGAGTCGCCCGTCATGCGGCTCCCGTCGCATGAGATGGACGACGCTGAGCGCCATCTGCGCTTGGGCCAGGCTAACAGGGTGCGAATCGCGCTCGGCGAGGGCGACTGCTTCTCTTGACTGCTGAACCGCCCTATCCGGCTTGCCGCAAATGCAGAGCATCTGTGCGGAGAACGACCGGCAGCAAACGCCTGGATCATGCCCGGTATAGCCCCAGGCTAGGTGGCGATGCTTCTCGTAGTCGTAGATGGCCATACCCTGGCTGGCGTGCACCCCGCTGGTCTTGTAGTTGCCGAGATAAAAGTTGACACCCCAGAGCTGGTGGTGCGCTTCCAGCATGTAGCCGGAATCGCCTGAAGCATGCGCGAGTTCCATGCCGAGCGTGAGGCACTGGTTGGCGAGCGCATTTGCGGCGCGCAGGTGACCCGAAATGGTGCGGCAGGCGCTCTCGCCCCGGACCGCGGCGAACAGCTGTGTCTTATCGCCAAGCCTTTCGGCAAGTTCCCGTGCCTTCGAGAAAGAGTGCAGGACCTCGGGATCGCCCCAACCCTTGGTGGAGATGAGCGCCGAGCCCATTGCCGTCCAGAGTGACAGCTCCTGTCTGAGACGGGCCTCGGAAGCGGGCAAAGTCACAACGAGCTCGAGTCCTTTGCCGAAGTGCGCCGCGGCTTCGCGGTTGGCAGATTTTGTCATCGCCCGCTGCCCGGCTTTCAGCCACCACGACGCGGCCTCAGCCACCAGTCCGGCGATCGTATAGTGCTGCGCCACGGTCTCAGGTTCGGTCTCGGCGACGTCGGCAAACTCAGCTTCCAGCGCGGAGGCAATCTTCGCATGGATCTGCTGGCGCCGGCTTCTCAACAGGCTCTGGTAAGCCGTGTCGCAGACCAGCGCGTGCTTGAATGTGTAGGTCGCCTCCGGCGCCGCGCCGCTGCGGAACAGCAGCTCCGCCTGTTCCAACTGGCTGAGCGCATCGTCGAGCCGGCCTCGGCCGGCGCCACTCACTGCGGCGAGCAGCCGGTGCCGGAAAACGCGGCCGATGCAGGCGGCGATCTGCGCCGTCTCCTTCACCGGTGACAGCCGGTCGAGTCTTGCCATCAGCGAGTCCTGCAATGTCGACGGGATCGCGATCGCCGGCAGCGGCCCGATCGCCAAATAGCGATCGCCCGCCTCGACCAATAGGTCGGAATCGAGCACGGTCTTCGTCAGCTCCTCGACGAACAGCGGCACCCCCTCCGTGTTAGCAAGGATGCGGTCCGCGATGTGGCGCGGCAGCTTCTTGCCGCCCGCCACCCGCTCCATGATCGCCGTGCCATCGCATGGTTCGAGCCGCCCCAGTTGCAGCGTGTCGACACACGACAGCGCCCTCCAGCGCGGCTCGAATTCCGGCCGCGCCGTGACCACCAGCAGGACCGGCAGGTCCGAGAGCCGCTCAACGAGCGCTTCCAGCCATTCGGCCGTCGTGGGGTCGATCCAATGGGCGTCCTCGACGAGTACGAGCACTGGAGCGTTCGTCGCCGACGCCTCGACCAGCCGCGTCAAGGCTGCGAGCGTGCGCGCCCTGAGCGCCGGCGCCGGCAACTTCGGCGGACGATAACGCCCGCTTGCATCGATCGAGAGCAGCGTTGCCAGCAATGGTAGGGCCTCGCCAGCCTCCGCGCCGATCCCGGTAAGCAGCGTCGTGAGCTTGTCGAACCGCGTGTCGGCGTTGTCGTCGCCCACGAAGCCCGCCGCCCTTTCCAAATGCGAGATCAGCGGATGGAGTGCGCTGTTGGTGTAGTGGGCCGAGCAGAAATAGCGCAGTACCGAACGCGGCCCTGCGGCGACCTGCGCGGCAAGTGCGGCCAACAAGCGAGACTTGCCGATGCCAGCCTCGCCGGTGAGTAGGAGAACCTGGCCTTGTCCCGATGTTGCGCGATGCCACCGTTCGGCTAGGAAGGCGAGCTCTTCGTGCCGGCCGACCAAAGGCGTCAGCACGGCGTGCCGGGCTTCGAAGCGGCTCTCGGCCGCCGTCTCGCCGACGATGCGCCAGCACCGTACTGGAGCGGTGAAGCCTTTGAGCTCCCGTTCACCAAGATCGGTCGCTGTGAACAGTCCGGCGACCAACCTTTGCGTAGCCTCCGCGACCACTATAGAATCCGGCTCGGCGACGCCTTGCAGCCGGGCTGCAAGATTGGGCGTGTCGCCGACCACGGCGTCCTCTTGCGCCGCGCCTTCGCCGACCAGGTCACCGACGATCACCAGCCCGGTGGCGATGCCGACACGCGCGGCGAGCGGCACTCCGCCGGGGCCGCCCAGTCGGCCGGTCGCGGCCGCGGCCGCGAGACCCGCGCGCACGGCGCGCTCGGCGTCGTCCTCATGCGCCCGCGGCCAGCCGAAATAGGCGAGCACGCCGTCGCCCATGAGCTTGGCGACCCGTCCCTCGTAGCGCGCGATCTCGCGCGACACGGCCTGCTGGTAGCTGAGGATCACCTCGCGCATGTCCTCAGGATCGAGTCGCTGCGACAGCGCGGTCGAGCCGACGAGGTCGACGAACATGACGGTGAGCTGCCGCCGCTCTGCTCGTGGCGCTGCAACGTCGTCGTCGGTGGCGTCTTGCGCAAACACCTCACGAGTGGACAGGGTCGACCCTGGCTGAGCGGAGGAATTCTCCGCGAGCGCCGAAATGGCGCTGAGCAGCTTGCGCCGATGCCCCACGGACCTAATGCCCAGGGCCGTCAAGTCCTCGGTGGTGAGCTTAGGCAGCAGCTCGAAATCGATGTCATTGTCGCGGAAGGCCGGGGCGTATTCCCCCAGTCCGAGGCTTGCCAGCCATGCCGCGATATCCACGCCCTTCTCCCTAGGCGGTGGAAGTTTGGTCAGCATTATACCGCAAACAGGAGGCTAAGTCGTCCTTGCCGTTATGCCCATAGCAACGTCAGGTGCCAGTGAGAGAGGGCGCGCGTTGAGGAGGGGCAAATGGCAGCTCCGGGTCAGATCACGACGATGCTCGCGCCGACCTGAAGGTCCGCTCTTGAAGATTCGAGACCCGAAGCTGTCAGTCCGCTACCGGCCCGAAACGGTCATTCCGGATGCCAATTTGCGTGAAGAGGTCCACGTGGCGCAGGGTGGAGCAAGAAGGATGGTTCAATTGAAGAAGCCCGCATCCTCTTCCCTGAGATACCTCCTGGCTGCTTCGGCGTCGATATCGAGGCCCAGCCCCGGCGCTTCCAGCAGGTCCACCATGCTGTCCTTCACGACCTGCGACGGCAGGCCGATTACGAGGTCCTCCCACCAGGGGTCGGAGGCGCTCGGGTATTCGAAGGCGATGTAGTTGGCGGGCAAGGTGGCGCAGACATTGATCAACGCGCCGAGACCGAGCAGGCCGTTCGCCGTGCCGTGCGGCGCCATCAGGATCGAGTGCATATGGGCGTGCTCGGCTACCCATTTCAGCTCGGCGATGCCACCTATATCGGCCGGGTCCGGACCGATGATACGGACCGCCTGCGTTTCGATCAGCTCCTTGAAATTATGGCGCAGGTAGATCTGCTCGCCGGTATGGATTGGCGTCGAGCTGGAGGTGGTCAGCTCCCGATAGGCCTGCGGATTGACCCACGGCACATAGTCGCCAGTCAGCATATCCTCGAGCCACATCAAATTGTACTTCTCGACCGCGCGAGCAAACTTAATTGCATCGGGCAGCATCCAGCCGGGGCCGCAGTCGAGCGCCAGGCTGACCTTGTCGCCCAGCACTTCCTTCATCGCGATCACGCAGTCGAGCATGCGATTGAAACCGCGCTCGCTGATCACGCCTTGATCCATGGCACCGTGATAGCCGGCCTTCTTCTGCGTCACGCCGTAATGGAAGCCCTCAATGGTGTCCTTCATGTTGGAATGGAACGAGATTCCTTGCTTGATCATGAAGAAGTTCTGCGGCTGCTCCATCATCCATTTGACGTCAGCGGCGTAATCCTCCGGCCGGTCGCCTGTGCGCTTCTGGCGGATCGAGCCGTTGTAGACGCGCACCTTGTCGCGCACCTTGCCGCCGAGCAGTTTGTAGGCCGGCACGCCTGCGGCCTTGCCGGCAATGTCCCACAGCGCATGCTCGATAGCGCTTACTGCCGCGCCATAGGGCTTGAAAGAGCCGCGTTGGCGGATCTTCAGCATCACGCGCTCGACGTCGGTCGGGTCCTCGCCGATCAGCGCCTCGCGAAAATGCAGGACCCAGGGCTTGAGGTAGGGCTTGGTGTACTCGACCTCGCCCAGGCCATAGAGGCCCTCGTCGGTGACGACACGAACGATGGGATGTTTACCGATGACGGCACAGCGGAGATCGGTGATCTTCATCTTCGGGTCTTTCGCCTCAGCTCCAGGTGCGATCCCAGGAATACTCGTAGTCCCAGTGATCCGTGGCCTGCCAGATGCCGCTGACACCCGGCTGCAGATGCTGCGAAATCACCTCGTCGACGACGTCGTCAATCCCCAGGCCCGGCTTGTCAGGAACAGTGATAAAGCCGTCTTTCACGAGCGGCTTGGCAACGCCGTTGACGATATCGTCCCACCAGTCGACATCGGCAGAGTGGTATTCGAGCGCCATGAAGTTTTCGGTCGCGGTCGCGACATGTGCCGCTGCCATTGCGGCGATTGGACTTTCTGCCATATGGATCGCCATAGCGACGCCGTGGTCCTGCGCCATGTCGCCGATCTTCTTGGTCTCGAGAATGCCCCCGCTGGTGAGCAGGTCTGGGTGGATAACGGATAGGCCGCCGCTCTTGAGCAAAGGTTCGAAGCCCTCCTTGAGGTAGATGTCCTCGCCGGTGCAGATCGGCACCGTGGTGGCGTCCTGCAGTTGTCGGTACTGCTCGGTGTACTGCCATGGGATCACATCCTCGAGCCAGGCTGGCACGTATTTTTCAATCCGCCTGGCGAGGCGAATACCGTTCTGCAGCGAGATGTGGCCGACGTGGTCGATGGCGAGCGGAATATCCATGCCGATAACGTCGCGAACCTCGGCAATGTACTGCTCAAGCAGGTCGAGGCCCTTGTCGGAAAAATGGAGGCCGGTAAACGGGTGGGGGACGTTGTGCAAATCGTAGGCGGCGTTGCGGGCGCGCCGCTCTTCAAGAGTCTTGACCGGGCCGCGGCCGGGCTGGACGCGGTACCCTTCAAGTGAGCCGGCAGGAGACACGACCGCACCGGGTACATCCGCGATCTGCATCAGGCCCAGATCCATCTTGAGGAACGTGAAGCCGAGCGCCATGCGCTGCTTGAGGCGCTTGCCGGTCTCGGTGCCGCTCGGCACGGTAGCGTCGGTATCGCAATAGAGGCGCACCTTGTCCCGAAACCTGCCGCCGAGCATCTGGTAGATGGGCACGCCATAGGCCTTGCCGGCGAGATCCCACAACGCGATTTCGATCGCCGAGACGCCGCCGCCTTGCCGGCCGTGTCCGCCGAACTGTTTGATCCGGCGGAACAGGCGGTCGATGTTGCAGGGGTTCTCGCCAAGCAGCCGGCTCTTCAGCATCAGCGCGTAGGTGGCGCTGGCGCCGTCGCGCACCTCGCCAAGGCCGACGATGCCCTGGTTGGTGTAAATCTTGAGCAGGGTTGAGGTGAACGGCGCGCCGATGATTTCGGCTACCCGCATGTCGGTGATGCGAAGCTGGGATGGCTTAGAGTTCGCGTTCACCCGATTGAGCGCCTCGTCGGCGCCACCCGTCTTTGCCATGACTTATCCTCGTTCTGGTGGATGGGGCTTGTCGCCCGCACGCCGGGCCGGCATAGCGCGTTGCTAGCCCAGCTCAATCTCGTGGGCCTGCAGGTAGTCACGGTCCATCTCAATGCCGAGACCAGGCTTCGACGTCAGCTTGAGGCTGCCGTTCGAATTGTCGAGTGGTCTGTCGATGAGGTGATCGTATTTGCCCAGGTTCCACTCCGACGTTTCGAGCTTGTAGAAGTTAGGAACGGTCATCATCACCTGCGCTCCCGCAACCACGTTGATCGGTCCCGCGGCGTCATGTGGCGAGACCGGGACGTAGTAGGCTTCGCATAGGGCAGAAATCTTCTTGAGTTCGGTAATGCCCCCAGTCCAGGTGACGTCCGGCATGATGTAGTCAGCGAGCCTGTTCTCGAGTACCGGCACGAAATCCCACTTCGTGTGGCCGCGCTCGCCCCACGAGATGGCGGCACTGACCTTTTCACGCACCTGCTTGAGGGCGTTGAGGCTCTCGGGCGGGCAGGGCTCCTCAAACCAATCGATCTGGCCGGCTTCCTCGAGGCTCCGACAGAGGCGAATGGCGGTGGGAACGTCGAAGCGGCCATGCGCATCGATGAGAATGTCTACATCGGGCCCCGCCGTTTCGCGGATCAGGGCCGTGAGCTCGGCGGCTTCGCGCTCGTCCTTGCGGGTCATGCTGCCATCGAGGTAGCCGTCCCGCTGTTCGCGGGGGAGGCCATCGGCGCTGCGGCCCTGGTGGGGGTACGGATCGAACTTGAGCGCGGTGTGTCCGGACTCGACGATGTCTAGAATTTCGCGGACCACAGCCTCCTTGCTGGTGAATTTGGCCTGGTTGGGATGGGTGTAGAGCGCGATTTCATCGCGTACTGGTCCGCCCAGCAGCTCGTAAATCGGCTTACCGAGGACTTTGCCCCGGATATCCCAGAGGGCTATATCGATGGCGCTCACGCATTCGACGGCGGCGCCGCGGCTGCCCATGTAGGTGAAGCTGCGAAAAATCTTGTGCCAGAGATGCTCGATACGCGCTGGATCCTCGCCTGTCACGGCGACACCGATCTGCCGCAGGATCGTGCAGAGAGCGCGGTTGGCGAGCTTTGTAGTGGTGGTGATCTCTCCCCAGCCACTCACCCCCTCGTTGGTCGTCACTTCGACGAACAGGAACTCTCCCCAATAAGAAGCATCGGACTTGATCAGCCATGGCCGAATGCTCGTGATTTTCATCTCAATTCCTTTATCTGAAATGGTCAGGCTAACGATGTTCGAGACTGGACCTTCGTTCCTATCCGGCCCGAGCGGCGTTCCGCGCACGCATCTGTTCGAGAATATGCCGGCCGGAACCCTCGACATGGCGGGAAACGAGTTCGGCCGCCTTGTCGGCTTCTCCCGCTTTTACGTGCGCGATGAGTTCGCGGTGCTCGCGAATGATCGCGGCACGCCGCGCGAGCGTGAAATTGAAACGCCGGCTGACGGCTCGTAGCACTTCGCGATGCTTCCACCAAAGTTCGGCGGCATGGCGGTTATAGTGCCGCTGGTACATCACGGTGTGGAAAGCGGTATCAAGCTCACTGTGCCTGAAGGTGTCGGCGAAGTTGTTCTCTTCAATCAGGCCTTGGAGACGTTCGAGTTCGGCGATGTCCTCGCCGGTGGCCATATTCACAAACCATCGCGTCAGGGCCGGCTCAATCAGAACACCGATTTCATAGATATCCCGGACAAAATCCTGGTCTATGGGTCGGACGCGCGCGCCGCGGTTGGGGAGAAAGGTGACAAAACCCTCCCCGCGCAAGAGTTGCAGGGCCTCGCGCACGGGGTTGGTCGAGGTGCCGTGACGCCGGGCGAGATCGGTAACCACAAGCCGTTCATTGGCGGCGAGCCGTCCCTCAATGATGTCTTCCCTGATGAGTTCATAAAGCGAGGCGCCCTCGCTGGATGCCCCGATTGGATCAGTGCCCACAGGTGGCATCGCTTTGAAATCGCTCATTTCGGCCAAGGCCGGCTCCCCTAATCAATACATACCCTGCCCGATATCACACACGGTTTCCGCAAACAATGTACGATTCAACGCGTTGACAGGCAATCCACGATCTGAAAACGTACAAAATGATCGAAGGGATACATAGAACAGAAAGGCGTCCCGCGGTCGAACGAGCTAGACCGCTTTGCCTCGGCGCAGGGCGGCATGCAGAACAGGGAGGATACCTATGACGAGGATTACACTCGGCAGTGCGGTCCTGCGCGGCACTGTCGCCACTGCTTTGATGGCATCGCTGATGTCCACTTCGGCGCTGGGAGCGCCGCCGGTCGACCTCAGCAAGTGGTCGCCGGAATATGTGCGCTCCATTGCGGGCACACAGGATTTTGACACGGCGGCCGATTGCGCCAAGGTCACCCCCCTCGACTACAAGGGGCGACTGACTTTCTGGTATCAGGGCGTGTTCGAGGGCGACCCCGACCTTTTGCGCCAGTACTACAAAGATTTCTTCGAGACCTTCCGCAAGACCTATCCGAACATCCAGCTCGAGGAACAAGCCCTCACCTATAACGACCTTCTTGACAAGTTCCGCACGGCGCTCCTGGGCAATGCCGCGCCGATGGCGGTCCGCCTGCAAATCCTGGGTGGTACCGAGTTCGCCTCAAAAGGCTATCTGCAGCCGCTCAAACCCGAGGATGTGGGGTATTCCACCGAGGATTTCTGGCCCGGCGCCATGAAGGCCGTGACCTGGGAGGGGGTGACCTACGGCATTCCAACCAACAACGAGACGATGGCGTTCATCTGGAACGCCGACATCTTCAAGCGTGCGGGCCTCGATCCGGACAAGGCTCCGGCAACCTGGGACGACGTCGTCAAGTATTCCAAGCAGATCCACGACAAGCTCGGCATTGCCGGTTACGGCCTCGTGGCTCGCAAGAATGCCGGCAATACGCCGTACCGTTTCATGCCGCAGCTGTGGGCCTATGGCGGCGGCGTCTTCGACGAAGCCACCGCGAACCCGACCTATGAGCAGGTCAAGCTCGATAGCCCGCAGAGCAAGGCCGCGCTGCAAGCCTCGTACGACATGTATGTTCGCGACAAGTCGGTTCCGGTTTCGGCACTCACCAACCAGCAGGCCGATAACCAGCCCCTGTTCCTCGCCGGCCAGCTCGGCATGATGATCTCGCATCCGTCCGACTACGACGTCATGCTCGACCTGCAGAAGAAGGCGACGGGCGCCGACAAGGATAAGGCGCAGACCGTCATCGACAACATGCGCTACGGCCTGATTCCCACTGGCCCCGACGGCAAGCGCGCAGTCGTGTTCGGCGGCTCGAACATTCACATTCTGAAGCCTGAATATGTCGAGGGCGGCAAGGTCGACGAGCCAGCTGCAAAGGCTATCATCTGCATGTGGACAAGCCCTGAATGGTCGCTGAAGATGGCCTACGCCGGCTCGAACCCGGGCAACCTTAACGGCTTCAAGACCAAATGGATGAAGGAACGCCTAGACAACATCAAGTTCCTCGATGTGACGACCTCGATGCTACCATATGGCATCCCGTTCCCAGCGCTGCCGCAGGCCCCCGAGATCATGAACATCATCGTCCCGGACATGCTGCAGAATGCCCTGACCGGCGCGATGACCGTCGACCAGGCAGCGGACGACGCGGCTAAGAAGGTAAGAGACCTGATGGGCGGACTCTAGTCCAAGCCTGACCGGCTGCACCGATAGTGCAGCCGGTTCGTTCAGAAGAAATAAGGGCGCGCCACAGTGACGATCGTGACCGGCAAGGCCGAGGCTCGCCGAAGATTGCAATCCGGTAGGTCCGGCGTGCTACGGAAAATATGGGATCATCGCGCTGACTACGCGTACGTGCTCCCTGCGATCGCCGTGATGCTCATCGTCATCGCCTATCCGATCTATTACACGATCGAGCTGTCGTTCTTTAAGACGCCGCCTGGCCTACAACTTCGCGACAAGACCTTCATAGGCTTCGACAACTACACGGCCATCCTCACCAGTGAGGTGTTCTGGAAAGTCACCTGGAACACTCTGATCTGGACACTGGGATCCACTTTGATCTCCTTTGTCCTGGGGTTTGCCACCGCGCTGGCACTCCACCGCGCCTTTATCGGCCGCGGTGTCCTGCGCGCAATCCTGATCATTCCCTGGGTCATTAGCGCGGTCGCCGCCTCCTATATCTGGAAGTGGATCTATCATTCGGACTTCGGGATCATCGGTGCGGTGCTGGTCGGCCTCGGATTGGCCGACCGACCGCCGAATTTTATCGACAGCGTCAGCACGGTGCTGCCTTCCCTGATCGTCGTCAATATCTGGCGCGAGTTTCCGTTTGCCATGATCATGATGATGGCCGGCCTTCAGACCGTGCCCGAGCAGTTGCTGCGCGCCGCGCAGGTCGACGGCGCCAGCGCCTGGCAGTGCTTCTGGCACGTCACCTTCCCGCACTTGCGCAACGTCTCGACGGTGACGATCCTGCTGCTCGCGGTGGCCAACTTCAATTCCTTCATCATCCCCTGGATCATGACCGGCGGCGGGCCCTCCAACGCATCGCATATCTGGATCACCCACATTTACGAGCTTGCCTTCGGACGACAGCGCTGGGGTGTGGCATCTGCCTATTCGGTGCTCCTGTTCCTCATCCTGATGACGCTCGGCTACTTCTACGTCCGTGCGCTAAGCGGCAACGAGCGGAAAGAGGGGAGCGCATGAGCACGACTGCCAAGACAGCCCCTCCAGGCCTGAGCCGTCGCCGCATGCGCATCGACGGATGGCGGTGGGCCGGGCGCATCTTCCTCGTGTTCATGCTGCTTTACACCGCGGTGCCGATGATCTGGATGCTGATCACCTCGATCAAGTCTGGGTTCGCGGCGATGCAATTCCCGCCGCAATGGTGGCCGGACGAACCTACCCTCGCCAGCTACGAGAAGCTGCTCGATCCCCAGAACAGCGTCGGCCAGGACTTCCTCCGCTTCTTCTGGAACAGCCTTTTCGTGTCGACCGTCACGACAATCCTCTCGGTGATCGTCGCCGTCCCTGCGGCCTACGCGTTTTCGCGCTTCAGTTTCCCGGGCCGGAACTTCCTGTTCTTCGCCGTGCTGCTGCGCAACATGTTCCCGGCTGTGATCTTTCTCGTGCCGCTGTTCATCCTGATGCGCCTGCTCGGGTTGATGAACACGCATGGCTCGCTGATTCTCACCTATCTCACCTTCGGCCTGCCGCTGGCGATCTGGTTGCTCAAGGGCTTTTACGACAACATTCCGGTGCAGCTCGAGCAGGCGGCGCGCATCGATGGGGCAACGCGGTTCCAGGCCTTCATCTTGATTGTGATGCCGCTCTCGACGCCGGGGATCATCGCCACCGCGATCTATTCGTTCATCGGCGCGTGGAACGAGTACATCTACGCCTACACCTTCCTCACCAAGAACGACCAGTTGACACTGCCGGTCGGCATCCAGCGCTTCTTCTCAGAGAATACGACGGACTTTCCGGGCCTGATGGCGGCCAGCTTTATGATGAGCGTGCCCGTCGTGGTGCTGTTCCTCGTCCTGCAACGATACTTCGTACGCGCCCTTACAGAAGGCGCGGTCAAGCACTAGGGAGTTGCCGATGGCCCACGTGGTCCTCAAAGATCTCGTCAAGACTTATGGCAGCTTCAAAGCTGTCAACGCCGTCTCGCTGACGGTCAATGACGGCGAGTTCGTTGCGCTCGTCGGCCCTTCAGGCTGCGGCAAGACAACCACGCTCAATCTCGTCGCGGGGCTGATCCCGATCACATCGGGCGACATCGTCATCGGGGACCGGGTGGTCAATGACCTCGACCCCAAGGACCGGGACATCGCAATGGTGTTCCAGAACTACGCGCTCTATCCGCAGAAATCGGTTTACAAGAACCTGGCGTTCCCGCTGCAGATGCGCAAACTGCCCAGGGACGAGATCGACAAGAAGGTCAAGGAAGCGGCGCGAGTGCTCGACATGACGCACCTGCTCGAGCGCAAGCCACGCGAACTTTCGGGCGGGCAGCAGCAGCGGGTGGCCCTGGGCCGTGCGCTTGTCCGCGACCCCGCCGTCTTCCTCATGGACGAGCCGCTCTCTAACCTCGACGCCAAACTGCGCGTGCAGATGCGGTCGGAGATCAAGCGCTTCCACCAAGACCTCAAGGCGACAATCATCTATGTGACGCACGACCAGCTCGAAGCCGTAACCATGGCCGACAAGATGGCGGTGATGAACGGCGGCTACCTGCAGCAATACGATTCACCGGCGCGGGTCTTTGCCGATCCCGTCAACATGTTCGTCGCCAGCTTCATCGGCAGCCCGGCGATGAGCCTTATTCCGCTGGAGGCATCGACGGCAAACGGCAACTCTGTGTTGACCGGCGCGGAGGGCTGGAGCTTTGAGCTCTCGCCGCGCAACGCCCAGAAGGTCGCAAGGGCAACGACCAAGAAAGTCGTGCTCGGCGCGCGTCACTCGACGATCAAGCTGCGCAAGAACGCGGTCCCCGGTGCCATTCCGGCCAAGGCCTACACGGTGGAGCCGACCGGAGACGTCACCTTCGTGCAGGCGTTCCTGTCCGGCGCCATCGTCAACGTCAGCGTGCCGCCGAACATCGCCGTCGCGCCCGATGAACAGATCTGGCTCGAGTTCGACCAGGAGCGGATGCATCTGTTCGACGGCCAAACCGAAATGGCCCTCGAGGCCAACTGAGACAGGATGGATGCGTTTGGAACGTGGCGTGGATGACTACGAAGCTTAAGATCACCGCGATCAAGCCCTATCCAGTGTGGGTAGGAACGCGCAACCAGATGCTCGTCAAGGTCGAGACCGACCAAGGCATCTTCGGCTGGGGTGAGAGCGGCTTGAGTGGTCGCGAGAAAGCGGTGGCCGGCGCGGTTGAGCACTATCGCGAGTTTCTCATCGGCCGCGACCCGATGCAGATGGGCCGGATCTGGCAGGAGGTTTATCGCAGCCAGTACTTCGAAGGCGGACGAGTTCTGCAGGCGGCGATTTCCGCCATCGACATCGCCCTTCACGACATCAAGGGCAAGGCTCTGGGAGTGCCGGTCTACGAGCTGCTAGGCGGCAAGCAGCGCGACCGCATCCCCACCTTCGCCTCGACCGGAGACGACGCCGAAGGCGACGTTGCCATCGAACGAGCCCGCGAGCTACGCGCACAGGGCTGGCAGGCGATCCGCTTCTTCCCCGCCGGGCAAAACAGCAGGGAGATCTTCGAGCCGCGCGAGTCGATCGGCGCTACCTCGAGTATGCTTAACAGGGCGCGCGAGGCGCTGGGCGACGACGTCGTCCTCGGCATCGATTATCATCATCGGCTGTCGGTGGCCGAGGCGGCGAGCTTCTGCAACAAGCTCGGCCGCGGCGTGCTTGATTTCGTCGAAGAGCCGATACGAGACGAGGCACCGGAGGCCTACGAATCCCTGCGTACGATGACCGACATCCCCTTTGCCATCGGCGAGGAATTTGCCAGCAAGTGGCAGTTCCTGCCCTACATCGAGCGTGGCATCCACCAGTTCAACCGGCTCGATGTTTGCAATGTCGGCGGGCTCACGGAGGCAATGAAAGTCGCTGGCTGGAGCGAGGCGCACTATGTGGATCTGATGCCGCACAATCCCCTTGGTCCGGTGTGCACGGCCGCGACCGTGCATCTCGCCGCCGCGGTACCCAACTTCGCCTGGCTCGAGACCAGGGAACCCGAAACAAAGCTGGGCTTCGACAATTCCGACTTCTTCCCCGTGCAACCACGGCTCGACGGGACCAACTATCCGGTCGGCGATCTGCCGGGGCTCGGCGTCGAGGTCAACGAGGAGGCGATCCAGGCGGCGAGCTTTCGTTTTTGGGAAGCACCTCACCTTAAGCGCCGCGACGGTTCTGTTACGAACTGGTAGTTCTTTTTCAACCGGAGTCCACGATGACACATGCTCCCGACATCACGCGGCCGCCAAAACACCTGATCGACGCGCTAAGGGAGATCGGCGCCGCGACGGTTGCCGGCACGCTTGGCCACATGGGTTTTCGCAATCCGCACATGGTCGGACCAGTGGCGCAGAACCACGGGAAGTCGATCGTCGGGCCGGCGCTGACGCTGCAGTTCATGCCACAGCGGCCGGACCTATTCACCGAGGGAGAATACGCCGATCCAGAGACGCAGCTGCATCGGCACGTGCTTTATCACGCACAGGAGGGCGATGTAGTCGTGGTCGACGCGCGCGGCGACATGAGCTCGGGCGTCTTCGGCGATATGATGTCGACGTATTTCAAGGGCAGGGGCGGCGCGGGCATCGTCATCGATGGATGCATGCGCGACCGGCCCAATGTTGAAAAGCTCGATCTGCCCCTATGGCTGCGCGGCTGGACGCCAAATTATCATGTGCAGACCAGCATCTATCCCAATGCCGTCAACGTTCCGATTGCCTGCGGCGGTGTCACGGTGATCCCCGGTGACATCATCGTCGCCGACGACGACGGGGTGGTGGTGCTCCCTGTCGCAATTGCCCCGATGGTAATCGAAGAATCACAGAAGCATCACGATTGGGAGGAGTTCTCGCGAGTGAAGCTCATGGAGGGCGGGCCGTTGCAACGCTACTATCCGCTGCATGACGACGCCCGTGGGGAGTATGAGGAGTGGCGCAAAACAAACCGCTTGGAGGACCCGAGTTAGCGCATGGATTAGCCTGCGGCAGGCGGCAGACCTTCTGGCGGTAACGCCGGCGTCTACGCAAAAGGCTTCAACAAATGCCGCGAATATCTCTACAGGCTGCCCGTCAATCCGGAGCCCGGTCAGAAGCTTTCCCGGGCGCAGTATCTCGACTACGCGGGGCGCGTCGAGAAAAGCTCGGTCGTGAAGGTCAGCCGCGGACCATGGTGTTCCATCGCTGCTTGAGGGCGGAGTCGATGCCCTCTTGGTGTGGCGCCGATCCGCACCGGTTCAATCGGGGGCCCAGAAACGGTTTTGAACAACCGTATCCTGTTCGTGCAATTTCGCGCGGGCGCAGGGGTGCAGATTGCCCCGCTGCTTCGGTGCAACCTAGGTTTTGTCCGCGCAGATGTCAGCTTGCCCGCTTTTCGTGGCTATATTCCAGAGCGCGGGCTGACTGCTTTCGGCCCGAGGCTGCCAGGCAGCAATGCGCCGATGTGTGCTGTTTGCGCTGATAGGGGTGGCGTACCATCGTGTGATGCCAAGCCGGTGTGTGAGCAGATGCGGGCATCACTAGCAAGTGGAACAATCCGACAGCCGGCGAGTTTCCAAGAGGAAGGGCGATCTGTTTCGGAGGAAGACTAGGATGAAACGCGTCCTTGCCCAAAACGCTGTGCGGCTGATGCTGGGCGGCGTAACCGCCTGCCTGCTCACGGTCATCGAGATTCCCAACCCGGTTGCGCCATTGTCGTTTGTGTCCGAGGCGAGTGCCGCCACCGACGTTTCCATTTCGATCAGCACATTCTACGATGACCTGTCTTCCCATGGTGATTGGGTTTCCTACCACGGAGCGACCGTTTTCGTCCCGGTCGATGTACCTGACGATTGGCGTCCGTATACCCTTGGACACTGGGTCTATACCGAGCAGTATGGCTGGCTCTGGGTGTCCGACGAGCCGTTCGGCTGGGCGACCTACCATTACGGCCGGTGGGGCTATGCCGACGACATCGGCTGGTACTGGGTTCCCGGCACTCGTTGGGCGCCAGCATGGGTGAGCTGGCGGCGTGACAGGGAGCACATGATCTGGGCTCCGCTGCCGCCGCGCCGCGATCCCGATTTGATTTCAATCGAGGTGACGTTCGACACCACGCCGGATTTCTACTGGGTCGTGGTCCCCACCCGCGAATTCCTTGCTGAGGACATTTCTGTCGTCGTTATCCGTGATGAGCCGGAGTTTGTGCGCATTGTCGAGGCGGCCGAGCCGGCCGGCGACGTGACGATCCAGAACAACGTGGTGATCAACAAAGTCATTGATGTTGATGTGATCGAGAAGGAGACGAACCAGCAGGTGACTGTCGTCGAGGTCAGCAAGACCGAGACGCCCGAGCAGGCCGGCAAATTGGAAAACAATACGGTCACGGTCTTTGAAGGCGAAGTCAAGGCCGATCCCGATGCCAAACCAACTGAGCTCAAAGACATCGAGGAGGTGAAGCAGGTTCAGGCTGGCCGGAAATCAAAGCCGACCGAAGGCGCAGCCACGACCGAACAGGCGCCAGGGACCGGCGAACAGGTCGAGCCGGAAGAGACCGCCAAGCCTGAGAAGCCGACGACCGAGGAGCAACCGGCCGCCGAGCAGCAGCAGGCCGAGCCGGAACAGGCGGCCAAACCTGAGAAGCCGAAGGCCAAGGAGCAGCCCGCCGCCGAGCAGCAGGCCGAGCCCGAGCAGGCGGCCAAGCCTGAGAAGCGGAAGGCCAAGGAGCAGCCCGCCGCCGAGCAGCAGGCCGAGCCCGAACAGGCGGCCAAGCCTGAGAAGCGAAAGGCCAAGGAGCAGCCCGCCGCCGAGCAGCAGCAGGCCGAACCGGAACAGGCGGCCAAGCCTGAGAAGCGGAAGGCCAAGGAGCAGCCCGCCGCCGAGCAGCAGCAGGCCGAACCGGAACAGGCGGCCAAGCCTGAGAAGCGGAAGGCCAAGGAGCAGCCCGCCGCCGAGCAGCAGGCCGAGCCAGAACAGGCGGCCAAGCCCAAGACACAGAAGCAAGAAAAGGCGTGCGATCCGCAGACAGAGGCGAACTGCTAGGTGTTGGGCGGGTACAGACTAGGGCACCGCGATCGTTCCACCGCGGTGCCCGTTGAACGGCAACGGGCCAAAGCTGCGAGCCCTTGCCGACACGATCGTTCGTCGTCAGCATAGCCAAATCGGACAGGCAGAAGACGGCCCAAAATAGGTAGTCCATTGTCTCGGCGCTAAGCGTCGGCAGTTGGCGCATTCCGGACGCGTCGGTTTGTGCAAGCGCTAATTTGTGCAGCAATGGCCGAAATCCTGCACCTTGCAGCAACTCATAGAAACATTCGGCGTCTGTTTTGGAATCCTCTAATTCAGCGCCGCAGTTTCGAGGACCTGTGCCTTGCCTCGCTTGACAGAGGACTTGTCGCGACCGCAAAGTCTCATGATGCAGACGATTAGTTGGAATAGAATTGCGCGTGGTGCGGCCGTTGCAGCAATCGTGCTGATGACTGGCACAAATGTGCCTGTGTCGGCGCGTGCCGACGGCTCGCTCCTTCTTACAAGCCCGTCCCAGCCAGCCAATGTCGGCGACGCGATGCTGGCGGCCGCCAATTATCATGATTCCGGCGACTATGATCGCGACCTTGCCGCAGTGGCGAAGCAGGCAGGCGATTGGGTCGTCAAGCGCGCAACGGAGGTGCCTCGCCCCGCACTGGTGCTCGATATCGACGAGACGGCTTTGGCCAACTGGGAAGTGATCACACGTGATAATTTCGGCCGCCCGATCGGCGGCGCCTGCGACATCGCAATCGACGGTCCCTGTGGCTGGGCCGCCTGGGACCAGCTCGCGAAGGATCCGGCCATCGACCCTGTGCTGGAGGTCTTCCGGCAGGCGCGAACGGCGAAAGTCGCAGTATTCTTCATCACCGGACGTCCGGAGGACCAGCGTCGGGCGACCGAACAGAACCTACAATCGGCGGGCTATGCCGGCTATGAGCAACTTTACATGGTCCAGCCTGGAGCCAAATATGGTTCCGCCGCAGATTTCAAGGCACCCATAAGAGCCGAAATCGAAAAGGCCGGCTACACGATCATTGCCAATGTCGGTGACCAGCCATCGGACCTGTTCGGGGGGCATGCCGAGAAGCTGTTCCTGCTGCCGAATCCGTTCTACAGGGTTCGCTGACGGCGTGTACGGCGAAAACCCGAACGCTAGGGCCCCTGCCGCCCAACGGCAGGCCGTGACTCGTGTTTAGCTTGAGCAGCAGCGAACGAACGACGGCTGTCGGGCGGGCAGACATGCCGATTATATTCATCTCCGGGTACGGCAACGTACCCATGTCAGCCCAGGCGATCGAAGATTTGACAGCCGCATATCGGCCCAAGAGGGGCCCCCTCGTCGGGCCTGACCACAGACGATCGATACGGCTAATGTCATGGCTACTCTAACATTAGGCGGCAGATAACCGGCGATTGGACCGGTGTCCCGGTGCTGCCATCTGACGCGCGAGCCAGCGTGGCTGATCGCGGACGCCGGTTTCACCAATCAGCCCCAGGAAAGAAGGCGGTTTCCCGCGACTCTGGCAGCTCGGAGTTCGCACCGCGCGGGAAGCGCTGAAACAAACGAAACACTTCGCGTTCGGCGCGGAAAAACGCCTGAAACAGGGATGGTTTAAATGCAATGGCAACGCTGCATCCCGCGGCGCTAATCATGGAGTGTTGCAATGTCGATAATGCGAGCAGCTTACCGGTCTTTCCGGGACTACCGGGTTCACCGTATGGCGGAACGGACCCTTGCGGCAATGGACGATGCCTTCCTGAGGGACATCGGGATTAGCCGGTCAGAGATTGGTTTGGTGGTCCGCGGCTTGAAGCGCGGCCAAGAAGACAAGGCGGGCTGAAACCATGAAGCTTTCATTTAGGCTCCCGCTACTGGCCTGTGCGAGCCTGGCCGCCCTTCTGGCGGCGCCCGCCGCCAATGCCCATGACTCGGGCCTTCCGCACCGCCAGGCCAAGGCGGCGGCGGTTGGAGAGGATTCGACAAGCGTCCCGCTGTTCGAAAACCTCGGCAGCCATTCCTACCCTGTCACCACCGCCAACCCGCTGGCGCAGGCCTATTTCGACCAGGGCCTGCGCTGGGCGTGGGCGTTCAACCACGCCGAGGCGCAGCGCGCTTTCAGGGCCGCCCAGAAGCTGGACCCGACCTGCGCCATGTGTTTCTGGGGCGAGGCTTACGTGCTCGGCCCCAACATCAATGCCGGCATGGGTCGGGAGGCAGCCGCGAACGCCGCCGAAGCTGTCGCGCAGGCGCGCAAGGTAGCGCACCTTGCCACCGGCCGGGAAAAGGACCTCATCGCCGCGCTCTCCAAGCGCTACAGCGCCGATACTTCGGCCGACCAGGGCGCCCTGAACCAGGCCTATGCCGCGGCGATGGCGGAACTGGCAGACCGCCATTCGCAGGACGACGAAATCGCCACGCTCTACGCTGACGCGCTTATGAACCTGATGCCCTGGGACTACTGGGTTGATGGCGGAGCAACGCCAAAGCCGGACACGGTCAAGCTTGTGGCCTCACTGGAGCGGGTGCTGGCGCGCAATCCGGATCATGCCGGCGCGATCCATCTCTATATCCATGCCGTCGAAGCGTCCACGACGCCGGAAAGGGCCGAAGCCCATGCCGACCGGCTTGCCGCCCTCATGCCCGGCGCCGGACACATCGTGCACATGCCAGCGCACATCTATCATCAGGTCGGCCGGTGGATCGACAGTCTGGAGATCAACCGCGAGGCAGTGGCAGCGGACGAGGCCTATTTCGAGCGCGTCGGCATAGCGCCGGAGAGCACGCCCGGCGTCTACACTGACGGCTATTATCCGCACAACCTGCATTTCCTGATGACCTCCGCACAGATGGCGGGCGACGTCGAGGCAATCGCCGAGGCGGCCAAAAAGCTCGAATCGCTGGTCTCCGACACCATGGCCAGAAAGGTGGCCGGGCTGCAGCCGATCAAGGCGGCTCCCTATTTCGCGCACGCCCAGTACAGCGATCCCGAGGTCATACTCGCGCTGCCGCTGCCGGCAAACGCCCTGCCTTATATCGAGGCAACCTGGCGATATGCACGGGGCGTCGCCTTCGCCGCAAAGGGTGCGAGCGAGGCGGCGCGCCCCGAGACCGCCGCAATCCGCAAGCTCGCTGCCGACGCCGATTTTTCCACGGAGACGGCGGGAGGACTTCCGGCGCCGAATTTGCTGGAATTGAGCGCGCTGATCGTGGAGGCCCGCGTTGCCCAGCACCAGGGCAACCTGCGGGAAGCGCGCAAGAAGCTTGAGGCGGCCGTCGCGATCGAGGACGGCCTTGCCTATATGGAACCGGCGTACTGGTATTATCCGGTCCGACAAACCCTCGGCGCGGTCTACATCGCCATGGGCGAGCACGAGGCGGCCGCGGCGGCCTTCGAGCACGTCTTGGAGCAGACGCCGAACAACGCCTGGGCGCTGTGGGGCCTGCGCGAGGTGTTCCGCAGGACCGGCAGGACAGCGGACGCCGAAGCGATGGATGCGCGCTTCAAGGACGCGTGGGTGGGAGCGCCGGACTTTCTCGGCATCGAACGGCTCTGACCCGCGCTCAGGTGCCGGCGCCGTGTCGGCGCAGGAAACGTGTCGCAGCCTCGCAAACCGGCGGCTGCGGCACACAATCCAGGTGTCGAGAAGGCCGGCTTGGCCTGCACGCCTCTCAGCGCCCACACGTGATAGTGGAAGGCCAGGGCAAGGCAGCTGGTTCCGAAAACTCAGTAGTTCGAGCGGGGCCCTCCGCCTGGGACCACAAAGTCGCAATACCTCAACCGCAAGGGATGAGGCGCTGGTCCACCGTGCGGCGCGCTCAGGAGTAGAGGTAACCCATGCCGCGGATCGTCCTGATCACCTCCGGCTTGGAGGGATCGACCTCGATTTTCTTCCGCAGGCGCGAAACGCGAATGTCGATACTACGATCGAAGGGATCCCATCCGCGGTCATGGGCGAGTTCGAGCAGTTGATCGCGGTTGAGCACTCGTCCGCGATGTTCGCTGAATACTTTCAGAAGCCGGAACTCCATCGCGGTGATCGCTATTTCGACCCCCTCGGCGTTGTATAATTTGTGTTCATCCGGGTCGAAGCGGCACTTGCCGAACTGGACCTGGTGAGAGTCCGGAGTACTCGCTTTCTCCGCAGCTCGTTCGCTCGCCGACGTCCTGCGCAGCACGGCCTTCACCCGTGCCAGCAGCTCCCGCAGGTCCACGGGCTTCGCGACATAGTCGTCGGCGCCAATCTCCAATCCGACAACGCGGTCGACGATTTCCGCCGATCCGGTCAGCATGATAATGGCAACGTCTGAGTGCTCTCGTAGATATCGGGCCAGGGAGAGGCCGTCCTCGCCTGGCATTCGGATATCCAATATGACCACATCGACGTGCTGGCTATTAATAAGTTCGCGCAGGGCAGGCCCCGCGTTGGCCGTTGTCACGGCATAGCCATGATGCTCCAGATATTCCGCCACCGTGTCGCGGATATCCGGTTCGTCATCGCAGACCACTACATGTGCGTGCGTCGTCAAAATCGACCACCGAGCAACTAGCCTAATGGATAAGCTGCCCCTGAAGTGACGTGCAAATCCACTGATCTGTCAAGTATTGTTGTTGACCAGATTCGAGACAAACGAACGGAGCTCGTTAGGTTTGATCGGTTTCTCAAGATAGGGCCGTTTCGCGGCGCGCAGGAACATCTGCGCGTCCGGGCTGATCGTGTCCCCCGTCAGGAAGGCTAACCTGTCGAGCTCGGCCGGATGAAGCTTGGCAATCTGGTTGAACAATCCCCGTCCATCCATGTTCGGCATTTTCAGATCGCTCAGGATCAGCGCGAAAGTGCGGTTCTGGAGCTGCACCAGCGCTTCTTCGCCGGATCTGGCAATGGTGACCTTGAAACCATCCCGGCTGAGCACCTCAGCAACCAGCTCACCCACTTCCTCTTCGTCGTCCACCACCAGACAAGCAACGCCGGTTGAATTCGGGAGCTCGTCTTCGGCCGTTTCGGCCCGTTCCTCGATACGGTCCGAAGCAGGCAGCGAAAGTATGAAGGTCGAGCCACCCCCCTCGGGGGATTCGACTTCGATGGTTCCTCCATGGGATTGAACGATCCGATGACAGAAGGACAGCCCGATCCCAGTCCCTGCCCCAATCTCTTTGGTCGTGAAGAACGGCTCGAAAATGCGGGGAAGTATCTCTTTGGGAATTCCCGGGCCCGTGTCGGCAACGCTGACGACTATTTTGCCGGTCATGGGATGAAGCCGCGTTGAAACCGTGATTGTCCGTCGCCCTTCCCAGCCGTGCAGCGCCTGTTCTGCATTGACAAGCAAATTGATCAGCACCTGGGCAAGCTGATCGGGATCCGCCCAGATCGGGGGAAGACCAGGTTCAAGATGAACTGAAAGCCCGATGTCCGACGATCGAATCGAATAGCTCGCCACTTCCACCGCTTCGGAAATAATGTCACCGATCGCAACGTTTGAGGTTCGCGTCGGCTGCTGTCTGGCCATAGCCAGGAAAGTCTTGACGATCCTGGCGCAGCGTTCGGCTGCCTTGCTCATCTTGTCGGCGCGTTCCACGACCTTGGCGTCGGTTGCGGTCTCCTTCAACAGCGATGACAGGCCAAGCACCACCGAGAGCGGATTGTTCAGCTCATGCGCCACCCCCGCCAGCAATCCGCCGAGCGCCGACATTTTCTCGTTCTGGTGCAGCGTCTCGCGCTGTCGCTCTAATTCCTGCTGCATTTCGATACGGTCGGTGAGATCGTAGGTGTGGGAAACAATCACCTTCTCACCGCGGTAATCGATCAGTCGAGACGAAATCGAGCACCAGCAGGTTCCACCGTCGTTGCGTTTGAGCTGGGTTTCGAAATCGTCGACCAACCCCGTCGCGAGCAGCCGCTCAACGTATCGCACCCGCTCTGAAGGATCGACATAGTAGTCGATGGCGCTGGTCACATTGCCGAGCAGCTCAACGGTGGCGGGACTGCGGTAGAGCAGCTTCCCGTCATGCGCGCGGGTCATCTGGATGTTGACGGGGCAAGCTTCGAGGACTTTACGGACCATTTCATCCGCTTCCTTAGCGGCCTCCTCGGCCCGCTTGCGCTCTGTAATGTCGACGCGGGTGACCACGAACCCGCCTTCGCGGGTTGGACAGTTCGAGACGAAAAACCAACCGCCGTCCGTATGACGGAATTCCTGTTGCCGGAACTCGCGGCGGTCCCTTGCCCTCTCGGCAAGCCAGTCGTCGATCTTGTCCCGTGGAACCGGAAACTGGTTGCGCTCTGCGGTCACGCGGAGGAAATCGAACCAGTTCACCCCGGGAACGAGCACATCCGCGCTTATCGCATGCATATGGCGGTACCTGCTGTTGGCCAGCACCAGGCAATCGTTCTTGTCGTAGAGGGCAAACCCTTCGGCGAGAGATTCGATCGCGTCGATCAGCCGCTCGTTTGCCTTGCGCGTTTCTTGCTGGGCGGTGATCATGTCGGTGATATTCGTCGTGTTCGACACGATCACCTGCCTTCCCTGGAACTCGATCAGGCGAGCGGAAACCGAAGCCCAGAAGGGCTTGTTCTCTGTGTCGTACTGCTGGACCCGAAAATCATCGATCCTGCCCTTTTCGATCAGGGTGCGCTCCAATATTGCGCTATTGTCTGGATCGACATAGTGGTCGGTTATTCGAGGGCGATCGGCGTAGAGATCTCTGGTAGCAGGATTGCGGTAGAGCGTTTCTCCCTCGAACGTGGTCATGTGTATCGGCGAAGGGCAGGCATCGAGCACCTTTTGCAGCAGAGCCGTCGCGTCGCGCTCGGCAGCCTCGGCCTTTTTGCGCCCGCTGATGTCGGCGCGCGTTACGACGAAGCCGCCAAGATCGGTGGGATGTATCGAAACCGAGTGCCATTTGCCGTCGGAGAGGGGGACCTCGAAATGGGAGTGGAACTCGATCCGGCCTTGAATCCGCTCGTCGAGCCACTCGTCCTCGCGCCCAACCGCGTTGCGGTACACGCCGCGCTTGGCGGATTCGCGAAGGAGCTCGTTCCATTCCACGCCCGGTTCAACGAGATCCCGCACCGGGTGGTTCAGTTCGCGGTAAAGGCTGTTGCACATGACCAGGCGGTGATCTTCGTCGTACAGTGCGAATCCCTCGGAGAGTGATTCAACGGCGTCTGCGAGCATCTCCCGCGCCGCAGCGACTTCGCCGTCACGCTTCTTCTGCTTGGTCACATCGGCGATGCCGGCGAGAACCACTCGCCGGCCTTGGAACTCGACGATCCTGAGATTGCCCGTGGCCCAGAACTCTTGGCCGTCGGGTCGTTTAAGAAGCACCTCGCAATTTTCGACGACGCCCTTTTGCATGAGCTCCCGATTGATTTCCCGGTGTTTCTCGGGGTCGACAAAGTAGTCGCCGAGCCGCACCGTCTCGCGTTGCGCCTTCTTGCTCCATCCAAGCAGCCGTTCGGCAGCATTGCTCTGGTAAATGAGTTCCCCCGAACTTGCGTCGGTCATCCATACCGGCAACGGATGATGCTTGATCAGGAAACCGAACAGATCCTCGCGCTGCTTACGTTCCGTAATGTCCAATACGCCGATGATGAGCGAGGGGCGCCCGTCATAAACGCCGCGACGGCAGTTGGTCGAGCACCAGACGGTCGATCCGCTTGTGTTTCTAAGCTGGATTTCGTGATCCCGCACGATCTCGCTGTTGCTGGCGAGAGAACTGATTTCATCGAATTCGCCAGTATTCACGAAATAATCCGTCAGGAATTGCGGCTCGTTCGGGGTCCATTTTCGGCCAAGCAGGTTCGACGCATCGAGGCTTTCGTAGACGATTTTCCCGCTTCCCGCGTCCACCACCCAAACGGGCAGCGGGTGACTGTCCGTGATGCAGCGGAATATCTCCGCGTTTTCCCGGTGCGCGATTTGCGCTCGCTTCATGTCGGTAATGTCGACGCTTACCAGGGCCATGCCACCATTCGGCCGAGGATGTGCGGTGAGCAACTTCCACCGGCCATCTAATGTCTCAGCTTCAACTGGAGGGTTGTTGATTTGCGTCCATCGCGCAGCGGCGCTTTCAGCGAACGCGTTGCTCGGCTCGATGGGGCGGCCGTCGAAACTTTTCAGATGTGAGAGGGCTTCGGCGACTGCGGCAATGGTGTCCATCGGATGCATCTCGCCGCGATCGAGCCGCCGGCTTCCAAATATCTCCGGATTGCCGTCGACGAGGACATTGTTGGCGTCAAAAAGGGCATAGCCTGTGTGTGTGGATGGCACCGGATTATCAGGCCGCATGGTCGTTCCTTTTGTTCGCGTGATCTCGCGAGGGCGGATACTAGGCCCTCTTTGTTTCAGCATACATTCAGACGCCGCGTGATTTGTTTCAACTGTTTCGGCGCGTGGGAATCTTCGCCAGCGCTGACGTGAAAACGAAACTCTACCCAACTCCGGAAAAACGGCGGAAACACGAATGGCCAGGGTTGCACGGCCGATACCACGGCTCGAGCAAACGACTCGGACCATAACCAGTCACAAAGTGCCGCCTGTCATCCCCGTGGGCGAGCGCTGAAACAAACGAAACACTCCCACCGCACCACAGAAAAACGTCTGAAACGAAGGCGGTGTATGACAAGAAGAGCCGCAGATGCGGCAAATTCAACCGGCGAAGCGCAAATGTCCGGCGCCCAGGATGAACAATCTATTCCTGGCGAGCGTCGACGCGTCTTGCTCTGAAACCTGAGGGTTCAATATGGATAAGCCAGTTACTTCGTACGATTTCCCCGACAGGCTCCTCGCGAGCCTTATTGACCAAAACCATCCGGCCTATGAAGAGGCTCGCGGGCTCTACAACGCTATGGTCGACAAGCGGCCGCGCTGGATCGTCCCCTGCGCCGAAGTCGCCGACGTCGTCGCGGCAGTCAATCATGCCCGAGAGAACCATTTGCTTCTTGCCATTCGCGGCGGCGGCCACAACGGTCCAGGCTTCGGCAGTTGCGACGGCGGAATGGTCATCGACATGTCGCCGATGAAACGGGTCGATATCGATCCCAGGACTCGCACGGTCCATGTCGAGGCCGGCTGCACCCAAGGCGATGTCGACCGCGCCACCCGCGCTCATGGGCTGGCGGTGCCGGCGGGCCTCGTCTCGACCACAGGCATTGCCGGACTGACGCTGGGCGGCGGCACCGGCCATCTAACGCGCAAACACGGCCTCACCATCGACAATCTGCTTGCGGCCGAGGTCGTGCTGGCCGACGGCAGCGTCGTGACTGCAAGTGAGGACGAACACCCGGAGCTGTTCTGGGCGCTGCGCGGCGGCGGCGGCAACTTCGGCGTCGTGACGCGCTTCACATTTCAGGCGCATCCGGCGAAGGATGTCTATGCCGGGCCGATCTTCTTCGACATCGCACATGCCGTAGAGATCATGCGTTGGTACCGGGACTTCCTGCCCGGAGCGCCGCGAGAGCTCGGGATGTTCTTCGGCATCAAGACGGTGCCCTCCTGCGACCCTTTCCCGCGCGAGATCTGGGGAAGGCGCATCTGCGCGCTAATCAGTTGCTACAACGGCGCGGAGGAGGACGGCATCCGAGCGATGCAGCCCGTGCGCGACGCGCTTCCCAAGCCTCTAATGGACGGTATGATGCAGATGCCCTTCGTCGATCTGCAGGCGCTGTTTGATCCGCTGCTGCCGAAGGGCTTGCAGTGGTACTGGAAGGGCGATTATGTCGACGAGCTGTCCGATGCGGCCATCGCTGCCCATGCCGAGCACGGCTCGAAAACCCCGAGCGAGCTGTCGCTGATGCATCTCTACCCGATCGACGGAGCGGTCCAGGAAGTGGCTCCGGACGCCACCGCCTGGGGAGCGCGGCGAGCGCGTTGGTCCATGGTTATCGCCGGCATCGACCCCGACCCGACGAAGGCGCCGGAGCTGAGGCGCTGGGCAAGCGAGTATTGGGCCGCGGTGCACAAGCACAACCCGCATGGTGGCGCCTATATCAACTTCATGATGGATGATGAAGGCGAAGCGCGCGTACGCGCCGCCTACGGCGCCAACTATGAGCGGCTCGTCGCGGTCAAGCGCAAATACGATCCGGCGAACCTCTTCCGCGTCAACCACAACATCCGGCCGTAAGCCGAGGCTGAGCCTGTCCGTCCTTGGGTCGCGCCGAGGCGGACAGGCCTGTGGCATGCGGAAGCCGGTGTCGCGCCCATCGAGGAAGATTCTCGTCGAATCTCCGACGAGATCGATATGCGACGGCTGAAGATCGGCTCCCGGAAAGCCGTTATTCAGCATGTGTTCTGGATGGACGGGATATTGACCTACCCAGACCTTCCTTTTCCCAGGAGAAGGTCGTGAAAGGACGCAGGCATGACCTACGCAGGCCGTGTTGGCCTCGCAGGAACAGTTTTGGCCTTAGTTGCAAAATCACCGCCATCAGTGCTCGTCAGCTCGCGCTCGCCTCCAGTAGCAGCCGGACGAGTTCGGCCTGCCTGCGCACGCCGGTCTTCTCGAAGACATGCCTTAGATGCGCTCTGATCGTGTGGCCGCGATGCCGAGCCGGGCAGCGGCGTCGCGCCCGTTGCCATTGAGATTTTCCAGGACGACGTCAGCCTCCGCCGGATTCAGTCTGAACCTACGATCCAGGTCGCTCGTGCTGTTCTCGTTCAGGATCGGTGACCATATGGATCACCACTTGCCGCGCAGCCCCGAGCCAGGACGTGTCGATCGGACGGCGCGGAAAGGACACTCCGCGAGAGTGCGGGCGGCATTCCATTCGTTCCGGGCCGCTCGGCCACGCGCCAGAGTGTTCGCAACCTTGGCGCCTTGATCCTTTCTGGATCCGGAGCAAACGACTCGGACCACAACCATCCACAAAATGCGGCCCGCCCCGTCGCGCGTGCCCCTGAAACAAACGAAACACTCCTACCGCACTACAGAAAAACGCCTGAAACGAAAGCGGTGTATGACAATAAGAACCGCAGATGCGGCAGATTCGACGGGCAAGGCACAAATATCCAGTGCCATGGACGAACATCTAGTCTTGTCGAGGTGTCGACGCGTCTTGCTCCGAAACCTGAGGTTCAAAATGCATAAGCCAGTTACTTCGTACGACCGGCTCCGCGCGAGCCTTGTTGACCAAAACCATCCGGCCCATGAAGGGGCTCGCCGGCTCTTACAACGCCATGATCGACAAGGGGCAGACGTCAACCCCGCCACGCGACGGCTGATCGGGAACAGCCGCCATTCATACAGGCCGCGTCGCTGAATGGTGATGATCTCGGCTGCTATCAAGCAGCCCTCCGAACAGCGCACGAACGTAACAAGACAACCGTGCGCTGAACAACCTGCCGCCGCAAATCCAGAAGGATAGCGGTTGTCGGTTTGCCCAAAGGGCATGAAAGACGGCTCATCGATGCGGTGCGGGGCACGGCGCGTTGAGGCCAAATGCTAACCCTCAAAGATGGAGAATTGAAATGCTTAAGATCGTTCTTGCCACTGCCACTTTCCTGTTTGCCTCCGGCATGGCTCTTGCCGGCAGCGACCACTATGGCTCCGACTACAGCCATGGCTCCGGCTATTCGAACACCGGTCACCATTCGATGGTGTCCGACAACGGCTACGCGGTCGACCCGAGCGGCACAGCGAGTGTCAGCGCGACCGACAGCGCACCGACCTCGGGAGGGAATTCGATCTTCGATATTCCTGGGCCCGGTTATGGCCAGGGGATCTGGGGCCGCTGATACCAGCGTTCGGCCGGCACGGTCGAGATTAGACCTCCAAGCGGCGGGCGCGCCCGCCGCTTGGAATCACCTCACAGCCACCGGAGAAAGATCTTTGCCGATCTCGAACCGTGGGCTGGAGCGGGCCTGGGGGCCTGTCCACTCTTTAGCTCGAGAGCTGCGTCGTCAGTCCTGAGCCGCGCCCAGTCGTGAGTAAGCGCCGCCACGCGCCACCAAAGCGATCGGGATTTGATTCGATACGCAGGACTACATGCCGCGATGGGAGGGAAATCTCCACGCAATCGAAGTTCCGCTCTCCAATGCGGTGGAACACGGGGTCCCCGGAATTCAACTCACGCAGATAGCTGTTTGCGAAGGCTCGAAACGTTGCCTGTTCTGCTGCAATCTGATTCCGTCGATCATTCGTTGCGGACGCCATGTCACACAGACGCCGCGCAGGCGTTCTGTGCTGAATTTCAAAGGTTTTGATGGCGCCGCGCGTGAAGGGCCAGCCTTGCTGCGGCCGCGGCTAAAATTAAACTAGCTGATGAGAGACGGAGCAATGAAAGTTTTGATTGCGGGTGCCCGGGATTGGCGGCTTGACGACAGCTTTAGCTCTGCATGAACTCGGCATCGAGGCCGCGGTGTTCGAACAGGCACCCGAAGTGCGCGAACTCCATGTCGGTATCAATATACGCCGGGCAGGGTCGCCAATTGGCGCGAAGTTGCCGGTCGCGATGAGGTGTGAAATATATTTCTACATGTGAATTTTATTGACATTCGAGCCAACTCCTGCGAATGATCGACTGCTGGGCCTCGGGAGGAGGTTCGGCCTCATCAACCACAAGCGGCGGCACGTAGTGTCCGACCGCCCATTGACCAGGCTTCGGCCGAGGGAGGACTCTTGCGCAAATTTTTGAGCATGCTCGCCATTTCGGCAGCAGCCACCACTGTGTTGGGGGCAAGTCACGCCGCGGCCCAGGCCGCTAACCCGTTCAAATGCGAGCCGGGTGAAAAATACGTTATGAACGTCATGGTTTCCGGCGTCGAATATTGGTTCCCGGTCTATGAGATGTTCAAGCAGGCCGGACAGCAGTTCGGTTGCGAGACCGAATACACCGGAACGCCAGAATACGACGTGAACAAGCAGATAGCGACATTCGACCAGGCGCTGGCTCAGAAGCCGGCTGGCATCCTGGTGCATCCGATGAACTCTGATCCATTCATCGAGCCAATCAATCGGGCGATAGACCAGGGAACGGCCGTAGTCACATTCGCCGCAGATTCGCCCAACTCCAAACGAGTATCCTACATCACCTCCGACAACGTCGCCGAAGGCACCTATGCCGCCGATGCAGTCGCCAAGGCGATGGACGGCAAGGGCGAATACGCGGTCCTCGAAAACCCTGGACAGGACAATCACGACAAGCGCATCGCCGCCTTCATCGCCCGCATGGAAGCCAAATGGCCGGATATGAAGCTTGTCGGCCGCGCGGCGTCGAACCAGGATGCGACGAAGGCCTATCAGGCCGTGCTCAGCCTCGCGCAGGCGCATCCCGAACTGGGCGCGGTGTTCATGCCGGAAGCCAACTCGGCAATCGGCGCCGCTCAGGCCGCGAAGGAAGGCGGCGGCAAGATCCGAGTTATGCTGGCCGACGTCAACGCCAAGATCCTCGATATGATCAAGGCCGGCGAAATTTTTGGCTCAGTCAACCCGAACCAGGGCATGCAGGGCTACATGGGGTTCATGCTGCTGTGGCTGGCCAAGCATCCTGAGCTGATCGATCCGATGAACGACGCCCGGCGGTCGGGATTCAATGGCATGAGCGTGCCTTTCGTCGACAACGGCTTTTCCATCGTCACTGCGGAAAATGCCGACGATTTCTATTGGGATGCCTACCTCAAGCGGCGCGGTACCAAGGGCATCGAGGAATAAGGGCTCACCGTTATCTCTTCGGGGCTCTTCGAAGATGCTCGATCCGGGACGGGGCGCGCTCGCGCCCCGTCGACCCAACCGTCAACATCAACGCTGCAGGGGGACGGAGTGACTGCCGCCGCCATTCTTGAAATCCGCGACATATCGAAATCTTTCGGCGCCATCAAAGCGCTGACCGGGGTCGATTTCACGCTGCAGCGGGGCGAAATTCACGCGCTGTGCGGCGAGAATGGCGCGGGCAAGTCCACGCTGATGAATATCATCGCCGGCATTGTGCAACCCGACGAAGGCGCCATTCGTCTCGAAGGCAAGGACGTCACCATTGCATCACCATCCGCCGCGCAGCGGCTTGGCATAGGCCTCGTCCATCAGGAAATCGCGCTCTGCCAGGATGCTACGGTCGCCGAGAATATCCTCATGGCGGCCATCAACAATCGGCGCGCGCCGCTGATGAATTTTCGTCGGCTCTACATTGATGCGCAGAAGATAATGGACCTGCTGGCGCCGATCCCGGTCGAGACGCCGGTCGCCGACCTTTCGATTTCCAACCAGCAACTTGTAGAAATAGCCAAGGCGCTGACGCTAGAATGCCGGGTGCTGATGCTCGACGAGCCGACGGCCGCGCTGACCGAAATAGAGGCGCAGCGCCTTTTCGCCATCGTCCGCGATCTCAGGGCGCGCGGAATTTCAATTATCTACATCAGCCACCGCATGGCCGAGATCTTCAGCCTGTGCGACCGCGTCACGGTGTTTCGTGACGGCAGATATGTCGCGACCGATCCTATCGCTTCGGTCACTCCCAATGATGTCGTGCGCAAGATGGTCGGGCGCGAAATCACGCAGCTCTATCCGCAAAAGCTCTCGCCTGAACGGCGTACCGACCGCCCTGTGCTGTCGGTCACCAATCTCTCCTATCGAGCAGGTTCCGAGGGCGTCAGCTTCACGCTTCGTGCAGGCGAAATTCTTGGCATCGGTGGGTTGATTGGCGCCGGCCGCAGCGAGATGGTCCAGACCGTTTGCGGCTTGCGCCCGAAGGTGGCGGGATCGGTCGAACTCAATGGCGAGCCGGTCAGCATCAGGACCTATAGCGATGCCGTGCGCGCAGGCCTGGTCTACCTCTCAGAGGACCGCAAGGCGTCGGGCCTGTTCCTGGACCTGTCGGTTGCATCTAATATCTCCGCGCTGGACCTTCGGAAACTGACCACACCGCTTGGGCTGCTCGATCGCCGTGCCGAGGCAAAGCAAGCCACCGACCTGGTCGAGCGCCACGGTGTGCGCATGGGCGGCATCGAGGCACAGGTGTCGACGCTTAGCGGTGGCAATCAGCAGAAGGTCGCCATCGCCAGGCTTCTGTCGGTTGGCCCCAAAGTGGTCATTCTGGACGAGCCCACACGCGGGGTCGATGTCGGCGCGAAAGTGGAAATTCATCGCCTGCTCCGCGATCTCGCCGAGCGGGGCGTCGGCGTCATCGTGATTTCATCCGAGCTTCCGGAATTAATCGGGCTCAGCGACCGGGTGCTTGTCATACACGAAGGTGGCATCGCCGGCGAACTGGGGGCGGACGAATTGACCGAAGAGGCAATCATGCTGCTGGCTTCGGGCCTCCGGCAGCAACGACCAAATGCAAGGCAGGTTCAGAATGTCGCTTAGACAGACCGGAGGAACCCTCATGGACGCTGAATTCAAGGCGAGCGCCCCCGGGCTTGGCGGGCGCAACTGGTTGCGTCTTGGGTCAATGCGCGAGGCGGGGCTGATCGCGATCATGCTGGCGCTGTGCATCGCCATGACATTCGCTTCGCCGCATTTCCTGACTTGGGGAAATTTCCGCGCCATGCTGATGAGCTTCTCCATCGAAGGCATCGTCGTGGTCGGCATGACGATACTTCTCATTGTCGGCGGCATCGACCTGTCCGTCGGGTCGGTGGTCTGCTTCTCCATGGTCGTGTCAGGCGCTCTCTTCCTGATGGGTCTGGACCCGTGGACCGCGAGCCTAATCGGGATAGGCGCCAGCGCGCTGATCGGCGCGGCGATGGGCTTCTTCGTGACCGTCATCGGACTCAATCACTTCATCACATCGCTGGCAGCGATGGTGATCGTCCGCGGTCTTTGCCTTGTCATCACCAAGGGAACCCCGCTGTCGCTGTTCACCCTGCCGCCGGGGTTCAAAGCGATCGGCCAGGGCAGCTTCGGCAATGTGCCTTATGTCATCGTCATCTTTGTTGTGGTCGTAGCCATCTTCGATTTCCTGCTTCGGCGTGCCACTGCCTTCCGCAAGGTCTTCTATACCGGCAGCAACGAGAAGGCGGCCCAATTTTCGGGTATCAAGACCAAGCAGGTTAAATTCTGGGTCACAGTTCTCTGCTCGACCCTGGCGGGCTTCGCCGGCGCCATCTACATGTCGCGCTTTGGCGCTGCGACCCCGACCTTCGGCGCTGGCATGGAGCTCAACATCATCGCCGCGGCGGTGATTGGCGGGGCATCGCTCAATGGCGGCTCGGGCACCATCTTCGGCGCCATACTGGGCATGGCGCTGCTCTCGGTCGTCACAAGTTCGCTGATCCTGCTCGACGTCTCCGTCTATTGGCAGGACATGATCAAGGGATGCATCCTGCTCGCGGCAGTATCGATCGACCACTTCCTGCATCGCAGGAAATCCTGAGCAGCAGCGCGAGAGTTGAGCATCCAATCATGTCACCATCCAATTCGCGGGACGACATCACGATCGTCCGCCAGATGTATCAGGCGCTTGTGCTTCATTACATGGAAGCCAAGACGCAAGCTGAAATCGCCAAGGAGCTCGGCATCTCGCATGCGACCGTCAACCGGCTGATCAAGCGCGGTCATCAACTCGGGCTTGTCGAGATCAAGATCAAGTCGCCGGTCGAGCAACTGGTCGACATCGAGGCGCGACTGGTCGCGATAGGTGGACTCCAAAGGGCCGTCGTCGTCCCTTCCGTTTCGGACAATCCGCAGACTGCGCTCCAGCGCGTTGGCGAGGCCGCGGCCAGGCTGGTGCTCGAGACGATCAAGGACGGCGACACGATTTCCATTACCGGGGGCAAAGGGGTGAGTGCCGTCGTCGCTGGTCTCAAGCCGAGCCGCAGCTACGACGTCGAGGTTGTTCCCGCGACCGGCCTGGTCCAGGGCAAGCATTACACCGACGTCAATCATGTCGCGTCTCTGATGGCCGACAGACTCGGCGGCCGCGCTTATCAGATTCACGCGCCGCTGTTTGCCGACAGCCCGGCCCAACGTGACATGCTGATGGGCGTCCGGGCCGTTTCGGATGTCTTCAACAAGGCCCGCGAAGCAACGCTTGCGGTCGTCGGCATCGGCTCCATCCTGACCGACGATTCGAGCTACTACGATCTGCACCCGTCCTCAAGCGCCGACCGGCTGGCCATCGAGCGCTCGGGCGCGGCGGGCGAGCTGCTCGCCCATCTCATAGACGGCAGCGGCAAGCTCGCGGACTACCGCCTCAACCACTCACTCGTTTCGCTGACGCTCGAGGAATTCGCGACCATTCCGCAGTCGATCGGGGTCGCAAGCGGCGCAAGCAAGGTGGTCCCGATCCTCAGTGCCATGCGCGGCTCTCACCTCGATACCCTCGTCACCGACGAAACCACCGGCTTGAAGATCCTCGAGCTCGCCGAAGGAAATGCAGCATGAATTCTCGACAAATCACCCGTCGCGTCGGCAAGTCCGGCGTTGTCACGTCGGCAGTAGGGCTCGGCACCTGGGCCATCGGCGGCTGGATGTGGGGCGGCACGGATGAAGCTGAATCGATCGCTGCGATCCAGGCGTCCATCGATGCCGGCGTCTCGTTGATCGACACCGCGCCGGCTTACGGTCTCGGCCGCAGCGAGGAGATCGTCGGCAAGGCGATCAAGGGCCGGCGGGACCGCGCGGTCATCGCCACCAAATGTGGCCTGAACTGGCATTCGAAAAAGGGCAATCACTTCTTCGATCAGGACGGAAAGCCGGTGAACCGATATCTGGGCGCCGATGGCATCGCTCATGAAGTGGAGCAGAGCCTGAGGCGGCTCGGCACCGATTACATCGATCTCTACATCACCCATTGGCAGGACCCGACGACCCCCATTGCCGAGACAATGGAAGCGCTCGAACGCCTCAAATCAGCTGGCAAGATCCGCGCCATCGGCGCAAGCAATCTCAACACCGCCGAGCTGCAGCAGTATGTAGGAGCTGGCCAGCTCGACGCGATCCAGGAAAGGTATTCGATGCTGGATCGCGAGATTGAGCAGACATTGCTGCCGATCGCGCGCCAGCATCAAGTTGCTGCGCTCAGTTACTCGTCGCTTGCACTCGGCCTGCTTTCGGGCGCGATCGATCCGGCGCGTGAGTTCAGCGGCGACGACCAGCGCAAAAGCAATCCGCGCTTCTCTCAGGCCAACCGGCGCAAGGTAGCCGCTTTGAAACATGGCCTGGCCCCGGTCGCGGAGGTCCACCAGGCAAGCATGGCGCAGATCGTGATCGCCTGGACGCTAGCGCAGCCCGGCATCACCTTCGCGTTGTGTGGAGCGCGAAGCGCGGCGCAGGCGCTCGACAACGCCAGGGCAGGGGAGATTTCGCTGAGCCCTGCGGAACTGGCGGCCGTCGATGCGGCGGTGGCCGTGCATCTCGTGGCGATAGATGCGTGATCGAAAGCGCATCTTGAGATGAATCGCATCCAGACGATCGCCGGCTTGCGCGAGAACCCCGATGTCGACGTGCTCGTCATAGGCGGCGGCATTAACGGCATCAGCGTGTTTCGCGAACTCGCTTTGCAGGGCGTCGATGTGCTGCTCGCGGAAAAGGGAGATTATTGTTCCGGCGCCAGCGCAGCCCTCTCGCGCATGGTTCATGGCGGCTTGCGTTATCTTGAAAACGGCGAGTTCAAGCTGGTGCGCGAATCTCTGCTCGAACGCGATCGGCTGTTGAAGAACGCGCCGCACTACGTTGCGCCACTGCCAACCACGGTGCCGATCTTCGACCTGTTGTCAGGCATAGCAAATGGCGCATTTCGCTTCCTTGGGCTAAGCCGTCGTCCGGGCCGGCGCGGCGCATTGGTCATCAAGACCGGCCTGGCGATGTATGACTTCTTCACCGCCGCACGGCGTATCGTCCCAACGCATAAATTCAGGAGCCGAGCCGAAACACTCAAGGTCTGGCCTGCAATCAATCCTGCTGTTCGCAATTCGGCGACATACTATGATGCCTGGGTCAGCCACCCCGAGCGGTTGGGGACCGAGATGCTGCGCGACACCATGAACCAAAAGCCGTCCGCTCGAGCGCTCAACTATGCACGCGTATCGCTCGATGACGCGACCCTGGTGCTTAACGACCGACTTTCTGGCGAAACGGTAGCCGTGAAGCCGCGGCTCGTGGTCAATGCCACAGGCGGCTGGATCGACCTGACCAATTCGGCGATCGGAGCCGTTGCGCCGAAGCTTATGGGCGGCACCAAAGGTTCGCATCTGATCGTCGACAATCGCGAACTTCATGACGCGCTCGACGGTCACATGATCTATTACGAGAACGAGGACGGCCGGATCTGCATCCTGTTCCCCTATCTCGGCAACGTGCTGGTCGGCTCGACGGACATCCGTGTCGACGATCCCGACCAGGCGCGCTGCGTGGATGACGAGCGGCAATACATCCTGCAGTCCCTGTCATTCGTGTTTCCGGGGATCGAGATCACTGATGCCGACATCGTCTTTCAGTTCACCGGAGTGAGGCCGCTGCCGATAAGCCAAGACAGTTTTACCGGGCGCATTCCCCGCGATCATTTCTGCGAACTGGTCGAGGGCGCCGGTATACTGCCGCCGACGCTCTGCATGATCGGCGGGAAATGGACCACCTTCCGATCGTTCGGCGAACTGGCAGCAGATATCGTGCTCGAGCGATTGCGCCGACAGCGCGTCGTCGGCACCGAAAACATGCCGATCGGCGGCGGCCGGGATTTTCCCACTGCCCCTGCAAAATGGTGCGCAGAACGCGCGGCGACGCACGGCCTGTCGCTTGACCGCATGCGCAGCCTCTTCGAGCGCTACGGAACCGCGGCGGATGCCGTCGCCGCCTATATGGCAGCGGGACATGACGAGCTCTTGCCCGGCAGCGACTACTCGGCCCGGGAGATTCGATATCTCATCGCCAATGAATATGTCGAGCAACTGGAGGACCTGCTGCTTCGCCGCACGACAATCGCCATCACCGGTGCTCTCTCGGCCGACCTTCTCGATGCCGTTCTCGATATTCTCGCTGTCGAAAAGAACTGGGACGCCGCGCGCAAGGCATTCGAGCGCACCGATTTCCTTGCCCTGTTGCAACACCGGCACGGCGTCGATCTCGACCAGCTATCCCAAAAAGACCAAGGAAGGAGCGCCGAATGCGCATCAACAAGAAAGTCCGCATGAACCGGTTGTTCGGGGGAGCGCGCTGTCTCGACGTCGCAATCGACCATGGCGTGTGCAACGAGCCGTCGTTTCTGGAAGGGCTCGAGGATATGGCCGGCGTCGTCACCCAGCTGGTTGCCGCGGGACCGGACGCCATTCAGATGAATTATGGCCAGGCCGATCTGCTGCAGTCCTTGCCTGGCAAGGACAAGCCGGCATTGGTCATGCGCATAGACATGGGAAATCCATATAACAAAACGCGCCATCGCTCGATGTGGGCCATCCTGCAGAACGAAGCCGAGCCACTGATCGGCGCGCTGGAGATGGACGCCGCCTGCGTGGTCGTCAATCTATTCATGCTGCCCGATGAACCGGACCTGTTCCGGCAATGCGTCCACAACATTGCCCGCGTTCGCGCCGACTGCGAAAAATACGGCCTGCCGCTGATGATCGAGCCGCTGGCAATGCTGCCCAACTCGGAGCGCGGGGGCTACATGGTCGACGGCGACCCAGAAAAGATCGTCACCCTGACCCGGCTCGCAAGCGAGATGGGCGCCGACATCATCAAGGCGGACCCGACCACCGATCCGAACGACTTCCACCGGGTCGTGGAGGTGGCGCGCTGTCCTGTCCTTGTGCGCGGTGGGGGCAGGGAGGATTTGCGCGCCGTCTTCGACAAGTCGGCGGCGCTGATGGCACAAGGCGCGGCAGGCATGGTCTATGGCCGCAACATATACCAGCATTCCAACCCTCGTGCCGTCGTGCGAGGATTGATGGCGATCATCCATGAGAATGCGGACGGCGCTGCAGCTTGGGAGCTCTACCAACAAGAATAAACCTTGGTAGCTTGGGAGGCGCTTCAATGCAGCAATACATTCTGGGTCTTGATGCGGGCAACACCGTCATCAAGGCCATCATCTTCGACACGGCAGGTCGCGAACTCGCGCTTGCCGCTCGGGACGGCCACTCCTGCATGGCAAAGCCCGGCCATGTCGAGCGGGACCTCGGCGAATTGTGGCGCAACGCCGTCGAGGTCATCCGTCAGTGCCTCGACCAGTCGGGCATCGATCCCCGCGACATCGCGGTGATCGGCTGCGCCGGCCACGGCAACGGGCTCTACGCGCTGGACCGCGGCGGCGACCCGCTGCTCGGCATCCAGTCGCTCGACACACGCGGCATCGGCATCGTGAGCGAATGGGCGGCCGCAGGCGTTGGCGACCAGACCTATGTCCACTGCCTGCAACGGCCCTGGGCGGCGCAGACGCCGACTCTGCTGGCGTGGCTCAGGCGCCATGATCCGGCGCTTTTTGCCCGAATAGGCACCGTCTTCCTGTGCAAGGATTTTGTCGTCAACCGCCTCACCGGAGCGCGCTCGACCGAGACCTCGGATATGTCGGGCTGCGGGCTTTTGCAGATGCCCGGCCGACGCTACGAGCGTGAGTTGCTGGCCGCCTACGGGCTCGACGATTGCATGGAACTGCTGCCGAACGTGCTGGAGGCCTCCGACATCGCCGGCCATATCACCCGCGATGTCGCCGCAGCCACCGGCCTTCGGGCGGGCACGCCTGTGGTGGCGGGTCTGTTCGACGTCGTCGCCAGCGCCATCGGTTCGGGCGTCACCAGCACCGGCGCCGCCTCCATCATTGCCGGCACCTGGAGCATCAACCAGGTTATCACCGAAGAGCCGATCCGCGATCCGTCGATCTTCATGCTGTCGACGTTCGATCCGGTGCGTTATCTCGCCATCGAATCGAGCGCCACTTCGGCCGCAAATCTCGAATGGATCGTTCGTGAGTTCTTCGAGCATGCGCCGCCGGCAGGCGCATCGCCATTCGAAATCTGCAGCGAGCTTGTTGCTTCCGTCGGTCCCGCGGGAGACATGCCGATCTACCACCCATTCCTTTACGGCTCGCAGCAGAATGGCAAGGCGCGTGCAGGTTTCTACGGCATCGCCGGCTGGCATACGCGGGCGCATATGCTGCGCGCACTGTTCGAGGGAGTCGTCTTCGAACACCGGCGCCATGTCGAGACGCTGCGCCGAGCGGGAGCGACCGTCAGCCAGGCGGTTCTTTCGGGCGGCGGCTCGCGCAGCGCCATCTGGCCGCAGATATTCGCCGATGTGCTGGACGTCCCGGTGACGGTAGCGCGCAGCCGCGAGACTGGTGCGCTGGGAGCTGCAATTGCAGCCGGGACAGGCGTCGGCCTGTTTGCCGACTTCTCTTCAGGCGCGGCCGCGATGACCGCGCCCGACCGCTGCTACCAGCCCAATAGCGAGATCGCACCGGTCTATGAGCAGCGCTATCGCCTGTATGGCGAAATCAACCAGGCCATGGGTCCGCTATGGGACAGGATGGCAAGCGAACGGACGTCCAATTGACACAGACCGCTGCCGATTTTGGACAATACGACTTCATCATCGTTGGCGCAGGTTCAGCCGGCTGCGTGCTGGCCAACAGACTGTCGGCCAATCCAGCCATGCGCGTGCTGCTTCTGGAGGCCGGCGGCAGCGACCGCTATCACTGGGTCGACATTCCCATCGGCTATCTCTACTGCATGGGCAACCCGCGCACCGATTGGCTGATGAAGACCGAGCCGGAAGCCGGGCTGAACGGTCGTGCGCTCAACTATCCGCGCGGCAAGCTTCTGGGCGGCTGCTCGTCGATCAACGGCATGATCTACATGCGCGGCCAGGCGGCCGACTATGACGGCTGGCGGCAAGCCGGAAATCTTGGTTGGGGCTGGGATGACGTGCTTCCGTATTTCCGCAAGTCCGAGGACCATTTTGGTGGCGCCAACGACCTTCATGGCGCCGGTGGCGAATGGCGCGTCGAGCGCCAGCGCCTGTCCTGGCCAATCCTGGATGCCTTCCGCGATGCTGCCGAGGAACTCGGCATCCCCCGGACGGAGGATTTCAATGGCGGGACCAACGAGGGGTCGGGGTATTTCGAGGTCAACCAGCGGAAGGGCGTGCGCTGGAATACATCGAAAGCGTTCCTGCGCAACGTGCTGCGGCGGCCGAATTTGCGCGTCGTGACCGGCGCCGAGGCCGAGAAGCTAAATTTCGACGGAGCTTGCGTCACTGGTGTTATTTTCCGAATGGGCGGTCAACTGCATCGTGCGCGGGCACGCGAGACGATACTTGCCGCTGGCGCGATCAATTCCCCGAAGCTGCTCGAGCTTTCCGGCGTCGGCCGACCTGCCGTGCTTGGCGCAGCAGGAATCCCGGTTCGCCACGCACTGGAAGGCGTCGGCGAGAACCTGCAGGATCATCTGCAGATCCGCACAGTCTTCAAGATCGCCAATGCCTCGACGCTGAACCAGCGCTACCACAATCTGTTCAGCCGCGCGGCCATGGGCGTCGAATACGCTATTCGTCGCACCGGACCGCTGTCGATGGCGCCGAGCCAGCTTGGCATCTTCGCCAGAAGCCACCCACGCCTGGAAACGCCCGATCTCGAATACCATGTCCAGCCGTTGAGCACTGACCGGCTGGGCGAGCCGCTTCATCGCTTCCCCGCGGTCACGGTTTCGGTCTGCAACCTCAGACCGGAAAGCCGCGGCACCGTCCACATAGAGGCACCCGATCCGCCGAGTGCCCCGAAGATCCGGCCGAACTATTTGTCTACCGAGGGAGACAGGACCGTCGCCGTAGCCTCGCTTCGCCATGTCCGCCGCTTGATGAAGGCGCGCGCCATTGCCCGTTTCGCGCCTGAGGAAATGCTGCCCGGTGCACAATATGAAAGCGACGAAGATCTCGTCCGCAAGGCCGGCGATATCGGCACTACGATTTTCCACCCGGTCGGCACCTGCAAGATGGGCACAGGCTCGATGGCGGTGGTCGACGGCCGGCTGCGGGTGCACGGCATTTCTGGCCTGCGCGTCGTCGACGCTTCGATTATGCCGACGATCGTTTCCGGCAACACCAACTCTCCAGTGGTGATGATCGCGGAGAAGGCATCGGAAATGATCTTGCAGGACGCCAGTCAGAAGAAATAATACTCGGTGGCGCATCTGAGCTGACCGCAGATCGGCAGCTGTTCGCAGTCGTGCCGCCCGCGCCATCGACCGACGCCGGCAGCGCCGAGGAGTTTACTGCGGCTTTGTCGCGCAGATCGCGAAGCGATGTTGAGTGACGCGTTCGAGCGCCTTGGGCCAACTCATCTGTCGAGACTGAGCGCGATGGATCGCGCCCAGTTTCCAGTCGACGACAGGCTGCTCCAACCCGGCTTCGGCCAGCAAGCGCGCTATCTCTTCCGCCCGTGCGCCGCCCGAGAAATAGATACGAGCAAGAATGCTCTGATGGCGTCTGACCATGGAGGCGCCGTCATTGTCCGAGACCCGGGACTTGCCGGCCGTGAGCTTCTCCCAAAGTTCCCGCAAACCCATTGCCCAGTTGCGGCTGACGAAATCGCCGTCGATGATCAGCAGCTTGCCGCCGGGCTTCAGCAGCGAGAACCATTCGGCAAAGGCCGTCTTCGGATCCACCAACGTCCAGACCAGGTGACGGGTGACGATGACATCGTAGCTCGCCCTGTCCTCGAGCGTCCGTTCAGCATCCCTCAGGATGAAGCGGATATCGGCGCCGCGTTTTTGTGCCTTGGCGCGCGCCTTGGCGAGCATGGCTTCCGACCAGTCGAGGCCTGTCACCACAAAGGCTAGATCGTGCATCAGATGCGAAATGACGCCTGTCCCACAGGCAAGATCCAGAGCCGCCCGCCCGGCGCCAGGCCCAAGGTGCCTGCTTATGAGCGCATGCCAGGCAGCGCGCTCGCGCTCGGAAAAAATCTCGTGGCCGACCTGCAGGTCGAACGTCTCGGCGCGATCGGACCAATAGTCCCGAATTTCGTCGCGCAGCGAATAGTTTGCGTGAGCCGTCATTGCCCGAAACGCTCTCCCCAAAAGCGGTACATTGGAATTGCTCTAAAAGATAATACTTGATTAGACAATTCACGTTTTCTAAGCGGGGTGGGCAAAACTGAATTGCGAGAGCACAATGATTTTGAAGTCGATATTTGCGGCCGCGGTCGCCCTCGCGGCCTTCATGCCGCTTACCCTCGGCGCGCGCGCCGAGACCGTCACCGACATTAGTGGCCGTAAGGTCGAAGTGAAGACGCCGGTCGAGAAGGTCATCCTCGGCGAAGGCCGGCAAATCTACCTGATCGCCGCGCTCGATACCGACAACCCCTTCAAGCGAATCGTTGGCTGGCGCGAGGATTTCTCCCAGGCCGATCCCGACAATTACGCCGTCTATCTGGAAAAATTCCCCTCGATGGCCACGATCCCGACCTTCGGCGGTTTCAAGGACGGCACCTTCGACATCGAGCAGGCCATCGCGCTTCAGCCGGACGTGATGATCATGAACATCGAGTCCAAGCAGGCAACGGAGGACGCGCAATATATCGAAAAGCTCGCCGCCGTTGGCATTCCGGTGGTCTATGTCGATTTCCGCGAGCATCCCTTCACCAACACCGAGCCGAGCATGCGCCTCATCGGCAAGCTCTTTGGCCAGGAAAAGCGGGCCGAGGAGTTCATCGCCTACCGCGCCGCGCAGATCGCGCGCGTCACCGAGGTGATCGCAGAGAAGGATCCAAAGCGCCCAACCGTCTTCGTCGAGCGCGCCGGGGGCTATTCCGATGACTGCTGCATGAGCTTCGGCAACGACAATTTCGGCAAGTTCGTCGAGATGGCCGGCGGCCGGAATATCGCGGCGGATCTGATCCCGGGCACTTTTGGCGCGCTCAATCCCGAACAGATCATCGCGAGCGATCCCGATCAGGTGATTGTTACGGGCGGTAACTGGGAGGCCTATGTGCCGGGTGGCAAATGGGTCGGCGTCGGTCCCGGCGCGGTCGAAGCGGCAGCACTGAAGAAACTCAAGGGCCTGACGGAGCGGCCCGCCCTCACCGGCATCAAGGCGGTGGAGAACGGGCGGATCCACGCCATCTGGCACCAGTTCTACAACAGCCCCTATCAGTTCGTCGCCATCCAGCAGATGGCCAAGTGGCTGCATCCCGACCTGTTCGGCGATCTGGATGCTGAGGCCACCTTCAAGGAGTTGCACGAGAAATTCCTGCCGGTCGAATTCAGGCCTGGCCATTGGGTCTCGCTGTCCGATGAGCAGTGAACCCGCTGCCCTGTCTGCCAAGGAAGGGCGCGGCCTCTACCGCGCTCTTGTTCTGCGCAAGCAGCTCACGCTCGCAGGGCTCGCCCTGGCGCTGCTCCTGAGCCTTTGCGTCGATCTTGCGCTCGGCCCTGCCAGCTACAGCCTCGACCAGGTGGTGCTCGCGCTCGTTTCTCCCGCCAGCGTGCCCCTTCAGGTGCGCGTCGTACTGTGGGAAATTCGGCTTCCCATCGCGCTGATGGCCGTGGTCGTTGGCGCAGCACTGTCGGTCGCCGGTGCACAGATGCAGACCATCCTCAATAATCCGCTCGCCAGCCCCTTCACGCTAGGCATCTCGGCGGCGGCCAGCTTCGGCGCCGCGCTCGCGCTCGCCTTCGGCGTCGCGCTCATCCCCGCCGCGATCGAATATGTTGTGCCCCTCAACGCCTTCGTGGTGGCGATGCTGACCGCGCTCGTCATCCACCTGCTGAGTCTCAAGCGCGGCGTGACGGTCGAAACCATCGTGCTTCTCGGCATCGCGCTCGTATTCACCTTCAATGCGCTGCTGTCGCTCGTCGCGTATCTTTCCTCGGAGCAGGCGCTCGCCGCGGTCGTGTTCTGGACGATGGGAAGCCTCACCAAGGCCACCTGGCCCAAGCTCATCATCACCAGCCTCATCCTTATCGCAACGCTGCCGATATTCGCGCGCCGCGCCTGGGCGCTGACGGCGTTGCGGCTAGGCGAAGACAAGGCCGCGAGCTTTGGGGTCAAGGTCGCACGCCTGAGGCTCGAAACCATGATGATGGTGAGCCTGCTTGCTGCCATTCCCGTCGCCTTCGTCGGCACCATCGGTTTCATCGGGCTCGTCGGTCCGCACATCGCCCGCATGCTGATCGGGGAAGATCAACGCTTCTTCCTGCCCGCTTCAGCGCTTGCTGGCGCCCTCATCCTTTCGGCAAGTTCGGTTGCCAGCAAGTCGCTCATTCCAGGCACGATCTTCCCGATCGGCATCGTCACCTCGCTTATCGGCATTCCCTTCTTCATCTCCCTGATCCTCTCGAATGTGAGGCGCTCATGGTAACGATCAGGCTCGATGGTCTCGGAGCCTTCCACGGGACGCGGCTCGTCCTTTCGGACGTTTCAACTCCCATTTTCCGAGGTGGCGAGGTAGTCGCCGTTATCGGGCCCAACGCAGCGGGCAAGTCAACGCTGTTCAAGCGCATCGCAGGACTCTTGAAAGGCCCGGGGCGCGTCTGCCTCGAGGGAGCGGCGAAGGGACCGGACGGCATCTGCTACATGCCGCAGGATACGGCAGCCAACGCGGTGCTGACCGTCTATGAATCGATCCTGCTCGCCCGCAAGCAGGGCTCTGCCTGGTCGGTTAGCGATGGCGACCTCGCACTCATAGACGGCATCCTGGCCGCGCTCAGCATCTCGGATCTTGCCTTTCGCAATGTCGGAGAATTGAGCGGGGGGCAAAGGCAGGTGGTGAGCATCGCCCAGACCCTCGCCCGCGAACCTGAAATCCTGCTCATGGACGAGCCGACGTCCGCGCTTGACTTGCACCGGCAGGTCGAGGTGCTGAGCTTTATGCGCGGGCTTGCGCGCAAGCACGGGATTGCGGTGCTGATCGCAATTCACGACCTCAATCAGGCCCTGCGCTTCGCTGACAAATGCATCGTCATTGCAGACGGCCGGATGATCGCCTGCGGCACGCCGGAAGATGTTGTCACCCCGGCGCTTTTGCGCGACGTGTACCGCGTCGAGGCGCGGATCGAGCGCTGCTCGCGGGGCATCGGTCATGTGATGGTGGATGGCGTCGCGGACGAGACGGCAGCGGCTGCGTCGATAGCAGCTTAAGGCATCTGTGGTCGAAAGCCAAAACCTAGAAAATAGATCGAAAATTCTGCGTAAATGTTTGAATAAAAAAACATTTGCTATCGCCCAGGCGGCTACTTGGGCGACGAAGGGAGGCGTTCACTCACGACCACTGCACGTCCTTCGACGAGCCGCTGTTGTACGAGAGACGTTGGGTAGACAGAGGTCGTAAAAACGCGCGATAAGGTTAGCCTGCGCTAGATCTAGAGATGGCCGGGGCACCAGAAGATGGCACGCCGAATGTGCAACGCAATGCTTGGCTTCGCGGCGCTTGCCATAACCGCGTGCCAATCGGCTCCTGAAGCGCCGCAACCCACTCCCGAACCTGCATTAGAACCTGGTACCATTCCCGCCCAAACTGCCTCGGATCCTGCGGCTGTTCCCTCCGGCGCAGCAATTATGCATCAATCCGTGGCGGTCACTCCGCCTGACAAGGCCGTTCCGACAAAGTATGCTGTTTTTTCGGGTCTATGGGCCGGACGATTGGATGGGATGTATGACGCCATACTTGCTGTTCAGACGATTTCTTCCAATGGGAAGGTGACGGTTACCTATGCGTGGGGAACTCTGGGCGACAACCATCCGGGAGAGGCCGCCGGCGCTGGAAGAATTGTGGGGAGTACGTTGAAGCTTGAGCGCCTACCGAATGGCGCAGACGTCAGTTTTGTCGTGCGGCCCGACAGAACCCTGGCCGGAACCGTTAGGCTTGCCGGCCAGACCTACACGGGCGCGTTCCTCAAGCAATGATCAAAGACGTGTCTGAAGGCGAAAGTTAGCGGCTTTGCGGCGTGTTCTCGCTGACGACAATTGCTGTTGCCCGATCAGCCCGCGTCCTTGTTCCAGAGGCGCGGGCTCCTGATCGAGAGATGACCGCAGGCGGTTGGGTTTATTCGACGCGCGCTTGATCGCCAGTCTACCCGCTATTTGCGCTGACCGCATCATCAAGCACCTTTGTGCTGGGCTGTATGCGCGCGCCAGCAGGCGCGAACACCGAAATCGCCTTCGGGTGGACCTTGAAATGCGCCGGGGTCGAGGTGACGATCTCCCCGTCAGTGTTCACCGGCATCGGCCTTTTCGTCTCGATGTCAAACTCGACGCATCTCGCCGTGCGAACCTCGCTCCAGGCGCCATGCGTGCCTGAGCGGAACGAGCGCAGCATAAGCGCCATTTTCCAGAGGTTCGTTATTTCCAGGCTGTACAGGTCGAGATGACCGTCATCGATCTCCGCCGTCTCCTCGACGATGTTGCCGCCGCCATAGTGGCGGCCGTTGCCGACTGCAATCTGGTAGGTCTTGACTTCGGTCGCTACGCCCTTTTCGGTAATCCTTGCTTCGAAGAGGCGGGCCTTGGTCAACACTTTCATGGCCGCCAAGGCATAGCCAAACCTGCCGAAACGCTTCTTCAGCGCCGGATCGAGACCCTGCGCAAGGTCGGTGCTGAGGCCGATGCTCGCAACGTTGAAGAAAGCGTGACCATTGACGGTTCCGATGTCGATCAGACGTCGTCCGCCCTCTACGATCACGTCGGCCGCCTTCCCCAAATCCAACGGTATTTCGAGGGTGCGCGCCAGATCGTTCGCCGTCCCCATCGGAATTATACCCATCGGCAGCCGGCTTTCCATAACCGCGACCGCCGCCGAGGACACCGAGCCATCGCCGCCGCACACGATCACAAGATCGGCCCTATGGCGAACGCGAACGATGTCGCGTGCTATCTCGGGCAGCGCCTCAAACGTCTCGACGCTGACGCGGAGCCCACCGGCTTCCAGCCGCTCGACGACCGGTGCGATAGATTCCTGCCCGCGTCGTGCCTTCGGATTGACGAGTAGAAGCGCGCGTCTGTTCGTGATGTCGTTCATGCGGCGTAGATAGGGTGCTAGCCTGCGGATTGCGACGTCAACAGGCGCGCCCTTGGCCGAACCTGACGCTCAAACGTCTTTGTGAGTCGACTTCTCGATGTCGACCATTGATGATCCGAAATTTCGGCCTCATGCTCGTTCAGAGCGGCTTCCGGATCCATTTTGCCAGGACGCCAACGATGCCCTCCCGGAACGACAGCACCGCGACAACGAAGATGATGCCCTGGCCGATGGTGACCCAGTCGCCGAATGTCGCGAGGTAGTTCTGCATCGTGACGATGACTGCCGCGCCGACGATCGGTCCGAACACTGTGCCCATGCCGCCCAAGAGCGTCATCAGCACGACCTCGCCGGACATGGTCCAGTAGACGTCGGTAAGGGACGCCAATTGGAACACGATTGCTTTGGTTGCACCGGCGACGCCGGCGAGCGTGGCCGACAGCACGAATACGGCGAGCTTGTAGCGGTTGACCCGATAGCCCAGCGAGATCGCGCGGGGCTCGTTCTCGCGGATCGCCTTCAACACCTGTCCAAACGGCGAATGGATAATCCGGTAGATCAGCAATATGCCGGCGAAGAAGACAGCGAGCACGAAGAAATAGAGGACTTCGCTCGAGCGCAGGTCGATCAGCCCGAACAGATGGCCGCGCGGCACGGCCTGGATGCCGTCCTCGCCGCCGGTAAACGCCGCCTGCAGCGAGAAGAAATAGATCATCTGCGCAAAAGCCAGTGTCACCATGGCGAAATAGATGCCGTGGCGGCGAATGGCGAGGGAACCGATGGCGAGACCGAGCACGGCTGCCACCAGCGTGCCCGCGACAATGGCAAGTTCAGGCGTCAGACCCCACACCTTTGCCGCATGGGCCGAGACGTAGCTTGCCATGCCGAAATAGGCTGCGTGGCCGAAGGACAGGAGGCCACCAAAGCCGAGCAACAGGTTGAAGGCGCAGGCAAACAGCGCGAAGCACAGCACCTTCATGACAAAGATCGGATAGAGCAGAAATGGCGCGGCGATGAGGAAGACGAAAAGCGCGGCGAAGATCGCAAGGTGATGACGGGGCATGCCCGCGGCGCCAACGGACGTGATGGTCGCCATAGCGATCGGGTTGGTGTCGGTTGCCATCACACACTCCGCCCAAACAGACCGGCGGGTTTGACGAGCAGCACGAGCGCCATGATGACAAAGATCACCACGGCCGAGCCTTCCGGATAGAACACGCGGGTCAGGCCCTCGATCAACCCAAGCCCAAAGCCGGTGAGGATCGAGCCCAGGATTGAGCCCATGCCGCCGATGACGACGACGGCGAAGACGACAATGATCAGGTCTGCCCCCATGTTCGGATTGACTGCGTATATCGGCGCGGCGAGCACGCCGGCGAAACCCGCGAGTGCGACGCCGAAGCCATACGTGAGCGTGACCAGCAGCGGCACGTTGATGCCGAACGCGCCGACCATCGTCGGGTTCTCGGTCGCTGCCCTCAGATAGGCGCCAAGCCGGGTCTTTTCGATGATGAACCAGGTCGCGAGGCAAACGATCAGGGAAGCCACAATCACCCAGGCGCGCGAATTGGGCAGGTACATGAAACCGAGATTATGCCCGCCGGTCAAAAGCGGCGGCGGCGGGTAAGGCAGGCCAGATACGCCGAAAAACTGGCGGAAGAAGCCGACGATTATCAGCGCCAGGCCGAAAGTGAGAAGCAGTCCGTAGAGATGGTCTAGGTGATAGAGCCGTCGGATCAGCACGCGCTCGAGCACGATCCCGGTGACGCCGACGATCGGCGGAACGATGAACACAGCCCACCAGTAACCGACGCCGAGATAGTTGAGCAGCATCCAAGCGCCGAAGGCGCCCAGCATGTACTGCGCGCCATGCGTGAAATTGATGATGTTCAAGAGACCGAAGATGACCGCCAGCCCGAGGCTCAGAACCGCGTAGAAGGACCCATTGATCAGCCCGAGCAGCAACTGGCCGAACAGGACCTGCGGCGGAATTCCAAGCAGTTCGAACATGGTCGCTCCAGCTGACTTGTCGACGAGACGACGCGCCGAGCGGTTCGGCGCGTCGTTGGCGAGGGCGCTTATTTAACGAGCGAACAGCCGCCTTCGGCGAGCGGGCGGAACGCCTTGTCGGCCGGAATGGTGGCCACCGTCTCAAAATAGTCCCATGGCCCCTTCGACTGGTCCGGCTTCTTGACGCGGAACAGATACATGTCGTGCAGCTTGCGCCCGTCGGCGCGGATCGTACCCTTGCCGAACAGCGGATCGTCGGTCGGCATTTCCTTCATCTTGGCCATCACCTTGGTCGCATCCTTGTCACCAACGGCCTCGACGGCTTTAAGGTAATGCAGGACCGAAGCGTAGACTCCCGCCTCGATCATCGAAGGCTTTTGTCCGGCATTCCGCTCCTGGAAGCGGGCAGAGAATGCCCGCGTTTGATCGTCCTTGTCCCAGTAGAACGCGCTGGTGAGCACGAGGCCTTGCGCCACGTCGAGGCCAAGCGCATGCACGTCATTGATGAACATCAGCAGGGCGGCGAGCGCCTGGCCACCCTGCGTGATGCCGAATTCCGACGCCTGCTTGACCGCGTTGATCGTGTCGCCGCCGGCATTTGCGAGGCCGACGACCTTGGCACCCGACCCTTGCGCCTGCAGCAGAAAGGACGAGAAATCCTGGCCGGGGAAAGGATGACGGACAGCGCCGAGAACCTTGCCGCCCGATGCTTCGACGACCGCCGACGTATCGCGCTCGAGCGCGTGGCCGAACGCATAGTCGGCTGTGACGAAGAACCAGCTATCGCCGCCCTGTGCGACCATGGCCGAGCCCGTGCCGTTGGCAAGCGCCCAGGTGTCGTAGGTCCAGTGGACGGTGTTGGGCGAACATGCTTTGCCGGTGAGGTCGGACGAGGCCGGACCCGAGGCGAGGAAGATCTTGTTCTTCTCCTTGGTGATCTCGTTGACGGCGAGCGCCACCGACGAGGTTGGCACGTCGGCGATTACATCGACATTTTCAGTGTCGTACCACTGGCGGGCGATGTTCGAGCCCACGTCCGGCTTGTTCTGGTGGTCGGCGGAGACGATCGACACGTTGATGCCCTTGTCCGCCGCCTTGAAGTCTTCCGCCGCCATCTGGGCCGCGATGACCGAACCTTCACCGGCGATGTCTGCATAGATGCCGGAACGGTCATTCAGAACGCCGATCTTGACATCCGTGGCGTGGGCCGTGCCGGCCATCAGCAGGCTCGTCAGCGAAGCCAGAATAAACCCCATTTTTTTCATCGCTACTCTCCTCCGATTGCGGCGCAACGCGCCGTTGATGATTGCCTCAGACACCGAGATAGGCGTGCAGTTTGTCGATGTTGGCGTCGAGTTCGTCGTTGGGGATCGTGTCGATCACGCGCCCCTGTTCGACCACGTAGTGACGGTCCGCGACCGACGCGGCGAAATGAAAATTCTGTTCAACGAGCACGATCGTGAATCCCTCGTCCTTGAGCCGGGCAATGGTGCGACCGATCTGCTGCACAATGACGGGCGCAAGCCCTTCGGTCGGCTCATCGAGCAGCAAAAGCTTCGCGCCCGTCCGCAAGATCCGGCCGATGGCGAGCATCTGCTGTTCGCCGCCCGAAAGCTTGGTGCCTTGGCTCGAAAGCCGCTCCTTCAGGTTCGGGAAAAGCTCGAAAATCTGCTCGACGCTGAGCCCACCGGGGCGCACCTGCGGCGGCAGCATCAAATTCTCCTCGACCGAAAGGCTGGAAAAGATCGCACGTTCCTCTGGGCAGTAGGCGATGCCCATCTGTGCGATCAACCGCGACGGCAGCCTGATCGTCTCGCGGCCGTCATAGGTGACCGAGCCCGAGCGCCTGGAAAGGATGCCCATGACTGCCTTCAGCGTCGTCGTCTTGCCGGCGCCGTTGCGGCCGAGCAGCGTCACCACTTCGCCTTCGCCAATCTCGAAACTCACGCCGTGAAGCACATGGCTCTCGCCGTACCAGCCCTGCAGGCCATCGACGCGCAGCAGCGGTTTCGCCGAGGGGGCAGGAGCCGGCCTGCTCGTCAGTTCAACTTCAGACATGTCCGGCCCCGATATAGGCTTCGATAACGCGCGGATCCTTGGAAACCGCAGCATAGTCGCCTTCGGCGAGGACTTTGCCGCGCGCGAGCACGGTGATGCGGTTCGACAGCGAGGCTACGACCGAAAGATTATGCTCAACCATCAAAATGGTGCGCTTCTTGGAGATGCGCCGGATCAGCGCCGAAATGCGCTCGATGTCTTCTTGCGCCATGCCGGCCATAGGCTCGTCGAGGAGCAGCATTTCAGGGTTCAGCGCCAGCGTCGTCGCGATCTCAAGCGCGCGTTTGCGGCCGTAGGACAGATCGCTGGCGCGGATATCCGAAAACTCGGTCAGGCCGACATCGGCGAGAAGAGCCGCACCCTCGCTATTGAGCTTGGAGAGCACTTTCTCGGAACGCCAGAAATCGAAACTGTCGCCGCGCCGGCGCTGCAGCGCGATGCGGACATTCTCGAGTGCCGTCATGTGCGGAAACACCGCCGATATCTGGAAGGAGCGCACCAGGCCCAGCCGCGCGATGTCGGCCGGCTGCATCCTGGTGATGTCGCGGCCTTGGTAGCGGATCGCGCCGCGCGTCGGCTGGAGGAATTTGGTCAGCAAGTTGAAGAGGGTCGTCTTGCCTGCGCCGTTGGGCCCGATCAGCGCGTGGATCGATCCTCGCTCGACCGTCAGGTTGACATTGCTGACAGCGACGAAACCCCCAAATTCCTTAGTCAATCCCGCTGCTTCGAGGATCGCTCCGGAATTCATGCGCGGGAGCCTTCGCCGGTCATTGGCGTGAAAACGTGGAACCGCGCTGCGAGGCTATCCGCCCCCAGGGTGACTTCCATGGTTTCCTCCCGTGGCACTCCCGCCCGCAACAAACGACCTAATGCACATCGCGTCAAGGCCGCAATTGCCGGCGCTGTGGCACGGGGCCTTCGATCATTTTCGAATTGCAACGTCGAAGGGGCAAACGACAGGCGAGATGGGCCTGTAATCCGAACCACCCCAATCCGAACCCATCCCGTCCAAGCAGTTCGAAATGCGCGCCGACTGATTAGATGAATGCAAAAGCTTAGCTGCGCCGGCTCGAGTTGGAGTTTTCCCGGTCTGCCCGGGTGATCTTGCCCTTCGACGCTTTCGATCCGCCGCCCCATTCCTGGGCGTTCCTGGCTTGGGCGCCGCCCTTGGCCGGTTCCTTGGCCTTGTCGCTGCCGCTTGCCCTCTTTCCTGATACAGGATGCTCGGCTTTCGTAAACGAGCTGGTCTTTGTCATGGTGTCACTCCTATCGATGGTCGGGGATCGCAGCCATTACGGTCCGCCTGCGGGGCAGGCATCGTTCAGTCCTCGCCGCGGTTTGGATTCTTGCCGGCAGCCTGGCTGCTCTTTTGCGGCTTGTCCTTCTTCTCCTGATTGCCGCCGCGGTTGCCGCCATGCTCGTCGCTCGGTCCCTTGACGGCTTTTGTGTCCTGAAGCTTCGTAACCATCCTGGTTCTCCTTTTGGTCCATCTGCTTGAACTCCCCTGACTCGGGCGTTTGTTCCCGCCGGGAACATATCGGCGCTTCGAGAGTTGGCGAGGAGGACCGCACCGCAATGAACGCGAGGAAGGGGATTGCCGTCGGAGCTTTTTGAAGGATGACCTTCACTTTCGAGAAGTGTTGCAGATGAAAATTGCCCAGATCGCCCCTCTTACCGAAGCCGTGCCGCCGCGGACCTATGGCGGGACCGAGAGAATAGTTTCATATCTGACTGAGGAGCTTGTTCGGCAGGGGCATGATGTGACCTTGTTTGCCAGCGGTGATTCACGCACCTCTGCCGAATTGGTACCGTGTTGCGATATTGCATTGCGCCTGAATCCCAGGGTCCGGCACGATATTCCCCAGCACGTGATGATGCTTGAACAGGTGCGCAGGCGGGCCGATGAATTCGACGTGCTGCATTTTCACATCGATATTCTCCACTTCCCCGTAGTCCGGGACTTTGCCGAGCGAACCGTTACGACACTTCATGGACGGCTCGACCTCCCGGATCTGGCGCAGCTTTATGCGATGTTTGATGACATTCCGCTGGTTTCGATTTCTGACGATCAACGCTGGCCCATGCCGCCTGTCCATTGGATCGGAACGGTGTATCACGGTCTGCCTCGCGACCTTCTCCCTTTTCGCCCGAAAGCCTCGGGCTATCTCGCCTTCCTCGGCCGCATCTCACCGGAAAAGGGGCCGGAAACAGCGATTGAAATCGCAGCGCGTACCGGAATGCCGCTGAAGATTGCCGCCAAGATCGACAAGGTAGACCAATCATATTGGAAAGAGCGGGTCGAACCCCAGGTGCTTCGAAATTCCCACGTGGAATTCATCGGCGAGATCGACGAACGGCAAAAAGCAGACTTTTTGGGCAATGCGGCAGCGCTTTTGTTCCCTATTGACTGGCCGGAACCCTTCGGACTCGTAACCATCGAGGCGATGGCCTGCGGCACGCCTGTGATAGCGTTTAGACGCGGCGCCGTTCCCGAGGTCATCGACGATGGTGTGTCCGGGTTGATCGTCGACACGCTCGACGGAGCTGTGGACGCGGTACGGCGGATAAACGGCCTCGATCGTGCACGGGTGCGACGGACTTTTGAAGAGCGATTCACGGTTGAGCGCATGTGCCGCGACTACGTGGCGATCTATGGCTCGCTCTCGGACGACATAACGAAAGCACTTGGTTCTCAAAACAAGCGCGCTAAAAATGCCGCAATGATGACTATGTCTACCTGACCGAGCAAGGCGACGGCTCGGCTGCCCGGATCAGCGCCTGAGCCGCCTTGTTCGCTTCTGAACGGGAGGGGGTGACCATGACCACTCAACTCGAAGACCGCAAGATTGATCCAGCCGTGGCGCTGCCGGCAATCGACGAAACGGCACCGCGCGAGCCGCATCGGCAATTTGCGCTGAAACACGAGGATTGCTTCGTCGTCGCAGACAGCTACGGCGACATACGCGGCACCGGCGACGGGCTTTTCCGCGACGACACGCGTGTATTGTCGCGCTTCCGTCTGTTCATTGGCGGCCGGATGCCGTCGCTGCTCGGCGCCTCGCTGTCGCAGGACAACATCCTATTCACCGCCAATCTCACCAATCTAGCCACTATCGGGCCGAATGGCAGCGAAGCATTGCCGGGCGTCGTCCACGTCGATCGGACGCGGTTCATCTGGCAGGACCGCATGTTCGAACGCATCAAGTTCACCAACTACTCCGCGCGCGAGGTTGTTCTGCCGGTCCGGCTCGACTTCGACGCCGATTTCCGTGACATGTTCGAGGTGCGCGGCACTATGCGCAGCCGCCGCGGTCGCGCGCATGACGCACTGGTCGGCGAGGCGAGCGTAACGTTCCGATATGAAGGCCTCGACAATGTGGCTCGTCAATCGGTTATCGCATTCTCGATCAAGCCCGATCAGGTGCACCCCGATCACGCCGATTTCCTCATTGTTGTGGCAAGGCGTGACAGCAGAGCATTGTACCTGGAGGTCGGCCACAGCGTAGAAACCCCCTCCAGCGACCGCTTTCGCGCGGCCGCTGCGCGAGCCCGCTTCGCGATGCGCTCAAAGCGCCGGCAGGGCGCCACCGTCTTCAGCTCCGGGCGCGTGTTCAATGACTGGTTGACACGCACGCGCGCCGACATCGCGCTGCTGACGACCGATCTGGAGACCGGGCCATACCCGTATGCCGGCATCCCTTGGTTTTCGACGGCTTTCGGCCGCGACGGCGTCATTTCCGCCTTGCAGATGCTTTGGCTCAATCCGGACCTTGCTCGAGGGGTCCTGGCCTTCCTTGCCCACTATCAATCGACCGAGACCTCTGTATTCGACGATGCCGAGCCTGGCAAAATCATGCATGAAACCCGCAAGGGGGAAATGGCCGTGCTGCGCGAACTGCCGTTCGGCCGCTACTATGGCGGCGTCGACACCACGCCACTCTATGTCTACCTGGCTTCGTCCTACGCCGATCGCACCGGAGACGAGGCATTCGTAGATCGCATGTGGAACTCCCTGGGCGCTGCCACTGCGTGGATGGAAGAGGTCGGAGCGCGCAACGGGGATGGCTTTGTAACCTACAACAGGGCGGCCGACACGGGTCTGTTCAACCAAGGCTGGAAGGACAGTTCCGATGCCGTCTTCCATGCCGACGGCACGATCCCCAAAGGACCGATCGCATTGGTCGAGGTGCAAGGTTATGCCTTCGCCGCATATCAAGGGATGGCGGCGCTGGCCGCCAGGCGCGGCGACGATGCAAAGGCGGCGCACTGGAGCGCCCTGGCAGAGAGGATCCGTCAGGCAGTGGAGACGCATTTCTGGATGCCGGACCGCGATTTCTATGCTTTGGCAATCGACGGAGAAGGCAAGCAATGCGCGGTTCGCACATCCAATGCCGGTCACCTGCTTTACGTCGGGCTGCCGTCGGCGGAACGGGCTCAGTCAGTCGCGTCCCAGCTGCTCTCTGGTCATCTCCATAGCGGTTGGGGCGTTCGCACACTGGCCGACGACGAGATCCCATTCAACCCTATGTCATATCATAATGGCTCGATCTGGCCGCACGACACCGCACTCTGCGCCTCCGGGCTCGCCCGCTATCACGAGCGCGACAACGTCGTGAAGCTGATGAGCGGTATGTTCGAGGCGGCGGTCCGTTTCAACATGCGGCTGCCGGAGCTGTTCTGCGGCTTTACGCGCGCGGCGAGCGATTCACCGGTGGCCTACCCGGTCGCATGTCTGCCGCAGGCCTGGTCGGCAGGCTCCGCGTTCATGATGCTGCAGGCCTGCCTGGGCATCCGGGTCGACGGCTGGAAACGCGAGATCACTGTGGAACGCCCGCGGCTGCCGATCGGTATCGACAACATTGTTATCCGCCATCTGGCCATCGGCGAGGCGAAAGTCGATCTCATCTTCGAGCGCATTGGCGACCGCGTTGTGTGCTATCTCGACCATCGCCATGAAGGTCTGGTGCCTCTGGTGGTGCGCTCTTAGGGCAGGCCGGCTAGCGGCCACTGGGGTTAGCCGCTGTCAGCTGATGGCTAGCAAGGGCGCGCGCGCCCAAGCTTGTCTTGAGCACCTCCAGGAACACAATGTCGCCGGAAACGTTGCAAAGACACGTCATCGTCTTTGAGGAAGCCATGGCGATCCGTCGAAAAGCTGAGGAAGCTGGTATTTTTGATCCGTCCGAGTTGGCTCTGCTGGCTCGAACGTTCCAACAGCTCAAGCTTGAAGGTCAATCGACTGGTCAGCGTGAGGCGCTCGCGTCTCGTATTATTGCCACTACATGGCCGGCGTGATCGACGAGGCAGAACTGATTTCCCTATCAAGGCAGCCGTTGGGCCGATGACGCTGCCCACCCGCTTGGCGGGCCGTTGCTGCTATGCGGCGGGTGAGGGCGCGTAGCGGCTGCCAAGCGAATAGCGGCTGCCGACATAGGTGAGATTGTTGACGGTCGCGACCGCCGCGCCCGACCAGGTCCGCCGATGCAGGAGCAGGCAGGGGTCGCCGGGCCGAATCATCAGATGGCGGGCCGCCATCTCTTCTGCGGCGACGGCCGAGATCACGTGCTCCACTTCCGTCAGCGGCGTCGCCCGCTGCAGATAGTCGTAGGTGGTGGTCGCAACGAAATTTTGCCGATGGTAGTCCGGTGCGAGAGCCGGATTGACAAAGCGCTCCTCGAGCTGGACAGGCACCTCGTCTTCGAAATGCACGATGATCGAATGGGCGACCGGTCTGCGGCGCGTGAACTCGAAGGCGACAATGAGGTCCAGCGCCGGGTTGCGGATCTTCTCGAGGACGACGACCTCGGCCCTGTGGCGTGCGCCGCGCGCGGCGATCTCGCCGGCAATGTTCCTGATTTCGATGAGGGCCGATTGCGGTTTCGGCGGCGCCACGAAGGTGCCTACGCCCTGGATGCGCAGGAGGTGGCCTTCCGAGGTCAGTTCCCTCAGCGCCCGGTGCACAGTCATCCGCGAGACGCCAAGCGTGCTGACCAGCTCGTTTTCGGAAGGCAGCCTGCGGTCCTTCGGCCATTTGCCGCTGCCGATGTTGCCGAGCACGTAGTCCTTGACCTTTTCGTAGAGGGGCCCGGCGGTTTCGGGAAGCCTGATCATCATCCTCTCTCCATTCGGATGATGGTCTTCAACCCGCCGCTCGTGCCTGCGATCAGGCGCTGGTAGGCGACGGGAATCTCGCCGATCGCGATCTCTTCGGACACGAAGCGCGACAGCGCGGGGGCGAGATCACCAAGCATCGCGACGGCCGGCGCAAGCTCGTCGGCGAAGGCGTGGCAACCGACAAGCGCGATCTCGCGTTCGACCAGGAGGTTGGGGTCGAGATCGAGGCGGCCATGCGATATGCCGACCAGCGCCAGCGTGCCACCCCCGGCCAGGAGATCGAGCAGTTGCGCCATCACCGCCACGTTTCCCGTCGCGTCGATGGCATGGCGCAGATTGGGATCACAGGGCAGGGCGTCCAGGTCGACGACGGTCGCGCCGCTCACCTCGGCCACAAGATCCGCACGTGCCGAATTGCGGTCGGCGACCAGGACCGGCCTCTCGCGGTGCCGCGACAGGAGCAGCGCAGCCAGCCCGCCGATCGGGCCGCAACCGGCGATAAGTACCGGCACCCCGGCCGGCGCCGACAGTCGCCGGACGGCGTGCAGGGCGACCGCCAGCGGCTCCGCCATGGCGGCGATTGCGGGATCGAGCGCCGGGTCGTGGCGCAGGAGCAGCCGCGCCGGCAGCTCCGTCTCTTCCGCGAAGCCACCGTCGCAAACCTCGCCTACAAAGCCCAGTCTGGCACAGACATTATGCAGGCCGGCCCGGCAAGCAGGACATTCGCCGCACCAGAAACGCGAATCGGCGACGACCCGATCTCCGCAGGCCAACTGGGACACGCCGGCGCCCACGGCTGTCACCTCGCCAGAGAACTCGTGCCCGGCGACGCTCGGCGCCCGGCTGATCCACTGACCGGTGCGGAAGTTGTGGAGGTCCGAGCCGCAGATGCCGGCAGCCGTCACTTTGAGCCGCACCCAGCCAGGCGCGGGTTCGCCGGGAGACGGCACATCCTCAACCCGCAAATCGCCCGCCGCGTGGAGTCTGGCAGCCTTCATCGTCGCTACCGCACCAGATATCGGTCGCGCACGTCGGAGACGGCGTGTTCATGCGAGGAGAAGCCTTCGTAGCGGGCAAGCGTGCGGGCATGGCGCGCGAATTCCGGATAGGCCGCCGCCGTCACGTAGCCGATGGAAGAACGCTTGACGAAATCCGTGACCGAGAGCGGGCCGCAGGTACGAGCCCAGCGGCTGGTCGGCAGGACGGCATTGGGGCCTAACCCGAAATTGCCGATCGAGACTGGCGTGTGCGGCCCCATCAGGATCTCGGCGGCTTCGGTGATGTGGCCAAGGTATGCGAAGGGATCGTTGGAGAGTATCTCCAGATGCTCCGGTGCATAGTCGTTGATGAAGCGGTAGCTCTCCTCGATCGCCGCCGTCAGGACGATGCCGCCACAGGCGCCGGTCAGCACCGCGGTGGAAAACGCTACTCGCTGCTCGGTCATGCGCGCCCAGTGCTCGGGCAGGGCGGCCAATGCCTCCTCGGCCACGCGGCGGCTGTGTGTCACCAGGTAGGCCGATGAGTCCGGTCCGTGCTCTGCCTCGATGAGGAGGTCGAGCGCGGCTAGCCCGCCATGCACGCTGTCGTCGGCGAGGATGATCGCTTCGGACGGACCGGCGGGAAGGCCGGGATCGATCACCCCGGCAAGCAGCCGCTTGGCCGCAACCACCCAGGGGCTGCCTGGACCGACGATCTTGAGCGCCGGCCTGATCGTTTCCGTGCCGTAGGCGACCGCGGCGACCGCCTGCGCGCCACCGCATTTGTAGACCGTGGCGACGCCGGCGAGGCGCGCTGCAACCAGTGTCGCTGCGTCCACCGAACCATCGGGCGCTGGCGGCGTGACGATAGCAAGCTCCGGGACGCCCGCCACCACTGCGGGCACCGCGGTCATCATTGTCACCGAAGGGAACGCCCCTTTGCCACGCGGGACATAGAGCGCCACCGAGCGGATCGGCGTGAAGCGGTCGCCGGCATAGGCGCCGGGCCGCATTTCCTTGAGCCACATCGCTTCCGGCCTCTGTTCTTCGTGGAAATACCGGATGTTGTCGATGCCGAAGCGAATGGCGGCGACCACGTCCTCGTCCACCATGTCGAAGGCGGCGTCGAACTCCGCGGGGCTGACCTTCAGCCGCGCGGCATCGAGATCTGCCTTGTCAAAGTCGCGGGCGAAGCGGACGAGCGCGGCGTCGCCTTCTGTTCGGACCGCCTCGATGATCGGTGCGGCCTTCTCCATAAAGCCAGAGAGATCGGTCTCTGAGCGCCGCATCAGTGCCGAACGACCGGCGGCGTCGATCTGGCTCAGGTCGTGGAACGATACGTTTGGCATAGGATTTCCCTTTGCGGCCGGCAGGCCGGCATTCCTCATTTCGATTTCAGGAAGATGTCGAGCCCGACCAGCCTGTCGAGCAGGAAGATGGCGACAGCCGAGCAGGCGATGAAGACCACGGAGATCGCGGCAAGATCCGGTGTGATGATCGAGCGGATGGAGTTGTAGATCAGCACCGGCAGCGTCACGATGCGCGCATCGACGAGCAGCAGGCTGACCAGGAACTCGTTGAGCGCAAGGATGAACATCAGCAGCGAGCCGGTGATCACCCCCGGCATCACCGCCGGCAGGGTGACGGAGAAGAACACCTGGAGCGGCGGCGCGCCGCAGTTGGCGGCGGCCAGTTCCAGGTCCGGGTCAAGCCCGGTGGCACTCGCCGTCACCGCCCAGATCATGAAGGGAAGGTTGATGACGCAGCAGGCGATGCCGACCGGCCAGAGCTGGCCGAGAATGCCGGCGTTGCCGAAAATCAGCATGAGGCCGATGCCCGATCCGATCAGCGGGATGGTAAAGGGCAGCAGCAGATAAATCTGCATCGTCTTCTCAAAACGCACCGCATATTTCGCCAGCGCGATGCCAGCCAGCGTGCCCACGGGAATGGCAACGATCGTACATACCGTCGCGACATGGAGCGTGCGCAGGAAAGCGTTGCGCAGGTCGGAGGCCTGTGAGATGCGCGCGTACCACCGCAGCGATAGCCCGTCCGGCGGAAACGTGATGATGTTGCCGCCGGTGAAGGAAGCGCCGAGCACGACGATCGTCGGCGCTGAAAGCGTCACCAGGGCGATCGTGACCAGGGTCCACAAGACAACGGATTTGCTGCGCGAGCCGTTCACGCCCGTGACCTCCCCATCGCAAGCGTTCCGGCTCCGAACAGCGCGAACACCAAGCCGACGAGAATTGACCCGAGCGCGACAAGCATAAGCGCCAGCGTCGCGCCGAGGCCCTGGTCAGACGTTCGGAAGAACTGATCGTAGATGGCGTTGGCGATGAAGTCCTGCGAGCCGCCGCCAAGGATCGCGGGGACTGCGAAATCGGTGAGCGAAAGCGTCAGCACCACCACGCCGGCGCCGATGAAGCCCGGACGAGCGAGTGGCAACACGACATGGATGAATGTGCGAACCCAGTTCGCACCGAGCGATCCAGCGGCCGCCTCCAGCTCTTCGGGAATGGCGGTGAGTGCCGGCGCGAGCATCAGTACGGCGAAGGGCAGCATGTACTGGACGAGGCCGAACAGCACGGCGGGATAGTTGTAGATGAGTCGCATCGGGGCGACCCCGATAAGGCCGAGCGCCTCGTTCACCATGCCCTGATTGCCGAGGATGATCAGCCAGCCATATGCACGCACAACCTGGCCGATGAAGAAGGGCAGGAACAGCGCAATCAGCAGGAATTTGCGCAGTCTTGGCGAACGCGTGCGCACCATCAGATAGGCGTAGGGAAAGGCGAAGACGAGTGTCACCGCGGTGACGATCAGGGCGGCGATGAGGCTGCGCTGCGCGACAACGAGGAACAGCGGCTCTGTCAGCGCCCGCCGGAAATTCGCGATGGAATAATCGTCCGAGAATTGGAAGGTGGTGGTGTCAAGCGTGCGCAGGCTTGCATCCGCGATCTGGATGAGACCAAGCACGAGCAGTCCGACCAGCAGCACTGCCGGAAGCAGCATCACATAGGGCGTGGCGCGCCTGAATCGCGCTGGCCAGATGGCGGCGGCAATGCCTTCCAGCGCATCCATGATACGCCATTTCAAGGGATAGGCTGTCCTGGCTGCCCGCATGAGAAATCCGTAACCGACCTCGTAAAGGAGCCGGTGCCGCCAGCGCAGCACCGGCCGACCCGGCGTCAGCCCTGCATGATCGCCTTGAACTTGGAAAACCACTCGCTCTCGTTCTCGACCTGGATCTTCGACGAGATGCGGATGAGGCGCTGGAAATCCGCTTCGGTGGTCGGATAGGACGGGTCGCCCACCAGATCCTTCGGCGGTGTGAGGCCCGGCACCACGCCCGGCAAGCCGAGGCCGTCCAGCCAGACCTGCTGGGCTTCCTTGGTCAGCGCATGGTTGATGTACTGCTTGGCCCAGTAGAGTTCGTTTTCCGGCAGGCCCTTGGGGATCCACAAACCGTCCGTGTCGAATTTCGCACCCTCCTCCGGCACAACCCATTCGATTTTCACGCCGTTCTTGCGGGCCTCCCGGGCGTTGGTGGAGATGGTGCAGGCGGCATCGATTTCGCCGTTCTGGAACCAGGTGGTGAAGTCGGGATCTTCGCCGAGCAGCGGCTGCTGCGCCTTCATCTTGGTGATGAAATCCCAAGCCGGCTGCATGTTGCCGGGTATGTCCTCCAGCTTGCCGCCACCGGCGACCTGGGCTGGGAAGTGGAAGCCGATGCCGTCATTGTAGAAGGCAAGCCGGCCCTTGAACTTCGGGTCGAGCAGGTCTTTCCAGGACTTCGGCGGTCCGTCCGGGAACGCCGCAGGCCGATAGGCCAGCACATAGACATAGCCGTAGGTATTGACGATCGGGAAGCCTTCCAGGCCGGCCGGCTTGGCAAGGTCCGTCACATTGGCGAGGTTCGGCAGGTCGGAGAGATCTTCTGTCACGCCGCGCAGTGCCGACTTCGTGGCATTGGTGGTGGTGTCCCAGTTGATGTGGATCGGCGGGACCCGGTTCTGCGCCACGGCCGCCCAGACTTTGGGCTGGATCTCGTTGTCTTCAGTCAGGTCGTGACGGACAGCGATCCCCGTCATTTTGGTGAAGCTGTCGGACACGCCGGCCTTCAGGCTATCCACCCAGCTGCCGCCCCAGGCGCGCACGATGATCTCCGCCGGCTTTTCCGGTTCCTGCGCATAGGACCTGCGCAGGCCGAGAGCTGAGGCGCCGCCGAGCGCGGCGGTGGCCTGAAGGAAGGTTCTGCGGGAAAGATGGGATAATGTCGGCTTGAAGCGCTTCATCTGCATTCTCCTCTGGGTTTGACCGGTTTCCGGTTCTATCGAAAAACAAGCATGTCCCTGGCATTCCACCCCAGGAACACGCTTTCGCCTATGTCGAACTGCGTGTGCGCGGCGGGATCATGGTCAAAAACGCGAATGACCTCGTCGCCAATCGCGGCGCAGGCTACCTCGTAGACCATGCGCTCGCCTTCGAAGATCGTATCGATTACAGTCCCGGCCAGCACGCAATCGAGCTTCGACAGCTGAGCAGCGTCGCCGGCGAGACGGATCTGCTCGGCGCGGATCGCTCCCGACGCCTTGCCGCCCTCCGCAGGTGGATTGACCGGATCGCCGATTTTTCCGGCAAGCGTCAGAGCACCGCGAAGGATGGAGACGTCGCCCCCTTCCGATACGGACCGTACCGTACCGGCAATGAAGTTGGTGACGCCGATAAAATTGGCGACGAAGGCGTTGCGGGGCTGGCGGTAGGTATGGATTGGCCGCGCCTTCTGCTGGATCTCGCCCTGATCCATGACCACAATGTCGTCGGAAACCACCAGCGCCTCGCGCTGGTCGTGGGTGACGTTGATCGTGGTGACGCCGAGCTCTCGCTGGATGCGGCGGAATTCGAGCTGCATTTCCTCGCGCAGCTTGCGGTCGAGCGCAGCCAGCGGCTCGTCGAGCAGCAGCAGGTCGGGCTCGAACACCAGCGCGCGCGCGATCGCGACGCGTTGCTGCTGCCCGCCGGAAAGTTCGTGAATGCGCCTGCCGCCATAGCCCCCGAGCCGGACCAGCGCGAGGTATCGCTCGACGCGTTCGGGAATGGTGCGTGCATCGCGCCGACGCATCTTCAGCGGGAAGGCGACATTCTCAGCCGCCGTCATATGTGGAAACAACGCAAGCCTCTGAAAGACCATGCCGATCGACCGCTTGTGCGGTGGCACCGCGCTCACCGCTTCACCGTTGATGAAGATCTCGCCGCTGCTCGGGGTCTGGAATCCCGCGATCATGCGCAGGAGGGTCGTCTTGCCGGACCCCGAAGGCCCCAGAATGGTGAGGAACCGGCCCTTCGGCAGATCGAAGGACGCATTCTTGACGGCGTGAACCCCATCGAAGTCCATCCCGACGTTGCGGACTGTGACTGCAATTTCCCTGCCGCCTTCCGCTTCCCGCGAAGCTCCGGCCCGGAAAGGCTCCTGCATTGTGGTTCCCCTTTTTGTCGCCGGCCGCATGCAAGAACGTCCAGCGTTGCGAGGTGGTATATACAACCATATACAACATGGGTCTACACGGTTCTTGTTGCACCCGCCCTCAGTCGCTCAGATGGATGCGAGATAGCCGCCGTCAACTGGGAGGCAATGCCCGGTGACATAGGCGGATGCCCCGCTCGCCAGGAATACAACGGCTCCCGCCAGATCCTCCATCGTGCCGAAACGCCGCTGCGGTATCTTGGCCAGCATTGCCATCTGCCAGTCGGGATCCTGATAAAAAGCATCTGTCATCGCCGTATGGAAATACCCCGGAGCGATGGCGTTGACGCGGATGCCGAGCGATGCCCATTCCGTGGCCAGCGCGCGCGTCATGCCCAGAAGTCCAGACTTCGAGGAGCCGTAAGGTGCCGCGGTCGGAATGCCGACATAGGAGGTCAGCGAGCAAAGATTGATGATCGCGCCACCGCTGCTGTCGGCAGCCATCCGCCGCGCCGCAGCCTGCGCGCAGAAGAAGGCGCCCCTCAGATTGGTCGATACGATGCGGTCCCACACCGCTTCGTCCACGTCGAGCGACGGCTGGACTTTCTCATAGCCGGCGTTGTTGACCAGGATGTCGAGCCCGCCAAAGGCATCCGCCACCTCGTCGACCACCACGCGGATGCGATCGGTGTCGAGCACGTCGAGTGACCGGCAAAGCGACCTTCTTCCGTTAGCGCTAATTCGGTCCGCCGTCTCAAGAAGGGACGCTTCGTCGCGGGCGGTCACCGCGACGTCGGCACCTGCCGCGGAGAGCGCCTCAGCCAAGGCCTGGCCGATGCCGCGGCTGGCGCCCGTCACCAGAGCCTTTTTTCCCGTCAGATCAAACAAGGAAGCGGCGTCCATGGTCACGATTCCTGCATTTTCCGAATTGCATGCGATCGGATTGGAAACGAACACCAGTTGCGACCGGTTGTCTATACATCTTACGCTGTTGCTGGGCGCTCGCCACCAAATGACACCGCACTGAGTCTTCCCACCTCGCCAGTGCCGACGAAGAGCGAAAGAAATTTTTAGGGTCAGGCACCAATATCAGCGATCGTCCTGCGGCAATTCCAGATGGCCGCCTTGTTCCATACGCTGTACGTTTACAAGTCAATGATGCCGTGCAATTACAAGTTTTAAATACACGGAAATTAACATGGTCGAACAATTTCAATGAGATAAGTCAAAGGAAAATCGGCTAACGTCGCATCGATTCTGGTGCTCGATAATGGCTAAAGCCGCCTCAGAATTAGGGAAAAACGAACTCCTAGCCCAACAGAGCTCCCTGTAGGATACACGCCAGCTCGTCTTCCCGAGCCTCCTTTTTGCGCGAAGGATCGTCACCCGCCTGGGCCGAGGCGTCTGCGGCTCGGGGCAACGCCTAGAGCCTGGTCCTATTGGGACGCGCCCTACCTCCCTCTCAAAATCCCCCTGCCGCGCCTGCGCTCGCTCGACCGCTCCGACCGCGAGATGCGCACCCGCTCCCCGCCTTCATCCCCGCGCGCACCTCACCTTCGCCCTTGCCGTCATCTGCCGCACGCGCAAAGAGGGCGGCTGAAGGAGCAATCCCGCGAGGTCGCGTCGAAAGTGGGTGAATTGAGCGCCGAGGCGGCCGAAACAGTAAGTGAGAATGCGGGGGACCTGGTCGGTACCGTCATAGAGAAGGTGCGGAATCTGGGGGCCGGGATGCCCGGGGTGGTTGACGGATTGCGTCGGGTCTCCGGCGAGGCCGCTGACGAAGCAGCTGCCACGGTCGGCCAGGCGTCTTCGGCCGTCCAGGGCGTACTCAGCAACCAGGAGCCGCGAGACAAGCTCCTGCTCGCTGCCGCGGGAGTGGCCATCGCGGCTGCGGTGGGTCTCGCGTATCTGCGATCCGACGGGACCTATCAAATCTGTGCTGCCGAAAGCGTATTGCAAAGCCTATAGTTCAGTTCGGTCCAGACGCTGCGGGTCGATCTGCGTGCAATCGCTATGGCCGACACTCGGAACCATTCCCGGCGAGCAGTACTCATTTGAGCGCGTATAGATAAGCCGCGACGTCCCGCGCTTCCTGCTCGGAAATGCCAGTCGACGGCATCGCCGTTCGCGGATTGATTTCCCTTGCAGCGCGTATCCAGCGGATCATGTTCTCCGGATTGTTCGCCAGCACACCGCCTATATGGACCCTGCCGGCAAGGCTGGCGTCGAGGCGCGGACCGACCTTTCCTTCCGCGCCGGGCACACCGGGGATCGTGTGGCAGCCGGCACATCCATTCGCCCTCATGATGGGTATGGCGCGTGCGCCTACGCCGCCGGTGGCCTCATCCGCCTCATGCTGGACCCGGGCGGTGCGGCCGGACCACCAGGTGAGCGCGGCGACGGTGAGGACCAGCAGAACAACCGCGGCGACAGCGCCGGCAATCAGCCTAGACAGGTCGGAGTGCATGCGCCGCCCCCCTTGTCCCGCTCGTTCTTATCCAGAGGCCAGCCAGCAGCAACGCTACCCCGCCATAGATCAGTCCGGCCGGGACCCACATCACCAGCCCGGCAAGTTGCTGGTCCTCAATCGGGCTCAGATTCCACAATGCCGCGCCGGCAGCGTTTTCCGGATACCATAGCTTCGGCGACAGAAGCAGCAGAACGCCGAGCAGGCCGGTGTGCAGCGAGGTGAAGAAAAGATGCATGACGGCGTTGCCATAGGCCTGCTGGTGACCCGGGCGTGGCAGCAGTGCCCACCAGAACAGCAGGCCGGTGCCGAGGAAGCTTGCATGCTGGGCATAATGGAACACGCCACGCTCGAGCGCTGTCTCAAACAGGATCGGAATATGCCAAATCCATATCGCAATGCCGTGGATGACTGTGGCGTTGAGGGGCCGGGTGACAAACGCCCAGACCATCTGCAGCAATCGTCCATGTCCAACCATTCTCAGGGCGCGCCGGAAGGCTACTGGCAATCCCCACAGCAACGCCGCGGCCGGGCAGGCGGCGACCAGGAGCGGCGCCGCCCCGGCCATCAGCAGTTCATGCTCGATCATATGCGCGGCAAACATTCGCTCGCCGAGCGCATGGATCGGGCTGACCAGCGCTGCCGTCAGCACGCCCCACCCGGCGGCGAACAGCAGTGCCTGACGCATCCGTAAGGGCCGGCCGGGGCCGCTGCGGCGCCACAGCCTGGTCGCACCGGCCGCGTAGATGAGCGCAAGACCAGCCAGCGGCAGCGTGATGGGGAAAGCCAGCGTCCATCCGGCCTCGGGCGCACCGGAGCCATAGCAGATCGAGGTGGAGAAGAGCGGCTCGAAGCTCATCGCAGGCACTCGTCGAGGATCAGCGCGGCGCTGCCCTGCATGATGATGACGAGCGCAAACAGCAAAGCCGCCAGCATGCTGAGATCGGCGACGAAACGCTCTGTGCTGCGCGTGCGCTCCGGTTTGAAAGCGGCGCCGCCTTGTCGCTTCGCCCGCCAGGACAGTGCACCGCCGAGAAGAGAAAGCAAGGCAAGCAGCAATGCCACGGGAAGCACGACCGGGACCTGATGCTTGCATTGCCAGGGGACCAGCGCGTAGTTCAGTTGCGTCGAGACGGCCCAAGCCAACGGCCCCGATAGAAGTCCACCCCAGGAAGTTCCCAACCACACCGCGCGCATGTCAGCCGAGCCTCGGTACCCAATAGATCAGCAGATAGATCGGGACCCAGGTCACGACCACGAAATCCCAGTAGAAAACATTGTCGCCGACGTCGGCGAAACGCCGGCCGCTCTTGCCGTGGTGCGTGAACATCAGCACCGTGAGCACAATCGTGTCGCCGACATCGGTGATCAGATGCGCGGTATGCAGCCCAAGCAGCACCCAGAGCATCGAGCCATAGGCGTTCGTGTCCCAGTAGATGTTCAGTGCCGGAAACTCGAACCAGCGCACAACCAGCGGCGCTATGCCGAGCAGCGACATGGCCACGAGCCAGATCCGCACCGGCACGATGGCGCATTCCTTGGCGTAGCCGTGCAGGATGTGGTTCGGCACCAGGCTGATAATCAACAGCAGCATCACGATCGTCCCGGGCCAGTGGTTCGGCCGCGGTGCGCTCAGCGGCCATTCAGGCCATAACATCGCCAGGTAGAGATAGGCGCCGGCCGCCAGTGCAAAGCCGGTGCCTTCCAGCGCCATGAAGCCGAGCGTGCCCCACCAAGTCGGGCTGCGCGGACCATGCCCAAAGGTGGGGAGACCGGAAATATCTGCCGCAGGACGCTGTTTCATTCCTCGTCCTCCGGGTCGCCCTTGGGCCAGAACCATCCTATCAATGTGATGGCGATCGGCAGTGCGCCCCAGACCACCGCCCAAGGCGTGAAGATCGAATAAAGAAACGTGCCGCCGACAGCGAGGGCCGCAAACAGCGGCCAAATCGAGGGTGTCGCCGATTTCTCGCGAATGTCCGGATGAGCTTCCGCGACCGTCGAGACGAGGAGTTCGCGCGTGTCGACGCGAAGCCCGGTCGCCACGGGAAGGGTTGCGCGTTCGGCCCAGAGCGGCTCGACATGGGCAACGACGGGAATGCGCGAGAAATTATAACTCGGCGGCGGCGATGGCGTTGCCCATTCCAGCGTGCCAGCGTCCCAGGGATTGTTGCCTGCCGGTGCGCCTTTCAACGCGCCATGCACAAGGGTGAAGGTGAACACGACGAAGCTCAGGAAGAAGAGGACCGCGCCGGCTGTTATGAACAGGTTGATGTTTCCCCAGCCAAGCTCGGCCGGATAGGTGTAGACCCTCCGTGGCATGCCCCACAGGCCGACGATATGCATTGGGAAGAAGGCTGCGTTGAAGCCGATGAAGGCCAGCCAGAAATGCCAGCGCCCGAGGCGCTCGCTCATCATGCGGCCGGTGAACTTCGGAAACCAGAAATAGGCCGCGCCGAGCAGTGGGAACACCGATCCGCCGATCAGCACATAGTGGAAATGCGCGACCACAAAATAGGTGTCGTGCACCTGAAGGTCCAAAGGCACCGAGGCCAGCATCACGCCGGTGAGGCCGCCGATGACGAAGATGAAGAAGAAGCCGAACACGAAGAGCAGGGGGGTCCGGATCACCGGTTTGCCGTCCCATAAGGTCGCCAGCCAGCAGAAGATCTGAAGACCGTTGGGAATGGCGATCATCATGCTCGACGCAGTGAAGAAGCTGGCGCCGAGCTTCGGCAGTCCCGTCGCGAACATGTGGTGGACCCAGAGGCCGAACGACAGGAAGCCGACGGCGATCAGCGACAGAACCAGCCCGAGCTGGCCGAACGTCGGTCGCCGGGCAAAAGCCGGGATGATCGAGGAGATCATGCCCGTCGCGGGCAGAAAGATGATGTAGACCTCGGGATGGCCGAAGAACCAGAACAGATGCTGGAACAGCAATGCGTCGCCGCCCTCCGCCGGGTTGAAGATCTGCGTGCCGACCAGCCTGTCAAGGATCAGGAATGTCGAGGTGATCATCACCGCCGGCATGGCAAAGACGACGACAAAGGAGGTGACCAGCATCGCCCAGACGTAGAGTGGGATCTTGTCGAGCGACATGCCCGGCGCCCGCTGCTTCAGCACGGTGACGATAGTCGCTACCGCGACCGCCAGCGACGACACTTCGGTGTAGGTGATCATCTGCGCCCAGACGTCGGCGCGCTTGCCGGGCCCGAATTCGGGCCCGGACAGCGGCACATAGGCGAACCAGCCGACGTCAGGCGCCATGTTGAGAGCGAAACACACCCAGGCGAACGCGCCGCCTGAGACGTAGACCCAGTAACCGAACGCATTGAGGCGCGGGAAAGCAATGTTGCGAGTGCCCACCATCAGCGGCACGAGATAGACGCCGGTGGCCTGCACGATCGGCACGGCGAACAGGAACATCATAGTGACGCCGTGCATTGTGAACAGCTGGTTGTAAAGGTCGGGTCCGATCAGTCCGCGCTGCGGTCCCGAGAGCTGAACTCGCATGGCCACCGCGCTGAGGCCGCCCAGGCACAGGAAGACGAAAGCGGTGACCAGGTAGCGCCTTGCGATCACCTTGTGGTCGACGCTCGACAGCGCACCGATGATGCCGGGCGGTGTCCGCCAGGTGCGTTCCAGCCAGCGATGCAGGCTGGCGTCGTCCATGCCTGTGTCGCGCGGCCCGTCGTGTTCGGGAGCAAGGTCGCCTTTGGAGGCTGCATTGCGTTCGCTCGTCAGGTCGGCGCTGCTCATTTCAGCCCCTCGAGATAGGCGACGATGGCGTTGAGCTCGTCGCCGTCGAGATCGACCACCGGCATGTGTGAACCGGGCTTGATGCCTTGCGGGTCGGCTATCCACGCGGCGAGATTGCCTCGGCTCATCGTCAGCGTTCCGGCGGCAAGCGTTTGCCGACTGGCAATGTGGGTAAGATCCGGCGCGACTGTCCCGCCAGCGACGGTGCCGCCGATTCTGTGGCACATCACGCAGGCACGTTTGAGGAAGAGATCGGCGCCGGCCCTTGCGTCGGCACTCGTTGGAGCGGCGGCCGCCCGCAACTGGTCGTTCAGCCAGGCATCGAACTGCTGCCGGGGCTCGGCGATGATGAAGGCTCCCATATTGGCGTGCTGGGCGCCGCAGAATTCCGCGCATTGGCCGCGATAGACGCCCGGCTTGTCAGCCTTGATGTCCAGGACGTTTACATAGCCGGGGATGAGGTCGAGCTTACCGGCGATGCTCGGCACCCAGAATGAGTGGATCACATCGGTCGAGGTCAGAACAAGCCGCACTGGCTCGCCCGCGGGAATGTGGATTTCGTTCGCCGTCGTCAGGATGCGGCTCGGCTGAGCCGCCTCGTAGCGCACTTCCCACCACCATTGGTGGCCGGTGACCCGGATTGTCAGCGCCGCGTCAGATCCGATTGCGGCAAGCGTCCTGTTGGCAAAGAAGCTCAACAGGGTAAGCCCGACCAGGATCAGAGCGGTCATCCCAACCGCGGTCACGACCAATCGCACTTTGCGGTGCTCGGCGCCGGCGTCGAGCGCAAGCGGCTCGGAGCGCGCCGGCGACCGCATCAGCAGGGGCGCCACCAGAGCGACCATTACCAGCACCCAGACCACCGCGCAAAGCCCGGTGAAAAACCAGATCAGCCACGCCAGCTCGCCAGCGGCGGGACCCTTCGGGTCGAGCGCCGATTGCCAGCCGGCGCATCCCTGAAGAACCAGCAGCCAGGCCATGCCGCACACCACCGGGCCGAGGCGTTTCACGGCGATTTCCCCAGCGTCGCGGCGTCCGGCAGGCGGTTTTCCGATGGATGCGCCATCATGTCGTCATTGCGCGAGGGCGCGGCCGCGGACGGCGCGTTGCCGGCCAACGAGCGCACGAAAGCGGCAAGCTCCCAGATCTGGTCATCAGGGATCTTCTCACGGAAGCTCGGCATACCGTTCGGCCGTCCGTCGCGGATCGTGGCGTGGATGCTTTCGATCGAGCTGCCATAAATCCATTTCTGGTCCATAAGCGCCGGCCCCATGCCGCCGCCGCCATTGGCATGGCACCCGGAGCAGTTAAACCAGCTAAACAAGCGCTTGCCCTCGCTGAGATGAAAGGCATTGGCCTCAAAGGCGGCGGCCTTGTTGTCGCTCGGGGAGGGCCGCTCGCCGCCTGGTTCCAGCGTGGTAACGGGCACCGGCTGTTGGCCGGAACCGAGCGCGGATTGTGGACGTGTGTCGCGTTCCTCGCGCTGGCATGCTGCAAGCGCCAGGGTCGCGGAGAAGAGTACTGAGAGGCCCCGCCTCATCGTACCGGACTCCCACCGGCAGCAAGGCGCGGCACCCCATATTGCGCCAGAACCGAATCGATCTCGGACTTGTGCTTGGCCAGCGCGGCATCCACTTCGCCGCGCAGCTCATCGTCCTTCTGCCGGACGCCCATGGAGATGTCGTAGACCATCGGCAGCAGCGGTCCGTCTATGCGGGGCGCGACCGGCGTGATCCGCAGCGGCACCTTCTGCCTTGCGGCGAAGTAGCCGGCGAGCGGTCCCCAGACGACGGCGAGATCGATCTCGCCTTTAGCTACTGCCTCGACGATGCGCGCGGGCGGGTTAGGCGCCGAATAATCGCCATAGACAGGATAGCCGATGAGGTGGCCGACGATGCCGCGGCGGCCGAGCGCCTGGACCGGCGGCGAATTGGCGCCGTCGTCGCCGATCAGCTGCACGCCGATGCCCAAGTCGCGCAGGCGTGGATCGTCGAAGGATGTGATGTCCGGCCCATCTGCTCGCGTCACGAAGACATAGGATGACCGGTAGTAGGGCGCGGTGGTGCGCAGCATTTCGAGATTGGCGGGGGTGCCGAGCACGAGGTCGCACAGGCCCGCCTTGAGCGTGTTGCGGAGGAAACCGCGGCGCTGCGCCCACCAGGTATAGGAAAGCTCGGCGCGGAGTTCGCCCGCGATGATTTCGGCGATCTTGTTCTCGAAGCCCTGACCAGCGACGTTGGAAAAGGGCATGTTGTTGGGATCGGCGCAGACCTTCAGTTCACGCGCATCCGCGGAGGCCGCGACAAGAAGTAAGGAGAACGCGCCGATCCAGACCACAAGGCGCCCGAACGCCTTTCGTCCTCCGCCCGCGTTTAGGTCGATCGCATCAAGGCAGCCGGAAAACATAGAGCGTACCTCCCGGCGTGGTCACGTCCTTCAGGTCCTTCATCGCGTTCGCGAAGCCGAGTGCTGCCGTGGCGTCGCGCGGGTCGAGGTCGCCCGACACGATGGCGCCGGCCCAGCCTCCGACACCCGACAGGATCGCGACATACTGGTGGCCGTCCGGTCCGCGATAAGTGACCGGTTGGCCGATGATGCCGGACGATGTCTTGAACTGCCAAAGCAGATCGCCCGTCCTGGCGCTCACTGCCTTGAACCAGCCTTCCATGGTGCCGTAGAACACAACATTGCCGGCAGTGACGACCGCGCCGCTCCACACGGGGAAGTTCTCCTTTAAGCTCCAGGCAGGCTTGGCCGCGGCGATATCCCAGGCGGTGAAGGCTCCGCGGTTCCCGCCGGGCCCCGGGATCATGCGGACATTCATGCCGACATAGGGGGTGCCGGCGATGTAGTTCACCTCGACGCCTTGTTCATCCATGCACAGATTGTTGTGCGGGATGTAGAGCAGCCCGGTCTTGGGGGAGAACGCCGAGGGCTGCCAGTCCTTGAGCCCTGATGCTGTCGGGCAGATGTCGCGGACCACTTTGCCGGTGCCGGTTTTCTTGTCGGGATTTGCGATCAGGCGGCCGGTCTTTAGGTCGACACCCTTGCTGGAATTTACGTGACCGTAGGGCGTCGCCGACAGGACCTCGCCTGTGGTCCGATCCAGAATGTAGAGGTAACCGTTGCGCTCCGGCCGGACGAGCACCTTGCGCGGCTTGCCCTGCCATTTCATGTCCAGCAGGATCTGCTCGTTGATGCCGTCATAGTCGTGCAGGTCGTGCGGTGTCCACTGATAGAACCATTTCGCCGCGCCGGTGTCGGGGTCGCGGGCAAAGATGCCGGCGGTCCATTTGTTGTCGCCAGGCCGCAGATCCGGATTCCACGGACCGGGATTGCCGGTGCCATGGAAGACCAGGTTCAGATCCGGGTCATAGGAAATCCAACCCCACACATTGCCGCCGCCGATCTTCCAGGCCTCCGGCGGCCATGACGTCACGCCTAGGTCCTTGCCTTTGTCGGTGTCGTAGTGCGGCTTGAAGTCCGTGCCGATCAGCACATCCTTGTCCGGACCGGTGCTGTAAGCCGTCCAGATGACGTGCCCGTCACCGGCATCGAGCGCCTTGATCCAGCCGCGCACCCCCATCTCGCCGCCGGAATTGCCGACCAGCACCTTTCCCTTCACCACCAGCGGCGCCATGGTGATGGTCTCGCCCATATTGATGTTGCCGATGTGTGTGTTCCAGACCGGCTTGCCGGTGGCCGCGTCGAGGGCAATCGTGTGTCCGTCGAGCGTATTGAAATAGATGCGCCCGGCCGAGAAGACAGCTCCCCGGTTGACCACATCGCAACAGGCTACCCCTTGCGCCGCAGGTTCGGGATTGGGCTCGAATTTCCATTTCATCGGCGCGCCGGGCTTGGAGAGATCGAGCGCGTAGACGATGTTTGGAAATGGCGTCACTATGTACATCGTCTTGTCGACGACGAGCGGAGCGGCCTCCTGGCCCTTGTTCACGCCCGTCGAGAAGGTGAAGGCCACCTGCAGTGTCTTGGCATTGGCTTCGTTGATCTCGGCGAGGTCGCTATAACGGGTCGATGCATAATTCTTGGCCGGCATTGTCCATTGGCCGTCGTCGGGCGGAGCAGCCGCAGCAGGCGGGGATATCGCAGGATCTGCAGACTGAGCCGCAGTGCCGGCCAAGAGCGCGCAGCCGGCCAGTAGCATCCAGCCCAGTGTCTTCAATTTATAAGAGCGCGCTCTCGCGTTCATTCGACTGTTTCCCCCCTTTGGCATGCGGTTCCTGAGTTCTCCGCCACCTGCCGTACTCCTCATTGGCGCATGGAGCCGCCGACGCCGGCGCCGAGTTCGGCCGCGACGTCCGCTTCGGTTCCGGCGCACAGCGGATGCCCCCAGCCGGACGCGCTCTTTCCGCCCGGATCGAGGTCATAGACGATGGCATCCTTGCGATCGGGATTGACGCCAGCCGGCACTTTGTCGAGCCCAAGTGCCTTGCGCACCCGCCAAGCGACATTGTGGTCAGCGCAGGAGGAATCGCCACTGATCCCCAGCCCGCCGACTACCCCCTTTCCGTCATAGAGCGCGAGGCCGCCGCCAAACACCACGACACCACCTATCGGTTTGCCGACCAACGGATCATTGGCACTGCCGAATGCCGAAGGGTCGCCGGCGTAGGCGGCCGCCTGGTTGACGGGATTGGTAGCCTGCAGACCGAACATGGGTCCGCCTGGTTGAACCGGCGCGTAAAGATTAGCGGTCGACAGCGCCATCTGGGCGAGGCTGAGCCCGTTGGCAGTACTGGCCTTTTCGGCCGCGATCAGTCGGCTGCCCGGCCATTGAGCGTCGGCGGTCGGGCCGCTGAAGCCCACGGCGCAAACCGTCCCGTCGCGAGCCACTAAAACTGCCCATTCATTGGTGTCGAAGCCGCCATTGCCGGGGCCGCCGCTGGCCTTGACGTTGGCCTTTAGCGCATTCAGCAGCACGTCATGATCGGCCGGGCAGGGCGGCTGAGCCCATGCCCTTTGGCCAGCGGTGCCGATCGCCAGCACGAAAAACCCAAATGCTACGAAAGAGCTCCGGTGGAGGTTCATGAGAAATGCGCGGCGCCTGTTGAACTCTCGTCAACGCATGAGAGACGCGGAAGTGCCACTGACTATGAAATAAAGTTGAATAGCCATTTTTGCCGCTTACTGCTGCCGTCGCCTCGGTGATGGCGAGCGCCAGAGCGGCTGATCGAGCTCGTATGCACGCCCGCTGGCGACGACTAGATCCCGTCCCGAGCATCCCACACGCGGCCCTCGAAGCCTCGCCACCATTTTTCCTGAGTTCGCGACCTGACGCATTCAATACTCTCGCCAGAGACGGTCAATTCATCCATGGCTGCAGGATTTTCTTGCGCCCTGTCCAACCACCCTTTGTTGCATGGCGGGTGGTTGGACTTTTTGCATTGGAGGACAAGGCCAGTATATTAACGGCCCGCCCATGGTGCACGACCCCTGAGGACCGTGCCGGGCTGTGGTTGTTGTTCTTTCGGGGCTACCACGGGTAGCGGCAAGGAAGCCGTATGATTGGTGTCTAAGGTCATTTCGCCGTTGTCGACATCAGGAGCAAATCCGCGGGTCGGATCGCGGTCCGGATTTTGAGCGGCAGCGAGAGAGACTCCCGTCGACAAGGCGAGGGCGAAAGCCGTTGCAAGTTTGTTCATCGTATTTTCCTTTCTTAGAATGAGCAGACCTGCCAATCGGCCTCGCGCGGTGTCGACTCCTGCTTGCGAAATCGCTGTCGGCTTTCTGTCCCGTCACTATGACGAGGCTTCCTGCTCACGATCGAAACTTACGCCAAGCCTGTCGCAGAGATTTGCCCGAGTGCCATCGAAATGTATTCGAATGTATGCGAATCTACGCGAGAGCCCCGTAGCTCTTGGAGTTTTTTGCTTCGACAAATTTGGCTACAATTTTTTTCTCGGCCGCCCTGTCCGCGTTTGAGCCGTCGATGGCAGAAATGCGCCGATGTGGTCATGCGACAACACGCGAAGGTCATGATCTTCCAGTGGTTATGGAAGTTCTCCAGCATTAACCGCAGCGCCCACCAGCAGGTCATTGATGATTGTTCGTGACCGTAGCTTTAAATTGTGTGTCGGCTGCGTTGATGTCCCCATGAAAAGATGGTAACGCGATATTAAAGATTGTTTCGGATCGTTACCTCGGGGCGGGGCGAATGGGATTGGTGATACCGCGGGCATGGCTGTGTGCCGGCCTACTGATAGGCTTGATGATGTCCGCGACGCCGATGGAGAAAGCTTCGGCCGACGCGGTGCCTGGTGCCATGGCCACAGGGCAGCGGACCTCCATCCCAGTTGGCTACATGGAATTCTGCCGAAGGCAGGCCGCAGAATGCAGGATACGATCAGGCAAGATCCCGCCGGTTCTTATGACCAGTGGAATGGAAGATAAGCTCGCGTCCGTCACCAAACTCGTGAACAGATCGATCAAGCCCGTGAGCGATTTTGCCGTTCACGGCACGATGGAATTTTGGTCCTATCCTGTTAGCGCGATCGGCGACTGCGAGGACTACGTTCTGCTTAAGCGTCAGATGCTCAATTTGGAGGGCATATCGCTCTCAAACCTTCTGATCACTGTCGTCAGAAAAAAAGACGGCGAGGGGCACGCAGTGCTGACGGTCAAGACCGACAAAGGCGATTATGTGCTCGACAACCTCAACGACGATGTGAAGCTTTGGTCGGAAACTGGATATAGATTTCTAAAAAGGCAATCGTCCACACATACCGGACGCTGGGTCGCGATACTTGAACACGCCGATGTTCTGGTCGGGGCAGTCGACTGAACCTCTCGATTTGCGACTGAACAATACCTGGCGCACCCGTGCCATGCCCGAGAATGGCAGGAATGCGCCAGCCAGCCTTTCGATTCCCGCTTCGTTGAGACCTGGGTCTTCCTCCGCCACGATCGATGTTGTGGGGCTGCCTGCCGCCGCCAAGCGCGATGCCTGAGCTTCTCGATGGGTATCTGCCGCAGGCGCCATCACTCGCGGCGCGGGCAGCGCAAGCCGGGCAGTGGGATGACTCCGACAGCCCGGGGTTTGGCTGTTTCCGGACCGAGCCAGGCACGTGGCCCGTGATCTTGAGTCGCACCCCATGCAAGTTCCAACCTCGACGTTGCCTTATTACGGGCACCGGAAAGTGCTTTCTTGCGCGCTCGAGAAGCCCATGTCCTGCAGCCGGAACTCGACTTCATTCCGCGTCTGATACCGGCAGAGCTTTCGATTCCGCCCGTTTTATGAACATACCGAAAATGTGGTACCGATGAAATTAAGAGATATGGCACTCGCTGTTGTTTCGAAGAAACGCAGAGGCGTGGCTTGGTATAAGGTCTCTCAGAAGCAGGCCGACAAATACGGCTTCTATGTTTATTCCAGTCATATGATCTGGAAGGACCAGCCATTTTTCCGAAAGGCGCTGCAGCGGGTCAAAAACATCCGCGGGATTCCAGATCCCCGGGCTTTCGTCCTGCAAAGCTGCTTGCGATCGATCGAGCGTATCGATGGCGATGTGGCCGAATGCGGCGTAAGGCAAGGCCGGTCGACAATATTCATGCTGATGAGCGATCTTCGGCCACGGCACTACCATCTTTTCGACTCGTTTGCCGGCCTCTCCGAACCAACCGCAGAGGATCGCAAGCCAAACGGCCGAACGCCATGGAAGTCCGGCGATCTCAGCACCGACGAGAAGATAGCCAGAGAGAATATTTCCGGCTTCCGCAACACCACTTTTCATGTGGGATGGATACCAGAAACCTTTTCCAGCGTATCCGACCGGCGTTTCGCCCTGGTCCACATTGACGTCGATCTATACGAGCCGACACGTGACGCGCTTGCCTTCTTCTACGATCGGGTGTCCGCGAATGGCATGATCATATGTGACGACTACGGCTCTGCGCTCTGTCCTGGAGCCCGAAAGGCCTTTGATCAATTCTTTGAAAACCGCCCGGAAGGCATCATCGAGCTTCCAACGGGGCAGGCGATTGTCGTAAAGGCAAGCTAGCGCTGAATGGCTGCGGCTACTCTCCAGGGTCATCAAGTGAGGAATGTCACGGCGGCAAGGTGTCAATTCCCGCTCGATGACGCCTGCGACGGAGAAAAGTATGCATCGAAGAACTGTTCAACGATCTCGTCGACGACCGATTTCTTTACGTGCCGTAAATCCTCTCTATAGCTACGAGCAAGGCCTCCATAGGTGACAAGCTCGAATGAGGGAAGGTAATGGACATTGTCCCGTTCCCGGCAGACTTGACCAAGCACAGCCCGAAGAACGGACTTGCCTTCAGTGCTCGCAGTGACGACATCCATGTCTTGAAACGTCCGAGCCAATGCAACCGGTGAGACTGTGAGAATTATCGGTGCATCGGGTTTGTGTTGACGGACCATGTCCACGGTAGCCATCACGTTGGCATAGTTTTCCTGAAAGCCGCTGACGTGAAGCGTCGTTTCCTGCATTCCGCCCCCGCCACGATAAAGCGGTTTCTGTGCTGCTGCTTTGCCACTGGATTTGTTGATGAAGACCTCAGTCATTCCGAAGGTGAATATGAATGCCGTGGCTGCATCGAAGCCAACCCGCATCTCTCCATTTATGCTCTCGATCACCTCTCTGAGAACTTGCGGAGATTTGGCGAAGATGCCGCGGCGGTACGGGTCCTGAAAGCAGATTGGGCCCCAAGGAGCACGTTTCTTGACTTGCCACCAGTCGTCATGGGCCTGATCCCACAACCCAAGCATTTGCTCGACCTGAAGGCGAACAGTGAAGGTGTTGTAGAAGTTCATATGCTCCTGCCGAGGCAGCTCATCTACAATGGCCTGTGTCGGGTCGAAGCTGATATTTTTGTAAGATGGAACGCATGCGATCTGCCTGCTTGTCAATGCACGTCGAATTTCCTGCGCGAAGCAACTCCCCATCGTAAAGAATATATCGTCAGAAGTGAATATTGAAGTTTTGCGGATTGTAATGGTGCCAGAACTGACAAAGTCTTCATACTTCGTGTTTGATTTGTTCGATGCCATCAAACGAATAGTTTTAATGTATCCGAGTTGGTGGCGGAGCCGAAGATACTTTCGTCGAATTCGCTCTAGCAATGTCACAATGGCTCCATGATCTCCAAAGCCGGCCGCCGACAGCAATGCCCGACACTTAGTCCGCTTCGCCGCTAGCCGCAATCAGGAGGATTCAAGATTGACTATAACTTCGAACGAAGTCAGACGTCAGATACCAGTTTGGCGCATGTGTGACGGCGCCGAGAAAAATTTTCATGGATCGGCAGGAGCGAGGGTCGTCAGAGAACGATACATCGCATCGGGAAACAGAATGAGCGCAAAGAAACGAATTTCAGCGGCCCTGGCATACCCGCTGGTCAAGCGCCTGATCGTGGAGAACCTGCCGCCGCACATAAAGCTGTATCTCACCGGTTTGCTGTGTTCAATCGTCGCTGCGGCGGCGACCGGCGCAACGGCTTGGATCATGAGTGTCATGATCAATAGCATTTATGTAGAACGGAACGCTGCCGCCGCATGGGGTATTAGCGCCGTGATTGTGGGCATTTTCCTGGTCAAGGGGATCGCCGACTACTGCCAGACCATCACAACGGGGAAGGTTCGCCGGGCTATCGTTTCGGACCTCCAAAATCGCCAGTTTTCCCGAATGGTGCGTTTCGACATCAACCGCTTCGCTAACCAGCATCCGGCGAAATTCGTCTCCAAGATCATGTTCAACGCGCGCGCCGGGGCCGCCGTTATTCTCACCCTCACGAGCAGCACCGTCTCCGATGTGCTGAAGCTGATTGCCCTGGCAAGCGTCATGGTCAAGCAGGATCCAATGATGTCGCTGATATCGGTGGCGGTTCTACCCCTGCTATTCCTATCGGTGGGCGCGATAACCAGGAAGCTCAAGGCGCTGGCAAGGGGCGAGACGGAGTTGGCAGCACTGGTCCAGTCGATCGGCACGGAAGCCGTCGAAGGTATCCGCACCATCAAGTCCTTCCAACTTGAAGACAAGGCGGCCGCCAGCTTCGCGAAGGCCGTCCGCAAGATGGAAAGGCGCGGCATCCAGATCAACCGCACATCGGCGTTGATGAGTCCATTGATGGAGACAGGCGGCGGCTTCATCATTGGCCTTTTCATTATTTACGCCAGTTGGCAGACCCTCGGCAACGGCAAGACGCCGGGCGAATTTATGGCCTTCATAACCGCCTTTATGCTTGCCTATGAACCCGCCAAGCGGCTGGCCCGGGTCAATGTCGACATCCAGAAGCAAATGGTGGCCGTCGGGCAGATGTTTGATTTGATCGACACGCCCGAACAGCGACAACTCGCAACCGCGGGCGAGCACCTCACCGATGTCGAGGGCGGCCTCCGTTTTGAAGATGTGGCCTTCTCCTATGAAGGGAATAGCCCTGCGCTGCACGGCGTTTCCTTCGAGGTCCGACCTCGTGAGAAGCTGGCGATCGTCGGCCGCTCGGGCGCCGGCAAAACGACCATCGTCAATCTGATCCTGCGCCTGATGGAGCCGGACAGGGGCAGGATTCTCCTCGACGGAAAGGACATTACGAAGATCAGCCTGGCCGACGTTCGCGACAATATCGCCCTGGTTTCACAGGATGTTTTCCTGTTCGAAGGCTCGATCCGTGACAACATTCGCGACGGACGCCCGAACGCCAGCGATCAGGAAATCGAGTCCGCGGCGGACCTCGCCCGGGTCACAAGCTTTGCTTCGAGCCTGGAAAACGGGCTCGACACGCTGGTGGGTCCGAGCGGCACCAATCTGTCGGGCGGGCAGAAACAACGCGTTGCCATCGCGCGCGCCCTACTCAAAAATGCTCCGGTGATTGTCTACGATGAAGCAACATCCGCGCTCGACGGCGAAAACGAACGGGCGGTCATGGAGGCTGCGTTCGACGATGCATTTCAGCGCACTGTGATCTGCATTGCGCACAGGCTTTCAACCATCAAGGCGGCCGATCGCATCCTGGTATTTGACGCTGGTATGCTTGCGGACTCCGGGACCCATGACGAACTCGCCATGCGCAGCGAAATCTATCGCTCGATCTTCCATTTGGAAGCGTCCGCTCCAATCGTCGAAGGCGGCGAAACGCTGCGGCAGAGCGTATTGCGCTGAAGGCCGATGACCAGTTTTTACCACGGTTCCTACATCCGGTATGTGATAGGTCGATTGGGCCTGCAGTTGCGCCGATACACAAAGGCCGTGCGGGCGCTGTATACCGGCTCCAAGCCTCGTTCCGTTCTTGAGCAGCAGGCCAAGGTCGACGCGCTGATCGCGCGCAGGGACTGGACAGGCCTTGAAGCAAGCACCAATCAAATGGCCATCATGGCCGAGCGTGTCCGCGACCCGGAGTTGATGCAGAAGGCAGGCCAGGCGTTCGAACGGCTGGGCAACTTCGCGCGGGCGGCCGAGCTTCGGCTTTCCGCTCGCCGGCAACGAAAAGGGGAAGGTGCCAATGAGTGGACCGGAGAACACCTCGGTTCGGATACACTGCTGATCGATCTTGTAGAGGATGATCCTCGCAGTCTTGGCCGGGTTATCCGCCATGCGCGATTGGCCGGCGCCGCCGCTGGATGTGCGCAAAGCGCGACAATTCGGGTCGAGCCGCGCCTCCTATCGCTTCTGCAGCGGACGTTCCCGAATGCGACCGTGGTTCCAGCGCAGCAGAATGTCGTTGGTGACAAATTTGCGACCTTCGAAAATCTCGCCTGGGTTTTCGGCCGCGATGCCGAAAGACTTGCCGCCGATTTCGTGCCGCTGCGGGTAGATCCTGAACTCGTCCAGACATTCCGCAAGCGCTATCGCTCGATGACGGATCTACCACTGGTGGGTCTGTCCTGGGGCAGCAAATCACACACCAAGGACGTCCCTGATTTCCCAGAATGGGCACGGTTCATCGCCCAGACACAAGCGACGTTCGTTTCTCTCCAGTACGGACAGATCAAGCCGGCGCTGCGGCGCCTGCGCAACGGCAATGATGCGCGGCTTATCTATGATGACAGTGTCGACCAGATGATTGATATGGACCGTTTCGCCGCGCAGGTCGCCGCACTCGATGCGGTCGTAACGATCAGCAATACGGCGGCCCATCTGTCCGGAGCACTCGGTGTTCCGACCATTTTCCTGATCGACGACAAGTTTCAGACAGCGTGGCCAGTGATTGGCGATCGAACGCCCTGGTATCCGAAGGGGCTCGTCATTCGCAAGGAAGGACGCCCGTGGCCGGTGGTGCTCGACGACGTCCGCCGGCGGCTCTCGTCAATCCTGATGGTGCGTTCGTCGCCGTCTAGCAATAGTTGAGGTCGCTGTGCCGAGCAGACGATCCATCCTTGAGAAGGCAAAAGCCGCCGACCTGCGCCCGCAAGGTGTTGACGGCAAGCGGCTGCAGAAGGTTCTTGATCGAGCAAAGAAGTTTTTTAAGCGTCCCTCGCGCCACGCTGACGAAAGCGTCGAACGACATATGAGCCTGATGGCGCAGAGTGTCGAGCGGCGTGACTGGCAGGCGGCCCGGGATCATGCGCTGGCACTCGGCCTGCTCGGTGAGCAGCTTGGCGATCCCGGGCTTGTCAAAAAAGCCGGGCGTGGACTGAGACGTCTCGGCGGCGGGAATCGTGCGTGGCAGTTGATCGCGTCGAGCAAGCAAGTGCCCGGCCGGCCCGAATGGGATGGCAGTGACCTTGCGGGTCGCAGGCTTGCCGTCGAGCGGCGCGAAGGCGATCTTGCAATCTTCTTCCAGTTCGCGTCGCTGCTTGGGCCGGTGGTCGCAGCTGCCGAACGATGCACCGTTTTGGTCGAGCCGCGACTTGCGCCACTTTATCGCAGAACATATCCTGGGCTCGATGTCAGGCTAGAAGGAGAAGGGGAGGTGGCGGCGACGGACGCCGACGTTTTCGCCTGCTTCGAGACACTGGCGAAGCACTTCTGGCCGGATGAGCCGACAGCACGCGCGCCCTTCCTCCCGTTGGAGCCCGACCGCCGACTGGTCGCCGAGCTACGCAGCACCTATCTCGCTCGCGGCCCGGGGCCTCTGATCGGCTTCGCCTGGGGAAGCCTGAACAAGAGCAAGGACCTGCCGGCTCTGGACGATTGGCGGGCGCTGCTCGGCAATCTGCCGGGACGTTTCATCAGTATGCAGTATGGCGATGTCGGGCCAGCGCTCGCCGAATTCGAACGCTGGGCGCCGGGACGCATCATCCATGACGCTTCCGTCGACCAGTTGTCGGATATGGACCGCTTTGCCGCGCAAATCGCGGCGCTCGATGCGGTGGTGACGATCAGCAACACCGGCGCCAATCTGGCGGGAGCGCTTGGCGTTCCGACTGTCGTCATGCTCGACGATGGGTTTCGGCTGTCGTGGCCTGCCTTCGGCGAGACCGTAGCCATATATCCAAGCATTCGACTGGTTCGGAAGGGCGGTCAGGCATGGGCGTCCGCAATGCAGGAAGCAGGTGGACAGGTTACGCAAATCATCAGTGGAGTTGTTGATGGCCGGTAGCCAACTCCTTCGCCGGTTCCGCCGCGGTGTCGCGCTTGCAGGCTATAAGTACAAGGTCTGGTTCCGTCGCCATCGGCGGCAGCTTTTCCTTCGCTGGCGTGATGGCGACATTGCCGATCAGATGGCGGATTATCGGCGAAGCATCGAGGCGCGCGATTGGTCTGCCGCACTGCCGAAAGCCCTGGCCCTGGGGTCGATTGCGAAGTCGCGGGGCGAGGTTCGCCTGCTCGACGAGCTTAGCAAGGCGCTGATGCGTATGGGCGCCTACGGCCCGGCGGCCGAGCTCAAGATCGCCAGGCGCCACATCGTTGAGGGCCGCGTCAACGGCGAATGGCTCGGCCAGGACATCTCGAACCTGGTCTTGCTCGTCGATCTGATGGAGACCGAAAAGCAGGGTCTGGCCACCGCGATCCATCATGCGAGTTCCGTCGGCCGTGCGCTCGCCCGGGCTGCTCGTTTGATCGTCCTGGTCGAGCACCGGTTGGTTCCGCTCTTTCAGCGGACATTTCCCGCCGCCGATGTGCGAGCTGTCGGTCCAGGGAACAAGGCCGCCTATGGCGAGGCGCAGGCCTTTGCGGGCGTTCAGCATCTGACGGCCGTGTTCGAGACAGATGAGACCACGATCCGGGAGCATTTCGTCCCCCTGAAGCCGGATCCGGCGCGGGTCGCTGAACTTCGCGCCCGCTATCGGAAGGATGGCCGGCCGCTGGTTGGCGTTGCATGGGGCAGCTCCAATCCTGGCAAGGACCTGCCGCCACTTACGGCATGGCGCGGGCTTATCAGCCGTGCCGACCTCCGGTTCGTTTCGCTGCAATATGGCCCGGTCGCGTCCGACCTGAAGATCCTGACCGATGGCAAGCCCGCGCTTATTCTCCATGACGGATCAATCGACCAACTTGTCGACATGGACCTTTTCGCGGCGCAGGTTGCCGCGATGGACGCCGTGGTAACCATCAGCAATACCGGGGCGCATCTGGCGGGCGCGCTCGGCATCCCGTCGGTCTTTATCCTTGGCGATGGGTTCAAACGTTCCTGGCCGGTCGCGGGCGATCGCACACCCTACTATCCTTCCGCCGTGCTGGTCTCGAAACGGGAAAGGCCTTGGGCCGTGGTGATGGAAGACGCACAAAACCACATGGGATCACTCATCAGCGCTGTTTGAGTCCACCACGCAAGGCATCGCGAGTGTGCCAGGCAGGTCCAAACCGGCGAAGTAGCCAAGCGCCTTTCTTGACGGCAAGAGCATTGTCAACTACCCGGCGGGGCGGCCGTTCAGAATTTCACGGAATAAGAGGCGATGCATATCTTTGGGTAGGTCGAGAACCAAGACGGCTTCTCCTGTCAGCGAAGGCTATGTGCAGCGGCTCCTCGCCGCGTACCGGCTTGTTCATCCAGGAAATCTGTTCAAGCGCGGGCGTATCTACGCCCGCGGCAGGGCAGCGACGAGGACTGTCTACTTCGTCCCACACAACCGCAACAATGTTCGGCTGCTGGCTGACGCGGCAGAAATTCTGGTTGACCGCGGCATCCGCTGCGTGTTCGCGCATCTCGATGGATTGAAACGCGGCGGCGTAGCGCGACCTGAACTCAACGCCCGGGGAATATCGCATATCGGCTTTGCCGAGCTCGAGCGGATGATCAGACCCGGCGACATGCTGGTGACTGGAAATGACTATGCGCCGCAATTCTTTAGGCGATTCATAGACTCCATCAACTTCGGCATGGTCCGTGTGGTCGGGCTGATCGGCGGTGCGCGACTGCTGCAGCCGCATCGATTTGTGAGAGCTGACTACATCCTGTCGATGGGACCAGCGGCGCTGCAGCAAAGACGCCAGCCGACATACGTTGTCGGCTCCCCGGTAATTGAGCGTGCCGTCGAAGGTGCTGGCGCCAGGCACGATGAAGGGCTTTTTGTGCTGGTGAACTTCAAGGGGGATATCGAAAAGCCCGCAGATCGCCAAGCGATTGAAGCCGTGGCAGGCGCATGTGCGAAACTCGGCCTTGCCTATGTTGTCAGCGTCCACCCCACGATGGTCGCAAAAGTCGATTTGCCGAACAAATCGACCCTGGATTTCGCACAGCTGCTCCCGGAGGCTCTGGCGCTCGTAACGCGCCCAAGTACCACTGTTTACGAAGCAATCGCCTGCGGCATTCCGGTGGTGCTGTTTCCGCTGGTTTCTCCCATGGTCGAGTTCGACAGCCCTATGGGCGCTTTCAAACCAACATTGTCGGAGCATGACCTCGTCGAGGATATCCGCGCTGCGGTCAGGTCAAGGCCGACTTATTTTGAGCAAAGCCGGGACTTCCTGAATGCCAATCTGTCGATTGATCCAAAGGTGCCGGCTTCGCAACGGATCGCCAATGCCTTAATCGATATTTACAATCGCTGACCTGCTCGATCAAAGTGCCCGCAATCGGAGTCCGCAAGTTGAGTTTGTTTTCCAACTTTTTTGCAAGAAAGCCGCCCCTCCTTGTCGTCTCGTTTCCCAAATCCGGGCGGACCTGGCTGCGCGTAATGCTTGACGATCTGGGCGTCGATGCGGCTTACACGCATGACGGTTCCGACCACAAGGATCTGCGTGACATTGCGCAGATAAGCACCGACAAATCTCGCTACAAACGCCAACGGATTCTATTGCTGACGCGAGACCCCCGCGACACTGCGGTATCTGGATATTTTCAGGTCAACAAACGCCATGGCCTGGAAGCAGGTCCGATCGGCGATTGTATAAGAAGCCCCAAACACGGTGTCGAGAAGATTGCCCTTTTCAACCTGCAGTGGTTTGCAGCCGCAAGTCACATGCGAAAGATTGCGCTTCTGCGCTATGAAGATGTGCAGCGGGATACAAACGAAGCATTGCGCAGCATCGGAAAATTCTTGGGAAAATCCTTTGAGGAGTCCCAGCTTGCCGATGTTGCCGTCAGCAGATCGTTCAAACGAATGCAGCAATCTGAAATCTCAGGAGAGCTGGGTGCGCGCTATGGCGGGAGATTGCAACCGCGCAATCCTGACGACCCGGAAAGCTTCAAGGTTCGAAAAGGTAAGGTCGGTGGTTATTTGGACTACCTCGGCGCGGATGATATTGCCTTTTGTGATAATGTGCTTGCGCGGCTTGATTACTGGAAGCGGCTCGATGAAGCCTTTCAGCGGCATGGCATATCTTATGCCGACGACAGGGCAGGTGTGAATTGATCCGATGCACCGGCTTTGTCTGCGGATGCGGACATAGCGGCACCACGCTGATAGCTACGATTCTTGCCTCGCATGCCGATGTCTTTTTGCCATTCGAAGAAACAAACGTGTTTTTCAAATGGGCTCCACTTGCGCTGTATCGCTACTCCAAGCTGAAACGGGCGGCCATTGGGGCGGGCAAGTCGGTGCTGCTTGAAAAGACACCGCGTCATATCAGACGTGTCGACCGGATACGACGCCTGGTGCCGGGCGCGAAGTTCGTGATGCCGGTACGCGATGGGCGCGATACCGTTGCTTCGCTGACAAGGCGGCTTGGCGATGCGACCGCGAGCCTGGATCGCTGGATTTCGGACAACACAATGGTCCTTGCCGAGCGCGGCAGCACGGACGTCCTGATTTACCGCTACGAAGATCTTGTCGATGACCCGGAAGCGACCGTCGAAAAGATCTGCACCTTCCTGGGATTGTCGTTCGATCAGAGTCTGCTCGACTATCATCGGAACCCGCAACGATGGTTCACACTTGATGCGCAACCCCAACATGCCGCATTGCGCAACCAGCAAGTGAACCAGCCAATTTATGATGGCCGCGGCCGCTGGAAAACCGAACTGGGTCAGCAGGAATTGATGGAGCTTACCGAGGGGCGTGGGAAGCCCCTGATGCAGGCGTTCGGATACCTTTGAAACCGCGCGACCGCTTTACTCGGGAAGCGCGCGCGGATAGCCAAACTGATCGAAGTCGCGCTCATACGCACGATAGATGGTATCCGCCAGTTCTGGCGTGAAGTAGTCGGCAAGCCTGCGGCGCGAGGACGTGTGCAGAGGTGGCATCGCCGCGCGTCGCATCTCGTCGCTTGCACCGACATGATCGAGAACCCGTTCGAAATCCTGGGCGAAAGTCTCGGTCTTGCCGATGAGGTCGAACGCAACTCCTGGAAGGTCGACGATGTCGCTTTGCCTCTGCCAATGCTTGTCGATGCGCCATGTGGAAGTCGTGCAGGCAAAGGCGACGAAATCTGCAAAGGACAGGGTCTTGTCAGCACCTACAGGCAGCGCCGGATCAGCCCGTTCGCGGTGGGCGAGATAGACCTCCACCCTGCCATAACCAGGCACAAGGGGACGGTCGCGATATTGGTCGGCCCAGCACGACAACAGCCTGACGTAGGGATTGCGAACGAAGGTAAATCGCAAGGCTTCAGGACTTGTGGCCATGCGATAGAACTGCAGGACGCCATGGCGAGGTGCCTGCAAGTTCGACGCCTTTCGGTTATGCACCTTCCAGTTCTGGTCGCTGCGCCACCCCGACACGGTGTCGTTGCCGATCATGGCTGCAAGGTTGCTGCGAATGCGGCTGCTCGCCGCCTTTGGCGTGGCGAGGTACAGGATCTTGAGTTGCGGGACTACGTCGATCAGGTCGTCCGGCAGGTATGCGGTTTCCATGGCTCTGCGGTAAAAAGCGAGCGCTTCCGGATTCGCCCAGGCAAGAAACGGCTCCTTGACCAGACCGCGAAGATTTCGCAGTCCTGGTCGCAACGAGCGCTCGAGGCGGCGGATCACGCCGATCTTGCGTTTTCCCGGAATGACCGAGTCGGCGGGCGAAACATGGCTGGTGGTCATCGGCAAAACCCTCGCCTTGAAAGCAGTCTACCAGTCGTGGCATAGCCGCAACCACGCAGAACTATAGCGAATTGCCCCTATCCAGGACCGGCTTGCTGCGCTTAATAGACTGCGAAGAAAGTCCCGCCAAGTTCGAAAGCTTATTCGTGGTGCAAAAGGCGTAGCGAGATCGCATGGATTTGTCACAGCATAATCAACGGGTTCAAGCGGAACCGAAGACGCCTATCCTGTTCGTACGCCAGCGCTATGCGCCATATGGCGGAGGCGAGATCATGCTGGAAAACATCATGGCGGCGTTCGCCGCGCGTCAACGGCCGGTGGCCGTGCTGTCCGGCGACTGGCCGCGATACGAAGGCATAGAATTCATCCATTGTGCCGGCCGCCGGTTTCCCCGCTCCCTGCGGGCGACGTCCTTTGCCCGAGCCGCATGCCGCAAGATCGCCGAAATGCCACTGGCCCTCGTGCAGAGCAACGATCGTCTTCCGTGCTGCGATGTCTTCCGGGCCGGGGAAGGCGTTCATGCCGCCTATCTTGCCGAGCGGCGGCGTTTCGAGACGCGGCTTGGCAGGGCAGTGACGGCGCTGAGTCCCTTTCATCGCCAGACGCTGCGTCTTGAACGCACAACCTATGCCAGCCCACGGCTTAAAGCTGTGATTGCCATTTCGAAAATGGTGGCTGAGGATATTATCCGTCACTACGACTATCCGGCGGAACGTGTCCACCATGTTCCCAACGGGGTCGACCTGGACCGCTTCAACCTGGAGCTGCGCCAACAGCATCGGGCGGCGGTCCGTGCGCAGCTCGATGTCGACGTTAACAGGCCGGTCGTCCTGTTTGTCGGCTCGGGTTTCGCGCGAAAAGGACTTCTTCCATTGATGAAGGCTGTCGCCACGTTGGACGGTGAGCCGGAGGTGTGGGTCATTGGCCATGATTCGCGCGCCAATGCCTTCAAACAGGCCGGCGACAGACTTGGTCTTGGCGCAAGGCTCAGGATGTTGGGGCCGCAGAAAGATATGTTGCCATGGTACGGCGCGGCCGACATTGCCGTGCTGCCTTCCATTTATGACCCATTCGGCACAGTGGTGATCGAAGCCATGGCCAGCGGCTTGCCCGCCGTGGTAAGCACCGGGTGTGGCGCGCGCGAGCTGGTCGATCGGTTCGAGCCGACGCTTGTTTGCGACGCAGCCAGCGTAAACGACCTCGCCGCCGGGCTTGCCCGTGCGTTGCAGCTGTCGTCACGGCCTGAGACTGCGGCAAAGGTCAGAGCGGCGGCCGAACATTACGATTTCAACGTCATGATCAGGAGAATGATAGCGCTCTACGAAAGTCTCGACCTGAGATAATTTTCGACATTTTTTTTGAATCCGTTAGTATCGCTCGGAGTGCTAACAGGCCGGGGGACCAGTTTCTTTGAACAACTGTAGCAGTTTTGACGCCGGAACCGTCTGACCGTGCCGGCGCTCTCAGTCATCATAATCAGCCGCAATGAGGAAGCGTGCATTGCACGTTGCCTTCGCTCGGTACATTTTGCCGACGAAATCGTCGTCCTCGACAACAACAGCACCGATCAAACCAGGGAAATCGCCAGTGGACTCGGGGCCAAGGTCCTGATTACCCTCGATTGGCCCGGTTTCGGCGCGCAAAAAAACCGTGCCCTGGCCGCGGCGACAGGGGATTGGGTCCTTTCGCTTGATGCCGACGAGTGGGTCGAGCCACCCCTCGCTGCAGAAATCAGAGCCGCTATCGCCAACCCACAAGGCTATGATGGCTTCGAAATACCAAGAAGATCCCGCTTTTGTGGGCACATCGTCCGCCATGGCGGCTGGTCGCCCGACTTGGTGCTCCGGCTTTTCCGTCGACAGTCCGGGCGCTTCAGCAACGACACGGTGCACGAGAAAGTTGTGGTGAATGGGAAGGTTACGCGATTGTCCCATCCTATGGAGCATGACTCCATCGCCGACCTGGCAGACGCGCATGACAAGATCGGCCGATACGCAGAAGCGTCCGCGGCGCGGCTGCTTACCGAGGGCAAAAGAAGCTCGATAAGCAAGGCGGTTTTGCGCTCGGTCTGGGCCTATATGAACAGCTATGTTTTCAAGCTGGGATTTCTGGACGGTTCGACCGGCGCGATGGTCGCCGCTTATTCAGCTAGCTACACCTATCAGAAATGGGCGCTTGTCGCATTGGGCAGCGAGACGAAATCCGCCGAAAAAAGCAGGACCGGCGTGAAAGGCAAATCCGTGCGATTCAGAAATCGTCCTGGCTAGCTTCTGCACCATTGTTGCCGAGCTGTTGCCAGACAGATAGTGTATGACCGTTTTGAAATTGGAGCCAAGGTACTGAATATGACTAATGCGTTTAGGGTATTCGTTGGATGGGACAGCCGCGAGCCGATCGCCTACGACGTAGCACGGCACTCTTTGCTTAAAAACGCTTCGGTGCCTGTCTCCGTCATTCCAATCAAACAGGACGAACTGCGTGCCCGTGAACTGTATTGGAGGGAGAAAGATCCACTCGCGTCAACAGAGTTCACCTATACGCGGTTTCTCACGCCTTTTCTCGCCGACTACACGGGTTGGGCTTTGTTCTGCGATTGCGACTTCCTGTGGCTCGATGACGTCGCAGGTTTGCTAGAATACACGAAATCGAACAAGGCGGTCTATTGCGTCCAGCATGATTATACGCCGAAGGCCACTACCAAGATGGACGGCGTGGTCCAGACGTCCTACCCACGAAAAAACTGGTCCTCGCTGATGCTGTTCAATTGCGCGCACCCTTCGGTTAAATCGCTTACGCCAGAGGTCGTGAACCGCGAAAGTGGTGCCTACCTCCATCGAATGCAGTGGGTCGCCGATGAGGACCTGGGCTCGCTGCCAGTAGAGTGGAACTGGCTTGAAGGTTGGAACGAAAAGCCGGCGCATGGCACACCTAAGGCGGTCCACTATACAAGCGGTGGTCCGTGGTTTGCCGAGTGGCAGAATGTCGACTATGCGGATCTGTGGATAGCCGAACGCGACGAATTCTTGAGTAGTGCCGAACAAACGGAAGCTTCTCTTTCGCGCTCGGCGAGCCGGTAGCTAATCCAACCGATCGGCCCGACCATATCGGACGTTTCGTCGAGATTGCCGACAGCGCGCGGTTCGTGCAGATCGGTGAACAGACTAGGCGTGCCTGGTCGAAATCGAACCGAGCGGGTTGTCGAACAGCCATTTTTGGCGACGTGCTTTCCAGCGCGCAGCGTTGGCACAGCGTCTGCTGCGCCAAGCCGGCAACTGCTTTGTCGTTGTTGCGGCATGCTGCATGGCAGAGGCTTGAGGCCATGGCGAAAAGAAGTGCGGGGATCCTGCCTTACCGCAGATCGAGCAACGAACTGCAGGTGTTGCTTGTTCATCCGGGCGGGCCGTTCTGGCAAAGCCGCGATCTTGGCGCATGGTCGATTGCAAAGGGCGAGTATGGTGATGACGAACAGCCCGAAGCTGCGGCACGTCGTGAATTCGTGGAGGAAACCGGCTGGGAGCTCGAGGGAGCACTGCTTGCGTTGGGGGAGCTGCGCCAGCGCGGCGGCAAGCTTATTACAGCCTTCGGCGTCGAAGGCGATTTCGACGCCGGCACTTTGCGGAGCAACATGTTCGAGATGGAATGGCCACCGCGCAGCGGCCGCATACAATTCTTTCCGGAGATCGATCGCGCAGGGTGGTTCGGCCTCGATATGGCCCGGGAAAAGATGCTTATTGGCCAGCGGCCTTTTCTCGACCGGCTTGTGGGGTCGGTCTAAAGCCGACCCAATGGCCGACCGACATCTTAAACTGGTCGTGCTGATCGCTACGCCCCAGGAACCATGGGCTGAGGCGAAGAGCATGTGACCACGCCATCGCGCCAGGATCAGAACACGAACTCGACAGACGTCAGCGGCCAGCAGCCGCGGGTCCATTCGATTGGAACGCCGTTGCGGTCCTCATTGACGGCATTGATGCGGAATACTGGTGTTCCGGGTGTCAGCCGCAGGATTTCGGCTTCATCAGGGGATGCAAAGCCGCCACTGATGCGCGTCTCGGCCCGCCGGTAATTCTCGATGTCATGCGCGCGGAAAACATCGGTCACCGACTGACGCACGTCGTACGTCTGCTCGAAATCAGGAAAGAGATGGGCTGGAAAGACCTTGGTATTGACGTAGACCGGCTGCTTATCGGACGTTCTGATCCGGCACAGCCGGATAATGGTGGCATCAGGTGCGAGACGCAACCGCTCCGCCACGGCCGGTTCTGCTGGTTCCCGGACGATAAGCAGCGTCTTGGTGCCGATTTCCTGGCCATGAGCTTCGAAATTATCGAGAAAGCGCTGGCCGTCGCGAACCGTGAATGTCGAGGGTAGGTTTCGCACGAAGATACCGACGCCCTTGCGAGCGGTGAGGTGGCCCTCATGCTGTAACTGCTGCAGCGCCCGGCGAAGTGTAATGCGGGTGACCGCGAGTTTCTCCGCCAGATGCGTTTCTCCGGGAAGTTGGCTGCCCGGCGGAAGACAGCCGCTCTCGATCAGATTGAAGATGTGATCGTAGATCTGCTGCCAGATCGGCGAATCGCTGCGTGGCCGAAAGACCAGCCCGTCAAAGGCCAGAAGACGATTGACGCTGCGCTCGTGTGGTGTTGGGATTTTCGTATTCTGGTTCATGAAGCCTTATTCACCGGCGATCGGTGTGCCGACCATCGGTTTACGCGCGAGAGTCCAGAGGAATAGACAATTTGTCCGTGAACCATGGTGGCCACCACACGCGGATGCTCTGGATCGCCGGCATCGACGAGGATCAGATCCGCTCGGCGGCCGGCAACAAGCAATCCGCGATCGTCAAGGCCGGCTACCCGGGCCGGATTTGCCGAGACCAGATTCCAGATCATGGGGAAATCGCTGGCCCCCGGAGAAGACAGCCTGAAGGCCGCATGCAGAGGCGAGGGATAATGGTAGTCACTGGTCAGCACCGTGCAGAGCCCGGCTCTGATGGCCTCGGTGGCATTCAGCGCTCCATTATGGCTGCCGCCGCGCACGACATTGGGCGCGCCGAGGATCACATCCTCGCCCATTTGCCGCGCGGCTTTCGCCGTTTCGAGCGTCAGTGGAAACTCCGAAGCCTTTGCACCGAGACCGCGGAAATACATACGTTCTTCGGGAGACGCTTCGTCATGGGCAAGAAGCACATTGCCATTGGCCCGTGCAGTCGCGGCCAGCTTCCCAATCGCGATCGCTACGTCGGCCCGGCGGGACCAAATCTGATCGAGCAACGCCATATATTGCTCACGGCTCAAGCCGGACCGTTCCGCCATCTGGCCGATCTTGCTTGCGATCGTGCCGTTCAATACCGACCCGGTCGTATGGTCGTTGAGAGCAATGATCGGTCGCGGCCAAAGAGAGAGCCATTGTATGACCTGCGCCATCTGATCAAGCGCGAAGGTCTCCCAGCGCAGATGCACACGCGTATCGCAGCTAAGAGTATCGCGGAGACCGCAGAGCGCGCCGATCAGTTGCTTGGCGGCTTCGAGCGAGCGAAGTCCGGGCTCCCATGACACCGTGACGCCGTGAAAGGCTGTGGTTACTCCATTGGCGACAAGCTGGCGGTCCGTATCTTTCAACGCCAGCGCCGTGTCGAAGCGGACACCCGGCCGCGGCATGATTTGCCGCTCGAAGCCGTCGCCGTGGATATCGACGATCCCCGGAAGCACGAGCAGACCATCGGCATCGATTATGGACGCATGGGCCGCTTGGATCTCTGACAGTATCCCGCCGGCAATGCTCAGGTCCGCGGTTTCAAGTCCCCGGTCGGTAAGGATGCGACCACCCTGAATGTGCCAGTTCACTGTATCCCTCTAAAAGCAAAGCCTGCCGGTGGCGCCCACGAAATGTCACGAGCACGTCATCTGCTGCGTATACGGATTAGCGGGTAACAGTTTCCTGTCTATACAGCAAAGGGAAAATGATGATCCGCACCATCGCAACCGCACTCGCGCTGACGCTTGCCTCCGCTCTTCCAGCTTTTGCGGAGCCGGTGAAATTCGCGGTAACCGACATGGAGGGACTGGAGGCTCTTCAGCAGGAATTCGGCGCTTTCCAGACCGCTCTTGAAGAGGCGACCGGCCTGGATATCGAGCTGTTTCCGGTCAGCTCGCGGACCACCGCCGTCGAGGCCATGAATTCCGGGCAGGTCGATCTCGTCCTGACCGGTCCTGCTGAATACGTGGTCATGAAGGAATTAAGCCAGCCGAAGATTGTTGTTGCCTGGCAGCGCCCCGATTATTTCGCTCAGATCGCCGTACTGGCGAATGGACCGATCCGCTCGATTGAAGACTTGAAGGGCAAGAAGATTGCATTCGGCTCGGTAGGCTCCACCTCCCAGCACCTCGGCCCCGCGCAGGCGCTGGCCGATTTCAACCTGAAATATGCCACCGACTACGAGCCAGTGATCATATCGCGCAATATCGCGGCTGAGGCTCTCATCCGCGGCGACATCGCCGCTACCGGCTTGAATTTCGGTTATCTGAACTCGGTCCGGGAAGCGTTCCCCGACACTGCCTTCTCGGTAATCGCACGGGGCCGCGATCTGCCGAACGACATTCTTGTCGCCCGTAAGGACATTTCAGACGACGTGTTCGTCAAGGTCCGCGATGCCTTTGCGAAGAATGGCAACGAGCTGATGAAAGCGATCCTGACAGGCGAGGACAACCAGAAATTCAAGGGCGGTTTCTTTCTGACTGATGTCAGGGACTCGGACTACGACTATGTCCGCTCGATGTACCGCACGATCGGAATCGAGACCCTCACCGACTTTGTAAACTGAGGCTTGCTCCTTTTCATCGCAAAGGCGGCGGTTAACCGCCGGTCTATTTCGTAGTCCCGTCTGGGCCAAGAGGTCACTATGACAGCAATCATTCGCGCGCACGATCTTGCGAAGAGCTATGCGAACGGAAAGGTCGTTTTCTCCAGTATCGGCCTCAACATAGCATCGCGCGAACGGGTTGCCCTGATTGGCTCGAACGGTGCTGGAAAATCCACCCTGCTCAAATGCCTCATCGGTCTTTTACCGTCGAGCGGTGGCGAGGTCGCCACCCTCGGCGAGAGCTTCCGCTCGGCGCCGTCCGTCGCCCAGCTGCGGCGCATACGCAGGCAGATCGGATTTGTCTTCCAGCATCACGGACTGGTTAGCCGCCAATCCGTTCTTACAAACGTTTTGCAGGGCAAGCTCGGGCTGCCCGGCGGCTGGCGCGGCTGGCACCATTCCATCGCAAAGCAACACTGGCGCGAGGAAGCAATGCAGGCGCTCGCCGACGTGCGGCTTCTCGGCAAGGCAGGCGCCCGCGCCGACGCGCTTTCTGGAGGGCAGGCGCAGCGGGTGGCGATTGCCCGTGCGTTGATCCGGCGTCCGAAGCTTTTGATAGCAGACGAACCGGCGGCAAGTCTCGATCCGGCGGCTGGACATGATGTGATGCGAGTTTTCTCCGAGCTCACCCAGGAACAAGCGATCACCTTGGTCTACACCACGCACGACATGGAACATGCTCTCGGCTACTCCGATCGCTTGATAGCGCTCAAGGCGGGCAAGGTCTTCTTCGACCGGCCGACGGCGCATGTCACCCGCGCTGATTTGAAAGACGTCTTCGATGCATGACCGCCTTTCGCCGAGCCGGATTCCATCGATCTCGCCCCTCACTTTCAGCTTTGCCGTCGCTTTGGCCGCTCTCGTGATCGTTTCCGCCGGGCAGGTCGCACCTTCGCCGGAACAACTGGCAGGGGGAGTGCCCCGCATGGCCCAGCTCGTCGGCCGCATGATACCCCCAAATGTCGAGCCAGGGTTCCTCCTGCGGGTTTTCTGGCGCATGATCGAAACGTTTCAGATAGCGGTCGTGGGGACAGCAATAGGTGTCGTCCTCAGCTTGCCATTTGCCTGGCTCTCGGCCAAGGACATAACCCCGCTCGGCCCGTTCCGGCATATTTCCAGGATCCTGGTCTCATTGTTTAGGACCGTTCCAGATTTGGTCTGGGCACTTCTTTTCGTGTCAGCCGTTGGTCTCGGGGCGGTTGCTGGAACCATGACCATCGTCGTCGATACGATCGGTTTTTGCGGGCGCTTCTTCGCCGAGGCGATGGAGGATGCCGACGAAAGACCTCAGGAAGCGCTGTTTGCGATCGGGGCCAGTCGGTTCTCTGTCCTCTGCGGGGCAGTTCTGCCCGACGCTTTGCCGTCCCTGATAAACACCACGCTCTTTGCGCTTGAAAAGGCAGTGCGCTCGTCTGTTGTTCTCGGCCTCGTTGGAGCCGGTGGCATCGGCCAGGAGCTGAAGGTCGCGTTCGATCTTTTCCAATACAAGAATGCCTCGACCATCATTCTCGTGATCTTCACCATCGTGGTGTTGATGGAGTTCGTGACGGATCGCTTGCGCTCGAAGGTCCAGTAGCTGCAGGCTAGCCATGCGCCCAAATCGGCACGACACCGCCCCGTATCCTAGACAAGAGCTTCCCTTTGAACCGATCTCCATCCATGGGGCTGGGCAGATACATTATAGGCGAACGAATCCTGTAAGCGGTAGATGATCGGAGGCGACCCGCGAAAGCGGCGTGTCATGGGCTTCGACGGTTGAGATCATTCCGTGTCGATTTGCCATGATCCGGTCGAGCGACAGCAGCGGCAGACTCGATGGAAAGGTGGGGACCGCCGGCGGCGCGGGACCGAAAGTCGTGTGCAGCGTATTCAGCGCGGAACGGTTTCCGAGTCGCCATTCGTTCAAATCGCCGAGCAGCAGTGTTGGTTTTTCGTCCGGTCTGTTCATGATTTCGAGCACGACACGGGCCTGTTCGGAGCGCGATCGGCGCAGCAAGCCGAGATGGGCTGCGATAATGCGCAGAGTTCGTTTCTCGTCCAGATCGATTTCGGCAACCAGTGCTCCGCGCGGCTCCAGCCCCGGGAGCTTTATCTGATGGACATTGCGAACGATGCCCCGTTTGAAGAGCAGAACGTTGCCGTGCCAGCCGTGCCCTTTGCCGTTTCCGGACACCGGCACCGGCACCAGGCCTGTTTCCAATTCGAGACGCCGCAGATCCAGAAGGCCGGCACGATCTCCAAAGCGATTGTCCGCCTCCTGCAACGCAATGACATCCGGGCCGATTTCCCGGATGACGCGACCGATTCGTTCGGGATCGAACTTTCTGTCGACGCCCACGCATTTGTGAACGTTGTAAGATGCGACCAGAGTCCCCGCGGGGCGTGTCCCTTCTGACGGCGCAGCCTTCGCCTTCTGCTTTTTTCTGTCGCGAATGGATTTGAGCACACTTGCAGGAAAGCTATGTCCGGTTCTTTGCATGAGTCTGCTGCTCGTCCTCACTACCTTCAAGACTTTGCTTTGTCTCACTCAAATAGCATCCGCAATCGCTGCTTCCCTGCCCTGACGAGATGCGGCGCTCAAAAGGAGCGGTGGCTGCGTCACCCGAATTCCCCCCGGCAGAACGAGAAAGCCTCTAAAGGTAGGGCGATCCCAGCCACAACACTCGGTCGAACAGGCGGACGATGAAGGGCCGGGCTCTCAAGGTTTCGATCGTTACAGACGCGGCGGAGGCGATTGCCGATCCGATCCGCGCTTCAATCTCCGCGGCAAAGCCTGCATCAAGAACCTCTACATCAATCTCAAAATTCAGCCGCAGGGACCGGGCATCAAGATTGGAGGATCCTATATAAGCCCAAACTCCATCGACCGACAGCAGCTTCGAATGATCGAACGAGCCCTCCGTGCGCCATACGCGGCAATAGTGCTTTAGGACCTGATCGAATTGCGCCGTCATCGCCCGGTCGACAAGGAAGAGATTATTCTCCGCCGGTACCACGATGTCGATCTCGACGCCTCGCCTGGCGGCAGTCGTCAGCGCGCTGATCAGTTCCCGATCCGGCAGGAAATAGGGCGACATGATGCGGATCGATTTGCGGGCGACGGAAAATGCCCCGATCAGCAAGTTGTGGTTCGTTTCGATGCTGGCATCCGGCCCGGAGGCAACCGCCCGCGCCAGCATCGGTTGACCGGGAGCCGCGGGAAGCGTGGCCACTTGCCAGGTGTCGCCTTCCAGGAGCTCGCCGCTCACGAAGCGCCAATCTTCGGCGGCAACCGAAAAAAGGTCGGCCACGACCGGCCCGGTGACCTGAAAATGCGTGTCCCTCGCGCTGGAGGAGCCGGCGAACTCGGCTGAGAATCCCTTTCGGATGTTCATCCCTCCGGTGAACGCAATCGTGCCATCGACGACCAGGATCTTCCGGTGCGTTCTGAGGTTGGCGTAGGGAAGACGCAGGCCCATGACAATGTTGCCGTTGAAGAGGTCTGCTGTGATTCCTGCCTCTCGCAGACGCCCAAGAATGCTGGGGACGGAGTAACGCGCCCCGACGGCATCGATCAGCACGCGAACGCTAACACCCCGCTGGACGGCTCCGGCGAGAGATTCCACGAAAATCCGCCCAACATCGTCATTGTCGAAGATGTAGGTCTCGAGAAGGATAGTGCGTTGAGCGCCATCAATCGCTCGGCACATTGCGGCATAGGCCTCTTCACCTGTCTCCATCATCGCAATCGCGTTTCCCGAGGTCAGGGCACGCCGTGCCACCCTGTCGCCCAATGTCTTCAGGCCGGTGAAGCGTTGGCCGTACCGCTCGGCAATCAATTCCTCGGCGGCAATGTTGCGCTCATGTTTTGCGGAAGCCGCGTCGCTGGAAAGGGGCCGCATGGCGCTGATCGTTGCACGACGGATGCGGTTTATGCCGGCAACGGCGTAGATGATCGCGCCAAGGAATGGCGACAGGAACATCACGCCGACCCAACCTGTGGCGGCGCGGACGTCTTCCTTCGTCATTATGGCGTGGACGATGCCGATGGCCGCCATCACCACCGGAATGATCGCGAGGATCTGGGGCCAATGAGTCATTAAGGTCTGCAACATCCCCAGGACTATCCAGCGAGCGGTTGCAGAACGCAATGCAGCTCATTCCCGGTGTTGATACTCAACAGACCCTAGGGCACGAAGATAAGGAACAGATAGGCGACAAACACGACGAGATGAACAAGCCCCGTCAGCATCGTTGTTCGGCCCGTCCCAAAGCTCACGATGCTGATGGCAAGCGCGAGGATGAGGAGCACGGTATCCCCCGGGCCCAGACCAAGAGTCAGGCTCCGTCCGGTGAGCAGGCTCGCCGCACCGATTGCCGGGATTGTCAGGCCGATTGTGGCGCAGGCAGAGCCGAGAGCGACATTCAGTCCTCGCTGAAGTTCGTTATTGAGCGCTGCCCGAACCGCCGACACCGCCTCCGGCATAAGCACCAGCGCAGCGACGAAGAAGCCCACGATTGCGTCCGCCTGGGTAACTTGAAGAAACTCGAGCCCATTCTCGATGCTGCCGGCCACCTGCTCGGTCAGAAGAACGATCCCTGCCAGTCCAACAAATAAGAGGAGCACGTTTGTGGCCACGTTCCCACCCTCAGATACATGCGCCTCATGTTCCGCGCTGGACGTCAGATCCTCGATAAAATCACCCCGATGGCGCACCGTCTGGGCAAAGACGAAGGCACCATAGAGGAGCATTGAAAGAACGCTCACGAAAGCGAGTTGCGATGCGGAGAACGTACCGGGGCTTGTTGCAAGCGTGTAGTTTGGAAGGATCAGCGTAAGAACCGTCAGCGCCATAATGACGGCAAGGGAAGCGTTGGTGCCCTGTCGTTTGATGTCCTGATATCGATGCTTCAGCCCACCCAGTGTGAGGCAGACCCCGACAACACCAGCGCACACGATCATGACCGTTGAAAACACGGACTCGCGTGCCAGCGTCGGGTTGTTCTCGCCATGGAGCATCATCGAAACGATGACCGATGCTTCGATGGCCGTGACCGAAAATGTCAACAGCAGCGTGCCGTAAGGTTCACCGAGCCGCCGTGCGACGGCTTCGGCATGATGCAAAACCACAAACACGGTCGCGAAGATGAAGATAGCGACCACGATCGTCGCCAGGATCTTGATCGAAAGCAGCGAATGCTCGATCGACGCGGCGCCGAAATGAATCAGTGCGGCCAGACCCAAGGAGCCGATTGGGAACAGATATTGGCCGATCGGTCGTCGATGAACAGCCAAGACGGATTTCCTTCATCGCCATCGACGGTCGCAGATCGAGTATTACAGAGACTGACCGAAGCCCACGGTCTCAGTGTACTTGCGGCTGCCGGCCCGTACAATGGCCGCGTGCCCGATCGACTTGGCGTACGAAACTCGCCGAGGGTCGATGCCACACATCCCGAATTACAATTAAGCCTTGAGTTTTCGCGTTTCCGGCAATAGCTAGGTGCTACCAGGCCGGGCCCCTCTGGCAGTCCATCAGGACTGTGATGTCGGACTGGAATTCAATCCGGGTGGCCTGGCTTTGAGATTTCTTCAGCTGTAGCGGCATTTCTCTTGTCATACGCGGTGTTCGCGTTGCTCTACGGTTATGCTCGCAAGCCGCGTCACCCCTAGCTGAACGCAAGGGTGCCGTATGACAGAATTTTTTAGTCCTGAAGCAATGACCGCTCTGTTGCAGGTCATCATGATCGACCTGGTGCTGGCCGGTGACAACGCCATCGTTATCGGCCTTGCCGCGGCCGGACTACCCAAAGAGCAGCGCAGAAACGCAATCGTCGTTGGTATAATCGCAGCCGCCGTTCTGCGCATCGGCTTTGCGGCCGCGACAACTCAACTCCTGCAGATCGTTGGCTTGCTGTTGGCTGGCGGTATATTGCTGTTGTGGGTGTGCTGGAAGATGTGGCGCGAACTCCGGCAAAACCATGCGCAGGAAACACAGGCGATCGAAGCGCTTTCGGAAAGTGACGTCGACTACGACGGCATCGTAGCTGGCAAAGCTCCACGCAAGACCCTGGCGCAGGCAACCTGGCAGATCATCATCGCCGACGTCTCGATGTCGCTCGACAATGTTCTGGCGGTAGCGGGAGCCGCGCGCGATCATCCGAACGTATTGATCTTCGGCCTTGTCCTCTCCGTCGCGCTGATGGGCATTGCTGCAAACCTCATCGCCAATCTGCTTCAGAAGCACCGTTGGATTGCCTATGTCGGCCTGGTGGTCATCCTCTACGTAGCTGGCGACATGATCTATCGCGGTGCGCTTGAACTTCTGCCTCACGTCGCGGGCGCTTGAGACACAGAAAATGGGCCGGAACGACGTCGTTCCGGCCGATTTCTGCTCATCGCTCCCCTACGATATAGAGCGCACTCACCCGATCCGGCGTAGAAAGAATATCCTCCTGCTCAGATCCGTGTGAGTCGCGGCTTGCTCCCACGCAAACGACCAAATCGGAAGGCATCTGAAACCGCCGAGCGGACCATAAGCATCTCGCCTATGGTTTCGTGTGTCATGAGCCCGACCAGCCGATCGGAACTGTCCACGACGGCGACAGCAGGCACATCTGCCTGCTGCATGAGCCGCAGGCTTTCCTCGAGGCTTTTGCGGTAATGTATTTTCGGGATATCGCTCCGCATTGCGCTCGCGACCGGTTCAGCAGGCCCCTTTTCTTTCAATGTCCGGATCATGTCGTCGCGTGTCACCAATCCCTTAAGATGGCCGGCGGTGTCGGTGACAGGGAAGTCGTGCTGCGTGGTCGCGAGCAGCATCTCGATTGCCTCGTCGAGCGTCGCCGACCGTTCCAGCCGGGCGAACTCGGTAATCATCACGTCACCGACCAGGACGCTTGTGGCAACCTCGCGGATCTGTGCGTTCTGGGCTTCTGCTGCCGCGGCGAGATAGACGAAGATGCCGATGAAGATCAGCAGCGGGTTGTAGAACAGCCCAATGAAACCGAAGACGAAGGCCAATCCTTGCCCGATCGTGGCGGCGATCTGGGTCGCGCGCGACCAGGAAAGGCGGGCGGCGAGGGCTGCGCGCAGGATACGGCCGCCATCCATCGGGAAGGCCGGGATCATGTTGAAAAGGACCAAGAAGACATTGACCCCGGCAAGCCTGGCGAGAAAATTCATGCGCGGATCCTCGATCCCGGCCATCTGTTCGACACCCGCCGACCCACCTAGCAAGGCGAAGATCAGCGCGGCGATCGCGACATTGACCAGCGGCCCCGCGACCGCGATCACGAACTCCTGTCCCGGCTCTTCGGGCATGCGTTCCAGCCTGGCCACGCCGCCGATCGGGAAAAGTGTGATGTCCGGCGTGCCGATGCCGAAATACCGCGCTGCGGCGATATGGCCGAACTCATGCAGGACCACGCACGCAAAGACGGCAATGATGAAGGCAACGCCTTCCCAGGCCGCTGGCGTGCCGCCAATCCGATAGTGCGTCAGCCAAATCCAGACGAGCAGAAGCAGGAAGGTAAAGTGAACGCGCACGGTGGTGCCGGCGATCGTCCCGAGGTTCAGCGACCAGCTCAATCTATCAACTCCGAGAGGCCCCACCTTCAACCATGAGCTTTGGCAGGACGCTTGCAATCATCCGAGAACATCTGGCGCTCAAGCTCATCGTCTGCGACTAAGACCCACCCGGCCGCGAGATGCTCCGCCTTAGTGTCGCGGTCCCGTCGCAAGGAGAGTTTATCACGACACGACATCCCGGTGAACTTCTTGCGCCGTCATGGTTTGAACGCCGTCATGGTTTGAACTTCGACGTTTGAACTTCGACCTGCTAGGAAGCCCGCTTGCGGGCCCATCCGACTCCGCCGGCCATGCTGCCTTTGGCGCAGCAGCCAAGGCCACACTAACATTCTACCGGGACCACTCGGTGGGGGCTGGTCACTCCGCTCTGCGCGTCTCGGGGTGAGGCCCTTACCTCGAGTCAGTAACCCAGTTCGAGGTCGATCTTGTTGGACAGAGGCTCTCCTCTTGCGACTTGACCGCAGAGATCGGCGGCCTGGTCGATTCCAGAATCCACCCAGAAGCTCGCCACATGAGGTGTGATGGTCACCTTGGGATGATTCCACAGTGGCGATGAGGCCTCCAGCGGTTCACGCTGAAACACGTCAAGGCAAGCACCAGAAAGCTGATCTTCGTCGAGAGCGCGGATCAGGTCGGCTTCCTTGACATGCGCGCCCCTGGCGACATTCACGAGGTAGGCACCTCGCTTCATTTTTCCAAAGGCACTGGAGTTCAGTATCCCACGAGTGTCACCAGTCAGGGGAAGCGAACAGATAACGTAGTCCCGGAGTGTGAGTGCGTCCGCAAGCTTGGCACGGCCAAAGTAACTCTGTATGCCAGGAAGCGTCTTCTGGTGACGAGACCAGACAGCAGTGTCGTAGCCCAGGTCCGCAAACAGCTTTGCGGCCCATCCACCGATCCGGCCCGCACCCAGCACAACAATTCTTGTCTCGGAGACCTTCCGCGGCGCGATCGGTTTCCAAATCTTGCGGGCTTGCTGACTCAGGTACTCCGCAACATGCCGTTGCTGGCAGAGAACGCGAAGGACGATGTACTGCACCACTTCCGAAGCCTGCTCACGCGTTGCGAGCCTAATGAGCGGAACACTCTTGGGAAAGCTTTGGAGATCAATACCGTCGACACCTGCCCCCAAATAGACGACCGCGCGCAGTCCTGTCATCGCGTCGAAAGAGCCAGGACTGGCGCCCTTGTCGATCAGCGCTATATCTATGTCACCTTTGTTCCCGACGTCTGGCCAAAGCCTGAACTCCAGCTGCGGCACACGCTTCTTCAGCTCAGCAGCCCACACTTTGGCGTCGATGTAGTCAGGATACTCATTGACCATCAGAACGGTAATGGATTGGCCGGACACTTTGCACCTCCAAGATACAGGCAATGATCGGATGCATATTCCCGCCTATCCTAGCACACCGGCCGTGCTCAACGAATCTGCGAAATGCTGCTGGCCTGCCGGGCTGCGGTAGGGTGCAATGCGCCTCCAGGGTGCTGGGGAAGCCTTGCACCAGCCCGCTCGGCCCATTGTCGCGCCTCGTCAAGGCGACCGAGTTCCGCGAGCATCGCGGCTCCGTAGAAGGTCAAGTCAATGAAGTAGTCTGGCAACTTTCCTCGGAGCTCGAATGCGTCCTCGTAACGCTCACGCTGCGCAGGACGCCGGACGCTTGCGGGTTTTCGGCGCTAGGGCGGGGCGCCAGCGTTAGCCGACGCTCCGCGGAACAAGATATATGTCGACCTCGCGCTAACCGTGTCGCAGCGTCAGTCAGTGAGCAGTTTGCGAGTGCTCGCCGCCCGGCTTCGAGATGTCGCTTAAAGCATCTCCCGCTTCTGCCGCTTCGCCGTTCGTCGCGAGATCGCCAAGAGAGATGATCCCGACGAGCCTCTTTTCGCGGTTCAGAACCGGAAGCCGACGCACCTGCAGGTCGCCCATGTTCTCAAGCACATGCTCGACGTCTTCGTCATCGAAGCAGTATTTGACCTCCGGGGTCATGACATCACGCACCTTGGTGTCAGGTCCCATACCCAATGCTACGCCGCGGATCGCGATATCACGATCAGTGATCATCCCGACCAGCCGGTCGTGGTCGCCCACGGGCATCACTCCGGCGTCAAGCTTGCCCATGATCTGCGCTACTTCCCGAATGGACTGTTCGGGGTTCGCGACCTGGACATTCCTCGTCATGCAGTTGCCGACTTTCATGGCAATCTCCCTTCATTTGCGAAGCCCCGCCGCCGATACGGTATTGGTGACCGATGAACGAAGTTTCGGCGGTAGCGTTCCCTTGAAAGTGGATTGCCCGCACAGGGTTTCAGCTGGCAGGGCTGAGAAAGCCTGCGTTGCGGGAAGCTTGCGGTAGCTCTTTGACGCGAAGCCGCACCCACGGTCGCGCCTATTGCCGTACTGCAGCGGCAGCGCGTTTTCCGTCGCGGCAAAGGCATCAAGGCGGCCATCGCTGCCCGAGCGACGGAACTCGGGATAAGCACCGATTGCATTTTGTTGAGAGCCGATGCCTGGCCGACCTGGAACCCTGATGGGCGGTGCTACGTTTCAGTGAGACAGCGCAGCCAACGGAGAAGTCGAATGCAGCCCTCAGCCGCAAATTCCGCCCGCCACCCCGGCGCGCTTACAGTTACCCCTTTCAATGGAACCGTGACGGTCAGGTTCTCCGACGCGATCGTTGCCTCAACCGAGCGGGCAAAAGTGCTTCACGAAGAAGGACATGATCCCGTTTTCTATATCCCTTTCGAGGATATCTATTTCGAGCTTCTGGAGAAGACGAACACCACAACGCGCTCCCCGCTGAAGGGCACAGCAAGTTACTGGCGGGTTCACGCGGTCGGCGGAGCGGCTGACGACTTCATGTGGGCCTACGAGACGCCCGATACCCCGGCATTGGCCATCGCCCGCCATGGTGCCTTCGATTCCGACAAGGCGCGGATCGATGCCGATCCTGCCGAGGACAAGCGACATACGCCTCACATCCCCGAGTAGAAGCGCTTGAATTTTCCACATCGGCGGCACGTCAAAGGCGGCAATCTTTCCTCATTGGGAGAATTTTTCGTCGAGGACCCGCAGTCCGTCTTCGTACTTCGACGTCGGCGCGCCAATCTGCCGTGCCTGCCACAGATTGTCGGCGAGATCTGCGCGCTTGACCGGCAGCGCCAATGGGTTGGATGCTGCTCTGCGCACGAAAGTGAGGTCGTCCTCGTCCGGCCTGCGTGTCATGGCATCGACTGCCGACACGATGGATGTTCCAAAGCCAACCGCCTCGAGCCGATCGCGGTCCCAACCGTCGCTTTTCTCTAGAACGTCGTGAAGATAGGCAACGGCCTTCTGATCGAGCGTTTCGACGGCGTCAACGACCCGGCGGCAATGTTCGATATAGGGCCGTCCGGTCTTGTCCATCTGCCCGGCATGAGCTTGTTCGGCGATTTTTGCCGCGCGGTAGAGCACGCTCACTGCTTCGATCCTTGCTGGCCTGTGTGATGATGCAACCGGCCTTTGCTCCGGTACACAACGTGCCTCAAAAGGGTGTGGCACCGTAGCCCCGTGTCACCGAACGCGCGACGATTGCCTGAGGTTCCAGAGCGCGGGCAAGGCTCCGGCACGTCGAAAGGAAACACCGGTATAGGTTGCTAGCCTTGAGCGACAGTTCGAGACGGCTAGCCGCCGTCGGACGGTCCATCGACAATCCCGGAACTGGGCAGAATCCCAAAATCCTGTGACTTGGCACCTTGTGCTGCCGTCAAAAATCCGTCTGCATGGAGACCGCGCCGCAGCAACTCTCTCACCGCCGCCGACCGGCTTGGCATGCGCCTTTCGAAGCGCCAGTTTTCCAATGCAGCCAATTCGTCAGCAGTTAGCATGATCTGCAGTCGTTCGGGTCTTTCCAGGTCGGCCATTTTGCCTCCAGCCGCTCAAAGTTAGTAATTGTCTAAGAATTAGGAACAGTCTCATCGCCCGTCAAGGCCGGTTCATACGCTGTCGGCGTGCAAGGTTGACAGTGACTGTGAGGCGTCGACTGCACAGTCCGCGCCATATGCTAACTTATTGATTTAACGGTGTAATTTTATTTATCCCGTTGCCATTCGGATCGTTATGGCGCATGCTTACCAACGAGGGACAAACCGCTCCTAAAAAAGAGGGTTTTCCATGAGATACGGTTACTCGGCTCATTTGTGTCAAGACGTTGACCTGCAAGTTAGGGCAGCCGCCCGCTATAAGGGAATGGTCAATGTGACCGCGGTGGCCGAGGCCGTGCGGCTGCGAAACCTCGCAGAAAACGTCGCGCTTGAAGACATCGAATACCTGGTACTGCAAGCGGCCCAGTTCTGCGGGGCGGCCATGGAATTCGACAGCCTCACAGTTCTTGAATCACATAACGTCCATCGTCACTCAGTGAATTGCGATGCTCTGCCTGGCAGCGGCGGCTTCGATGTTCTGGAGGACAGGACTGTTTCGCTCTATCATCGCCAGCCGGACCGAACGCAATAGGTCCGGCGTCAGCACAGTCGGTCGGAGGGGAAGGTTCAGCTTCACGGGCGCTTTCAAACGGCCGCGTTATCCGCGACAGACGTCTGGACGAAGGGTAGCGGCGCCTCAAGCGTCCAGGTGACGCCTTGCTCATGGAATTCCAGCCGCCCGCTGCCGCTGAGAGCCTGCGGCGCCACCCGCTCGAGGACGACCACTCCGAAACCGCGCCGCCTGACAGCGTCCAGGATCGGCCCGCCCAACTCACGCCAGACCAGTCGAAAGGTTTCGGCACCGCCGCCGGCAGGAATCACATTCCAATCGATTTCGACGCGTCCACCGCTACAGGACAGCGCTCCATGTTTTGCCGAATTGGTGGCGAGTTCGTGGAAGGCGATACCGAGATACTGCACGGCGTTCGGCTGCAGTATTACCATTGGCCCGGCCATCGACACGCGGGACTGCGCTGCAAAGGCCTTGAGCTGTGCCTGGATGAGCTCGCCGACGGTCGCACCGCGCCACTCGGCATTGACTAGGAGATCATGGGATTCCGAAAGCGCCATGATGCGCTCCCGAACCTGCCCGAGGAAAGCCTCAGGTGTGCTCGTCAGCCTGCTGGTCTCGCGGATCATCGAGATGATGACCGAAAACTGGTTCTTCACCCGATGATTGACCTCGCGCATGAGCAGACGGATGCGCCGCTCGTTCTCCTTGTGAGAACTGATGTCGCGCGCGATCTTGGAGGCGCCGACGACCCGCCCGATCCCGTCGCGGATCGGCGAGACGGTGAGCGAGACCGAAACGAGCGTGCCGTCCTTGCGCAGGCGCATCGTCTCATAGGAGGGGACGCGTTCGCCGGCGCGGATGCGGCTGATGATCGAGACTTCCTCGTCGAGACGGTCGGGCGGAATGAGCATCGTCACCGGCCGGCCGACCGCCTCGGCAGGCGTGTAGCCGAACAAGCGCTCTGCAGCATCGTTCCAACTGGTGATGATGCCATTCATGTCCTTCGACACGATGGCGTCCATCGACGACTCGACTATGGCGGCAAGACGCATGCGGGCTTCATCGCCCAGCTTCTGGGTGCGCAGGTCGAGCAGCGTGTTGATGGCACCGACAACATTGCCCGCTTCGTCGCGAAGCAGGCGTGGGTGAGCCTTGAACGGGACGAGTTCGCCGTCCGGCCGCTCCGCAATCGCCTGGTCCCATGAGACATCCCGTCCTTCGCGCAGCGCCACGGCCATCGGACACTCGCCATGTGCCATATCCCGACCGTCGAGATGACGAAGTTTCCACGAACCGCACCATAGGTCCCGACCGATAACGGGACGATGGCCCCAGAGCTCAGCTGCGGCTTCGTTGAAGAAGGTGATGCGTCCCTGCCCGTCGACGGTGTAGATGGCGACCGGCAGTGCCTGCATCAGATCGGCAGCGGGAATGCCCGGAACTCCGAGGCCGACATCGGCTTGTTCAACGAAGTTCACTTATGGCGCCATTCTCGTGGATTTCCGAGCGGCTATAATGCACTTGAGCGATTTCGGTTCCGTCCGGGCAGTCACGTGCGCCCCCTTTGCCTGCAGCCGCCACATTCCTGGACAAGGTACTAGCGCGACACAGGATCACCCTGAAGTTATCGGCCTAATCGAGCGGGCACTAGATGCGTCCGAGAAGGACCAGGATAATGACGATGAGTAGCACGAGACCGAGGCCGCCGCCACCATAATAGCCGGTGCCGTAGAACGGCCCGCCACCCAGACCGCTGAACCCGCCAAGCAAGACAAGGATCAAAATGATGATGAGTATGGTGCCGAGGGTCATGGTGGTTCTCCCATTCTTGCGCTGCCGCGCCATACAAGGGCACGTCCATGCGCCTGTTGATGACGGTATGAACTCCCAGAAGGGGCTTCCTGTTCCACCGGAAGTAGCATCGTGTCGCTCGTCTAGCGGGAAAAAGCCGGTAGGCTGACGAGAAAGCCCGCCGGCCGGGAGCCAGCGGGCGACAGGCTTTTTCTGCCTCGGACCGCCTGGAGGGGGGCCATAACAGCAAGGCTGCCTGACGCGGGCCTGCCGAGGCGGCGCTCACAGTCAGCCGGTCGATAATGTTTGGCACCTCGCCTTTTCAGTAGAAATGCGAGGTGCTAGGCCGCAGGGTTCGCGGGACGTGAACAACCATTCACCTTGCTTGGTGTGCCGGTCGGGTGCCGCCGCCCTTCTTTTCCGAGTCATGAGTATGGTGGCTGTCGCGTTCGCCTCCACCGCCTGAGATCTTGCTGCGGCTGCGCTGATCGGAATCGGCTGGCGGCTTTTCTATCACCAGCGGCTTCTTGGCATTCTCGTGCGATGCGCCAGGACCGCCATGGCGGATGCTGGCGCGGGTCTTCTTCGACGTAGACATGAAATCACCTAACGGTCCTGCTGGTAGCCTTGATGGGTCGTATTGACCCTAGTGTTGCCCTGCTGGCCCTGTTTGTCGGGATCTGGGGCGGAATGGCTGTGCTGCGTTTGGTCGACGGGAATCGACTTCTTATCGCCCGGACCCTTTGGGCTCTTGTTCTCTGCCGGAACGGGTGGTGGTTTTGTGCTCATGACGCTCTCCTTTCACTAGCCAAAACAAGCAGGCCCCCGAGAAGGTTCCTGATAAGAACCCCTGCGAGGGGCAAACTCCTAACATCGCCAATTCCGGCCTTGTCGGCGCGTCGCAGCGCAATAATCTTCTGTGAGGGCGTGGGCGCTTCGACCTATTGAAAGGAGCCGACCATGAAACACCAAACACTCGAGCAACTGCAGACAATCGCAACAGTTGAGCCCTCGGCGACATACCCGACCATGTCTCGGACGCAACGGATCGAGCGTTGGGCCAAGCTTCTCGAGCAAAATCCACGGCGTTGCCTCGGAGCGCTTTCAGGCACCGAATATCTCAGTCCTGAAGCCCGTGCCGTAGCGCGTGGCGCGGGGTCGCCGATCACCGTTGCCTATGAGGATCCGGTGCTGCGCGCCATGGGTCTGAAAGATGACACCTACGGTGAGGCAAAGCGCTTCTTCGAGCTGAGTGATTGGCAGTTGCACAACATCGTCTGTCACTGCCACGTCGGTGCTACGATGCAAGCGCGATGGGCTGCCGCCAGAGTTCGCCGGACAATTACCGGCAACAGACTTCTGGCTTGGCTGAGGGCAAGGTTTGTGCATTGAGGCTAGCGCAGAACGGTGACGACAAGTCTTGATCGTTCTCGTTAGCGACTGGCCGCCAAATGCTGGTGGCGTCGCCGGCAACGCTGTGGATCGTGGAGCGAATGCCGTGCTTTCAGAGCGGCCGGGTGAAGATTTCATGCTCGCCCGGTCGGGCTCATTGTTGGCGACCGTATAGAGGAGCAATTCGAGCGCCCTCTTAAGTGAACACAGCCCGCGCTCATACGATCCATGCCACCGCATTTGCATCGCGGAGAAAATCGAAATCCTCGGCAGCAACAGTCGTCACGACAAATACGCCCACAGCCTTGCAAACTGAATCGCCTGATCCCCGACACCGCCGGCGCCGCCATGGATGAGAACCCGCTGCCCGGATTTGAGGGTCGCCATGGTCGAAAAGGCCCTGGCATGCTGTAATGCCGGCAAGCGGCATGGCGGCGGCTTCCACATGGCTTAGACGTTCCGGTTTTGCTACCGCTTCCGTCGCCTTGACCACGACGTATTCGGTGTTACCGCCGCGGTCGTTGCCAAGCATGGCAAACATCGGACCGCCCTTCTTCAAAGTATGCGCCCGCGTGCCGCACGGCTCCACCACGCCCGATACATCGCGGCCGAGCGTAACGGGTAGATCCCCGCCCGCCGGATTGCGAGCTGGAAGTTCCGATGAATTCCGGGGCCGGACGTGGTTATTCAAAGACCGTTCTCTCGGGCTCTACGAGAGACGGGAACTTTTCTGGAGAGACATGGTTGGAATGTGCGGTCGGAAGAATCCGGCCTGTGCCAAGGAGGTTCGCCATGAAGCTTCGCGAGTTGATGGACCAAGTGAAGGATCTGCCACCGGATACCCTGGTCTGTGCCGCCGAGATTGACGAGGCCTTTGCAGCCAATATCGCTGGCATAGAAACAGTAGAAAACGCCCGGATCGAAAGCCGCAAACCGGACGGCACCGAAGCTGTCGAACTCGCCAACGGGGACGACAAGGTTGTCGTAATCCGCTGGTAAGCCGCTGGCTCACGCTGGAGCCGTCGCATGCTTGATCACTGAACGCTGGAGGAGTCGCAGACCATGTTTCCGGCATTGAACAAAAGACTGTGCGCCGGCCTGATCGCCGGAACTCTGATGCTCTCAGCCGGCGGCTTTGCTCCGCTCGCAGCCCAGGAAATCCCGAACGACTTCACGGCAATCGTGCGCGAGAAAATTCCGGCCGTGGTCGCAATAACCACCCGACAGATTATCCAAGACCAGGCGACGTTGAACGACCTTCTTAGTCCTTTCTATGGCCGCGGCCTGGGACCGGCTCAACCGCGGGTGCGAGAGGCTCTTGGCTCCGGCTTTGTGATCAGCCCCGATGGATACATCGTCACCAACAACCATGTCGTTGCCGATGCAAGCGAAGTTCATGTCGTATTCTCCGACAAGGAGACGCTGCCTGCGCGGCTCGTCGGCCGTGATGCGGCAACCGACCTCGCGGTGCTGAAGATCGACCCACGGCCCAACATGACAACCACCGCCTGGGGTGACTCAGATGCAGTACAACCCGGCGCATGGACCATCGCGATCGGCAGTCCGTTCGGACTCGGTGGGACCGTCACCGTCGGCGTGCTTTCGGCCCGTTCGCGCGACATCAATGCCGGTCCATACGACGACTTTCTCCAGACCGACGCCTCAATCAATCGCGGCAATTCCGGCGGCCCACTGTTCAATGCGCGCGGCGAAGTGATCGGGGTCAACACGGCCATCGTATCTCCCACAGGTGGCAGCATAGGGATTGGCTTTGCGGTACCATCCCGCACCGCCCGCAACATCGTCGACCAGTTGATCCGTACCGGCCGGATCGAGCGCGGTTTCATCGGAGTACGTCTCCAGGAGATCACGCCGTCGATTGCTGAGGCGCTTGGAATACCCGACAGCAAGGGAGCGCTGGTCGCTTCGGTCGAACCCGGCAGTCCGGCGGAGCAGGCAGGCATACAGGCAGGAGACGTGATTACACGCTTTAATGGCAAGGACATCCAGAACGTCCACGATTTGACGCTCGCGGCTGCGAGCCAAACGCCGGGAACAAAAACGACGCTGACAAGAAATCGTGGAGGCAGCCAACAGGAAATAGCTCTGACCATCGGACAGCGCAACGATGAGGAGCAACAGACCGGCGCCGTTCCAAAGTCGGAAACGGCCGACACACGTCTTGGTTTGTCGCTCAGCCCAATCCCGGATGAGGCGCGCCAGCAGCTCGGACTCCAGCCGGACATTACGGGCGTATTCGTGCAAGAAGTGGCCCCCAACGGCCTCGCCGCCGAAAACGGCATTCAGCCTGGCGATGTAATCGTCTCGGCCAACAACCGGAATGTGACGCAGCCGTCGGACATCCAAGAGGAGTGGGCGAAATCGCGCCAACAGAACAGGCCCATATTGTTCCGCATCAACAGGCAAGGACAATCGCTTTTCGTTGCCGTCGCCATGGCCAAATCTTGACGGGGCAATCTTGGCGGAAACACACGTAGCGAAAGCTTGGCCGGATGGATCACACGCCTTCGCGAGAGACGGCCCTTTAAGCTTGGGGGACGGGAACAACAGCCGACCCACGGTCGTTTCGTCTGATGAGTCATTCAAACCGTTGAACAGGAGGCTTCGATGAGCGCCACCGGACTCGACGTATTCGACAAGACGCTGCAGACCACAAACATCTGGCTCGACGAGATCATGGCCGAGATGGGACCGGATCGGCAGAACGCATGGCATGTTCTTGGAGCGGTGCTGCACGCGCTGCGAGACCGCATGCAGCCGGATCTTGCAGCCCACCTCGGCTCTCAGCTGCCGATTCTGGTACGCGGCGCCTATTACGACCAATATCAGCCTTCCAAGACGCCCGAGAAGTTGCGGTCGCTCGATGAGTTTCTCGCCAAAATCAAGGGGGAGCTGGAATTCACCCGGCCGGTCGATTCCAACGATGCATTCAGGGTCGTATCCAAGGTGCTCGTTCACCACGTGGAAGAGGGGCAGATGACCAAGGTTTGGGAATCCTTGCCGGCAGAAATCAGGCGCGCCGCGGAAGCTCAGCAAGCGGCGTGAAATGGCGCCCAGACCTCGATGGTCTCGGCCGTAACGCTTCTTTGGGAAAATGGAAATGCCACTCACCCTTATCAGCCCTGCGTTTCCGGCGGGCGGGAAAATCCCTGAAAGGTATACCCGTGACGGCCAGAACGTCTCGCCGCCGCTGAAGTGGTCCGGGGTTCCGGATGGTGCGAAGAGCCTTGTTCTTGTCGTGCAGGATCCCGACGCGCCGAGCGGCACCTTCGGGCACTGGGCGGTGTTCAATATCCCGCCCGATGCCAGCGAGCTAGCCGAGGCGCAAGATGGCAAGCCAGGTCCGTCGGCACTTCGGCAAGGCACCAACGATTTCGGCAATGCCTATTACGACGGCCCACAGCCGCCGGTGGGACATGGCGTCCATCATTATCATTTCCGGCTGGCCGTGCTCGACGTGCCGAGCCTCAGTGTGCCGGGACAGGCGGGCGTGCAGTCTGTCTGGAAAGAAGCCCAGAAGCATGCGCTGGAGCAGACTGAGCTGGTCGGAACCTACGCACGGTAACGCCGGCCGTGGCAGTCGCCGCCTTTTACAGCGCGGCCGGGGCAAGCGGTTTTCGAGCCGGGCCGTGGATAACCGTGCCGTCGGCGCCGAAAATCGAGCCATGACAAGGACAATCCCAGGTGTTGTCCGCGTTGTTCCAGGTCACGGTGCAGCCCTTGTGGGTGCAGGTCGCCGAAACGGGGTGGAGTACTCCTTCAGTGTCTCTCCACGCCGCGATCTTTTCGTCACCCCTGACGATCACACCGCCCATGCCGGGCGCAATGTCGTCGATGCTTGAGACAATCGATTGGCTGCGGCCATTCCTATGAAAGTCCTCGGGATAAGACCGCGCCGGATCATAGAGCTTTCGCCATGGGCTCGGCCGAGCGCAGATCAAATCCGCGATCATCGTGCCTGCGGCCGTTCCATTGGTGATGCCCCAGGCGTTGAATCCCGTGGCGATATGAAAACCGGAGGCTTTGTCCGGATCGGGTTGGCCGGCATATGGAACTCTATCGGCCGTATCATAGTCCTCGTTACACCAGCGCCACGCAACGTCCCCAACCGGAAGGCTCACTCTTGCCCATTGTTCCAGCTCGACGAACCGTTTCGCCACGTCGCCGTCCTGGCCCGTGTCGAATTTGGGGCCGAGCGCGACCAGCAGCGGGCCTTCGGCATCGCGGCCGGTGCGGATGGAGTGCGTTGGATCGTCGATGCCGATGAACATGCCGTCGACAGCAAGAGGGTCATCGATCCGGAACGCCATGGCAGTGTGGCAGCGCGGCTGGGTCCGGTTCGCCATACCGACGGGGCTCTTCACCGTCATGTTGGTGGCGACGACCACATGCTCGGCGTGGACGGTGCCGCTGTCGGTGACGACGCGCCAGCGGCTTGCCTCGCCGATCGAGATCGCGCGGCTGTTTTCGAAAATCCGTCCGCCACGGGCCGTCACCGCTTTAGCCAGGCCAACCAGATACATCGCCGGATTGAACTGCGCCTGGTCTGAAAAACGCAGAGCGGCGGCCGTTTCGAAAGGGAGCGGCGCGCGCTCGAGACTATCGGCGTTCAGCCCAACTTGCCGCGCAGCCTCTGCCTCGGCCACGATCTCCGCGCGCCGGCTTGCATCGCAGGTGTAGGCATAGGCGTCTTTGGCCTCGAGATCGCAGGGAATGCCAAAGTTGCGAACCCATTCCCGGATCTGTACAGCGCCGGCGGAATTCGCATCGGCATAGGCTTGCGCCAGGTCCCGGCCGAAGGTGTCGATGAGATGGTGGTAGATCAGCGCGTGCTGCGTCGTGATCTTGGCCGTCGAGCGGCCGGTCACCTGGCCGCCTGTCCGCAGGCCTTCGATGACGATCACCGACCGACCGGCCTCGCAAAGGCGAAGCGCCGTCGTGAGCCCGACAATCCCGGCGCCCACGACAACGGCCTCCGCATGGATCGAGCCCTCGAGCGGGGGATAATTCGTAGCGGGGGCTGCCGCCACCCAACAGCTTCCCGGTTTTCCTGAAAGAATGGCCATTTCACCGGCGTCCCATGCGTTCGAGGCATCTCCACAACCCGCGCCGACGCGAAAACGTTCCCGGATTTACGGCGCGCACCATCGGGTTACCTGAGGCAGTTGTCGCAAGCCGCTTGGCAGAGCCCAAAGAAGAGTTCGAGATATAGGATGATCCGCATCCAGTATTCTGGCGACAAACCAATTCGTACCTTGTTTTCCCCTGGGCAATTGCGAACAATGGCATGGATTGATTCGGAGCTTGTCTATGCACGCAATGCAAGCGGCCCTGGCTGCGGTGATCTTGAGCACTTCAGTCAGTTCTGGACTCGCCGATGACAATTCTCCCTTTATTTATTTTGCGACCCAAGACCCTTTCACAGACGGTCTGCCGACCAAGAATGATGTTTATGTCTTTGGTGGCGTGTTTGCGAGCGGGGCCTTCGGGGACACGATCAATGTTTTTGGTGCCGACTACACGGACAACTATATAATCGGAGCTGCATACGGTCGCGATCTCGTCGATATAGGCGCTGGTTTCGTTCTTGGTGGCGTCGCCGGCGCGGCCATAAGATTTGGCCAGGACGACGATACGTCTGGCGAACTTTGGGCCGGAGCGCGACTTCGCCACCAGGGCCTTGTCATTGGTGATTTGGCGATTGCGCCTGCACTGACAGCTGGATTCAGTGCCGTTACAGGCCCTACCGAGATCGAGCGCAATCGCGAAATCCGCTACGATGGCGATGCATCATTCCTCGGCTTCGTTGGTGCGGAGCTTTCCTTCAGAGTCAGGCAAGCTCCCAATGTCGAACTCGTCTACCAACTCCATCATAGATCCGGCGCCGACGGCACAATTGGCGATATGAAAGAGGGTTCTAATGCGAACACTCTTGGAATCCGTTATCGCTTCTAACGGTCGGTGCTATAGGCCTTTTTCAGGCGACTGCGCGCCCACCTTGTTGGCTCACGGTGAGGACGGCGACACTCTCGTGAGGTCGGCACGATGAAACCATTGAAATCTCAAGGTGGGGTCGCCCTATAGCGCCGATTCACCCTCAGGCTATGTCCTTCAGAGTGTCCAGCGGCCCTTTCAGTGCAGACCTGGGCTGGATCAACTCTGGCGCAATCAGGAAGGTCTGCGGTGCCGTCGGCGGTTCATCCATCAGCTCGAATGCCTTCGTGATCATCGCCTCAACGTTCTGCCGCACCATGATTACCGGGAAGGGCAGGAACGAGCCGAATGGATCATAGTCGTAGCAACCGACGACGAGCTCGCTGAACATTTCTGCCGGCCGGCCCGCCATGAAACGCAGCAGACCTTCCATATTGATCGACGAATTGATGAACAGCGCGCGCGGCAGCTTGCCATGGCGTTGGTAAAACGCCTCGAAGGCGCGCAAAGTTATATCGGGCGAATACCCGGAGGACTGCACACCGTCATCAGGGTCGGCGCCCAGCAGTGCTTTCTTGGTCGCATGGAAAGCGGCGATGCGTTCGCGGCTCGCATGGTCGTTGCGGCCGCCAAACAGAAACAGCTCGTCCGGCCGCAGAGGATCGTCGTTGCCGAAGCGGCGGATGATTGCCTCCGTCAGCATCCGCGCGCCCTCATAATTGTCGCTGATCACCGAGTGCGCCTTCGCTCCCGGCAGGTCGATGTTGATATGCCTCAGCCCCGCCGGTTCGCAGACTTCGTGGACGCCGTCCGGATCGGTGGCGCCGACGATGAAGAGCTGGTCGATTGAATAGGAGATCAGCGTCTCCGCGGTCCGCCGTTCCTCTTCCGGGTCGCGGCTGGCGCTAACCACGACCGGGCATTGACCGCGGCTGCGCACATGCCCCTCAAACGTCTGTGCCATGGAGGAGAAGTAGCGGTTGTCGTGGACGGGCAGCATCAGGCCGACCAGGCCCGATCGCGAGCGTCGCAAACCCCGTGCCTGCAGATTGGTGGTGTACTGGTGGAGTTCGGCGAGGCCGAGAATTGTTTGCGCCGTAGTTTCCTTGATGCGGCGCTTGCGCCAAGTGCCGTTCAGCACGGCGCTCACGGTCGACGGCGAACTGCCCGATAGCACGGACAGGTCATAGATCGTCGCCTTTTTCTTGACCCGCTGATCCATCTGGCCCCTCCCGCGCGTCTTTTTAGAGCAAATATCCCGCTTGACGAGAGCTTCTCGATGCATGATAGTTTCTGCACCATCGATTGTGCAAGCGGAAACCGGTGGATAATCGATGGGGAGGTGCCCGTGTTTTTCGGGGAGGTTTCTAACGGCCGCCGTCGTTCGACGGCTCGAGTGTGTTCCCACTAGGAACGTTATGGGAGGAGTACAGATGAAAAAGCTCATGATCGCGGCGCTTGCCGCGACCCTTATGCTTGGCGGATCATTCGCTGCGATGGCACAGCAGGCCGGCAAGGTCGGCGTCGTCGTAAAGATCGGCGGCATTCCGTGGTTCAACGCTATGGAGGCCGGTATCAAGGAGCGCGGCCAGAAGCTCGGCGTCGACGCTTTCATGGTTGGCCCAACCAGCGCTGATCCGGCACTGCAAGTTCGCGCCATCGAGGATCTGATCGCGCAGGGTGTCAAGGTCATCGGCGTGGTGCCGAACGATGCGAAAGTGCTTGAACCGGTGCTGCAGAAGGCCAAGGACGCCGGCATCATCGTCATCACGCATGAATCGCCTGGCCAGAAGGGCGCCGACTGGGACTTCGAACTCGCATCCGCGACCGGCTTCGGCGAAGCTCATGCCAAGCTCCTGGCGGAGAAGATGGGCGGCAAGGGTGAGTATGCAGTCTTCGTCGGCTCGCTGACGGTGCCGCTGCACAATGCCTGGGCCGATGCCGCAATCGAGTATCTGAAGAAGAACAATCCCGACATGAAACTTGTCGGCGAACGTTATGGCGTCGCCGAGGATGTCGACAAGAGCCGCAGCACTGCGCTTGACCTGATTTCCGCCAATCCCGGCTTGAAGGGCTTCCTCGCCTTCGGCAGCCAAGGCCCGATCGGCGCTGGCCGCGCAATCGAAGAGCGGCGGAAGGTGGGGGAAATATTCGTGCTCGGCCCATTCTCGCCAGGCCAGGGCCAGAAGCTCATCAAGAACGACGCGATCTCCGGCGGCTTCATGTGGAATCCGAAGCAGGCGGGCGAGGTTTTCGTCACGCTGGCCGACCATCTCATGAAGGGCAACGAGATCAAGGACGGCGATACGATCGAAGGGCTAGGGACAGTCAAGCCCGACTTCGAAAACCGTAACATCATCGTCGATCAGCTGGTCCCCATCAACAAGGATACTGTCGACGATCTCGCGGCGATGGGCCTGTAACGCCTCCCAAGGCTATGGCAGCCGGGCTGGCCTCGAGCCGGCCCGGCTGCAGGATTTGTCAACGCGATTGGGTCCAGGATTTCAACTCGATGGCTGATCAGGCACTCGATGGCGCCGCGTCACGGCCGCTGCTGTCGCTCCGCAGCATCAACATGACGTTCGGCGGCGTGAAGGCGCTCAAGAATGTCAGCTTTGAGGTGCTGCCGGGCGAGGTGCATTGCCTCGCGGGCGAGAACGGCTCCGGCAAGAGCACGCTGATCAAGGTCATTACGGGCGTGTACAAGCCCGAGGCGGGCGCCGTGATCGACTATGATGGCCAGAGCTACTCCAATATGTCGCCGGTTACGGCGCAGGCCGGCGGGATTCAGGTCATCTGGCAGGACCTCGCCCTGTTTCCCGAGATGACTGTCGCCGAGAACATCGCGTTCCAGACTGTCATCGGCCGCTGGCCGCGGCTGGTGAACTATGCCGAAATGCGCCGTGTCGCGACCAACGCCCTGCAACGTCTTGGTGTTAGCCTCGATGTCGATTTAGCACTCCACCATTTTCCCATCGCACAGCGGCAGATCGTAGCAATCGCGCGCGCCCTCGTCGGCGAGGCGAAGCTCGTCTTCATGGACGAGCCGACGGCGTCGCTCACCCAATCCGAAACCGACTATCTGCTGGACATTGTGCGCAATCTGTCGGCGTCGGGCGTCGCCGTCGTGTTCGTCAGTCATCGCTTGGCGGAGGTTCTTGAAATCTCCAGCCGCGTCACCGTGCTGCGCGACGGCGCCCTGGTAGGTGTCTATCCAACCAAAGGCCTGACCCAATCGCGCATCACCGAGCTGATGACGGGCAAGACGTTCGACTATTCCGTGCTGCATCGGGATTTGAGCAAGAGCCCGGTCATGCTTGAGGTTAAGGGGCTTTCGCGCCCCGGCGAATTCCAGGATGTGTCTTTGGCGGTCCGGCGCGGCGAGACGCTCGGCATCACCGGGTTGCTCGGGGCAGGGCGCACCGAGCTGGCGCTGACATTGTTTGGCATGCGCAAGCCGAAATCGGGCTCTGTCGTCCTGGATGGCAAACCCGTTCGCTTCGGTTCCAACCGTGACGCGATCGCCGCCGGCGTCGCCTATCTTTCGGAAGACCGGCTGTCGCTCGGCCTCATTCAGCCCCAGGCAATCGCCGCCAACATGGTCATCGCCTCGCTGGACAAGATCCTTTCGGGCGGTTTCATTTCGAGCGATCGCAAGCGATCTCTGGTCAATCGCTGGATAAGGGATCTCGGCGTCAGGATCGGAAAGCAGGACGACGCGATCTCGACCCTGTCAGGGGGAAATCAGCAACGTGTCGCCATTGCCAAATGGCTGGCGACCGACCCGAAGCTGCTTATCCTCGACGCACCGACGGTCGGCGTCGATGTCGGCGCGCGCGCCGGCATTTTCGACATCGTTTCCAAGCTCGCAGACAGCGGGCTGGCCATTATCCTGATCTCGGACGAGGTGCCTGAAGTCTATTTCAACGCGGACCGTGTGCTGCACATGGCTCAGGGGCGCATTGTCGGCGAATATGCACCGGGCGCTACGACCCTCCAGGCGATCGAGGAGGCGGTCTATGCGTAGGTTTGTCCGCTCCCACGCAACGGAACTGGCTTTGCTCGCCGTTATCGCAGTCATCTGCGTCTTCCTTTCGTTCGCGACAGACCGGTTCTTCACCCTCGGCAACGCGTTTGACCTTCTGAACACCAGCTCGGTCAACATCATTTTCGCCGTCGGCCTGCTCGTCGTGCTGGTCGCCGGCGGCATTGACATTTCCTTCGCGGTTGCTGCCTCCGTTGTGCAATATCTGACGGCGACCGTCCTCGGCTGGGTCGGCGGCGGCAATTGGATTATCGGCGTCATCATCGCTGGCGCATTAGGCGTCGCGTTGGGCTGCATCAACGCCTTCCTGATCCACGGGTTCAGAATCATTTCGATCGTCGCCACGATTTCTACTTTCAACATTTTCTTCGGCTTGCTGATGTTCTTCACAGGCGGCGTGTCGATCTACAATCTTCCGGACTGGCTCACCAACCGTGTCGTGCTGTTCGAGCGGGAGATGGCTGACGGCAGCTGGGCGGAAATCACCCTACCTGTGCTCATTATGGCTATCTGCGTGTTCGCTACCTGGGCGTTGATCACGCGCACCACCACTGGGCGCCAGCTCTACGCATTTGGCGACAATCCGGAGGGGGCGCGCCGCTTCGGCATCAATATTGGTGCCATGCAGTTTATTGCATTCGGCTGGCTGGGCCTGATGGCGGGCATCGCCGGTCTCGTGCAAGCGCATTACGCGCAGGAAGTGGTGCCGAACGCCCTTTATGGTCGCGAACTCGACGTCCTGGCAGCCGTGGTCCTTGGCGGTGCGCGGCTCGGCGGCGGCAAAGGCAGCGTGCTCGGCTGCATTCTGGGCGTTCTGTTGGTCTCGATCACCCAAAACGGACTCAATTTGATGGGTGTATCGCCTTTCGCGTTCAAGATGATCGTCGGCGCCATTATTCTTGCCGCCATCACCCTGTCGAACACCAGCATCGAACGCCTGCTGCCGTTCCTGAAAAGCCGGCGGGTGCCTTCATGACGGTTTTGATTGAACGCGCCCGCAACGCGCTCGGCCCCGAACTGGCAGGTCCGCTCGCCGCGTTCGTAGCGGTCATGGTCGTGTTCGGCTTTGCCGCGCCGAACTTCTTTTCCCGTGCCACCTTTGGATCGGTCGCCTTCCAGCTGCCGGAACTCGGCCTCCTCACGCTTGCCATGCTGCTGCCGATCCTGACCGGCGGCTTGAACCTGGCCATCACCTTCACGGCCAACATGGCCGGCCTGACGCTGGCTTGGGTACTGCAAAGCCAGGGAGGCGTCGACGCAGGCATCGGCGCCTTTGTCCTTGGCTCGGTCCTTGCCATCGCGGTCGGAGCACTGAGTGGGCTGATCATGGGGCTCGTCATCGCCTACACCAAGGCTCACCCGATCCTGGTCTCGCTGTCGATGATGATCTTCCTGCGCGGTCTCGGCGAATTCCTGACGCGCGGCGGCGACGTGTCCGGCATTCCCGGCTTCTTCGCGGCGATAGGCTACGGTTCGATCTTTGGTATCCCGGTACCGTTGCTCATCTTCATCGCTTGCGTGCTGATCTGGCATGTCTTGCTGACGCGCATGAAGCTAGGCTTCAACACATACATGATCGGCTCCAATATCGAGGCCACGCGCTATTCCGGTATCAATACGCGCAAGGTGCAGGTTCTCGTCTACACGTTGTCCGGAGCGATGTGCGCGGTTGCCGGCATCATTATGCTGGCGCGCTTCAATTCGGTGCGTGTCGGCCACGGCGAGTCTTACCTGCTGATCACCGTGCTTGCCTGCTTTCTCGGCGGCGTCAATCCGTTCGGCGGCTTCGGTCGAGTGATCCCGGTCTTCGTTGCGCTGGTCGTGCTCCAGCTTCTGTCCTCGGGACTCAATCTGATGGGCGCAAGCCAGCATCTTGCGACGGCGGTCTGGGGCATTTTGATGATCACGGTGATGATCCTGCATTGGCTTGCCGGGCGCCTCAAATTCCTAAACACAAAGAGAGGATGAGTTAGATGCATGGTTTTGGGGTCCACACCTCGATGTGGACGATGAACTGGGACCGGGCCGGCGCGGAGAAGGCGATCGCGGCTTCGGTCAAATACGGGATGGACTTTATCGAGATCGCGCTTCTGAACGCGCCGGCGGTCGATGCCGCGCATACACGCGCCTTGCTCGAAAAGCACAATCTTCCCGCCGTTTGCTCGCTCGGCCTGCCGGAGCGCGCCTGGGCCTCGGTGCGGCCGGATGCCGCCATCGAACATCTCGAAGAGGCCATCGACAAGACGGCGGAAATGGGCGCGCTGGCGCTTTCCGGCGTGATTTTCGGCGGTATCGGCGAACGCACCGGCGTGCCACCGACCGAAAAGGAATACGACAACATCGCGCATGTGCTGACCGTCGCCGCCAAGCACGCCAAGAAGCGCGGCATCGAACTCGGAATCGAGGCCGTGAACCGCTACGAGAACCATTTGATCAACACCGGCGCGCAGGCCGTCTGGATGGTCGAGAAAATCGGGGCCGACAACATCTTTGTTCATCTCGACACCTACCATATGAACATCGAGGAGAAGGGTGCAGGCAATGGCATTCTGGCCGCCCGCGATCACCTGAAGTACATCCACTTGTCCGAGAGCGATCGCGGCACACCAGGCACTGGCAACTGCCCCTGGGACGAGATTTACGCAACGCTGGCGGCGATCGGTTTCAAGGGCGGACTTGCCATGGAAAGCTTCATCAACATGCCGCCGGAAGTCTCCTACGGTCTCTCAGTCTGGCGCCCGGTCGCGAAGGATGAGGCCGAGGTGATGGGCAATGGCTTGCCGTTCCTGCGCAACAAGGCTCGCCAATACGGTTTGATCTGACACGATGGGTGACGGGCAGAAGGCGGACGGCGCGAGGATCGCCGTCTTCGATGTCGGGAAGACCAATATTAAGCTCTCCGCGATGACGCTCGACGGCGTGCTCGTGGAGAGCCTCTCTGTCCACAACGAAGTGCGGCCCGGTCCACCTTGGCGGCAGCACGATCTCAAGGGCATTAGCGACTGGCTGTTCGGCTCGCTCGCCAGCTTGTGCCGTCATCATCCGCTGGAAAAGGTGGTCGGCACCGGACATGGCTCCGCGGGCGTTCTGGTGAACGCAGATCCCGACGAGACGTCCGCCCTGCCGATGATTGACTACGAGCAGGATCTGCCGCCCGCAATTCGCGATGGCTACGCGCCGCTTTCGGGCGATTTCTTCGATCGCGGCAGCGCGATCATGCTAAAGGCCGCTCACCAGGCGCGCCAGCTGTACTGGATGCAGCAGGTTGATCCGGAGCGCGTCGCTCAGGCTCGCTGGTATCTGGGCTTGCCGCAATATTGGGCCTGGCGGCTGTCAGGCGTGCCATCGGCCGAAACGACGATCCTCTCGGCGCAATCGCATCTATGGAACAATGTGCGCAAGCGGTGGTCGCCCATTGTCGCGGGGCAGGGGTGGCCGCGCCTCATGCCACCATTCCATCCGGCCTGGGGGACGTTGGGGCCAATCCGGCACGATCTGGCGCGCCGGCACGGCATACCGGAAAAGCTGTCTGTCCTGACTGGCGGCCACGACAGCAGCCTGAACCTCTACCGCTACCAGGCGGCAGGCATGCGCGACGCCTGCGTGATCTCTACCGGAACCTGGATTGTCGGAATGTGCGCAGCGACACCTCTCGACCAACTCGATGAAAACCGCGGAATGGTGCTGAACAGCGACGTGACGGGAGGCCCGGTCGGCGGCGTTTTGACCATGGGCGGACGAGAGTTCAGTCATGTGGCAGGACAGGGGCAAGAAGAAACTGCGGCCGACGCTGCGCTGGTCAGCTTGTTGATTGAGCGCGGCACCTTCGCATTGCCGTCGTTCGGCGACGATGACGGCCTGTTTCCCGGCAGCGCTGGGCGCGGCCGGTTTGAAGGGCCGCCTGCAGAAACCCCTGCTGAGCGCAAGGCGCTCGCAGTGCTCTATGCCGCGCTGCTGACGACCGAATGTATCGATGCGCTCAACGAAGACGGGTTGGTTGCATTGGATGGCACCTTCCTGAGGGATCCGCTCTACGCCACGTTCGTTGCCGCGCTGCGGCCAAACGCCGAAACGGTCTACAACCTCGACTCCTATGGCACCGCTTCGGGTGCGGCGTTACTTGGCGAACATGAAACTCGCGACACGCCGGCTCCCATCGCACTCAGCCGGCCGACCGCCTTTGCCGGCGACCGTAACGCGCTCGCAGCCTATGCACAGCGGTGGCGCGAACTGGCGAGGCGAAACAACTTGCAACAGGGCAAGACCAGCAAAAGGGACAATCGATGACCGATGACAGCGCTCTGCGCCGCGAGATGGTGGATGTTTGCCGCCGGATGAACTCCAGCGGTATCAACCAGGGCAATGCCGGCAACCTGTCGGTGCGCTGCAGCGACGGTTTCCTGATCACGCCCTCGTCGCTGCCCTACGACACGATGAGGCCCGAAGACATCGTCGAGATGGGCTTTGACGGAACCTATGTCGGCCGACGGCCCTCCTCGGAGTGGCGCTTCCACCGTGACATTTTGAGGGAGCGGCAGGAGATCAACGTCGTGCTGCATTGCCACTCGCTCTACGCCACGACGCTGGCCTGCCATCACAAGACGATCCCGAGCTTCCACTATATGACAGGAGTGGCTGGCGGTACGACGATCCGCTGCGCGGAATACGCAACCTTTGGCACGCAGGCCTTGTCCGACAATGCCTTGGTTGCACTCAAGGATCGCCTCGCCTGCCTGCTTGGCCAGCACGGCCAAATTTCGCTCGGCAAGACCATGGAAGCGGCGTTGTGGCTGGCGAACGAGGTCGAAACCCTTTCGCGCATGTATGTCCAGGCGCTTACACTTGGTGAGCCGCCCGTCCTTTCCGACGAGGAGATGGCGCGGGTGATCGAGCAGATGAAGAAGATGAGCTATGGCCAAGCGCCGGATCCGGAGGGAACGAACGATTTGGCACGGCCGCGCGACGCTGCGGTCTAGCGCTGCTCCGGCAAATTTTGGTGGAGAGAGGTCTGTTTTTCCCGGTGGGCCGCAACAAGCTCGACAGTGGCATGTGAAGACTAAGATGTCCCCCTTACGGCAAACGTTGAACCAAATCGTTCAGCAAAAGCAGCAACGCGCCCGCAAAGACAGCCGCAGCCGCGTCGTCCAGCATGATGCCGAGTCCACCCCTTACCTTCTCATGCACGACGCCGATGGGCCAAGGCTTGACGACATCGAAAAACCGGAAGGCAAGGAAACCTGCTGCCCACCAGACCGGGTCGAGCGGCAGCATGGAAAGTGTTGCGGCGGTGCCGAAGGTCTCGTCAATGACGACGATCTGCGGATCCTCCGTCCCGGTATGGGAGACGACATGCGACGACGCCCATACTCCCACAGCGAATAAGGCCATATAGGCGAGCACGATCAGCCAAGGCGATGCAGGTATCAGGACCGCGGCAAGAGCCACTCCGACGCCCGCGCCGGCCGTGCCCGGCCATAACGGAGAGAATCCTGCGCCGGCAGAGGTCGCGAGTAGGCACGCAAACTTAGGCAGAAATTTACGCATGGAGTTTCGGACGGCTTCCCCGTGAATTGTAAATAGGCATTATAGTCACATCTTTCGGGTTACTGCCGCTAGACTGCCAGTCGATGTGCGGCGGCAGACACGACGGGCATTGCAGAAACTTCGGAACAACATCGGACGGTTATAGCAGCGACCGGAGTTTTTCTGTTTCGCCGACAGCTTGACAGTTCTCTGGCTACCTTAATCCATTGGCCGCATTCGCCAAAGAAACGCTGCTGGTTGAGCCGGGCCTGATCCGGTCTCCGCCGCGCTGACGACCTCGGTCGGCGCCGACGGGCTGGAACGAACCCACAATTTGCCGGTTAAGCTTCGCGGAACGACATCATCAGAGGAGCAAAGTCATCATGATCGCCGGTCTCATGAAACGTCGTATCGACCCGCTATGGGAGCACGCCGCTTCTCCGCTGATCGGGATCGGCATGACCCCGAACCAGGTTACAGCCGGCGGTCTGGTGCTCGTCGCCCTGTCGTGCGCCGCCTATGTGTACCACCAGTCAAGCCTTGCCTTTGGCCTTTGCCTCGCGTTGGCCTTCACCTTCGACGCGCTGGACGGTGCGGTCGCCCGTCGGAGACATATGAGCACCAAGGCCGGTGGCTATTTCGACGCCATGGCCGACCGTTATCAGGAACTTGCCGTGTTTGCGGCAATAGGCTGGGTCGCCGATCTGTGGGCGATCGCAATGATCGCATTCGCCGGCGGAATCCTCACCAGCTACGCCAAGGCGCGGACGGCGATCGAAATCCCCATAGAAAACCAGGCGTGGCCGGATTTCTTCGAACGGATGGAACGCCTGGTGTTCATTTGCGTGCTGTTAGTCGCCGATGGATTGGCGATCGCCATGGGCGTCGCTTCGCCTTGGTTTCTCACGGGCGGTTTCGCGCTTTACGCACTGATGGCAAACGCCACAGCTCTGCAACGGATCAATCGCGCATTTGCCATGCTCAAACGAGCGGACGCGAAGCAGCCGTGAGACGCGAAATCCCATACTGGTTTTGGGCGGCGGAAAACGCGAGGCGCTGTCGCGGGCACAGTCGGTTAAAAACAATCCTCCCGCGGCCTGCGTCATCTCTGGCCATAGCGAAGTTGCTGACCCTGTGGGCCAGATGACCGCACCCTCATTAGACCGTTTCGAGCCGGCTGAACCGAACCGGGATGAGTTTGCGAGTCTTCAGTTGCCCTATCGAATCCTTGTCGATGAGCGTCAGCAACTGCCCTTGTTCAGGGCCCACAGGCAGAACCAGGCGGCCCCCCGGCTTGAGCTGCTCAAGCAAAGCCGGCGGCGCCCGCCCAGCCGCGACGGTGACTAGGATCTTATCGAATGGGGCGTGCTCGGGCCAGCCGCGAGACCCGTCACCGACACGAATGCTGATATTGGATAGACCGAGGCCCTGCAGGAGAGTCTCGGCATGGCTTGCGAATTCCTCGATGATTTCGACGCTCCAAACGTGCCCGGCGAGTTCCGCGAGGATTGCGGTTTGGTAGCCCAGGCCGGTGCCGATCTCGAGCACCGCCTCGTCCGGCTGGAGAGCAAGGAGATCGGTCATGAGAGCGACGATGAACGGCTGCGAGACGGTTTTGTCGAAGCCGATCGGCAGTGGCATGTCCTGGTAGGCATAAGGCGCAACCGAGCTTGGCACGAAGAGATGGCGCGGCACCCGCTGCATCGCTGCCATCACCCGTTCATCGAGCGCCGCCTTGCCGAGTTCTTCGCTTGCAAGGTCGGTATGGATTGCAATCATCTCGACCATGTGTCTGCGTAGAACTGCGAGGTGTTCTTCATTCATTGGCTTCATGACGGTGGGGCTTTCCTCAACCAGCTTGCTGCCAGATAGGCTTATATCCTGTTCGTCACAGCAACGCCCGCCTTCGTTTCCGGTTGCGGGTGCCCGCGGCGACCGGAGGTAATTTTGGCGTTGCGTCTTGGCATCGGCGGCGGCCCCGGAGATCCCGTGCCATGTCGCCATAACGGGTATGTCCTGGATCGCGGTGTCGAACAATGAACGGCTGCATTGCGTGCATGCGTGGGCAGCCGGCGATCTCGGCCGGGGCGTTGTCGTTGAATAGTGGACGCCTGTTTCACCGAGCGAGGCTGCGACTGCTGCATGGCTTCGGGCAGCGGGAATGCCGCGACGGGCAGTTCGGGAGGTTCCTCAGTCACCTACACAATCGGAGTTCCTCAATGTCGGGCTAAAGTCCGGAGGCCGCCACTTTATCGCTTCCAGGAGTGCTGAGTGGAACTCGCCGGGGCCTCTGCCTTGCCGCTCGGTCGTCGTGGTTGAATCCTCCATAAGCTAAAGTAGTGAAATTTGATGGAACTACCGGCCTGATGTGCCATTTTACCACGTCGTGAGAGAAGACGAAGGCAAATGAGCCAGCACAATGCCACTGTGATAGGCGTCGTAGTGCCCATGTTCAATGCCGAGAGAACCATTCTCCCGACGCTGACCAGCATCTGCCAGCAGAGCCACCAGGCGCTGGACATTATCGTAGTGGATGATGGGTCGACGGACCGGTCCGCGTCAATCGTGGCCGCCTATGCCGAGCAAGATCGGCGTATACGCCTTTTCAGGCAGCCGAACGCGGGTGTTGCGCACGCGCGCAACAGCGGCGCCGCTGCCACCGATGCGGAGTTTCTAGCGTTCGTGGACGCGGATGATCTTTGGGCTCCGTCCAAAATCGCACTGCAACTGCGCGTCCTGCAGGAAGGAGGCTCGTCAGCTGGCCTGGCATATTGCTGGTTTGCGGAGATCGACGAGGACGGTCGGATATTTTCACTCAAACAGCCCGATGCCGATGGTCGCGTGCTGCAACGCATGTGCAGAAACAACTTTGTCGGTAACGGAAGTTCGATGCTTGTACGTCGCTCCGCATTCGAGCGGGCGGGACAGTTTGATCCTTCCCTGAGGGCGAGGAACGCACAAGGCTGCGAAGATCTTCTAATGTGCCTCAGAATAGCGGAGAATTACGAGTTTCGTGTCGTGCCCCAACATCTAGTGGGTTACCGGAGGACGATCGGCAACATGTCGAGCGATGTCATGCAGATGTTTCGTTCGTATGAAATTGTCCTAGCCGAGTTTCGCGAGAAATATCCGCAATTTGGGAGCGATCTCAACGCCCATCTGCTTGACACGATCAATGGGCTTGCCGTGAGAGCTTTGATTCAAGGGCGGCCTTCCGCAGCCTGGTACCTGTCGAAGAAGCTCTTTGTCCTGGAGCCGCGCACGGCCATTTCACGTCTGCCTCACACAATCGATGTCTGCTGCCGGGGGCTGGTTCCTCGCTGGATCAAGGTTCGAGTGAAACGGATACGAAACGCCGAGTCTCGGCCTCTTTATGGAAAGATTTATCTGGAGAGGTGAGCGCGTCCCTGTTCAGGCGTACCGAGCCAGAGCTGTTGAAGCTAGATGCTTGATCCCAGGCTTTGGCGGCGCACGCGGCAGTCACGTCATTGCCCGGACCCTGAGCGGCCACCAAAACGATCTTTGGCCCGGACCACATTTCCATAGGACACGTGCAACTACGCGCCGCCTCTATACAAGATTTAATTGTTTAGTTCGCGACCGCTCCTGGTGGGACCTCCAGCGTAATTGTGATGGTGTCACCCGGAGCAAGCAGAGTATCTTCAGTCACCTCGGTCGTCGCTGCCTGTCCGTCAGTGGAGCGGGTTACACCGATCGTAATTCGGTCCCCTTCGCCTACAAGGTCGCTGCGCATCTGCATCACGTAGGCGATTTGTTTGGTCAATGAATCCATCTCAGCGCGCATTTGTGTCATCGCCGCGCGTTCAGTCTGCAAGTCAGCCAACAGGTCAATTCGACCCTGGTCGATAAGCTTATCTAGACTGCGCTGCAAGTCCCCTTGGTCGCGTTCAAGTCGAGCGATCTCAGCGTTGGTTTGCAAAGCGCGGGTCGCTGACAAGAGCACTGCGCGTTGAGCATCGTTGACCCTCGTGATCTGGATCAGACCTTTTTCGAAGAGCTTCTTGAGGCGATCAAGTTCCGCCGCATCTGCGGCTGCGCCCGCTTGATCCGCCTTCTGCTGCTCCTTCAGGTAGCCCATTCGTTCCGCCGCCTTGGTTGCGGCCAACTTAATCGAAGCGCGCTCCTTCTCCTGATCCGCATAGACAGCTTCAAGATGCTTCCCCTCCTGCTGCAAAGCTTCGTCGCGACGAGGTTCGAGGCTCGGGTCATGTGCTGCGTCCGGAACCTCAATCGCTCTAGCGCCGCTCAGCTGCGCCTCTATGCGAGCAGCCTTGATTTCGCTTTCCTGGTACTTGATGCGCAGAATGTGGAGGCGGCCGCCAAGGTCCGCTGCTGTCATTTCAGGGTTTTCAAGCTCACCGCGACCGAGCTGGTAGCCGCCGCCAGCCGCCACAGCTTGTCGGACAGTCATGCCTGGTCTGAAGGCCTGAGTCCCAGGAGAGGCAATGTCCCCGTCAATATAGACGGGTCGGTATTCCTCAATATCAACTACAATCTGATCCGGGTAAAACCCAGTCCAAGTCTCAGTGCCGTCGGCGGATCGTTGCGGAAGGGATTTTGGTTTTAAAACCTCAATTACCTCCTTGCGAACATCCTCTATTGTCTTCCCGAGCACGTTTAGGGGGCCTAGGACCGGCAACAGGACCACACCGCTTTGGTCGATCACAGCTCGCTTTTGCATCTCGGGATAGCCTATTACAGCGAAGCCGATCACGTCGCCAGTCTGCAGACGGTACTCGCCGACATTGTGCTCCTCTGCTCGGGCAAGGCCATTCGACGGAATCGCGTATGCAAACAACAAAAACATGCATGCGAGCGCAGCGCAGCAGCCTGCCCGCATCCAGCGCACCGATCTATTCAACATTCGCTTTCACCCCGCAATGCTTGAGCATGACGTCGACGCAGACCTTTCTCACAACGCCATTCCTTTGAGGCGAATTTACGCTCGGAACAACGGCAACAAGGCAGACAATATTCCGAGATCGCGCCACTCTGATCGTCATCCGGCTGGAAGAATACAACTATCCGGCGGCCACCGCGATCGCGTCGATCATGGTTTTGCTATCGTTCGCGACGCTCCTGGTCGTCGATCTGGTGCAGTCGTGGAGCCCAAACGCTATGGCTGACGTCACCGGCGTGTCGTCGGCCGGAAGCGACACCGCCGGCCAGCGAACAGCCGGTCGCGCGCTACCTGATGGCAGTCGCGTTCTGGTGGCCTGAGCGGCGTTGGCCCGCCTGACGCGCGGCCGCCATGTCCGCCGCTCCGCTAAACACGGAAGCTGCGCGGCGGACACACCAACGTCTAAGCCGTCCCATTTTGCTCAACTTGACGCACACAACTCGACTCAGCCTCTGCCTAATCCAGATCGCATGGCATGGCCAGTCCGTGTGGCAAACCTCTCTTGGCCGCCGAACGGGAGTAAGCGCTCGTTAGGCCTCGATTTTCCGACCTGCTCGGCCTGACCCGACCATGCGAAGATGCCTCCGATATGGACGAGGTCTTGTGCATGGCAAGAGACGGCAAAATGGGCGTCCAGTTGGATCGTGTCCCAGGGAGTGGTGTAGCTGACGGCTTGATCGCCGCGCTCTCCGGCATGGGGCCGGGCTGATCAGCGTGCCACGGCTGGTAGGCTGATGAGAGGATCATCGCTCATTTGGCTGATGGTTTCCAGCGTCATGTATCTGGCGCGCTGCACGGCCCATTGTCGTTCTGTTCGAGCAAGATCGCGCCAACCAGGCGGACGATGGCGTCATCATTTGGGAAGATGCCGATGACCTCGGGGTGGCGGAGGTGGCGCGCAAGTACGGGGTGACGCGCTGGCAGGTCTATGACTGGCGCAAGCGGCTGCGGCATGGGTCTGTGACGCTGCCCGAAAGCATGGCCGCGGCTCCGCCTTTGCGGCGCTGCTGGTCGAAGAGCCGTCTCAGCCGAGGCAGGCCAGCGCCAGCATTGATATCATCCTGGGTGATATCGTGATCCGAGCCGGGCAAGATGCCGACGACAGGCATCTGTCGCGGGTGATCCGCGCGGTGCCGGTCGCGATACGATCACTTTTCCGTCATCGCCATTGACCGAGCTTCTTCTAGCTCTTTGGTCAGCGTTCCGACCGAGATAAGCGCCATGTCGCGAGCCATCGCCTGGAGCTCTGCCACCCTTGCGGACACCTTAGCGTCGGCCAGGAGGCGAGAGGTGTCGGACCAGATGGTTTCTGGCTTGGTGTTCTCCCTTACATCGAAAGCGCTCCGGTAGGGTTTGCCCTGTTGCCGCACTCGACACAGGCCAGCGCGAACGCTTCCCGCTTTGCAGTTAATTCGCTCATGTGGGGAGATTTTTCTTTGTTATGATTGTCGTGCTGCTAATTGGGGACGCAGATGACAAACCTAAATTTCATCCGCCGAGGCGAAGTTGCGCCATTTGCGCGACGTCATGAACAACCTATCCCGTATTCGCGGTCGGAGGTTGAGCGGATATCAGGCGGGCGGGTCATGCTAATGATAGTTTCGTGAAGACCCTAATGCTACTCTCCCTCGGAAGGGTGATTTAGGCAGAGCGCGGCCAACTTATTATCTTAATATCTTGCTTTGCACGTCATCTCCTTAGGAGGGCAACGTGGATCGCGATTTGGTTTATGACGTCGGTATGCATAATGGCGATGATACGGCGTTCTATGTGAGCCAAGGCTATCGTGTGGTGGCGATTGAGGCAGACCCTGCGCAAGCGGAAGCACAGCGAAATCGTTTTGCTGCTGAGATCGAGAAGGGCCAAGTTCACGTCGTTGAGGCTGCGATTGGGCCAAGTCACGGACAATCCTCATTTTGGATCAGTAGCAATCCCGAGTTCAACTCGTTCGATAGGCAAAATGCGGAGATGTGCAACAACACTTCTCATGAGATCCAGGTCACTTGCCGACCGATGAACGACATCTTGGCCGAGTTTGGAACACCCTTTTACCTCAAGGTTGATATCGAGACTGCAGATCATTTCTGCTTGGAGGCACTTGACCCTAACGATCTCCCTCAATTCGTCTCGTTTGAGAAGAGCCGTTTGGAGGATCTGTTCTTTATGCACAATCTCGGCTATTCGCGTTTCAAACTGATTGCGCAGGAGGATTTTCGGCAGCTAAGTTATAGCCCCGATCAGGCCAACAAATGGTCACGAAATCTAAGACCATTGCGAAGTCGTGTTCGACGTATGCTGGGTCGCCGTGCACCGGAGAATGTTGCAAAGAAACATTCTGCCTACGGCTCCTCGGGTCCATTCGGTGATGAGACTGATGGCCCGTGGCGGCAAATGAAGGAAATTGCATTTACGTGGCTTGCCTTTGATCTTGGCCACACCGGTGATCCTGACCCTGTCTGGCATGACTGGTTTGATGTGCATTGCGCACGCTAACAAGGTATGGCCCGGAGGGGAAAGCCATCCGTATGAAATAGCCCGAATGAACCGGACACGATCTCCATCTTGATAAGGGGTAGGAGTAATGTCGTGTCTATGACTGGTAGCATTCCGAAGATTGAGATCCTGAACGGCCGCGAGCAACGGCGGCGGTGGTCGACGGCCGAAAAGCTGTGGATGGCCGAACGGGAGTTGGTCGCCTGGAAGCAAGCGTCCTGGCACAGGTTGGGCGTCTTTATTCGCACATGCTAATATATTGGTCGCTCTGACCCGTTCCGATATGTTATGATGGTTAACGCGCTGAGGCCTGGATAGCCAAGGAGCGCGTCACGTCAGCGGCTGCGAGTGGGACGGCGATGTCCTTTTTGCTTTTTTTGCGAGGCCTTGTCATAGTACTGTTGGCATTCGCCATCAGTATATCTTTGCTCACCGGCTCCCTCTGGGGCACGTTTGTCCAGACGTTAATTTGTGGGATCTTGATACAGATTGGGTACTTTGTTGCTGTCATGCTGCTAGTGTGGCGCTCGGTCTCCAAAGAATCGGTGACTCCGAAGTCACACATCGCGCGATGAGTCCGAAAGGGAGCAACTGCCGAGCCACTTAGTAAGTGAGGCGGGCCACGCTCTGCCTTTATGGGCTCTGGCTGCTAGAGCAGGACGATCAGCAAGATGACACCCCACACCACGAAACAAAATGTGACTGCAGCCTGTCTTATTCGGGCACCGGAGAGGCTTTCCGCGAGGCGCCAGATGCGCGCAGGACACTTGCGGTGATCGTTAGTGCGCGTCTGTGATCGACGAGCCATTCCTGTTTCCCGCAGGACAGGCTCAACCGGAGCCCGGAATCTCTTGCTCAGATGTTTTGCCATTTGGCAACACGACTCAATTTCTTCCTTCAGTTGGAGCTTACGACATGCAGCGGAATTGCGGCAGTCGGAGCATGGGCCGCGTTAGGTTTCGTTTGTTGCATCGAGGTTAGGAGTTGCGCCTTTGGCGAATAGCGGGCCGCCCCGAGCGGTGCGCCTGTGCTCCGCGGGCGCCGATACTGAATTTGCAGACATGTAGTCAGATAATGTGGTATGGTATTTGGCACTACCAATGCGCTGCCAGTCTCATCCCACGGGTTTGAAGGCTTATGCTTCGCGAAGTTGAAAAGCACCCGGATTCTGCCTTCACATTCGGCGATCCTCAGTGGGGAACGATTGATCTCGAAACACTCGTGGCGGCAGCGCAACGGCAGTTGAGGTTCGTCCTTACATGCGCGCTCGCAGGACTTGTGCTGGGGCTGGCGTATCTTTGGGCCGAGGTGCCCTTGTACGAGTCGACTGCCAGAATCCTGATCGACAAGAACCAGCCATCCGTCGTGACGAAGTTAACAGAGACCGGAAGCTCCGCACAGCTTGACCCGATGATGCTGAGTCAGGTCGAATTGTTGCGTTCCGACCGCATCGGGCTAAAGGTCGTTGACAGCCTCGGTCTTGCTACCGATCGCTCTTTCTTGTCAGCGCCATATTCATTGCTCAACAGTCTCACAGCATCGCTCGCTCGGTGGCCATTCATCGGCAGTTCCGAAGCAAGCGGAGCGCCGGTGAAATCGAGTGCCGCGCGAGGATCCGATCCTAGATGGCAGGCATTTGGCATTCTGGCTGAGAATCTAACGGTAGCTCGTGTAGGTGAATCTTACATTCTGGAAGTCCAATTCCGGTCGCCTAGCCCCGAAATGGCGCAAAAAATAGCCAGTAAATATGCAGAAATCTATATCTCTGACCAAGTCGGAGCCAAAGACGAGTCGATTATCCGAGCTCGCGGCGCACTGGCGGAAGAGCTCGAGACGGTGCGGAAGCGATCGGTCGATGCCGAGCTCGCAATCCACAGGTTCCGAACAGACAATACGCTGACCAAGGAAACGCTGGTTACCTTGCGCCAGCTCGAACTTGAGGCGTCCTCTCTCAAGTCGCAATATGAACAGGTTCTGCAGCAGTACCAAGCGAGCCTGCAGAACCTTTCGATGGCGTTGACGGAGGCGCGGACAATCTCGGAGGCACCAAACCCCAGCAGACCGAGTTCTCCGAACAGCAGTCTTACGTTGGCGTTCTGCGTCGTGCTCGGCGGCATGGTTGGCGCCGGTGTGGGCGGAATTCGGGAGTACCGGGAGCGCTTTTTCCGCACGACGGCTCAAGTGCGCGATGAGCTCGGACTTCAGACGCTCGGAATGATCCCTTTGCTGGACGGGAAGCCAATTCGCCGAAACAAGCACGATCGTGCGGCCGGAGAGCCGTCATTCATCGAGGTGGGGAACAGCGCTTTCAACTGGGTAGAGCAACATCCGCGCTCGGAATTCGCTGAAGCGATGCGAACTGTGAAAGTCGCTGTTGACGTCGAGTTACCAAGGAAGAGCACCAAGGCGCTCGGCATCGTTTCTTGCCTCCCGGGAGAAGGGAAGTCTCTGGTCGCTGCTAATTTAGCGATGGTTCTTGCTATGCAGCGTTGCAAGACATTGTTGATCGATGCTGATATCCACAATCCTGGATTGTCCCCTATGTTAGCCAACGGCTGGGAACGAGGCCTATCCAACTTGTTGGCTGGAGAACTCAATCCGAGAGACGTGCTGGCCCATCAGTCATTGCCATTGAGGTTCCTGCCCGGCGTGAACCAGAGCCAACAAAAGGTCGCAAACACCGTGGAGCCTATCGAGAAAATGGGCGACTTTCTGCTCAAGGTGGGCCCTATGTTCAATTACGTTGTCGTTGATTTGCCCCCGTTGGCTCCAGTCGCGGACGTGAGGTCCTTTATCCAGCACCTCGACGGCCTTGTTCTGGTTATTGAATGGGGTGTGACCGCTCGTACATTCGTGCGCGAAATCCTCGACAACAACCCGACCCTGGCGGATAAATGCATCGGCGTTCTGCTCAACAAGGTCGATATCAAAAGAATCAAGCGGTACCAAAAATTCGGCAGCGCCGAATTTTACAGTGAACGTTATAGTCAGTATTACCAGGCCTAGTTGTGGAGCAGGCATCGTTTTGTCTTGAGCAGATAGCCCACGGAGGGGTTTGACGAAAAAAACTCCGTCGGGGCCTATCCGCGCGAGAGCGCAAGAGATGGTCTTCGTCGGCAAGGACCGGCGATGAGATACATCGTCGCTTCCTCCAGCCGGTGGGCTGCACGCTGGCATCGGACTTGGAGAAGGGCCAGGTTGAGAACCATGTCGGACAGGTGGGATGCCGAGATCGGCCCGGCTATCCTGGTCGCCAGTCGTTTGCCGGTCCTTACATCCCGCCACCCAGCACCGCCGTAGCGCGGGCACGCAAAGCATCCTGCGAATAGGCCTGCAGCGTATCCTGTCGCGCCTGCATTCCAATCCTCCTGCAGAGCGTTTCATCGCCCGCCAACACCAATACTTGCGTCACCGCCATCTCCGCTGAGGAAACAGTAAGCTTCAGCATATTCTCTCCATGCTTGCCGTAATCCCGGATTCCGCCGACGTCGGTCGCGATAATCGGAAGGCCGGCAAGCATCGCCTCGGCGACGACGATGCAAAACCCTTCCGTATCGGACAGGTTGATGAACACGTCACGATCACAGGCTAGCTCGGACCAGCGCGCGACATAGCCATGGAAATGCACGCGATCTGCAACGCCCAGCTCATCCGCCTTCCGTGAAAGCGCCTGCCGTTCCGGCCCATCGCCGTAAAGATCGAGGCTTGCAGAAACGCCGCGGTCTTGGAGCATTCGGATGGCCTCGATCAGGCGGTCAAAGTTCTTTAGCGCGATAAGCCGTCCGGCAGCAGCAAGGCGCAAGGGTGTGTGAAGCGCGTAATCGCGCTTGTGGCTGGAAGCCTCATAGGCGCAAAACAAAGGCACGATATGCGAGCGGCGCCTGCGCGGCAGGAAGTAGGCTTGCGTCTCTTGCAGCGTACTTTCGCAATCAGCCCAGATTTCGTCAACGCGCCAGGACAGGGCCTTGAGCACAGGGCCATAAATACCTGCGGCGCGCCGGGAGCGGTAGCGGGTAGTGTGTTCGAATGAAACGCAGTGCAGCCGAGGAGCAAACATCGCAACTAGCCGTCCCATGAGATTGGCCTGCTTGAGCGACAACGCAACCATATCCGGCCGCCACTCCCGGATGAGGCGCAACATTACAAAGAAGGTACCCACAAAGGTGCGCAAGGAAGGCTCTTCACTCTGTGACGTCAGGATAAGATTGTGCTCTCCGATCTTTGCGGCGATTTCATCGGCAAGAGCCCCGCGACCACGGCAAAAGGCGAGAATCTTCAGCTCGTGGCCGCTGAAAAATCCTGCTTGCAGCAGGGTGAGTAGCCCATGCTCGGCGCCACCGGGATCGAATCCGTTGATGAAGTAAAGAATTCGCATGTGATACTGAAGCACTCCGATTCTCTTGCACCTTCGTATTTACTGTCGCAAGTAACTGCCCGATCTTGTGTGGAATTCTCCTGCGCTTGTGGTGAGGGCTCAGTGGTGGGGTCTGGACACCTTTCAAGTCCTTACCCGCGTTAAGAGAGACTTGGCGACCCCGGAGAGCTCTGATTTCGCTTCCGTTATGGTCCTGTCGTCGCGGTACAGAATAGTCGCGTCGGAAGGATTCCAGGGCTGCCGCCTGAGTTGCTCGAACTCTCGCCATTCCGCCAGCATCTTTAAGAGCCGTCAGCAAAGTCTTTGCGCAAGGCGCGGTAGAACAATAGCTTGGCTGCACGGCGCACCTGCGGATCCATGCCCCTCGGCAGGGCGCAAAGAAAAAAGTAAACGTACACCCGCCATGACAATGGATCGTGCCACATCGCGCGAATGAGCAAGCGCGCTCCGCGTTTCACTTCGCCTTGAGCCACGCAATCATTGCCCGCCTTTGCGTACAAACGCGCGTTGCGCCGACGCGCGAGGTGCGTAAGTTCCGGCCGTCGCATGGCCCATTCTCGCGTGAGGCGTTCGGCTATCGGCAGAAGCGCGTCGAGTCTTCGGGTTATGTTCGAGCCATGGCGCCGTTTATAGACGAGTGCTTCGGCCACATGTTGAAATGTCCAACGCTCGGCTGCGCGCATACAAAACTCTGTATCCTCTCCAGCCCTGAATGCCTCGTTGAATAACCCGATATCTTCGACCATCTCCCGCCGCATAACCATACTGGAAGGGACAATAGGCCCATCAAGCAGAAAATACGTCGGCAGCGTATCGCATTGGTCCGAGCGATAGCGGCGCACGGCGACGTGTAGAGCATCGGACAGATCCGGAGCGGAAAAATCGACAAAATCGCCATAGACAAGACCTGCCTTGCAGCCATTGCCAAAGACGGCTAATTGACGCTCAAGCTTGTCCTCGGCCCAGAAGTCATCGCCGTCGAGAATTGCAATAAGATCGCCAGCAGCATGTCTGATGGCAAGATTCCTCGCCGATGAAAGCCCGATACCCGCCGTCGTCAGGACATGTACGCGCGGCTCCCTGCGACCCAGCGATGCAAGCACTTCCGATGAGCCGTCCTTCGAACCATCATTGACAATGATGATCTCTTTGATGTGGCTCGATGCGGTCTGACTAATCACGCTTTCTACTGCCTGCCCGATGAAGCGTTCTTCATTGTGGCATGTCATGATAACCGAAACACTCATCTCGTGATTCCTGGCAAGGGGCTCCCGACAAATCGAGGATGTCTCATGCTCCTGGGGTGGGTCCTCCGCATCCTGTGCAATGATAGGCAAAGCCCATGCCGCGTCAATTCAGGCAGGAGCGAGACAAGACTCAGCGTAACGAAAGCTCGTGTGCCGGAGGCTTCTGTTCCAACGTAAAAGGCGCAAGGAACAAGGAGCACGAGGGGCAGAAGCCGTGCCTGGGCCGCTCCGATCAATCCGTGAGAAAGCGCCCAGCTTAGAGTACGGCTTAAGCGAAACCATGCAGCAATCCATATGAGAACATAGAGGCTGAGCCCAATGATGCCGTTCTCGGTGAGGATACGTTGAAACTCGCCATGTATCCCAAGCCGCAACTCGTCAGGAAGTCCGCTGAAATCCGTATCGATAATATTCTTGAATTGGTTCGTACCCACGCCCATCAGTGGATGTTCGGAGATGAGTTGTCTGGACAGAGTGAAAGCAAACGCGCGCTGGACATTGCTCGGGGTATCTCCAGGGGCATATTTCCCCGTCGCGGCCAGATATTCGTATTGCCCCATGCTCGGCGCATCAAGGATGGTCTGCAATTGCTTTTCGACATAGTCGTTGTCGACTATGGCCGACAGCACGAAAAGACCCGCGAAGCCGGCGGCGATCGCCGGAACCATCGCAGCGAGCCGCCCGCGCACCAGAAGCGCGGCGGTCAGAAAGAGATAGATCAAAAACGCCTTGCGTTCCCCAGATAGCACGAGCAGGGGAAGTATCCCCGCCCATACAAACCAAAGGGTGCGCCGCTTGCCCCGGTTGACGAAGAGGAGGAGCCCTGCGAGCGCAATTGGAAGGAAGGTGAACGCGAGCCTCGGATCGAACAGATGCTTCCAACCGACCAAGTAGCCATGGGCGACATGCCAGGTGATCGTATAGGCGAGGATCAGCACCATGCCGAAAAGCAAGATGTTGACGGCCTTGTGCGTGTCGACCCGGCTGGCCTCCTGTGCCAAGGCGAACGCAAAGGCGCCCACAGCGGACGTCTGCAACAGCTCGCGCAGGCCATTCTCTGCGTCCACGCTGAAGGCCGAGACCATGTGCCAGCCCAAGAAGGGCAGGAGCAGTAGAAAACCGGCTGAAAAAGCCAACCTTCGCCAACGCCCCGTCGCCAGGCCAATCAAGAGCATGAGCAATGCGATCAGCTCGAACGGACGCAGCAATACAAGACCCGTCTCGAGCCTGATTGGCAGGAAGAGGCTCAGTACCGCGAATGTGAGAAGATAACGCATCACAGCTTTCTCGCGGGGCGATCTTCTTTAGCATGTTCTCTTCCCCGGAAACAGAACTTATTGGATGTATCAATGCCAGCCCGCGGAGAAGCACTTCACCCTGCCCCAGCCGACGACCTCATCGTTCCGCCCGCGGTGGCATCGCATATCGAAGAGGTTTCCGCCTGTTGGGAAAACTCACCCTCCTCGGCTGCGGGGAGGCTTACTGGTGGCAGAGCTCATCAGCAGTCCGACGAGAGTGATGACGCATCAGTCGATGCGTTCTAGCCGACGGTCTCGCTCTCCGGGGTCCAGGCTTCTGGCTGGTCGAGCACAGAGACCGCGCGAACATGGCAGCGAATCTTATGCCCGACATCCCGCGAGCTGAGTTCATAGCTTGTGCCGGTTTCGCCCACGATCGGAACGCCGTCACGATACCATAGACACTCTATTTGCGACGCAATAACGTTCGGTACGACGGTCAGCGCTTGGCCTGATGAAGCCTGGCCCGACAAAGCCGGCAAAGCCATGAACCCCGGGGGGACCTCGGCCAGATCCGTTTCTTTCTGCCGGACCTTTATATAGTCGATGACCATGTCATAGGTCTGGGATGGATCCGGTGAAGCACCACCCTTTTTGTCGTCATAGGCGAAATCCACCATGATGTATTTTTTCGCTGCGAGTTCCGGTGTCGTCGGAACGCGCGCCACTTCATAGCCGTCGATCACGAAATAAGTATAATCATCTTCGATCTGCGCATACCAAGTATGAAATTCGCCATCGTATACGTCGATCGTGCTGGGAAAACCACTTGATGGATCGACTTGATAGCCGGCGATTTTCCGGTGCACGCCACGTGGCGTGATATGTGGATCTGCATAGTCGAGTCTGGGTTTGTGCACGTGCTGGCTGATGTTGATATAGGCCCCATTGAGACCGTCATATTCCCAAAAGTCTGTCTCAAGACGATTGCGCGTCCGCCAGAATAGATGCTCCTTCCCATACGCCCAGAAAGCAGGAAAAAATCCCGGGCGGGGCGCGAGTATCTTCGGCAGTCTGGCGCGGATCTCAAAGATTCCCTTTCCCCAACACCGCCCCTGGCCATTGTTGTTCACGGAAGAGAATGCACCTGTTCTCCAACGCCGTTTGTGCAGGAGCCGGAGCGCCAGCACGTGGCTGGTGGCGTCGTGCACATAGGAGGAGGGCGACGCCGAGATCGGCGGGGTAGCGGCGTCAACACCAACGGTCGTCAGATGGGTCGGCGCATACCAGATGCTGCTTTGCGCGCCTTTGGAATCATCGACAACCGTGTTGGAGTCGAAGTCGTCAAAAAAAACCGTTGTGTAACCGCGGATCGGCGGCGCCGCCTCACCACGATGACCATATCGCCGCTCATTGCCGATGGCTGCCCAGGACGCCCACGAGGCTGAATCGAACGCATAACGTGCCGGTTTGTCGTTCGCATCCACAGATGAAGGAGGGCTCTGGCGATAGGGATGAGCGTCGGGCAGGGCGGATTGCCGGCCGATCCGCCACATGCCCCATCCCATTAGCCTGTCGATCTGGGAGTCATTTAGTTCGCTTTGCCCGATGATGACGCAATCGATCGCGACATCGGCCCTCATCGGATTGTTCACATCGCCCATGAAGCTCTGCGATTTCATCCGGTTGGGTGTCAATGCATAAACCGACTGGCCGGCCGTCTTGACCCCATTCACCACAGCCTGCATCATGAACCCGCGGCGGTACCCGACCATGACATTCCAGTCGTCAAAATCGGTCGAGCACTGTCCTTCCTCGCTCTTGCGCTTGCCGTCATGGAGCCGCGAAACGAATGTGCCGGCCGAGGGCTTGAAACAGACCTGGGGCTGGCGATGCACCGGGCCACCCTCCGCGCCATTGACGCAAAGAACGGAAACGTTTTCCGCGTCGGCGTTGATCGCCGAATTGCACCGGGCGATCACAAGCCACCAACGGTGAAGGTACGGCGCATCGTTATCGGCGGGCCAGGTCAATGCCTGTTTCGTGCCCTTCTTGAAGAGAACGCCGCCGTTATTGGGAAGCTTTGTCGGCCGCAGGGAGGGCTCGGCCTGCACCGCAGCCACCGGCTTCACGCCGCCGGATTGCCATGAGGAGACTTCGCCTTCGGCCAGATCCTCCTGAAACCAGGATTTCACAATCATTTCCGGGAACAGACCAGGATGCCAGGAGTGAGCTTTCGGCTGCGAGCCTTGCGCCGGACCGGCGGCGCGAGCATCCCGTCCTGGGCGACCGGCGGCCGCCAGCACAAGGACGGCGCAGGCGGCCCGCGCAAGGTCCCGGCGAGAAAGGCGGCTGGTCATTGTCGTGTGCCAATAATTGCTGGTTTCGGGATGAGACTCCGCATGGACACCCGTTACTTACTATCGCGCTTCTCCTCACAAGCTCCGCAGCATATCATAGGTTCCAGTTTAGCCTTTCAACGACAGCCAGGGAAGTGGGTCGCGCCTGATGCGATAACGGAGAAAGCAGATGCAGACCGCTGACAGGATCGGTGCTTCGCCTCCCACCAGGCCGGGCAAAGCTCTTCCGCCCAATGCGCTTCTATTGAATTGCTTTGGCCGAGGTGGGTCAAACATTGTCTGGAATATCATCGGCAGCTCGCCGGATGTGTTGAAGCCAAACTGCGAGTGGCATCAAGGCGTATTCGGACGCTTCTACAAGCTGCGCAAAGCAGCGTGCCATGTTGGCGGGGCCGTCAACTGGGCGTCTGTCCCCTTCCTCTGGCGGCATATGCTCGCAGCGACTGCCAAAACGATCCCCGCCGGGGAGCGCAACGAAAAGTCCCAAGCACGCTACGTCGTTTTGAAGGTATTGGATTACTACATCGCATTCGACGACGCGATCGCGCGCGGCTTTATGGAAGCGCGGAACCTTGTGCTTACGCGGCATCCATTGCCGATGTGCGAAGGGCTGATACGCAGCGGTCTCAGCGAGGCGCGCGCGATCAAATGGTACAATGATGTGACTAGCCTGATGTTCAAAGCTTCGAGGAAGCGTGATGCGCTATCGCTTCGATTCGAGGACTTGATCCAATCACCGGATACCTTTGCTAAAAGCCTTTACGACGCGCTCGGCATAGCGGCAGCGGAGGACGGAAAGATCTGGTTTAAGGTTAAATCATTTGGGACGGAGCGGTTGACGAACACAAACGCCGCAAAAGGCGAAAAGCTGCGGATAAAATTGGATGAAGCACCCGATCACATCGCACCAGACGTCAACACCCGAGCGGTTGCCCGCCTCGATCATTCAGCACGACAGCGGATTTGGACAGGCACACGCAGAACCGCGGAATTGTTCGGCTATGGAGCCGACAACTTCTGACCCGTTCGTTCAAACGTAAGCGGTCTTCTGGAGACACCTTCGCGGGCGGGCCTGAGGGACAATGTTCGAAGTCTTTGAGGGCTTCGACACATGACGATTTCAGAGCCTCCCGCTGCACGGTGTGCTTGCGAAACGCCACACGCCCTGATCGCAGTAGTGGGCCTCGGGATAGCTCTGGCGCTCCGTCTAAATCTTGCGAGCGCCGCCGAACGCCTCGATCAAACCGGCGGAATTGATCTGGAGAGCGCGATACGGATGATCATTCGCCGCTTCCCAGACCGCCGTTACGGAGTCGAGATCGCGGCGCGGGCGGCGAGGATGGGATATATGCACCATCGGCTTGCCGCGCAGCGGAAGGATGCTATTGTCGATGATCGACTTGGAGCCGGCACGGGCAGTGACGATAGCGATGTTCATCGGGCGCTCTTACAGCTCTATTAGTTGCCGGCCGCAGACAGAGAGTTTGACCTGCGCGAGCAAAATATGCGACGGATGGCAATGGGCGGCACCCTAGCAACGCTGCGCGGCCTCCTCTTCAAGGTGGGAGCCCTGCGTCCGTTCCAGCGTGATGTGGCGATTGTGTGGCTTCGCCACGACAGCCGGCAGGTCCACCTGCAGGAGGGCTACGGCGGGCAACCGATCGAGCGCTTCCCTCCGTACGAGTTCTTTCGCCGCTACACCGTTGGGGATGTTGACGGTGCGAAGGCGGCGTTTCGCGCATGGTACGTCGAGCAGTTTCGCAAGTACCAACGCGTTTCCAAGGCGAAGGGCGGCCTTCACAACGGCTCGCTGTATCGCCAGGTCGTGGTCGAGCACCAACGCGCCGGCATGGTGCTCGCGGCGAAGCAGCCGGTCTTTCAGCAAGACCTTGTCGAGCGCGCCATCGATCAGCGAGTCGACGAACGCTTCGCGTTTTTCGCGAGCGTAAAGGATCGCGGGTATCAGCCCGAGGCGTCGGATCCAGTTTTCGGTGTGTTGCACGACGACGACGACACGGTCCACCTCATGGGCGGACACCATCGCGCGGCCGCCGTGCTTGCGCTCGGCCACGAGACGCTCTCGCGCGTTACGGTCCTCACTCCGCGCACGCGCGCCCTGTTCTCGCGCCTGAGGATTGTGAGGTGACGCCAATGACCGACGAAGAATTGCGCGCTTGGGTTCAAGCCGAAGAGTGGTACCAGACCATCGAGCTCTCCAACGGGCTCACCACTCGCGGAAGCGTGGACTCGCGCGCACGCATCGCATTGCTCGAGAAGCACTTGGACGTGCGGGGCAAGCGCGTCATCGACATCGGTTGCAACTCAGGCGCGTACTGCTTCTGGGCGAAGAAGCGCGGTGCGCGCGAGGTGGTGGGAGTCGATATTCTCGAGAAGCGTATCGTGCAGGCGCGGACTCTCGCGCAACACGAGAAGGCCGACATCTCGTTCCAGACGCGCGGCATCGCCGAGCTCGGCGATCTCGGACCGTTCGACGTCGTCATGTGCTTCGCTGTCCTAACGGAGATTCCGGATCTCCTCGGTGCGCTGAGCGCGCTGAAGAAGGCAATCGGCGGGGTCGGCTTGCTCGAGCTGAGTCTCGCCAAGCCGCTCGCGTACCTCTCGCATTCGAAGAACTTTGTTCGTGGCTACAACGGCATATCGAGGCGCAAGGCCGTGCTCGAATTGCGCGAGCACAAGCACGGCTGGATGCTCGATCCGAGCCTGGAGGTCGTCGAAATTGTGCTCGGCTCCGATTTTTCGGTGACCGATCTCGGGCCCAGCGTTCGGTACCAGATGCTGAAGATCGACCGAATCCGCCCGCCGCTATAGCCGTACCTCATTCGACTCCGCGGCCGTAACCATCGGTCGAGCAATCCGCATCTATAAGAGTCCCGAACGTTGTGAACCAACGTTAAAACGGGCCGTAAGGAAAGCCCATTGGCTGGTCGTCCTCACCCCATTCACCAGGGCCTGCATCCCGCCGAGCCACCAGCCCGCTCTGGATTAGATTACAATCTTCGTTCTTTCGGTGAGGAGAACCATCAAGCGGGATCCATCGCGAGCAAGCAAACACGATGGGTCCGGCCCCAGAGTGTTCAATCCTTAATCAAGCAGTGCTCGGTTCCAGGGATCGTAGTTGATTATGTTGGCGCTCGGGGCGACAGCATTGACGTATCCACTCCACCTATCATACCACCTGTCGAGCCAACGAGGCGCACCGTAATCTCGAGACAATCGCCTCGCTTGCATCAAGCGAGAAGCCGCCTTCCCGGCTTCATGGCGTCCGCGGAAGCCGGGCAGAATGCTGAGCGCGGCCCCGACGAGAGCCGGACCTCGTTCCAAAACCCTGCGACCCATGGCATGAGCGAGGCTTCTCCGGGAGTTTTTGGCCGGCTTTTCACGCTCGAGGATCTCTGCCTGCACAAGCTGCTTTATCAACCGATCCTTACTTGGCCGCAGCGTGATCACGGTAAGCGACTCCGCACAGGTGATCAGATCGAGAGCTTGGTCCCCCTGGTAGGCGCCAAGTCCGGTAGTCTTCGGGCGTAGAATGTCGTAGTGCAGCACCAACCCATCGAGAACCGGTTCTTCCAGAGCCAGTTCGTCCCGGCGCACCAGACGATTTGCTGTAACCTGCGGCCACCGCTCTACGCCTTTCGGGAGGAGGGCGGTGACATTGTCGGGGAGCCCGCCCGCTGACAAATGATCCAGGAAGGTACTCTTTCCGGACGAGGTTGGTCCAGCCACAATGAGCAGGTGCCGGATACGACGGCGCGTCGCCTTTATTATTGTGCGATCCTTGAAGGCCGAGCGGTACGTTTGCACTTCGCAGAATACGCCAAAGTGGTTTGTCAGGATCTGTGTGACAGCCTTGGGCGAAAAAAAGTACTTTTGCTTCGCAGTTATCTCGTTTGTGACCGCATGTCCTTCTGACACATAAATCACTGGCCGGCGCTTAAGAGCCCATCCCACTGCAGGCGTGATGTTAAGCTTGCGCGCATCGTGCCCGCCAAAGCCAGCAACTTCGACGATTAACGAGTGGCGCGTAATCTGCACCAACTTACGGAGACTGCCGATCGGATCGGCCAGATGATGCAGTACATTGAGGCACAGAACGATATCGAAGGGATCCGCATCCGAAATTCGCTCAATGTCAGCCTGCAGATATTCGGGTGCATAGCCCTTGATATCCGCGATTATTTTTGCCTGTCGGATCCGCTCTGGATCGATATCCAGGCCGCGCACATGTCCAGCTCCCCGCTCGCAGGCGATCAAGCTGAAGTAGCCAAGATAGCACCCGACATCAAGAACGCTTTTACCGGCCAAGTCCTGTCCAAACGCAATATCACACAAGTCCAGCCGCGGAGCCCCTGGTGTACGCCGTCCAAAGGGCAGGTCAATCGCTTGGTAACCAAGTTCTTCGGTGCACAAGAACTGATCAATTGCCCCCTCGGTCCATTCCATTCGTTGGGAGCTTGGTGTCGCGTTCATAGTCGATCCTCCTTCGAGCGCAGCGCAGCGTCTATTTCAGCTTCCTGGATGTTATGCTTTGCAGGACTTCCCGCCCATATTTCCCGAAGAGGAGTGAGGCTCTCAGATAGAGAGTGACAACGGACAATGTACCTATAACGAGAAGCCCGGTCGCGAGCACAAGATAGTCGGGCGATCCGGCAAGCAGCATTTTGACCGCGGAGCCAGTGGCGAAGACCACAGCGGCGAATGCGACAGGCGGTACATGGACGAGTACGAAATCCAGAGCTGATAATCCTGTCATCCGACAACTGACCGCCGCATAAAGGATAAAACTCGTCACAATGGCGCCGGACACTGCAAACGCCACCGCGTTCACGCCGTAGGGCGCCGAGAAGAATGCGAATGAAGCGACAAGGGCCATGTAAATGATTTGCATGGAGGCCATTCGGTAACTGCGGCCTGTCGCAAGCATCACGGCTGCGCACACTTTGTAACCGACACGGAAATAAATTACTGCAGAGAATGCGACAACAGGAGCGACGGCGTCGATCCATTTCTGACCGAGGACTGTCAGGACCAGCTCGTTCGCAAAACAGCATAAAAACGCGCTAGTCGGTAGGGCAAGCGCCGCCGTCAACGCATAACCCTTGAGCTGAGCGGTGCGGAGCCTCGCCTTATCGTGATGAACCTTCGACAGGAGCGGGAAAACCACGCTCTTGTTCAGATTGCCGAACAGATTTGCCGGCATCGCGATCAGATAAAACGCTCGCGAATAAATGCCCAGCTCTGCGGTGCCGATCAAGCGCGCGACAATAACATTGTCGATATATTTGGCGGTGAAGCTCGATATACCGGCCAGCGAATAGCCCAGGCTCTGGCTGCGGATATCGCGGTAGGACTGCATGTCGAAACGGGGACTCACGAGATAGTCCCTGGCAATGAAGAGGTAGATGCTGGCCAGGATGAACGCCTCGGCCATGTACGCGACCACCAAGGCCCAATAGCTGAGCCCAAAATAGGCAAGCGGAATGGCTAGGCCAACGTGGGAAGCAATCCAAGCGATCAGACTCGCTATGGAGGATATTTTGAATTTCAGGTGCCGCGACAAAATGGCCTCGACGGTCAGATTGAACGCGTTCGCGACCATCATGACCGCTAGGACGCGCGAAACGAGGACCAATTCCGGCACATGAAGGAAATCGGCGATCTGACCTGCAAGCAGCCACTGAAGCACAGCAAGGCAGGTGGCGATCAGCAGAGACAGGAACGAGATTGTTCCCATATGGCGCCTATCGAGATCCTTCCGCTGGATCACGACGTGCGACATGCCGAGATTGGCGATTGTTTTGCCGAGGGCCCCCACGATCAGCGCGGCGCCAACGACACCATATTCCTGAGGAGAAAGCAGGCGAGCGAGGACAGCCGTGACAAAGATGTTTAATATGATCCGAGCCAGCAACACGGCACCCGACCACGAGAGGCCGCTGGCTGCCCTTCTTGTCAGCTTCCTATGTTCAGCTATTTGATCCAAATCGACTTGCTCCAGACTGTCCAGTTGGCCTGCGGCGTTTCCGTGCATGCAAACGCGATCCAATATCGTGGGCTATTTTTCTCGCCCACGCCTCGCGGGTGAATTCGCGCTGCATTCGCCGTCTCGCATTCTCGCCAAGCCGCGTCCGCAACTCGGTATTGTCGCGCAATCGGGTCAGCCCCCGAGTCCAGTCCGTAACATCATCCGGGGAGCAAAGAAGTGCGGTTTCGCCACCGGTGAATATTTCTCGCAAAACCGGAAGATCGCTGCAGAGGATGGCTTTTCCATGCGCCATGTATTCGAATGCCTTCAGGGGCGACATCCAATCGGACAGGTTCGCGGTATTATTGCCGACGCCTCGTACAACTCGCTGATAGGGCGCGAGCACCACGTCGAAAGCCGCGAGGAAGGACGGGATCCGAGCATGCGGCACATATCCGTGAAAGATGATATTTCTCTCAGATTCTGCCCGAGCCCGCCATTGGTCGATGTCATGCTGCGCCCCACCGACGATATGAAAGGTGGCCCAAGGGCTGGCTTGCGCAAGAGGAAGTATGACTTCCATTCCTTTTCCTGGATAGAGTTGCCCCGCATATCCAACATTGAAATCCCCGCAGAGCGGAATCGCGTCTTGCTCCAGCGCTGTAACGAGATCGCCGCCGAGCGGCGTGGACAGGATACGACCTGACAGCTCGGGCCACCGGCTTTCAAGGTGTTTCCTCAACGCTTCGCTGATGACGACGAGCGAAAGAAGGTTTTTCGACTTCGCCAGCATGTTGAAGCGCTTGATGACAGCTTGGCGCTCGGCTTCAACCGGGCTGTGCAACTCCAGCACTGTCGGAACGCCGGCCGCAGTCGTAGCCCTGGCAACGGAGATCGACCGTGTGATCACGGCATCGCGCGCCGTCAGCCATGCAAGCAACGACACGGCACCGCCAAAGGCGAGCTTTCGGGCTGGAATATGGTCAAATGGTATGCGCCACAAACCAAAACGCCGCTCTGGATCGTAGGCCTTCCTGATTTCGCCCCACTTGTTTGTGCCGGGTCGATCAAAGGGAATTGCAAGAACGGTTCTGCAGCCGATTGCTTGAAACGCGCTGCATGCCTTCACGACCTGCACGGTATTTGCCGCCTGGCCCGGAATAGGCACGGGATGCGCATAGACAAGCTTCAAATTACTCATTCCTTAGGCCCCAAATCACCGTTGCCGTCCTGCTGTCATCGCTTCATTAACCTAAGTCTTTATGCCGACGGACAGGCACCCCCCAGCTAAGCATCGCGACATAAAGGCAGCACTGGTTCACTGAAACCAGCTTGCCGCCTACAGCAGCAATCGGCGTATTCCGCTGGCGCGCGCAAAATCGAGAGGCCATGAGAGAAATGGCAGCCGCCTGCGCGCCAACGACGCCGCCCGTATGAGAAGGCGTTCCAGACGGAAGCCGACCTGGCGTTGAACGGCGTCGTAGTGGAATTCGATCTCTCGCTTCTTTTCGAGCGAAAGTCCCGGATAAGGATGCCAGGACGCCCTAGCCGCTTCGAGGTTGAAGCTCGGAAAGAGCGGCAGATTGAATTCCGTTCGTAGGCGCTCCATGGAGGGTTCCAGCTTCGAAAGGAGCGCGGCTCTGTCATCGGGCGAGAGATATTCGTGATTGTTGTTGGGGCTTGTTATTCTCTTGTCTACCAATGCAAATATCCCACGCTCCAATTTGCGCTCGGAATAACGAATATGTTGCTTTCTAAGCCGTATATATTCCAGGACATCTCGGCTTAGCCTCTCATTGGCACGAAGATTCGGCCGAGTGAAAGACGAGATATCCTCAATATTGAGAACATGTCTCACAAAATCGTCGATCAGATTGGGCAGGGCCGCTTCGTAAGCGCGTACCGAGCAGGCGCTGCTCCCAAAGACATCGCGCCAAATGGATAGGTAAAGATGATAGTCCAGCATGTCATCAATCATGTGGAGAAAGTCGCCAATATCGCCGGTGAGCAGAGCCACCTTCTTTACATTTTGATTGTACAGAGATTCAAGATAATGATCTGGCCTTCGTACGTAGCATAGTATGTGGCATTCTACTTCGGTCGGAATAGCGGCGCGCAGGCGCTCGATGAGACTGCGCTCTTTTGCAAGGGCCTCCGCGCTCGTTTTCTCAGCTTTGAAGCGCGTCAGGTACCGCACCATAGCATAAAAATTCTCGGAGCTTGCGATGATTGTGGTAGCTCCGTTTCGCTCTGCCTTTCTCAAATTCTCAAGAATGAACTGTCGGAATTTCTCTTGTCCATCTAGTAAGAATGCACTGACAATGCTGTTGAAATTAAACTTATGGACTGGCGAGGCGTAGCATATGCCATATTCGCTCAGCCCTTTTCCGTTTGCCGACAGGAATTGCTGTAACGCCGTGCTTCCCGTTTTATGCGTGCCAATATGAAGGATGAGCCTCATGTGATCTTTTTACCCGAAGGTTTGAGCAAAACGAAGCGAGCAATGCCGGCATAAGCCCCGAGATTCCGCCACATTGTCCCGCAAGCAAGCTTCAGCGCGCGCATGGCAAGGCTTTCTGCATAAGCGTGGCGTAGAGACTCATTTGCCGTGTTGCGACGCTTTCCATGCTGAATCGCGCAGCGATCGTTTGTACTGCACGCCGCGCCATCTCATCGCGCTTGGCTTCCGACAGGCCGAGCGCGCGAAGAAGGAGTCCGCAATACTCCGCATGCGAGCGAGCCAAAAAGCCGCTGCGCTCATGCTCCACAATGTCGGACGCACCGCTGACATCGGTGATGATCGGGACCACGCCGCAGCTCATGGCTTCGAGCAGGGCGTTTGACATGCCTTCCGACACCGAGGTGGAAAGATAGAAATCTGCGTCCCACAGAAAGGGAAGGACATCTTCGACCGCGCCGGCGAATGTGACCCTGCCGGAAAGGCCCAACCGGGCCGCCTGTTCCTCGAGCGCGGCGCGGCACTGGCCATCGCCCAGGATGGTGAGTTGCGCCTTTGCGTCGGCGGGAAGTGCCGCGAACGCATCGATCATGTGCTCGAGGCATTTTTCCGGATCGAGGCGGCCAAGGCAGATAAAGCGTCGGCTGCCATCGGCGTTCGGCTCGCGGCGCGGCTTGCGGGGCAGATCGATCCCATTCGGAATCATGTGAATTCGATCCGCGCCGATGCCATGTCTCTTCAGATCACCAGCGATTTGGCGGCTATTGGCGATGAAGGCCGTGACGTGACGTTTGATCACGAACGACGCCCAGCGACCGATGATTTTCTTTTCGCGCACGACGTCGAGATCGAAACACCGTCCGCCCCGGCCCAATTTTGCGAGAACCGGTTTGCGCAGGAGGGCTCCTGCCAATGCCGCCGGAACAGCGTGAAGTCGGGCATGGATGATATGTACGACATCGAATTCGTCGCGACGGCGCAGCATCCAGATCAAAACCTGGACACACCACGACAGGAACGACAGCATATGCCGCCCGCCCAAATACGGCGCCGCGCGCAAACGAAGGCGCCGGATGGGCACCCCGTCGATGGCTGACCGTTTCGGGGTCGAGTGCGACAGTCTGGGTGCCAAAATGGTTGCGGAAACGCCGCTTTCAACCAGCGCCCGAGCAAATCGCCGCGCCTGTTGTTCGCCGCCGCCATATGACTCAGGAAAATAGGTTGGGAGCACGAGCAGAATACGTATGCTCGGAAGAGCTTCGGCTTGGGGCGGCTTCATCGGATGAGCAGAGACAATTTCTGTTACAATCATATCAATCCGCCGGATAGCGTTCCTGGAGCAAGAGAAGATGACTTTTTTGGCATCTCACCACCTTTCAGCGCATCGATCCACTTATCGTCCAGATCGACGCACCCGAAATCGGTAAAGCATGCATCGCTAGCCAATCCGACAAGCTGCCCGATCACTGTCAAACGCATAGGTCACACCCGTTCATCGCGGAAGCGCCACATTTCGGACAGGAGGCCTTGTTGACACTCCCTTGCTTGCCCGATGCTGGTCAAGAGCCTCGCGGTAAATGGCATCGATGCGCTTGCCCATCAGCTTGACGTCCCAGTTCGAAAGATCCGTCGCCGTGGCACCTTGGGCAAGGCAAGCCAGTCTTTCACGATCCTCCAGGACGGCGGCAATGGCGTCGGCCATGGCTGCCAAATCGTCCGCGGGTGTAATCACACCGTTGATACCAGTGCGGAGCACTTCGCGAAGACCTGGCAGATCGCAAGCGACGCAGGGTTTGCCGCCGGCGAGATATTGCATGACCACGCGGGGCAATCCCTCCCGCATGGAACAGAGCAGGCAGAGATCCGCGAGTGCGATCAGCCGCTCGGGGTCGTCCCGATAACCGGTAAAGACCACTTGTCGCTCGAGCCCAAGCCGCTTAGCCCGCGATTCCACGGTCGAGCGAAGCGGCCCGTCGCCCGCGAGCACAAGCACCGCGTCGGGTAAGCGGACGGCGACTTTGTTGAAAACGTCCAGAAATTCCGCGTGTCGCTTGCGTGGCTCGAATGCCGCGATCATCAAGAGCACAGGCGGGCGCGGCGCGCCCGGGGTCAAGCGCAACAAATCGCGCCAATCGTCGGGCGGACCGGCGTTGCGAAAACGATCGAGATCGAATCCGGAACGGACGACATGATGTTTGTCTGGATGTCCCACTCCTGCGCTCAAGCACAAGTCACGGATGCCCTCGCTCACGCTGATGAACGCACTGGTGACTGGCGCTGCCAGCTTTTCCAAGGCGAGATAAGCAAACCGCTCGGCGACGCCGACATTGACAAAAGGCACGATATGCACGCCATGAACGATCGCTGGAACTCCCGCCGCCCATGCGGCGAGACGCCCGAGAATGCCTGCCTTGCTGGTGTGCGTATGCACGATGTCGGCATTCAAGGCGCGGAATCTCTGGGTAAGCGCCAACAATGCCCTCACATCGGAGACAGGCGAAATGGACCGGGTCAAGCCCGGGACGCCGATGAGTTTCACCCGCGGGTCCACTTTAGCTATGATTTCCGGCTGGACCGTCTCGCCATGTAGCAGGACAACATCATGTCCTCCTTGCGCGGCCCAATTGCAGGAATAGACGGTATTCTCATCAGCACCGCCATTGATGAGTCGGGTAATGACATGGGCGATACGCAGTCGATGCCCCAAGACAATCTTGCCTTCCGCATCCTGTGCTTTCATATCGCCGCACCGATCGCGCTGAATTTATCCGTTGGGTGCGTTCCCACGCCCAGCCGCGCTTTTGGTCCATGCGTCCCGATATCGGTGCTACTGCATTGGAGTGACATGCCACGCCTCGGTGGGTGCATGCCGTATGGAGATGAACCCCGAATCCTAAGTGTGCCCCTTCCTTCTTGGGCCATGACACATGCAGTCCGTAAGGAGGTTATTCCAACGGCTTCCAGTCGATCAGATCTAACTTGTTGGATTTAAACGTCTCGGAGAACTGCCGCTGTTACCCCGGGCACAGCGGAGTGATTATTTTGCGGTATACTTATGTGCAATATGTCTGCCTTAACGCGTTTGCGCGAAATCGGACCCGTTGAAAGAAGTAGTCAAGGCAACGCTTTAAGGGGACCGGGCGGTTTAACCTATCAGGGGACAGGAGCCATGGCAGAGGGCCCTTCACCAGCAGCTTGCGGATCTTTCGCGTGCCCCAAAGCTACTTCTTGTCGATGTCCGCCGGCAGTTGGTTGAGGCGCGCGAGCGTGCATTCGATCAAGACATTGTCTCTTCCCTGGTCGGCGGATCCTACGGGGACTGAGTCGAGAAGCATCCTGGCTTGGTTCGCCATAGCCGGCGAGCTGGCCCTCTTCATCGCGCTGGTCTATCTCCTCAGGCTCGAGACTACTGCGTTTGTCCGCGTCCTGCTCGTTGCCCTCGCCGGCTGGTGCGTGCACTACTTCCTGCCACAGCGTTACCGGCTGCCGTTTTTCGTGCTGCTCTCGTTCGCGGCTATCGCCGCAGTCTTCGCGAACCTTGGGCCCAACTGGCACCACTGGAGATTTGAGGGCCTCATCGATGCCGCCTGGATCGCCGCCATTGGGCTCGTACTGATCGGAATTGTCCACCTACCCATCGCTTTTGGATGGAGAGTGCTGGCGCTGGTTGGCGCCGGCTGCGGGCTCGCCGCCGCACGAATGGACTGGATTGCGACCCCGTGGACGGGCGCCGTCTGGCCCGTGCTCGCTTCCATGTTCATGTTCCGTCTCATTGTCTATGCGTACGAAATGCGGCGTGACCAGAGGATAGCGACGGTTTCGGAACGTCTCGCGTATTTTTTCATGTTGCCGAACGTGTGCTTCCCGCTCTTTCCGGTCGTAGATTTTAGAACTTTCCGTAGCAGCTACTACAATGCTGACAGGCACTACATCTATCAAACGGGCATTCAGTGGATGTTTCGCGGCGCTATCCATTTAATTTGCTACCGTATCGTGTACCAGCGGTTTGTTATCGATGCTGCGGACGTACACAATCAGATTGAGCTTTTGCAATTTGTCATATGGCCGTTTTTACTTTATCTGAAGGTTTCAGGTACTTTTCACATAATCACCGGAATTTTGCATTTATTTGGATTCAACCTTCCAGAAACCCACAATCTGTACTTTCTCTCCTCAAGTTTCACAGATTTCTGGCGTCGAATAAACATATACTGGAAGGATTTCATAATGAAGATTGTGTACTATCCCCTGTATTTTCGTTTTCGACGCTGGGGAGAGAGCGTAGCGCTGGTCAGCGCGACCCTCCTCGCGTTCCTCGCGACTTGGCTGCTGCACAATTATCAGTGGTTCTGGTTACGTGGCAACTGGGTGTTCACCTGGAACGACTTCCTCTTCTGGATGATCCTGGCCGTGCTTGTGACGATCAACGCCCACTATGAAATGCGGCACGGTCGCACGCGGCGCCTGCGTGGCGGGGCACTCAGCTGGAACGGTGCGCTGCAAACTGCGAGCCGGACCATTGGGGTATTCGTCGTCATCTGCCTCCTTTGGTCGTTTTGGAGCGCGAGTTCGGTCCCGCAATGGTTGTCGGTCTTCGATACTGTGGGCGTGGAAGCCCCTGGCAAAATGACGCCCGCCCTCGTACTGGTCGCGGTGGCAGCTATCATTGGCATTCCTGCGCTTGCGCTCGCGCGCGGCGGCGCCGACCGCCAGTACAGTTTCCGACGGTCGGTTGCGTCGGTCGGTATCTGCGGGTTGATCGGGGTTTGCATCTCGCTCCCGGTGGTTCACGATCGCCTCGGGGAGACGGTCAGTACCGCAATGGCCGACATTAGAGCGCCGAATCTCAATAGCCGCGACAACGCGAACCTGGAGCGCGGCTACTACGAGAACCTCGTCAATGTCGGTGCTTTTAACCCAGAACTCTGGATTGTCTATGGCCAACGACGACACGACGGTTGGGACAATTTGGACAAGACGCCGCTGAGCGAGTTCACGGGTGCGCTTCCCACGACCTATCTGCGACCACTCTCCCAAGCAGACTTTAAGGGAACGCGGGTCCACATCAACCGCTGGGGCATGCGAGATCAGGACTACGAAAAGATTCCTGCTCCCGGCACCTCACGAATCGCAATGGTCGGCTCTTCGCATGTCTTCGGCGAGGGCGTCGCGGATGACGAGACTTTCGAGGGCCTGTTGGAGCGACGGCTGAATGCGCAGGCAGCCGACAGCGGGTATCGACGCTACGAGGTGCTGAACTTCGCCGTCGGGGGCTATGTCCCCCTGGACGTTCTGGCCATCACCGAGGATCGGGTGCTCGCATTCAAACCACAGTACATTTTTTACTTCGAGCACAGCGCGCTTGTTCCACGAATGCTAAAGCGTCTCGTGAAAGCAATCCAGAATGGCTCCGCATTTCGCTACGACTTCGTGCGCGACATTGTACGCGAGAGCGGGATCGATCCCCGTGCCGACCCCGAGGTACTTCAAAGAAAGCTCACGCCCTACGGAGACAGACTTCTGCGTGCGATCTATTCTAGAATCGTGGAAGCTGCGAAGCGAGAAGGTGTCGGGGTCTTTTGGATTTATCTACCCAGACCAGACGAGAGGACCAGTACCGAGCTGGAGAAGCGCCTCGCTGCCGAGGCTGGCTTCAACGTTCTCGATCTTTCCGGTGTGTATGACGGGTATGACTGGCGGACGCTTCTTGTAGCACCTTGGGACGATCACCCCAACGCCGCCGGCCATCGGCTCGTCGCCGACAAGCTTTACGAAGTGCTGCAGCAACACCAGGATTTGGTTCCCCTGAACCTTGCGGTTGCTCCACAAGAGGAGGAACAATGAACGCGATCCAGATCAGGACGATGGCCAGGGATTTCATATTGAAGGAATTTCTGCCCGGTGAAAGGCCGGAGAATCTGACGGATTCAACGGAGCTGATAACTGACGGCATTCTCGACTCGCTGGCGACGCTTAGGCTCGTTGCCTACCTGGAAAAATCCTGCGGTATCGAAATCGCCCCTGACGAACTCGTGCCGGAGAACCTGAACTCCATCACCCAAATTGCCAATTTCGTCCAGTCGAAGCAGGCGTCCACATAGAGCTCGCCATGACGGTCGCTGCCTTACACGAGTATCTGGAACAGAGCGCGAAGCGGTATCCCCAGACGTGCGCCGCTGTCGAGGCGAGCTCTGGCCGGCAGATCACCTACGGCGAGCTCGACGCGCTGTCGGACCAAGTCCGCGGCCATCTGCGTCGGATCGGCGTCCGGCCGGCGGACCGCGTCGGCATTTGCCTTCCAAAATCGATCGCCTCGCTCGCTGTCCTGTTCGGCATCTTGAAGGTGGGCGCAGCCTATGTGCCCGTCGACTCTCTGGCACCGCCTGCGCGTAACGCGTTCATATTTAACGACTGCGGCGTGCGCGCGATTTTCGTGGAGGCGTCCCGAGCCGAAACTTTGCGCTGTGAGTTGGCGCGCTTGGCTGCGGAACCTTGTCTCTTACCGCTCGACTGGTCCGACGGTCCCTCGCCGCTCGCGACGTACCTGGCTCGCGTGGAGGCCGACGGCTTGGCGGTGGTGGACGAATCGGCGCGGCCGGGGCCGGACAACCTCGCTTACGTGCTTTACACTTCGGGCTCGACCGGCCAGCCGAAGGGCGTGATGCTGACGCATCGCAATGGCTCGAGCTACGTGGACTGGTGTTCCGATATCCTCGCCCCTGACGAGAACGACCGCTTCTCCTCCCATGCGCCTTTCCACTTCGACCTGTCTATTCTCGACATCTTCGTACCGCTGAAGCACGGCGCGACCGTGTTTCTCATCGGTGAGGAGCTCGGCAAGAATCCAACCCGGATGGCGTCGGTGATCGCCGAGCGGCGGTTGACCGTCTGGTATTCCACGCCCTCCGTACTCACGCTTCTGGTCGAGCACGGCAGCCTTGATGCTCGCGACGACCACGCTCTTCGGTTCATTCTATTTGCCGGCGAGGTTTTTCCGGTCAAGCATCTGCGCAGGCTAAAGGCTGTGGTCCCACGCGCACGCTACCTGAATCTCTATGGCCCAACCGAGACCAACGTCTGTACCTACTACGAAATCCCGCAGACGATCGCCGAAGACCGCTCGGCGCCGTTTCCGATCGGGCGCGCCTGCTCGCATGTTACGGCACGCGTGATCGATGCGAATGGTCGCGACGTGCCGCGAGGCCAGGAAGGCGAGCTCGCAATCAGCGGTGCTCCCGTGATGCTGGGCTATTGGAACATGCCTGAGCGAACAAGCGCCGCTTTTCATGTCGATTCAAGCGGTCGCTGGTACCGTACCGGAGATGTAGTGATCGAAGGCGATGGCGGAGTCTACACCTTCCGCGGTCGACGCGACCGGATGGTGAAGAGACGGGGATATCGGATCGAACTCGGCGAGATCGAGACGGCGCTCTATCGCCATCCAGCGATCTCCGAGGTGGCGGCGATCGCTCGCTCGGAGGAGTCGGGCGTCTCCATTAAGGTGTTCTATGCCTCGCGCGACGGCCATGCGCTGTCGCTCATCGAGCTGAAGCGGTTCTGCGCCCACAACTTGCCGGCCTACATGGCACCGGACTGGTTCTCGCATCAGCAGTTACTTCCCAAGACATCGACAGATAAAATCGACTACCAGCATCTGATGAGGATGGAGTAGTGGATTTCGCGCTGAACGAGGAGCAGCGTATCCTGCGTGGCCAGATCCTTCGCTTCGCGCAAGATAAGCTCAACAAAGACGTCCGGCAGCGCGACCGAGACCAAGTATTCCAGCGCGAGTTGTGGGGGGCTTGCGCGCAGATGGGCCTGACCGGCCTGCCAGTCCCCCAGGCCTACGGGGGACCCGGTCTCGATTCCCTGTCCACGGCCGTTGCAATCGATGCGCTTGGCTACGGCTGCGAGGATTCCGGCTTGGTCTTCTCGATCTGCGCCCACCTTCTGGCCTGCGTGGTGCCGATTTGGAAGTTCGGCACTGAAGAGCAGAAGAATCGATATCTTCCGGGGCTCTGTGATGGCACTTTGATCGCAGCCAATGCGATGAGCGAACCGGAGTCGGGCTCCGATGCATTTGCGATGCAAACCCGTGCGGAGCCTCATGGCGACGGCTTTCTAATCAACGGCACGAAGACCTTCGTGAGCAACGGGCCGGTGGCAGATGTTGCCGTCGTCTTTGCTGTCACTGACCGCGCCAAGGGGTATTTCGGCGGCATCACGAGCTTCCTCGTGGACCGCGCGCTGCCCGGCTATCGGGTCGCGCAAAAGTTCGAAAAAATGGGACTGCGGACGTCTCCGATCGGGGAGCTTGTCTTCGAGGACGTATTCGTTTCGAAGGATGCTGTTCTCGGTGGAGTGGGCGGCGGCTCCAGGCTGTTCGCTCATAGCATGGACTGGGAGCGGGCGTGCCTATTCGCCAGTCATATAGGCACCATGGAGCGGCTTCTGGAAAAGGCAGTGGCCTATACGCGCACCCGACGTCAGTCCGGCCAGGCCATCTCCAAGCACCAGGCGGTCGCCCATAAGATTGCCGACATGAAGATGCAGGTGGAGGCGGCCCGACTGCTCGTCTACAAGGCGGCGTGGGGCCTTGAGCGCTCCCAGTCCGTATCCCTCGACGCCGCCGTTTCGAAGCTCTTTGTGAGCGAATCGCTAGTTCGCACCACGCTCGATGTCGTCCAGGTCTTCGGCGGCTACGGTTTCTTGAGCGAATTCGACGTCGAACGTGCCGTGCGTGATGCCATCGGCAGCAAACTCTATTCCGGAACTTCTGAGATACAGCGCAACATTATTGCTGGCTGGCTGGGGCTTTGATGACGGCTGTGGTCAGAACCTGTCGGTGAAGGGGCGGCGTGTGCTGTCGCTGGGCCTGCCCTCAGTTCGCGAAAAAGGGCGACGCTCGATTTTGGTGAGGCAACCGGAGAGTGGTACTATCGCAACCCACGCAGCCACCGGGGCGGAGGGCGCTTTTGTCGTTCGACTTGGGTGCGCCTGCCCAGCCCGTCTCCGAACTGCGGCTCAGAGGCGAAGAACCAGACCAGCCGCGACGCGTGAAAGATAGGCTTTGTGGATGCGGCTTCTCTATATACATTCTGCATACATTCTGCGCACGTCCCGGCGCCGGCCGCCAATGCGGTACAAGTCGCAAAGATGTGCGATGCATTTCGGGTTGCCGGAGCGGAGGTCCTAGTAGCGCTTCCACGCGCCTCCATGAATACACGGGATCACTATGAAAAGATCGCGCGCGAATACGGATTCGGTACCGAGTTCCCATTCCGCGTTCTCCCTGTACCCTTTTGGCCCGTGCCCGGCCGGGAGCTTTTTTTTGCTGTGTTGGCGCTGCTTGCTGCGGTCTGGCTGCGGCCGCATGTCGTCTTTACACGCTCGGCTACTGTAGCGCTTGTTTCTGCCGGACTTTTCGGGTTCACGACGGTTTTTGAGCTTCACGACCCGATTGGCAGTTTGAGCAGGCGTCAGCGTCAGCGCCTTGCCAAAGTGATAGGCCTAGAGGCATTCCGTATGCTGGTCGTCACGTCGCAACGTCTGCGGGACGACAGCATCCGCCTCTTTCCTCAACATGCGGGAAAATTTCTCATCGCGCCCAATGGCGCGGATCCTGTTCCGCCGAATGTCGAGCCATGCAGCCTCAGCGGCACGTTCAAGGTTGGTTATGTCGGACATCTGTATAAGGGAAAAGGCATGGAGATAATAAGCGCTATTGCGCCTCGATGCGGGTGGGCGACATTTCACATCGTCGGGGGAACACCAGGCGATATAGAGTATTGGACATCGAAGCTGGCCAAATGCCCGAACACAGTGTTTCACGGCTACGTTCCTCACGCCGCGACATGTGCCTACTTGGCCGAGATGGACGTTGTACTCGCGCCCTATCTTAGAGATGTAGAGGGCCAGGGCGGCGGTCGAAATATCGCTGAGGGAATGTCGCCGCTCAAGCTCTTCGAATATATGGCGCATGGCAAACCCATAGTGTCCTCCGACCTGTCAGTTATACGAGAAGTTTTGAGGGATAGCGTCAACAGCGTTCTGGTGTCGCCAGACAACCCGTCCGACTGGGTCAAAGCTCTTCAGCGCCTGCGCGAAAACAAGGCGGTTCGGGATCAGATTGGTCAGCAGGCTAAGGCAGACTTTCTGGCCAGGTACAGCCGCATCGCACGCGCAACCAACATTCTAGAGGAAATCAAGAGCCGGATGCCGTCGAGCGGAAGCTCATAGGACTGCACAATTTTTCTTGTTGAGGCGGCAGCGCCGCCAGCAAGCCTGCTTTCCGTTCGCCGCAATGAGCCGTGGTCCGTCCTGAACCGTTGAATGGCAAGATCCGACTGCCCCCGGCTTTTTGCTGAGGTTCCGTCATGCCTTGCTCCGACCATCTCCCCGCGTCGCGTTGATTTTCGCATTGAGCTAAATTTAGCCTGCGAGATGTACCACTGTCCGGCGATTGAACCGGCGCGAACCCGATTGTGAGGCTCGATGTACTCGCTGGCGGTGGGATCGCCCGAAGCATCAGAATCAAAATTATCCGTTCAATCGGTCGGAGGATGGACTTAATGTATCCATCTAGCTTCCTGAGAAGCTGCTATATACATCAATAGACATTACGATCCGAAAAGATCAGTAGAGCAGTTTTCCAAATTATCTTAATGTCGAGAAGCATGCTCCAGGATTTTATATACCAGAGGTCGTGCTCAACGCGTTTTTCCATCCTCCAGAGTTCCTTCGTTTCCCCTCGAAAGCCATTGATCTGAGCCCAGCCTGTCAAACCGGGCTTTACATGATGACGATAAGCATAGCTCGCAATGGCCAAAGTATAGGTATCGTCGTGAGCGACGGCGTGAGGCCGTGGCCCCACCAGGGACATCTCCCCCCGAAGCACGTTGAATAACTGCGGCAGCTCGTCGATGCTTGACCGGCGCAATATTCGGCCAAGTCGGGTAACCCGCGCATCATTACGCTGAGCCTGGCGAATTTGTGTACCGTTCTCCTGCACCGTCATCGATCGGAATTTGTAAATATTGAACGGCTTACCACCAAAACCTCGTCGCATCTGCCGGAACAGCACAGGGCGACCGTTCTCGAGCGCTATGGCACATGCGACCAAGGCCATCAACGGACACAGGAACAACAGGAGCAGGGATGCAACAGCAATGTCGAACAAACGCTTGAGCAGGCGTTCGGCAGGCCTCAACGGGATACGCTGGACTTCGAAGGCCCGCTGCCAGCCGGTGTGCAGCGGGCTTCCAGCCAGAATTCTATCTATATAGGCGTCGGCGAAAAGATAGATCGGCAGCGGGAGGCGCGACATTTCCTCCAGGATGCGGTCGATCAACTTCCGCTGGTCCCAAGAGCAAAAGAGATAAACTGCCCCATACGAGCCATTACGGAACGCAGCCTGTGCAGCTGCGACGGCGGCATGCACCGATCGTGCTGCGATCGTGCCATCATCGTTCTCGATGTTCGAAACACCACAAACCGCGATGCCCTGTTGCCCAAGCTTGTTGATTATCCCCTGTTCCTTTCCAGGAACGCCAGAGTAAAACAGATAAACTGTGCGCAACACGAGTTTCTCAGCCGCCAGAAGCCGTTTCAGCCCACGCGCTAGAACCGCGTGGCCAGGCAGCAGGGTTGGGAAGCCGACCGCAAACGCCAGCGTCAAAGAGCCGCGCGAGAACGTCGACGTCGTCTTCGTGAGAAAGGCGAGCCAGAGAATTGAAAAGAAAACAAACAGCCAGCCGCTTATGAGTGTTTTGATCCTGCAGTGATCGTCCAGGATGCCACTAACCGTGTAGGCGCCCCTGGCGGTCATGAATGCGACCAGCAACAGACCGGCGGTAACACTTAGGCAGATCGAATCCCAGATATCTGGCGGCCTCACGCCGAAGGCCCTATGGTAGAGCTCAATTGACGCAAGAAGTATTGTCTGTCCAAGGAGGAAATCAGCAGTTGCGAGAAACACGCAAACTGCTCCCACAGGAAGCCGTAGCGGCTCTACCCTTCGATTCCAGAGCGCACGCGACGTCTCGGTTGGTGCATGCCGCATAGAGACGAACCCCCCGAATCCTGTTGCATCCCTTCTCCTTCCTGGCTCATGGCACACGCCATCCCATAAGGAGGGGAGTTATCCCAACGGCTTCCAGTCGGTTAGATTTGATTTAAATGTCTCAGAGAAATGCCGCTGTTACCCCGGGCACAGACGAGTCGCTATTTTATCGTATCCTAATGTGTTAATATTTTCTACCTTAACGCGTCTGCGCGAGAACGGACCGGAAATCGGACTCGTTCAAAGAGGTGGTCAAGGCAACGCTTTTGGGGGACCGGGGCGCTTACCCTATCAGGGAGAGAGAGCCATGGCAGAAAATGGCGCTGAGGTTCGGGTCAAACAGCTGAACAAAATACGCTTATTTCGGCAATTTGGGCAAGATACTCTTAGTGAAATGGCGAAAGCAGCCATCCTAAGGAGGGTTCCAAAGAATAAAGTCTTAACTCGCCTTGGGGACATACCGCGTTATATTTACTACGTAATTCACGGAAAAGTTCGTCTTAGTGTTCCCCTCTCAGACGGCCGAGAGTTCATCTTTTCCGATCTTGGTCCCGGTGACACTTTCGACTTGACTAGATTGTTCATCGCGCGACACAGTAACATGAACGCTGCGTCAGTCGTGGACAGCGACTTGCTCCAAATCGAAGCAGCTTTCATGGCTAGTGTCTTCGACAAGCACCCAGATCTCGCACTGAAGGTGATCCCGTACTTATGCCAAGCAACGCACGACGCGCAAGAGCGAGTGATCCACAGTGCGTCCAGTGCACTATCCATTCGATTGGCGAGCACGCTCTTGCGATTGACTGAGACCCCGCACAGCACGGCTACCGTGAATGGAGCTCTGAGCATCCACATTTCGCAGACCGACCTCGCGGCAATGATCCCGGCGTCTCGCGCGAAAGTGAATCGTTGCCTGAGAGAATGGGAACGCCGGTATCTGACCCAATACCACCACGGCTCGCTGACAATTCTCAATCGCACCGCATTAGAGTCTGTTGCTCTTGGCTACTCGCGTTTGACCGTTCAATGATGCCTTTCCTGTGTGCTCGGGCATCTCCACGCCATTCTCCGGGAAGTAATGAACCGGAAGTGGTGCAGGTCGTGCTCGGATCGCTCGGTAAAGTCCTTACGTCGGCGTCGTCTCGCCGCACCGGACATGTGCGCCTTCGTAGGTAACGGGACACCGCTCACTGCCGTGGGACGGGCGGTTCGGGAGGTTCCTCACTCACCTACACAATCGGAGTTCCTAAATATCCAGCTAAAGTCTGGAGGCCGCTACTTTATCGCTTCCTATCTGTGGTGAATGGCCAAGCTCTGGGAATTCTAAGAGCGTCGCGCTCGGAATGGCCGCGGCTGCGGCGCGTCCGAGTTTTGGGTAGTTGCCGAGCGTCTTCGCGACCTCCGCGTTGGCGCGATTGCCGCCCGGGGCTGTACGGTCCTTGCCCCCCGACCTCAAGGCATTGCTGGTATTCTGGTTCCGAGTTTTGCTCCTGGTGTCGACACGGAGAATTGCAACCTGATGCTTTGGGACTGCGGTCCGGATTTTCCCCACAGGTCCCACGACGTGTTAAGCTTTTGGTAACTCTCCTGAGTCGAAAGCCAAAACGTACTGGCTCCTTTTGCCCACGATAAATGTTAGGGCTGCTATCGAGGCGAGACAAAGGAGAAAAGACCGGGATGGCCACGGTACCGAACGCCAAGGGCGTTCCACTTCCCTACAGCGGATCCTCCGTAAAGTGGTATTCGGCGACGAATTCCGGCCCAACACTTTATGGCAGCACGTCCAACGACTCGATGTATGGGGACGGCAGCGTCACCGTCACAATGTATGGCGGCAAGGGCGATGACATCTATTATCTGTATGACTCGAAAAACAAAGCGGTCGAGCGGCCCGGCGAGGGTGTCGACACCATCTCGACCTGGATGAGCTATAAGCTCCCAGCCAATTTCGAGAACCTGACGGTCACGGGCGACAAACGATATGCTTTCGGAAACGAGCTGAACAACATCATTACCGGCGGCTCCGGCCAACAGACGCTCGACGGCTTACGGGGCGATGACGTTTTGAAGGGCGGATCGGGGGCGGATATTTTCGTCGTAAACCCCGGCAACGGCAGTGATCTGATCCTGGACTTTGGCGCGACGGATACCGTTCGCGTCGGGAGCTACGGCTTCACCTCCTTCGAGGAGGTGCGCGCCAACATGGTGCAGTCGGGAGCGAACGTCCGACTTAATCTGTCCGACAGCGAGCTTCTCGTCTTCGCCAACAAGACCATCGGCGAGTTCACCGCAAGCCAGTTCAAGCTGGCCGTGGACAGGTCGGCTCTGGAACTCACCTTTTCGGACGAGTTCGACACGCTGGACCTGAGAAATGGTTCGAGCGGCACCTGGGACTCGAATTTCTGGTGGGGGGCCGCAAACGGCAGCTCGCTCACGAGCAACAAAGAGCTTCAATGGTATATCGATACCAACTACGCCCCGACAAGTTCCGTCAATCCGTTCAGCGTTGAGGACGGTGTTCTCACGATTACCGCCGCCCGGGCTCCTGAGGCGATCCGGCCCAACATAAACAATTACCAATACACGTCAGGTTTGCTGACGACCTACGAATCGTTCGCGCAGACCTACGGCTATTTCGAAATTCGGGCCGACATGCCCGAAAAACAAGGGGTATGGCCTGCCTTCTGGCTTCTCCCGGCGGACGGTTCCTGGCCGCCGGAACTGGACGTCGTCGAGATGGTCGGGCAGGATCCGAACAAGCTCATTTTGACAGGCCACTCGAACGCGACGGGGACTCATACAAAAGTGTCCTCTACCGCCTATGTCGCGGATACCGCAGGGTTCCACACATACGGCGTGCTGTGGACAGAAGACGAACTCGTCTGGTATTTCGACGACGTCGAAGTTGCCCGTGCCGCAACGCCTGCCGACATGCACGAGCCAATGTATATGCTGGTCGATCTGGCGGTTGGCGGCATCGCGGGAACGCCTGCCGACGGGCTTGCCACGCCTGCAGAAATGCAGATCGACTACATCCATGCCTATGCGTTGAACGATTGGGTTATCTAGGCGTAACACCTGACGGGGGGCTCGGCACGGACACGTTCGTCATCAGGCCTGATTTCGGGCGTGGTCATTGCCGCCTGAGACTGAACCGTGACTGATGTGAAGGCGATGTCGCATCCCCATCCATCCGAGCCGCGAACGACCCTCGCAGCGGTTCTGGCTTCCTTCCGGCGAGCCATGGCCGGAATTGCGTTGATGAGCGGCGTCGTCAATGTTCTGGCGCTGACCGGCTCGTTCTTCATGCTGCAGGTCTATGATCGCGTCATACCCGGCCGCAGCGTGCCGACGCTCGTCGGGCTCGCCGTGTTTGCCGGCACGCTTTTCGTCTTTCAGGGCGCTCTTGAGCTCATCCGGTCGCGTTTGCTGGTGCGCATCGGGATGGCGCTGGACGCGCGCTTGAGCCGACAGGTCTACGCCGCCCTCATGCGTTTGCCGTTGCGCACCAAGCTCGCCGGCGACGGCCTTCAATCGTTGCGCGATCTTGATCAGGTGCGTTCGTTTATGTCGAGCGCCGGTCCGACCGCGCTTTTCGACCTGCCCTGGATGCCGCTCTATCTCGCAATCTGCTTCATGTTCCATTTCTGGATCGGCATGACGGCACTGGCCGGCGTGGTCATTCTCTTCAGCCTGACATTGCTCGCCGAAATTCGCACGAGAGAGCCCGCCAGAAAGGCAAACAGTCAAGCGGCGGCGCGCAATACACTTGCCGAAGCGACACGTCGCAATGTCGAGGTTCTGCAGGCCATGGGCTTTGGATCACGCATCGCCGAGCGCTGGTCAGGGATCAATGCTGACTATCTCGACACCAATGCAACGGCCAGCGACCTTGCTGGGACGCTCGGAACGATCTCGAAGATCCTGCGCATGATGCTGCAATCGGGCATCCTGGCGATCGGCGCTTATCTCGTCATCCATCAGGAAGCGACCGGCGGCATCATGATCGCCAGTTCGATCATGACGAGCCGGGCGCTCGCACCGGTCGAACTGGCTATCGCCCACTGGAGGGGTTTCGTCACCGCCCGCCAGGCCTGGGCGCGGTTGACCCAGCTTTTGGTCCTGCTTCCCGAAACTGCGATAAGTGTCTCGCTGCCTGCGCCGGTATCTGCTCTTTCGGTCGAAAGCATCAGTGTGACGCCGCCGGGGGAGCGTCGTATGGTCGTGCAAGACGCCACCTTTGCATTGGAAAAGGGCGTCGGGCTCGGCATTGTCGGGCCGAGCGCTTCTGGCAAGTCATCACTCGTGCGCGCTATTGCCGGCATATGGCTCCCAGTTCGCGGAACCGTCAGGCTGGATGGCGCAACGCTCGACCAGTGGTCGCCGGAAGAGCTGGGCAACCATGTCGGCTATCTGCCGCAGGATGTGCAACTGTTCGATGGCACCATTGCCGAGAATATCGCGCGCTTCGAACCGCAAGCGCCCTCGGACAAGATACTGGCGGCTGCGCGCGCGGCCGGCGTTCATGATCTCGTCATCCACCTGCCGGAAGGCTACGAGACGCGGATCGGCGAGGCCGGATCGGCGCTTTCGGCGGGCCAGAGACAGCGGGTGGCGCTTGCACGGGCTCTCTACGGCGACCCGTTTCTTGTTATTCTCGACGAGCCTAACTCCAACCTCGATGCGGAAGGCGAGGCCGCGTTGACAGAAGCAATTCAAAGGGTCCGCGCGCGAGGCGGCGTTGCCATCGTGGTCGCGCACCGGCCGAGCGCGCTGGCGAGCCTGGATCAGGTTCTTGTGATGGCGAACGGCCGTATCCAGGCCTTTGGTCCGAAGAATGAGATCTTGAACAAGATAACTCGCCCAGCAGGCGTGCCCTTGAAGGTCGTTTCCGGACTTGAAGAGACGGCGTCCTGATGGTGCAACGCACGATATTCGCGGCGGATCGCACCATTCGACGCTATCTGCTTGGCGGTGTCGCAACCTGCATCCTGCTGGTTGGCGGGGCGGGGAGTTTGGCCGCCGTCACCGAGCTTTCCGGAGCCGTTATCGCTTCGGGAAAATTGGTCGTCGATTCCAGTGTCAAGAAAGTACAGCATCCAACCGGTGGAGTGGTCGGCCAAATCTTCGTCCGGGAAGGCGATGCCGTGCAATCGGGCAACGTTTTGATCCGCCTCGATGAGACGATCACCCGGGCCAATTTGGCGATCGTCACCAAGAGCTTGGACGAATTCGAGGCGCGCCTGGCTCGCCTTGAGACCGAGCGCGACGGCAAAGGAAGCATCATCTTTCCAGCTTCGCTTGTGTCACGGCAGGATGCCCCCGAGGTTGGTCGGGCGATGGCCGGAGAGCAATCTCTGTTCGAATTTCGCCGACAGGCACGCGCCGGTCAGAAGGCTCAGTTGGAAGAGCGCATTGCGCAGCTTGCCGAAGAAGTTGCCGGCTTGACCGAGCAAAGAGATGCCAAGAGCCAGGAAATCAAGTTGATCGGGTTTGAGCTCGAAGGCATGCGCATACTTTGGCAACGCAAGCTGGTTTCAATCGATCGCATAACTGCGCTCGAACGCGATGCCGTGCGGCTTAAAGGTGAGCACGGGCAACTGACTGCATCGATTGCGCAGGCGAAGGGTCGTATCGCGGAAACCCGGTTGCAGATCATTCAGGTCGACCAGGATTTGCGCAGCGAGGTGGCGAGCGAGCTGCGCGACGTCCAGGCAAAGATCTCTGAATTCGTCGAGCGCAAGGTTTCGGCCGAAGATCAGCTCAAGCGAATCGATATACGCAGTCCGCAGAACGGCGTCGTTCATCAGCTCGGCGTGCACACGGTCGGTGGCGTTATTTCTCCGGGAGAGCTCATCATGCTGATTGTCCCGGTGACAGACGACCTGACCGTCGAGGCGCGCGTGGCTCCGCAAGACATCGATCAATTGACGCCAGGGCAAAGCGCGACCCTGCGGCTGTCGGCATTCAATCAGCAAACAACGCCGGAACTGAGTGGTGCCGTCAGCAAGATTTCCGCCGACCTCAATTTCGATGAGAAAACAGGCGCCGGCTTTTATACCGTGCATGTTGTTTTGCCGCGCACAGAGCTTACCAGCCTCAAGGGCCTGACCTTGGCGCCAGGCATGCCTGTCGAGGTATTCTTTTCGACCGGCAGCCGCACCATGCTTTCCTATCTCGTGAAACCTTTGGCGGACCAAATCCAACGGGCATTCAGGGAAGAGTAGCTGCGTCTCTGGACGACCCCACGAGCTGAATTCCGGAACTAGGACGCGATTTTGCCGTTTCGCCGGAAATTGGAAGCGATCCCACATGTCCGAGTTGACGAATGAAGAGATCGAGGGGCGGCTGAACGCCCAGCGAGAGACTCTGGCGCTGATCGTCGCGCTGCTTGCCGGCCTCGACGCGACTTCCGAGCGAATATGGGCCGAACTGGAGGCCCGTTTTCAATTTCAGAATAATCAGGAAGACCCCGGCGTCCTGCCAAGCAGTGCGTTCGCCATTGAGAGTGCGATGATGCGGGAGTTCAAGCTGATCGTCGAGGAAGCGCGGGCACGCAAGGCGGAATGGAACGACACAGACAAGCCACCCATAAGAGGCGCTAGCTGAAATCGCGAGCCTGGCGAGTGCGACGCTGCACCAAATTCGCTTCGCTGCTGAGCGGCCAATCGAACGCTGCATCGTGCTTGGCGACAATCAATTGATGCCAGTCACGCCTTGAGCCTCGGCCGCCGCGGAGAGCGTTGCGCGGAGGGAGCCATATTTTTCTGGCCTGACTCGGAAACATTTCCGGCATGCCAGTGTTTAACGCACTGAGTGGGCGCGAGGCGCAGTTCCTTGTCGTTCAGGCGATCCTCCTTTGAAGTGTAACGGTACCGCCACGACAGAGCTTGAGGAGGTCAGGATCAATCCAGTTCTAAGGTGCCTAGCGAGCCGAGGAAGGCCAAAGCGCATCGCGCCATCGGGCCTCTCTTCCAACGCGAACGGGCCTGACTAATGGCAAATCACGGCATGACCCTTCCGACGGTTCTTATCACCGGCAGCAGCGGCTTCCTGGGGCAGGCGATTGCGCGAGGTTTGATTGACCGCTACCGGGTTATCGGCCTCGATGTTGCAAAACCGAAGCATCCCCCCGCCGGCATGGAGACGATCGGGATCGATCTCACCTCCGATGAGAGCGTGAGTAGGGCTGTGGAGGCGGCACGCGAGCCCAGCGGCGGTCGCATCGCCTCGGTCATCCACCTTGCCGCCTATTACGACACGACCGGCAAGGACAATCCGAAATATGACGCCGTCACCGTGCAGGGCACGCGCCGGCTCCTGAATGCGCTAACGGCGATCGAGACCGAGCAATTCGTGTTTTCCAGCACGCTTCTCGTCCATGCCCCAAGCCCGCGGAGTGGCACGAAAATCAATGAGGACTCGCCGCTCGACCCGGCCTGGGCCTACCCAAAATCGAAAGCCGAAACCGAGGCGCTGATTTCGAGGGAGCGCGGCGGAATCAAGACGGTGATCCTGCGGCTCGCCGGCGTCTATGACGAAGATTGCCGGGCGGCCTTTATTGCCCAGCAGATCGCTCGCATCTTCGAGCGCTTGCCGACCGCCTATTTGTTCGCCGGCGATATCACCGCCGGTCAGCCCTATCTGCACAAGGACGATCTCGTCGATGCGGTGGTGCGTACCGTCGACCGGCGCGCCGAACTTCCGGCCGAGACCGTGCTTCTGATCGGCGAAGAAGACACACCGTCATACGAGGAGATGCAGAAGCGCATCGGCCGGCTCATTCATGGCGAGGACTGGCGCACCTTAGTGTTGCCGAAGCAGCTGACGAAGCTCGGCGCGTGGGTGCAGACGGAGGTACTCGACCAGGACACCGACATCAAACCGTGGATGATCGAGAATTCGGACGATCATTACGAGATCGACATCTCGCGAGCCAAAACTCTGCTGGGCTGGGCGCCTAGACACAGCCTGTTGGACACATTGCCGGAGATGATCCGCCGGCTGAACCAGGACCCCACAGACTGGTACGCGGCCAACAAACTTGATCCGCCCGTTGTCGCGGCTTCGGATCCTGAGATCGAGCAGGCCGAAAGGCGACTTAAGGGAACGCTCGAACGAAGCAAGGAAGACGTCGAAGCGGCGATAAAGCGGCATCGGTCGAGGACGCTCTGGGCGCCGATGACCAACGCTGCGCTCGGACTGTGGCTGGCCACATCGCCGATGACAGTTGGCCTGTTCGACCCCGTCGCAGCCGCAATACCCCCCGCTCTGGGGCACGCTATTGGGGAGCCACAATTCCGCAACGCCGGTCTCGGTGTCAGCGAGATCGTTTCCGGCCTGCTCGTGACGGTCTTTGCGTTGATGGGGATGTTCCGGCGCTGGCGCTGGGTGCAGTGGGTCGCGGCGTCGCTCGGTCTTTGGGTGATGCTTGCGCCGTTGCTGTTCTGGACGACCAGCGCCGCGGCCTATGCCATCGACACGCTCGTCGGCATGCTGATCGTCGCCTTTGCTGTAATGATCCCGCCGACCCCCGGCGTCAGCCGCCGTGCGCTGGCGGCCGACGACGACCGCCCGCTGGGCTGGACCTATTCGCCATCCACCTTCACGCAGCGGATCCCCATCGTGGCGCTGGCCTTTGTCGGCCTATTCGTTTCACGCTATCTCGCCGCCTACCAGATGGGCCACATAGATGGGCTGTGGGATCCCTTCTTCGGCCCCGGCGGCGCGCCGGTGCGCAATGGCAGCGAGGCGGTGGTGACGTCATGGGTCTCGAAGGGTTTTCCAATCGCCGATGCCGGGCTCGGCGCTTTTGCCTATAGCCTCGACATCCTCGCCGGCGCGATCGGCGATCGCCGGCGCTGGCGCACCATGCCGTGGATGGTGCTCCTCTTCGGTTTGCTGATCGTTCCGCTCGGCGTGGTCAGTGTGTCCTTCATCATCATCCAGCCACCGCTGATTGGCGCGCTGTGCACACTCTGCATCCACCAGGCCGCGGTCACGGTGGTGCTGATCCCTTACTCGGTCGATGAGGTGCTGGCGACCATCCAATATCTCTGGGGCGCCACGAGGGCGGGCGAGCCGTTTTGGCGTACCTTCTGGATGGGCGGACCGGCGCTGTCGGAGAACCAGATACCTGACACCGACCTCGACCGCCCTGTGTCCGAGTTGCTGAAGGAATTCGTCACCGGCGGCGTTAATTTCCCATGGACGCTGGTAGCCAGCACGCTACTTGGTGCCTTGTTGATGACGACGCCATTGATCTTTGGCACAGAACCACCGCTCTACTTCAGCGATCACGTAGTCGGCTGTCTCATTGTCATGGTCGCAGTCACAGCCATGGCCGAAGTTGTCCGGCCGGTGCGCTTCTTCAATGTAGTTTTTGGTGCATGGATCGCGGTGTCACCCTTCGTGCTTTCCGGCGGTGGGACCACCGCGATCGTGGCGAACGTTGCGATCGGTCTGGCGCTGATCGTGCTCACCCTGCCGCGCGGCACGCGCAGCAACCAACATTATGGCGGTTGGGATCGGGCGATTGTCTGAGTAACTCATAGCGAGCGCGCGCGTGACGATCTGCAAGGGCAGGTCAAGGAAGAGATCGAGTTCCCTGAACGAGGCTCGGCCTGACCAGCCGGCTAGATTTGTTCGCCGAGCAGGATCCTCGCATCCTTGGCCGCGACGATGAACGCTTGGCGCGCGACCCTTGGCGGCTTTTCGCCGCGGATAACAGCAAGGCAGGCTTCGATTGCAGCGAGCCGCGTCTTGGACGCTGGCGTCGGCCAGTCCCTCAGCAGCACTTCAGCCGCGTCGGAGACAGACAAAACAACCCTGTCGCGATCGATCCGGCCGGGTTGAACGACTATCGGCTTTCTGAAACGTCTCGTACGCACGACACTCTCCAAAGCGAGGATATGCTAGCCGTGTCTATCGTTTTCGCCACCTCAAATGCACTGGTGCGCGGCTCGAAACACGTGCTCAACACCGACAGCGGTCACGAGATCCACAAGGATCAATCGCGACTCGATCCGCGAAGTGGTCGACGCCATCCGCGCCGGCAAGACAAGCCTGGGGCCTGACAAACTTCCGCCAGGTTCGTTATTTCGCCTTTTGAAGCGGTGACACCGTGTAGATCTGATCCAGTATCTTCACCATCAGGGTATTCGCGGTTGCCTTGCCATCGGGCGACAGCGTCAGGTTTGTCCATATGATCAGCGTGACATCGTTGACCGGGTCATGGCCCATGAAGGAGTTGTAGCCGGGCATCTCGCCGCCATGGAAATAGACCTTGTTCGGCCCGAAGGTGATCGCGGAGATGCCGTATCCGTACTTCTGGCCTTCAGGCTTGCTTGGGTCCTCTGGCTCGGGACTGTCCAGCCACTGGCGCTGATAGTCGGCATTGAGAACCTTGCCGCCGACGAGCGCGCGTATCCAGGTCGCAAGGTCGTCCGCGGTCGAGACGACGCCGCCTGCGGCAAAATACGGCGAAGGGTTTTGCCACGTGTCATCGTTCGGCTTGAGCGTTCCTGCCTTGGCCGCCGCCTGGAGATCGTCCGGATAGGGCGCATCAACCAGAGCGTATGAGGTGCCGCCGTAGAGGTAGCCGTGCGCATAAGGCTCGGGGATGGCGTTCGACGTGCTCACCGGCAGCGCCGTATTCTTCATGCCGAGCGGTCCGAACAAGCGATCCTGGAAGATGCTGGCCAAAGGCTGCCCTTCGATCTTTTCGGCGACGATGCCGAGCAAGTAATAGTTCGTATTGTTGTATTCGAATTGGGCGCCCGGTTCGAACTGTGTCGGCCGATCGAAGGCCAGGGCGAGTACCTCCTTCGTCGTCCACACCTTGTCCGGATCATGGTCAAGGCTTTGGGCAAGTTCCGGCGCGTTGGTGAAGTTATTGAGGCCACTCCGCATCTTGATGAGCTGGCGAATGGTGATCTTGTCACCGTTCGGGACGCCCGGAACGTATTTCGAGATCAGATCGTCGAAGCCCAGCTTCCCTTCCTGGACCAGTTGCACGATCACGGCGGCCGTCATCGTCTTGGTGTTCGATGCGGGCCGGAAATGGGTGTCGGCGCGCGGCGGGTTCGTGACCCCTAGCTCGGTTGTTCCGTAGCCGAAGCCAAAATTGCCTTGCGGAGTCTGCAGAAGAACCATGGCGCCGGGCAGCAGGAGTTCCTTAGCCGCACCTTCCACCATTGCCTGAAGCGCGACCGGGTCGATCGGCTTGAGAGCCGGTGTAGACGCGCCCATGGCGCTGCCCGTTGCGCACACCGCAATAACCACAGCGCCCACTGTTCTCGCTATCATTGTCTCACTCACTGGCCAGGTCGACGAGATGAACCCCTTCGGAAACCCTAGCCTCTGTCTGTGACCGGCAATAACAGCAACGGATGATGTCGCCGATGACTGGCTCTTATGAGCTGAGATCGGCGAGGGGATGACGAACCGATTGCCGGCCGGCGTGGTTGCGTGTCAGTTGCCTCTGGACTGCTGATCATCTCGTAGCGAGACCCTATCCCATCGGCGGCGAGATAGCCATGGCGAGGGGCGTTACTCGGCGCACTCGTCATCGACGTTTGGGCGGCGCCTCTCCGGAGTTTCTGCTTCTGGCGCGTTCCGGAGATGGCTCAAACCCGGCTTCCGGAGTTCAACCAAAGCGGACTCCGTTAGCCACCACAGCTCCCACGAGTCGATGAGTTCACGGCCTAGGTTCTTGCGATCTCAAGGTAATGCCACGAAGGTCCTTGATGGAAGCCTCCGGCTTCTGCCAACACAAGCAGAGGTGGCCAGAGCGCGGTGGCGCACTATCTCATCGCGCTCGACAGGCTCGACGAATGTATGGCGAGGTTCGGACATTGTCCGCAAAGGCTGTGAACGACCATGATCTATTTCACGGCCGACACACATTTCAGCGATCCGCGCATTCTGCGCATCGATCGTCGCCCGTTTGGCTCGCTGGCAGAACACGATCGAGCGCTGATTTCGCTCTGGAACGAAACCGTCAGCCCGGACGACGAGATCTGGCATCTCGGCGATTTTGCGAGGGGATCGGCCGAATTCGTTTCATCGCTACTGTCTTCTCTTCATGGCCAGAAACATTTGATTATCGGCAACAACGATGGCGCAGCGACCATCGGCGCCGCAGGTTGGGCCAGCACTCAACATTATAAGGAGCTGACGATAGACGGCCGGTTGCTGATCCTTTGCCACTATCCTTTTCGCACCTGGAATCAGATCGGCAAGAAATCGATCGATCTGCATGGCCATTCCCACGGCAGACTGAGCCCGGTTACACGCCAGTACGACGCGGGCGTTGACAGCTGGGATTTTCGCCCGGTCACCCTTTCCGGCATCCTTGCAAGCCGACGGCGGCGAACCGTGGGCCGGTATATTCAACGCAAGTGATCAAAACGCAGATCATACCCGCTGTTGCCTAATGGCTGGTATTCTTCGTCGCGCGGTTGAGAAGCGCTTACGGCGACCAGATTTGCCATGAACTCTGCACGCAGTTCATCCTCGTGTCCGAGATAACGGGGCGAAAAGTGCATCGGCACGGCATGTTCAACACCTGCAAGCCTGGCGATAGTGCCGGCTTCGGCTGCCGTGAGATGCCGCTTCGCTGCGGCCAGCTCGCGATCTTCCTGCAGGAAGCCCGCCTCGATAAACAACTGGTTCGCGCCGTGCGCAAGCGCAACGACACGCGCAAGATTTGCCTCATTGAAGGCGAGATCGGTCGCATAGACAATCCTCTGCCCGGGACCGGTTCTCAGGGCTCCGGCACCGAGCAGTTCGCCGACCGAGATATGCCGATCCGCGGTTGGCGCCAGCGCCGTTTTCGGATCAGCCCCGCGCCGGACCGCACGCTTGGCTTCGCTCAACCAAGGTCCGACGCGCAAACCCAGTGCTTCCAGTTGCGGTTTTTGCACATTGACCCGGATCTTTTCCTGAAACGCGAATGCAAGGCATGGAACGCCGTGGTCAAGCATTGCTGCTTCGACACGGAAATCGGGATCATCGAGCAGGACATTTCCTTCGGCTGAGGTCGAGGCAGTATCCTCTCGAGCGAAGCCCGATCGCGCCCGAAAGAGGCGGCAATGATGAAATCCGCCCGGCGTCCAGTCGCAGGCCGCTATCATGAAATCGTGGGACTGTTCGTCGAGGAGATTCCACGTGTATGCGTTGAGCTTGGCTTGCACGGCCGCGGTCAACCCAGGCGGGCCGAAGAAATGCACTGTTCTATTCCTGTATAGAAATAACCGCAGGAGCCGATCGAAGCCGGCGAAATGGTCCATATGCATATGTGATACGAATACATGGCTGACGCGCAGGATTTCGCGCGGCGAAAGTGGCGACAGATCACCAATGTCGAAGAGCATCGCCCGGTTGCCAAATCGGAAATCCAGAAGGAGCCCCGCATCCGAGAAGGGGTCGTTGACCAGGCGCGGCTGAGCCAGCAACGTCACCGAATTCACCCGATCCTGTTTTCGAATTTCGCCACCAGGCGCTCACCTTCAGACACGATCTGGACCTCACGTCTACCCCTCTAATCACGCGCTCCGGGTAGCGGTTCCCGACTTATATCGTTCGAAAGGACGCAGAAGGCGGCGAGCCGGCCGAACCAGGCTGAACGTTTCTGCCATCTTGCGCGTTCTCTTGGGTCGGAGCGAATCGCGGGCCGAAACATCGGCAAGCCGCGGCCACAATGAGCTAGCACCGGAACGAACGAGATGACCGAGCACAGAGGCACTCAGCCGAGCGAGGCAAAAGGCACCGTAATCGCATTCTCCGCGCCGGGCTGCGAGCCCCTCTACGCTCACGAACGGGAAGCTATGGCTGCCGTTGCCCGCACGATTGCGAGTCTCAAGGGATTTGCCTTCCAGCAGGGTCTAGGCAACAGCGGCGGCAACGGCTTGTATTTCGTGCCGGACGACAGCTTGCTTGCTCCCGTTGCGGCACGGCTAGGTATCAACGGGCCGCAGGATCTCTTCGGCGGCGTGGTGCCTTGGCGCTTCGCAATGACCAAGGCGATAACCCATGAAGTGGTCGACGGCTTGGCCAAGCGACCGAAAGAATGGTCAACCGACTTCGGCAGAACTGTCAGCGCAGCAGTATTGCCTGGCTACACGGTATTTTCGCGGCACGATGCGCTGCGAGCAGCGGAACGCCTGTTGAGGCTCGGGCCGGCGCGACTTAAGCCACCGCTTTCCTCGCGAGGCCAGGACCAGCACATTGTTCGCACGGTCGCTGACGTCGAGAGACTGCTCGCGCGATACCGCTCCCTCGACCTGGACGAGTGCGGCCTGGTGCTCGAAGCGGACCTTCGTGACATCGTCACGCTGAGCGTTGGCAGAACGGAGATCGATGAAATCATGGTGGCCTACTACGGCACTCAAAGGACGACGACCGATAATGCGGGACAATCCGTTTATGGGGGAACCGAAATCATTGCAGTGCGCGGTGGGTGGGAAGCTCTCGATGACCTTCAGCTTCCTCGCACACTAGCTTTGGCAATTGTTCAGGCGAGGGCCTATGACGCGGCTATGGCTGAGTATCCTGGATTTTTCGCCTCGCGGCGCAACTACGATATCGGCCAGGGTGTCGATTCGTCGGGCATCTGGCGATCCGGTGTGCTCGAAGCCAGCTGGCGCATTGGCGGCAGCAGTACTGCCGAGCTTGCGGCAATAAAAATTATGAAGCAGGACCCGGACATCCAACTCGTCCGTGCACACGCAGTTAAGGAGTTTGGCAATCCCAGCCGGCTACCGGTGAACGCGGACATTCACTTTCAAGGAGAAGACCCCGATGACGGGCCGATTACGCGCTATACCGTGGTCACCCATGCGACCCGGGAGCCGCCAAGGAAAGCGGCCGATTAGCATCGTAGACTTGCCTGCGCCGGCGATGGTCGCTGCACAACTCTGTGCCATTTGCGCCGGCCAATGAGCGTCAATTCTAGGATCGCAAAACGCTTAAGGACCAGGGAACATCCGTGAGCGGCCTGAGTTGTTCGGCATAACCTGAAACCCAATTCGAAGGACGAAAAAGTGATCGAGGTTATTTCTGCTCCTGAGAACGTCGCCGCTTTTCGCGTTGCCGGAACCCTGACCGCGAAGGACTGCGATAAAGTCATCCCGGTCATCGAAGAGAAACTGAGCGAACATCAAGAGATCGGCATCCTGGCCGACCTTGCGGGTTTGGAGGACATGACGGGCGACGCCTTGCGCCGCGATCTGCAGTCCGGTTTGAGCAAACTTGGCGAATTCCACCCCCTTCCAGCGTGCCGCGGTGGTGTCCGAAAAACAGTGGGTCAAGGCGGCTACGGAGATGACGGGCGCGCTTTTCCCGCAGATCGAGGCGCGGGTGTTCCCGGCGGACGAAAAGACCCAGGCGTTGGAGTGGGTAGCCGGCGTCCAATAGCGAGTATCTAAGGAGCGGCCATGCCAACCATCTACAACAAACGACAGGATTCGCAGGGCTTGTGGGAAGTCTATGACGACGAGAGCGAGGAAGCCGTCGTAGTTGACGGTTTGCCGCTCTCCGGCCTGGATGAAATCGAAGCCGACGAAGCCATTAGAAAACTCAAGCGGGGCGAGGTGACCTCCGACAACATTCCGCCGACGGCTCAGTCTGGGTGGCCTCCGACCAAAGACGGGCTATGATGGCTCAAGCTGTCTTGACTCGAACCGAGAGCGGACTGTTTCAGAGTTTCAAGATCCGGTGTTCAGAACGCACTGGCAGCAGCGGTAACTGCGCTAAACCCTGCTGATCATCGGCTTTGAACATTCGGCCCCAGCCAAGACGCGCTCGTATCCCTGGAGGATCGCGACAATCCGTGATCCCGATCACTGTACATTTCGGACCAAGCCCCGTCGGATCAGCGCGAGCCAGGTTGCAGGGGCGACATTTCCAGTGCATTCTCGCTGTCGTCAATGACCAACCAGTATCTTAACCACCAGTTGGAGTGCCCTTATTGCCTGACAATAAGGCTGAGGATTCCGGCCGACGCCGGTCCCGATGACAGGATCGTTTGCGACGACTGTGGCGAATTCCTGGGTTCATGGGATGATCTGCTTACCGATTTTGAGAAGCAGGGCGGACAGGATGGAGTGTTCCGTCTCGACAGGGGCCGTATCAGACGGATCGATTGAGCCGATTGCCCGGCGCGGGCCGATCGGGGGCGGGCCCGAAAGGCCGGCGCTGCGCCTCCGCTCGCCAGCGTAACCCTTTGCAGCGCCTGACTATGCGAACTCGGGGCCTCGGAAAATTTCCAGCGGCTCGAATCATCAGGGAACTTGTTGCCGGTCGGCGGGGTTATCGGACGCCTTCCTAGTTAGGGAGGCTAGCTCCAACCCCAGCGGGAGAAGACCATGCCAACTGCGAAGAAAGCCACGAAAGCGACAACCAAGGGTCTTGAGGACCTGTTCCTCGACGGGCTCAAAGATCTTTACTACGCCGAAAAGAAAATCCTGAGGGCCCTGCCGAAAATGGCGAAAGGTGCGGAGTCGGACAAAGTGACTGCTGCCTTCGAAAAGCATCGTATGGAAACGGAAGCTCACGTCGATCGCCTCGAGGAGGTGTTCGAGAAATTTGGCAAGGCAGCACGCGGCAAGACCTGTCCGGCGATCGACGGCATCATTGAAGAAGGCTCGGAAATCCTCGAAGAATATGAAGGTGCTCCTGCGCTCGATGCCGGACTGGTCGCAGCTGCGCAAGCCGTCGAGCATTACGAGATCGCCCGGTACGGTACTCTTATCGCCTGGGCAGAACAGATGGGAAAGGCCGATGTCGTCGCTCTTCTCAAAGCGACGCTCAAGGAAGAGGTCGCGACAGACGAAGCGCTGACGGGTCTGGGCGAGGGTGGGGTCAACGAACGTGCCCTTCAAGCGGCCGCCTAATTCTAGGGCACCGGCTGGCGGAGCCCCGGCAAGGGATCGCCGGCGGCTCCGCTCCGAAGATGCAGGTACCGTGCTTACCCTCCGAGATTCTTGACGCGCCTGACTGACAGGCGTTGCAGGAATTCGCCTGCAACTGCCAGGTTCGTTGACAATTCAGGCGCAACGCTGGGACTTGATTGGCTGGAATTCGACCATAAAGGGCGCTAATGGCTTCAAGGCGCTGTGCAGATATATGGGAAAGAGCAGGACGATGGATCCCGTGTTGTGGATAGCTTTCCTAGGGACAGTTATCTTGGTGCAGACTCCCCCGGCCCGGACGTTCCTTCCAAAATTCGTTGACCCGGCTTGAGGATCGGTGACCCTGCAATTGCTGTTACTGGGTGGCACGCGAAAGATCACCGGCCTATTAGTGCTAGAGCACAACGCGCTGGCGTCCAGTGCGGTTGGCGGTGGATCTTGGAGCAACCAAAGATACGGCTCTGGCAGCAGCGGATCGCCGGCTGTTTTATCATTGGTCTGGTCATTCGCATGGCCGTGAGTGGCGGAGCGACCGGTTAAGTAGCCCACGCCATGCGGCTCGCCCCGGCCTCACAGTCGGTAATCAAACGGCGGGCCGTTGCCCGCCTTCCATGGTTCAGTCACTCTCGCCGCCGAGCTTTTTGACATTGCTGCAGAATTCAGGGTGGGTGTTGGCGGCGTTGGCGTTTGCCGCCTCGTCATCGCAGACTTTTGTCATTGCCGTACGATCCTCGTCCGTCAGCGCTTTCCAAGCTGCCGTGAACTCGTCGTCGGACCGCATAGTCGTCATGCTAGAGTCGGTGTAGAACGGCTCCATCTTTGCGGGGTCATCCAAGGCAGACGTGCCTGTGTCGGGGCCTGCCGCGAGAGAAACGCCGCTTACCATAGAAAGCGCCATCGCGCCTAGACAGATCATCTTGTAGCTCATGACAAGATCCTTCCATTGTTACTGATCGCTAATGCAACGACCTGCTGGCAAACGGCCTGTTTCAGAAAAGGTTCCTTTCTCACTTGCTGGCACGGCACTTGACCCGTGCTTCTACAACCCGGATGGTCATCGCCAAGAGCGCGCTTACCTCTATCCTAAACTGGGGCGAAATCTGTTAGCGTTCCTTAATGGCTAGTCACCAGCTACCATTGGCGTCGATCGAGCCGACGCCATGCCGCGCTCTTCCGTCGGCGAAGAAAGTGTAAGATGAAGCAGACCGGTGTTGTCTTGCAAGACGATGGCGCGCGGGCGACGCCAGTTCTCGGCTTCGATGTCCATATATGGCGGATCGCCCTCGATACTCCAATTTCACAAATGGACCTGACCGCGCTTAGCCCAGCTGAATTGACCAGGGGCAGGCGGTTTGTGTTTGAGCGCGATCAACGACGCTACTTGGCAGCTCATGCCGCCTTGCGCACTGTGCTGTCAGTTTACATCGGCCAAGCGCCGGAAGAGCTTGATCTGCGCCAGACCCCCGAAGGAAAGCCTGTCCTTGCGGACCGGAGCCTCGCCTTCAACCTCTCGCATTCGGGGGAACTTGCCCTTGTGGCCGTGGCCGCCGCCGGACAGGTCGGCGTGGATATCGAACTCCTCGCCCCGCTGAGCGACGAGATGTCCATCGCCCGCTCTCTGTTCACGCCCGGGGAGGTCATGCAGCTTGAGTCCCTGACGTCAGACGCCCGTAGACTGATGTTCTACAGGTTTTGGACTTGTCGCGAAGCTTTGCTCAAGGCGGCAGGCGTCGGCCTCTCCGGAGAAGGACTTGAAATAGGCATGGAGGCGAACGGCGAGGCCTCTATCCTATCACCGCCCCTTGGGCTGATTGAGCCGACCAGGCTTAGTGAGTTCCGTCCAAGCGAACACCATGTGGCCGCCGTTGCCTGGAGTGCACGCGGTCCGCAGGCGGCCGCACGTGTCTTCGACTTTGACAATACGGCTTGCCTTGACGCTTCAGCAATTGGACGTCGGTTAGCGCCTGCTATTAAGCCTAGCCCGGAAGATTGAGCGGACGGTGCTCCTCTTAAAAATAGTAAATCGGCTTAAAAAAGCAGTCGGATCGGCTTAAAAAGCAGACATATTGGCTTAAAAGCAGTCAGATCGGCTTAAAAGACACATCTTGCGACAAAGATGCTTGCCTGGTGAATTTGCGCTTGGAGCTTCCGCAAGGACATGCATTTAAATACACCGTGGGTTGTGCAACCTACGGTGCATAACTAGGCGGGGGTCTGGGCATGAACATTCATCGTGGGGGCGATGCGCCCCAGCACGTCATTGACTCTACGCAGCCAGTCGCGGTTATCGGGATCGGTTGCCGGTTCCCTGGAGGGATTCAGGACGCGGAATCGTACTGGAACTTTCTCCTGGAGAAGAACTGCGGCATCGTTGATATCCCGGCGGACCGCTGGAACGCCGACGCCTTCTACGATCCGGAGCCCGATGCGCGGGGAAAGATGCGGACGCGCTGGGGCGGATTTCTTGCCAGCGATGTTTTCGGCTTCGACCCGAGTTTCTTCGACATGTCGCCCCGCGAGGTGACAACGATGGACCCGCAGCAGCGCCTGGCGCTGCAAGTGGCGTTCGAGGCCGTCCAGGACGCCCACCGCACATTGGCCGATCTGCGTAGCGCACGCACCGGTGTATTCCTTGGCATCTCGACCAACGATTTCGCGCAGAACCTTCGCCGCGGACGTGTCGGTGGCGGGGATATCTTTGCCGGCACGGGTTCGGCGTTCTCGATCGCAGCTAATCGAATCTCCCACCGCTTCGATCTGAAAGGGCCGAGCATTGCCGTCGACACGGCATGCTCGTCGGCGCTCGTCGCCATCGACCAAGCAGTGCGTCACCTGAGCACGGGCACCTGCGACATGGCGCTGGCAGGCGGCGTCAACTGCATGCTCGATCCGGGTCCGTTCATCGCATTCTCCAGCGCCAATATGCTTTCGCCGACCGGCGGCATCTACACGTTCGACGAAAGGGCGGACGGCTTCGTTCGCGGCGAAGGCTGCGGCTTCGTATTGCTGAAGCCTCTCGACCGCGCAATTGCGGACGGCGACCGGATCTATGGGGTGATCCGTCATTCGATGGTCAATCAGGACGGATATACGCCAACCCTGACGTCTCCGAGTGGGGAAGCGCAGCAAGCGATGCTGGAGGCGCTCGTAGAAGGCGCTTCCATCGATCCGGCGGATGTCGACTATGTCGAGGCTCATGGAACCGGCACACCGGTCGGCGACCCGATCGAGGCGGCTGCCATCGGCCGCGTGTTCGGTGTGAATTCACGACCAAAGCCGGCCTATGTCGGATCGTTCAAGCCCAATCTCGGCCACCTCGAATCCGCTTCCGGTATCGCTGGTTTCATCAAGACCGTGCTGACGGCGACCCATGCCATCGTGCTGCCGAACCGGAATTTCGAGCGCCCGAACCCGAGCATTCCCTTCGACGCGCTAAACATCGCCGTAGCAACGAAGCCGAAGCCAATCGACCATCACGGCCGACCGGCCCTGGCGGTGGTCAACTCCTTCGGCTTTGGCGGAACCAATGCCTCGATCGCCGTGGAAGGATGGCGGGGACTGTCGCCGAGCGTCAATCGCGCGCCAAGGCCGGTAATAGCCGGCCATCCGATAGCCGTCCCGATCTCGGCCGGCAGCACGGCGGGACTGGAGCTGTGGGCAGGCCGTCTGGCGGATGCTCTGGAGGAGGGGGGCTCCCTGGCAGAGACGCCGGTCGAAGACATCAACGCCCATTTGAGCAGCGCGCGCGATAACTTCGCCCAACGGGCCGCGCTTATCGTCGAGCCCGAGCGCACCGCGCTCCAGACCCAGCTGCGCGCATTGGCGAAAGGAGCCGTTGAGCAGAACGCGGAAGGGCCGACCATCATCACCGGCAGGGCCTCCTCCAACCGTCGGCTCGCCATCGCCTTCTCGGGCCAGGGCGGCCAGTGGTGGGCCATGGCGCGCCGCCTGTTGAAGGAAGACCGCGCGTTTCGCCGAACGGCCGAGATGTTCGACGAGGTGCTGCGTCCGATGGTCGGCTGGTCGACCGTCGAGGAGATGCTACGGGACGAGACAAAGACCCGTATCAACGATGCCGATGTCACGCAGGCCTCCATCTTCGCCACACAGATATCGCTCTACGAGCGCTGGATGAAGATCGGCGTGCGGCCTGAGCTTCTGATCGGTCATAGTTTCGGCGAGGTCGCGGCCACGTATGTTTCAGGCGTCATCGATCTCGGGACGGCGGCCCGCATCATCGCCAAACGCGGCCTCATACCGCTGAAAAGCGAGCGGCGCGGTGCAATGGCCACGATAGGGCTGACGGTCCAGCAGCTCGAGCCTTTCCTGCCCGACGACGAAAGCGTCGTCATTGCTGCCTATAACGGCCCGATCGCTCAGACGATCTCCGGCATGGAGGACGCGGTGCTTGGCCTGCTGGCCAAGGTCGCGGAAGCCTATCCCGACGCGACGGCCCGCCGCATGACCATGGATTTCGGGTGGCACAGCGCGCATCTGGAAGATTGCAAGGAATGGTTCCTCGGCGAACTTGGTCCGGTTGCCTGGAAGGAAGGCCGCCTGCCGATCATCTCGACTGTCACCGGCATATTCGAAACGAAGTTTGACGCTGACTACTGGTGGGCCAATTTGCGCCAACCTGTCAGCTTTACCAAGGCATTGGACTTCACCCTCGATTTCGGCATCAATACTTTCCTGGAAGTCGGTCCGCACCGCACGCTGACGCCGCTCATCCGAGGCATTTCGCAGGAACGTGGGGCAGACGTCGCCGCGGTGAACTCGCTCGATCGCAAAACTGATGATTTCTGGACGCTGGCGCGGGCCGAGGGCAGCCTGCACGTTGCCGGTGTCGAATTTCACCGGCCGAAACCATCGAGCGGTCGGTTGGCCATTCCCAAACTGCCCTGGAACAACCAGCGCCTGCTGAACACATCCGAGGAGACCAAGAGCTTCCTGTTCGAGGCGCCCCGGCACGCCCTGCTTGGATGGCGCGACTTCACGGCGGGACCGTCCTGGACGAACGAAATTACGCTCAGAGGCTTCAAATTCCTAGCTGACCACCGCGTCAGCGGCGACTGCCTGTTCCCGGCCGTCGGTTACATCGAAATCATGGGTGCCGCGCTGCGCGACCATTTCGGATCCGAGTCCGTGGAGCTGCGCGATTTCAAACTGTACGAAGCGCTTTCCATCGCCGAGGACGACGTCATACTGGTCACGACGACGTTCGATCCGATCGGTAGCAGGCTGCGCATCTCGACGCTCCATCGGGATTCGGAAGACGGCTGGAGGACGCGTGCCGAGGCCTATGGCTTCAGCCACAAATACGAACTTGCACCAGCTCCCGCTGACCTCCTGCAAGATCGCCCAAGCCTTGTCGAAAAGACGGAATTCTACCGTCTGGCCGAACGGCACGGCCTTGAATATGGCCCGTATTTCCAGTCAGTGAGCGCGCTCGATATTATCGGCGACCGCCTGGTTGCCAGGCTGTCGAGCAAGGATCCCAACCTGTCGAAGCAGTATTTCGCCTTTCCAGGACTGCTGGACGCCGTGCTCCAGGCCGGCATCGGCCTGGCTTCGCATAAAGACGGCGTGTGGCTTCCTGGTGAACCGCTGCCGCCGGCGAATGAAGACAAGGCCCAGTACCAGCTGCGCCTGCCGACCGGGGCGCGCAAGATCCTGCTGAGCGCCCCGATGACACCCGACGTGATCGTCGACATCCGGCCGGGCCTCGATCCGTACTCGATGCGGTTCAGCGTATTCTCGCCGGAAGGGCAGCCGTTGATCGTTCTCGACAACCTGCAGACAAAGGCGCTGGGCAAGGTCAGGGGCGGCAGGACCAAACAGGGCGCCGGCTCCGTCTCCAGCGCTTTCGAGGAGCATTTCGAGAAGCAGGAAGCCAAACCCGCAGCACCCTCATTGCGTTGTACTCACTGGCTGGTGGTGGGTGACGGAACGCAGCGTCTGGAAGCCACATTGGCCGAGTTGGTCAGCCGCGGAGTGACGGTCGAAGTCGCAAATCCCGCGCCCTTCTTGAATCTCGATGCGGATGAAGCGCTCGCCACGATCCGGGCATTCATGACCAAATCGGAGGGGAAGGGTGGCATCCTGTTCAGCGCCGCCGTCGCCGAGACGCTCGACGAAAAAGCAGGCGGGGACGCGCTTCTCGCCACGATTACGCCTGTCGTCCACCAGTTGATCACACTTGGAAAGGTCGTCGACCGGCTGCACAGCTCGTTCGAACCGCGGCCCGAACTGGTTGTCTTCACGTCCGGCAGCCGGCTCATGCAAGGTGACCAGCCGATGAGCCTTTCCGGCCTGAGCGAGAGCGCCTTGATCGGTATTTCTCGCACAATGGCAAACGAATTCAAGGATTTGAGCATTCGTCTTATCGATGCGGATGCCAAGTCGCTGCAGTCAGGGGTAACGACTTCGGACGCCGTGCTGGAGGAAACCGCAGAAACGGAATTCGTCCTGCGCGGCGCCGAACGCTATGTCCCGCGTCTGAAACAATTGGCTTTGCACGAAGTCGCGCCGTCGCGGCGGACGCTGGAGACCGCGCGGGATTCTTCCAACTTCGCCGTCACCATGACGGGACCCGGCACCATAGACAACATCGTACTGCGCGAAATCGCCGATCCCGAATTGGCGCCGAACGAGGTCATGGTCGAAGTCGCCGCGGTCGGCCTGAATTTCCGCGACATTATGGCGGCTACCAGCATCCTGCCGGACGAGCTGGAGAATGACGAGGCGTATTGGCGCAATCTCGGGCTGGAGTTCGCCGGGACCGTTCGCAAAGTCGGTGATCGGGTGACCAATCTCAAGCCCGGCGATCGCATCATGGGCATGGGCAAGGGCTATCTCAGACGCTTCGCCAAGATCCGGGCGGATCTCGCCATGCGCGTGCCCGACGGCATCGATCTGATCGAGGCCGCGACCCTCCCGACAGCCTTCCTTACCGCTCACTACGCTCTCACGCATATCGGCAGATTGGCGGAGGACGAAACCGCGCTCATCCATCTGGCTTCGGGTGGCGTCGGCCTCGCCGCCATCCAGGTCGCGCATGACGTGGGCGCTCGAGTCTTTGGCACTGCCGGCAGCGACACGAAACGCGCCTTCCTGATGAAATGGGGCGTGGATGAGGTCATGAACTCGCGCGCCCTCGATTTCGCCGACGAGGTGCGTTCCCTGACGCGCGGCCGCGGCGTCGACGTGGTGTTGAACGCGCTGTCTGGCAATGGCATCGACAAGAGCCTGGAATGCCTGGCGCCGTTCGGCCGCATGGTCGAGATCGGCAAGCGCGATCTCGCCGACGACAAACCGATCGGACTTCGCTCGCTCTATCGCAATAACGCCTATTCGGTCATTGATCTCTCGACGCTTCCCGTGGAGAGGGAGAAACTCTTCAGGCAATTGCTGGCGGAGGTGGAGGCAAAGGTTGCCGCCGGGGCTTACAAGCCGCTGGAGGCGAGCCGTTTCCCGGCATCACGTGCTGCGGAAGCCATGCGCATGCTTTCGCGAGCGCTGCACATCGGCAAAGTGATCGTCACTTTCGACGAACCTTCCGTGGACATCGAACTTGACCTCGCCGCACAGTTCGCCGTCTCCGCTCAGGCCTCCTATCTCGTCACCGGTGGACTCAAGGGCTTCGGCGTCGCGATCGCCGATTGGCTGAGTCAAAAGGGCGCGGGAACCATCATCCTTGCCAATCGAAGCGGTGTTCCCGATGCCGAAGCGGCTGCAGCCATCGATATCATGGAGCAGCGCGGCACGCGGATCGTTCGCGCGGCTTTGGACGTGACCGATGCAGCAGCCGTCGACAGGCTGATCGGGGAACATGCTGCGGGAGACGCCCCACTGCGCGGCATCGTGCATGGCGCTGCGGTGATCGAGGATGCGTTCGTCTCGCAGCTCGATGCAGGCAAGATCGACCGCGTGCTGCGGCCGAAGATAGCCGGCGGATGGAACCTGCACGTCGCCGTCGTCGAACATGATATTCCCCTCGACTTCTTCGTGAATTTCTCCTCGATCGCGCAGGTTATCGGTTCGTCGGGGCAGGCCAACTATACGGCGGCCAACTCTGTTCTGAACGCAATCGCCACGTATCGCAGAGGTCGCAACTTGGCTGGCTCCTCCACGGCCTGGGGCATGATCGCCGGCACTGGATTCGTCGCCAGGTCGGAAGCAATGACCAACTATCTCGACAGCGTAGGCATCAAGCCGGTGCAGGATTCCGAAGCGGCGGCAGCCTTGTCCTATCTGTTGCGCGCCAGATCGGAGAACCTCGGCTTCGCCCATATCGACTGGGCCGCGATCGCACGTACGAACCCGGGCGCAGCGACGAACCCGAGGATTTCGCCGCTGCTTGGAGACAGAACCGGAGGGCGGTCTCGCATTCAGGCCGAGCTGGCGGCCGCGCCACGCGAGGCGTGGGACGACTTGCTTGCGGACATGATCCGGCGCGAGGTGGCGAAAGTCCTGAAGGTCGAGGCAAGCGCCCTGGCTGATGACCGCAAGCTCAGCGAACTCGGTCTCGACTCTCTGTCGTCGTTCGAGCTGAAGAACCGCGTCGAGGCCCAGGTCGAAGTCGACATCCCTGTCGCCAAGTTCCTGCAGGCGCCGACGATCGCGGGGCTCGCCCGTCTCGTCGCGTCCGCCTTTGAGGCGAAGCTCAAGGCATCCGCGTTGCTGGTCTCGGCCGCACAAGTGAGTCCCGACGGCGCTGCAGTGCAGGAAGCCTTCCGGCCTCTTGGCCGCCAGGTCCATGCGATGATGCTGGATGGACGGCCGATGTCGTCGGCCGTCGCAAAGGCCGACAATCAGATCCTGGTCGAGACGAGCATCGCGCCTGGCGTGTCGCTGGCCACGCTTGCGTCAAGACTGGCTCGACTGGTCGAGAGCCACGATGCGCTCCGGATGACGGGTGCGACATCGGCGTCCGGCGCGGTGGAGATCGGTTTCGAGGCCCAACTGGTTGTTGAAGTGCTTTCGCCGGGCGGTCGTTTGGGCGATGTCGCGCTCCCTGGTCCGCTGTGGCGCATCGGTGCGTGGCAGCGGCAGGATGGCGGTCACGAGCTGCAAGTCCGGGCTCATCGCGCGGCTGCCGACGCTTTGTCGGTTCATCTTCTGCTCGCGCAGCTCGCGCAAGACGAGGAGGAAGCGGTCGAAGCCAGGCCCAGTTTTGCCGACCATGCACGCGGGGTCCATCCGATGCCTGGATCGAGCGAGTATCGTCGCGATCTCGCCTACTGGAAGGAGATCCTTCACTACGCGCCTGCGATCGTACCGATACCCGGCCGCAGTCGCGCCGCGTCTCCCGCCGGTATGGGATCGAACCGGGGCCGTGTCGGGCTGCTGGAGATCACGCTTCCCGCCGCAGCGTTCGCGCGGAAATCGGAATTGCCGGCCGCGCGCTTCCTGACCGCCTATGCCAAGACCTTGGCAAACCGCTTCTCCCGCCGGTCGTTGGTCGTCGACCGCTGGTATAGCGAGCGCGGGGAGGGGATACCAAACGGATTGATAGGCCCCCTGGATGGGTCCTATCCGGTTGTCCTGCGAGCCATGGATGAACCCGGTTACGATCTGCTCAGGAAGGTCGAGCGTGCCGACGCAAACGGTCACGCGCACCGGTCAATGGATACGTCGTCCCTGGAACTGGCGCTCGAAGAGGACCTGCGCGTTCGCCATATTTCGCTGCGCCAATTCGGCTTCGCTTTCCTCGACGGGAGCCAAGTTACCGCGCTCGCCGCTCTCGACCATCCTCTCGACGCGGTCGCCGCATCCGCGCACGAGATCCAATTGTCCGCAGCGGTCTGCGAAGCCGCTGTTGTCTGCCGGCTGACGGTGGATCTCGACGTCGTCGAGGAAGCAACGGCGCGGTTGCTGTTCGATGAGTTTCTCGGCGAGCTTTCCTCCCAGCTTGAAACGTCAGGCCCCCTGGTACCCGACGCAATGCTCTGGAGGGTGCGCGAGTGGTCTGGCCAGCCGAGTGCGAGCGCGGATGTCGAGCGCTCGCCGCTCGAGGGCGTGCCCAACGTAGAAAGAGAGATTGCGGTGACCAGCACGCAACTGGGGTTGCTGCGTTTCCAGGAACATCCGGACGCGACTTCGCATGCCCGTGCCGCGTTCCTGGTGAGCAAAGAGTTCAAGATCCGGCCGCAGATGGATGCCGACCGTCTCAGGCGAGCGATCGAAACGATCATGGCGCGCCACGAGGTGATGCGTACCCGGTTCTTCCGCAAGGGGGCTGGATACGGCGCTTATCTGGAAAGGACGCCGACGGAGTTCTTCAGGGTCGAGCAAGTTGCCGATGAGGCCGAAGCAATAGAGCGCGCAACGGAACTTGCGCAGGAGCGCATAGACATTGAGGCACCGATGTTCCGTGTCACCGTCATCCGGTTCGGCTCCGAGAGCGACCTAATCGTCGCCAAGGCACATCATCTCGTCGTTGACGGCTATTCTCTCGGCCTCATCGTCGAGGAGACAGTCAAGGCTTATCTCGGCCTGCCGCTTGATCCCGTGGAAATGAGCATCGACCGGTTCATCCGGGATTTTGACCATGTCGGAAAACCCGGCTCGTTCGAACGGCGCGACGCATTCCTGCGCAAGGTATTCGCCGAGCCCTTGCCGGATATTCCCAATCTCGGGCGCAAGGCGAAGGGCCGGCGGACGAATGTCAATCTGGTCGATTGCAGCCTCGGCGAGGGCGTGACGCTCTCGATACCCGGCGACCAGCAGGATGTGCTGCGCAAGCGTGCCAGGGCAGCCGGCACGACGGAAACGGCCATGATCATCGCGGCCTTTGCACACACCATTGGTGCGCGGGGTGGCGTGGATGATATGGTCCTGCAGATCCCAGCTGCCTTGCGCCACGACCGGAGGCTGGAGAACTACGTCAACTTCGTCGCCTCGGACGTGCCCGTACGCGTGCGTCTGTCCCGGTACGAGACGCTCGAAGCACTCGCCGTTTCCCTCGGAGAAGGGATCAACGAGGCCATCCAATTCGCGCCCTTCATGGATTCGAATTATTTCGGGGACGTTCATGACGATGTCGTGGCCAAGGGGTCCTACACCTCCCTCTTCGTCGTCGGCACCCAGACGGTCGAAAGATGGACGCAGGCCACGCAGTCGGCCCCGCTTCAAAGGGCCAATGCAACCGGCGAGCTCGACCTCGGCATGTTCAAAGTAACGCCCCTGCCTGACATGCGGCGAGAAAAGCCACGCACCAGCGAGCTAGACTTGCGTACCTATCCGAGCGGGACCGGTCTTGGTCTGTTCATGACATACGATCTGCTTGGCTATGACGATGCGGAGGCGCATGACATTCTGCGGGAGGTCATCGAACGGCTGGTGGCCGGCCAATCGACAGTCGATGCCGTTGAGCAGGCGGCGGGGTAGTATTGCGCAATTCTTGGGTTGACGGGGCCGGCCGAAGCCGGTGCGGGTAAAGTCACGTGGTTCGCTTCATCTTAATCTTGTTTGCCGTTCTGGCGGCAGTCGGGCTCTTTTCCGGATGGTACATCTGGCCCGCTCAGGTCGAGTCCTATGTCGCCCAGCAAAGGCTGATCGCGCGTGAGATCGCCGGGCCTGGCCTGCTTGGCGCGACCAATCAGGTTGTCGTGACGGCACGGATCCAGGCGTTCCTGGCCGAGGTCCGCGTCGACCGGAATGACGAAGTGAAGGCAGGCGACGTACTCGCCACCCTCAACGCGACCGAACTCGAATACCAGCTCGCCGCCGCGGTCGCCAACGACCGGGCCGCTGGGGAGAGTGTGCGCGAGGCCGAGCTCGAGCGCGACCGGCTGGCCATCGCCGCCGGCACCGCTCAGGCCGATCTGGGGCGCAGGAAGCTCCTGCTGGCCGGCAAGTCGATTTCCAAATCTGAGTTTGACCTCGTCGAGGGTACCCAGAAGCAGGCTGAGGCCGCGTTGGCGCGCGCGACTGTTACCATCGAGCGTGCAAAGGCCCAGGCCGCGGCCGCGACCGCCGAGGTCGAGCAACTGCGGAGCCGCGTCGGCGAAACCTCCATACGCTCCCCGGTTGACGGTGTCGTGGTTTCCCGCAGTCGTACAGTCGGCGACCTGCTTTCGCCGGGCGTCGAACTGATGCAGATCGTCGATCCGAAATCATTGCTGGTCTTTGCACGCTTCGATGAATCCGCAATGGGGTCGCTTCGGCCTGGGCAGGTCGCGAAGGTCACGTTCTCATCGAATCCGCAGCGGCCCTATGCCGCTTCGATCCTGCGGATCGGCCGTCAGGTCGACCAGGAGACGCGTGAGTTCACAGTCGATCTGAAACTGGACGAGGTGCCTGCGAACTGGGCGGTTGGGCAGCGTGCGAGCATCATCATCGAAGCGGAATCGCCATCGCCGGGCATCGCCGTGCCACAGCGTTTCCTGGCCAGGAACCAGGGGCGGGTGGGTCTATGGGTTGCCCGCGAAAGCCGGGCCTTTTGGGCGCCCGTTTCACTGGGCTATTCCAGCGGTGCCGATATCGAGATCACGCGCGGCCTGAAAGTCGGGGATGTGGTGCTCAGTCCGACAGGCCGCTTCCAGTACCAGGCGGTCAACATACAGGTATCAGGCGGGTGAACCTCGCGATCAAAGATATCAGGCACAACCTGTTGAGGTTCATCCTGACTGTCTTCGGCGTTGGCCTCCTGATGGCGGCGACGATCGGCATGCTGGGCATGTATCGCGGCATCGTCTACGAAGCACTCATCGTGATCGATGGCATTGGTGCCGACCTCTGGGTCGTCGAAGGGGGAAAGTCCGGGCCGTTCGCCGAATCCTCCGCCGTTCCGGCCAATCTCGATCGCCGCGTGGCCGGCGTGGCCGGCGTTGCGGCAACGCGGCGGTTCATCCAATACAATCAGCAGTTCGATGTCGACGGGGCTCCCCTGCGCATGTCGGTCACCGGAGTGGACTATCCAAGCGACAGTGGTAGCTGGATACCGTTGATCGCAGGCCGTCACGTCCAATCGAATCGTTATGAGGCGATAGCCGACAAAACTCTCGGCCTGGCTGTTGGCGACGAGATCCGGCTTGGACGGGATAGCTATACGATTGTCGGCGTGTCTACCGGGCAGGTCGACATGGGTGGCGACGGTCTACTGTTCGTCACCATCCCGGACGCGCAGGTCATCAATCAGCTCCTGCCCAGCGAAGCGATCCTCCTCAACCGCGCTGCCAAGGGCAAGACCCGCATGGGTCTCGGCGACGATACCGGAAGTGTCGCCGCGGTGATCGTCGAAACTCTCCCGGGCGCCGACAAGGAGGTCGTGCGTGACGCGATCAAGCGCTGGGGTGATGTCGAGGTCCTGACTCAACAGGACCAGGAAACGCTTCTGCTGGACGGCCGCCTCGGCAAGCTGCGGGTACAGATCCTGGCTTTCACGACAATGACGCTGCTCATCTGCTGCGCCGTCATAGCGCTGACCATCTATACGATGACGATCGAGAAGGTCGCGCAGATAGCGCTTTTGAAGCTGATCGGCGCTCGTGACCGGGTGATCATCGGCATGATCGCGCAGCAGGCGGGGTTGATCGGCTTTTGCGGCCTCGTTCTGGCCATCGCCATCTCGTTCACGATCTATCCGAGGTTCCCGAGAACCGTGCTGATCACCGAATCCGACCTTGGCGTGTTGTCGTTGGTGCTCATGGCGCTCAGCCTTGCGGCCAGCGGGTTTGCGATCCGTCGTGCGCTCGCGGTCCGTGCCCAGGAAGTGCTGGCCTGATGTCGCAGCGCCGCCTCGCCACGCTGGAGGTCCGCAGCGCCAGCAAGGTCTATGAGAGCGGCGGCTCTCCTGTCACCGCGCTGGCTGAAGGTTCGCTGACCTTGAGCCCCGGCGCCGTCAGTGGCATCGTCGGCCCCAGCGGCTCGGGCAAGACGACACTGCTGATGATCGCCGGCCTGCTGGAGGCTCCGACTACGGGAGAGGTTCTGTTCGACGGCAAGGTGATTTCGCGTCCCGGTGCTAAGCTCAACGAGCTGCGGACCTTCAGGCGGACCCATCTTGGCTTTGTATTCCAGAAGGCGAATTTGATCCCTTTTCTCACGGCGGCCGAGAACGTCGCTATCGCCATGCAGGTCAACGATGTCGGCCGGCAGCAGGCCCAGGTGCGAGCCGCCAGGCTGCTCGATGCGTTGGGCATGGGACATCGCCGCTCCAACTATCCGTCCCAGCTTTCCGGCGGCGAGCAGCAGCGTGTTTCGATCGCGAGGGCCCTTGCTAACGATCCAACCGTCATTCTGGCCGACGAACCCACCGCTGCCCTGGATGGTACGCGGGCGGAGATGGTGATGAAGGTCTTCAGGCATCTGGCGGACAGTCGCAATGTCGCGATCTGCGTTGTGACTCACGATACGCGCTGGATGACTTACTTCGATTCGACGCTCGAACTCGAAGACGGCCGAGCACGGAGGTAGACACCCGCCGCTTCAAATGACCGATAGCCCACAGACACCGGCATTTTCGCGCTTGCGGCATTCTCGACCAAGCGCTCAAACCATTCCGGTCGCACGTTACCGCAGTTTGCCGCATGTACAGGCCAGAAATCGCGTCGACCAGTCTGCGTCGCAGCGATTGGCGGCGGCTCGCTGAACAAGAGCTATGCATCAGTGCCGGGTGAATGGAACATCTGCCGACCATTGCCGTTGATATGCTCGTCAGGCGAAAGGGCTGCATATGTCAAAAATTCAGGCGGTAACTCCAGAGCATTTGCAGCGGCTCAAGCTCGAAGCGTCTGCTTATTTTGGTCCGAAAGTGCTCCACGAAGCATTATTGCGTCTTTGCCAGGCTTGCGGAAGCGATAGCCTTGACCGGTTCGAGAAGACTATGGTCGATCAGATCGAGGCAATGAATGATGAAAGGGCAGATTTCGAGACAATGAAGGAATTTGCCATCGAACAGCTTTACGCCTGCGTTCGAGAGGTCAGTTCTTCGCCGAAAATGAAACAGCCGCTGGAGGAAGCAGAAACCCGAAGGACACTTGGTCGGTCGGAAGAGCCGAAAACCTTGGAAGACCAATTGCAGGCCGGACTTGAGGATTCCTTTCCCGCGAGTGACCCGCCGGCCGTGGTGTCCACAGCGATCTCCGGCGGGGCGAAAAAGCTGGTCGGGACTGACGAAGTACTGAAAAAGCAGCGAGAGGGAGCGACTAAGAACAACGACCGGTCATAGACGGCCCAGTAAGAGCGAGCGGCGCGGATGCTTCCGCCCGCATGGTCGCCGGGGTTCCCGTCTACCATGCAACAGATGGCCAGCATGCACCCGCGTCAGAGCTTGACGGCCGCCTCCCGCGCCCAAAGCCGCAACTTCCGGCAGGCCTGGACAAATTCCTCAGCCGCCTCTTCTGATTCCAGCCTTATCAGTCCTTCATCCGCATCCGCCTCGACACCTGCCCTGGCCAGGAGTGGCTCGGCTTGCGGCGTGAACCCGATGAATTTGCAATGCGCGAAGGCATCGGAAACGAAATCCTTCGCCGCGGCTTCCTTGGCCAGCAGTTCGGCGCCCGGTTCTGACAACATAAGCACGACCGCGTCGAACAGGACCGATGGTCCGCCGTCGATCATGTGCCTCGCTTCGATTTGCGTGCCGTCAGCCGCACTTACGCCGCCGACCTTTGCGGCGACAACCTCCATCACCGCGCCTTCCGTTTCGATCGCGGACCGGAGTTGCTCGAACATCGCGGCATCCACGCCGTCGCTGACCAGCACGCCAACCTTGCGGCCTCTGAAGCTCTCCGGTCCGTTTTCGATGATGCTGAGCGCCGGCGATGGCTCCAGGTCGACTCGCGGCGGCACGGCAGCGTCTGCCGGATTGGGCATCTTTCGAATCCCAAGCTTGTCGGCGACAGTGGCCGCCAGAGCCTCGTCGACGTTCAGCAGATGGGAGACCATTCGTTCGCGGATTGCCTGTGTTTGGACCTTGCTCAACTCGAATGTCAAAGCCATCGCGATGTGGCGTTGTTCCGGAGGCGTCTGGCTGTTGAAGAACTGCCTCGCCTGGCTGTAGTGGTCGGCGAAGCTTTCCGCCCGCAGCCGCACTTTCTGGCCCTCCTCGGCATCGGCAATTGAACGGAAACCGCGCTGGGGTTCTTCGCGCGGACCCATGCCCCACGAATTTGGCTCATAATTGGCACGGCCTACCGGATTGCGCATGGCCATGTGTCCATCCTGTTGAAAATGAGCGAACGGGCATTTCGGTGCATTGATCGGAAGGTGGGTGAAATTCGGGCTGCCCAGCCGTTTCAGCTGGGTATCGAGATAGGAAAAGTTGCGTCCCTGCAGCAGCGGGTCATTGGAAAAATCAATGCCGGGGGGCACGTTCTGCGTCATGAACGCAACCTGTTCGGTCTCGGCGAAGAAATTATCCGGCATGCGATCCAGGACCAGTCGCCCCACGGGGATCGGCTTGAGGATCTCTTCGGGAATAATCTTGGTGGCGTCGAGGACGTCGAAATCGAAGCTGTCCGCAACGTCCTGATCGAAGAGCTGTACGGTAAGTTCCCATTCAGGGAAGTTGCCGGACTGGATCGCCTCCCACAGGTCGCGGCGATGGAAATCCGGATCGGCGCCATTGATTTTGACCGCTTCGTTCCAGACTACCGACTGCATGCCAAGCTTTGGTTTCCAGATGAATTTGACAAAGGTGGATTCGTCGTCCGCGTTGACGAAGCGGAAGGTGTGGACGCCGAAGCCCTGCATGAAGCGGAAGGAGCGCGGGATCGCACGATCTGACATGATCCACATGATCATGTGCATCGATTCCGGCATCAGGCTGATGAAGTCCCAGAAATTGTCATGCGCAGTTTGGGCCTGCGGGAAATCGCGGTCCGGTTCCTGCTTGGCGGCATGGATCAGATCGGGAAACTTGATCGCGTCCTGGATGAAGAAAACCGGGATGTTGTTGCCGACCAGATCCCAATTGCCTTCCTTGGTGTAAAGCTTGACCGCGAAACCGCGCACGTCGCGGGCCAGGTCGAACGAGCCCTTGTTGCCGGCGACTGTCGAGAAGCGCACGAAAACCGGCGTCTTTTCGCCAGCACGCTGAAAAATGTCGGCGCGCGTGTATTTAGCGAGCGATTCATAGGTTTCGAAATAGCCGTGTGCCCCGTAGCCGCGAGCATGCACGACCCGCTCGGGTATCCGCTCGTGATCGAAATGGAAGATCTTGTCACGGAAGTGGAAATCCTCGATCAGCGATGGCCCACGCTCGCCGATCTTCAGAGTGTTCTGATCGTCCGAGACAGGCGTTCCGAGCGCAGTGGTGAGGACAGGGGTCTCGCCTTCCGCCGTTTGGTGAAACTCACCGCCGTTTCCACGCTCGACATTTTGGTCGCGACTGCTTGCAGGCTGAGTTTCTGAACGCTGCCGGGACTGGGCCATGGTTTATCGCTCCTCGATGGATGAAGGCCGGAACCACCGGCTCAGGGCGTCGAACTGCCGATGCGCAGCTTTGTTCCAGCAAAAGATTGGCGCCTTTGCTTGCGGAACAATGGCGAATCGACGTCGCTGGCTGCCCACTGCGGGCGGACCCTGGCAGTGTTCTAATCGGGCGGCCCACTGCAACAGAACTCGGCCGCACAGAGACGGGTGTGCATTCGCCCAATCCAAGATTTTCTAGCGACTTATTTCGATGTCCGGAACGAACCCAACCTTCATGCATTTAGCTAGGTCTGCGTGCATCAACTTATTCTTGCTGGGAGCTGGACCATTGTCCTCGAGGGGCTACGCCTTGGCCAACCAGGAAACGGATGACGTTTCCATCGTTGACCTGATACCTGCCTTGCGAGCCTTCGCCCGCACCTTCTGCCGTGTTCCTGACGATGCTGATGACCTGGTCCAGGAGACGTTGACCAAAGGGCTCGCCAACATCGATAAGTTCGAGCGCGGAACGCGTATGAAGTCATGGCTCTTCACCATCATGCGCAACACCTATTATACGCGCATTAAGGCCGCCGACAGGGAAAAACCCGGCCTGCTTGACTGCGCCTCTTCGATCCCGATTTCGGAAGCGACGCAGGAATGGACCGTTCAGAGCAAGGAAGTCTCTAGCGCGGTCCAGAAGCTGCCGGAACATCAGCGCGAGGTCCTGATGCTGATCGGGGTGCTTGGCGTCAGCTATGAAGAAACTGCCGAAATATGCGGTTGCGCGGTGGGAACGGTAAAAAGCCGCCTTAACCGAGCGCGCGCCAGCGTGCTGGAACACCTCGGCGAAAGTTCGTTGCAGACATTGGTAGAAAGACGCAATCACCTGTCCGAAGCACAGGGAAACTTGGCAGTCGACAGGCGTCGATAGCTATTCCACTTTCTTTGCTTTGCATCGACGCTTCTCGACAAGCGCGTTCTGCAGTTGGACCGCAAGGTTGGTCAGACGGTCGGGGACCTTTTCCTGCTCGATGGCAGTCAGCAGAGATGCAATCTTCCGGTCTATTGCCAGCCGGAGTTGCGGGCTGATGGTATCGTCGCTTGAGCGAGACATAGTGTTCTCTTAACGAATTGGTCCCTTCACCAGTGTGGTGACAGCAATCAGCGTTTGCAAGGACTCACGCGCCGTCCTCGCCGTCAGCGCCGTCCCTTGCACAGCATTGTTTCGAAGCCGCTAATCTCGTCGGGGAAGCCTATGCTTTCCCCTCCCTCTCCCCCGGCAATGTTGCCGGGTGCGCTCGATAATTCGACTCTCGCGACCTCTGCTGCCACTGGTCATGATTCGCGTTAGCGGTTGCAACAGTCAGTCTTGAGAGAGCCGATCCGCGGCGTGATACTGATCGGAATTAATCCGATTGCCGTCGAGCCGGCGTCGCTCGGTGTGCTGCTTCCTAGGCCCTGTCCTGACAAAGCCGCGTTTCCTCGACCTTGTCCTTGGCCAAATCGGTCATCGCGCCGGCGCCGGAGCCTTTTCCTGACGGCAGAGGGTGATGTCTACCGCCGGATGCCATCTAGTCCTCCTTCGGATTGTGGGCACTCACAGGTGCCTTTTCTATTTGACGCCCGAACAATCATTGGGCCGTAATGTTCCGTCGGATGCAGAAAGAAGAAAGGCATTGCCATCCCACAGCCGGAACGGCTTCTCGCCGGCAACCACGACCTGCATGCCGTGGGCTTCGGCGAGGCGGTGAACATCGGCACGATCCAGCGCCGGCGATCCGCGATAGGAGTAATTCAGAAGTGCTGCCATGCCTGACGTTTTCAGAACACGCGCAATTTCCTTGAAATGCCGCTCCGCCAGGCCAGCCAGTACCAGATAGGGGAAACTGTCGACAGCCAGCACGCAATCGAAGCTTGCGTTGCCGAAATCGGCAAGATCGAGACCAGAGGTCGGCCGCAGTTCCACATTGCGCAGCTTGGCACATCGCTCTCGAGCGATCGAAATCATCTTCGAAGATATGTCGATGCCGACGACCCGGTGCGCCGCGCTGGAGAGCGCGCTTTCGAATCGGCCGATGCCACAACCAATGTCCAGTATGTCCCGATCGGCGCCGGTGAAGCCATGCCTTTCCAGCCATTCGACGATCTCATCGGTAGCGGCTGAAAGCCTCTCCTCGTCGCCCAGGGAGGACAGTTGCACGCTTGCAGGCAGGGAAATCATCGCCGCCGCATCGAACCCGGCGGCCAGCCGCTCGACGACAGCGGCATCCGTTTCCTCCTGATTACGCTCGTGGCGAACGACCGCACCTGTTTCACGCAGCATGGCAAAGATGTCAGGCCGGTGACGAAGCAGGTCGGCGATCCGCTCCAGTCTGTCTCGTTTTCGAAGGTCGGCTGAACACATATCCAGCGCCACATCGGCCAACTCTGCGGCATCGATCCCCGTCGCGAAGCGAAGCGCCAGTCTGGCGATGATGGCTTCGACGCAGGCGCCGTCGGCCATGCACTCATCGAGCACCATTTTTGCAGTCGACGCCTGTGGCGATGGCTTTCGTTCAGTCGTGCTCATTGGGCGATGCTCCGCGTCCAGACCTTTCGCATTGTCCATTGGTCGACGGCGCCCCAGCCGTATTTGTAGGTTTCCTGGCCGCGCAGAAAGTCGAACTCCCGTGCCCCTTCACGAGCCGCCTCGGCAATCGCGTGGCCGATGAGGATTGCGCCGGGACTTTCCTCGGCATAGGCCGGATCAAAACCGCCAAGGTAGGCGTAGGCGCGGTGGCGATGATGAAATCCGTAGTAGGCGCCGACGACCGCATCATCGATAGCAACAAGCCAGCATCGGATAAGGCCCTGTTCGGCAAGCAGGGGAAGTGCCTGCCGATGGAATTCTTCTGCAGCCGGATCGGCGAGCACGCCGTCGCCATGCCCGGCCCAGCGCGCGCCGTGAAGGCGGATCAGGTGATCGAAGAATGTTTTGGGATCGGCTTGCGCCGACATGATGGAAACGCAGCCGCGCCTGCATGCGGCTTTATGTGCGCGGCGCAACTGGCGTCTTCGCCGCGCCGGAACGCAGACCGCCAGCGCCTCGTTCCCGGCAATAGAGAGCACGGGACAAGCAGCGTGATCGACGAGTTGACCCGCCTCCAGTGCAGGGTGCGTTATGGCGAGACCCGCGGCACCCGCCGGTAGGTCCGGCAAAATCCATTGCGACCAATTGATCGCAAGAGCCCGGTCGGCGATGACGGCGGCGACAGCCGCTTCGATGCCGGGGAAACACAGGACATCCAGATAGTCGCTCAACGAAATCCCGACCGGAAGCAGTTTCGAACCGGAAGTTGTGTGTTCTAGATAAAGCGGCGCCAATCCCACCAGATCGTCGCCACGCCAGACGGCGATCGTCGCCAGTTCTCCGGGCGCGAATGTGCGCCACCACGGCACCAGCCAGGCGGGGCATTGAAACGGCGTCGCCGTCCGGCTGTGCGCCCAGAGCTCCCGCCAGCGCGGCGCCAGGGCCTCAAGGGCGGCCGGATCGTCGATGATCTTGGAGCGGAGCATGAAAACCGCTCACTGCACCGCCGCAAGGCGCCTGCGGCCGGCACCAAGCTCTGCCAGCGCATGGTACGCGTCCATGTAAGACGAAATCATTTGGTCGAGCGAAAAGCGCCGCCGCGCCTCGGCCCGACATATCTCGGCATCCAGGCGGGATGCTGCGACTATGGCTCCCGCCATCTCATGGACGTCATTGACCAGAAAGCCCGTCCTGCCGTGTTCGACCACGCCCGGCAGCGCGCCGTTTGGAAAGGCGACAACCGGCGTGCCGCAGGCCATCGCCTCCATCGCGACAAGCGAACTGGTTTCTGCGGCAAGGCTGGGAATGACCAGGCACCGGGCGGCATTGAGAAAGCGCCGTTTGGCGGTGAAGCCGAGCGGACCGAGGAAGCGGCGCTGCTTGTCGAGGCGCGGCTGGACTTCGTCACGAAAGTACAGAGTGTGCGTTTCATAGGGGTAGACCTTGCCGCCGATGATCAGCGGCACACCAGCCTGTTTGGCCGCATCCAGTGCAAGATGGATGCCCTTTTCCGGGCAGATGCGGCTGAGCACCAGCGCGAAGTTGCGCTTGGACTGCCGACCGCTCAGCGCGTCGATATCGACGCCGTTTGGAATGGGCGCAACCAGTTTGGCACCCGGCGGCGCGGTCCTCTGTTGGGCCGCCGAGACGGCGTGCAGCCATAGATCGTCACGAATTGGGCGCAAAGCATCGGACGGATACCAATCGAGCGGCAGGTGCAGGCTTACAAGCGTCGGGCCATGGCCAGGCAGATAGGCATCGAAATCGATGCCGTGCAGATGAACCACGTCGATCGGCCAACGGGCGCGTGCGACGTCTATCGCAGAGCGGTGGGAGCGCTGTGCCCGTTTTTTCGCCGCATCGTCGAGCACGCCTGGTTCAGCAGGTGTCTCGATGAGGACGCCCGCTGCTTTGGAGCCCTGGCAACCGATCACGATGGAGCCGTGTCCCGCGCGCACGAGTGCCTGGTCGAGCATCGACAGGACCTGCTCGGCACCGCCAACCGCATCGGGGCCGACTGGCGCGAGAGGGTAGGCGACGTTCAGGACGGTGAGGGTCATGGCCGGCCGAGCCCAAGCTCCTCATGTGCAGCGGCCGCGGCGTGGAGCCAAACCGCCGGTTCGAAGCCGAGCGGCAGCGCCTCGTAATAAAGCTTGCCGTTGTTCGGCAGCGCCAGGAAATCATAGGTGGGCGCCACCCGGAAACGTTCGACGCGCGCCGTAAACGGCGCCAGCGTCCGTTGCTGTGTCCGGTGGCAGGCCAGCATGCACTGCTTCCGTTCGAAGGCTGCGTCCGTAAGGTGGAGTTCAATGCACTCACCGCCGGGATCGCTGTTGAAGTCCTGGAGGACTGCGCCCTCAGGTCCGGCCCAATAGAACGCCATTTCGACGATGGCCGGCGCCGGGCGTCCATCGCGGCGCAGCAAATGGCAGGCCGCATGTACGGCAAAGGCGGTCGCGTCATGATCGGGGTGACCGCCTTCATAAGGATGCGTACAGACGAAACTGATTTCGCGATCGGCCAAAAGGCCGGTCAGCTCCCGTGCGAGCGAGCCAAGATTCCCGGCGGCTTGTTTGTCGGGATAACCGAGGCTGATCATCGCCGTCGACGGCAATTCCGCTGCCGCCAACGCCGTCTCCAACTCCCTATGGCGGGCCTCGGCGTAGTCCTGCCAAGTCTCGAAGCCGTACGCTCGCGCGTCATCAAGGTCTCGCGGCGCGCCGTCAGTGACATGCACTATGCGAGATCCACCCAATCCGGCAAGATGTCCGCCGATGCCGATAGTCTCGTCATCCGGATGCGCGACAACGATCATGATTTCGGCACCGTCAGAGCCGTGCGGGGCAGCGCCTGTCAACAGGGCCGCGAATTCGGCAAGCGTTCCGGATCTGTCAGGTGCGTGTTGCATTGCTCACTCATGCTGCCGAAGCCCGCACCGCTCTGACAGGCGAGGCAGCCATGGCGGGAGCGTAGCGGCGGGTCATCGTCGCGCAAAACTCGGCAAATTCCTCCGGCACTAGCGGCGGACTGGTGTGATGCGGCATCACTCCGCGGTGCTCGGGAGTGAAGCAAAAGGTGATGGTCACGTCGAAGTCGGCAAGCGCTTCCATCTGCCGGTCGTACCAGTCCAGCGCATTCGGCCTGAAACTATCGGCCCAGGAAAGTCCGGTGCGCACATTGGTGACGCCCAGCCGCTTCATCCAGGCGACGGCGTCATCCAGCCGGGGATCTTCAAAGTGGAACCATTGCACCAGTCCCATTTCGGGCGTGTAACGCAGGAATTCCTCGAGCGCGGGTTTGGGCGTACCGTCTTCGCGTAGCAGGCCCATGTAGAAGTGGCGATAGTAGGAGGAGCCTTCCGCCTCGCGATGGCGTGTCGTTGCCCCCCATTCGCGCGGAAGATCGTAGAGGCTGTACCATTGTATGCGCGAGGCGTTGCCGAGCAGCAGTTCGGCGGTCCGGCGCAAGCCCCATAGCTGCACCTCCTCGGCACCGAAGCTCGACACACCAACTTCGCTGACCCATACAGGAAGATCGGTGACGGTCGAAATCTCGCCGATCTTCTGGGGCCACTCCTGAATCTGCCAGAGGTTCCAGTCGAGCGGGAAGCCGTGCACGGCGACGGCATCGACATGATCCAACGCGCCGTACTGCTTCATGAGCGCCATGAAATCGGCATCGATCGGCGAAATGCCGCCCAGGATCTTGGTTACGGTGGGGTTTTCCGATGCGATCGCATCGGCGGCCAGCATTGCCATATTGGCGAAGCGGCTCCAGTCGGGGTCGAGTTCGGGATCCCAATGGGACTTGTTGTTCGGCTCGTTCCAGATCATCGCAGCTTCAATCATGAAGTTGTCCTTTCGACGGGTAGACGGCACCTCCACCGGCCGGTTCGTTGGCGGCGCGGCAGAAATAAACCTCTTGCTCCGGGTGCAGCACGGTCTCGAAGCCGGCGCTGCGCAGCATCGCTTCGGTGCAGGCGCGATTGGGAATCCACCAGTTGGTCGGGTCGTCGGCATAGCGATGCTCGACGAAATGCAGCTTGGGAAACTCGGGCCGGTCGAACAGATCGTGTGTCCAGAAAGGATAATTCTCATCGAGTGCAGGCAGTTCGGTGCTGCCGCGCTGCATGGACTGGAAGATCATCAGGTCGCCGGCGACGTGCTCCCGGATCAGATCGAGAGCGAGCAGGGGGTGGCGCAGGTGATACAGCACACCCATGAAGAGGACGATGTCGAATTTCTCCCGCAGCGCGCCGACGTCGTAGACCGATAATTGCTGGAATTCGATGTCGCAGTCCGCGATCTCGGCGGCGAAGCGCGCCTGCGCCAGATAGGCTTCATCGAAATCGATGCCGAGGACGCGGCCGGCGCCGCGTCGTTTCATCTCGATCGAGTAGAAGCCGGCGTTACAGCCTATGTCGAGCACGGCCTTGCCGGACAGATCGGCAGGAATGGCGTCGGCGAACTTGCGCCATTTGATCAGCGGGTAGTTGCCGAGGAAATGGTCGGGGGCGGTTTCGACGCCTGCCAGCTCCATGTTGTGAAACCACGGGCCAAGGGCATCGATGCGGCGACGGATTTCCGCGTTCGAATGCAACATGGCTAGCCTCCTTCGCCTGGATGGCTTGGTATCTGCGACTGCCCTCGCAGCGCGAACATGAGGTTTTTCGGGTCCTCCAACGTAGTGTCGTTGTTCTCAAGCAGCCGAAGTGCCGTGCGGTAGCCGTTGAAAGTGCCGACGTCGACATAGGCGGTGCCTGCCTTGACGCCGTAAGCCTCACCGCCGGCCGCCAGATAGGCATTGATGAGTGTACCGACGTATTCGTCGCTTTGATTCCGCTCGCGCCAAAGCGCGGCAAGCTGGTGAAGTATGCGGCCCGGCATCTTGAACGCGCCCCAAATCCAGTTCGATGCGGCGTCTTGTTGCTTGACCTGGATCTCCCTCACTCGGTCGCCCTGGTCGAGAACGACGGCATCGAAGAGTTCGGGGTGATCCACCGGGAAGAGTAGGAACGACAGCCGGTCGTCCGGCAGGCGGCAGAAGCCATCTTCCGGAAACCAGATCGTATCGGGCAGGCCGATCAGAACCGTCTCGTCCGGTGCGACGAGCGGGGCGGCGCGGAAGATCGCATCGCAAAGACCGACGGGAGTGGGCTGTACGACGAACAGTGCGGCGGCGTCGCCGTAGCCGGCGGCATAGTATTCGAGGATGTCCGATTTGCCCGATCCGATGACGAAGCAGATTTTGTCGACACCGTTGCGCACCATGCGACGCACCAGATATTCGCTCACCGCGCACGGGCGCTCGGTCTGGCCGTCGATGCGGCTGCCGACCGGCAGGAGCTCCTTCGAGAAGCCGAGCGGTTGAATGCGGCTGCCGCGGCCGGCAGCGGGCACGATGCCCAACATCAGATTGCTTCCTTCAACGGCTCGCCCGCCGTCAAGCCCTGCAATGCATCGGACAGGAGGCGGTCCAGTTCCCTGGCGCGCTGCGCAGAGGTGTGCTCGTCCAACACCCGCTCGCGCGCGCGGCGCCGGATTGCGTCGACGTCGCTGTCGGACAAGCAGACTGCCGCGACCACGTCGTCGGTGGTGTCCGCCAGGATGATCTCGCTGCCGGGTTGGAAAAAACTGCTCAGGCCTGGCCAGGTGTCGCTCACGATCGCCGCGCCGCAGGCTGCCGCCTCGAACAGCCTGCCCGAAGGACACCAGCCCCTCTTGGCCATCGCCTCGCGGGTCACGTTCAGCGTCAGACGCGATGAGCAAAAGAAGGCCGGATGATCCGCAGGCGGAAGATGCCTGACAAAGAAGATGTTTTCGCCCCACGGAAATTCGTGCGGATATTGGGCGCCGCCGATGACGAAACGGTGGTCCGGCAGGCGCGCTGCCGTGCGGACCAGCAGCTTTTCGACGCCGGCCTGGCGATCAGCCGCATACGTTCCGAGATAGGATAGATCTCCGGCAAATTCAGCCCGGGGCTCTGCTGGCCGGTGTCGCTCGGGATCGACATGACCATAGAGAGGCAAGACACGGCGCGCACCCAGCAGAGTTTTCAGCGCATCGATTGCGGTTCCCCCCGTATAACTCAGGACAAGGTCGAAATCGCGAAGGCCTTCGGGCCCGTAATACGCCGGCCGTAGACCTTGTTCGATCCGGGCGAGTGTGACCGGGGTGTCCAGATCGTAGAAAACTTTCAGCCCGCGACAGGTCTGCTGCGCCAGGCGCGATGCCTCCACGGCGTCGGGGCAATAGGACGTGACGATGACGACGTCCGATTGCCCGATAGCCTGTTCCGCGACATGGCGAATGTCTTCCCAGTCCGGATAGAGAACGACGTTGCCGCCATCGAGATGATCAAGGTCGCGCGCCCCGGCATAATAGGGAGTGTTGCGTTCGAAGAAGGTGACGGACCAGCCCAGCCCGCCCAGCGCCCGGATCAGGCCGCGCCACAGCGTCGCGTGTCCGTTTCCCCACGAGGAGGTGACGGTGAGACCGAAAATGACCATTCGCATCCGGCTGTCCTCGTCAGGCGGCTTCGTTCAATCGGATCAGCTTGGAGCCCCAGTCACCGGATACGACCGTGGTGATCGAAGCAGGATCGATATCGAAGCGAAAACAGTCTCCCAGCGGCAAGCCGAGCACCTTGCAGACGGCGGCCTTGATCACGTCGGCATGGCTGACCAGTGCCACGGACTGGTTCTGGTAGCGTTTGCGAAGCTGCTGCATCAGCGAGGTGACACGTTGCTGCACGTCCAGCATGGTCTCGCCGCCCGGCGTCCTCGCCTGCTGACGCCGACTGTTCCACACCCGCCAGTCGGCGTCCTGGTTCAACTCTTCGAAAGTCTTTCCCGACCACGCGCCGAAGTCGATCTCATCGAGCTCTTGGCAGATTGTAATCTTATCGGGCCCGCAGGCGATTGCGATCGGTTTTGCGGTTTCCAATGTTCGTTCGCGCGGGCTGCAACAGATGGCTGCTAGCGGCTTCGGTGCCATGTGGCTGGCCACGCGCAACGCCTGTGCCCTGCCGGTATCGCCAAGGCAGACTCCGGCCATGCGTCCGGCAAGATAGGCGCCGACATTGTCGTGCGCCGCATGGCGGATCAAAAAGAATGTCGTCGTCATTCCGCGGCATCGAGCATCGGCTCGTCCCTACCGGCGATGAAAGACAGCGTGCGCAGGCGTGCCTCGGCATCGGTGAACTGCTCGGGCGGCGACTTCATGAAATAGCTGCAAGGGCCGGTCAGCGCTCCCGCGATGCCGCGGTCGAGCGCCAGCTTGGCGCAGCGGACAGCATCGATAACGACCCCGGCGGAGTTGGGCGAATCCCACACTTCCAGTTTGAGCTCTGCATTCAGCGGGACGCCGCCGAACGTCGTGCCTTCGACGCGGATGTAGGCCCATTTTCGATCGGTAAGCCAAGGCACATGGTCGCTGGGGCCGACATGGATGTTACCGGCCTCCAGGGGAACGTCGAGCTGGCTGGTTACGGATTGTGTCTTGGAAATCTTCTTCGATTCCAGCCGCTCGCGTTCCAGCATGTTGAGGAAATCGGTGTTGCCGCCGAAATTCAGCTGATAGGTGCGGTCGATGCGGACGCCGCGCTCGCGGAACAGATTGGCGAGCAGCCGGTGCACGATCGTCGCGCCGACCTGGCTTTTGATATCGTCGCCGATCAACGGCAGGCCACGCTGTTCGAAAAGCTGGCGCCATTCCGGTCGCGACGCGATAAAAACCGGTATGCAGTTGACGAAGGCGCAGCCGGCCTCGAGCGCGCATTCGGCATAAAAACGCGTCGCCTCTTCCGAGCCGACCGGCAGATATGAGACCAATACGTCAGCGCCGCTTTCCCGCAGCAGCGCGCTGACATTCGCGACCGGCTCTTCTGCCTCCTCGATTTCATCGCGTAGATATTTGCCGATTCCATCGAGCGTTGGTCCGCGCTCGACGCGAACGCCGGTTGCTTCGACATCGGCAAAGCGGAAGGTGTTATTGGGCGCATTGTATATGGCTTCCGCCACATCCCGCCCAACTTTGCCCTTGGCGACGTCGAAAGCACAGACGACCTCGATGTCATCGACATGATAACCGCCAAGATCGGCATGCATCAGGCCCGGTATCGGCTCATTACCTCTGGCGTCCCGATAATATGAGAGGCCCTGGACAAGGGAAGACGCGCAATTGCCGACGCCGGCTATTCCAATCCGTACCTTTTTCGATCCCACGAAACTGCCGCCATCGCTGTTGAAGATAAGTTCCTCGCGCCGAACTGCCAGTTGCCGGGAATGTTCCTTGCGACCTGGAAAAATCACGAACTCCATGGCCGATTAAAGCTGCGCGCTGTTTGAGGCTGCCTGGGCCTAAGCGCCGCAAGCCTCAGTCGAGCCGTCGTAGCATATCCGCTTCCTTTTCGAGGATGGTGGCCACTTCCTCGCGCTCGAGGTGCGTCATCATCAGGCTCACACAGCATTCAAGGTAGGTGATCGAGGCACGTCTCAGAAAGGCAGCCGTTTCCCTTTCGGCCATTTGCTCGATGTCCTTGGCGGATCGTTTTCGATGCACGGGTCGGTTCTCCATGCCGGTATCTTCGCCCAACGGCGAGCTCGGCTGGATGTTCCCTTAATGACAAAAAGTGAGAGCGCGCGTTCGGACGCCACGGTCTCACATGGCCCATGTCCGAGCGCACAGCTCTCCCTGACGTTAGGCCGGCAAGTCTTGCAGTCGGCCTGAAGCGGACCTCACGCTTGGCGCAATTGGGGGAATTCGATCCTCGTTACGGCTCGCTTCGAGCTCCATAAAATAGCTGATCGTCTGCATCAGGCCTTGCCTGAGCGGCACCTTTGGCGACCAATCCAGAAGGGTTTTTGCTCGGGAAATGTCCGGTTGCCGCCGGCGAGGGTCGTCTTGCGGCAGTGCCAGGAATTTGAAGACCGAGTTGCTATGGGTCATATCTCTCACCAATCCAGCCAGTTGAAGAACGGTGAATTCCCCGGGATTGCCTAAATTGACCGCTTGGCGCGGATTGGGATCGACATCCATAAGACGGACCAGACCGTCAACCAGATCGGAGACATAGCAGAACGACCTGGTCTGCAGCCCGTCGCCGAATATCGTCAATGGTCTCTTCTCGAGAGCCTGCATCACCAGGTTCGAGACAATCCGGCCGTCGGCAGGATCCATCCTCGGACCATAGGTGTTGAAGATGCGCGCGACCCGGATGTCGGCCATCTCGGTTCTCAAATAATCGAAGCACAAGGTTTCGGCGGTTCGCTTGCCCTCGTCATAGCAGGCCCGAGGACCGGTGCAGTTCACATGACCGACATAGTCTTCCCTTTGCGGGTGCTGTTCGGGATCGCCATACACTTCGCTTGTCGATGCCTGAAGGAAGCGCGCATTATTTCGGGCGGCAAGCTCAAGCAGATTGAGCGTTCCGATCACGCAGGTTCGCGTGGTATGAACCGGATCGGCTTGGTAACGCGGCGGCGATGCGGCGCACGCCAGGTTGAAAATGCGGTCCACCGGCTCAGCAAGGTCCAATGGTCGGCAAATATCCTGCTCGATCAACCGGAAACGAGGGCGGTCCATCATCGAGACGATGTTTTCCATCCGGCCGGTAAGAAAATTGTCGACACAGATCACCCGGTACCCGGTCTGAAGCAATGTTTCGCAAAGATGCGAACCGAGGAAACCCGCGCCGCCGGCGACAAGCGCCGTTTTGGTCCGTTGCGTCCTTCTTGATTGCCGCATCTCTATTTTCTCCTGTCTGCCAGTCATGCTGCACTTTCGATGTCCAGATCGAGGGCTGGACGTGCCGATCTTGGCCGCGCCAGCAGCGAAACGAATTCGCGAGCTCTCGCGGCGCCAGTATGTGATGCCAGGATCGTCGCGCGCGCTCGCTTGGCCATAGCCAGCCTGACGCGGTCGGATTGCCTGGACAGGATATCGATCACCTCCTCCGCTTGGCCGGCCGTATTGATCGTGGCTGTCGGAAAGAAGCTATCCAGACCGGTCCAGCGATCGCTGATGATCGCCGTGCCACAGGCAGCCGCCTCGAAGAGGCGTACGCTGGGAGACCACCCAGCCGCTATCATGGAGCTGCGTGTGACGTTCAACGTGTAGCGCTGGCGGCTGTAGAAAGCGGCGTGGTCTGCCGGCGGCAAGTGCTCGATGCGATCGACGTTGCTTGGCCAGACGGTCTCGGACGGGAATTGCGAGCCGGCCACGACGAAGCGACGGTCCGGCATGCGTCTTGCCGGTTCAAGCAGGAGAGCATCCAGTGTCGCCTGCCGGTCCGAGCTGTAGGTGCCGAGGTAGCCAAGGTCCCAGCAGATCGGATCGGACGTTCGGCGATGCCGCTCCGGGTCGACGGAGCAGTAGAGCGGCTCGGCGCGCCGTGCACCAAAATCCGCCGCCAAACGAGCGAGCGTTGGCCCGCCGGTGAATGAGAAATAGACGTCGAAATACGGAATCTGCCGTCGGCATATGTAGTCGCAATCATTCGCGGCGAGCTTTGCCAGCGTGACCGGCGTGTCGATGTCGTAGAAGCAGAACTGGCCCGTGCACAAGGACGCGACGATGTCGATGACGGCTCGCCCCTCCGGAACGAAGGACCCAACCACCACGACATCGGCCTGCTGCAGGCAGCGAGCATACGTCCGACGAAGATCGTTCGTCGTTTCGTAGTAGCGCAACGTGCAGAAATCCGGGTCGCGCAAATCGCGATGGCTTGCATACCATGGCACGTCGCGTTCGAGGAAGGTGATGCGATGGCCGAGCTCGTGCAGGCCCTTCAGCAACCCTCGAAAGGTCGTGGCGTGGCCGTTTCCCCATGAAGAGGACAAAGACAGGCCAAGAAAGACGATATCGAGCCGCTTGGTCATTCCGCTGCCTCCACGGTGGGGCGCTCGAAATGACGCCTGAAAACGGCGTCGGCCACGGCTGCCCTTAGCGCATAGGTATGCTCGGCGAGAACACGCCGAAGCGCAGATGCACCGATCGCCTTTGCCTGCTGGGGTGTGAGGGTGCGCATGATTTCGGCGACATCGTTGCCGTCGCGCGCCACCAGGATCTCTTCCCCAGGGACCAGGAACAATTCGACGCCGAGCCAGGCGTCGGTGATGAGGCATGCGCCGGCACCCGCAGCCTCGAAGACGCGCGTGGCAGGTGAAAAGCCGTTGGCGGCCATGCTGTCGCGGCTGATGTTCAGCACCGCCTTGGATGTGACATTGAACGCATTGTGGTCGCGCGTCCCGACGTGGCCGAGCCATACGACATTTGCCGGAAGCTGCTTGTCACCCCAACCGGATCCGCCGAGCAGGAAATGCTGATCGCCCGAACGGCTGGCCGGATCGAGGAAGAAGGCTTCGACTCGTGCTTCACGATCCGGCAGGCGGTTGCCGAGAAAGGCGAGGTCGCAAGCGAAACGCTTATCCTTCGCGACCGGATGATGCGTTTCGGGATCGAGCGCATTGTAGATCGGCACGCACTCAGCCGCCCCCAGCGCACGATAGGCCCAGACGACCGGATCGCCGCCGCCGTAGGTGAGGACAAGGTCGATCTCCCGCAACGCGCGGTGAAGGGGGTGGTCCGGCTCGTCGCGCAATTGGCCCAGAGTGGCCGGTGCGTCGACATCCCAGAACACTGTCAGCGCATCCGCACGGGCGTGGTCGAGTACGGCGCGCAGCAGAGCCTCGTCCTCGAAGCCTACTCCGCTCGCCTTGACGACGATGTCGGCTTCGCGTGCGCTTGCTGCCACCTGCATCAGCGCATGCGGGGTCGCCTCGTAGACGACGACGTTGCACCAGTCTGGTGGCTCGATATCGCGGTTCTTCTGCCTGTCGTAGACGTCCGGTTCATAGAAAGTGATCTCGTAGCCGAGCTGAGAAAGAGCCTTGAGCAATCCGCGATAATAGGTCGCCGCGCCGTTCCAATAGGACGACAGCAGGCTCGACCCATAAAATGCAATCTTCATGCGACTGTCTCCTCTATGGCCATGGGACCGATGGCTTGGCGGTTGCCGCATTCGGCGAGCACGCCGAACAACTCGTCCGCCCGGTGCCGGCAAGTGTGTCGCCTCCCGATGGTTTCGAGGCCGGATTTCACCAGTGAGGCGGCCAGGTCAGCATCGTCCAGCACGTCGCGAAGATGACGGCGCATCTCGGATCCGTCGCGCGCGAAAAGGAAATCGATGCCTGGCCTGAAGAGTTGCTCGACATCGGGCCAAGGCGCCGAAACGAGCGGGATGCCACAGGCGAGCGCCTCGAACATGCGGATCGTCGGAATTCCGGGCAGGCTCTCCCGATAGGGGCGCCGCGGGATGTGGATGGTTACGCGGTGGGCCGCGAATGCCTTGGGCACGTCGGCATTGGCAATCCAGCCTTCGTAACCCAGGCCGGCGGCGGCAAGATCGGCGAGCGCTTCGCGTGGATAGCGCACGCCATGAACAGTGCCACCCAGGCCAAGTTCTTCCACTGGATTGATCAGGAATTCCTTGATTTCGGCACTGCGCTCGTCGTCGCCCCAGTTGCCGATCCAGATCACGTCGGATGTAGGGTCGATCTCCGGGTGCGGCTTGAACAGGCGCTCATCCGCCGCCTCGTGCCAGGTGAAAGCACGTTTGCCCCAGCCGGCGCGAAGATAGCTTTCCCGCAACGCTTCGCCGAAGGCGAGCACGCCGTCATAATGCTCCAGCCGCAGAGCCGAGATCGCTTGCGTCGCCGAGACGGCGCGATGATGGGTGTCATGGAACAGAAGTGTGAAACCGCCTCCGTTCGCCTTTGCCCTGCCGATGCGCGCGACAAGGTCCGGGTCAGTCCATTCGTGGACGATCACCACATCGGCGCCGGCAATCCAGCCTTCATGGACGAAGGAGGCGTCGTAGGTCACCGGCATCAGCTCCGGAAAATCCTTTCTGAAGCGCTCGACCGCGAAGGGCCCTTTCTCTGCCAGGAGGTTCGAACGGCTCCAGCCGTCTGCGGGCTCCAGCGCGATCGCCTGATGTCCGCGTGCAACGAGTTCCCGCATGATGCCGCGCAGGAAATGTGCGTTGCCGTGGTTCCAGTCGGAAACGACCGAATGGGTATAGAACAGGAACCGCATCGTCAGCGTTCCGCAACGGCCAGGGCGGCCCGATCGTAGATCTCGTGCATGGCCGCCGCTTGCCTTGCCGGTGAAAACTTGCGCGCTCGGCGTGCGGCGGCTTCGCCGAGCCGGCGCCTATATCGGGCGTCGTCAGAGAGACGGTCGACACATCTGGCGAGATCGCGTGGATCATGGACGTCGTAGAACATAGCCGCGCCGTTCCACAATTCGCGATAGGTCGGGATATCGGCAAGCACCAAAGGTGTTGCGGATGTGGCTGCCTCCAGCACGGCAAGGCCGAAGGGTTCGTAGACGGATGGCGACACGAAGATGCCGGCCTGCGCCATCAACCGACGTACTTCATCGTGGCAGACAGAACCCAGAGGAGCGACGTTGCTGAAACTGGTGCGTTGCCCATCGGCGCCCTCGAGCGGCCCGGCAGCGAAGACCGGCCATGTCGTCAGCGATGCTGCCTGGTCCAGCGTAGCTGCGTTCTTTCCTTCGTCCCACCAGCGCGCGGCGGCGAGAACCATTGGTTCGCGCGTCTCTGCCTTTGGACCTGGCCGTGTGCCGTTGCTGACAATGCTCAGGCGGGCGATCGGCCCGTAGCAGGCCTCGAGCATGTCGGCATGGCTGCGGCTGGGCGCGATTACGGCATTTGCCCAATCGAAACCGCGTCTGTTGCGGTCCTTCTGCCAGGCCCATTCGCCGTCCACAGCCTGTCCCCTGACGGCGTGGAGCCACGTCACAACGCATGAATGCGAGACCGCCACGACCGGGCAAGGCACATCAAGTCCCACGGCCTGCGTCGGCGCATTGAGATGGACGAGGTCGATCGCGCAATCGCAAACAAGCGCGCGCAATTCCTGCGGCAATCTTTCCAGATCGCTCTCATTCCGCGTCATCCAGTCCGGCGGTGTCTTGAGCCACGCCAAGGCCGCGAAAGCCTGCACCTCCTTCGCCTGCTCCTCGGACGGTTCCGGGCCTAATCCGGCGAGCACGATGCTGTCGCCGCCGTGAGCCAACTCCCGCGCCAGATCAAGCGCGTAGCGCCAGACGCCGCCGACGGCGTCGACGGTCATCAGGATTCGCCTCGGGCGGCGGATCAGTGACTGCAACATGTCGCCTCCAACTCCGCCAACGCGCGCGGACGCTTCTCCTGGATGTCGCTGAACGTCCGGAACGAGGCCAGATAATGCTCGTGGGCGCGCTCCCAGGCGAGATCGTCGGGCTCGCCCCAAAGCTCGCGATAGCTGGGCGAACTGGGGTAGGGATAGAGCGGCACCGGTTCATTGGCCCACACACCGCGGTCGATGAGGTGCTTGCGCCAATGATCGACCAGAGCGGGATCGTCCTCGATCACGCCGATCAGATTGGCCTGGACGAATGGAACGTGACGTCGTGCATTGACCAGCAGCGCGGCCAGTTCCTCGGTGCCCAGCCGGCAACGCTTTGCCAGCATGGCCCGGCCTTCCACGGTCAGGCTTTCGAGGCCGGCCTCGATGGAAACGCAGCCGGCGGCACCCAGTAATTCGAGGAGCTCCGGCTTCCAAAGGTCGATGCGGGTCTGCACGCCGAACTTGACGTCGCGCTCGACCAGTGCCTCCAGCAGCGCCTTCTGCGGCAGGAAGATTTCGTCGATAAAATAGATGTAGCCGACGCCTTGCCCGATCAGCCGATCAATTTCCGTCACGATCGCATCGTGGTTCCTGCGGCGATAGGCGTCGCGGAAATCGATCTTGGCACAGAAGCTGCAATTGTAGGGGCAGCCGCGAGACGCTTCGACCTCCGCGCCGAAACCCACTTGATTGTCGTCGAACCTGTGGTGATGGTGCGAATGGGCAGCAATCCAATCGGACGGCCAGTTGAGGGGCGGATGACCGACAAACGAGCTGGCGTGGACGCCGCCATTGCCGACAGTTTTTCCCTCGTGGAGATGAGCGGTGTGGGGCACTGCGTTCCAATTGTCACGGCGGGCGAGTTCGGCGACGACCTCTTCGCATTCGCCGCGCACGACGACATCGACGCCAAGCTTGCGCAGCGTTGGCGCCGGCGTCGCCGAGCCGTGCGGTCCGACAGCCACGGTGCGGCCGCCGCGCCCGGCAAGGCGGTTGAGGAAGTCGCCAGGCACGCGCAGCTCGGGCGGCGCGCAGCGCCAGAACAAATAGGTCGGCGCCGTGCTGACAACGGTCATGGCCGGAGCGAAAGCGGCGACGCGATCGGCAAGTGCTGCGTCGTCCAGCTTCTGGATTTGCCCGTCCAGCATCAGCACCTGATGGCCGTCGGCCTCTAGCAAGGCTTTCGAGTAGCCCAGTTCCAGCGGCAGATGTGGCTGGCGGCAGCCGAAATAGATGCTGTCCTCGTAGGTCCAGAACGGATTGACCAGGGCGACTTTCATGCCACGTACCTCGCTGGTTCAGGCTCGAGGCGATGACGCTGGAGCCAATCGGCCAGATCACGGACGCCGTCGCGCCAGGACACATGCGCTTTCCAGCCGAGCGTCACTTCTATCTTGCGGGTGTCGGCGACAAAGAATGGCTGGTCGCCGGTGCGTTCCCGGTCGTAGCGGATCGAGAGGTTCCGCCCGGTCAGCTCGCCGATCTGCTTTAGCAGCATGCGCAGGCTGACGGCGTTGCCCGGACCGCCACCGAGGTTGAATGCTTGCCCCTTGATATCCTCGATCCGGGCAAGTACCCCGCGATAGGCCGCAACAGCATCGGAGACATGGAGGATATCGCGCACCTGCTTGCCGTTGCCGTAGATCGTGATCGGCCGGCCGGAAAGCGCGCTGAGCAGAAAATGGGCGACCCAGCCCTGGTCCTCCGTGCCGAACTGGCGGGGGCCGTAGATGCAGCTCATGCGCAGGACCGCGGTCGGCAGATCGTACGACTTGGCATAGTCGAGCACGTATTGATCCGCCGCGCCTTTGGAGCAGCCATAGGGCGTGCAGAAATCCAGACCGCAGGTCTCGTCTATGCCGTTGGCGCGGATGCCGGCGTCGCAGGGTACGCACCGATCGTCCTCTTCGCGGACTGTGACATCGGGCAGGCCGCCATAGACCTTGTTCGTGCTGGCGAAGATCACGGGAATGCGTCTGCCGCTCCGGCGAGCCGCTTCCAGGACGTTGAAGGTTCCGCGAAGATTGATGTCGAAATCTTCACTTGGCTGGACGAGGCTCGTGGTGACGGCGGTCTGCGCGGCGAGATGGAATATCGCCTTGGAATGCGCCAAAAGCGGCGCCAGCACGTCTCCGTCCCGGACATCCACAGTCTCCACGGCAAGGTTATTGCCGTGCTTCTGCGCCAGCCAAGCCAGGTTCTGATCGACGCCCGGGCGGCTGAGATTGTCGATGACCAGCACCGGCACCCCATCCGACAAGAGGCTGTCGGCGAGGTTCGAGCCGATGAAGCCACTGCCGCCGACGATGGCAACCGGCGCTTCACGAAACCCGTCCGGCCTCATGATACCAGTCCCCGTTCTTCGAGTTCCCGTTTCATGTCGGCGCCGCGGTCGATGGCGACCGTGTTGCGAACCCATGCGACGAACTCGTTGAGTGAATCCTCCAGCCGGTGCTGCGGCTCGAAACCGAGCAGTTCGCGCGCCTTCGAAATATCGGCGAAGCAATTGCGGATATCGCCGGCGCGCGCCCTGCCGAGGATTTCAGGCCGATGTTCCGGCACACCCATAGCGTCGGCGAGCAACCGGGCGACCTCGCTGATCGCATAGGCCCGTCCGCTGCCGATGTTGATGACGTGGCCGCGCGCCTGGCGTTGTTCCAGCGCCAGGCGGAAGGCGCGGGCGACGTCGCGCACATGGACGAAGTCGCGCTTCTGCTCGCCATCTTCGAAAATCATCGGCCGCTGGTCGTTGACGAGGCGTGAAGCGAAATTCGCCAAAACGCCGGTGTACGGGTTTGACAGCGCCTGTCCGGCGCCGAAGACGTTGAACAGGCGCAGCGCCACCGCGTCGACGCCATAGGCATCCCCGAAGATCAGCACGGCGCGCTCCTGGGCATATTTCGTCAGCGCATAGATAGAGGCGAGGTCGACCGGCTTTTCCTCGTCTGTCGGCAGGGGCGACAGACTTTCATCCGCCGCCGACAGCGGATTCCATTGGCCGCTCTTGATGTCGTTAGCCTGCCGCCGTGCATTGTCGACGCGCCGACCGCCTGGCGTGGCATAGAGACCCTCGCCGTAGACGCTCATCGACGAAGCGACGACGATCCGCTCGACTGGACGTTTGATCAATGCTTCAAGCAAAGTGGCGGTGCCGAGGTCGTTCGCGCCGACATAGCGGGCGATCTCATACATGGACTGGCCGACGCCGACCTCGGCCGCCAGATGGATAATGGCGTCGACGCCCTGGAGCGCCTCGGCGATGGCGTCGCGGTTGCGAACGTCGCCTTTGATCAGTTCGGCCCCTGCCGGCAGGCTGGTCGCCTCGCTACCGTGCACCTGTTCCAGCAGCGCATCGAGAATGCAGACAGCATAACCATGTTCAACGAGTTCCTGGACGACGTGGCGGCCGATGAAACCGCACCCTCCTGTAACCAGTATGCGTTTCACGACAACTCCTTGCGCAGATGGCCTTGGCGCCCCGAACTGTTTGGCAAAAGGTTTGTTCCCTCTGCTTCAACAAAGATGGTTTTGGGGAGGCTCGCAAACCGACGTGGCGGCGCGCGACCAGTGCTGGCTATGGGCTGGAACATTGCAGCTTCTTTGGCGTTAGGGCGCACATCCGGCGCGTGGTCGGGAAAGCGGGTATGCGTCTAGCGGTCCGGTTCCGCCGCACAGCAAGCAGACCGGATCGTGAGGATCACGCGCCTGCCAAATCTGGGATCGAAAGGAGATTCCGATGTCTGAGTCGAAGACGACTACCGATCATGACGAGATCCGCCAGTGGGCCGAAGATCGAGGCGGGCGGCCTGCCGCTATACGGACCAAGGGTGAAGGCGGCATCCTGCGGATCGATTTTGGCGAGCCCGAGGAGGAGTTCGAAGCCATCGAATGGGATGAGTTCTTTCGGATCTTCGACGAAAACAACCTGGCCTTCCTCTACCAGGACGAAACCGGCGGCGGGAAAACCAGCCGATTCAACAAGTTCGTCGACCGCAACCAGAAAGGCTGAGGAGGCTGCTATGTCAGCGGTGTCGGGTAGCTCTTAAGGTGCGCCTCGCATTCTGACAGAGAACTTTCCTCTAGCTCGCTGTTTCTGCGTGTTTTTCGGACTATTGGAAAACCAGCCGGTCTTTCCGACATTCCAGACTTGGAAAAGAATCGCAGCCTCAGTGCAACACGCTCGCCCCGCTCGATCTAGCGACATTTCGCATGCTGCCGTTCAGCCAGTCTTCGGTCGACACGCCGGCCCGCCGCCTGTCGATCTCGCCGATGGCGCGCTCAAGCGTTCGCTCGACCAGACGGTCGGAAGCCTCCACGTCCCCCAGAAGCAGACGCGCCACGAGCCTGAGCTTCGGCAGAAGTGAAAAGACGTTGTCGGACAAGTTGACGGGAGGGCTCCCCGCCAAGGCCGATCGTTCCGGAGGAAACAAGGCATCGAAGACGGCGTAGCTGTCAGACGATTCAGCGAAGGCACTGCCGATCTCGAACGGGAGTTGCGTGACACGCGGGAGCGGCTGCAGTCGACCATCGAGGAATACGAGACCGCGCTGGAGGAGGTGAAATCGTCGAACGAGGAGCTCGTCTCCGTCAACGGGGAGGCGCAATCGACCAATGAGGAACTCGAGGCCTCGAAGGAGGAGATGCAGTCGCTCAACGAGGAGCTCAACACCATCAATTCGGAACTGACCAGCAAGATAGAAGAGCTCGATCGCGCCAACAGCGATTTGCAGAATCTGTTCGAGAGCACGCAGATCGCAACCATTTTTCTCGACCGCAATCTCGTGGTGCGGACCTTTACTCCGGCCGCCTCGTCTTTCTTCAACCTGCGTCCCTCGGACGTTGGCCGGCCGCTGACGGAGCTGTCGAGCCAGCTCGAGTATCCCGAGCTGAAGCAGCATATCGACCGGGTATTCGAAACCGGAGAGACCCTGAACCATCACCTGGCGCGCGATGACCAGCGCCGGTTTCACATGGTTCGCATGAATCCCTATCGCGACAAGGACAACAGGATCCAGGGCGTCGTGGTCACACTGGTCGACGTTACCACCTTGGCCGAGGCGGAAGAGCAAAACCAAGTGCTCATTTCGGAGCTGAACCACCGGGTCAAGAACATGCTGGCGGTGGTCCCCAGCATTGCCAATCGCACCCGGGAAAGGTCGAAATCGAAGGAAGAGTTCGCCGAAGCGCTGGTTGGTCGCCTGCACGCTATGTCGCGGGCCTACGGTCTGCTGTCGAAGGAACGCTGGAAAGACGCCTCGATCAACGAATTGCTGCATCAGGAGCTCGAATTTTTCAGCATTGACCGGTTCGAACTTGAGGGCGCCGAAGTGAAGCTTAGCCCGCAACAGGGCCTTTCCTTCAGCATGGCGATTCATGAACTGGCGACCAACGCCGCCAAATACGGCGCACTGTCGAAGCGCCGCGGCAGGGTCTTGCTGAAATGGTCAGGCGAGGGCGACGTTTTCACGCTCGCCTGGCACGAGAAAGACGGGCCGCCGGTCCAAAAGCCCGAGGCCAACGGCTTCGGGCATTCCCTGCTACAGGGTGAGATCGGCTACCGGCTTGGCGGCAACGTCGAGACCACGTTCAATCATAATGGCCTTGAGGTCCAGCTCACGTTCCCATTGATCCGCAGTGAGGCGCCGTGACCGATGGCTTGCGCGTTCTGGTGGTCGAGGATGAATGGCTCATCGCCGAGGACACTGCTGCTTGCCTGCGCGCCTTGGGGTATCAGGTGATCGGCCCGGCTCCGTCGGTGGCGGTGGCCCTTTGGCTGATCGACGAACACAATATCGATGTCGCGCTGCTGGATATTCAACTTTATGGCGAAACAAGTCTGGCGGTCGCAAGAGCGCTGCAAGCACGCGATATCCCGTTCGCGTTCCTGAGCGGATTTGGACCGGGCGATGTTCCAGGCGCGTTCGCCGGCTGTAAATTTCTCCGGAAGCCGGCAGATCAGGTTGCCATTCTGAACGCCATGAATGAATTGGTCCGGGTGCCTTAACTCGGTCCCGAAGCCTCGTCATGTATCGGAAGGTGGTAAGCGATCCCCGGCATGTTGCTCCGCCCAAGGCAATGCCATGAGCCATTTCTCACGGCGCGGCACCCATAGCTCATACTCCGGAATGAGGTCGCTGGGAGCCATGTCGAGCGAACCGAGCATGATCTCGGCCTCATTGTCCTGCAGCCAGGCGATACGCGACCCGCATTGCGGACAGAAGCTGCGTTTGGCGAACGTCTTCATTTCTCCGCTGCCTTCATAGGCCGAGATCGGCCAGACGCCGAACGGCGTGAAGAAGCTGCCGCTGGCGCGGCGGCAATCCTGACAATGGCAGATTCCGACCCGTAGCGGTGCGCCGCTCACCTTGAAGCGAACAGCGCCGCACAAGCAGCCGCCGTCCCGTACGATCCCGGCCATCGCCTTTCAGTCCAGCGGCTTTTCCGTCGGCCGTGGCGTGGTGCCTGACTGGCGCGGCCGGCCGGCATTGCGGTTCGCCACCGGATTGTCCAGCGGAGCAGTCGACGGCTTCGAGGTCCCAGCGGTCTTTGGCGTCGGCGGTCTCGCTCCCGCATCCGTATCGTTGGCGTCCCGCCTTGGATGTCGCAAGGCGTCGGCATTCGCCTGCCGAATTGCCGGCTTCGACGTGGTATTCTTGTTGGCCATGGTGTCTCCTTCCTGCTGCGAGGGAAAGAACGGATGGCGTTCACCGCTCGCAGCGCCTACGTTTCAACCACCGGCACGGCGCGAAGTTCCCATCACCTGCAGCTTCAGGGTCTCCTGCGCATCCATGGTAGATGGGAACCATTTTCGCTACTGGCTGTTCGGCTTGCAGGAAGGAGCCGGACATGGAGCGTCGTAACGCTATACTTTCGCTGCTGATTGCAGCGGTCATTATCGTCGGCTTTCTCATTGGCTTTTTGTATGCCGATATGGGCTGGCGCACCTCGCCATTTAAAAGAGCCGCTGAACAAAACCAAGGTGGAAACGCCCCGGCCGAGACCTCGCCTGCCGCGGGGATCAAGAAGAACCCCAAAGAGAATACCGAGATGCCGGATCAGCAATAACAGCGGTCCTTCGGGCAGGAATACAAACCGGGGAGCGCATTGGCGACAAGCTGGATAGCCTCACCCAACGCCGGGGGACCGATCGCTGGATCGGTTTTGCTGGTGATGTCGGACTTACGTAGGCTGCTGGTTCCTGGCTGCCAACGCAGCGGCCTCTTCGTCCGTCACTGAAATCTTCCCTGCGGGTATAAGCCATTTCTGACATTTGCGTATGGAACCACGCCGTGCTCAGGCTCCAGGGATGATAACCGGCCGATCCAATTACTTCTCACCGATGCATCTTGATTGGCTCTCGCTGCGAGCCACTCCGCCCGCTCCCGCGTCAAGCCGATAAGGCAAGCGCCAGCGAAGTCCGCAGGCACATCCACGGTGGTATCGAACACGGCCCATGTGTTGGTCGGTTCCTGAACGGGCAAAAACCTCATAACAGCCCCTGCTAATATACAGTACGAACTTACTGACGGAGCATTGTTCCGGCATCAACCAAACGGAGGAGAGTTTTTCGTTTTGAGACGCCGCGGCGCGTTGAGCCTTGAGCGGGCAAATTGATCGATACCTTCTGCATCGCGGCTGCGACGTCGCTGAAATAGGGTGGCAGATCTCGACGAGCGAACGCATCAGCTGATGTAGTTCACCGGCTTTCTAAAAGCGCAATTCCGAAACCTGCCGGGAGCCCGCCAAGCGGCGGCGCTTTTGTGCGCCAGCTATCCGCCTTCAGTGCTTCATCTTTCGGATAGTGGACCTCAGCGGATCCGCCAAGGAACTGTCAGCTGGCTTGGGAGCGCTGCTCGGAACCAGGAATCCACCCTTTAGCAACTCCAGGGCGTCGAGTGCCTCGTCATCCCGCAAATTCGTCAGAGCCACCCCGTCTGCGAAGACAACCCTACCGTCGTCTATGTCGTAGACCTCCCAAAGCCCATCCTTGATTCTTCGAATGGCGTGCCGATGCTCCATAAGAAGACGCTAATTGAGTCTCGGAAATGGTGGCTAGAGAAAATCAGGGGTGGACCGATATTAGTAGTGGAAAACTCGGGCGCTCTCCAACGCGTGGTGCGTGGACGGAAGGCAAGAGTGCCGGGCGGCATCGGGTCTGGCAGGCGGCAGTGGACGTTCGTCCCTGGGACGAAAACATAGTGCGCCCGCGCGAGCTGTATTTTATCGGGGGCATCGCCGACCAGAACCAGCTGCATTTGCCACGATCAGAATGCCAGCAGCGCGTGGTCCGAGAGGGGACCAAATCGACCACGGGTCCAAATAGCCAGGTTGAGAAACCGGTTGACAATCATTGCGGACACTCGGCCTCTGATGTAATTTAGGGTTCGATCAAGTGAGGAATATACCGCTGTCGCGACGGCTTTTCTCTCTTTCCTGTCTCGGCAGATAGCATGCTCTCTAACGGACCTTGGCACTGCAAGCTGTGTTCTTGTGGTCGCCAGGTAACAGCGGTTAAGGGATTTGCCATGCTCCGATGTTGCGGATTCGTTGCGGCATTCATGCTCGCAAGCGTCACGACTTTCGAGGCTTCTGCAGTCGAACGAAGGGTCGCCTTTGTAATCGGCAACTCCGATTACCAAGAAATCTCGGCCCTCAAGAACCCGGCCAAAGATGTGGTGGACGTGTCCAACACGTTTCGATCGGCTGGTTTTGATGTTTTTGTCGCGAGCAATCTTACAAAGCTGCAGTTTGAAGGCCAGTTCCGCAACTATCTTGCCGCCGTGGACGGGGCGGATGTAGCTGTCGTCTACTATTCCGGTCACGGCTTTCAGATCGGCGGCGAAAATTTCCTGATCCCTGTCGATGCCTCGTTGAAAGATGCGGCGGACGTCGAGGTCCAGGCAATCAAGCTGAACGACGTGCTGCAGCAGATGCGTTCGAAATCGAAGATCCAGGTGATCATCCTTGATGCCTGCCGCAACAATCCATTCCCTCGCAAGGACTATTGGCTCAGGGACCAGCTTATTACCGCCAGCGGCACCGGCCTTGCGCAAGTAAGAAGCTCGCTGAACACACTGATCGCTTTCGCCACCGAACCCGGCGCGGTTGCCTATGACGGCGCCGGCGACCTCAGCCCATTTTCATTCGCATTTTCTCGTCGGGCCTTGGCTCCGAACCAGGAGATTCGCACGGTCATGGCGGCCGTGCGCCGGGATGTAGTTGAGGCTACCAAGGGCCTGCAGGTTCCCTGGGAGAACTCTTCGCTGATCGACGAAGTCTTTCTGATGCGTCGCAGCAGCCGCCCCTCTCTACCGCCCGTGTTGGAGAAAGTCGTGTTGTCGGGAGTCGGGCCTGTCGATCTGAACCTCCCGGAACCGGTGGAGGTCGACGGCGGATCAATCACCGTCAGCATCGAAAGACCGCCCGCCTTGGGACGCCTGATGCTGAATGGCAAGGTTGTCGAAGCGGGGGATCTGATCCAGGGCAAGGATCTGCCGCATTTACAGATGGATGTCCCCAAGGGAGCTGGCGAGCCAGAAGAGATGGATATGCTGGCCTACGCCGCACGCGACAATTGGGGTGGCGAAGCCAAGGGCATGCTGGTGTTCCGGGTCAAGAGCGGCGAAGGAGCCCAGGGCGAACAGGTGATGGCCTGGCTCGAAGCCGAGCAGAAGCAGCAGGTGCTGCAGCGCGGCATTCATGTCACTGGTGCGGCCGAGGCGATCGACAACCGGGAGATCGACGTTCCGGTCGGCATCGGCGCGGTTGCTCTGAACCTGGACCTCCCGACAGACGATTCGGCGGTCAGCCTGAAGGTTGCCAACTATCCGGCAACGGGAACGCTCTCCCTGCCGGATCGAGCCCTGTCGCCCGAATCGAGCTTGACGGTCGGTGAAGTCGAGGGGCTGCGCTATGAACCCCAGATCGGAGCCAGCGCACCGGTCGAGATCGCCTTCGAGATTCGGGCGGACAACGCAGTATCCAAACCCGCCAAAATGAAAGTGTCGCCAACCGTTGATCCGTGCGACTCGGCTGCCGGCGAACCTCTCGACCTTCAAGGCGTCGTCCCTGGCCTGCTGCCAAATGAAATCGGCGCCGACGCGGTGAAGCTCTGCGAGGCTGCAGTGAAGGCGTATCCCGATGTCGCCCGCTTCCGCTATGAACTGGGTCGCGCGCTGCTTGCAGCCGGCAAGGTGGACCAGGCCAGGAAAGCCATACAACAGGCCGCCGATAGGGGACACGTGCGCGCAGTGTTCGAACTCGGCTACCTCTACGCGACCGGAACAGGCGTGGCTGTCGACCGCAAGCAGGCCAACACCTTCTACGCGGCTGCGGCCGACAAGGGTGATCCCTACGGGATGACGTCGTGGGGTCGTGCCTTGTTCCATGGCTACGGCGTCGAGCGCGACACCGGCAAAGGACTGGACCTGCTGCTCAAGGCGGCGGCGATGGGTCACACCTATGCAATGAACGATCTCGGCGCGATCTTCACCGAAGGCCGCAACGGCGTGCCCGCCGATCAGGCCCGTGCCGTTGCCTTCCTGGAGGCTGGCGTCGAGCGGCAGGATATGTATTCGATGAACCTGCTTGGCCGGAACTATCTGTCCGGCGCGGGCGTCGAAAAAGATCCGAAAACGGCGCTGGCCCTGTTTCAGAAAGCCACCGAACTCGGCCAGCCCTACGCTCCAAGCAACCTGGCGCGCATGTACCGCGACGGCGTGGGCGTGGAGCGCAACCCGGCGGAAGCGCAAAGACTGTTCGAGATGGCGACCATGCGGGGCGATGAGTATGGTGCATTCGATCGCGCGGTTCTCGAAATGGAAAAGGGCGAAAAGGCCGACCAGGCCACCGCGGTCCGCTTTCTTGCATTTGCGGCCGCGCTGGATTTTCGCAACCAACTGCCAGAGGCCCGGACGAACCTCGCAAATTTCGGCACCAAGGTGAAAACGACGGCGTTGAAGCAGCTGCGCCGGGAACTCAAATCGAAGATTCCTGCGTCCGGTTCGCTGGACGATCAACTGGTCGGCGCGGCCAGGCGGGTCTGGGAAGAAGCCAACCCGCGTCGGGACGTGTTTTAATCAATCAGGAGGTAAACGGTGCGCAGGACATTGAAGCACGCAATCGTCGGAACAGCCCTGTCCGGCATCCTGGTGGGGCTCACAGGCTGCACGTCCTTGATGCCACCCGAACCAACGCCGCTGGTGGAGACGTCACCGCCGAAGGTCGTTCGCAGGACACCTGTAGAGCAGAAGGTCGTCAAGGCCGCTCCCAAACGGGTGGTGACGAAAAAAGTGATCAAGCCGGTTGAGGTAGAGCCTGTTGCCGCACCTCCTGTGATCGCTCCTGCTCCTTGGCGAGGCGGAGGCGGAGGCGGAGGCGGCGGCGGCTGGGGATAAGCCAACTTCCGTTTCGCTTTCACGAAAGCTCGCGCAACATCACGGGGCGGATCGGAGGATCCGCACCATGTCGCTCTCGACCGCACCGCGAAGATCTAGGGATGACGGATACCGTTGATCCACTGCCTGGCTTCGGACGACCCTATTTTTTTCCGACCTATCTATAGACTTCGGCGATCCCGCAATCGACGGAAAGACCTCAAAGGCAAGCCACGCTTCAGTTCGGTGGAAGGGCTCGACGAGGCAATATGGGAAAGTCACTACGATGGCTGCCATGGAACTGGGCTCGGTTGTGCGGACAGGAAGTTTCGCCACCGACGATGTCTCGGTGCTGCGGCTGCAACATCCGCTGGGGACACGTTTCAGGGTGGCGCTGCCAAATGGGTCCAAGACGGCTGCAAGTAAGGCAAGCAATCAGGATCCAGACTGCACTCTAATTTGCATCCGCTGATTGGCGCAGCGCCTCGATCTCCGCCATCTGAATGCCCATTTCGACAAACGCGGAAAGAACTGAAAAGCGGTCCTCCAGCGCAACGCGTGCCAGTCCGGCCAGAACCCCCGCACTCACAGCGCGGGCGGCTGGCTGCAAGGCCGATACCGCTGACGTCTCCATAGCTGCACTATTGCCATGCCATCCTGCAGCCAGGGCAATCCAGACGGCAGGCGTTGTTGGCGGCATTCCTGCCGCAGCCTGGCTCACTTCGGCGCGATGGTGAGGGCTATCCGGTTCGCTGACCCAGTCACGAACAAGCGCGAGCAATTCCTGATCCCTGCGATCGAGCAGAACGGTGAGGTGGCTCAGGCACTCATGGGCCCACCACACCGCAGCCCGCTCGGGAAGCAGATAGGCACAGAACGTAATCGCCTCCTCGGGCACTCGCCCGGCAAGGAGGGCGCGGCAAAATTCGATTGAAGGCTGTTCGGTCGGGAGTGCCACCATGTCCCTGGAAACAGCGGGGCAGGCCATGAAAAGATCCCGTGCCGTCTTGAATCGAAGCTCATTGGCCATGGCCGCCACGCTTTTACTGGGGAACAATCGACATTGAAGCCTGGACAGGGTGCGGGTCAAGTCTCCAGTCCTCAGCAAGATGCAACTGCCGTCCACTCCTCGTATGCCTGACGTTTATTGACAGACATTCGCCTCGGAATTTGGTATTGTCCGCAGTCGATGAAATCGGATGCTCAAGACAGGAGTAACCGTCATGCAGTTGGGCAGTTTAGCCTTCGTGTTTACGGTCACGCTTTTTTCGACCCACGCTTTTGCTGATCCGCTTCAGAAATCAGAAGACATCGTGAAGTTTTTTGACGCAGCGAGCGAGTTCGGCCCGTCACGTGGAATTTGCGTCGGCACCGAAGACGAATGCAGCAGCAAGAACAAAGCAGCGCCGGCCGAAAAAACCAGCCTCGACATGCTGATCAACTTCGGCCTGGATTCTGCGGAACTCGATGCGACTGCGCGCGCTGAACTGGACGAGTTCGCCAAGGCACTGAAGGACAGCCGACTGAGCACTCTGAACTTCGTTGTTGAGGGTCATACAGATGCGTCCGGCTCGGCTGATTACAACGAGGGACTGTCGGAACGAAGAGCCAGATCGGTAACAACCTTCCTGACCTCTAACGGCATCGATCCTGCCCGCATCAAAGCGACGGGCCTGGGCGAGGCGAAGCCGCGCGACCCCAACCCATTCGATCCGGTAAACCGCCGGGTGGAAATGCGGATAAGGACTGAGTAGCTGGAGCGGTGCGCTAGGCTGAGACCAGAGCCGCGCGCCCTTTTCCACGCGCGAACCGGAGGTTAGCGCAGCAAAACCGATTCCGATTTCCGGGTTATGCGCTGGTTCAAAGGGTATTCTGCATCGGGCTTATGAGGGCCGTGATCGCCTGCTTGTATTTTTCGAACTCCGGCGATGTCTGCCGGACTTGCGTTGTTGTCGTTGTCTGTTGAGCCACCTCAGTCGTCGTCGGGCTCAGCTTCCTGCCCATTTTCCTTTCGGCCCAGCTCACGACATAGCTGGCGGACTTGCCGGTGAGAAACGGGTTGGCTTGAATGACGGCCGACCCGAGCACGGCGCTCAATTGCGCCGAACCCGGCGATGACAACACTTGATGGGCGCCTTCCATTCCCAGGAAATGACAAAGATAAAGCCGGCCGGCTGTGATCTGGTGGCCGCGCGCCCGAAGATAGGCTTCGCCTTCGCGCGCCAGATTGCTGACCATCTCGCGCGAGATGGTGGCGTCGTAACGTAAAGCGAGCAGGTCGGCGGTTGACAGTGTCCGCGCAAGTTCGGGGCGGTAGGTGTTCATCATCCTGATCCAGGTCTTCGTTATGAACTGACCGGCGCCGGTCGCCGAAGAAAGTGGGTTCTTGGCGCGGGCGCTGCCGCCACTTTCGACTTGAACGATACGGTCGGTCAGCGTTTCGACAGCGGAATCATCCGTTGCGATGGCGGTAACCGTACCCAGGGGATCGATCGCCTCGCCATTGCGATAGAGTTCGAAATGCAGGTGCGGCCCAGTCGAAAGGCCGGTAGTGCCAATGTAACCAATGATATCGCCTGCCTTCACCTTCGCGCCGACACCGCTCTTGACCGCGAATTTCTGCATATGCGCATAGCGCGTCTCGCGCCCGTTTCCGTGCGAAATCTTCACCAGGTTGCCGTAACCCCCTCCATCGCCTTGAAAAACGACTTCGCCGTCGAAGGCGGCTGCAATCGGCGTACCCAGAGGCGCCGCCCAATCCACGCCCTTGTGGATGCGAACAGTCCCGAGGATCGGGTGCTTGCGTGGGCCGAAGGTGGACGTCATGACCCCATTGACCGGGGTGACCATGCCGTTTGTGACCGTCAGCGAGCGAACCTGATCGTCGCCGCTAACGCATGCAAACTGGCCGTCGGTCTGCTGGAACACGAAACAGTCGAGGCTTTTTTCAGCGCCCTGGACACCCACATATAACACCCGCCCGGCCGTCTCTTCCTTGCCACGCGGCCTTTGCGAATAGATCAGGACCAGACGTTGCTCTTCGCTGGCAAACGCATCCAGATCCTGTCCTCGCGAGAGATACATGATCGCTTCTCCGATCACGCCGGTCGGGACTTTGTTGCGTGCTGCTGTTGAGTAGATTGCATCGAGCAGCCGGTATTGCCTTTTGTGCGTGCCTTGTGCCTGTGCGCCCGAGTAGTTGAACAGATCTTCGCGGACCCAGGGATCCACACCAGACACAAACACACCAGCGGCATTGCGCGTCAGCGTACCGACAAATACATTCTTGGCGTAGATCGAAACCTGCATGAGGGACATGGTTGTCGTCTCGCGCGTCGGCCTGAAACCGCGCATGGCGACGACATAACCTGGCTCAAGGCTTTCCCGATTGAAAAGCGTCTTCAGGGCTTCGCCTGCCAGTTTGGCATCCTCGGCGGAGAAATGCGCATCCAGGGCAACGCTGTCCAAGCTGCGGTCGTTGAGAATCTTTACGAATGTGTCCTCGGTAGCCTTGTATCGTTGATACTCGCTGGTGACATTTGCGACGCTTGTGTTGTTTTCGATCTGGGTTTTCCGGAACGTGGGAAGGGCTGCCTCGCCTGAATCGATTGTTTCGCCCCAACCTGCTTCGGCATTATCGGCGTCCACCTGCGGGTCCGAAGCAACCGGAGCCTCGTTTAGAACGGGCGGTGGCTGAACATCGTCTTGCAGATCGTTGGATGACGCCGGCGCGGTCTGTCGCTGTGCCTGGAAGAATGCGAAGTCTTCTTGCGTGGACGGTATCGTTGTCATGAACTTTTCGCTGGCGCTAAGCATCACGTCAGCCAGAATCTCGATCTGGGGAGAAACTCCAGCCTGATCGAGTTCTGCCGGGCGCGGGATCACTTGGCTTTTTGTTGCGGCGCCGGTGTCGGGCGCAAGGGTGATCCACATCGGGTCTCCTGCGAGATCGATGATGGCAGGCACATAGACCGATGCATCGGCTGGCACATCGTCGGTTCCCTCGACGGCGTGCAACTCCTCATCTTCATCGCCAAACGACCAATAGTCCGCGGTGAGATAAAAGCCGGCAGCGATCGACAACAGGACAACCACAGCAAGACCGGCAAGGATTCGGCGCCAGAGCCTGCGTCTGCGCAGGGCGGCGCGCGCCTGCTTTTTCAACTTGAAGCTTGTGTCGATACTGTGCGTCACGGATTGCTTCCGGTCAGAAAAAAGGTCCACCGCACCTGTTCAAGCGTATCGACTTCGAGAAATCGTGCGGCGATATGGCCGCGCTGCCAGCATTCATCGATGCCGCGTATCGAAAAACGCCGCCGATCGATGCACATTTCGGTCGACCCGGTCAGGGTTGCGTGGCCAAAGACGTCCGTCGCATAGATGTAAATGTAGCGGTTCGTGAGTTCCTCGCGGATGACATTCACGCACTGATTTGCGCCGATGGTCCACCAGCCATCGGTCTGGTCCGTATTGTCGACCTTTTGGCCGACAGCGAGATTGACGACATCGAGCGTCTGATTGCAGACCGTGAATTCGGCGCGCGCTTCGTGGGACGACAGGAGAGCCAGCAATGCCGCGCCCGACATGACCACAAGTTTGATACGGCCTCTCAACGCAAGCAGGCCGCGAAGCCAGTCACGCTGATTTTTGGGCGGGACAGTGGTCGGGAAGGAAAAACGCGAGCGGCGGCGGTCCATCGGCGTCCATGCTACCCGCCGAGCCGGAAGTACTTTGCGGTGGCTGAGTACTCAGATCTGGTGGTCGCGATCTCTTCGAGAATCCTGGGCAACAGCAGCGCGGCTGGTGTCGGCGTGGAGAACGCCGCAGCCTGAATATCCTGTGGACCCGTGATCACCATTATGATCTGCGGCACGACCTTGCCGGCCGCCTTGTCGGCTGCGCCGAGATCGATCGGAAACTTGAACGTGGCCTTGTCGGCTTGCGCCAAGATACGACCGTCGAGGTTGAATGCCATACCCCTGTGGTCGATCAGCAGCACGCTGGAAATGAGGCCGCCACGCGTCACCAGCGTGCCGCCGATCGGCGAGCCGCTCGGCACCGTCGTTCGATCGAGAACAAGCTGCGGCTTGTCAGTCGCCATCTGGTCTAGAAAACGCAGAAAGTTGGTAACTTCGCATTGAGCCGGTTCAATGAGGCGGACGCTGATGTCCGGTTCGACATGGAATCTTGCCTGGAAATCGGACAACATTCGTTCGAAGGGCTGGACCTCTGTGCCTAATCCTTCGATCTCGACAGCGGTCTCGGTTGCCGACGTCAACGTCGCATAGAAACAGTCGCCGCCGTTGAAGTCGCGCACCCAAGAGGCCCGTTGAGCAGGGTAGTCGAGGGCATTTTTCGGCGGTTGTTCTAGTTCCGGTTTCGGCACGTTCAAGGCAACGGCGGCTTCGCCCGGCTGTTTGCCTGCCGCAGGCTCGTCCTGCTGCCCCTTTGCGTTCATATCATCCGTCTGGTCTGCAGCGGGGTCGGGCACCCGCGCGGCCTGCTGGCTGGCCGACTGATCGGGCTTCGGGCTCTCCATCACGTCGGGCCGGACCGCTGGGGGCGGCGGGGCCTTGTCGGCCGGCGGCATTGGCGCGACCTGGACGCGCGGCGGAACCGGCTCCGGGGTTTCCTCGGTTGGCGAGAGGACTTCGGCGGGCCGTGTCGGCTCCAACTTTTGATCCGCCGCGGCATCTGCCCGATCTTCAGCTGGCGATGGCACCTCGGCTATCGACGGCCCTGGGGTTTCCTCGGTTGGCGAAAGGACTTCTGCAGGCCGTGCCGGCTCCAACTTTTGATCCGCCGCGGCACCTGCCTGATTTTCAGCTCGCGACAGCGTCTCGGCTGGCGCCGGCTCCGGGGTTTCCTCGGTTGGTGAGAGGACTTCGGCGGGCCGTGTCGGCTCCAACCTTTGATCCGCCGCGACATCTGCCCGATTTTCGGCTGGCGGCTGCGCCTCGGCTGCCGCCGGCTCCGAGGTTTCCTCGGATGCCGACGGCTCCAGGGCTTCCTCGGTTGGTGAGAGGACGTCGGCGGGCTGGGGTGGAACTGCCTTTGCCGGCTCATCGCCCGGCGAATTTGCAGCACTGTCCGTCGGGGCCGGTTTTGATGCTTTTGGAGACAAAAACGATGTATCGCCGGCGGTCGGCGTGGAAGGCGTCATCAAGCCGCTCAGATAGATGCCTGCACCCGACGCGACAGCTAATGTCGCCACGGCAGCGATCGCGATCGATCGGGTCTTGGCGGACTTTGTAGGGACATTAGGCAAGACCGCCCGAGCAGGCCCGGCAACTGCCGGAGGCCTTGGTTCGGACAGATGCGCCGGCCGGACATGCGGAACGAAGCGCTGTTCACCGGAAGCCGCCGGAGGCTGACTTGGAAGCTTGGGGCCGGGCGCGAGGGTTCCCCCGGTTCGCGGCAAACCCGTCCGGTCGCGCGGGGTGACCGACGTTGGCGGCGCTGTCCCCTCGTCATCCGTGTCGTCACGTGTCGCCCTGGCGATATCCGCCATGCTGATCGGCCGGTCTTGTGGATCCGGCTGCAGCATGGCTTCAACAATTCCACGAAAATCGGCATCGATGTCGGATAGGTCCGGAACGGTTCGGCGTTTTTCCACGATCTCGAACTGGGAGCCGCCCATGTCGATAGGTTTCCCGCGCAGAACAGCAGCCAGAACCAAGCCCAGGCTGTAGATGTCGGATTGCTCGCTGACATCGCCGCCGTATAGGCCGAGTTGTTCGGGAGAAACGTAGTTGTACTTTCCCGCGAACTTTCCGCCGATCAGGGTCTCGCCGCCGACGGTCGCCGATCGCGCGATGCCAAAATCGACGATCTTTGCGCGTTCGACCCGGCCTCCTGGCAGGATGATGTTATCCGGGGAGAGGTCGCGGTGTATTGCTCCCGCCTGGTGCACGGCGCTCAAGCCGGAAGCCAGGCGATGGCAAAGCTTGCGCACGTCTTCCGTCGGCATCGGCCCATGTCGCATGATATCGAACAGCGACTGGCCGTCGACGAATTCCATGGCAAGATAGGGGCGACCGATGCCGGGATCGATCGTGAAGACGTGATACCGCACGACCGCATCGTGCGACAGGTGGTTGAGGATCGACGCTTCCTTGCGGAACAGCGACAGGATCGTCTGATCACGGGCGAACTCAGGCAAGACGATCTTGATCGCGACGTGGTCGCCGGTTTGGATGTTGTGGCCGCGGTAGACTTCGCCCATGCCACCGAATGCGATCCGCTCGTCCAGTTCATAGATGCCGCTGAGTTGCGTGCCTACGGCTGTGTTGGCCACGTTAGGCGATATCCGCGTCTTGTCGTCGGCGCTCATCAGCCTCAACCTTCGGCTCTGGGAGGGTCGGGATAGGCCTCATTGCGCCCGTTACCGATCTTCACGAGCACGATCGTGACATTGTCTGTTCCCCCGCGGGCCAGCACCGTTTGTAGCAGGTTTTCGCATGCCGCCTGAGGTGTCGCCGACACCGCCGCCGCCTCGATCTCGGCGTCTGTGACATGCGCTGTCAGCCCGTCGGTGCTCAACACAAATATGTCGCCCGGCATGATTTCGCCTTGCTGGAAATCAATGACGATCTCGTCGCTGACGCCGACCGCATGCGTAATAACGTTGCGGCGCGGCCAAGCGAGCGCTTCGGCTGCGCTGATCATGCCCTTGTCGAGAAGTTCCTGAACTTCGGTATGGTCCTTCGAAATCTGGGAAATCGAGGCGTTGCGGATCAGATAGACGCGACTGTCGCCCGCCCACAGGCACGCAAACCGCCCATCCATCGCCAGCAGGGCGGCGACTGTGGAGCCAATGGTTACTCCGCGGGATTCCGATATCCTGCGGATTTCGGCGTTGGCCCGGCTCAGCCGGTCTTCGAAGCGCGCGCGAAGATCCGGTGCAGAGCTTGCAATGCCGATCGTTGCCAGGTGATCGACGATGCTGGCCGAAGCGACTTCCCCAGCATCATGTCCACCCATTCCATCCGCCACCACCCACAGGCCAGCTTCCGGTTCGACCAGATAGCTGTCTTCATTGAGCTCACGGACACAGCCTCTGTGGCTAACGCCGAAGCTTTCAAAGGGAAGGGCGACATTGTTCAATTTGCCACCAAGCGCCTCTCAAGCGTCCTCTGCGCCGCACAGTCAGGCGCTCGCTCGCGCAGTTTGCCACAGGCTCGAACATTAGAGTATCGAAATTAACGTCCGCGCGTCTGTTGCCGATGGACCGCATGACCGTATTGGAAAATTCAAAGATCATCTCAAAACGCCTTTGGACAGCTGAACCCAGAAAACGCAGGAAGGAAGAGAGGGTTGGGGTCCGAACTGGTCTGGACCGTATATGCGACATCGCGTCCGCCGATCACGAAACGGGCTTCCGTGTTGCCGCCGGTGCTGGTGATATCAGCCTTGTCCAGCAGGCGCTTCAGTGCCCACGGACCTTCGAACCTGATCGCGGACTCCCGGCCCGGCATCTCCGGAATGAGGCTCAGGCTCGCGGACGCGGAAGCCATGCCGCTCGGCCAGCTCACCGTGCTTGGCGCGTTGCCCGCCTGGTTGCTTTGAACAATCTGGCCATCGATTTCGAGTAGCGCCGTATCGGCATCGCCATGCAGTGAAAACGGCGTAAAGGTGACACTGACTGACGGCACCGAACCACCTGAAGGAAAGAAGGCGTTGCGGATTTCCGCGGCCAGCTGGAAGTTTTTCAAGGTCGACTTCGACAGGTCGCGCCCGAAACGCGCATCCTGTTTCCAGCTCCAGTCCTGGCCGGTCATGTCGATTAGCGATGCCAGATTCTGTGCGAAGAACCGGTCCATCAGTCCGCCTGGAGCGAACAGTTTCGCGAAATCCGCCATTGCAATATCCTCCGAGCCATCGCTGGCGAAAGGATAACGGCCCTCGACCATCTCCTCGCAGGCGCGCGTGACCGTCTGGTCGAGCGCCTGGTTCAAATTCGTTAGCGAGGTTTCTGCGACGTTGCCGTCAAGCTCGTCGGCGGTTGCGGTGACCATTCGGGCGAGTTGCTTAGGCAGACGCGAGACATTGGCGCGAAGGGTGGATATCTGCAGCTGCAGATTCATGTTGACGCGTTCTACTTGCGAAGGGACGTCGGCCGCCAGTTGCAGGCTTTGATAGATGTCGCGGAAATTCTGGGTCAACGCATCGATTGGGCGGCGTCCGGCGGGACCGTTCACCAAAGCCTGGAATGATTTGAATTGCGCTTCGATGTTCGCCCCGGGATTCTGCTCGCTAGCGGACGCAATACCGGCCCGGCTTTGCGATTTGCCGCTGGGGATTTGAATCCCGATGCGGGCCAATCCCCTGGCGGTATCTGCAGCGTTCTGCGGCTGGTTTTGAAGCATGTCGGCTTCGGCCTCGGAGCCGAAGTCTTTGCCGGAACCAGGTTCTCGCGTCAGAGCTGTTTCGTCGGCGATCGCCGTAAAAAGCTGGTCGATTGGCGAGGTTGGTGATGCGGCTGCGGACAGCGCGATATAGTGCGGCTTGTCCTTCAGCATCGCCTTGAACTTCAACTTGTCGAGAACCCCGTTCCACGCTGCGGCGAACTCCCTCCCATAGCGCTCGACAAGTTCGGGACCGAGCTTAAGCAACTCCTGGTCGATGCCACCTTGCTCGCCGCCGCCGCCGAGAACCCACTGGTCATCGACAAGCATCTGCGCAATGCGCGAGAGTTGTCCGAGATAAAAATTGTTGAAGCCGCTATAGGTGTAGATACCGGGAACGCGAAGGCCTGACAGATCGCCACCATCGACACGCTCGAACAACAGCTGCGCTTCCGGGCCGCCTTTCACGGAGACGGAAAAATCGCCCAGCGCTGCCGCGTATACCGCCGAATTTACCAAGGCGGAGGCACGATCGGCAAGGCTCATGCGTCCGAGCGAGCGTTGAGCAGCTTCGACAAGTGGCTGGTTGAGTTCGAAAACCGGGTCATAGGCGTCGTCCAACTCAAGCATGGCTCGCAGATGCTTTTCGAGTTGCGCCCGTCCCTCGCGGTTGTTTTCGCCCGGATACCGGTTCTGCTCCCAATCCTGCCTCATCCAGGAAACGATCAACTCGTCGTCGACCTTCGGCGCCTTGCCGCCCAGCATCAGGTAAATCTTCAGCGGTTCGTAGAGCGCGGCGGGATCAGCCATCTTGGCCTGGATCGTCCGTTCGGCCTGAAGCAGCAGGCGCGAGCGGAACATGCGCTCCAGCGCTTGCCGGTAAGCTGTTCTTGATGCCGAAAGTAGTCTTTCCCGCTGACCGAGGCCGAACGTCTCCTCGATCGGTGTCGGCAAGTCACTGGTGCCGAACCCGGCCGGCAGATCGCGCAACTGGTCGAGCGGGCCAATGACGTTTTCGAGGTCGACATCGGCGACCGTCGAGATTTTGAGTAGCGGGTCTGCCGTCTCGCGATACTGGCCTATAGCTTGCGTGGTAGAGGCGATCAGCGACCTGTTGGCCGTAAAGCTCAGGGCCAAGGTGCCCAGAGCCGCCGCAGCGATCAATGTTATTGCGCCAAGGCCGCCATATCTGGCGATCGCTGCACGCCTTTCAGCCGATTTGTCGTATGAAACCCACCCGGATTCAGCGAAAATGACGTCGGTCAGAAGATCATGCAAAAAGAAGCTTTTGCCAGTGCCGGAAAGATGGGCGCGAGAAGCGCTGCCGAAACTGCGACCGATTGCGCCCAGGACTTGGTCGATTGGCGTACCCTCCTGCGTGCCTGACGAAAAATAGAGTCCACGCAAGCTGACGTTCACCTGGCTGCGGGCCGGATCGAATATGCTGGCGATGAAACTGGCGATACGGCCCTTCAGCGCGCCAAACTGGGCTGGAAAGCCAAAGATGGATATGCGTGCGACCGGATCGGCCTCTTCCTGCAGGCGGTCGGCGATCTCCTCCGCCAGGCGTTTTGCCAATGCGTCGAATTCGGCCGGTGCCTCACCGACCATGTTTTTGCTGCGATCGGCGGTCTGGAATGTCACGCCCCATACTTTGCGGCGGCGCTGCTCGTCGAAACCGCCAAAATAATCCATGAAACCGGCGACAAGGTCGGCCTTGGTGAAGAGCAGGTACACCGGGAACTGGATTTTCAGCGTTTCGTGGATTTCGCGCAGACGGCTGCGTATTTCAACGACATGGACGTCAAGCTGTCGATCATCGAGGCTCATGAGATCGGCAAGGCTGATGGCCAGGATAACCCCGTTGATCGGTTGCCTGGTGCGGTATTTCTTAAGCAGCGACAAGAAGGCGAGCCAGCTCTTCTTGTCGCTCTGCGCGTTGGAATCCTGCGTCGTGTAGCGTCCGGCGGTGTCGATCAGCACCGCCTGGTCGGTGAACCACCAGTCGCAGGATCGTGTGCCGCCAACGCCGGCCACCGGCTGGGCGTCGCCCGAACCGGCAAGCGGAAAGTTCAGACCCGAATTGACCAACGCCGTTGTCTTGCCGGCACCAGGTGGGCCGATGACGACGTACCAGGGAATCTCGTAGAGGAAATTGCGCTTGCCGCTGGACCGCTTGAGCGCAGCGATGGCCTCACTCATGCGAGCCTCGAGCACCTGCGAGTCGTCATCCCTGTCGTCGTTGCGGGTGACTATCGTCTCGAGCGCTTTTTGTGCCTTTCGCTTTTGCCAGAAACGCAATCCATAGAAGAGCGTCACGATGGCAACGATCACGCCGATGATCGTCACGCGGAGCCAGACGGGTGCCAGCGGGCGGGTATCGGCAAAGCGGATCAATGGTCCGGCAAACCAGACCGCTGCCGCGAAACCGGCCAACGCGATCGCGCTGAATATCCGCAGCAGCCAACGCGTCATAGGCGCTTCCAAATGGCCGTGCTCACAGCGTTTCCTCCTTGGGGATCATCAGGTCGACACGGCGATTCTGGGCGCGGCCTTCCGGCGTCGCATTGTCGGCGATCGGTTCGTCTTCGCCCTTGCCGTCGACCGTGATCCGGGAAGGCTTGCTGAACCGCGGCGCCATCATCGCTTCGACAGCCTTCGCCCGGGCGATGGAAAGGTCGAAGTTGGATTTGAACGCGCTCGATTTTCGCGGCTTCACATTGTCCGTATGGCCGACGATCATGATCGGTCCGGGCTCCGGTTCCAGCGCGGCGGCGATGTCTGCGGCGATCGGTCCAAACTCCGGCTTTATCTCGGCCCCGCCGGACTGGAACAACAGGATATTGTTGATCTCCACGACGATGAACTTGCCCTGCGTGCCGACGGTCAGTCCGCCGCGCGCGATATTCTCGGCCAGTGCGGCATGGATGCGATCGATCTGAGAGGGGGTAGTGGCGACAGGCGGAGCGACTTTCACCGGCGCAGCCGACGGGACCACGCTGGCGCGTTCGATGACGATCGGCGTCGATGGATCGAGCGCCAGCAACCTGCCGGCAAGGGCCTCGCCCTCGTTGGTGATGAAGATCCGCAATGCGAAGAATACCGCCGTCAACAGCGCCGACGCTGCGGCCGCAACCACCCAGAGCGGCAACCGGGGCGATGACTGTGCGCTTGACACCGCCATGCTTTGCCAGTGGGGCGAGATGTCGTCGCCGGCACGCGCCCTGAAGTAGCGAAGCGTCTCGTAGACGTCGCGTCGAACGCGTTCGAGATTGTTGTCCTCGCGCGTAAGGCCGCGATACTGGCCTTCGAACCCCAGCGACAGGCAGGCATGCATCAATTCAAGCAAGTCGTAGTGTGCCTCCGGCGCGGCCAGTACCTTGTTCAGCGCTTCGTAGAAGCCCGAGCCGGTGGGCACGACGTGAAAGAACTGTGACAGCATGCTGTGCTGCGCCCAGGCGTCTTTCTTGGGCCAAGGCAGGTTGCCGATGAGGTCGTCAGCGGTTTCGCAGAGAGCAAATTTTGCGATCCGTGCATCTTCTTCGGGAACACCGGCTTTCTCCATTGTCCGGTCGAATTTTTCGATCGCCTCGGCAACATGTTCCGCCAGTTGTTCCGCCTGTCTTTCGACAGGCATAAGCCTGAGCTGGCCAAACAGCATCAGCAAAGGAGCGGCCGCAGCGAGGATCTGATTTGCTGCGGAATATCTGACGCTGTCCGTGGCATTCAGCAGGATTTCCTGCTCAATGGTTGGCTTCGGCGTCGCCGCAAAGGAGCCGGTTGCCGCCGCTGCGCCGGGGTCTGCACCCTGATAAATCACGGTTCCCGATGCCCAACCCGGCGGTGCATGCCGGCCGACACCCGGATCGAAAACCGTTGAATCCTTAACCTGCGATGGACGGGGATGCCCGCTGTCGGGAACGAGCCGCTGAGGAGCGGGCGCTGATTTTTCAGCGCGGCGCGGTGCGCGAATGACGGTCTTGCCTGCCGGGCCGAAAGGATCGTCCTTCGAGCTCATCGCCAAACGTCCGTCCACTCTTGGTTGCTGCGTGTGCGCCACAGGCGAGCAAAACAGTCCCTGGTCAGGCGCAGGAAATGCAGGCGCTGCTGGCGAGGGCAGTGTCTGGAGGAAGGTCGGCTATATCTTTCTATCCCGCCGTAACATGACATGTGCCGCAGACCCCCAGGTCAATCAGCTTTACCCGCTGGCGAACTGTCGTAAGTGATCGTAAGCTTAGAAACGGTCGATTGGAACCAGATGCAGCGCTGCGAAAGGGTTTTTCTTCGCCAACTACAGCGCCGCATCTTTGGGCTCGCAAAGGACGCTCTAATACTTTCCACCTGGCGCGTGATCCGTACCGCGGCCGAAGGTCAGCGCAGCAAACCGATCCGATTTCCGGGGCATGGGCCAGGTTCAATCTCCCGGCTTATTTTTGCTTGTCGGCTTTGGCATAGGCTTCGCTGAAATAGGCCAGGAATATGTCCAGCATTCCGTTTTCGTGTGCTTCCTCCATGGTCCGCCATTTGGCGACAAAGGCGTCCCAAGCCAGGCTCTTCTTTGATGTGAATGACGTGGGTGGGAGTTTTTTGCCGATCGCCTCGGGCGACAGATCGTCAAGCAGCCGGGAGAGCGCAGCTTGCATGGCTGCATAGGTGGCAAATTCGTGCGTCTTGAGATCGCGGAATGCGTCTTCGACACTGTGCCTGGCATCAAGATAGCCGGCTCTACGCCGTGCGAACATGATCTCGAGAATGTCATCGGTCCCCGGGACGAACTTCAAGGGATTGTTATCGGCAGCGCTGATCATCGTCCGGTGTGCGCTCTTGGCCAGTATTTTCGCAGCCGCACGTGCCTTCAGCAGCAGGGCCAGTTCCTCGACAACCGTTCGAAGCACCGCGCCGATTTCGGCAGCCACTTCATGCGGGTCACGCGATTGAAGCAATTCCGGCGCGATGCCGGCTCCGATCGCGATTTCCCGCAGCACCTCGTCTCTCGTCGAAGGGAGAGGCGCGGGCAGCGAAGACGTCGACACCGGTGCTCTCTGTCCGGACCGTTGCTCCACCGGGTTGAAGAAAGGCTTGCCTCCGAAGTCCAGCGGCCGGCCTGACGTGACCGGCATTTCTCGTTGCGTCGAACCGTGCCTGCTCTCGGGATGACCCTTCGTGGCGCGCTCGTCATCGATCGATACTGAGATGACGTAGCGGCCGATCAGCAGCCGGTCTCCATGGTCAAGCCGATGCGGGCCGGCCATGCGATGGGTCGATCCGTTGATGAAGGTCCCATTGCGCGAGATGTCGTGCAGCCAGAACGCGCCTGCCTCGTATCGAACATCGCAGTGTCGGCCGGAGATGAACTTGTCGGGGTCGGGCAAGGTCCAGTCGCAAGCCTCGCGGCCGATTTCGAAGCTGCGATCACGAGCGGAGTAGCCGGTCGACATACCGGCGGGCAGGGAATCGACATTGTTGATCTGCAGCCTGATGAACATTCAAATCGCCGTCGATCGCCTGCCGGGAAACTCGCCCAGAACACCCATTATATCAGCAATTTGTGAGCGGCGGCACAGAAGCGTTCAAGTCGATGATTCCAAGGCGACCAGGCTGCAGCCGGCAAGCGTCCCCTTTGGTCGCTGGAAGACATGTGCTAGGCTGAAGCAGAAACGAGCGGCGGGAGGGGGCACGACCCATGCCGAACGAACGTGCCACGGTTGTGCAGACGCCGGTTGGCGCTGACCTGTTGACCTTCACGCATCTTGTCGGGCGCGATGAGATTAGTCGTTGTTTGGCCTATACGGTCGGGTTTGTGAGCAGCAGCCCCGACATCGATCCGCTGAAGATGCTGGGCGGTCCTGTTTCGATCGAGGGTGAATCCGATCCGAAACGCTGGTTCAGCGGCCTTGTCTCCGAGTTTCGGCTGACCCGGATCGAGGACCGTCTGGCTTACTACGAAGCCGTCATCAGGCCATGGCTCTGGTTCCTCGGCAATACCACCGACTGCCGCATTTTCCAGAACATGAGCGTCATCGAAATCGTTGAGGAGGTTTTCTCGAAATACAGCACGGCGAAATTCGAGAAGCGCCTGCAAGGGTCTTATCCGCCGCGCGAATACTGCGTCCAGTATGACGAGACCGATCTCGATTTCGTGCAGCGGCTGCTCGAGCACGAAGGCATCCTGTACTTTTTCGAGCATGACGAGGGCAAGCACACGCTTGTCCTCGCCGATGCGATGAGCAAGCTGAAGCCGGCGCCGGGCTATGAGAAGGTGCCTTATCACTTTGAAGGGCAGGGCTCCCGGCGCGATGTCGAATACATCACCGAATGGATTCCGGGCAGCTCCGTGCGGCCAGGTGCGTACGTCCATACCGACTATGATTTCACGAAGCCGGGCGCTGACCTCATGGCCAAATCCGCCCAGCCGTTCAGTCACAAACTGGCCGCGGGCGAGAATTACCGCCAGCCCGGCGCGCATCTCGACGTCGGCCGCGGCGACAGCCTGGCCGCGATCCGGCGCGAGGAAATCCAGGCGGTGCACCAGCGCATCGCCGCGGTTGGAACCGTGCGCGGCCTGTATTCGGGCTGCACGTTCAAGCTGGACGGCTTCCCAAGAGAAGACCAGAACCAGGAATATCTGGTGGTCAGCGCCGAATACAGGCTGTTCGATCCGGGCTACAGAGCCCATGCCGACGTCGGAAGCGAGAACTTCAAGGTGATCCTCGGCGTGGCGCCGACCGCTTTGGCCTATCGCCCGCCGCGGGTCACGACACGGCCGATCATGCGCGGCCCGCAGACGGCGACGGTGGTCGGCCCATCTGGCGAGGAGATATTCACAGACAAGTATGCACGGGTGAAGGTCCAGTTCCACTGGGATCGTCTGGGCAAGAAGGACCAGAACAGCTCCTGCTTCGTGCGCGTGTCGCAGACCTGGGCCGGCAGTGGCTGGGGGTTCATCCAGATCCCGCGCATCGGCCAGGAGGTCATCGTCGATTTCATCGAAGGCGACCCGGATCTGCCGATCATCACCGGCCGCGTCTACAACGCCTCCCAGATGCCGCCCTACGGACTGCCGGGCAGCGCCACGCAATCCGGCTGGAAATCCGACTCATCGAAAGGCGGCGGCGGTTACAACGAGCTTATGTTCGAGGACAAGGCCGGTTCCGAACTGGTCAATTTCCAGGCACAGAAGGATCACAACCTTCTGATCAAGAACGACCGCACCAAATTGGTGCAGCACGACCAGTCCGACCGCATCGACCACGATGCCAAGCACTCTGTCGGCCACAACCTCGACGAGGACGTCGGCAACAACAAGACGGTGAAGGTAAGCGTCGACCAGACCACGGATATCGGCAACAACGATACCGAGACGGTCGGCAAGAACCGGTCACTGACGGTGGGCGTCGACGAGACGATAGGCATCGGGTCGAACTCGACGGAGACGATCGGCGCCAACCACACGCAGACGGTGGGGCTGGTGCAGATGATCACAGTAGGCGCGGCGCGTGTCGACTCTGTGGGCGCCACCGAGACCAGAACGGTGGGCGCGGCGCAGACGAACACCATCGGAGCGACGCGGTCGGTCACCGTAGGTTCGGCCCAGAGCCATGACGTCGGCGCATCGGATAGTTGGAATATTGCGGCGGCGCAGAGCGTCAAAGTTGGCTCCGATCAGAGCGTCACTGTCGGGAGCGCCCAGACATTCAACGTCGGCGCAGCGCGTAGCGCCAGCATCGCGGCCGACGATTCCACAAGCGTCGGGGGGGCTCACTCGCTGAGCGTCGCAAAGGCCAGTTCGATCAGCATTAGCGAGAATAGCTCGATCAGTGTTGGCAAGAAGCTGGTGATAGACGCAGGCGACGAGATCCTGATCCAGTGCGGCTCGGCCAAAATCATGATGAAGAAGGACGGCACGATCGGCATTGAAGGCAAGGACATTTCGGTCAAGGCGTCGGGCAAGATCAGCATCAAGGCATCGAGCGACATCACGATGAAGGGCTCGAAGATCAGCGAGAATTGAGGGTGCAGCGATGAGTGACGTTCGCGAGCGCATTGATGGTGTGGTGATCGGCATCTTTCTCGGTTTCGACGCCGCCGCGTCGCCGCTGGTGGTATTTCCCGGCAATCCGAAAGAGGCAGCGTTGCCGGCGCGCAGCCTGACCGGGCTGACATCCGAAATGATCGGCTCCGAGGTGGCTTTGCTGTTTCAGGAGGGCGATCCGGTCAAACCGCTTATCGTCGGTCGCATCGTCGAGCCAGCGCGCAAGACCGCCGCGCCGCAGGTCGTGCGTGACGGCGAGCGCGTTCGCATCATCGGCGAAGAGCGCATCGAACTGCGCTGCGGCAAGGCGACGATCCTCATGGAAAAGGACGGCCGTATCACCATTCGCGGCACCTTTGTCACCAGCCAGGCGAGCGCCGCCAATCGTATCCGTGGCGGATCGATCGATCTCAACTGATGGTGGCGGCAACCGGAAATCCGAAATCGGAAGGCGCGCCGGAGCGGCGAGTAGTACCGGATGTGGTAAGACAGCATGCCGAGCAGGCCGCGTTCTTCTGGGCGCAGCGCTACACGTTGATGCAGGATGATCCGCCGGACCTTGATGTGGTTGCCGGCGTCGACCGGCGCCTGGAAGCCAACCTCGATGGCCTACGTATCGCCGGACCGGCCGCCTGGCAGTTCGTCGTCGCGGCATATGAGGACTTCCCTGAAAAGGGCGAACTGTTCCTTTACGGATGGATGGCGATCGAGCAGAACGACGGCCGCCGCATTGCCGAGGCCGTCGAGTTCGGCCGTCAATGCGAGGACGACGCTCGCGGATTGGTTGGTGCGCTAGCATGGCACAAGCCTGGAACGATCGCTCCGCTCGTGCGGGGCTGGATCGGGGCGCCGGATGCGCTCAAGCGATTTCTTGGCGTATCGGCTTGCCTCGGGCATGGCGTCGACCCGAAGCAGATGCTGGCGCGACTTGTCCGCGATCCGGATACGCGCGTTCGCGCCACCAGCCTGCGCCTCGCCGGAAAGCTGAAACGCGCAGACCTTGTCAACGAATTGACAGCCGGCTTGAACGATGCCGAAGAGATCACCCGGTTCTGGGCTGCCTGGGCGCTGACTGAACTCGGCTCAGGCGACCTGGCCAGCCGCGAATTGCGGAAAGTGGCGGTTGCTGGCGGCCCCGACGCGCTGACGGCGCTGCGCGCGGCAGTCAAGGCCGCACCCGATAAAGAAGTGCGCACATGGATGGGCGCATTGCTCAGATCGCCTGAAACCGCGCCTTTGGCCGTGCGCGGCGCCGGTATGCTAGGTGACCGGACGATCCTGCATTGGCTGGTCCACCAGATGCGCAATCCGGCACTGGCAGTTGCGGCGGGAGCGGCATTGATGGAGCTTTTTCCGGAGGCGCGCGGGGCGGATCTCTTCACAACCGAGCCGAGCCAAGCGGGCAAGGTGTTTGAAGATCACTTCGGTGGCGATGTCGCGAAGGTGCCGTTCGCTGACAAGGTTAAGGATTGGATGAGGGGCAAGCAGCTTCTCACGTAATTACGATACGCATGACTTCCGGCGCTTTGTCTTTAACAGCGAACAAAGAGTTGCAGAGCCCATACAGTGCTTCGCGATGGCAGTAGAAATTGCGAAATCCGATCTGCAACTCGGCTTGGAAAAAGTCCAGTGTGCCATCGTATTCAAGGCTGCAGAAATCTGGGCGATACGGAGGCGCAGGATAGCAGCCTATTGCTGATGCGGCGATCCAATCTTCGATCTTCAGACGAATGACTTCCTTTTGCGCGATGGTTGGGTCGGAAGCAAAATGTGCAACGACAATTATATCATCGGACAGGTCGGGCGAAATTCCTACTCTTGAAGCCAGATTGGTGAACACGGTTGGGTAAATACCCTGATCCTTATCGGTAGCTGGCAGGGCAACAAGCGTTTCATCCAGTCCACCCCTGATCATGATCTTAGTGATCGGAAAATCTGAATGCGTGATCAGGAAAAGCTGAGCGAGAATGGGAATAGACCGTTCGTCCGCTCGGATGTTCGACACCTTCCAGGTTACGTTCGAAGCTGCGCCCCCAACAAAATTGACACTGGACGCTGCCGAATCCCAAGGCGCGATAGTGGCCCCTGACAACGCTCCTGAGCCGGTCAAATGAAAAAAAGCCGTTATCAATGATTCTGCATTCTCTGTCCCTTTGGCCTCCATCCCCTTAGCGCTGATTTCACTCGAGAATGATAGCGTAATGAAGATATCCCGACCAAGGCTCATCACCGGCAAGGGGCTGTGATACACTCCGTATGGCAGTGCATATCGGGTCGCGATCATGGGCTGCCCGTTCCGGCAGGGGCATCCAGGAAGCGGCGCTCCCAACGTTCGACAAAGTCCAGTCGGTCCGAAAGAAGCATCTTGAGATTTCGGTCGCCGAAGAAAGTTATCGGCTCTAGTAGTTTGGCCAACCAGCGAAGGTTGGTAGCTTCAACCCCTCTGTTGGTATCTCCAACTTCCGGAATGTCAGAAGCGGTGATCATCATGCCGTTCGTCGTGGGGGCGATTGTGACACCTTGCGGAGGCTTATGGGCGGATGGAAGTCCAACTTCCGCGGCTTTTTCCTTGCTTAGGAATGTAAGCCATCGAGCCCCCCTGCTGCCCTTTCCGACAAAATAGCTCGTGGTCGCATTGTTAGGGACATCGAAGCCCTTGTGGCGCATTGCCAGCGGACCGATGATTGCGCCGGCTTCGACCTTGGCCGCGTCGTCGCCGAACACCAATCCGGGAGCTGCGTAGCCAGTGTCGTATGGAAAGCGCTCGGAAATCTCACGAAAGGTTTCAGCCATGGACCGCCAGCCCTGGGCATCGTCAGGCACCGGTACCATCAGTTCGACCAGGTTTGTCTTCGTGTTGGTGGAATTGGCCGTTTCTCGGTTGACAAGCCACCTCATTCTATAGTCGGGAGCATAGGGTTGCGGCCCCTGATATCGGAATCCGGTGAGCCCGACTTCGATCGTCGAACGAATCTCCCGCTGCAACCTCTCCATCGTGGATTTATTCACTTTGGCGATTGTCGATGCGTTCTTGCCGATCAGCGCCCACGCCAGCGCCTTGCCGGCGTAGTCGTCCCATTTGTCCAGGAGCCAAAGCCCAGGCTCGACCATGTCCTCGGATGTGCACTTGCAAAAAAGGGCAAAGACAAGGTTCACGCGGGCGTAGTCCGCATTGCTATCGGAGGAAGCCAGCGCCTTGGCCACATCATTCAACATGCTCGACCGTCCTTGTGGATTACTTTGGGTTCGCACCCGACAGCATTTAGATATTTGTCCGCCTGTCCGTCGCTTAGAAATCTGCTGAGAGGTTTTGGCTTCCCCCTGTCGGGACCTCTTTTGTGCGTGTCGTAAGTGGCCTCGCAGTTAAATTTGAAATCATAAGCTTCCACGGAATTGTGCGGCCCTGGCGGTGGAGGCGGACTGCTAACGACGACGTCGGCCTTGAACCCCGCACCGCCTTCTGAGAAGTATGTGTCTTTCCACACGCCCTCGGTGCTTTGACCTGCAGCCTTCGCGTCATTATACGCATTGTTTGCGGCTGACCGGGCATTCGAGTCCACATCGGGGCTGCACGGGTTTCCATTGCGATCGTAGGGCACCTCACTGTCGATCGTTGGGTCAGCATCGGGGTTCTTTTCCTTCCATTTTTTTATCTCATTTTCGCAACACTTATGCTTCTTCGTTCCTAACGCAGTACAGTCAGTGCCGCTCGGAGGAGGTGGACAAAACTTTTTTGTTCCGTCCGGTTTTTTCTCCTTATTGTTGACGTCTTTGTTACATTTGTCCGCGATCTCTTTGAGGCCAGTGGCTGGATTCAGCGGATCGAGATCCCCCGCCAAATTCACCGTGTTCTTATCGTTGTGAAACTTCTTGTCCGTGTGCCGGCAGGCATTCTTGCCGTCCATCTTCACGTCGAACGAATAGGTGATCCAGTCCGTCGCCTTTTTGAAGACGTTCGACTTGACGCCACCAACGGTGCCTGGCTCGTCACCGGAACTCATCCCATATTGCGAGCCCTTGACGGCGATCATCTTGCCGCCCTTGGCGAAGACAGTTGTAGTGCCGTCCTTGAGCGTGCTTTGCGAGGCGATATTCGGGTAAGGCAACGGGATCGGCCCGCCGGGGCTGGGCGTCTTGCAGACGTCGGGTATCGTCGCGATCGACACGCCTATCGTTCCCTTGTAGGTCAGGCCGAGGCTGTTGACGACGATGTGTGTGGGCATCAGGCGGCTCTCCTCGGTCCGCCCAGCAGCACGGCGGCGCGCGAGCCATTTTCGGAACCTGCCCAGATCAGCGACAGCGGCGCGTTCTGGTAGTTGCGTGCTTCTGCCTCGGTGATCAAGCTCACGAACAGAGGGCCAGACGCCGCGCCGACATCACCCCAACAGTCGGCTGGCGTCTCAAAGCCCGCCGCATCCTTGAAGCGGGCCGGATTGCGGATCACGGCGAAGCCGTATTCATTGCCACGATAGCGTTCGCCGTTCATGTCGCAAATGATTCGACCAACCGGATCGATCGGCGCATCCTCGAACAGAAAGCGGAAGGCCGCGCCCAGCCCTTCGCCGAGCACAACCGTCTCGGTCTTGATCCTGTTCTCTTCGGTCGCCGTGGCAGCGCCAACGACCTCAAGGAGAGGTTGCAGCCCATACGCCCGTGCCGTGGTTAACATCGTCAGCAGACAAAATCCTGCCGCCTCCCCAGGACAGAAGCCGTAGATGTTGCCCTCGGAATGGAGCTGTTCATTCTCGTCTAGCCACTCCAGGGTTTCCGGCTCAAGATAGGTATCGACTCCGCCTGCCAGGCAGAATTCGGCTTTGCCATCACGCAATGTTTTGCAGGCATGGTAAATGGCGAGCAGTCCTCCGGCGTGACCGCCTGCGGTGGACCCACCACCTTCGAGGATGACGTGCTGGGCCAGTCGGCTGCGCAATTTGGCGTTAACCTGCGCGGCGAAACCCTCCGCCTGTCCCGGTCGGGCCTCACCAGTTGAGAGGATGAGCGAAACCCTAGTTGCCTGCCGCGCAGCTTGCAACGGCCGCAACGCGTCCAGTGCCGGCGAGATTGCGATTTCCACCGCACGGTCCGGCCCGGTAAGGGTCACATCGACGCCAATGTCACGGGTCACCTTCATCCGCTCGCCGAATCGGTCGATCATGTAGGGATGGTCCTGGATGGCGGAGATGCCGGCGCGGACTGCCGCGGCACTTGAAGGCGCATCGAAACCCAGCGGCGTGCGCGCCCCTACGCCGACGATGACAATCGTATCTCCCTTGGCCATCATTCGTCTTCGTCCGCCAGCCAGACTCCCGTCGCCGCGATTGTTGGCGAAATGCCGGTACGCCCGCGGATGCTCAGGGTGGTCATCTTCAGGCGCTCCTCGTCGTAAGGCACTGCCAGGGTCGACATCCAGGTGATCGAGAATTGCCTGAGATCGGGCTTGATACGCAGCGTGTGGATGACGGCTTCGCCGTTTTTGCGGTCCGGGCGGTTGTAGAATTCAGTCGTCATATCGAAGGTGATGCGCGGCAGGAGAAAATGCAGGAAGCCATCCGCAGTGAAATTGCCGAGCCGCACATCTTCATAGCCGATGAGCGGCGTCCTGGTCTGCTGGTCCTCCGGCGCGCACTGATAATACATGCGGCTGAAATCGCGGGGCAAAAGCGGATCGCGCGTTTTCTCCCATTCTTCGCCATAGGTACCTGCATATTTCATGCGCGGCTGCCAGTGCCGCGCCACCGGACCGAAGCCAGCCGGCTTGCCGCTTCTGTGGTCGCGATAGGCCGCGTCGGGATACTCAAAGTTAGGTCCGGTTTTGCTGACTAGCCGCTGCGGGTCGACTGCAAATCCGGTACCGACTGGATTGCGCTGGTCCCAATTCGGCTTCGATGCCTCCATATCCGTGCCGCCGTAGGTCCGGCGCCAACTGATCGGCATTTTCGTGAATGGTTCCGGCCGGCTCATGCGCACCGACACCGCGCCGGGCATAAATACACGGTCGCCCACGACATTGATGGTCTTGTCCACGTCGCCGACTTTCATGCGCGCCGCGCTCTCGATGTTTGGACCGCCGCCGGGCGTGTAGACGTGTCCTTCGACCAGTACGTCCGTATGTTTCTTCTCCAGATTGAGATCCGTCTCGTCGAGAAGCTCGTTTGGATCCGCGCCGTGTATGGGCGCCAGGTTCACCGGCGTTTGTTCCTTCAAGAGCCGCTGCTTGCCGTCGGGATCGATCTCGAAGGACGCCTTGATCGCGACCAGCCAGACCTCATGTCCGCGCTCATCACGCGTCCAGCTTTCCTGGGCGGCGAATGGCGTCTCGTTGGACAGTATCCACATTTGAAACCACGCATCCTTACGCGATGCTGAAACAGCGGGCCTTCAACTGTCTTGGAAAGATCTGCATCAGCTGGTCTCCCAGCTTGCCGCAAAGATCTGCTCCAGCGTCGCTTGCGGCGACAGCGGATCAACGTCGAAAATGTCGGAGTGCGCAGTCCACATCACCATATCGCTGATGACCTCTTGCCCCGGCTCGACGGGCGGCACCGCCGGCAGTTCGGCCAAAGCACTATCCAGTTCATCAGGCGTCAGCTCGCCCTGCTGGGCGGCAAAGGCAGCCTCTTCAATTCCGGCAAACCACGCATCGGCGCGAGCCAGCTGAATGGACGCGTCAGGGAGCTGCGCGACGATGGTCAAAGGGAACCGCCGGCCGACCCTGTCGGCGCTCTGCAGAATAATGCCTGCCGAGGCGCCGAAGGGAGCCGGGCCGGCCAGGAAGCGCAGCGCGGTGGTGCGCGGCCAGGTTTCCGAGCCGATCAGCGGGACGATGTGTTGCGCCAGCCAGCGGTCCCAGATGCGCACAAAATCCCCCGGCAGCCGCCGCGTGACGAAATCGCCCGTGGCCGGGATTTTGCCGTAAAAGCCGGGCAGGATCATATCTGCGGCGGACATGAGAATTTCTTGAACATTTGCAAATTGTAGGGATTTTCGACGCTTGCCGCCTTGAGCTCGAAATCGGCGTACATGCCTTGCGTGCCCAGTCGCAGGCTGTAGACGTCGGACAGAGAGGTGCCGGTAAAGCGGCCGCTGCGCAGCAGCCTCAGCCACGCCCAGCTGCCGGTTTCGTTCAACATGACTTCGGGCGAGCCGTCGATCGGCTGGAAGGCGAGCGAGATGACGCCGGTGCCGTCCTTGCCGGGCCAGGTCATCGGTTGCGGCCGCGTCGCGTTGTTGTAATAGACTAGGTTCTGGCCATCGAGATTGAGCGTCACGCGCGTGACGTTGGGGGACAGGTCCTTGGGTTCGAGCGTGAAGCTCATCACCGGGCCGGTGCCGCCTGGAAACAGATCGTCGCGGATCCGCCTGGCCTGTTCGAATGCCGCCAGAGCCGCCGGGTCCAGGCCGAAGTCGGCGCGCCATTTCCATGGCTGGCTGGCGGTGTCGACATAGCTGATCAGGTGGTCGTTGATGAAGGCGTCGATCATCCCGGCCGGCCCGAACAGGCGGGCGAAATCGCGGACATTGACGTCCACCGCGCTCTCGGGACTGAACGGATAGCGGTCGTTGAGCGCTGCCTGGCAGAACGGCAGGATGTCGGCGCGCCAGATGGCGTTAAGCTCCGAGGTGACCGCCTTCTGGGTCAGACCGCTGGTGTCGCCGGCGATGCCGCCGAGCCAGTCGTCGACCGGATCGGGCAGGATCTGCGCCTGCCTGGCGACCGCTCCCGTCAGTTCGGCGAGGCCGCCCTGTTTCTTGATGGCGTCCTGGGGGTCGGGATTGGCCGTGACCGTCTGCAGCACGTTCGAAAGTGCCGTCAGAGCCACCACCGCGGCGTCGAGTGCCGGCGGCTGGCCGTCGACCTCGGCGATTGCGCCCTTGAGCGGCTTGAAGTGTTCGGCCACCAGATTGCCGGTAAGATCCACCTCGTTGGCGGATCCTGCGCGTGGCAGCAGTTTTGCCCCTGTCTTCACGATCTTTCCCAGCTTCCCCAGCTTGCCGAGCAGTTTCGAGCCGCCCTTGGCTGCTGCCTTGTTGTCGGCCGGCGCTTCATCGGATCGGGTGAGCTCGGTCTCCTGAACGACCGCGGTAAGCAGGCGCTTCAGCGCGGAATCAGCGCTCGAAAGGTCCTTGAGGTTCTCACTGGCGACATTCAGGTCGGCCAATGGCGCGAGCCTGATATCGCGCAGGAAGCTGTCCCATTGTGCGATGTAGTCTTCGTAATAGAGTTTTAGAATATCCTCGGACAGCGCCGAGACAGAGGTTTCGGAATTTTCCGAACAGCCTCCGGCAAAGACGGCCCGATCGAGTGCGGCCTGGGCGGCGACATCCTCGATCCGGTCGAGGATGGCATCGTGGAAGCCGGAATAGGTGAATGCGCCTGAAATGCCGACGCGCAGCGTCTTGGCGGAACGCCGTGTAAAAACCTTGGCGCCGTTGGGGCCGGCGAAATTCGCGGGGATCCATTCCTTGAGGCCGGCCACCGCCGGATCGGCCAGCAACTGTCTGTAGGCACGCGCCGGCAGCGAAATCGTGCAAACTGTCTTCAGCGCCTCGGCAACCAGCGCCTGATCCGGGGCGATGTAGCTGTCGTCGACCGCCATGCGGCGGATCGCGGCAAGCTGGTGCTCCTCCGCGTCGGCGGTCGGAAAGGGCGCCGCCGGCGCGAATTCCGGCAAGTCATTGACCCACCAGTTCTGAACGTAATCGGCGTCCATCTGCGACAGGCCCGTCATCATGCGATAGGTCTTCAGCGCCCCCAGCATGAAATCCGGATCGCGGATCTGCCGCCACATGGTCGCCTCGAGCAGAGCGACCATATGCGGCTCGAGAACGTTGCGCAGAGCGTGGTCGTAAGTATCGGCCTGCGCCCGCAGCAGCTCCGCCGATGCCGATGGCCCCAGCAGATCCTGGGCACTGCTCGGCGGTGCCGTACGGGCATTTGCGACCTCGGCCATCGTAGTAAGCGCGCTATCGATGGCGGGCTGCTCCACCGATGCCGGGCTCGCGGCTGCTGCGGTCAGTGGCGCCTGCAGCGCTTCGAACTGGCTCGCCTGTGCTGCGATCGCATAGCGGTTGTCATAATAGGACCAGGTGAACATCGCACCGGCCAACAGGGCGGCGGCGGCGCAGGCTGCCGCGGCGCCACGCCAGATCCAGGCGCGGCGGCGCTGCGCCAGCGGATCGAATGTCCCCAGGCCGGCTTCCCTGAAGATGACCTCGGTCAGCAGATTCTTCAGGAAAAAGCTGCGTTTTTCCACGCGCGGCGCTGGCATGGCCCGTCGGGGCGGAAGACCGAAGGATGACGACAGCGCCGCAGTCAGCCGGTCAATGGGCGCCCCTTCCTGGGTCGCTGACGTCAGATAGAGGCCGCGCAGCCAGGCGGCTTCTTCGTACCGGCTTTCGCCAAACATCGCCTCGATCAGCACCTGGATCGGCTCGGACAGGCTCGTGAGCTGGGCGGGAAATCTGAAAATCTCGGCGCGGGCGGCGAGTTTGTCCTCGTCCTCCAAGCGTGGCACCAGCCGCCGCTCGAGTTCCGTCGCCAGGGTGGCGATTTCCCGCTCTATGGTTTTTGCGTCGACACGCGCATCGAGCGCGAAGGTCGTCCCCCACACCTGCTCGCGCGAGGCCGTCGACAAGCCGCCGAAGAAAGCCTCGAAGCCCTTGATCAGATCGGCCTTCGTCAGCATCAGATAAACTGGAAGGCGGATTTCGAGCCGGTCGTTGAGCTCTGCCAGCCGACGGCGGATCTTGCGGCCGTGAGCCTTGATGGCTTCGTCGCCCTCCGAAAGCGCGTCGATCGACAGCGCGACGATAACGCCGTTCAGCGCCCGGCGGCCGCGGTGCTTTTTCAGCAGGTCGAGGAAGCCCAGCCATTCCGCCGCATCGACGTCGGGCTGACTCTCCTGCTGCACATAGCGGCCCGCCGTGTCGATCAGAACCGCGTTCTCCGAGAAAAACCAGTCGCAGTTGCGCGTGCCGCCGACCCCCTGCAGGTCGTCCGTGAGATCGATCGGAAAGTTCAGGCCGGACTGGCGCAAAGCCGTGGTCTTGCCGGTGGCAGGCGGCCCAACGATCACGTACCAGGGCATCTCGCGCAGGAACTTGCGTCCGCCCAGCTTGCGGCGCTTCAGTTCGGCCATCACCTCGGCGAACTTGGCGCCGACGGCTGCGACGTTCTCTTCGCCGGGGCTCAGCGGTTTTTCCACCGCTGGCGCTGCGATTTCGGCGACGAACATGCGGTTGGCTCGGATCGCCCGGCGCTGCGCGACGATCAGCCAGATCAGCCAGAAGATGACCAGCAGCGCAATGATGACAATGCGCACGTTTTCCGAGGCGAAGGGTTCGTAAGCACCGACCCTGACTATCGGGCCGAACACCCAGATAACCAGAGAAAGCAGCGTGATGCCGATCAGCGTCCACAGCCAGCGCGATGTCAGAACCGCCCATAGGAAGCGCAGCATGAACATCTCACAGCCTCTTCTCGACCAGCACCTCGACGCGGCGGTTCAACGCCCGTCCCGCGCGCGTGCTGTCGTCGGCCACTGGATCGGTAGCTGCACGTCCTTCAAAGCGAATGCGGTCCTGCGGCACACCGTTCTGGACCAGCATGTCGGCAATCGTCGCTGCGCGCGCTTCCGACAGCCGCTGGTTGGTGGAAAGCGGATTGGACCGTTGCAAAGGAACACTGTCGGTATGGCCGACCACGGTGATATTTCCGATCAGTTCCTGATTGGCGAGGATCACTTTGGCGATTGAACCGATCAGCGGTTCGAAGCCTTCCGTCAGTGTCGGCCGCGACGACTGGAACAGTTCGGGGTTGGAGGCCTGAATGATCAGCCTGGCCAGCGAAACGCTCTCGGTGCCGCTTAGCGCGGCTCTGAGATTCGCCGGCGCTCCGGCCTGAAACTCCGGCACCAGCGCGAAATCCACCGCCTCTGGCGGCGGCGCGTCGACCGGTGGCGATGTGCGGCTGATTTCGCCGCGCGTGGGTGGCGGCAAGGCACGAACGAGCGTGGAAAGCTCGACCGCCTGACTGCTCAGTCCCATCGACAGCCCGAGATAGATTGCTGTGGCGATAACCGCCGCACCGAGCCCCATCACCCAGATCGGAACGATGAAGCGCTGCGGCTCGTCGGATGCGATCACGCCTTTCCAGTTTGGCGACAGCGGCGCGCCGTCGGCATCCGCATCGCGCAAAAAGCGCGCCGCAGCAACGCGAACGGCATTGAGCGAGCGGTCGCCCGACCGGCCTGGCACACGATACTTGCCGCGGAAGCCGAGCGCGAGGCAATGATATTGCAGTTCGAGCAGCTCGCGATCCCGGTTCGGATGACGCTCCAGTTCATCGAGACGCGTGAAGAACTGCGTGCCGGCATCGACATCGCCTCGAAGCATCACCACAAGCGGCTGGCGCGGCCATGCGCTGGCACCACCCCACGGCGTGTTCAAGGCCAGGTCGTCAAGCAACGCCGCCACCACCCAGGCTGCCTGGTCGGCGCGCTCCAGAGAGGACCCTGCCGCCATTGCCGCGTCGCGTGCCCGAACGAGCTCATCCAGCAACCGGGTGCGCAACGCTTCCGGGTTTTCCGGCGGCAGCGCGCTTTCAAGCTCGGGCGCGAACTCGAGCAGGGGCGCGAATGCGTTGACAAGCGTGTTCGGATGCGTTCGCGACCGTTTGATTGGCACACCCGACAAGAGTGGCGTCATCGGTCGCGGCATCGGCGCGCCGGTCAGTCGTATGCGAGTGCGTTCGCGATCCTCCGACAGTCCGAAAGGATCATCCCGGCTCATCATCTCACCTGTTTACCGAATAGCAGTCCACCTGCGGCTCGCTCGGCAGTACACCGGAGACGCCAATGACAAAGCCGGGGGCATCGAGCAGCGAGGCCCAGTGCTCGCTTTTCTGATCCAGCTCAAGGCACAACCGATCGCCATCGTAGGGGATTTCGCGGGGCTGGGAATGAAGCGGTTTCAGTGGAATACCGGGTAGGCGGGATTTCCACAGGCCCTCGAACTGATCGGCCGAACCGACAGTCGCCTGGTTGACGAAAATCTTGCGCAAGGCATCTTCGGACAGCTCGGAACCGACCCGGATGACGATCCGGCTGGCCACCAGCAGCTTCGGGTTGTCAATGCGGATTTTCCAGACGTTGGTCGAATGCCGCATGACAGGTAGCGCGCGTGATTTAGGCTCGATGTAACGCAGGCTCAGGATGAGTGAGCGCAAGGCGTCCGCCAGCGCCGAATAGGCGGGGCCGGGCGCCATGTGATCGTAGGCGGGCAACTCGCTCAGCCGCCGCGCGCTCGAGCCATAGGTCGCCATTGAACCAGCAAGACCGGCAAGCTCCAGGTAAACCTCGGCCGGATGGAAAACATCCTGCGCCAGCATGTGGGCCAGTCGCGGACGCGCCGCATTGGCGAGATTGAGCATCAACAGGTCTTCGACGCTGCGCCCTGGCCCGCCCATGACCATTTTGCCATGCGCCTCGGCGATTTGGTCGAGGCCGGTGACGACTTCCAAAAGCAACTGCCGATACCAGGCCACCGCTCCGGTAACCAATGTCGGCGGCAGGAACGTCTCATCCAGGGAGACGCCGCCATCGGCTCGAACCCCTTTGATGTCCGCTATCGGCAGGGCGGTGTAGCCACCAACCGATTTTCCAGGTGCAAGCAGCATCGCCTGCGGACGGGCGATTTCGATTTCTTCAGGATCTGAACCGCCCTGGACGGCGTCGCGGACGGTAACGATGCGCCCATGATAGCGCGCGCCGGTCGATGCGGCGTGCGCCGGATCGAAGCCGACACCGCCGGCAGGCTCGAGCGGCAGGGCGACCAGCACCGGTCCGGCGCCCGTGTCGGCGGTGACCGGCAGCGGTCGTGGCGCATCCATCATGTCTGGGATGGAGAAGGGGGTCCCATCCGGAAAGATGCCCCGGGCCGACAGGATAGAGACCTGACCGGCGTCGAGCATTGCCTGGTCCAGCGTCAGCTGCTGAAAGCCGAACGTATGGAGCTGCCCGGCCTGCAACGCGCCGCGCACAGTCGCCTCGAAAAAGCGATCCTGCTGCTGAAAATGCTGGGTCCGGAGAAACAGGCCTTCGGACCACAGCACCCTGTTTGCATCGCTCATGCCGCAACTTTCTGCATCAAGCACCCCTTGCCCTGGCCGCTAGGCGGAAATGCCGCCGCTGCCAAGAGTGACGTTGACGGTTACTTTTGACCCCGGCGACACCGACTTGGTTGTACGCCAGCTCCGGCCGCCAGGCTCGCGGACGAGGGCAACGAAGCCCAGCGCAGCTGCGTCCGGCTCGACCGTGATGGTTTTGGATGCGGTCTTTCCAGGTCCGATGGAGATCTGGTCGGACCCAATGAGATCGCCTCCAAGTGCGGAGCCGGCATCCCCTTGCAACGCGAAATAATCGGCCGAGTTGAATTTACCGGTGCTGCGCAGCCGCATCACGAGGACCGTCACGGGCCGGTCGCCGCCACCTGGTCCCGGGTTCATGCCGGCCGCGCCGGTCAGATTGACAGTGACCGCCGATGGTTTTGGCGGACCACTCTGGCAAGCCGCCAGCAGCCCGGTTGCGCCCAGGGCAACGATAAATTCACGGCGATCGATCATTTTTCACTCCTCCTCGTATGCATCCCGAAAATCAGCGCCGATTTCGCCGAGGAAGCTCGATTCCGCACTCTGGGCGATTTCACGATGGCGTTTCTGGTATAGCTCCCACAGCTTGGCGCTGCGCCCGCCCGAAAGCAGGGTGCCGATCGCGGAACTCGACTTGAGCTCTTCCTCGATCGCTGCCGGGTCAAAACGGTCAATCATTCGCCGCAACGCGGACTGCACGCCTCGCCAGGCGCGCACGTGATGTTGCGCGAGATCGCGGACCGCGTCGGCGATTGCGGCTTCGCCGGCCAGAAATCCGGGGCTGCGCTCCGCGATTATGGTCACGATGGCGTCGTCGACCGTCGGCAGAAACTTGAGCGGATTGACTTCAGAGGCCCCCACCACCGTCTGCGCGACGCGAGCGTTTCCCTTTTCCTCGGCTCGCTTGCGCAGCAGTTGCATCAGGCCTTCCATCATGCGCCGATACTCGCGACCGAACTTCTCCATTTCCGCGACGCTGTCGCGTCCGGGAAAATCGGCTTCTTCAATACCCATGCCACGCAAGAACGCGGTGCGAAGCGCCGTGTTCGCCTGTTGCGCCGCTGCCGGGGAGGGGGCGGGCGCAACGCCTGCACGTGGCAGAGAAGGGATATCTGCCGCCTGGCCAGGCAAATCCCAGGGATTGGCCGACTGCGGCCTTCCGCCGATGTGTTGGCGTTGACCCGTCGAGCCGGCACCGTTTCTCAAATCGGGCGAGGCGGCCGGCCCGAAACCGAAATCGTCATCGAAATCGGATGACCTTCCTGGAACAGGCTGGCCTGGAATTGACTGGCCCCGAACGGGCTCGCTTGCACCGGAAGGCGTTGGATCGAGGCTAAATGGGTCTGCGGGGCCTGACGCACCACGTGGTTCGGAATAGGCAGCGCCTCTCGGCGCGGGCGTCGCTACCGGATCGAGGCTGAACGGGTCGTCGAAGGCAGGCGAACTGCGCTGGTTGGCGCGCTCGAACGCTCCTGGAATTGGCTGCTCGAACGGGTTCGGCAGATCGGCGGGGCGCGGTCGGCGCGGCTCTTCTTCGACCGTGGCTGAAAAGAAATCATCGCGGCCGATGCTTACCGGCGCTCGTGATGCCGGCGGTGACCGTTCCGGGAACGATTGGCTGGCTGCTGGTGCTTGAGCGGCCGGCGACTGCAGATCGACGCCTACGATGTAGTCGCCCAGCCTCAGCCGCATTCCGTCCTGAAGACGGACCGACGTCCCGGCGCCGAGCGGGCTGTCGGAGTCGTTTATGAACAAGCCGCTGCTTGATGTGTCGGTAACGAAATACCCATCCCGCCCGCCGGTGATCCTGCAATGGGCGCGTGAAACGAACATGTCGGGATCGTCGATCTGCCAGCCCGCGTCCGCGCTACGGCCGATCACCAGTTCACCTTCGTCCAGCCGGGTCTGCCGTACCGCCTGGGTCCGTGGCCCGTGCTCCAGCGTCAGCAGCAGACTCATGCCGCGACCTCCGCCATTTCCGGCCGCCATCCGACGATTGTCCGCAGCCGCATATCGTCAGCATCGCCCCTTTCAGCGGGCCGCGCAAGCCAGCTGGTTCGGCCGAGCTGCACCGCTCCGATACGGGGCTGCGGCACTGCTTCACGCGCGAGCACGATCCGCAGATCGACATCGAGCGATTCCCCAACCATGTCGCGAACGGCCTGTTTGAACATTTTCAGACGTTGACCGCCCGGCAGGAACGTTTTGAACTCCTCATACCCAAGCGGGCCGACGCGGAGTTCGATCCTGCTTTGGCGGCTGAAAACGCGCGGGCCGATCGTCGCCCCGCGACCCAGCACCGCGTAAGCTTGGGCAAGTCGGGTCTGGAGCGACGCCGGTATGGTCATCCAGGTAGCAACGAACTCCTTGATCTGGACCGGGACCTTGAACGCTTCCGCCAGGAACAGCGTCAGCCGCTCCGGACCGTCGACCTGGCTGGCGAGCGACGCGGCCTGGCGAAGCTTCACGGCGTCGAGATCGGGATTGTCGGTACCAGGAAGTCCGATTCCCGCCATGGCTTCAAGCATGGCCCTTACCCGGCCGCCGACCGCCCGTTCGACCTGTACTGCCGGATGCGCGTCGGCCCAGGCCCGATAGTACAGGGCGATCATGCGGTGCTGGAGAATATTGACGAAGTCCACGAACGTCGTGTCGCTGGTCTGCCGTGCGTCGGCGCCGGTGAACCATCGCTGCGACAGACGATCGAGCACCCAACGTGTCAAATGAAGCGGCATCGGGCCTTCCGGTCCCATCAGCCCGAGATTTGCAACCGTGACCCGGGCCGGCGTCCCGACCTCCCCCGGCGTCTTGTCCTTCGCTTCGCGGAACGCAACCACGTCCTTGGCGGAAAAGCTAAGACGCACATGCTGCCCGAGCCTTGCCGGCTCGCGATCCGCGGGGCCGGAATAGCCGAATAGCCCGCCCCTGCGTTCGAGCCGGCGCAACAGTTCGAAAAAATCGAATGTATCATCCAGCTCTTCGACCTGGTCCAAGTCGAATTTGTCTAGATCAGGTAGCGATTGCCGGGCGTCATCGGCCATGGCACATCCTCCTGCTTCTGCAGCAGCCGCGTGCGGGTCCGCACAAAGCCGTTTAGTCCGGCGTGACGGGCAAACAGCCGTGCAAGCAAGGCTGAAAGCAGCAATGTGCTTTGCCCTGCCAAAACCGACTGGTCCACATGCAGCGTCACTTCCGTGCCCCGTCCGAAGCACATCGGCCCATCGATCTGCAGCCGTTCGACGACGGACCGCGAGTTGATGCGAACAATCGAGTGCACATTGCGGGCGAGGCTCGGATCTCCCCGGTCGGCATAAAGATCGAGCAGCGCATGCAGCGGATCGACACCGCGGCCTTCCTTGGCAAGGCTGAGAAAGTTGAGCGCCAGCTGCGCCACCAGCCGCCAGGCGAGATTGTCGGCGCGGGACTCGCCTTGGGCGCCCGCCGGCAGCGCGGCCGGGATAGCCGGCTGGGGCGGGCGCAACGCACCGATAAGCCGGATCGTTTCGACCGGATCGCCAGTCTCCAGCGTCAAGGTAGGGTTGTCGTCGAGGATCGGCAGATCCCGGTTGGTGCAAAGCGCCATGATGTCGAGACGCTTCAGCGGCCGGTTCGCCGGGCTTCCGACCGGCCGTGAAACCGATAGGAAAACGTCGTCTCCGGTGTATGAGGTGCGGGTCAACCCGTCGCGCCGTTCATCTTCGATGGCCCGCCGAGGCCGCCGTTCGGTGGAATAGACCCAGCCATTGCTGCGGTTTTGCCCCAGGCTGAAGAGCTCCGGAATTTCGGCGTCAGGACCCTCGGCGTCGGCGTCCTCGACATGGGTCACCCGATAGATTTCGAAGTCCCGCGCCCGCGTGCGGTCGGCATGCAGCACTTGCCGCGTTCTGCGCGGATCAAGCTCGATGACGTTGCAGTCACGCTCGAAGAGGTTGATGATTGGCGTCGCAAAAAGTTCAAAATCCGCCGGCGTCACATCGGCAAGTTCGGGTACTGGACGCCGGAACATGAAGATGATCTCGAGCCCGGCATCGCATCTGCGCACGACCGATTGCAGTCCTGAAACCCGCACGTAGTGAAAGCGCTCGGGCATCATGAAATATTCGCGCAGCAGACGGTACCCTTCGAATGTCGGACGGGTACGAGGCATCAACGCCTCGTCGTCGCTGATGCCGACCATTTCGGGTCCCGGCAACGGCGATAGCGGATTGGCCCTGCTCTCGGCCCGTGCACCAACGGCCGAGCAGGCGCCGAAAATCGCGTCGAACAGCAATGGCGCTTTGGTGCGGCCGGCAAAATAGAAATCAAGCCGCTCAAGCGCCAGTTCGTCGAGCCTGCCTTTTCCGGCCCGACCCAGCGTGATACGCAGCGCCGCCTCGCCGCCAACGCCGCCGATCGGTGTTATGCCGGCCGCTGCCAACCCGCTGCGATCCTGGAAATAGCTGACCGACGTGATCGTTATCGGCCACAGCGTCATTTCCTGCGCGGTGGTGAATGTGCAGCGCGTCGACAGGCCGGGTTGCAGACTGGACACCAGCCGCGTGTTCCGGTTGACGACATGGCCGGCAATCATCGACTGGACCTGCTGGCCGGGTTTCAGCACTGCCATCGCCGTTGCCGGCGCCGGCGTAACCAGATCGGGATAGAGGACATCCAGGACGCTGCGTGAAAACCGCGAACGCTCGGCATCGACTTTCAACCGGGTGCGCGCAGCGAGGAAAGCGACGCCGTCAAGCAGCCGCTCGACATACGGGTCCGGGCAGGGGACCGTATCGAGCGAAAGATTGCGCGCCACCGCCGGATGCATGTCGGCAAATTCCGCCGCGAGGCCGCGGATATGGGTCAGTTCCTCCTCGTAATATTCTACGAAGACCCGATCCATCTCAGCTTTCCCTAAATTCGGTCCGCGCCAGGCCGTTATCGAGATTGATCGTGGTGCGCAGGCGCATGCGTTCCGGCGTCGGCGTCATGATCAGCACGGCGTCTATCTCGATCTTCAGGCCCACAGTTTTGTCACCGAGGGTCACCGTTACCTTGGTTGCGCTTTCCTTGAGACGGGGCTCGAACGTGGCAAGGACCGAGCGGATCTCGCGCGCCAGGGTCTCGCGATCAAAGTCGCGGGACGAACGGCCCGAGAAGGAAGGCACGCCGTAGTTGACCACACTTCGGCGCACCTCCGGAAAATCGGCCAGCGATGGCGGATTGTCTGCGGCCTGTTCGCTTTCGAAATCGGAGAGAAGCGGAACAGCTTCGAAACGCTCGGTGTTGAACAAGGCCTCGATGTCGCGCCGCACGGCCTCCTTGAGGACGCGAGCCGATACGACCACGCCACGGCTTTCGATCTCCGCGCGGTGTTGGGTCTGAAAGACCAGGCGCTGCAGACGCCGCTTCTGATCGGGTGTCAGCTCCGCGTCGGTATCGATAAGCCGCGCGCTGCCCGCCAGCAGCGTATCCAGCCGGTCCGCACCAAGCTCGTCCTGTAACGTCTGGCGCAGCCCGTCTATCTCAGAGGTCACGCCCGGCAGGTCGTTGACGAGGCGGTCCCAAAGCGAGGGCTGGACCGCTTCGCGTTTCGCTCGCGAACTGCCGGTAGGCTGTAGCTTGTCCGCGCCGGGCCGCCGGGCCTCACTTGCCGACATAGACATCCATTTCGATTTCGTCATCCTTGTCATAGACGAACTTGATCTTCTTGTAGGCGAAGCTGACCTCCTCCTCGATCAGGTCTTCCTCGTCCTCGGCCTGCGACATGTCGTATTCCATGATTGATGCGTCGGTCAGGGTAACGACCAGATAGTCGCTGGTCTCCCCATCGATGGTCCGGCGGGCGGAGAACACAACTTCGTCCAGCGCCTTGTTGTCGAACAGCGCCTTTTTCAGATAGGGCGACGACTTGTCATAGTGCTTGGTGAACTTGATCATCCCCAGGGAAACACGACCGCGGCGTGAGAGCGAATTCGGATCGTACGGCGCGATTATCTTGTAATCGACCCCATGGACTTCGATTTCATCCTCGTGGCCGTCTCGAACGCTTGGACCTTTGATATCCGGAACCTTTAGAAAACCATCAATTTTCACTGGCATTGTCTTTCTCCACCGCTTTCAAACAGAACAAGGTGTGATTGCTGCGAATCAAGTCTTTACGGACGGCAGTTCCGACACCAGCCGAAGCGAAGCGTTGATGCCCTCCAGCTGGTAATGCGGACGCAGATAGAAGCGAGCATTGTAGTAGCCCGGCCGTCCTTCCACGCTGTCGACCTGGACCTCGGCCGCAGCAAGCGGGCGCTTGGCGCGCGCCTTGTCGTCGGCAAAGGCCGGGTTGGCCAGCACGTATCGGTTGATCCACTCGGTCAACCAGATCTGCATGTCCGACCGCTCCTTGAACGACCCTATCTTGTCGCGCGCAATGGCTTTTAGGTAATGCGCAAAGCGGGAAACCGGGAAAAGATAGGGCAGGTTGGCACTCAGCCGCTCGTTCGACTGTGCGTCGGGATCGACCAGCCGGCCGGCACGTGTCTCGTCATCCTGCAGCGAATGCGCGCCGATGAAAGCCGCTAGATCGGTATTTTTCCTGTGCAGGATGGGCATCAGGCCGAGCTTGGCCAGTTCTGCCTCGCGCCGGTCGTCGATGGCGACTTCCGTAGGACATTTCATCGCCACCGATCCGTCATCGGTGGGGAAGCTGTGCACCGGCAGGTTGATGACCGTGCCGCCATTCTCGACGCCGCGGATCTGTGTGCCCCAGCCATAAAGCTTGTGGCTGCGGTTTATGTTCACGCCCATCGGGAAGGCGGCGTTCATCCAGACATACTTGTTGTGGTCGCCGTGGACCTCTTCCTCGAAGGTGAAACCCTTCACCGGAACAGTTTCCGAGCCATACGGCAGTCGTGCCAGGACACGGGGCATGGTCAAGCCGATATAACGCGCATCCTCGCTCTCGCGCAGGGATTGCCACGAGGCATAGGCCGGGTTGGAGACGATCATCTGCAGGTCCTGCGGGTTCGGCAGTTCCTGCCAGCTGTCCATGCGGAACAGGCGTGGCGACGCGGCCGCGATGAACGGCGTGTGCGCGGAGGCGCAAATGCCCGAGATGTTGCGCAACAAGCCGACGTCACGCGGATGGTTAGAGAATTCGTAGGCGCCGATCAGACAGCCAATCGGCTCGCCGCCCAGCATCGAATACTCGTCCGTATAGACCTTCTTGAAGATCGGGCTCTGATCCCACATCTGGCCTTCATAGTCTTCAAGCGTGTCGGCGAGCTGCTCCTTGGAAATGTTCATCACCCGGATCTTCAGCTTCTGATCCGTTTCGGTGTTGTTGACGAGATACCAGAGCCCGCGCCATGTGCCTTCCATTTCGCGCACTTCCGGCGCGTGCAGGATCTCGTTGACCTGTTCCGACAGCATCTTGTCGATGCCTGCGATCAGCGACTTGATCGACTTGATCGCGTTGGACGAGATGGTGGTGGTATCGGAACGGGACTGTGCCGCCAGCGCGAGATTGCGAACGAGTTGCTGCAGCTTCTCGCTGTCGTCCTTCTTGACCTTGAAATCCTTCTCGAGGAGCCCGCTGAATTCTCCGAGATCGATGGCCTCCGCCTCGGCGGCGACGGCTGCGGTTTTTTGCTGTTCGGCCATGATTTACACCTCAACCTTGTCTTCGTCGGACAGTGCCTGGCTGGCGATCTTGCCAAGAAGCGGCTCGTTGTTCAGAAGCTGCGCGATGCGCTTTTCGGCGTCGACACGGCCATCCATGAAGCCGAGCAGCTCCTCGAGCTGGCGACGCATCTTGAGGATCTCGGCCAGTTGCGGAACTTGCTCGGCGATCTTGTCCGGGGCGAAATCGCCCATTTTGGTGAAGGTAAGATCGAGTGCCAGCTCTTCCTCCCGCTCGGCGCCCTCAGCCTGAGGCAGCGTATTCTTCACGCGGGCTTTGACGCGCGGCCCAAGCGCCTCCATGAAACGGGGGAAGCGGTTGGCATCGGTCTCGACAAAGGAGCGGTCCAGTACCGACTTCATCGCTTCCCTGGTCTGTGAAGCGCCGGAAAGATCGGCCATCACGCCCATGACGAACGGCAATTCGATCGTCGTTGGGCTGCCATAGGTTTCCACGTCATAGGCGATCTGCACGCGCGGCGCGCGATTCCGTTCGATGACTTTCGCTTTGCTTTCAGCTGCCATGGCTCGTTACCTTTCATCCTTCTGGGCCGTCTTCTTGGCATCGGGAACGCCGGCAAGAAGCCGGAATTCCTTCAGCCCCGACGGGGCGAGATCTTCCATCAGTTCAACGAAATCCATATGCACCATCCGGCGCACGCGGCGGGCGAGGTGCGGGATCGGGCTCGACGGTTCGGTGCGGTCATAGAAGGCGACGACGAGGTCGAGGCATTTCACGACGTCGTCGCGCGAGGAAATCCGATCCGGGAGCGCCGTGCTCGGTTCCGCGTAACTCGCCATACTTGCCATAGTATCGGCTCCATGACCGTTTCGAGCAGGCATTTCCGGATCTGCAGTCGTGGGGGCAGGCCCGGCCGCGCCGTTCGTCGCGGTCTCGATTGCCGAATTCCGTTCGAGGGTCGACAGCAAACGCTGCAGAAACCGCTTCAATTCCGGAACAGCGGCGCCACCGCCCTCGAGACGGGCGTTGAGAGCCGTCTCGACCGCCTCGAGAGCCGTGATCGTCGCTTGGGCATCGGCGATGAGCGCCATCATCTCGGCATTGGCCTGATCGGCCTGTGCCGCGCATCCGCTATGGACCCGGTTCAGTAGCTGACCGTGCGCGCTGACCAGCGCTGCCTTTTCGGCCGCATTCAATCCTGAAGCCGATTCCAGAAGCATGAGCCGTTCGTCGAGGGCGCCTTGTTCCAGGTCGCGTCCGCTGATCGGTCCGATAGGGCGCGGCGCGAAGAACGTCATTTTCCGCAAGTCCGCCAACAACCCGTCCTGGCCATTCTGGAGGTCGAGCAGGGCGTTGATGCGACGCAAGGCGGCGTCGCGCGGTGAAGCACTGGGCCGCAGGGCCGGATGCATGGTCTCCCAATGCTGATCGAAGGTCCGCGCGATAAGGGTCAGACCATGCGCGAGTCCGGCGAGCCGCTGCTCATTGGCGAGCGCGCGCGTGACAATGACAAGCAGGCGCAGATCCCGGCCATGCGCACGCAATTCCTCCGCCTTGTCGAGGACGGCAGGCCAGTCGACCGGAATGGTGTTCTCCGACGAGGGTTTGTTGTGCCCGCCATGGACGACCTTGACCTGGGGCTCGGTGAGACGCTCCAGCTCATGAAAGGCTGGATCGTTGCGCAAATCCTCCCCTGACGGATTTTCACCGTCCAGCGGATTCAGCCAGAGTGCGAGATCAATCACACCATCCCCCAGCGAGCGGCTCCTGGGCCGTGCGTGACCCAACGTTACCACACCGCGACACTTTACCACAATTTAGTTGCTGCTCAATCTTAATGGAAGCTTGCAGAGGGGGGCCTGAGCTCGAAATCGCTGGCGCAATTGTCGAACCCTGTATGTGAAGGCATCCGCAAGAGCTGGGCACTCCACGGCTGTTTGTAGCCGAAGGCGTCGGCTTTGCTGTCAGGGAAGAAGTCGACTGGTTCGAACACCCAGACGCCCTGTCGATAACGCTCTTTGTCAAGTCGCTGCTTATGTGGCAGTTTATTGCCTGGCAGATTGGAGGAGCAAGTTCAATGGAACAGCGCCGGTCGTCGCAGAGCTTCAAACGCAAGGAACTGGTCGGTAAGCTCAACCCCGTCTGTTTGCGCGCCTTCAAGGCTGCGGCCGACACCGCCAAACTGCGCGGCAATCCTTATGTCGAGCTCGTTCACTTCATCGAACAACTGGTACTTTCCGACCGCTCGGATGTGCAACTGATACTGGCCGACGCCGGGGTGGATGCGAGCCGGCTCACGGCCGATATGACCCGCGCCGTCGACAAGCTGCCCTATGGCGCCACTTCGATCGAGGAGTTTTCCGATCATATCTTTCACGCCATCCAGGAAGCCTGGAGCCTGGCGGGGCTGGAGTTCAGCGTCGAGGAAGTGCGCAGTGCGCATATTCTGCTCGCCTGCCTGAAGACGCCGGTGCTGGACGGCCTGCTGTCAAAGATCAGCGGTGAATTCGACAAGATCGATGCGGAGGCCGTCATCGCGCGGTTCGCAGATGTCATGGAGGGTTCACTCGAAGCCGGCGCCTCGACTGAGGTTCCCGCCGCCGAAACACCGCGGCGGGTTCCGGGCGGGGATTCGGCGCTGGCGAAGTATGCAACCGACCTGACCCAGCGCGCCCGCGACGGCAAGATCGATCCGGTCGTCGGACGCGATCCGGAGATCAGGCAGATCGTCGATATCCTGATGCGACGCCGGCAAAACAACCCGATCCTGACCGGCGAGGCCGGGGTCGGCAAAACCGCGGTCGTCGAGGGCTTTGCCTTGCGCATTGCCGAGGGCGACGTGCCGCCGACACTGCAGGGCGTCAGTGTGCGTATGCTCGATGTCGGCCTGATGCAGGCGGGCGCAAGCGTAAAGGGCGAATTCGAAAAACGGCTGAAGGCGGTCATTGACGAGGTCCAATCCTCCGAAACGCCGGTCATCCTCTTCATCGACGAAGCTCACACCTTGATCGGCGCCGGCGGCGCGGCAGGAACCGGTGATGCGGCCAATCTGCTGAAGCCGGCGCTGGCGCGCGGTGAGCTTCGCACGATCGCAGCAACGACCTGGGCCGAATACAAGCAGCACATCGAGAAGGACCCGGCGCTTACCCGTCGCTTCCAGGTCGTCAAGATAGATGAGCCGTCGGAAGCGGTGGCCGTTCTCATGCTGCGCGGTGTCGCCGGTGTCCTCGAGCAGCACCACAAGGTGCAGATCCTCGATGAGGCGATCGAGGCGGCGGTCAGCCTGTCCCACCGCTACATCCCGGCGCGGCAACTGCCCGACAAGGCCGTGAGCCTTCTCGACACCGCCTGCGCCCGTGTCGCTATTTCGCAGCATGCCACCCCGGCGGAGGTGGAGGACATTATGCGCCGCCGCCAGGCGCTGGAGGTCGAGCGCGGCATCATCGGCCGCGAGGCAGCGATCGGCATCGACGTGGCCGACCGGCAGGGTCGGGTCGAAACGGGGCTTGCCGAGACCGAACTTACGCTTACTGCCGCGCAGGAACGTTGGGATCGGGAAAAGGCGCTGGTTGGCGAGATACTGGAATTGCGCGCCAGGCTGCGCGGCGAGGGTGTGCCGCTCGATGCAGTGGAGACTCCGCAGGCGGTCGCCGAAACGGCAAGTGCGGATGCGCCCGAGATCGAAACGCGCGAGATCGAAACGCCTGAAACCGATGCGGATGCAAAGGCCACTGCCGATCCTTCTCCACCCGATCCGGCTGCCGATCTCGCGCGGCTGCGGGAGCTGATGGCCGAACTCGCAGAAGCGCAGGGCGAGACGCCTCTGATCTTGCCGTCGGTCGACCGCAATGCCGTGGCTGTTGTGGTGCAGGACTGGACCGGCATCCCGACTGGCCGGATGCTGTCGAGCCAGACCGAAAAGGCGCTGCGGCTCGCCGCCACCCTGTCCGAGCGCGTGGTCGGTCAGGATCACGCCATGGAAATGATTGCCAAGCGCGTGCAGACCAGCCGGGCCGGGCTCGGCGCGCCCGAAAAGCCAGTGGGGGTTTTTCTGCTCTGCGGTCCCTCGGGCGTCGGAAAGACCGAAACCGCGCTGGCCTTGGCCGAGACGCTCTATGGCGGCGAGCAGAACCTCATTTCGATCAATATGTCCGAGTTCCAGGAGGCGCACACGGTTTCTACCTTGAAGGGCGCGCCACCCGGATATGTCGGCTACGGCAAGGGCGGCATCCTGACCGAGGCGGTCCGGCGCAAGCCCTATTCGGTGATCCTGCTTGACGAGGTCGAGAAAGCGCATCCCGACGTGCATGAAATCTTCTTCCAGGTCTTCGACAAGGGAATGATGGACGACAGCGAAGGCCGGCGGATCGATTTCAAAAACACGCTGATCCTGCTCACCTCGAACGTTGGCTCCGAAGTCATCATGGACCGGACCAGCAGCGGCACGGTACGGGCGGGGCTCGACGATCTCGACACGGCATTGCGCGGCCCGCTGTTGAAGGTTTTCCCCGCGGCCTTCCTTGGCCGGGTGGTAACCATCCCGTACTACCCGCTCTCGGACACGATGATCGAAGCGATCACCCGCCATCAGTTCGCCAAGATCGCCCGCCGGCTGCGTTCAAGCAATGATGCCGAGCTGGTGATCGGTGACGGCGTCATGGATCTGGTCAAGGCCCGCTGCACCGAGATCGAATCTGGCGGGCGGATGATCGACGCCATTTTGACAAACACGCTGCTGCCGGAATTGAGCCGTGGCGTGCTGAACCGGTCGCTCGAAGGCGAAAAGATGACGAAAGTGACTGTCGGAGCCTCCGAAGGAGGATTCACCTATTCCTTCGAATAGCCCAGCAGCAATTCTATAGTTGACGCTTTGTCTCGGAGCCGTAGGACCGCTCAGGGCCGACGGCCGACCGGCAGCTTTATTGGGCTGCCGAAGCCGATTTCTGCAAACGAGATGCGGCGCAAAGCAATCATTCCCAGCACCGGGAAAGAAGGGCGCCCACGGGTCAGCAGCAGCGGTTCTCGACGTAGGTTTAATGGCCAGGGCGGATATGCAGCAACTGCCAACCCAATGTCTCGATCATGGAAATTTGCGCCTGATTAGGTCTAGGGTTGAGACAAAAGTCGAATAGTTTTTGGTTGGTGCCACCTAGGTGCCCCCCGACTTGCCGTCCGCCTGCCCTAAGTCCGCCAACACAACGGTCAAAGCGGCTAGCAGTCCAGCATGCCGAGTTTCAGCGGTGTATAATCCCCATAGGCCGGTTGGATTTGGACGACAGCCCCTGCAAGCCGAGCTTGGGCTAACCGACAACTTCGCGATCGGCCATGCGCGCACTCGTTCTATCAGTCGCCAAGTCTTCCCCCACGATGTCCCATCATCATCCTGGACGCATACATTGTGGGCGAGCGCTTGCCGGGCAGATTTGCATCGAGAACGATCTGTTCAACGAACCCCTGGTTCATTTCGAATTCCACGCACTCATCAAGCTTGTCGACGATCCAGAGAAGATAATTGTCTACTGAATTTGGGTCATCAGGGTGAGCTTTCTTATCATATCCGCAGTCGTCAATAGGTATGGGTTGAGGTGCGGCAGGAATAAGCATGATTTTTGGCTTTGGAAGATCATAGCAATGACCTTCATACGAATAACCCACGATGATGCCGCATGATAGGGGCGCTTCCTGTTTCAGCGCTTCGTTGAACGAGATTACGCTCGAAATTACAATTAAGCCAAATTTTCGGATATCTAAGGAAATTTGGGTAGCATATCCATATCCATCAGGAAACCGGCTGGTTCTTGACCGGGATATCAAAGAAGCTATTTGGCCTTTCGTAAGATTGCCAGCGGCATTAAGCTTGTCTATTCTTTCCGAAACCACTTCGTTATGACTTACATTAGTAGAAATAGATTCTACCGACACCTTGAATTCCGAGCCATACACACTTTTCGTACCTCCAGGGAATACATAATCGTCTCCCCCTGGCGAAATACCATAAAGTCGAACTTGCGTTGCATTGTAAGCCTGGTCGGGAAAAGTGAGTGTGGGCCGATGAAATTCGTCGCTCATGTTGTTACCCTCCGTTGCAATCATCAATTCATAAAATCTCCCGCCACCTGAAATTCTCTTCGAAGCTTGCCGCTATCGCCGGGCGGATGCGGTCGGACACTTCGATGATGGTGGAGGCTGCGACTGCGAATGTGAGATGATCGGCATCGAGGCGCGTCCACGCGCGCGCGAGCGCAAGCGCGACATCGTCGCGCGCCTTGATTAGCTCGGTCTTGAAAAGGAACGGACGGGCCCGGAATGCATCGCCCGTGAGGTTAGAGATGTGCCGCATGTCGGCTTCGCCAACCTGCCTGATGTCGAAGCCAAGCAGGCGCTCGTCGGCCAGGCCCTGCCGCACCAGGCCGGCATGGTAGAGATCGACCAGGGTATCGAACACCGCTCCCGTGAATGGGCGAGACCGGTCATGAATCTCTTCGGTCACTTCCGTCATCTTGCGCGAGTTACTGGCAAGGCGGATCTGGCGGTCGCCCGTCAGTTCGGCGATGCGGTTGAGCTCGTTGAGGACAAGCAGGTTTGCCTGGCTGTGCCTTAACAATCGATCCATCCCGCTGTCGAAATGCAGGAACGAAAGCAGCGAAATAAGATCGGCGTTGGCTTCGTGGAACGGCCCGAAGTCGCCGTCCTGCAAACCTTCCGTGGGCACTCCGAAGAGAGAAAAGAGTATGGCGTGACCCATTTCATGCGCGATCACGTCGAAGTTGAGGGCGTACGGATGGCCGCGCCCATCCGCTCCACGCTCGCGGCCAAGCTCCAGATAGCCATACCCCGATTGCGCATTCTCCCAGTCAACCCAGGGAATGATCTCAAGCCGCTCGTATGTTTCGGCGAAGTACCAGACAATCGGCTTGCCCAGATAGCTTTCCCAGATGTCCAGCACCCGGCTCGCAGCCGCGAACGCATGCGCTGCCAGGAAATGGCGCGACTGAAGAGAGAGGTGGTCGAAATGACCATCGAAGCCGGGTTCGGCTGGTGGGAAATACGCGCCTACGAAGGGCGGCAGGTAGGGATACTCGTACGGCTGCTTGTCCAGCACGGGATCACGCACGTATATGCGATGATCCTCCGGGCCCGGACGGATCAAACCAGGCGATGTTGAAATCCAGACCGCCTCGGGTTTCTCGTACCCAGAAAGGTGAGGCGCTTGTGGGTATAGCAGGAAGCGTGTTCCGGCCGACATCCCCGCCCGACCGGCGCTATCAAGCGCGTTCAACTGCGCGGCCCCTCTCATAGCCTGCGACACTAGCATGAAGCTTGTACTTCGTAAATTGTACCAAGTATCACCGGCAACTCTGTCGTCAGATTGCTAAGCCGGCGTCCTTCAAATCTTGGACAAACGCGATCGTCATTCTGAAATTCTTCAATTCCGCTGGCACCAATACATTTTCGCGCATAAGTTGCAGAGCTGAAAGTGCGTCGCGTTTCTTTTGCTGAACGAAAGCTCCTGCGAGGGTTTGCCGGCAGGCTTCGATATCATGGTCACCGGCTTCCGGTAATGCCTCGCGGACCATTCGCGAGAGCGTACGTTCACGAAAATTGAGTTTCCGGGCCGCATCCTCAAGCTTTCCTGACAAATCGGTGGAGATCAGGTTCCGCCTCCCAGCGGCGCGGACGGTCATTCGCAAATCAACCAAGGCGTGCGTCAGTGGCGAAAAATTCACCTCTTTCGGACCGTACAGCACTGCCACTGCGTCATCAGGCAGGAAAGCAAAGCGGCGGTACCATCGATAGATAAGGCCAACGCCGTGCATGTATGGGTAAAGCTCGGCCGCTCGCAAGGCTCCCATGCTTCCAGCACCAATCACCGGGACGGCCTGGCTGATCGCCCACAATATCTCCTTGTGCCTCACTGCCGGCTCAGCTTGGAAAGCGCCGTCTATGATGACAATTGCAGCCGGGTCATAGCGCTGCACCGCAGCTATGATCGAGCCTTGCACCGCGGGCGCCAGGCAGATCACGTCGGCCACCTGCTGTGCCTCTGGATGCGATAGCGTGGGGCCGGTGAAAACGAGCCGAGGTCGCATCCGGTCACTCCACCAAAGGGTACAATTGGGGAATAACTATCCTGACGGCCGAGAGTCGGTTCCAAGGGCTGGTGTTGAGGCGGATCAGATACACGGCGCTGATTCCGCTTTCCCCCAGTCTTGCGAGAAGGCTGCCACGCAAGGTCTGCCCGCCCGCCGCTCGATAGGCAGGCTGGCGGGCGAAGCTCACGTCCTTGCGGCCGCCGGCGATCAGCTGGCGGTGCGCCTCGATAAGCTGCCAGTCGGGATATTTCGGATAAGATGCCCGGGTCATGTCATCGCGCGCACCCGAGATCGCCGCAAGCCGCGCCTGCGCCGCCTCATGGATCGCTTGGACGGCAGCTGCCGCCGGATCGAATGCAGCAGCCGAACCATCGGCTGGCAGATGGAGCAATGCCGTCTCGCGAGGATTGCTCTCCATCAGATGGCACCAAATCACAGGCAGGCCGACAGGCGATGGCGCAAGCCAAAGGCCGACGATCATGTCCTTTCGTGCAAGTTCATCCAATAGAGCCAAGACCCTTGCGTCATCGATGGTCGCTGGATCGATTTGCTGGTGTTGCAGAAAACCATGCGTCTTGAGAGCGCGGGCGATCGCATCGCGTTCGACGCATTCCAATATGCCGTGTGTGATGGCGTCTGTTTCATCAAGCGCGGCCGCCAGTCCGGTTGTCGTTGGCGTGAAAATTCCGTCACAGGGGCTGGGCGGTACGAGATAGGCCGTGTGCACCAATTCCAGCGGAACGAAGTCGCGGCCGCCGCCCAGCAGGTTCTCCGCCTCTACCCAAGCGATTTCTCGGCCGCGCCAATCAGCAGGTGCGGGCTCTCGCAGCCACCTCTCAAATCGCCCGTAGGGTATCTCGAGTAACCTGGCCGAAGCGTAAGCTGCATCAAGATGTTCGATGCGCTCGGCGAAAAAGCTCTCAGCGGATTCCAATATGGCCGATATCACAGCGCGAGCTAGGCTGGCACCCTTTCCCTGCGCGACCGCGTTTGAAAACGAGAGCGGCCTCGTTGCCTGCACGACCGGGATGCCGACACGGTCCAGGCCGGTAATGTCCGCAATACGGGTGATGCCCAACGCTTGTCGCATCGACATCAGATAGGTCAGCGCTTCGTCTGCCGGAGGACCAACGCGCTCATATTGTTCCACTATCGGCTGGCCCGCAGTTCCGGCTCAGGGTTCACGATCAGCGGTTCGCCGGGCTCAACCGACTTCCTTGCCGCTTCGACACGGTCGTTGTAGCTCCGAAGCAGTACGGGCGAGAGATTTGACGCGCTGAGCGTCTCGTAGGCCGCGATGAGGATGGGCACGGCATTTTGCTCGGCTGCAGTATTGAGGCTCTTCTCAAGGGCAACTGCCGCCCGGCCGGCTGCCGTCCTGTCAAGGACGAGAAGTTCTGCAATTCGCCGGTGTAGTTCCGCCAGCCAGTAGCGGCTGCCACCCGCCTCGGCCTGCGCCACCGCCGAATGAAGCAGCGCAAGCGCGTGACTGATCTCACCCGAGCGCGCGAGAAGTTCCGCCAGCATGCCGCAATAGACGGGCTCGTCCTCGGGTGTCTGCACTTGTCCATGCAGGCCGAGGCCCTCACGCATCTTGTCCTTGCCCCGTTCAAGTTGGCCGGCGTTGCCATCGCACCAGCCCTCGAAGATTTGCGCCGAGACGACTAGCGAAGGCAGGTGATGAAGCGTGGTCAGCTGTCGCAGATCCTCAATCACGTCACGCAACGAGGCGAAGTCGCGGCGATAGCAACTCAGCATCGCGTCGTTGATACAGGCATGCGCAATGCTGCCGACATGGCCAGTCTGCTGCGCCCAGCGGCGGGCCTCCGACATGGAGCGGAGAGCGCTCGTTGCACGTCCCGAGAACCACAGCGACAGTGCACGATGCGCCAAGCCGCACACGCGCGCGTCGTGCCCCCCAAAACGCGTGGCATTCGCATGCCCCTGGCCCACGTCATAGAGCGGCAATCCAGCATCAATCGCGGCTATGCATCCACCATGGTCTCCGCGATTGAAATCGACTGCCCACAAGCAGTGCCTAGCCTGAAGCTGAATCTCGGGGTCGTTAACCTCCATTAGATCACTGACGACGGCCTGCGCCCGCTCGCCATCAACGACCGAACCCGTGAACCACCAACCCCAATAGATCGGGAACCACTTGGCGCGGTCAGCTATCGGCCGACGCCGTGCGATCTTTACGCCGTCGTCGTAGAGCCTGCGGGCGTGCTCGGAATTTGGCCCTTCGACGGCGGTCAGTATCGGCCCGAGCGCCACCATCGCCGAGAGCCGCAGCGCATCCCGTTTGTCATGATCAGAAACCTGCCCGCAAAGCGCAATGGCATGCTCGAGCAGCTGCCTTGCCTCAGCCATGGCCGAGCGGGACGAGCTTTCCATGCCGGCATTGACGAACTCGCCGATCGCTTCGTCCAGCAGGCCTCCTCGCTCGGCATGATCGGCAAGAGCTGCCGTTGTTAGCCAGCCAACGAGGCTGCGGTTGCCGCTAGCTGCCGCGTGAAGACGCTGATGCAGAGTCTGCCGCCGTTTCCGCAGTGTTCCATTATAGATCGTCTCTTGGATAAGCGCATGCCGAAACGCGTACACTGTTGCCGCTGCGTGCCTGGCGCGTACGAAGCCTGCCTCGGCCAGGGCATCGAGCGCCGCAGAGATTGTGCCCGGGTCAAATTCCGGCAAGAGCGCCGACAGCAAGTCCAGGCTGAATCTGTTGCCGGCGACGGCGGCCGCGCGCGCCACCTCGCGGGCGCGCCCGAGAGGCTCCAGCCGGGCGTCTAACACTGTTTCCAACACCGCCGCGCGGCCGAGCGAAACGCCCTGTGGCAGCTGCTCCGTACCGCTAGCGGCATTCTCCGCCATCCATTGGCAAACCTCCTCGATGAACAGGGGTACACCACCGGTGACGCGCTCGACCAACTCTATCAGCTCAGGCGCAGGCGCTCGCTTGCCTTGAGGCCACATCGTTGCGATTGCCCGCAAGGTGTCGGCATGCTCGAGGGGAGCGAGCAGGACATGCTTGCTTTTTTCGTCCAGCCAGTCGCCAGAACCCGGCCTCGTCGTCACGATCAAGAGCACGGGGCAACTAGGAACCAGCTTTGCAAGTTCACCCAGCAGTTGCTTCGACGTCAGGTCGATCCAGTGAATATCTTCAACGATCAAGATCACTGGGCCGCTGGCACACGTTGCTTGTAACGCATGGCGCGCAGCCCAATCGGCCTTCTCCCGGATCATTTCCGGATCCATCTCATGGAAGCCGGACCTCGCGCCTTCCACGCCGAGCAGAAAAGAAAAAATGTCGGCGACTTCGCCGTCGTGAACGTCATGTGCGGCGAACACCTCGGCTACAAGCGCAGGGGTGAGTGCACGCTCGCCGTCGTCGAAATTGCCCAGCATCGCCTGCCGCAGTGGATGCAGCGTCGAACGCGAGTCGCCTGGCATACATTGGAAGAGGAGCAACCTGTTGCGTTGGAAGCGCGTTCGCCGGCGCACCTCATGCAGGATGCGCGACTTGCCAATGCCGGCTTCGCCCTCGATCACGACGACCTGGCCCCGTCCCGAAGCGGCTTCATTCCAACATTCATGTATCAGCTCGGCCTCACTCGTGCGGTCGATCAAGGGGCTGGTGAGGCGTCCGAACGCGAAGAAACGGTCTACCCCCCGCTTGTGCCTCAGCGCCTGCCAGACCTGCTCGGGTTGCGCGAAGCCTTTGATGACGTGAGAACCGCAGAAGCTAAATACGTGTGAGCGCCGTGTCAGATTGCGCGTCTCGTTGCACACGACGACGGTATCTGGCCGGGCGATTGCCTGCAGCCTGGTGGCCAGCGCAAATGCAGGGCCGGTTACCGTGTCCTGCGCTACAGCGGTGTCGCCCTTCAGGATTAGCGTCATCGAGGTCGCCACGCCGACCCTTACATGCAGGTCGCTCCTCCCTTTCTCCGCGGCAAGGAGCTCGCACGCCCTGACGATCTCAAGTCCGGCGCTGATCGCCAGCGACGCCGCATCCTTCGCACCCAGATTGACTGGGAACACAGCGACGCCGCCGTCGCCGACCTCGACCCTCACGGTTCCGGAGCAGGATACGATCGCTTCCTTGGCGGCCATTTGAAACGCCAAGATAAGTTCCTCAAAATCTTCGATGCCGAGCAGGCCGAGTAACTCGGTGGAGCCTACGAGATCGTAGTGAAGGGCGGTTAGTACGCGCCGCTCGTGACGGGCCTCGACGCCGTCGTCCGTCAACCCCCTGCCGATCGGAGGGCGCGAGCCAGTCCCCGGCTTCGGAACGTCAACTCGGCTCCTATACGACATGTTACCCTCGCTGACAGGGCATACTATCAAAAGTATGACAGAGCACAAATTACAGAGCGGCGATCGCCGGAACGTGCGACGGCTGCTCAGGACCTCTCGCCTGTGGGTTGGTGGGACTCAACGCAAATTTCTGTCCAAAGGCAGACATTCGATGGCCTAAGCCCAGACGTCCGCTCCCGGCGCATCGCACCATCCAGCGCCTTCGCCGTCAACGTCGTGGGGTCGGAACAGGTAATCCGCATCACGTCAAAAGCTACCACTAGAGCTGGACTAGCCCGCGTTCGGCCGGAGAAGCAGCTGTTGTGATCGATAATCCGGGGAACATTTTCGTCAGCATTCAATTTAAGCAGAGAAGCTGGCTTGGAGCAGATCAATGGGCATTTTTTCCGACCTCGACAAAAAACTGACGGAAAATCTCTACGCGCACGGTAACGACCTCATCGATCCTGCTGCGGATCTTCCCGAGAGCGTCGAGGAACGGGTCGAACTGTTGATGCCGTTCGTTCAGGCCGAGGCTCGCGAACTGGTCCGATCGCAAATCCTCGGCCTCATTCACGAGTACAGGAATGAGGAGTCCGCCCCATCGAGTTAGGCCAGGATCGCCTCAACTTCGAACTTTGCCGGTCCTGCCCGGAATCGAGGTCAACCGCCGTCGTCACCCGTCCTGGTCTATTGCATGGGGCGCAGGCTGAGTCCCGTCGCTGGTCCGGCCGGTCAGGTCGAACGACAGCCAAATGATGAAGAGTACCGCCAGTAGAATCACGACCCAGGCGATGATACGAGGCATGGCATTTTCCTTTCCGTGCCGAACAGCCGGTCAAGAGATCGGCTTGCCGTTAGCTCGGGCGCCGCCCGTATCGCGTTGGGAGTCAGCGCCAACGGTCGGGTCAGGCACGACCGGTCCAAGTTCTGCCTCGGAACCCTCTGCCTCGATCTCTTGTACGGCCTGATCCCAACGCTCGCGCTGCCGCCCTTCCGGACGGCCTTCACGCTCCCAGATTTCATGGGCTCGCCGCCTGATACGCGCTTCCCTGTCCATAATAGGTCTCCTGGTGCTTTCCTAATCCCGTCCTCGATGGTTTGTTCCGCGTTGCCGGACAGTGGCCGCGCTCGTCTCTCGCGCATTCATACAGCTAGTGCCCCACCTGGACTGCCCAAATGATCGCGCAGGTCGGTCAGCGGTTCAGTTGACGCAACCATGATGTGCTCTATTTCAAGTTGCACACCAGTCTTGTGGTCCGTTCGGCGCTGGGAGGACAATGTGTGGAAGCAACGCTACAAGCGCACACTGTAAAAACCAGTAAACGTCGCGGCCTTCGACTTGACTGCCTGTGGTCACCATCACCCTTGAATAACTGCCTGGGAGACGTGTGTTTTCGCAGCGCCGGAACAACATCGACGCCATCGAGGAGACACGCGCCGAATAGGACGGCGATGGTCTCGTGGTTACCGCTACCGGAGACCGGGGTCCGATGAGAATTCTCGTTGTTGGCGCCACCGGCCTGATCGGCGCTTCGGTTCGTTCCCGCCTCGTTTCCGAAGGACATGAGGTGGTCGGCATCGTCCGTAGCCCTCGGGCAAATGCAGCCCGCGACTACCAATTGCTGGTGCTGGACATGGCGACCGCGCTACGCCCTGAAGATTGGCTGCCGCATCTGGCCGGCATCGATGCCGTCGTGAACTGTGCCGGCGTTCTGCAGGACAGCCCTCGCGAAAAGACCGGGCAAGTTCATCGCGATGCTGCGGCGGCTCTTTTTCTCGCCTGCGCGCGGGCCGGCGTTGCCAGGGTGATCCACTTCTCGGCAATGGGTGTCGATCGGGCACAGCCTTCGTCGTTCTCGGCGACGAAATATGCTGGCGATCAGGCCCTCATGGCACTTGATCTGGACTGGATAATCCTTCGCCCTTCCGTGGTGCTCGGCCGGCCTGTGTTTGGGGCCAGTGCATTGTTTCGCGGTCTGGCCTCGCTGCCGGTGCTGCCGTCAATGCCAGATACCGGCCGGCTACAGGTCGTGCAGCTCGAGGATGTGGTCTCGACGGTGCTCTTCTTTCTCAATCCCGGCAGTCCGTCTCGTATGGCGCTGGAACTTGCAGGTCCCGAACAGGTGACCATGGACGAGGTTGTCGGCACTTTGCGCCGCTGGCTCGGCTGGGGTTCCGCAGCCAGGCTTGTCTTGCCGGGATGGGTTGCCCGATTTCTCTACCGCCTCGGCGATCTTGCCGCGATGCTCGGCTGGCGACCTCCGATGCGCACCAATGCCGCCAGGGAGATCACGCGAGGGGCGGTCGGAGATCCATCGAACTGGATTTCCCTGACCGGCATACACCCACAAAGCTTGGCGCAGTTCCTCGCGCTCAATCCGGCAACGGTGCAGGAGAAATGGTTCGCCGGGCTTTATTTCGCCAAGCCTGCAATCTTCGTCGTCCTGCCGTTCTTCTGGATCATGACGGGGATTGTTTCGCTGACCACTGGCTACGGCAACGGCATCGGCCTCATGCAAAGCACGGGGGCTGGCATGTTGTCGGCGCCTGCCGTGATCGCCGGCGCTCTTGCCGACGTCGTCGTCGGCGCACTCATAGCCTGGCGGCCAACGGCGCGAAAAGGCGTCTACGCCGGCATCGCGCTCTCGCTCTTCTATCTAATCGTGGGCACTTTCCTGCGCCCGGACCTGTGGAACGAACCGCTTGGGCCGTTCCTGAAGGTCTTGCCGATCATCGTCCTTCACTTCGTTGCCTTGGCAATCCTGGAGGAGCGCTGATGCTCTATTTCGTGCTGAAGTACCTGCATGTCATCGGTGCCAGCGTGCTGCTTGGCACCGGCGCCGGCATTGCGTTCTTCATGCTTCTCGCCCACAGGACCGGCAATGCAGCAACAATTGCGGCAGTGGCGCGCATCGTAGTGGTCGCCGACTTTCTCTTCACGGCAACTGCCGTCGTGGCGCAGCCGATAACCGGCGTCGCGCTCGCCTGGCTGGCGGGTTACTCGCTCTCCGAAGGCTGGATCGTGCTTTCCATCGCGCTTTATATCGTCACCGGTGTGTTCTGGCTGCCGGTGGTATGGATGCAGATGGAGATGCGCAATCTGGCGTCCGAAGCCGCCAAGGCGGGAGCCCCGCTGCCGGCCCGGTATATCAGGCTTTTCTGGCTGTGGTTCGCCTTTGGCTTTCCCGCCTTTGCTGCCGTCCTCGGGATTTTCTGGCTGATGATCGCGCGGCCAGCGATCGAGTGGTAACGCCTTGCCGCGGCAGATGTCGCGCCTTTCGATTTCGGCGCTGGAACATCTTTCCCATGAGTGCGTTCGGCGCGGATGGATCAATCCGTGCGCAAACGCCGACATTCAGCCTCATCCGCGACTGAAGCGGATGTTCTCATTGTTGGCGGCGGACCTGCGGGGCTGGCCGCCGCTATCTATCTCGGCAGGTTTCGTCATCGGGTCGTCGTGGTCGACGCGGGTGAATCGCGCGCGATGCTGATTGCACAAAGCCGTAATTGCCCCGGATTTCCGGAAGGGATCAGCGGCCCCGATCTTCTGCAACGCCTTCGCGCGCAGGCCGCCGAATACGGAGCGACACTGGTGCAGGATCAGGCGTCATCGATCGAGCCGACCTTAGGCGGATTTGGTGCCGAGACAAACGCGGGGCGGATCGTCGCCCGCAAGATATTCCTGGCGACAGGTATCGTCGACGTCGTGCCTGCAATTCCGCGTCTGGGCGAGGCCATCGCCAGAGGCAGCGTACGCCTTTGCCCGGTTTGCGACGGCTATGAAGTCATAGATCGTCGGGTCGCGGTTATCGGACACGAGGCGAAGGCACTGCGAGAGGCCTTGTTCCTCAAGCAGTACACGCAGCACGTCACACTGCTCGCACGCTATCTTCCCGATTTTTCCGCCAGCACACGGCGCGTGGCCATGGAAGAGAACATTGCCATTTGCGACACGTTCAAAAAGTTTGTTCCGTCCGACAATGGTTACGAGGCCATCCTTAAGGACGGCGAGGTGCGACATTTCGACGTCATCTATCCGGCGATGGGATGCCGGGTGCGTTCCGAACTCGCCCTGGCAATGGGCATCGAATGCTGCGACGAGGGCTATGTTGTCGTCGACAAGCATCAGCGGACTTCGGTCGATGGAGTGTATGCCATCGGCGACCTAGTCAAAGCGCTGAACCAGATCGCAGTCGCTTTTGGCCAGGCTGCGATAGCCGCGACAGATGCTCACAATGACCTTGCCCTCGGGTACGAATAGCTCTCGAAACGCACCTCGCTAGCGCAGCATGGCTGCTATCACGAAGACCGCGGCCGCTACGAGAACAACTGCGGCAATCACCAGAACCGGCCAGTTGCTGCGAGGCTGAAGATCAGGCTCGCTTCCTACCGGCCGCCGCATCGCATCGCCGAAGCTTGCTTCATTCGTGAACTCTGGCTGTCGGCGCGGGCGAGCCTCGGCGACAGGGCTCGGCACATCTGCCGCTTCGGCGTCGGTCGCTTCAGGTGCGGCGGCAGGGTCGAACCCCGGGGTCTTGTCCTGCGTCGCCCCGGCCTGAATATCGCCTCTCGCTTTGGCAGTCGTCTGATCTCGTCGTGCGGCCATCATCGTCTCCCTGACAACCAAACTTCAATCTGCCTCAACCGGTTCCAGTCTGCGCCCGATCTGCTGAACACACCCGATTTTCTGAACACACCCCATTTGCTGGACACATTTGGCAGTGGTCCGGGCTTCTCCGGAACAGAGGACGCCTTTCGCAGTTGTGTTGGATCATTGCCTGGTGAGTTGGCCATGCCGTCTGCACTCGAGCAACTGGCTCAGTCCGTGAAAGAGCGACGAGCGATCTTGTTCGTTGGAGCGGGGGTGTCGATGAGCGTCGGCCTGCCATCCTGGCAGAAGCTGATCGAGCATATGGAGGATGAACTCGGCCTCGACCGCGACATGGTCGACATACCTGAACCCAGCTACCAGGCTCTTGCCGAATATTACCGGCTGAAGAATGGGGGTCTCGGTCCCTTGCGCAGCTGGATGGATCGCGAATGGAGCGTCTCGCGGGAAAAAGTCAAGGGATCGGCGATCCACAAGCTGATCGTGTCATTGAATTTCCCGATCATCTACACCACCAACTATGATCGGAACCTTGAGGTTGCATTCGAAGTCCACGACCGCCCGTTCGTAAAAGTGGCCAATGCCAAGGATATCGCCAAGGTGAACGGCGAAGTTACCCAGATCATCAAATACCACGGCGATTTCGACGACGATGCATCTCTGGTCCTGGCGGAGTCCGACTATTTCGAGCGGCTCTCGTTCGAGTCGCCGCTGGATGTGAAGTTTCGTGCCGACGCACTGGGGCGCACCATCCTGTTCATCGGCTACAGCATGTCCGACATGAACATCCGTCTGTTGCTGTATCGGCTTTGGGAAACCTGGCGCCGGTCCGGCTACGAAAAGAACCGTCCGAAATCGTTCGTCTTCATGCCGCAACCGAGCGTCGTCCAGGAAGCGGTCCTCGGACGCTGGGGTATCGACATGCTGACCGAGGAGGCCGATCGGCCGGAGGATGCTCTGGTGGCATTCCTGAGCAAGCTTAAGGAAGGGATAGACAAATACCGGAAAGGCGATGTGATGCACCGCGCTTGAAGCCGAATGGTTGACGGCAAGTTCGGAAAGCTGACTTCGTTCGACCAGGCCGGGAACATTGTCGATCGCTGCGACGTTCATAGCCGGAAAGGGACGCTGTTTGCGGAGGCCTAGGATGGGCCACTTCGAAATGATCGATCTCGTTTCCGTCATCGATGCCTGCACGACCGGCCGCGCCGCCGGGCGATTGGTGTCGATGGCCAAAGCCGTGGAAGAGTTGCGGGTGCTGACCGGGGATTTCATCTCGCCGGACGAAATCGTGGCCAACGCCTTGTCGCCGGTGGCGTGGGAGCGCGGCTGCGCGGTCCTGTTCGACGAGCAGCCGGGCGCCGATATCCTGCACACGCCATAGCAAGAGGCCTGACTGCCGCAGGACGCCTGAGCGTTGCCGAATATCGGCAGCAGCGCCGGCGGGCGCCGCGTCCGTTTGCAGATGTCGCATATGCCGGCAGTGGGGAACACGGGCGGCAGTTGGAACCCGGCCGTCACAGGGCTGTTTAACCGCTATGCATGAGGCAATCGGAGACACGCCATGACTGAAAACGAGACCCGCTACGAACATGGTGCTACCAAGTACCCGGCCAAGAAAGATGCGGACGCGTCGGATCAATTCTCCCAAGAGGCGGCCGGCAACAAGAAGCCTGCCGGCGGGATGGGCCTGACACGGTCGAAGGACGAGGTGGAGGACAAAACCCATCAGTCCGAAGGGCAAAACCCGCCCAGTCAGTCCACGCCCAGTGCCGCGACCGAAAAGACATCCGGCGCCGGTCCGTCGATCGCCGAGCGTTCCAAGGATGCCAAGGCTCCGAAGAGAGGCCGCCAGTCAGGCGCCTACGTCAAGGAGTGATCGGCCAGGGGACCTGCAGTCAGCCCATCATTGTCTTCAGCGGCTCCCGAGCGAGGTTTGCTTCGATCTCCTTACGGCCTGGCGTTTCCCGCAGCGCTGCGCGCATGTTCTTGCGATATTCGTCCGGCATGCGCGGCGGCAGCATAGGTTCATACGCGTCGACCACCGCCTCTATGATCACCGGGCCTTCCGCGGCAAAAGCGGCATCAAGGACCCCATCGACGTCCTCAGGCCGGGTGACGCTGTAGCCGATGCCCCCCATGGCCTCAGCAGCCAAAGCGAAATCGATCGGCTGGAGTTCGCAGGCAAATTGCGGGTTGCCGAGGAACATCATCTGCTCCCAGGCGATCTGGTTGAGCATGTTGTTCTTGATCACCAGAAGCTTGAGCGGAATCTTGTAACGCACGGCCGTCGAGAACTCGCCAAGCTGCATCGCCAGCCCGCCATCGCCCACCACCGCAAAAACCGGCCGGCCCGGAAAGGCGATCCCGCCGGCAATCGCATAGGGCAGCCCGCAGGCCATCGATGCCAGCGAGCCGGAGACGGCGAAATCCTGGCCTGCCTTGATATCGATATGACGGGCGGCAAGTTCGGTGTTCTGACCGGAATCGCTAGCCAGGATCGCGTTGGCCGGCATTCGGTCGCCGAATGCCTTGACGACGCGTTGCGGCTTGAGCGGCACGTCGTCCCTGCTTTCCGCCTCGGCCATCATCTTGCGCCAGCGCTGTAAGCTCTGCTGCGCGTTCTTGAGGAACGATCTGTCCTGCTTAGGCTTCAGCCTTTCATTCAGCAATTGCAGCGTGATGGCCGCATCGCCGACGAGACCGGCCTCGACAGGATGGCGAAGTCCGATCCGCTGCGCGTTGCGGTCGATCTGCACGCCGCGCGCCTTGCCGGGCTTGGGATAGTATTCGATGTAGGGGAAGGTCGAGCCGACGATCAGCAGCGCCTCGCATTCCTCCATGATCTCCTGCGAGGTCAGCGAGCCCAATATTCCGATTCCGCCCATGACGTGCGGGTGATCGTCCGGCAAGACGGCTTTGCCGAGCAAAGCCTTGGCAACGGGTGCGGCGAGGAGTTCCGCCGTCCTCTCGAGTTCGGCCTGGGCATGCAGCGCACCGCGCCCGGCGAGTATCGCCACCTTTGAGGCTGTGTTGAGGATATCGGCCGCAAGAGCAAGCTGGGCTTCGTCGGGTCGCTTGTCCCCTTCGAACCACCGTTCGGGCGTGTGTCTTGGAAGGTTGCGGGGCGAGCGCTTCGCCGACGTCTGTTCCTGCACGTCACTGGCTATCGAGAGATGGGAGACGCCGCGTCCCGCAAGCGCGGAACGACAGGCCAGGCCGGCAACGTTTTCCATATGCGCTGCGTCGGTCACTTGCGTGTTGAAGATGGCGACGTCGTTGAAGACACGGGTGAGATCGACATCCTGCTGCGTGAACGTCTCGATCAGGTCGTGAAATTGCAGGCCGGTTATGGCAAGGACCGGCGCCTGGTCGAGCTTTGCGTCGTAGAGGCCGGTGAGCAAGTGAGTGCCTCCTGGCCCTGAGGTGGCGAGGCAGACGCCGAGTTTGCCCGTCCATTTGGCATAGGCCGTCGCCATGAAAGCCGCGGATTCCTCATGCCGCACTTGTACGAAGCGAATCTTGTCCTGCCTTGTGCGCAGCGCCTCCATGATGCCGTTTATGCCGTCTCCCGGCAGGCCGAAGATCACGCGAACGTCCCAGGCGATCAATGTGTCGACAAGGATCTCGGCAGTGTTGGGCATGGTTGCCTCCTCTGTATCTGGTATCTGCAGCTTTACGCTCTCGCTGCGGCGATAGGCGTCAGACGTGGACATCGGCGATCAGTCGCCGAACGACGGAGATGCCGGGATGTTCCATCGGAACGGCAGGCGGGCAGCGCCGCCTGAGAGGCGGGCCTCGGTCTTTGCCTGGCAAAACCGCAGGAGACCGCGTGGTGGCAGATGCGGATGGGCAGTCCGGAGTCGATGAGCGATGGACGGTTTATTCGACCGCCATTTCGGAACGATCCCGCCGCCCTGCCATTATCGCCATAAGGACAGGCTCAGATCATGGTGCCCACGATTTCCGCTTCGGCAAGGACCGTGGCCCCCTGCAATCACCGGGAAGTCGACGATCCCGCCAGCAATCTGGGCCTCAAATCCAACGCAAGGAGGAACCAATGGCTGGACGCAGGACCCATGAGCAGCAATTGCGCATCATTGAAAAGCGGGAGAACACGAAGGGCGCCGGCAAGGATTTCGACGCAGAGGCGGACCTGAAGCGATCCGGAGCGGAACGTGAAGCGCTGCGCAAGGGATCGGAAATCAGGTCCAAGACACCCGACCTTGTTGATCCTGACGATCGCAACATCGTTCGCGGAGAAAATCAGGAGAGCGTTCACCACAAGAATCGGCCCGACGACTAAGAATTGGAGCAAGCCCATGGCAAAAGGTAGCAAGAAGCATGTCGGAGCGGGTGCACGGGGAAAGGGTTCTGGTACAGGTGCCATGACCACGACCCCAAAGGATAAGCTCGAAGAAAACCAAATCCTGTCCAACCGCGACAAGGCTCAGCATACGAAGGAACGCGGTCTGGATTCCAAGCAGGTCGCGACCGAGCAGCGCCAGGATCACGCTGCCAATCGTTTGCGGGACTGAGGGCTCGCCCGCCGTTGGGGCGCGGTCTGGCTGGTAGAGAAAGCTATCGCCCGCTCGACGATCTGCTTCCGTCGGTCCTTAGCGATAGCTTGCTCCTTCGGCTGTCGGCGATGAGTTAACCGGCAGATCGCATCGACGATTTGCTCTGGAACTGTTCTGCCTCACGCAGCAGCCGGATCACCTCCGCGTCCGTGGTCTGCGCGAAGTCCGCATAATACCGGCCCACCGCAACAAACGGCTCGGGCGTGGCGAGACAGACCACTTCGTCCACATCGGCTTTTATCAGGTCGAGCGTATCCCCGGGTGCTACCGGAACGGCCAAGACAACATGCGCGGCCCGATCCTTCCTTAACGCCTTGAGCGCCACTCTGACCGTGCCTCCGGTCGCTATGCCGTCGTCGACGACGATGACGGTCCGGCCAAGGACTGAAGCTGCAGGCCTGCTGCCGAGATAGAGGTTTCTGCGGCGTTCGATTTCGAGCAGTTGCCGCCGTTTCTCTGCCTCGACGTAATCGTCTGACGGTTGGACCAAAGCCATCGCCTCCTCGTTGAGGACGAGCTGCGGATTCTCCCCGTCGACGACCGCGCCGATGCCATATTCGGAATGGCCCGGCGCGCCGATCTTCCGTACAAGCAGCACGTCGAGCCGGGCACGGAGTGCCTTCGCCACTTCGAAGCCAACCGGCACTCCGCCGCGTGGCAGCGCCAGCACCAGTGGATCGGTTGCCGCGAACCCGGTCAAAGCGGCGGCAAGCTGGCGCCCCGCCTCCGTTCGATCCCTAAATTTCGGCGCGTCAAAAATCATTGGCTTCACCTTTGCAAGGGCGAGACCTGGCATCGCGGGGTCGCTACTCGTGCCAAGATGTTCGCGGTCTGCAGCGTCTTGCCGAAAACCTCCGGGCCGGTTGCACTCATCGTCGCCTCCTCGCCCAAAATTCACCTTGCTGGCGAAACGGCGATCGGAGGCAATTGTTTCGTTTCACCTTGATAAAAATTGCCGCGGTCGTCGCGAGGCCGCATCTATCAGGCCCCCTTGCGTCCGCGGGATTTCCGCAACCTGTCGGAATCGGCCATTTTCCACGACATTGAGCGCCGTGACGACGGCCAGGTTGTCGCCTTTTTCGTCCCACTGCACCGGATCGCTATAGGCAATGCCTTTGAAGCGGAGCTTCCGCATCGCAGTCAGAACGTCACGCCGGCTCGGATTTCTCTTGGTTTCAGCGATCGCGTCCCTGATTGCGGCGATCAGCACGCGGACTGAATCGTAGGAATTCACCGCATAGTTGCCGATCGGTCCGAACAGCGCCGCATAGCGCGCAGCGAAATCGCTTGAACCAGCGACTCTACCCACTTCGGGCGTGGCGGACAGCACGAGAACGCCTTCGCCCAATGTTGCGGTTTCTCCCGCAGGCTCAAGGAAATTCACCGCGTCCCAACAGCCGTCACCGCTGGCAAAGAGCTGGTGGAGACCTGCACGGCGCATCGCCCGCAGGATGAAAGCACCCTCGAAACTGCCGCCATAGAACAGCAGATCGAAATCGGCCCGCAGAGATGCGACCAGCGGGTCAAAATCGCGGCTCCCTTCACGAACCGTTCGCCGCTCCGCGATGCGTCCTCCGAGCGACAGAAAGGCCCGCGAGAACGCGATGCCTATGCTGTGGCCGTACATCGTTTCGGTTTCGACCAGGACGGCGCGGCGCTTGCCCATGGTGTCGTAGAGATGACGGGAAATGGCTGCTCCGGTCTGATCATCCCGGTTGGTGAAGCGAAAGACATTCGGCAGAGAGCGCTCGGTGAGCGCTGTGTCGGAAGCGATCGGCGTGATCATCGGGAGGTCGTGGGCGGCATAGATTTCCGCCGCAGCGATGGTGACATTGCTGTTGTAGTGGCCAACGACGCCAAGCAGATCCGGCCGGTTGCAAAAGTCGTCCGCGACTTGCCGTCCGGTCTCGACCTTTCCCTGATCGTCCGCACCCTCAACCATGATGGGAAAGCCCGCAATGCCACCGTCCGCGTTCTGCTCCTCGACTGCGAGTTCGATCGCCTGCTTCATCTCGGCGCCAAGCGCCGCCGCATTTCCCGACAATGGAGCGCCGATTGCGATCCGGATCGCTTCCGACATTGAAATGGCCCTTGCTGCCGAGCTGTTTGTCTGCCCCGAACTGCGCTTGCGCGCATCGGTTCCTTCTCGAACCGGAAAAATGATGGATTCTTGCTGGCGAGCCTTGGGAGCGCGACGAAACGATGCTGGAACAATCGATCACCTTGATGCGTTCGACTGTTTTACACCTGCCGAGGATCCTCGATGGCGCCGCGTCCTTTCTGGAAAGGCTATCTGAAGCTTTCGCTCGTGACCTGTCCGGTCGCGATGACGCCCGCTACCACCGAGAGCGAAAAGGTCCGGTTCCATACGCTCAATCGCAAGAGCGGGCATCGCGTCGTCAGCCAATATGTCGACGCAGTCAGCGGCAAACCAGTTGCTGAAGACGACGAGGTCAAGGGCTATCAGCGCGGCGAGGACGAATACGTCCTGCTCGAGGACGATGAGATCGACGCAGTCGCGCTGGAGAGCACGCGCACTATCGACATCGACATGTTTGTCGATGCCGACAGCATCGGCTGGATCTGGTACGACAAGCCCCACTATCTCACCCCTGACGATCCGGTCGGGGAGGAAGCATTCTCGGTCATTCGCGACGCGATGCGGTCGACAGGGACAGTCGGAATATCGCGACTGGTCATGTACCGCCGCGAGCGCGCCGTCATGCTTGAACCACGAGGCAAGGGCATCGTCCTGTGGACACTGCGCTATGGCGACGAGGTTCGCGATCCCGAGGATTATTTCGGCAAGATCGAAGACGCCAAACCCGACCCGAAACTGATGGATATGGTCTCGACCTTGATCGATGAGCGAACCAGGCAGTGGGATCCCGCCATGACCGGAGATCCCGTCCAGGCGCGGCTGCTGGAGATCATTGCCTCGAAGAAGAAGGGCAAGAAGCGTCCAGCCAAGGCGAAGGACAAGGCCGAGCAACCGCCCAGCAACGTGATCAACATCATGGATGCGCTGCGCAAGAGCATCGGCTCGGAGGCCGGAAAGCGAAAATAGGCGCACGGAGTTGCTCGGGAGAAACAAAGGCAGCACAATGAAGGTCGTCCCCCGCGACGGCGGCTTCGCCCTGCCGCTCGATACGCCTCCGATGGAAGCCAAGGCGGCTGATGCGATTCCCGAGGAAGATGGATGGCAATACGAGCGCAAATGGGACGGTTTTCGCTGCCTGGCGTTCCGGCAGGATGATGCGGTGGAGTTGCGCGCAAAGTCAGGCAAGCCGCTCGGACGCTATTTTCCCGAACTCGTCGCGACATTGAAGGAACTGCCGTCGCGCCGTTTTGTCGTCGACGGTGAAATCGTCATCTCGGTCGACGGCAAACCGTCGTTCGACGCCCTCCAGATGCGGCTTCATCCCGCCGAGAGCAGGATCCGCAAGCTGTCCGACGAAACCCCGGCGCACATCGTCCTCTTCGACATGCTCTGCGACCAGTATGGAACCGTCCTGTTGGCCCGGACACTGGAAGAACGGCGAGCGAATCTTGAGGCTTTCGTTGCTTCGGCAAACCGCAGGAACATCCTGCTTTCGCACTGCACGCGCGATGTGAAGGAAGCCCGCTCCTGGCTAACTGATGCCGGACATGGGGAGACGGACGGCGTGGTCGCCAAGCGGCTGGACGATCCATACCAGCCGGGTGTGCGCGCGATGGTGAAGGTAAAGCGGTTGCGGTCGGCCGATTGCGTGGTCGGCGGCTTCCGCTATCTCAGCAACAGTCCGCAGGTCGGTTCATTGTTGCTGGGACTCTACGATGAGGCCGGCAAGCTCGATCACGTCGGTTTCACCTCGACCATTGCCAAGGAGGACAGGGCAGAGCTTACCCGCAAGCTCGAAGCCATGCGCGAGCCCCCCGGCTTCACCGGAAAGGCGCCGGGCGGGCCGAGCCGCTGGAGCACCGAGCGCAGCGGTGAATGGGAGCCGGTCCGGCCCGAACTGGTGGTCGAAGTACGCTTCGATCACGTCACCGGCGACCGTTTCCGGCATGGCACCAAGTTCCTGCGCTGGCGGCCGGACAAGGCTCCGGAACAATGCACGTTTGAGCAGATCGCCTGATTTGTTCGGATGCATGCACCTTCGCAATGCCCTCCTCAAGCCGCTTTCTTGCGTCGGTTTGCACGATCTTCGATCGGCGCTGCGGCAGCTCGGAAATCCTGCCAGGGATCCGACGATAGCGAGGCAAGCCGGGTCGGTGTGTTCTCGACGGTAAAATAGGCCGGTCCGATGCCGGGTCCGAGCTCGTCCCAGGCAAGCGGCATAGACACCGCCGCACCCGGTCGTGCTCTTGTCGAATAGGGTGCGACTGCGGTCGCACCGCGCTGATTTCGCAGATAGTCGACGAGGATTTTTCCGCGCCGTTTGGATTTTGTGATGGTCGAGACGTAGCGGTTGGGACTGTCGGCGGCCATGGAGTCGGCAATCGCCTTGGTGAAGGCTTTCACAGCTGGCCATTCCGCTTCCGGTTTCAACGGCGCCACAACGTGCAGACCCTTGCCGCCGGAGGTCTTGATGAAGGGGACAAGCCCTGCATTCTTCAGCCGGTCGCGGGTCTCGACGGCGGCTTCGATCACCGCCTCCCAGCTCACGTCCTCGCCGGGGTCGAGATCCATGATGATCGTGTCCGGACGCTCCCAATCGCTTACCATCGAACCCCAGGGGTGGATCTCCAGCGCCGCCGATTGGACGAGACCGATCAGCCCATCGAGATCATTGATGCTGATCAGCCGCTCGTCGGGCGGATCCTTGGGGTCGTGAACCAGGACAATGTTGGGGTTGAGCCCCTTCCAGGCATGCTTCTGGAAGAACTGCTCGCCCGAAATCCCGTTGGGACATCGCACCAGCGCTAACGCGCGGCCGACGATGTAGGGCGACGCATAGCGCCACACCTCGGCATAATAATCGGCGAGACCTTCCTTGGTCACGCCCTTGTCCGGCCAGTAGAGGCGATCGGGATGGGTGAGCTTGACGCTCCGACGCTGAGGTTTGGGTGCTGCCTTGCTTGTCTTCGGCGTTTCGCGGACGATCTCCTTCGCCGGCTTGTCTTCGCGTAATCCGCGGAATGAGGCGTGGCGCAGATTGCCATCGGCGGTCCACGCCCGGAACTCGATTTCGGCGACGAGTTCCGGCCTGACATAGCGGACTTGCCGAGCCTCCTCGGCGGTCAGCCGTTCGTCGAACGGGGTTGACGGAATGCGTATTCGCTCGAGCTTCTTGAAGAGGCTCTCGGCAACCGCCGCCGTGTAGCCGGTGCCGACGCGTCCGACATGATGGAGCTTGCCGTCATCATAGACACCCAGGATGAGCGAACCGATCGCATTGCGCGAGGTTGTCGAGGGGATATAGCCGGCCACGACAAATTCCTGCCGTGCAGAGCATTTCGACTTCACCCAGTTCTTGCTGCGGCCAGAGCGGTAGGGCGCATCGCGAAGCTTGGAGACAACGCCTTCCAGGCTCAGCCGGCAGGCGTGTTGCAGGACCAGAGCGCCATTCTCCTCAAAATGTCCGCTGTAGCTGATGATGCCGTTATCACCGCCGATGATCTTTTCCAGCAATTCCTTGCGGGTGATCAACGCAACGTCACGCAGATCGTACCCGTCAAGATGAAGCAGGTCGAAGACGTAGAAGCGAAAGCGATCACTGCGGCCCTCGCTGAGATCGGCTTGCAGCGCGGAAAAATCCGATGCGCCGGCGGAGGTCTCGACCACGAGTTCACCATCGATCAGCGCCGTCCCGACAGGGATATCGGCCAGCGCCGAAACGACCGCCTTTCCGAATTTCTTTGTCCAGTCGAGACCGCTCCGCGTCAACAGTTTGACGCGACCGGCTTCGATCCTGGCCTGCAGCCGGTAGCCGTCGAATTTGATCTCGTGCAGCCAGCGTTCGCCGGACGGCGCGGACGAGACCAGGGTCGCCAGCGTCGGCTCGACGAAATCGGGAAGCGCTGCCTTCTTGGCACCCTTGATCTTTGACGGTTGGGGAACGCTTACGGTTGCAGGCCGCTCTTTTGGTTGAATTGCCCCCGTGCGGCCGCCGCGGCGCTTCCGAATGCGCCCCGTCTTGGACGACCAGCCGGGCTCTTCGCCGGCGACGTCCTCGATCTTGCGGCCGGTCGCGACGGATTCCGGCCGCTCGTCCAGAATGTCGGGATCACCTTCCGTGCGCGCGGCGTCATCGTCGCCTTTGATCAGCAGCCAGTTCTCGCGCTTCTCCCGCGGCTTTCCGGCCATCCGCACAAGATGCCAGCGGCCGCCAAGCTTCTCGCCGTGAAGTTCGAAATCCAGATGGCCTTTCGCATAGCCGCGATGCGCGTCGCCGATCGGCGACCAAGTGCCTCTGTCCCACAAAATAACGGTGCCGCCGCCATATTCGCCTTTAGGGATGGTGCCTTCGAAACCGCCATATTCCAAAGGATGATCCTCGACATGGACGGCAAGGCGCTTCTCGCCGGGGATCAGGCTCGGCCCTTTTGTGACGGCCCAGCTCTTGAGCACGCCGTTCATTTCGAGACGAAAATCGTAATGGAGCCGGGTGGCATCATGCTTCTGTATGACGAAGCTGTTGCCGGTCCCGGGCGCCATGCGCCCCTGCGGCTCCGGGGTAACGGAAAAATTGCGCTTCTTGCGGTAGGTCTCGAGCGCCATCGGTCAGCCGGCCTTCCGACGCGGTGCTGTCTGCTTCGCCTTTGCGTGGCGCGCCGGCTTTGACTTTGCCGCGGGCTTTCTTGTCGAGGGCTGCTTGCCGCCAACGCCGGCACTCTGGCGGAGCGCATCCATAAGATCGACGACCTTCTCCCGCTTGGCCGGCTTTGGAACGGCGATCTTCTTGCCTTCGAGCTTTGCTTTCACAAGCTCGGCAAGCGCCGCCTCATATCGGTCGTCGAATTTGGTCGGATCGAATTTGCCCTTCTTGGTTTTGATGATGTGTTCGGCCAGTTCGAGCATCTCGCCCTCGATCTTCATATCGGGAATGTTGTCGAAGGCCTCCTCCGCCGAGCGCACCTCGTAGTCGAAGTTCAGCGTCGTTGCGACCAGGCCTTCGTCATAGGCCCGGATGAGCAGGGTCCGGATGCGCCGAAACAGGACGGTCTGGGCGATGGCAGCGACTTTCTTCCTGCGCATGCCCTCGCGGATCAGCCCAAAAGCTTCCTCCGCGTGTTTATCCGGCGGGGCGAGGTAATACGGCTTGTCGAAATACACGTCGTCGACATCGGAACAGCCGATGAAGGCCGAGACCGACAGCGTCTTGTCGCTCTCGGGGACAGCGGCTGCGACCTCATCGGGTTCGAGCACGACGTACTCACCCGAGCCGATCTCAAAGCCTTTGACCTGGTCGTCCTTCTCGACCGGCTTGCCGCTATCGCTGTCGACGAAGGCGCGATGCACCCTATGGCCCGTGGCGCGGTTTATTGTGTGGAAAGCGATCCGCTCAGAGGTTGAGGCAGCCGTATAGAGCGCCACCGGGCAGCTGAGTTCTCCAATTTTCAGAAACCCCTTCCAATTTGCTCTCGGCGCCAAGACGTTAGCCTCTCTGTCACAAGCATTGCACTGGAAATGCAACGTGGCGGCGCGGAGATTTGTTCCTTTGGCGCCCTACGCGGCGACGATCAGAAGGGTCCTGGGCCAGCAGACAAGCCATTCCGCTGCAACCAAATTCACGACTCACCGTTGTCGAGCAGGAAGGGAGCGGTTGGCCATGACGAGACTGTCGTTGACGAGCCTATCATTTTTGGCGGCGCTGGCTCTAGCGGGTTGCAGCAACGAGACCGAACCGACACAGGGCAGCACCAGCAGCACTGAACCGACACAAAGCAACACCAACACCGTCGATCAAAATCCCGAAGTCGACAAGGACCCGACGCCGAAGACGACCACGGGCGGCGATCAACCCGCTACGCCGCCGGCGCAATGAGGGATCGGCCGGCCGACCGGATTCTCCCGGATGCATTACGCGCGACAAGGGCAAAAGATCTCACCCCGACTGGCTCTGCTCGACCAAATGGTAGCTATACCGGTCTCGAATGAACGCGTTGAAGAACCGACCTTTTGACGAGGCCTTGCGGAATGCAGCGTAGGTCTGCGGCGGCACGTCGTCGTAATCGTAGCGATATCCGCTTGGGACGAACCATACGGAGAGGGTCCTCGTCGCCGGATCGTAATTGATGCTTCGAATAGCAGTTGAAGGCATTTCCAAACACTCGACGCGTCTGGGCAATAACCCAGCCCGGCAAGCCAGGTTCCGTCTCGCCCAAGATATGGAGGCGGTGATCCGGTTGGCTCGACGCCTCCAAGGTCTTGCCGCCGCCGGCCGGCTTCACCAATTAGGGTTGATGCCATCGCTCAAAACCAAGCAGCCGGAATTCGCTGGCCAAGGCGACCTGTTTCGTGCGCCCAACGATCTGCCGGAAGGATTTCACTATCAGCCGGAGCTGATCACCGCGCAGGAAGAGGCCGAGCTGGCGCGGCAGCTCGAAAGTCTCGCCTTCCAGCCTTTCGACTTTCATGGCCATCTCGCAAACCGGCGCGTCGCCGGTTTTGGCCTGCGCTACGATTTTGACCAACGCAAAGTCGTCGAGGCGCCTCCTATCCCTGCTTTTCTGATGCCGCTCAGGGACAAGGTGGCGGCATTTGCGCGGCTGCCCGCCGATGCTTTCGTGCAGGTCTTGATCAACGAGTACCGGCCCGGCGCGGGTATCGGCTGGCATCGCGACAAGCCGCATTTCGATGCCGTAGCCGGCGTTTCTCTTCTTGCCCCATGCAGCTTTCGGCTCCGCCGGAAGAACGGCGCTGGATGGGATCGCCAGACCATCATCCTCGAGCCAAGGTCGGCTTACCTGATGACGGGACCGGCGCGCACCGAATGGCAGCACAGCATCCCGCCGCTTTCCGAGCACCGCTACTCCATCACCCTGCGGACTCTGCACCCGCAACGGTCGCCTCGATCAGAAGCGATAGTTCGATGACCAGGATCGAGACCGGCTCCTGTTTTTGCGGTTCGATAACGGCTGAGATGCATGGCGACCCGTTCTGGATTTGCTCCGATCACGACGACGATTGCCGCAAGGCCATAGGGAGCCCGCTGACCGTCTGGGTCGGCTATCGACCGGCCCAGTTCAGATTGCTGACCGGCACGCCGAAGACGTTCTCGAGGACCCGAGGCGTGCTCCGCACCTTCTGCGCCGCTTGCGGGACATCCATAGCCTATCTCGACCAGGGGCTTCCCGAAGAACTCTATGTGACGATCGGCTTCTTCGACCACCCCGAACGTTTTCCGCCGCAGGCTCATGCCTATTGGGACATGAAGCTGCCGTGGGTGGAATTTCGTGACGATCTGCCACGTGTGGGAAGATATTCAAGGCGGCGCGATCCGGCGGTCGGAAATCCCGCCGATCGGTAACCCGGCAAAACGCCGCCAATGGTCGATCTGGTGATACCCCGCGACCACCACGCTGTGTTGGCGCTCACCTGGAAGGCGGCGGACCATGAAGACCTTGAGACGATCATCGGGCCTTCCGGTTATCGAGCACGCCTGGTTGGAACGGAGCGGCGCCCAGATCCCGGACCCGTGATGTCGTTCGAGATCAATTGGCGGCGACCTGACGAGTCACCGCGGCCGACGGATCTATTGACAGGTGAGCATTGTGACATCGAGAAGTTTGATCTCCTCAGCGAAGCGATAACCGCTACAGTGATCGCCAAACGGCCGGGCACCAAGGCCGGCAATGGAATTCGGAACGGGGCATCGGCAGCTTGAAGCGGGTATCATCGCTTTTTCACGCCGCTTTCGATACCTATCTGTTGAGCGCAAGGCATAGTTCGGCAACAGGCAGCAAGATTTGGCACAACGATCGGGAAGCGCAGACCTGCCACTTCATGGCGGACGCGTGCCGAAATGGCTCGGCGACCGGATGACGCGCCTTGGCGCGGTCATGTGCGAGGCGATCATTCACCACTACGGTCGCGAGGAGCTGCTGCGCCGGTTGGCGCATCCCTTCTGGTTCCAGTCGTTTGGCGCCGTTATGGGAATGGACTGGCATTCATCCGGCATCACGACCAGCGTCATCGGCGCCTTGAAACGCGGGTTGGCTCCGCTCTCCGGTGAACTTGGTATTCACGTGTGCGGCGGCCGCGGCGCGCATTCACGCAAGACCCCGCACGAGCTTGCCGTCATCGGCGAGCGCGTCGGCTTCGACGGAACAGGCCTGGCAACTGCCAGCCGGCTCGTCGCCAAGGTTGACAGCGCCGCCGTTCAGGACGGCTTCGACCTCTATCTGCATGGCTTTATCGTTACCAATGATAGCGACTGGGTCGTGGTGCAGCAGGGCATGAACGGCGACAGCAAGGTGGCGCGCCGCTATCACTGGCTGTCCGAAGGCCTGAAGAGCTTCGTCGACCAGCCGCATGCCGCCATCGAAGGCGCCAACCAGGGCGAAATCGTCAACCTGACCGACCGCCGCGCCGACGCTTCGCGCAAGGGACAACTGGAGCTCCTGCAGGACCTCGGACCGGATCGCATTCTGAGGGAATTCGCCGCGCTGGAACGTGGCACGGCCCCGGCTCCAGAGCAGGCGCCTGAACAGCAGCCGATGCTGCCACACCTGGTCATGCCGGCGCACCACGACGTTCGCGAAAGCGATGTCGTCATGCGCCGCCTTCATGGGAACATGGCGGCGGCTGCCGAGCGTGGCCCCGCCGATTTTTCCGATCTTCTTCTGGTCCCCGGCGTCGGTGCGCGCACGGTGCGGGCGCTGGCGCTGGTTGCCGAGGTTCTGCATGGCGCGCCATGCCGGTTTTCCGATCCGGGGCGCTTCTCGCTGGCGCATGGCGGCAAGGACAGACATCCATTCCCCGTGCCGCTGAAAGTCTATGACGAGACGATCGGCGTGCTGAAGTCCGCGGTCCACAAGGCCAGGCTCGGCCGCGACGAAGAAATCGGTGCCTTGAAGCGGCTCGACGACCAGTCACGGCAGGTCGAACGCTATGCCACAGGCCCCAGCCTGAAGGAAATCGTTGCCGGAGAGTTCGATCAGTCGCATCTGCTTGGCGGTCGCAGTGTGTTCGGCTGGGAGGCGGCACCCGAGGCGCCCGCGGACGTCAAACAAATCAAACAAAAAGGATAAGCGCGCCCGGATCGCCTGATCCGAGTTCGGTTTCAAGTATCCAGATCGATCAAGGCGATGCCGAGTTCCGGGCGCTTCCTGCGGCGCAGATGCCCAGGCGCTTCCACCACTGTGACTTCAAGAGTCGGCCGAACGATGCCTTCGATCAGATGCCCGCCCCGCGTGCTGCCATCGCTCAACCCGAGCACCGCGTGGACGTGAAGGCTGGGCTTGCCGTCGTCGCCGATCGCGATATCGCCGATCGCGCTGAGCACCTCGCACTGTTCCCGGACCGGGATTTTCCGATAGGTCTTTTCTCCAACGTCGAACCAGCCGACGGTCGCCGTTTCGAAGGCGCCGAGCGCGGTCAGCGAGGCGCCGCCAATGTTCTGCCCGACCGCGAAAGACGTAAGCGCCGCGAACGCTTCCTCGCCAGGGTCAAGCACCACCACGAACGTCCTTTGTCCGGCGCTTTCGGCAACGAGCTGCGATTTCATGATTTCACTCCAGATACCATGTCGGCTTTGCGTTGTATTTCGATCGAGAGTTCGAACGGAAAAGCTGGCTCGCGAGTTCCCAACAGGTTTGGTCTGGGTTTGAACATCGCTGCGCCGTCTGACTATCGAAGATGCAGTGGTCCGGAACAAGATCGCGCAGGAAACATTGTTCCCCGCAGGCTACCTCTGAGGGAGCGGACGTGGCGCCAACTGAAATCATCGTCAGGCGTGTGCCAACGCCGCGTGAGTTCTGGATTGGTCTTGGGCGTGCCTTTGCCGGAGCGTTGATCTTCGCCGTCCCGGTGCTGATGACCATGGAAGCTTGGGCGCTGGGATTTCACCTTCACCCACTGCGGCTCGCCCTGTTCCTCGCTGTCACTTTGCCAATGCTGGTGCTGCTGCACAAGTACGGAGGCTTTCGCCAGACGGTGGCCCTTCGCGACCGCATCGCCGATGCTTTTGTGGCGATACTTGTGGCCGCTGTGGCGGCTGCTGCGGTGTTTTTTATTTTCGGCATCGTGACCGTCGAAATGCCGCTACGGGAGGTGATTGGCAAAATAGCGGTGCAGGTTGTCCCAGGCAGTCTAGGAGCATCTTTGGCACGCGCTCAGCTTGGCCCGAGTCTGTTGGAGGAGGAGGACATTCCCGAGCCCGGCTACACCGGAGAGCTGTTCCTGATGGTGGTCGGAGCTCTGTTTCTATCGGTGAACATCGCACCAACGGAGGAGGTCGTCCTCATCGCTTACAAGATGCACCCCTGGCAGGAAATCGCTCTGGTGGTGGTCACCCTCGCTCTCATGCACGCCTTCGTCTATGAGTTCGAATTCCGCGGCTCGCACAGTCCCGAGCCAGGCGCTGGATTCGTCAGCATCTTCTTTCGCTATGCAATCGTCGGCTATGTCCTGGTGATGCTTGTGAACCTTTACATCCTGTGGACCTTCGGCAGGACCGATGGCGCCGGCTTTTCGGAGACACTCAGTGCAGTCGTGGTTCTGTCGTTTCCTGGCGCGCTCGGGGCGGCGGTTGCGAGGCTCATTCTGTGACAAAGAATCCCGCAAAAGGCGACAAGCAACAGAAGCAGCAGCCCGACAACAAAGGAATGACACGCAAACCCGGGACTTCGGTCACGGAGTGGGTTGTGGCGGGGATAAGCTCGGTAGCCCTGCTTGCCGTGCTCAGCTACCTTGTCGTCGATGGCTTGAGCACGCGCGATGGGACCGCCCGGATCGTTGTGCTGCCGCTCGCGGTCGCGGTCACCGAGGGCGGCTATGTGGTCGAGTTCGCCGCCGCAAACAGGGCGGGGAAATCAGTTGCTGCTGTCGAGATCAAAGGTGAACTCCGCAATGGCGATGAGGTCGTCGAGGAGAGCAGCGCTACGCTCGACTATATCCCACAGGAATCCCAACGGAAGGGCGCGTTGATCTTTCGTCGAGATCCCGAGGCCTATGACCTGCGCCTCTTTGCTAGTGGATACAGTGAACCCTGACCAGTCGAAAACGCCATGGATGAAATGGCTGTGGAACTCAGCACCGATCACGAGGTCAACCGGGCCGGCGTCAAGGGCTTTGGCGAACAGTCGCAAGCGCGGTTTATCATGCGACTGGCAGGCCTATCCGCGATCTGCCGATCAGAACAGAGGATTTAATAGTATAATTTGCTCCGGTAACGGATTGAAAATACAGAGATAACACTGTTTCGTTCCGACCTGTCCTCCCAGAATGATGTGCATGGCCGATCCCTTCGCTCCCTATTCCTCCGGGGCAGTGGCAGGAGCCGTATAACGGCGACGTACTGCATCCAGAACGTGCTTGCGGCTTTCCTGCGCCGAGAGCATTTCGTCTTTTTCTGCCTCGGCGGTTTCGCGCGCCAGCTCCTTGTCCCTGATCTGATGGCGAAACCATTCGGAATAGTCGCCGGCACGCAGGTGATGCTCCCAGGTCGCGTCGTCGATGCCTTCTGCAATCTGAGCGAAGATCATCAGGTTGTGGGCCCGAAGATTCATGGCCTTGTCGGGACCTCTGAAATAGAAGCTGCCGGCCTCGTCGAGTTGACCTTCCGCATATTTGCGGCTGTGACGCTTGAGCGACTGACGCGGCTCGATCGCTTTGACCATGGCAATTTTCTTGCGGGCTTGCGGCCGCCAGAACAGCACGCGCTCGCCTTTTGGCGAGGGAATATCCTTTGGCGGCTTGATATCCGTCTCATGACAAAAGGCCTTGATGACATTCTTGGCCTTGGGACCGAGCGCAATGACGGCAGTGACCAGACGCAGGGCATCGGTCGAAATCGCTTCCGGATGAACGGTGATCAGGACAGTGCCAGGTAATTCCAACGACAGGACGGCGCGCGTGTCGTCGCGCTTCTTGGGGAGAAGATGATGCGCCTCGTCGATGACTAGCCAGTGTGGCCTCGCTGTACGGAAGCGGAAACTGCCAAGGCCGGGAAGCAGATCGGCAAAGAAGTCCGGTCGCTCATTGACCCGCAACGCCAGCCCATTGACGACCACACTGGTGTCCGGCTTCTCGATCAGGTCGAGCACTTGTGCCTTTGTCGGTTCGCTCGAGCCATCGCCTATCCGGACGGCGCCTTCGAGGCCATCATAGTCGCCTTCCGGATCGAAAATGCAGAACTGAAAGCCGTTCTCGACGAAGCGTTCCGTCAGCGCGGTGGCCAAGGTTGATTTGCCGATGCCGGAGCTTCCGGCGATCAGAACCGTGTCGGTCGGCGTCAGATAGACTTCGTCGCCGCCGGCCGAGCCGAGAAGGATGCCGTCACGGCGTTTTCGGACAAATTCCCGATCGCGCTTTACCAGTTTTTCGATCAGCTCCTCGACGCCTTTTCCACGCGCGCCGCGCGTTACAAGGTCCGCGGTATCCTTGACCGCCGCAAGTGCATTGTCGACAGCGACGCTGCAGCCGCAGGCCTGCAGGAAGGCATGATCGTTTTCAGCATCGCCAATACCGACCACATTGTGTGGCGACAGCCTGAGGTCCTCAAGTGCGGCGGCCAGGCCGGTTGCTTTGTTGATGCCGCTGGGCAGGATCATCACCGCGCCCTTGTTGAAGATGATTTCCAGCTCCAGCCCGAGTTCCTTGATGACCTCAAGAACTGTTGCCTGGTGTGGTTCCCAGGTCGCAACGATCGACCGTCCGACTGAAAGCGGCTTGACGCCGTGTTTCTTCAGCTTGTCGACGAACTTGGGCGCCGGTGCCGGTGAGATCGCACGTTCTTCCTCGCTGGCAGGCGTGTAGATCAACGCCCCATTTTCGGCGACGACCTTGTCGAACACGCCGAGCTCGGGAAAAACGCGCTTGAGATCGGGCAGCTCGCGGCCCGTGACGAGGATGAGTTTGCGGCCACTTTTCTTGACCCGTTCGAGAGCAGCAAGCGTCTTTTCAGCTACGATCCCATCGTGCGCCAGCGTGCCGTCATAGTCTGTCGCCAAGGCAATGAAATACATCTGTCGACCATTTCATATCTGAGATCGCCGCTACCATCGTCACAGGCGAGAGGTCGCACGACGATCGGGCTGAGCGGGCGACAGGCATTCAGTAGCCGCCGATGATCGGCAATATCTCGCCGGTGATGTAGCTCGAGCAATGCGGTGAGGCGAGGAATACATAGGCCGGCGCGATCTCCTCCGGTTGTGCGGGCCGTTTCATCGGCGTGTCTGCGCCGAACTTCGAAACGTCACCGGCTTGTTTGTCAGACGGGTTGAGCGGCGTCCACACGGGGCCCGGCGCCACGCAGTTCACCCGAATTCCCTTTTCGATAAGGTTGCCCGAGAGCGCGCGCGTGAAGGCATGAATGCCGCCCTTGGTCATTGAGTAGTCGACCAGTTGCTTCGAGCCCTCTATGCCGGTTACGGAGCCGCTGTTGATGATCGCCGAACCGGACTTCATATGCGGCACGGCCTCCTGCGCCATATGGAAATAACCATAGAGGTTGGTCTTCAGCGTCGTGTCGAAATGCTCTTCGGTCAGCTCGCTGAAGTCGCTGGAATGGATCTGGAAAGCGGCGTTGTTGACCAGCACGTCGATCCGGCCAAATTCCTTTACCACCTCAGCCACCGCGTTGTGGCAGTGGTCGCGTTCGCTGACGTCGGCCTTGACCAGCATGCAGCGCCGGCCTTCGGCTTCGACGGCCCTCTTCGTCTCTTCGGCGTCCTTATCCTCGGACAGATAGACGATCGCCACATCGGCGCCTTCGCGCGCATAGAGCACGGCCACGGCTCGGCCGATGCCTGAATCGCCGCCTGTGATGACGGCTACTTTGCCATCTAGTTTTTTTGATCCGATATAGAATGGCGCATCATAGAGCGGCGCCGGCTCAATGGCCCATTCGTGCCCCGGCTTCGGCTGGTGCTGTTCAGGAAAGGGCGGCTCGGGATATTTGCGTGCTCCGGCCTGCATGGCGCCTTGCTGCTTGCCGTCCTTCGATTTGTCCTTGGCATCGATGCCGCGCTGGATGTGGCGTTGCTTGGCGGCCTCGCCGGCGATTTCCGATTTCATCTGCATGGCTGTCTCCTTAGCTTGGAAAAGGGACAACGCATGTCCGGCGAAAAAGTTTACGCGACGGTGTCATTCCTTCAGCAGCGAATCCAAACGCAAGGAAATCGACGGCGCGTACTGCCCAACTGGCAACGAATGACGCGGCCGGACGTTGGGCACAAGCGGTGTCCGAGAACCTGAAGGCGCGCTAGCCTGGAAGATGGTATTCCGAGCTGGTGACCTGAAGATTTCCCGCGCTCGGCCGTACAGGCTATTTTGTCCGGATCGCGCCAGGGGAGAAGAAAATGGCTGAGGGCCATACCAAACCAAACGGGCCGGATCTGGTCGAGGGCATCGCGCTATCCGACCTTCCCGATGGTGGAAAGCTCCTCGGCCATTGCCGCGATGAGCAGGTGCTGCTGGTGCGCCGCGGGGCGGAGGTCTTCGCCATAGGGGCGACATGCACACATTATGGCGGGCCGCTCGCCGACGGTCTTGTGGTGGAAGACACCGTCCGGTGTCCCTGGCATCACGCGTGCTTCGATTTGCGTACAGGCGAGGCCTTGCGCCCCCCTGCTTTTAATCCACTCGCTTGCTGGTCGGTGGAACAACGCGATGATCGGATATTCGTCGGAGAAAAGCGCAAACGGACGGCACCGAAGCAGCGCAATGGAAGCTCCGGCCAGGTTCCGCAGAAAATCGTCATTGTCGGTGGCGGCGCGGCCGGTTTCGCGGCGGCAGAGAAACTGCGGCGCGAACACTATCAGGGCAGCATTGTCATGCTCAGCAACGACGAAACGCCGCCCGTTGATCGGCCCAATCTTTCCAAGGACTACCTCGCCGGCAAAGCACCGGAGGATTGGATCCCGCTCCGCGGAGAAAGCTTCTACTCAAGAAACGATATTGACCTGCGCCTCAATGCGAACGTCGCCAGCATCGATGCACGTTCTGGCGAAGTTGTACTCGCGGACGGGGCCCGGACTCCTTACGATAGGCTACTCCTTGCGACCGGAGCCGAACCGGTTCGCCTGACCATACCCGGCGCCAACCTGCCACACGTTCACACGCTGCGCTCGTTCGCAGATTGCAAGGCGATCATCGAGCGAGCCACGACCGCGCGCCGCGCCGTCGTGCTTGGCGCCAGTTTCATTGGCCTAGAAGTTGCCGCGGCCCTGCGCTCGCGCGATATCGAAGTTCATGTCGTGGCGCCGGAAAAACGGCCTATGGAACGCGTCCTGGGTCCGCAAATGGGCGACTTCATCCGCGCCATCCATGAGGAGAATGGTGTCGTATTCCATCTCGAGGACACCGCAAGTAGCATCGACGGCAGCAGGGTGAAACTCAGCAGTGGCGATACGTTGGCGGCGGATTTCGTCGTCGCCGGCATCGGCGTGCGACCGCGGACAGGGCTTGCCGAAACGGCGGGGCTCATCCTTGACCGCGGTGTCGTCGTGAACGCCTTTTTGGAGACGAGCGCACCAGGGATCTTCGCGGCCGGCGACATTGCGCGGTGGCCAGATCCGCACAGTGGCGAGAACATTCGGGTCGAGCATTGGGTGGTCGCAGAGAGGCAGGGGCGAACCGCGGCCCTCAACATGCTCGGCCATCGCGAGAAATTCGTCGCCGTGCCGTTCTTCTGGAGCCAGCATTACGACGTTCCCATCAACTACGTCGGCCATGCCGCGCAATGGGACGAGATCGAGGTCGATGGAGACATCATTGCCAAGGATTGCCTGCTCCGCTTCAAGCACAAAGGGCGCACGCTGGCTGTCGCTTCGATCTTCCGCGACATCGAAAGTCTAGGGGCCGAGGTGCAAATGGAGCGCCGGATGACCTAGCAAGGCGGGCGCTGTACGGCCGGTTCAGCCCGCGCAATCAGTCTCGGCGCGCAATGATCCAATCGGTTGCCGCCGCGAGATCGGCCACGGTTGCGGTCGGGCGCGGATCAAACCGTTTCTCATCGCCCTGCCGGTATTTGCCTGTCCGCACCAGCAATGCAGCCGAAAGTCCGGCGCGCAGGGCGCCAGCTATATCGGCCTCGGCGTCGTCGCCAACCATGATCGCCTGATCCGGCGGACAGCCCATGCTTGCCAGCGCCGACAGAAAGAATGCCGGCGAGGGCTTGCCGAGAACGGTTGCGCGTTTCAGGGAGGCAAATTCCAATGCCGCGACGAATGGCCCTGCATCGAGGCTGAGCCCGCCGTCAGCATCTCGAAACGTCCGGTTGGTGGCAAGGGCCAGCAATTCGGCCCCCGCGCTCAGCTCGCGGAACGCGTCATTCAACGCCGCATATGTGAAGGCGTCTCCGGCATCGCCGACGATGACGGCGCGCTTGTCGCGATCCGGCAGTTCGTCAAACTCCGGCGCAAGGCCAGGGTGAACCAACAAGTGTGGCGCATAGCCATTGCGAAGCAGCCATTCGCGAGCAGCGTGCGCCGGCGTGAAAACATCTGCCTTGGTAACGGTGAGTCCCATTGCCTCCAGACGTTCGAGAACCCCCTGTTTCGACGAGCGCGTGGTATTGCTTACGAAGCGTATGGCCAACCCGGCCTGGCGCAAACGCGCGAGGGCGTCGATCCCGCCTGGTATTGCGGTCTCGCTATCGTAGATGACGCCTGCGAGGTCCAGCAGTACACCCCTTGTCATCGGTCCAGCATGACCACGAGTCCGCCATGCGTCAAATCCGGAACAAGGCCATGGTTGTTCCTTTTGGATCAGGCGGGCAGGCGCATTCGATTAACCGACGGTCACTGCCACCATTCGGGGAAGGCCGTGCGGGCAGCTTCGGCCAGCGTCGCGATCTCCCCGTCGGGAACCGAGCTGTAGGGCCAGAGCAGTCGCGGGCCAAGCGGCGCCCAGCCGCCGGCCGCCGCCATCGCTTTGTCGAGTGCCGCATCGCTGACATTGTAGCGAGCGCGAAAAGGCAGAACGTGGGTGGCGAGAAAGGCCTGGATGCGCTTCTCGACCTCAGCAGCGGCTGCCGCGTCGGTGCGGATCATACGCCACCACATCACCGCGCCCTTCGGGCTGAGGCAGGCAATGTTCGAATAGCTGCCGTGGGCGCCATGGGCAAATCCCGTCGCCAGCATATGGCCGGGCACGAAGACCGAAAATCCCGGCAGTTCGCGGTGCATGTCGGCGTACCAACTGGTCCCGCCGCCCGGCAGCTTGGCGCCGACCAGCGACGGCACGGCTGCGCGCAGCCTGGCGATACCTTCGAGCGTCAGGCGCCGCTTGGCGTGCGGCGGATTGTAAAGCACCAGTGGCATGTCAGGCGCAGTCTCGCCAAGACCGCCGACGAAACGCATGACCTCGCCGTCGCTCGGCGGCCACCAGTCGGGCAAGGTGAATTGCACTGCCGCCGGGCGAAGCGCCGACATCCGCATCAGCCGCTCGCGCGCGACGCGCGGATTGGACTGGCTGATGCCGATCTGGAAAGGCAGGCGCGCGCGGCCGGCTATCGTGGCCACCAGGTCGCAAAGCCGGTCGAACTCGGGCTCGGTCTGGCAGTGGAATTCGCAGGCGGTGCCGTTGGAATAGATGCCGTCGGCTCCCGATGCGCAGAGCCGCGCGATCGTCTCTGCCGTCGCCTCCCAATCGATCGCTCCGCGATCGTCGATGGCCAGCATCACTGCACCCCAGACACCGCGCGGCGCATGTGCGGGCAAGTGGGTCAGGTGGTCGTCCGGTTCAGCGCGCACCGGCGATCTCGTGCTCGCGCCGAGTCTCGTTCGAGGCAAAGGCGGCTTCGATGATGCCGATGATCTTGCGCCCATAGGCGCCGGAGATTGGCACCGAACTGTCGTCCGCAATGGCATCGCGCATCGCCGTCCATTCGCGGACCAGCGCGTTGTGCATCCAGTTCGGCTCGAACGAGCCGGGCAGGTCGGTCCAGACCGTATCGCGCCCCAGAATCGTGCCGCGGTCCATGTCGATGCGCAGCGTTCCCTGCTCGCAGACCAGGTCCATGGCGTAGGTGGTCGCGCCATTGCGGTAGCCAACGCTCTGCACCTGGCCGAGCCCGCCGCCGGCGAAGCGGAGTCCGAGCATGGCGGTGTCATCGGCTTGCTGTTCATGGAACTTGGCGCCAAGCATGGCGCTCACCGAAACGACATCGTCATCCATCAGCCAGACCAGGCGGTCGAGCGCATGAATACCGGCCGTCAACAGCATGCCGCCGCCGGTTGCTTTGCGCAGATGCCAGTCGCGGCGATTGTGCTCCATCCAGAGCTTGATGATCCAGCTCGATCCGATGAGAGGCCGGCCGAGCGCTCCTTCCTCCAGCATCTGCCTGGCTGCCATGCAGGGCAGGGCGAAATGCATGAGATGGGCGACCATCAGCTTGACGCCACCGGCGGCCACGGCGGCATTGATCGCATCGCAGGCCGCTGCCGTCGGCGCCATCGGCTTTTCGAGCATGATGTGCTTGCCGGCCTCTGCTGCGCCGATCGCCATCTCGGCATGGAGGTGGTGAGGGCTGGCGATGAGGACAGCGTCGACATCCTTGTCATCCAGCAGCTTGCGCCAATCGGTGTAGCCGCGACCACCATGTTCGCCGGTGAAGCCGGCCAGGGCATCGTTATTCCCGCGGCACGATGCGACGAGCTGCAGGCCGTGCACTTCTTTGATTGCCCTTGCATGGGCCGCACCGAAATCGCCCGCTCCGATAATGCCCATCCCAGTCATCGTCCTGCCTTTTCATACGCGGCGTCGATAAGCGACATCGCCGCAATATAGTCATCGATTGAAGTCGCCGGCGGCGCCTTTCGGGCCAGCCGGTCGAGCGTGTCGCCCATGCACAGGCGGTAGCGCGTCGCCGGCAATTCGATCGGCAAGTCAACGATAGCGCCATCGTCGAGCGTCGCACAGATGGCGCGGTCGCCATAGTCAATGAGGGTGGCATTCTCACTGAAGATGCGCCATTCGAAATCGCCGCCGGGGCGCATCGACGCGAACGTGTATCCTGCCTCGACGACGAACAAGGCTCCGGCAGCATCTTCCAGCATAAGCAGCGCATGGTCCTCGACCGCGGCGCGATGAATGCGGTTCTCGATCGAAACGGCTTTCAGCTGAAGTCCGCCGGTTGCCAGGCTGAGCGCGGCGTCGACGCCGTGTATGCCGAGGTTCCTCAGCGCGCCACCGCCACCGATCGCCGGATCCACGACCCAGGCGACACCTTCGGCCGCATAGCGCTGCGGCGGGCCATTGACCAGCCGGAACTGGCAATGCGCAACCGCACCGGCACGGCCTTGCCGGCGCAGCCGTTCAAAGGCAGTGTCGGCCGGTCCAAAGCGGTTGGGCAGGGGAACGCTGACAAAGGCCTGGTGCTGCCTCGCCAGGTCTCGCAGCGCGGTCAACGCTCCGGTGCTGCTCGCCGCCGGCTTCTCCAGGATCAGCGGTATGCCAGCTTCGATGACAGCCCGCGCCCGCGCCGGTACGGTCGAAGGATGTCCCATCAGCAGGATCACGTCCGGCGGGCTGGAGAGGATTTTCGCAAAATCCGCAATGAACGGCAGATGATGACGCGTCGCGAAGGCGCGCGCATGCTCCGCGTCCTCATCCCAAATGGCGGCTATTTCGGCGTCACATGAGTGTGCAGCGTCGAGATGCATTTCGGCGTGCCAATGGCTTGAGCCGGCCAGGACAATCTTCATTTCAGTGGTGTATCCTCCTGCTTGCAGGATATCCTACAAGTCGCTATGCTACAAGCATCGACCGCTTTGCGGCGCGCCATCGGCGCAATTGCGGCGGCGCTTGGAGCAAAATGTCGGAACCCAAATCGATCTCGGAACCCAAATCCATGTCGGAACCCAAGTCGATCGAACCGCTGACCCGACCGCCGCTGCTTCACGTCAGCGTGCAGGAGAGCCTCAGGAACTATATCCAGAGCAACAAGCTCAAGGCAGGCGATCCCTTGCCTCCGGAGACCTTCCTGGCGCAGCGGCTCGGCGTCGGCCGCAACTCGGTGCGGGAAGCGATCAAAGCGCTGGAGTCGATCGGTATTTTGGAGACGCGTCGCGGCATCGGCGTGTTCGTCAAGGAATTCTCGTTCAAGCCTTTGCTGGATAATTTGGCATATGGCCTGCAGGATTCGTTGCGCGACGTGGAGGAGCTGCGCGAGATCCGCCGCGTCCTTGAAACCGGCCTCATCGCCAAGACCATCGAGATGATCAGCGCCGAAGACATCACGGCGCTGCGCCAGCTGACCGAAAGCATGCGGCGGCGCGCCGAGCGCCAGGAGAGCTTTGCCGAAGAGGACCAGCAATTCCACCAGCTGCTGTTCCGCTGCCAGAACAATCACATGCTGAGCGCGCTGATCGACATTTTTTGGGTGGCGTTCAACAAGGCCTCGAATTTCACCAGCCTCGACAATCCGACACCGCTGGCGACATGGCGCGACCATCACGAGATCGTCGAGGCCGTCGCCGCCAAGGATGTCGACCGGGCGCGTCAGCGCCTCGACGACCACTACAGGGGGATTCAGCAAGTCATCGCCAAAAACCGAACCACCTGACCCAACGCCGAACTACCTGACAATGCCAAGGGAGGAAACCATGCGCATCAAGACTATCGCTCGTCATCTGGCCATCACCGGACTGCTGCTCGGCGGCGTGGCCACCAGCGTCCAGGCGCAGGGCGCCAAGACCATAACCGGGGGCTTCGACGTCGGCCCCGGCGGCTTTCCCAAGAATTTCAACCCGCTGGCTGCGACCGGCGGCTTTACCTGGCTCAGCACCTATTTTGAACCGCTGGTGATCTACAACGCCGAACTGACCGAACTCGAAGGCGATCTGGCCAAGGACTACACGGTCGGCGACGACCAACTGACCTATACGTTCAACCTTGTCCAAGAGACCTGGCACGACGGCAAGCCGTTCACATCCAAGGATGTCAAGTTTACGCTTGAACTAGCAAGGAACAAAGCCTCCGGCAGCTTGTTTGCAGCGCGTCTCGGCGACATCGCGTCGGTCGACGCGCCGGACGATCGCACCGTGCTCGTCAAATTGTCGAAGCCCAACGGCTCCTTTCTGTCCATTCTCTCGCAGGTGATGATCCTGCCGGAGCATGCTCTGGCCGGGATGCCGCCAGAAACGCTGGCCACAAGCACCTGGTGGTCCACCACGCCGGTCGGCACCGGCCCCTTCAAATTCAATCGCTATGTCAGCGATCAATATGTCGAGCTGGCCGCGGATGACGACTATCGCAGCGGCAAGCCGAAGGTCGATGTGCTCATCAACCGGTATTTCGAAAGCCCGGCGGCGGCCGTTGCCGCGCTGCGCGCCGGCGAAATCCAGTTCACCTATGTCGAGCCCGACGACGCGGTATCCTTCAAGAGCGACAGCAATTTCAAGGTGATCGAGGGCGCTTCTTATGTGGTCAACTACATCGGCCTCAACCAGAAGGTCGAGCTCTTTAGGGATGTTCGCGTCCGCCAGGCGATCATGTACGCGATCGATCGCAATGCCATCATCGAGAGCCTCTATGGCGGCGCGGCCAAACCGGCCAACTGCGGCTACGTCGCGCCGCATCTGCTCCCCGAAGGCCTCGAACCCTATGCGTACGATCCGGCAAAGGCCAAGGCTCTGCTTGCCGAGGCGGGCTGGGACAAGATCAACGGCGACAAACCCATCACCTTGCTGACCTATTACGGCTCGCCGCAAGCGGCCAATGTGATGGCCGCCATCCAGTCGATGCTGGCTGAGGTCGGGATCAATGTGGTGCCGCGTGTCGTCGATACGCCGACCTATAACGGCATCGTCTACAAGGAAGGCACGCCGGACTGGAACGCATTTGCGATGGTCTATGCCGGCCTGCAGAACGGTCCGAATCCGGCTGGCATCAGCCCTGGTCTCAACAAGTCCCAGATTCCGCCGGCAGGCTTCAACACCATGCGCATCGAGTTCGACGATCTGAGCGCTGCATTGGACGCTGCGCTCGGCCAGACCGATCCGGCCAAGATCGATAAATCGTGGCAGGAAGTCTGCAAGGTGATGAACAAGGATCTGCCCTGGGCGACATTATGGGTGGCCAACCGCTATGGCGTCGCCTCCAACAAGCTGCGTGACTTCGTCTGGACGCCGGCGCCGGCCGGCGGTCCTTATGCGGCTCACCCGGAACGCTGGGATATCCAGTAAAAGCGCTTGGCGGGCCAGGCCCGCCTTTGCAAGGAGCCGGCCTGATGCCGGCTCCTCTCATCATCACCACGGACCGCCAATGCTGAGTTTCATTGCCCGCCGCAGCGCTACAGGACTGTTGATGCTGGTCGCCTTGAGCGTCCTCATCTTCATTCTTCTGCGACTGGCGCCCGGCGATCCGATCGACGCGTATATCAACCCGTCCAGCCCGATGTCTGCTTCCGACCTCGAAGTCCTGCGCGACCGGCTTGGGCTCGACCAGCCGCTTCCCGTGCAATACCTCGCCTGGCTTCGCGCAGCACTCAGCGGCGACTTCGGCTATTCGATCCAACGCAGCGGCGTTGCCGTGCTGCCCCTGGTCATGGAGCGCATCGGCCCAACCGCGCTGTTGATGGGTACGGGCCTGGCCATCGCCATCGTGCTCGGCATTTCCGCCGGCATTTTCTCCGCCGTCCGCCGTAACGCGCTGCCCGACATCATCCTGTCGGTGGTTGCTTTCGTCGGCATCTCCAGCCCGGCTTTTCTGACGGCACTTCTCGGGCTGTACTTTTTCTCGGTGCTGCTGCGCTGGGCGCCATCAGGCGGCATGCAGACCGCCGGCGCACCTTTTTCCGTATCGGACGTACTCGCGCACCTCGTCCTGCCCGCCTGCCTGCTGTCCATTGGACACGCCGCGCTGATCATGCGCTACATGCGCGCGTCGCTGCTGGAAGTGCTCAACCAGGATTATGTGCGAACCGCGCGTGCCAAGGGAGTGCGCGAATTCTGGGTGATCATCAAGCACGCGACGCGCAATGCGCTTTTGCCTGTTATCACCCTGATCGGCTCGACGGTCGGCATCGCGATCGGCGGCGCCATCTTCCTCGAAAGCGTGTTCAACTGGCCGGGTATGGGGCTGCTGCTGGTCAACGCGGTAGGCACGAGGGATTACCCGGTGATCATGGGCGCCACTCTGGTGATCGGCATCTGCGTCATTGTGGTCAATCTCCTGACCGACATCGTCTATGCCGTCGTCGACCCGCGCATTCAGGTGTCGTGATGACGATCACCGCGCCAGATCCGACCGTCGACCCGACAGCCGTGCCGCAAACCAAAGGACCGCTCCGCCGCGCGCTCGACCGTTTCTTTGAGAATCGTGCGGCCCGCGCCGGTCTGCTTATCGTCGTCCCCATCCTGCTGGTGGTTTCGACCTATCATTTATGGTGGCCGTTCAGCCCCAATGCCATCGATCTCAGGGCGATCAACAAGGGACCGTCCGCCATTCATTGGCTAGGCAGCGACGGCGTCGGCCGCGACGTCATGGCCCGGCTGATGCAAGGCGGCCGGATCTCGCTGCTGGTCGCCGTCTGCTCCGTCGCCATCTCGATCGTCATCGGCTTCCTCGTCGGCGCCGTCGCCAGCTTCGGCGGGCGTCTTGTCGACGGCACGGTGATGCGCTTCGTCGACCTCGCAATGACGCTGCCGCCGGTGATCTTCCTGCTTGTGCTCGCTTCGATAGCCGGCACTGGCATTGCGCCGACCATCCTGGTGATCTCGCTGCTCTCCTGGCCGGTGCTGTCGCGCATGGTGCGCGCCCGGCTGCTCGAGCTGCGCGAGCGTGACTTCGTCGTCGCCGCCCGCGGCATGGGGGCGGGGCTGCCGCATCTCCTGTTCCGTCACGGCCTGCCCAACTGCATCGATATTCTTGTCGTCTACGCCACGCTGCAGATCGCCAACGCCATTCTGCTCGAAGCCGGTCTCTCCTTTCTCGGCCTCGGCATCGCGCCGCCCGAAGCCAGCTGGGGCAACATGCTCAATCTCGCCCGCTCCACCGTGGTGCTCGAACAATATCCCTGGCAATGGATGTTTCCCGGCGCCGTGCTTGTGCTCACCGTCCTGGCCATCAACTTCATCGGCGATGGCCTGCGCGATGCATTCGACCCTCGTTCCGATATCAACTGACCCAAAGGTTTTCAAAAATGCCCCTGTTTACTGGTGTCGTGCCACCCGTCGTCACCCCGCTCAATGCCGATTTCAGTGTCGATTTCCCGTCGTTCACCCGGACGATCGAAAACCTGCTCGACGGCGGCGTACACGGGCTGTTCGTGCTCGGCTCGACCAGCGAGGTGGTCTTCCATGACGAGCCCGGCCGCAGGGCCATCATCGAGCACGCGGTCAGCGTCAACAACGGCCGCGTTCCGATCTTCGCCGGGGTCATCGACCCGACAACCGATCGTGTCATCAACCACGCCCGGATCGCCAGATCGGCCGGCGCTGACGCCGTCGTCGTCACCGCGCCGTTTTATGCCCGCACCAGCCAGCCCGAGATCGGCGACCACTTCCGCTATATCAAGGACGCGGTCGACATTCCCATCATCGCCTACGACATTCCGGTCTGCGTGCATGTCAAGCTGGAGCGTAAGACCACCGTTGCCCTTGCTAGCGAGGGCGCTATCGCCGGCATCAAGGATTCCAGCGGCGATGACGGCAACCTGCGTTATGTGCTCAAGGATATGGCCGACGATCCGAATTTCTTCGGCATGACCGGATCCGAGATCCTGGTCGACAGCGTGCTTGCCATGGGCGCGCATGGTGTCGTGCCGGGCCTCGCCAATGTCGACCCGCACGGCTACGTCAAGCTGTGGAACCTGGTGCAGGCGGGTCAGCACGCCGAAGCCCGCCTGGAGCAGGAGCGGCTGTTGAAGCTGTTCGAGATCGTCTGGATCTCGCTCGGCAGGACAAGCGCCGGCTCGGCCGGCGTCGGCGCCTTCAAGACCGCGATGAAGAGCCTCGGCATCATCGCCTCCAACACCATGGCGCGGCCGCAACGCAGCTTGAACGAGGAGGAAACCGCAAAGGTCGAAATTGTCCTTCGCGACGTCGGGTTGCTGCGCTGACCGTGGACGCCCCGATTCTCTCGATTTCCGGTCTGCGGGCGGTGTTCCGTATCGCCGGACGCGACATCGCGGCCGTGCAGGACGTCGATCTGGTGATAGGTTCGGGTGAGACGGTCGCGCTCGTCGGCGAGTCCGGATCGGGCAAGTCCGTCACCAGCCTGTCGATCATCGGCCTGCTGCCGAAGAAGATCGGACACATCGCCGAGGGATCGATCGCGCTGCGGCGCAGGGATGGCACAGTCACCGAGCTGACCGGCCTCGATCCTGAGTCGCTGCGCAAGGTGCGCGGCAACGATATCGGCATGGTCTTTCAGGAGCCGATGACCAGCCTCAATCCGGTCTACACCATCGGCGAACAGATCGCCGAGCCGATCCGAATCCATCTCGGCAAGTCACATCGTGATGCGGCCGCCGACGCCGTGCGGCTGCTGGCTCAGGTCGGCATTCCCGATCCCGATCGGCGGGCGCGGCAATACCCGCATGAGCTGTCGGGAGGAATGCGCCAGCGCGCCACCATCGCCATGGCCTTGTCCTGCAATCCGACCTTGCTGATCGCAGACGAGCCGACCACCGCGCTGGACGTCACCATCCAGGCCCAGATTCTCGACCTGCTGGCCGAGCTGCAGGCGCAACGCGGCATGGGCATTCTGTTCGTCACGCACAATCTCGGCGTCGTTGCCGAGATCGCCGACCGGGTCGCGGTGATGTATGCCGGGCGCATCGTGGAATCGGGTCCGGTGAGCGAGGTGTTCACCCGTCCGCGTCATCCCTACACCGCGGGGCTGATGCGTTCGGTGCCACGGCTTGGCCAGGCCACCACGCTGAAGGCAGCAGGAACGCCGCTTCCGACCATCGCCGGCAATGTTCCGTCGCTGGCCTTGCTGCCTAAGGGCTGCTCCTTCGCGCCGCGTTGCGCCATGGCTGTCGACGCCTGCCGCGCCGCGGTGCCGCCATTGTTCGCGGCGACGTCGACCCAGCACAGCCGTTGTTTGCGTTGGAAGGATCTCTGACGATGAATGCCCCCTTCCTTTCGGTCAGGAATCTGACCAAGCATTTTGCGCCGACGGCGTTCTCGCGCGGTCCCGCCGTCAGGGCGCTGGAAGATATTTCCTTCGATATTGCGCGCGGCCAGGTGGTCGGCCTCGTCGGTGAATCCGGATCGGGCAAGACCACGATCGGCCGCTCGGTGCTGCGTCTCATCGAGCCGACATCCGGCGAAATAAGCTTTGACGGCATCGATATCACCAAGCTGAGCGCCGGGCCGCTGGCTCGCCAGCGCCGAAAGATGCAGTATATTTTCCAGGATCCGTTCGCCAGCCTGTCGCCGCGCATGACCATCGGCCAGATCCTGACCGAAGGCCTCGATATTCAGAGCATCGGCAACAGGCGCGAGCGGCGGGCGAGGGCGGAGAAGGCACTTGCTGCGGTCGAGTTGCCAGTCGATGCCTATGATCGCTACGCCCACGAATTTTCGGGCGGGCAGCGTCAGCGCATCGGCATCGCACGGGCGATTACGCTCGAACCCGAATTCATCGTCGCCGACGAGCCGGTCTCTGCCCTCGATGTCTCCATTCAGGCGCAAATCATAAATCTTCTGCGCGACCTGCAGGTCCGGCTCGGTCTGACCATGCTGTTCATTTCGCATGACCTGGCCGTCGTCGAATATATCTGCGACACGGTGATCGTTCTCTATCTCGGCCGCATCATGGAAGTTGCGCCGGCGGCCGCGCTCTATGCGCGGCCGCAGCACCCCTATACGCGCGCGCTGCTCTCGGCCATTCCATCGCTCGACCCACTGGTCAAGCAAGGCCGGCAGGTGCTGAAGGGCGACATTCCAAGCCCCGCAAATCCGCCAACCGGGTGTGTTTTCCGAACCCGTTGCCCGGTTGCCCTGGACGCTTGTGCTGGCATTGTCCCACCGCTGCGGGCAACGTCCGATGGCCATCTGAAGGCCTGCATTCGCGACGACATCGCCTAGCACTCACTCGTTTGCCGCGCGCGGCAATTGAGCTACTTGTCTTTCCAGAAATCGGCCTGGAGTTGCGCCGCTTCATCGGCAAGCAGCGGGCCGACGACTTCAGTCGGACGCTGCCCAGCTTCGAAAACGACCGTGCAGGGCAGGTCGAGTGTGGGATTCTCGACGTGTGCACCCGTCAGTGCCTTCAGGTCATGCTCAGCCAGCCCGAACACGACGCGTCCGATACCCGCCCAATAGATTGTCCCGGAGCACATCGCGCAAGGTTCGGCCGAAGTGTAGAGTGTGCAGGAGGCCAGCTTTTCGAGACTGAAATTCATCCCCGCCCACGAGGCCAGCAGCCTTTCGGCATGAGCGGTGCGGTCGCCCCCTCCGGATTTGTAACCGTTGAGTTGCTCGCGCAACACATTGCCGTCTTTGTCAGCGAGGAGCGAACCAAAGGGATGTTCGCCAGCATCGCGGGCCTTGCGCGCGACTTCGAACGCCTGACGGAGCAGGCGCTCATCATAGGGGCGTTGTGGCATCGGCAGATCCTCCGGCAGTGCCCTTTGATCATAGTGCCGGACAATCCGGCGACTCAAGTCATATGGCTTTCTGCGCTCGCTTGCTGATGCCGCCACGGCGATCATCGACAGCGTGCCGACTTTCAGGCCGCGGCCGTCGGCAGGTGATCGCGAATCCACCTGACGATCTGCCCCGCCGTCATGGCGCCGGATGTGCGCGCAACTTCCTGGCCGCCATTGAAGAGGATCATGGTCGGGATGCTGCGAATGCCGAGCCTGGCTGAAACGGCCTGCTCATTGTCGGAATTGAGCTTGATCAGGCGAACGTGGGGCTCCAGTTCGTTTGCTGCTGCTTCATAGGCCGGCGCCATCATCTTGCAGGGGCCGCACCACGGTGCCCAGATGTCGACGACAACGGGGAGACTGCTTCGGTTGACCTGGCGATCGAAGCTCTGTGCGTCGACGTCTGCCGGGTGACCCGAGAACAGTTTAGAGCCGCACTTTCCGCATTTCGCGTCCCCGGCATCCCGTCCCGGCGGCAGGCGATTGACCCCGCCGCACTTGCCGCAAACCACCAGTTTTTCCTGCGTCATGCCCATTCACCCATCTTTATGCGCGTCGCCGTCACGATGCTGTCTTGAGTGCAGTACCCAGCGCAGGAGCGGCCGCGTCCGAAACGCGCGCCAGCTCTGCTGCGATATCGGCGAGCTTTCGATCGGCGTCGACCTTGCGCCAGGTGGACGGGGTGGCATTTCGCTGCAATTGCCGTGAAAGGATATCGATGGTGGCGTCGGAAGGACCACCCCGGCGCTCGCTTACTCGTCGCCAAAGAACAAGCGGATCCGCTTCCAGCCAGAATCCGGCGAAAGCAACGTCTCCGCCATTTGCCGCCTTCTCGATGCGGTTGCGATCAGTCGGCCTGTCGAACACGGCATCGGCGATCACCGAACCGCCTTCGGAAAGAATCAAGCCGGCGCGCCATGCCATTTCGCGGTAGACGCGGTCGGACACCTCCGGTCGATAAGCCCTGTCCGGCAGCTTCGTCTCAGCCGGCACCCCGTGCATCGCTTTGCGGATGCGGTCGCTTTCGACAATGCGCGCGCCGGGCGGCGCGCCGACATGCGCGGCGAGTGCCTCGGCAACGGCCGTCTTGCCGGAACCACTCAAGCCGCCGATAGCGATCAGCCGAGGAGGCCTTGCCTGGAGAAGTGTTCGGGCAAGCTCGAAATAGGATCTCGCCTCGGCAATCAGCCCGCCGGAATCGGCACTGCCCTCCTCGATCTGGGTTGCGGTGACGTGCGCGCGCACTGCGGCCCGCACTGCCATGAAAAACGGCAGGAGAATGAAGCCGTCCTCGTCGTTTGCCTCGTCGAGGTAGCGGTTCATCACCAGGTTGGCGAGTTCCGGAAAGCCGCGATGCCAGAGGTCCATCAGCAGGAAGGCCAGATCGTAGAGCACATCGATGCTGGCGATCTGGTCATTGAATTCGATGCAATCGAAGAGGCGGGGCTCTCCGTCGAAGAGACAGATGTTGCGCAGATGCAGATCGCCGTGGCATCGCCGGATCTTGCCTGCCGCTTCCCGCCGGTCGAGCAGTTCGCGATGACGGGCAAGGGCGGTGCTGAAAATCCCGGTGAATGCGTTGATCTCGGCTTCGTCGAAAACATGGCTGGTGGCAAAGCCGGCTTCGTTGATGGCGAGCACGCCTGCCAGGTTCGAGGATCCGCTGCCCTTGTGGACCTCCGGCGCGCCGCGATGATAGCGCACGATCATGCGCGCGACCGCCGTCATCAGCGCAGGCGTCAGTTCGCCACCGACTGCCATTCGATCGAGCAGCTTCGACTGGTCGAAGCGGACCATTTCGATCGTCGCATCGACCAGTTCGCCGCTCCCGTCGAAGGCGAGCTTGCCGTCGGCCTCTCGCGTGACGCGCCGCACACCCAGATAGAGGCCGGGCGCGGTCTTGGAGTTAAGCTCCACCTCCTTCTCGCAAGCGGCGAGCCGCAGCACCGGGGTCGAGAAGTCGACATAGGGCAGCTTTACAGCTCGCTTGATCTTGTAGGCGCGCTGGCCAACCAGGAAGATACGCGAGATATGGGTTTCGATCGCCTCGACCCGCCCAGTCTCGCCATATGCGGCAGGGTCCATCAACATCGCGACCACGGATTCCTGATCTTCGACGATCATCGGATGCCTCTTTGTTTGTATCCACTCTGGAATCCGACGGACGCGGTCGCTGAAATTCCGCGCCATCGGGCCCTTCCTGCTGCAGCGTGTGGATATAACCAGCCAAGTCACGGATGCGTTCCCTAGTGCGACTTCTCCGGCGTTCGGCCGGATTTGTTGGCGTCCTTCGGAAGACATTGGCGGCCCCACAACGGCATATCGCGATCGCCATGTTCCGGCACGACGTAGCGGCCTGAAGCCTGTTAGCGTCCGGCAGGTGGGCATGTTGATTCGGATCAAAATGATGCGCGGCGACGTTCTTGTCTCAGCGCTAGGAACGCGCCGAGCCGTCTCGCTGTTGTTGCAACGACGATTGGACTTTGAGGCAAGATCGGGAGCAGCCATGGCTTTCAGGACGATACTTACCGTTACGGGGCCGGACAAGGGCGACGACGATCTCAGGCTCGCCGCCGACCTGTGCAATGAAATCGGTGCCCATCTTGCGGTTCTGGTCGTTGCCGTAGCTGCGCCGCCACCGGTCGGAGAGTATGCCGCAGTCGTTTCGGAAGGCTGGCTCGAGGAGCGTCAGGCCGACGAGAATCTGTTGAAGAAGCGATCCGCCGCCGTGTCGGCTTTTCTCGCCGGCAGGGTGCTTTCGGCCGATGTCTCCAACGAATATCCGGAAGCCGGCTGGGCCGACGACACCATTGGTCGCCGTGCCCGCTACGCCGACATTACGGTTATTGGACCGGAGTTGCTTGCCAATGAAACGCTGAAAAGCAAAGCGATCGAAGGCGCGTTGTTTTCTTCAGGAAAGCCCTTGCTGCTCATCCCCGAGGGGTCGCGGCCGACACTGAAGCCGAAACGCGTGCTGATTGCATGGGACGCTCGTCTGGAGTCATCGCGTGCCGTCCGCGAATCTCTCAACATGCTGCCAGGTGCCGAAGAGGTGCGCCTTGTCATGGTCGATCCGGTGGAGGACCAATACCGCCACGGGGCCGAACCCGGAGCCGACGCCGCTGCCTGTCTCGCGCGGCATGGCGTGAATGTCACGGTCGACCGGCTGCCCAGCTTGGATCATTCAGTCGCCGACGTGCTTCGCAGGCACGCGGTCGACATCGCCGCCGATCTGATGGTGATGGGCGCCTATGGTCATTCCCGGTTGCGCGAGCGCATCTTCGGCGGCGTCACCATCTCGATGCTTGAAGACCCGTCGATGCCGATCCTTATGGCGCGTTAGCCGCCGGCCAATACGGCAAGGTCAAGCCCGAAAACGCGCAGAAGGTTTGGGCTTGCGAGTGAGTTTCAGGTAGGAGGCGGCTTCGGGAAAAAACTAAGTGCTTGTTTTTTCTGGTCGGAGTGGCAGGATTTGAACCTGCGACCCCATCGTCCCGAACGATGTGCGCTACCAGGCTGCGCTACACTCCGTGACCAGACCGCGGGCTTATAGCCGCCGCACTTCGTTCCTGCAAGCGCCAATGGCAGCGCTTCTGCCGCATTTCTTCCGCTTTCGCCTTACGTCATACAAGTTTCAGTTTCCCCGGGGATAAACACGGCTTAAGGGCTCGTGCTATAGGCATCGGCCACCTGCGTTGAAACCACTCTGATTCCAGCCGCTTGGAGGTGCTGTCTTGCCCCTGAAGATCGTTAGCGAAGCCCGTCCCAACACCTTCGAGTTTGAAACCTCGGCGCTGATCAAGGCGTCCGGCTTTCGTGAGTATGATGCGCGCTGGTGGTTCGGCCATCCTGGCTCGGCGGAGCCGCCTGAGCTTAACCTGATCGGTGTCCAGGCGCTGGGCATGGGGCTCGGCACGCTGATCCGGCGCCTGGGCGCCGGCCCGGACATCGTGACCGGTCATGATTTCCGCTCCTATTCGCTTGCGATCAAGCTGGCGCTGGTTTCCGGGCTGATGGCCGCCGGCGCGCGAGTTAAGGATATCGGGCTGGCGCTGTCGCCGATGGCCTATTTCGCCCAGTTCGCGCTCGATACGCCGTCCGTCGCCATGGTCACCGCTTCTCACAACGAAAACGGCTGGAGCGGCGTCAAGATGGGGGCGGCGCGCCCCTTGACCTTCGGTCCGGAGGAAATGAGCGCATTGAAGACGATCGTCCTTGCCGGCGACTTCGACCTTGTCGGCGACGGCTCCTATGACTTCGTTGCGGATTTCCGCAAAACCTATTTGGACGACCTGACCCGGGACAAGCGCATAGCGAGAAAGCTCAAGGTGGTCGCCGCCTGCGGCAACGGCACCGCCGGCGCCTTTGCACCTGAAGCGCTGGAACGGATCGGCTGCGAGGTGATTCCGCTCGATGTCGAGCTCGATCATACGTTTCCGAACTATAATCCAAATCCCGAAGACATGAAGATGCTGCACGCCATCCGCGACAAGGTGCTGGAAACGGGAGCCGACGTCGGGCTTGGCTTCGACGGCGATGGCGACCGCTGCGGCGTGGTCGACAATGAAGGCAACGAGATCTTCGCCGACAAGGTCGGCGTCATGCTCGCCCGCGACATCGCGCGACTGCATCCCGGCTCGACCTTCGTCGTCGACGTCAAGTCGACCGGATTGTTCAACACCGACGCCGCCCTGCGTGCCGATGGCGCCGTCACCGACTATTGGAAGACCGGCCACTCCTATATAAAACGGCGCGTGGCCGAGCTCGGCGCCATCGCCGGGTTCGAGAAATCCGGTCATTTCTTCTTCAATCCGCCGATCGGGCGCGGCTATGACGATGGTCTCATCACGGCTATCGCCATCTGCCAGATGCTGGATCGCAGCCCGACCAGCAGCATGGCCGATCTCTATCGCGCCCTGCCGCTGACCTTCGGCACGCCGACCATGTCGCCGCACTGCGCCGACGAGCTGAAATACGGCGTGGTCGAGCGAGTCGTTTCCGACTTTCAGGCAATGAAGCAGGATGGCACTGTCTTCGCCGGCCAGAAGATCGCCGATCTGATCACCGTCAATGGCATTCGCGTCGTTGCCGAGGACGGCACCTGGGGCCTGGTACGGGCGTCGTCGAACAAGCCGGAGCTGGTCGTGGTGGTGGAGAGCCCGGTGTCTTCCGAGCGGCGCCGGCAGATGTTCGAAGGCGTCGATGCGGTGCTGCGCCGCAGCCCTGAGGTCGGCGCCTACAACCAGACGTTCTAGGTTCTCTCATTTCATCGCGGCGCGAGAAAGGCCACGATGGGGAAGCGGATCACGGGTTTCCGGTTGCAGCTGGTCCGCTCCCCCAGGTTTTCATCGGCCGATGATCTCTACAGGAACTCAGGCAGCGGAATAAGCCCGCTCAAGGGCACGCCAGTCGAACTCCCGCGCCCAGTCGGCAAAACTGTGCCAGCGGACCTCCGGGAAATCTCGGTGTAAAGCCGCGATATCGACGTCATAGCCGACGCGGTCGAACCACTCGAACATCAGCGCCGTATCTTCGCTTTGTTGGCGGGCCACCGCGATTGGAATTGCCTGATAGTTGATCGGGCGGCCGATGGACTCCGAAAGGATCTTGGCCTGGTCTTCGCCGGACAATTCGCTCCCGGCGAAATCGAAGCGCTTGCCGAACACGCGCTCGCGCCGCTCGACCAGGGCGGCAACGAAGGCTCCGATATCGGCAAGTGCGACCAGCTGGAGGACACGTTTGGCAGGCATCGCAAAGGCATGCGTGCCTTGGATGAGCGTGCCGATCGACCACGGCGCGACGATATTCTCCATGAAGGCAACCGGCGCGCTGATCGTGTAGGGGATGCCGAGCCCGGCGACATGTTGCTCGACAAGATATTTGCTCTCGAAATGCGGAATGCCGGTGTTCTTGTCGGCGTCGGCAACGGATGAATAGATCAAATGCCCGACGCCGGCAGCCTTCGCCGCGTCGGCGGCAAGGATCCCCTGGCGGGTTTCCTGTGCTATGCCAGCCTCGTAGCCGTTGCCCATCAGGAACATGGTATCGACGTCTTTTGCTGCCTTCACAACGGAGGCCGTATCGCCAAGATCGCTGGCCACGATCTCGACGCCTGCCGACGCCAATTGCCGCGCAGCATCGCTGTCCGGCCTGCGCGTTAGTGCCTTGACGCGGTGCCCACTCGACAGCAAGGCACGCGCAACTGCGCCGCCTTGCTGGCCTGTGGCACCGGTCACCAGAACGCTTCGTTTGGTGGTCATGTGTTTGCTCCTTCTTTTTCCGATGGAGCAAAATTAGGGTTTGTCACATTGATGCATAATTGCCTACAATTGGAAAACTTTGTGCCATGCAAGGATACAATGCTCGATCTTAATGATATCGTGGTGTTCGCTCGCGTCGTCGAAGCTGGCAGCTTCACCGCTGCTGCGCGGCTGCTTGCCATGCCCAAGACGACAGTCAGTCGACGCGTTGCCGCGCTCGAGCGTGAGGTTGGGGTTCGCCTGCTGCAGCGCACGACGCGCAGCCTCAACGTGACGGATGCCGGGCGTCTCTATTACGAGCAGAGCAGCCAGGCCCTGCGGACGATCGAGGAAGCAAATCTGCGCCTCGCGGAAGCGAGGGCGGAGCCATCGGGCACAATTCGCATCTCGGCGCCCGTTGGCTTCGGGGGTCATTTCCTCACAGCTGCTGTGGTCGACTTTCTGGCAATGTATCCGAAGACCAAAGTCGAACTTCGCCTGACTGACGACAAGCTCAACCTGGTCGAGGACGGCATAGACCTCGCTTTCCGCACCGGGGTTCTTCAGGATTCGACGCTGATCGCCCGCAAGCTCGGCTCCACGCACAGGCTGCTCTGCGCCAGCCCGGACTATCTCGCAAGGCGCGGGATGCCGGAATGCCTGGCGGATCTCGCACACCACCAGTGCGTCATCGCAGGCCCTTCGACCTCGGGCACCCATTGGGTGCTGGACGGGCCACACGGTCAGGAAACGGTCACGGTGGCCGGGCGCTTCGCCGCTAATGAAATGCAGGCGGTCGTTGCGGCCACGCTCGCAGGCTTCGGCATCGCCCAATTGCCGCACAGCATCGCCGAGCCCCTCATCAACGGAGGGCGGCTGAGCCGCGTTCTCCGGGACTACACGACGCCGGTCGGCGGGCTGCATGTTCTATATCCGAGCAGCCGGCATCTTTCGCCCCTCGTCAAGGCATTCATCGTGCTTGCATCCGACCGGATTTCCAGTCGGGCAAATACAGCGGCTGACCAGCAGTAGCCGCGAGCCTCAGTACGGGCTCGCCACATCGCCGATCTCGACATAGACCGACTTCAGCTGCGAATAGAGCGCCAGCGCCGCCAGCGAATTTTCGCGGCCGATACCGGACTGCTTGAAGCCGCCGAACGGGATTTCGACGGGGGTCAGATTGTAGGCGTTGATCCAGCAGGTGCCGGCCTGCAGCTCGGCGATGACGCGGTAGGCGCGTCGCAAGTCGCGCGTGAACACGCCGGCGGCAAGGCCGAATTCGGTGTCGTTGGCGCGATCGATCACCTCGTCCTCATCGTCGAATTTCAGCACGCTCATCACAGGCCCGAAAATCTCCTCGCGGGCGATGCGCATCGTGTCGCTGACGCCGGTGAAGACCGTCGGCTCGACGAAGAAGCCGCCTTGGAAACCCTGCAGCGAGGGCACGTTGCCGCCGCAGGCGAGCACGGCGCCATCCTGCTTGCCGGCTTCGATATAGCCGATGACCTTTTCGTGCTGGTCCTTGGAGACAAGCGGCCCCATCTGCGTCTCCTGGTCGAGCGGATCACCGATACGGATCTTCTTGGTCCGCTCGACTAGCCGTTCGACGAAACGGTCGTGGATACCCTTCTGCACGAAGACCCGCGTGCCGTTGGAGCAGATCTGGCCGGTCGAATAGAAATTGCCGAGCATGGCGCCGCCAATGGCGTTTTCGAGATCGGCGTCGTCGAAGACGATCAGCGGCGACTTGCCGCCGAGCTCCATGGTGGCATGCTTCATCTTCGAGCCGGCGAGCGACAGCACCTTGCGGCCGGTCGGCACCGAACCGGTCACCGAGACCTTGGCGACGACATCGTGCCCGACGAGGCCGGCGCCGACATCGCCGTAGCCTTGCACGACATTGAACAGCCCGTCGGGCAGCCCAGCTTCGGTATAGATTTCGGCGAGCGCCAGCGCCGACAGCGGCGTGTTCTCCGACGGCTTGAACACCATGGCGTTGCCCATAGCGAGCGCGGGTGCCGATTTCCAGCCGGCGATCTGGATCGGGTAGTTCCAGGCGCCGATACCGACGCAGACGCCGAGGGCCTCGCGCCTTGTATAGGCAAAGGGTCCGCCGAGATCGAAGGACTCGCCATTATAAGCAGCGACCGCGCCGCCGAAATATTCGAGGCAGTCGGCTGCCGATGGCGCATCCGCCACCAGCGTCTCCTGGATTGCCTTACCGGTATCCAGCGTCTCGATGCGCGCCAGGTCGGCGTTGCGCGCACGCAATATGTCGGCAGCGCGGCGCAGGATGCGCCCGCGCTCGACCGGCTTCAGCCGCGCCCAGGCCGGTTGTGCTGCACGCGCGGCTTCGATCGCGAGTTCCAGCACGTTCGGCGTCGCCGAACGCAGCATCGCGATGGTCTCGCCGGTTGCCGGATAGATCACCGGCAGCGGCGCACCTTGCTCGTCGTCGATGTAGCGTCCGTTGACATAGTGCGATGCCTTTGGCTGGGCGCGCATGGGAGCTTCTCCAAATTGTCTTTCGCCGGGGGCTGGCGGGCGGACAGTCCGCCGGATCATCCCCTATCTGTCCGACACCTGCCAGCGCGGATTGATCCATGGTTCCTGGTTGGACGGCGCCTGCGGCGTGCGGCCAAGAATGTGGTCGGCGGCCTTCTCGCCGGTCATGATTGACGGTGCGTTGAGATTGCCGTTGGTGACGCGCGGGAAGATCGAGGAATCGGCGACCCGCAGCCCCTCGACGCCGATGACACGGCATTCCGGATCGACGACGCTCATCGGATCATCCTTGCGGCCCATCTTGCAGGTGCCGCAAGGGTGATAGGCGCTTTCGGCGTGATCGCGGATAAAGGCGTCGAGATCGTCGTCTGACTGAACGTGCGAGCCCGGCGAGATCTCCTTGCCGCGATAAGGGTCGAATGCCGACTGGCCGAAGATCTCGCGCGTCAGCCGGATGCAGTGGCGGAACTCGGTCCAGTCGTCCGGATGCGACATGTAGTTGAAGCGGATCACCGGCTTCGACTTGGGATCTGGCGAGCGCAGCGTGACAGAACCGCGCGACTTCGATCGCATTGGCCCGACATGCGCCTGGAAACCGTGCGCCTTCGCCGCCGCCCTGCCGTCGTAGCGGACCGCCGCTGGGATGAAATGATACTGGATATCGGGATAGTCGACGCCGGCGCGCGAGCGCACGAAGGCGGCCGCCTCGAAATGGTTGGTTGCGCCGAGACCCGACTTGAAGAACAGCCATTGCGCGCCGATCATTGCCTTGGAGAAGGGATTCAGCACCGAATTCAGCGTGATCGGCTGCGTCGATTCCTGCTGGATGTAGAGCTCCATATGGTCCTGCAGGTTGCGACCGACGCCGGGCCGGTCGGCGATTACCTGAATGCCGTATTCCCTGAGATGTTCGGCCGGGCCGATGCCGGACAGCATCAGGATCTTGGGCGAATTGATCGAGGAGGCGGCAACGATCACTTCACGTCGCGCCTTGACCACCTGAATCCGTTTGCGCGTTTCGATCTCGACTCCGGTGGCGCGTTGATTCTCGATGATCACCCGCCGGCCGAAACCCTTGACCAGGCTGACGTTTTTCCGCCTGAGCGCCGGCCTGAGATAGGCGCTCGCCGCCGACCAGCGGCGGCCGCCGCGAATGGTCTGTTCCATCGGCCCAAAGCCTTCCTGCTTCGCGCCGTTGTAGTCGTCGGTCAGCTCGAAGCCGGCCTGACGGCCTGCCTCGACGAAGGCGCCGTAGAGTGGATTCGTCCTTGAGCCGCGCTGCACGGTCAGCGGGCCACCGTGGCCGCGCCAGCCATTCTCACCGCCGTTGGCGTCCTCCATGCGCTTGAAGTAGGGGAGCACGTCGGCAAATCCCCAGCCGGCCGCGCCCTGTTCGGCCCAGTGGTCGAAGTCGCGGGCGTGGCCGCGCACATAGACCATGCCGTTGATCGAGGACGAGCCGCCGATGACCTTGCCGCGCGGCGTCGCCAGCACGCGGCCGCCGAGATGCGGCTCCGGCTCGCTGGCAAAACCCCAGTCGTAGAGGCTCATGTTGAGCGGGATCGACAGCGCCGACGGCATCTGGATCAGCGGCCCGATGTCGCTGCCGCCAAATTCGATCACGATCACCGAATATTTGCCGTCTTCCGACAGCCGGTAGGCCATGGCCGAGCCGGCCGAGCCGGCGCCGATGATGACGAAATCCGCCTCAAGCATGGTTCATATGCGCCATGAAATCGGTGAGCGAGACATTGCCGCCGGTTGCCACCACGAGCACCGTCTTGCCGCTCACATCCACCTTGCCGCCGAGCAGCGCCGCCAGCGATGCAGCGCCCGAAGGTTCCAGCACCAGCTTCATCCGCTCGAAGGCGATCCGCATCGCACAGCGCACCGATTGGTCGTCGACGGTGATGCCGCGAACGCCCGCGGTCCTGACCGCTGCGAACGGCGCGTCGCCGGGCTTTCGCGCCATCAGCCCGTCGCAGATCGATTTCGGCCCGATCGGCATGGTCTCGATGGCGCCATTCGCCAGCGACGCGCCCATGCCGTTGAAACCTTCCGGCTCGACGCCGATGATCTCGGTCGCCGGCGACAGATAGTGGAAAGCCAGCGAAACGCCGCCGATCAGCCCGCCGCCGCCGACCGCGCAGAACAGCAGATCGGCGCTGGCATTCCTGGCATCGAGTTGCTCGAGCGCCTCCAGCCCCGCACCAGCCTGGCCGGCGACGATCTCGGGGTCGTCGAACGGATGCAGCAGCGCCAGCCCCTCGGTCTCGGCGATCTCGCGCGCCTTGGCGGCGGCAACCTCCTCACGCGCGCGTTCGCCATGGTCGGTCAGCACCACGCGCGCGCCATAGCCGGCCGTTGCGTCGCGCTTGGCGGCCGGCGCGTCGATCGGCATGACGATGGTGACCGGAATGCCCAGCGCCTGGCCGGCGGCGGCCAGTCCTTGCGCGAAATTGCCGGAGGAATAGGCGACGACGCCCTTCCTGGCTTCATCGGGCGACAGCCGCTTCAGCCGCCAATAGGCGCCGCGCACCTTGAACGATCCCGCCCATTGGAGCGATTCCGGCTTGACGAAGACACGGGCAGCTCCGGTCTCCCTGGCGAGCGCCGCCGATTCCAGCAATGGCGTGACCTGCGTCGCCTTGGCGGTGACGGCATAGGCCTGCCTGAGATGATCGAGGGAGGGCACAAGGGGTGTCATCATTCGCCTCGCGGATACCTTTTGCTCTCTTCGAGATTGTCGAGGTTCATGTGATTGCGCATGTAGCGCTCAGATGCCTTCTGCAGCGGCTGGAAATCCCACGGGTAATAGGCGCCGTTGCGCAGCGCCGGGTAGACGATCCAGCGGCGCGCCTGGCTTTCGCGCACGGCAGCGTCGAAGCCGGCCATGTCCCAGCGCGCCCGCACCTTGTCCATGAACGTCGCCACCAACGCAGCATGGGCCTGATCGGCGGCGAGGTTATCCCGCTCGAGCGGGTCAGATTCGAGGTCGAACAGTTGCGGCGGGTCAAGCTCGCAATGGACGAACTTGTATCTGCCGTCGCGGATCGCCACCAAGGGCGCACAGGAGCCTTCCGCTGCATACTCGATCAACACAGGCGCGGTGCGCTGCCTGCCCACGGTGAGCGGCAGCAACGACTGGCCGTCGGTCCACGGCGCGATCGCCCCGATGTCGATGCCGGCGAGGTCGCAAAGCGTCGGTGCCACATCGAGATTGGAAACCGGGGCCTTGATCAGTCCTGCTGGTACGCCCTTGCCGGCGATCATCAGCGGCACCCGCACCGAGCCTTCGAAGAAGCTCATCTTGAACCACAGGCCGCGTTCGCCGAGCATGTCGCCGTGGTCCGAGCAGAACAGGATGATGGTATCGTCGAGCATGCGTGTTCGCTTGAGAACGTCCAGAAGCTCGTCGAGTTTGTCGTCGACATAGGAGATGTTGGCGAAATAGCCGCGCCGCGCGCGGCGGATCTGCTCAGGGGTGATCTCGAACGAGGGGTAGTCGCTGGCGCGGTACAGACGTTGTGAATGCGTGTCCTGCTCGTCATGTGCGATGAACCCCGTTTCCGGATCCAGCGCCTGGCAATGTTCGTAGAGATCCCAATACTGCTTGCGCGCGACATAGGGATCGTGCGGGTGCGAGAGCGAAACGGTGAGGCACCAGGGCCGATGGTTCGCATCGTCCTGTTCGCGCGAAAGCTGATAGACTTTCTGCGTGGCGAGGAACACCACCTCGTCGTCATACTCCATCTGGTTGGTGGTCTCGGCGACGCCGGCGCCTTTCACCGAACCGAGATTATGATACCACCAGTCGATACGCTCGCCGGGCTTGCGATAGTCCGGTGTCCAGCCGAAATCGGCGGGATAGATGTCGGTGGTCAGCCGCTCCTCGAAACCATGCAACTGGTCCGGCCCGACGAAATGCATCTTGCCCGACAGGCAGGTGTAGTAACCGGCTGCCCGCAGGTGATGGGCGAAGGTCGGGATCGACGAGACGAATTCGGCGGCATTGTCGTAGACTCCGGTGCGCGATGGTAACTGCCCGCTCATGAACGAGGCGCGGCCCGGCGCGCAGAGCGGCGAGGCGGTGTAGTTGTTGGCAAAGCGTGCCGAGCGGGCGGCCAATGCCTTCAAATGCGGCACGTGCAGGAAGTCCGCCGGCCCATCCGGGAACAATGTGCCGTTGAGCTGATCGACCATGACGATCAGGAAATTGGGTCGCTTGGACGTCACTGTGCGCTCCGCCGGCTGAGTTTCGTTTCGAGATAGTCCTCGATCAGTGCGATCGCGGTCACGGCATTGGGCACGCCGTCCTTCAGCGCGCGCCTGATATAGAGCCCGTCGATCAGCGCCGCTGTCGCCTCGGCGACCCGGTCGGCTTCGCTTCTCGGCAGGATGCCGGTCAGCCCGCTCAACAGATTGGAATGCAGGCGCCGCGCATAGACCTTGAGCAGCCGGCGCAGCGCTGACGATTTCTGCGCCTCCACATAGAAGGCGAGCCAGGCGGCGATCGTTTCCGGGCGGAACTGGATGTCAGAGAAATTGACGGCGACCACCGCCGAAACGCGCTCGCGCGCCGTGCTGGCCGATCGAAGCGCGCGTCGCATATCGGCGGTCAGCTCGGCCAGGATGTGCCGCATCGTTGCCAGCAAAAGTTCGTCCTTGGCGCCGAAATAGTGATGGGCAAGCGCAGAGGACACCCCGGCGCGCCCGGCGATTTCCGACATGGTCACATCAAGCGAGCCGCGCTCGCCGATCGCCGAGATCGTCGCGTCGATGAGCGCCTTGCGGCGCAACGGCTCCATTCCAATTTTCGGCATCTTTGCTCCGGCCTGTGGCGACAAGGTTATTTTTTATTGACGGATCAATCAACAAAAATCCGGGCTGAATTGGTGGCAAAAGTCAGGTGCCGTGACCAGATATCAAGATCAAGCGATTGTGTGGTTCTGGCCCCTTCACGAAGTCGCAGGAACGGTTCATGCTTGAACAATGCTTTGGCGCGCCGCGACGTCGCGTAGCCCGGCCCGCGGGATGGAGATAGCTATGACAGCATGCATCGTCGGCTGGGCGCATTCGCGCTTCGGCAAGCTCGAAGGCGAGACGCTGGAGGGCCTGATCACCAAGGTGGCTAGCGAGGCGCTCGATCATGCCGGCATCGGTCCGGACGAGGTCGACGAGATCGTGCTTGGCCACTTCAATGCCGGCTTTTCCGCACAGGATTTCACCGCAAGCCTGGTCCTGCAGGCCGACGACCGGCTGCGCTTCAAGCCGACGACGCGCGTCGAGAACGCCTGCGCCACCGGTTCGGCGGCGGTCAGGCAAGGCATCCACGCCATCGACGCCAATGCCGCCCGTATCGTGCTGGTGGTCGGCGCCGAGCAGATGACGACGACATCAGGCGCAGAAATCGGCAAGAACCTTCTCAAGGCTTCGTATCTGCCCGAGGAGGGCGACACGCCGGCAGGCTTCGCCGGCGTGTTCGGCAAGATCGCCCAAGCCTATTTCCAACGCTATGGCGACCAGTCGGACGCGCTGGCGATGATCGCCGCCAAGAACCACAAGAACGGCGTCGACAATCCCTATGCGCAGATGCGCAAGGATTTCGGCTATGAGTTCTGCCGGCACGAGAGTGAGAAGAACCCCTTCGTCGCTGGCCCTCTGAAACGCACCGACTGCTCGCTGGTTTCGGACGGCGCCGCAGCTCTGGTCCTTGCCGACACGGCGACGGCGTTGAAGATGCACCGCGCCGTTGCCTTCCGCGCCAACGAGCATGTGCAGGATTTCCTGCCGATGTCGAAGCGCGACATCCTGGCGTTCGAAGGCTGCGAGCATGCATGGAACCAGGCGCTGAAGAAGGCCGGTGTGACGCTCGATGATCTATCTTTCGTCGAGACGCATGACTGTTTCACAATCGCCGAGCTGATCGAGTATGAGGCGATGGGCCTGGCGAAACCGGGCGAGGGCGCAAAATTGGCGCTGGACGGCGAGACGGCGAAGGACGGCCGCCTGCCGGTCAATCCGTCCGGCGGGCTGAAGGCCAAGGGGCATCCGATCGGTGCCACCGGCGTCTCGATGCACGTGCTGAGCGCCATGCAGCTCGTCGGCGAAGCCGGCGGCATCCAGGTGCCGGGGGCCAAGCTCGGCGGCATCTTCAACATGGGCGGTGCCGCGGTCGCCAACTACGTTTCCATTCTCGATCGGATCAGATAAAAGCGGCACGCCTTACAGCGCCGCGCGCCCTTCCGGCGCGCAAAGGACGCTGTAACACTTTGATTTACGCATGATCCTTTTCGAAAATTGATTCCGATTTTCGAGGTCATGCGCTAGAGCATTTTGCAGCCAAGTGGAATCACTTGGCGTCGCAGAAATGGGGCTAAAACAAAGAGATAGAGCGGTATGCCAAAGTTACGCATCGCGCTCTAGCGGGGAATTCATGACAAATCCGGTTCTGGTCGAAGTTTTGCGCGGCGCCGTGGTCGAGAGCGCGCATCGTGGCGCTATTGCGGTCTTCGAGGCCGACGGAAAGCCGGTCTGGGAAATCGGCGATACGGCTCGCCCGGTGTTTCCGCGCTCGGCGGTCAAGGCGATCCAGGCGCTGCCGCTGGTCGAAAGCGGCGCGGCCGATGCGTACGGTTTCGGCAACCGCGAATTGGCGCTTGCCTGCGCTTCGCATTCCGGCGAGCCGGCGCATGTCGAACTTGCGTGGGCGATGCTGGCGAAGGCCGGGCTGGACGAGACCGCGCTGGAATGCGGCGCCCATTGGCCGTCCAGCCATGCGGCGACAGTTGCGCTCGCCCGTGCCGGCAAGGCGCCAAACGCACTGCACAACAATTGTTCTGGCAAGCATGCGGGCTTTCTCTGCACCTGCGTCCACGCCGGCATCGCCCATCGCGGCTATGTCAAATCAGGCCATGCCTCGCAGGAGATGGTGCGCGACGCAATGCAAGCGGTGACCGGTGCTGCCCATGATGTCGATCATTGCGGCACTGACGGCTGCTCGATCCCGACCTATGCCGTGCCGCTACGCAGCTTCGCGCTCGGCTTTGCCCGCATGGCGACCGGTGTCGGCTTTGAACCCGTGCGCGCCAAGGCCGCAAAGCGGCTGCTTTCCGCCTGCATGGCCGAGCCCTTTCTGGTCGCCGGCACAGGCAGGGCTGATGTTGCACTGATGGAGGCCGCACCCGGCCGGATTTTTGTGAAGGGAGGGGCTGAAGGCGTCTATTGCGCGGCACTTCCTGAGCTTGGCCTCGGCATTGCGCTCAAATGCGATGATGGCGCTGGCCGCGCCGCTGAAGTCATGGTCGCGGCATGCATTGCCAGGCTTTTGCACGCCGACAAGGCGCTGGCGGCGAAACTGATCGAACAGGCACATCCGCCCATCGAAAGCCGGATCGGCGCCAAAGTCGGCGCACTCCGCCCCACGGCCGCATTGAGCTGGCAACGGCTTTAGCTCACATGATTGCGCTCGATGGTCAGATGCGCATAGCTGGCATTGCCTGATGAGGCGAGGTCGCCGGTCACCGGCTCGGCCCAGCGGTGGCCGACGATCGCGCCGTTTTGGGCGCCGTCGATGACATTGTCGGAGACGACCGCCGTCCCGGCGCCCTCGACCACGGTGACGGCGATGCCGGTTCCGGCCTGGCGAATGATGTTCGCGGTAGCGACCACATTGCGCATGAACGGCCCCCAGCCGATGTGCATGCCGTAGAGCGGCGCATTCTCGACGATGTTGCCGGAGACCGTGGTATCCGCCTCAACGCTGATGCCGACGCCGAAACCGGGCGCATCTGCAGGGTAGGGGCCGCTGGTCGAGAGGTTGCGGACGATGTTTCCGGAACACACGCCCATGCGGCCGCCCTCGTTGAAATTGACGATGGAGATGCCGTTGGCGGCGCCATCGACGATGTTGTTGCTGACGATCGCTCCCTCGAAGGAGAATTCGGAATAGAGCGCCGTTTCGCCCGACCGCGAACAGGTGTTGCCGGTGATATGCAGATTGCTGGCGGTGTTGGCGCGGATCGCCGAAAACGCGCAGTCCGAGACGATATTGCCCGAGATGACGACGTTGCCGGCGCGGAACGCGTTGATGCCATTGCCGTTCTGGCCGGTTCCCCCGCTACGCGCCTGAATGCGTTCCACGCGGTTGCCGCTGACGATGGTGCCGTCCTCGGCCGCTTGCCAGCGGTGCACCAGGATACCGCCATTGGCGCAGTCGGACACGGTGTTGCCTGATATCTCCAGGCCGGCGGCTTCGACCGAAAAGATTCCCGCGTCGGCCGCGCCCGATATTTCCGAGCGCTCGATGCGGCCCGAAGCGTGCTCGAGCGCTAGGCCGCTCTTGCCGCTGCCTGATATCCGGCAATTGTCGATGACGAGGTGAGCGACGCGGCGGAGGTCGAGCAGGCCTTGCGCGTAATCGCCCATCCAGCGGTTGGTGCCGTCGAACACCAGCCCGGTGAATTCGATGTGCCCGGCCTGTTCGGCCATGAGCAGATGGCCGTTGCCGCCATAGACAATCCGCGATGCGCCCGGCACGCCGGAAAGCCTGACGCGGCTGGGCAGCGACAGGTTGGACACGACATAGGTTCCCGGCGGCAGGAACACCGGCATGTCGCGGTCGTTTGCGTCGCGCAGCAGCCTGGCGAAGGCCTTGCTCTGGTCGTCAAGCGCGCCAGGCCGCACGCCGAGGTCGGCAGCGTTGATCGAGCCGCGCATCGAGGCATTGTCGATTCCGGGCAGGCTGCCCGCAGCTGCCTTGCCGAGCGAGAGGCCCAGGACGGCAAAGCCGGCGGTTCGTGCGAGAAATTTTCGTCTGTTCAACATCGGCACAGATCCCCTGCGTTCGGCCGTCGCGCCGCAGGAATCGTGCCAGACCGGATCGGCCGATCCGGTTTGCCGGCAATAGCTTGTGAAGTCGCCGCGCGAGGCATAAGCTCGACTGATGAGCAGAGCCTTCACGCGCGAAGAGGATAGCGAAAACGCCATCGCCGGCATCGGCGAGCGGCCGATCAGTCAGCACCGCAATCTGGTGACGCAACGCGGCCTGGCGCTGATCGACGCCGAACTGGCGGCCCTGCGTGATGATCTGGCCAGAGCGGAAAAGAGGGCCGACCGCGAGCGTATCGCGCTCATTTCGCGCGACCTGCGCTACTGGACCGCGCGGCGTGAAAGCGCCGAGCTGTCCGTGCCGGAATCGGGCAGCAATCTGGTTCGCTTCGGCATGGGCGTCACGCTGGAAGGCGATGACGGCAGGAAGGTACACTGGAAGATTGTCGGCGAGGATGAGGCCGATCCGAGCAAGGGCACAATTTCCCATGTTTCACCGATGGCCCTGGCCTTGTTCGGCAAGAAGGTCGGCGAAATTGCCGTGGTGAACGGCAAGGAATGGGAGATTGTGAAGCTGACTGCCAGTTAGGCCTCGACCTTGACGACATGGTCGCGGAAGAACGCTGCCGCGCCAGCCTCGTCGATCTCGCCGGCCGCGACCATCATGACCAGTTGAATGATGTCCGCCTGCTCGGCTTCGATGCTTAGCCCATTGAAATAAAGAAAAAGATCGGCTGCGGCAAAAGCGGTGCGCTTGTTGCCGTCGACGAATGGATTCTTGGCGATGCCGAAAAGATAAGCGGATGCCAGCTCGCAGAAGTCGGGTTCGCCATAGATCTCCCCCTCCGGTGTTAGCCGACCTGCAGCAGCCGGTCCATCAGCCGATCCGCCGCTTCCGGAATGACTGTGCCAGGCGGGTAGATTTCGGTGGCACCTGCCTGACGTACCGCATCGTAATCCTGCGGCGGGATGACGCCGCCCGCGACGATCAGCATATCGTCGCGGCCGAGCTTCTTCAGCGCGTCCTTGAGTTCGGGAATGAGCGTCAAATGTCCTGCCGCTAGCGACGAGGCGCCGATGATATGCACGTCGTGCTCGACCGCGAGCCTGGCGATCTCCTCCGGCGTCTGGAACATCGGCCCAACGGTGACGTCGAAGCCGAGATCGGCAAAGGCCGTGGCGATGACCTTCTGGCCGCGATCGTGGCCGTCCTGTCCCATCTTGGCGACGAGAATGCGCGGCTTGCCGCCGGACTTCTCCTCGAATGCCACGATCTTGTCCTGCAGGCGGTCGACCACGGGATTGTCGCCGAGCGCCTTGCGATAGACGCCGGAGATCGTCTGGACCGAGGCAACATGACGGCCGAAAACGTTTTCCAGAGCCAGCGAAATCTCGCCGACCGTGGCGTTGGCGCGCGCGGCGCGAATGGCGAACTCCAGCAGATTTTCGCCGCTCTCCGCGGCCCGGCTCAGCGCACTCAGTGCGCTCTCGACGGCGCCGACATCGCGCGTGCCTTTCAGCCGTTGCAGTTTCGACAATTGCCGGGCTCTGACTTCGGCATTGTCGATCTTCAGCACGTCGACTTTGATATCCGTCTCGGGACGATGGGCGTTGACGCCGACCAGTATCTGCTCGCCGGAATCGATCCGCGCCTGCGTGCGCGCGGCAGCCTCTTCGATGCGCAGCTTCGGTATGTTTTTTTCGGTTGCGACGGCCATGCCGCCCAGGCTCTCGACCTCTTCGATATGGGCAAGCGCGCGCGCCGCCAGATCATGCGTCAGCCGTTCGAGATAGGCAGAGCCTCCCCACGGGTCGATGATGCGGGTGGTGCCGGATTCCTTTTGCAGGATGAGCTGTGTGTTGCGGGCGATGCGGGCCGAATAGTCGGTCGGCAGCGCCATCGCCTCGTCGAAGGAGTTGGTGTGCAGCGATTGCGTATGACCCTGCGTCGCCGCCATCGCCTCGATCATGGTGCGGATGATGTTGTTGTAAGGATCCTGCGCCGTCAGCGACCAGCCCGAAGTCTGGCAATGGGCTCGCAGCGACAGCGAGCGCTCGTCCTTCGGCAAGAAGTTCTTCAGCATCAGGGTCGACCACAAAAGGCGGGCTGCCCTCAGCTTGGCGACCTCCATGAAGAAGTTCATGCCGATCGCCCAGAAGAAGGAAAGGCGCGGCGCGAAACGGTCGATATCGAGACCCGCCGCGACACCGGCGCGGGCATATTCGATGCCGTCGGCGATCGTGTAGGCGAGCTCGAGGTCGGCGGTCGCCCCTGCTTCCTGCATGTGATAGCCGGAGATCGAAATCGAATTGAACTTCGGCATGTGCTGCGACGTGTAGGAGAAGATGTCGGACACGATCCGCATCGAAGGCTTTGGCGGATAGATGTAGGTGTTGCGCACCATGAACTCTTTCAGAATGTCGTTCTGAATGGTTCCGGCGAGGTCCTTCTGCGCAACGCCCTGTTCTTCCGCCGCCACGATGTAGAGCGCCATGATCGGCAGCACCGCGCCGTTCATGGTCATCGACACCGTCATCTCGTCAAGCGGGATGCCGTCGAAGAGCTGGCGCATGTCGAGGATGGAATCTATGGCGACGCCCGCCATGCCGACATCACCGGCAACACGCGGATGATCGCTGTCGTAGCCGCGATGGGTCGCGAGGTCGAAAGCGACCGACAGTCCCTTCTGGCCGGCTGCAAGGTTGCGCCGGTAAAAGGCGTTCGACTCTTCCGCCGTCGAGAAGCCGGCATATTGCCTGATCGTCCAGGGCTGCTGGACATACATGGTCGGGTAGGGGCCGCGCACGAATGGCGGCAGGCCCGGATAAGTGTCGAGATGCGGCAACCCCTTGAGGTCGCCCTGGTTGTACAGATGCTTGATGGCCAGTCCTTCCGGGGTCATCCGCTGGCCCTTTACCTCGATCGGCGCCCGGCGCGGCGCCGACCAGCCGATTTGGCTAAAGTCCGGGATCATGGCGCTGCTCCGATCGATTGATCGAGGCGGATCGGAAACAGCGGCTCGCACACCGCCACCCCCTCGGTGACGGCAGGCCGCCGCTCCGCCGCCAGCGTTTCGACCGGACGTTCGGTCTTCGAAGGGTGAAGCGTCGTGCCGATGATGGCCCGCTCGCCCGCTTGATAGGCAGCATTGCGGCGGGCGGAGGCCGCCTGAACTCGTTTCTGGATGTGTCCTTGCTGCAGGCTGGACAGCACGCCGCCTTCCGCTTCGATCCGCTGGAATTCTTCCCACGCCGCTTCGCCGAGTTCGGCGGTCAGCGCTTCAACGGCGCCCGAACCGCAAGCAGGGTCGGCGACATGATCGATATGGCTTTCGTTGGCCATGATCAGTTGCGTATTGCGGGCGACACGGCGGGCAAAGCCCGTCGGCAGGCCATGCGCGATCGTATGCGGCAGGCTGGAGATCGAATCCGCCCCGCCGGCTGCCGCGGCAAAAGCGGCGATCGTGGTGCGCAGGATGTTTGTCTCCGGGTCCGCCGAAGTCATCATGCGGAAGGAGGTCTCGGCATGGATGTTGGCGGTGGACGCGGCGATCGAACATGCCTCCTGGACCCGCGCCCACAGCCTGCGCAGGGCCCTGACCTTGGCCATCGACACGAACTGGTCCTGGTCGACGCTGAGCGCGAAGCCGATATGGGGCGCCGCATAGACAAGCGGCTGGCGCGCCTCCTCGAACATCCTGAGATAGGAGACCGCCGAAGCCATCATGGTGCCCAGCTCCTGCGCTTCGGTGGCGCCGGCATTGTGGAAGACGCGTCCGTCTGCCTCCAGCAGGACCCCGGGCACGCCCATCGAGAAAAAATGCGCCAGGGACTGCGGCATCGACGCCTGCAGGGCCTCGATCGACATGCGCAACCGGCCGGTTCCGGCAAAGATCGCCGCCGGATCGATACCGAAGGACAGGTTGAGCTTTGCCGGGTCTGACCGGCGCTTGCTCAAGAACGCAACCAGCCAGTCGGCCACGGCGCGGCTCCAGGGATGCGCGTCGATGCGAACCTGGATGCGGTTGAGCGGCACGCCGTCGAGCACGGTCTCCAGCGCCTCGGCAGTCCTCGGCAGGCCGTAGCCGAACGCATTCGGCGCGCCTTCGAAAACAAGCGACAATCCGGTGGCGCCCTGTGCGACGTCTTCCAGGGCCTGGGCTTTGGCGCGGCCGATATCCGGATCATCGATACGCTGGCTGACGATCCACGGCGAACTGGGATTTGCCCGCGCCAGAGGCTCTGCGGTGACCGAACGGTCGTAGAGCGGTTCGATGCGGATGCCATCGTCCGTATGGGATACGAGCTTTTCCTCGAAGGATCCGCCGGCCAAGGCTTTTTCCGCAAGGCCCAGCCACCGCTGCCGGTCAGGGTTCGGAAGTTCGGCATCGTGGTTCAAGGCACCGGCGCCCATCCGCTCTCCTCGTCTTCTCGGCCGATAGGCCTGGAACGTCAGTCTACGGTTCCCCGTCCCATATCACAATGCAACACGCGTCCTGCGACAATGAACCGTCAACCGATTGCCAAACATGCGCAAAATCCGCAAGCTCCAAAAACTCAATTTCGACCATGGCCATTGTCGCTGCGCAATGGCGTCATTATACCTGCGGCGAGCCCCGCTACTTTCAATAGACCAGGGCTTCAACACTTCAGGTTTGCGGAGACCGGACACATGGCTGACGACACCAGTATTTTCATAGGGGCCAGCCGAAAGCCCGACGACAGCTACCAGCGCGCCGAAAATCTGCTGCTTCAGTATGGCAATCGTCACGGCCTGGTCACCGGTGCGACCGGTACTGGCAAGACCGTGAGCTTGCAGATTTTGGCGGAAGGTTTCTCCAATGCCGGCGTGCCGGTCTTCTGCGCCGACATCAAAGGCGACCTGTCCGGTATCGCCATGATGGGCACGCCACAGGATTTTCTGGTCAAGCGTGCGGAGCAGGTCAAGCTCGATCCCTATGATTTCCAGGAATTTCCGGTCATCTTCTGGGACTTGTTCGGCGAGCAGGGCCATCCGATCCGCGCCACCGTCTCGGAAATGGGGCCTCTGCTTCTGTCGCGCCTGATGAACCTCTCCGAGGCGCAGGAAGGCATCATGAACATCGCCTTCCGCATCGCCGACGAGGAAGGCCTGTTGCTGCTGGACCTGAAGGACCTGCAAGCGCTTCTCGCCAACATCGCAGAACGCGCCGAAGAAATCGGCGCTCGCTACGGCAACGTGACCAAGCCCTCGGTCGGCGCGATCCAGCGCACGCTGCTGGTTCTGGAGCAGCAGGGAGCGACGAATTTCTTTGGCGAGCCGGCACTACGGATCGCCGACATCATGCGCACCACCCGCGACGGCCGCGGCGCCATCAGCGTGCTGGCTGCCGACAAGCTGATGATGAATCCCCGGCTCTATGCGACATTCCTTTTGTGGCTGATGTCGGAACTGTTCGAGGAGCTGCCCGAAGTCGGCGATCCCGACAAGCCGAAGCTGGTCTTCTTCTTCGACGAGGCGCACCTTCTGTTCGATGATGCGCCGAAGGTGCTGATCGACCGCGTCGAACAGGTGGTCCGCCTGATCCGTTCGAAGGGCGTCGGCGTTTACTTCGTCACCCAGAATCCGCTGGATATCCCCGAAACGGTTCTGGCCCAGCTCGGCAACCGGGTGCAGCACGCCTTGCGCGCCTACACGCCGCGGGAGCAGAAGGCCGTGAGAACCGCCGCCGAGACCTTCAGGCCAAATCCCGACTTCGACTGTGCAACCGTGATCACGCAGCTCGGCACCGGAGAGGCGCTGGTCTCGACTCTGGAAGCCAAAGGTGTTCCGTCCATGGTCCAGCGTACGCTGGTTCGCCCGCCGTCTTCACGCCTTGGCCCGATCACGCCTGACGAGCGCCGCAAGCTGATCACTGAGAGCCCGGTTAGCGGGCAATACGACCAAACCATCGATCGTGAATCGGCTTTCGAGATGCTGCAGAAAAAAGCCAAGGACGCTCTCGACGCAGAGGCGCAGCAGCAGGAGAGCGGCCGCTCACGCTGGACTATCCCAGGCTTCGGCAATGACGATTCCGCCCCCCAACCCACCGGCGGCAGGCGGGCACCGGCACCGCGATCGTCCAATCGCCAGACGGTGGCGGAGGCGGCGATCAAATCGGTGGTTCGCTCGGTCGGGTCGTCCGTGGGCCGGGCGATTGTGAGGGGTATCCTCGGCAGTCTGGCAAGAGGGCGCTGACGGTATTGGACCCCGGTTTGAGAATATCCGATGCTCAAGCACAAGAGCATCGGGTTCAGAGGTACGCCGGCCGCTCCAGCGCTTTCAATCAGCTCAGAAGATCGAGTCCGAGATCGACCTTGCCGGGCCGAGCAGGATGGATCCATCCGGGACGCCCGCATCGATTGGAATGGCTTTGCGGTCTGCCGTGGCAACCAGCTCCTGACCGACACCGGCGGTAACGATCACCGGCGTCTTGTTGGGCACACGGTCATAAAGGTCGATAATGTCCTGATTTATCAAGCGAACGCAGCCAGATGACACCGATTTCCCTATGGAATACCACTCCGGCGAGCCGTGCAGGCGGTAAAGCGTGTCCTCGTTGCCCTCGAAGAGATACAGCGCCCGCGCTCCGAGCGGGTTGGTGAGCCCGCCGGGCATGCCGCCATTTTCGGCGCTGTATTTCGCGAGCTCGGGCTGGCGGGCAATCATTTCGGCCGGCGGGGTCCATTTCGGCCACTTCTGCTTCCACTGGACGACGGCGTCGCCAGACCATTCGAAACCGGCGCGACCCAGCCCGACACCATAACGGATAGCTTGTCCGCCCGGACGCACGAGATAGAGGTGGTGGCCGGCCGTATCGACGATGATGGTGCCGGGCGGTTGGCCGGTCGGATCGGGAACGATCTGACGCAGAAATTGCTCGTCGATTTTCTCGTACGGTATGCCCGGGAGCTCGAACCCACCGTCGCTGACCGGAGCGTACATTGTTGCATAATCCAGGAGCGGCGGCTCGACATTAGTTAGCGGCGGCGGCTCGACCGGCTGCCCTCCCACCGTGGTGCAGGCGGAAACCGCAATCGAGGCGGCACCGAGCGCAGCGGCGTTGAGAAAGCCGCGACGGCTCAGGCGATAAGATTCGATTTCGGTTGTGAACATGGTTGCCTTCTAGTCTCAAATCGAAACAAAACATGAATATGCCGATCAGTACGGCGCCAGCCCTACCAATGCCTGGCGCGATAGGCGGTTCCGATTCTGGCCTGACGGAGGACAAACAAAGGCAAAGCTGTGACGGGTCCACCCCTGTTGCGCCGAGGCAACAGGCCTACAGCGCTGTGCGCCCATTTGGACGCGTAAAGGACGCTGTAGGACTTTTACTTTGCGCATGATCCTTTGCAAATCGAACCCGATTTTGGGGTCATGCGCTAGCCCGCAATTCTCACACTCGATGTGGCCTGCGCCGGTTCAAGAAGCCGGCAGGGTAGGAGCCGCGCGCAGAGCGATGCAGTCCCATCGGGCAAGCGCCGCGACACAGCCTGTGGCTTCTTCAACCGGCCCTTCGGGTTGCTCTTCGGCGGGCAGATACGGTGTGGCGCTGCTCAACCGCAGGTCTCTATACGCTTTTCGCAGGCCGACACCGTATCTGCCGCGCCGAAAGAGCAACGCAGGCGACATGGAGTGTGAGAATTGCGGGCTAGCCTCCGGCCAGCAGGCCTTCGAGCGAGGGCAGGATCAGGGCCGGCGGAAAGTCCCGGTATTCCTCGGGCTGGTTGGAACGGTTGATCCAGACTGTCCGGAAGCCGAACTTGGTGGCGCCGGCGATGTCCCAGCGGTTGGATGACTGAAACGATACCGCACCCGGATAGAGGCGCCAGCCTGTAGTGACCATGTCGTAGACCGACGGATCGGCCTTGAACCGCTTGACGGCATCGACGGAATAGATGTCGTCCAGAACCTGGTCGAGCGCGGCCGATTTGACCGCCGCCTCCAGCATTTCAGGCGAGCCGTTGGAAAGGATCGCCAGCTTTGCGCCCGACGCCTTGAGCGCCTTGAGCACGGCCGGCACCTCCGGATAGCAGTCCAGCCGCCAATAGGCGTCGAGCAAGTTGGCCCTGAGCCCCTTGTCCGCGGAGGGAACCTTGCGCAGAGCGAAATCGAGCGCCTGCTCGGTGAGTTGCCAGAAATCGGTGTAGGCGCCCATCAGCGTCCTGACCCAGGAATATTCAAGCTGCTTGGCGCGCCAGATCTCCGACAGGAGCTGGCCGTCCGGCCCGATCTGGTCGGCATGACGGCGCACGGCGGCATGGACATCGAACAGCGTGCCGTAGGCGTCGAAAACGTAAGCCGCATGGTGCATGGTGACAGTTTTGCGGCGACGCAAGGCGAGGCGCAAGCACAGATCGCAATTCACATACCGCTGGCCTCAACAAATCTCAGCAAACCCCGTTGACGGCAGACGCCAAAGCATCTTCCAATAGCGAGACAGGACAAGTCTGTAACGGAAACAAGCGATGACACTGGCAACTGCGGCGCAATCCGCGACATGGACCTTCGTGGACGGCGACTGGTATGAAGGCAACGTCGCCATCCTGGGGCCGCGCAGCCATGCCATGTGGCTCGGCACCAGCGTGTTCGACGGCGCCCGCTGGTTCGAGGGCGTTGCCCCAGATCTCGACCGCCACGCCGCGAGGGTGAACGCATCGGCGATCGCGCTTGGTCTCAAACCATCCATGAGCGCCGAAAAGATGGTCGGGCTGACCTGGGACGGGCTAAAGAAATTCGACGGCAAGACGGCGGTGTATATAAGGCCGATGTACTGGGCCGAGCATGGCGGCTATATGGGCGTGCCGGCAGATCCGGCCTCGACCCGTTTCTGCCTTTGCCTCTACGAATCGCCAATGATCTCGCCGGCGGGCTTTTCGGTCACCGTCTCGCCGTTCCGGCGCCCGACCATCGAAACCATGCCGACCAACGCCAAGGCCGGCTGCCTCTATCCCAACAATGGTCGTGCCATCCTCGAAGCCAAGATGCGCGGCTTCGACAATGCCCTGGTGCTCGACATGCTGGGCAATGTCGCCGAGACCGGAACCTCGAACATTTTCCTGGTTAAGGACGGCCATGTCCTGACGCCGGCGCCGAACGGCACGTTCCTGTCCGGCATCACCCGCTCGCGGACGATGACGCTGCTTGGCGAGTATGGGTTCAAGACCACCGAGAAGACGCTGTCGGTGCGTGACTTCCTCGAAGCAGACGAGATATTCTCGACGGGAAACCATTCAAAAGTCGTGCCGGTCACCCGCATCGAGGATCGCAATCTCCAGCCTGGGCCTGTAGCCAAGAAGGCGCGCGAACTCTACTGGGATTGGGCCCATTCGACTTCGACCGGCTGACTGGCGAAAAAGCGAACCGGCGCTTCATTCCGGAGTTGCTCCATATCAATCCAGACCTATGTTAGTCCGGTATCGCACCGGATTTTTCCACGAGGAGTACGACCGATGGCTTTTGAACTGCCTGCCTTGCCCTATGACTACGAGGCCTTGCAGCCTTACATGTCGAAGGAGACGCTGGAGTATCACCATGACAAGCACCACAAGGCCTATGTCGACAACGGCAACAAGCTGGCTGCCGAAGCCGGGCTCGGCGATTTGTCGGTCGAAGAGGTTGTGAAACAGTCCTTCGGCAAGAACCCCGGGCTCTTCAACAATGCCGGCCAGCATTACAACCACATCCATTTCTGGAAGTGGATGAAGAAGGGCGGCGGCGGCAACAAATTGCCGGGCGCGCTGCAAAAGGCGTTCGACAGCGACCTCGGCGGCTACGACAAGTTCAAGGCCGACTTCATCGCCGCCGGAACCACCCAGTTCGGTTCAGGCTGGGCCTGGGTTTCGGTCAAGGACGGCAAGCTGGCGATCTCGAAGACGCCGAACGGCGAGAATCCGCTGGTCCATGGCGCGACGCCGATCCTGGGCGTCGATGTCTGGGAGCACTCCTATTACATCGACTATCGCAACGCCCGGCCGAAATATCTCGAAGCCTTCGTCGACAGTCTCATCAACTGGGACCATGTCCTCGAGCTCTACGAAAAGGCGTAGGCCTAACTGAGTTGCAGAAAAGCCCCGGTAAAACCGGGGCTTTTCTTTTGGCTCAAGATCGGCCGCCCTTTTCCAGCACAGAACGACTGTCGCAAAAAATTCACACAAGCGTGAGGCGAATTTCCGGAATTTTTAAGCCAATTTTGCCGTTACCGATCAGTGCCGACCTTCATCCGAAACGTCTTCACCATGGAGCCAATTGAATGAGAAAGCTTATCCTCGCCATCTCGACGCTCGCCTTCGCCGGTTCGGCGGCATTCGCCGATCCGATCCAGGAGCGCCAGGCCCTGATGAAGGAACGCGGAAAGATCGCCGGCCAATTGTCGAAAGTGGTCAAGGGCGAGGCCGCCTATGACGCCGCGGCCGTGCTGGTGGCGTTGAAGGCGCTGCAGGCCAACGCCGAGAAATTCCATGCAAACGTCGAGACCCTTTTCCCGGCTGGCAGCGAAACCGGCGACACCACCGCTGCCCCCAAGATTTGGGAGGATATGGCCGGCTTCAAGGCGATTGAGGAAAAATATCTCGCCGACGTCAAGGCTGCGGCGGCCGCCGCCCCGGCCGACGTCGATGCCTTGAAGGCGGGATTCAACACCATAGGCGGCGATTGTGGCACCTGCCACCAGACATACAGGATAAAGAAGGGCTGATCGCGGGCGATGCGCCTGCTGAAAAAACTCGTCGGCGCCGCCCTCGTTCTGGGCGCCGCCGGCGCTGTCGCCGGCTGGGTCCTGTCGGCGCCGGTCAGGCTCGACACTGAGACCCTGGCGCAGCTCGGCCCCGGCGATGCCGCCAGGGGCAAGCGCATTTTTTATGCCGGAGGCTGCACATCGTGCCATGCGAAGCCAGGTTCACAAGGCGATGCCCGCCTTCAACTTGCAGGCGGTCTCGAACTCAAGACGCCGTTCGGCACCTTCGTGCCACCGAACATTTCGCAGGATGCCAAGGACGGTATCGGCGCTTGGTCGGTCGAAGACCTCGCCAACGCCATGATGAAGGGAGTGTCGCCGAGCGGCGAGCATTTCTATCCGGCGTTTCCTTATGCATCCTACGCGCGCATGAAGCCGGCCGACATTGCCGATCTCCATGCCTTCATGAAAACGCTTCCGGCGGTCGCCGGCAAGGCGCCGGCCAATTCGCTGGGATTCCCGTTCAACATCCGTCGCGGTATCGGGCTGTGGAAACGTCTCTATTTGAATGACCAGCCAGTGGTTTCCTTCCCCGAGGGCACGCCGGATCCGGTGATGGCCGGCCGCTACCTGGTCGAAGGGCCGGGCCATTGCGGCGAATGCCACACGCCGCGTGATTTTGCTGGCGGCACCAGGAAGAGCGAGTGGCTGGCCGGAGCCACTGCTGCCGAAGGCAGCGGCATCGTGCCGAACATTACTTCGGGTGAAGGCGGGCTTGGTGACTGGTTGGAGGCTGACATCGCCAACTTTCTCGAGACCGGCTTCACGCCGGATTTCGACACCGTCGGTGGCGCCATGGTCGACGTGCAGAGAAACATGGCCCAACTGACGCCCGAGGACCGGGCGGCGATATCAGCCTATCTGAAGGCCATACCGCCGCATCCCAATGGCTATCCGGCGCGCAAGCAGCCTTCGAGCTGACGCGAAAACCGAACGGGATGGCGGCGCGTCAGCGGTCGCCGAGGAAATCGAAGCCGGCTTCGAAGAAATGATTGTAGTTGCAGGTCATTTCCTCGCCGGGCGCGATGTCGCGCGACGCATACGTCTCCTCGGGCGAGGAGACGTCGCAATTCGGGTCATCGGCATGGTTCATGTAGCGTGCGTCGTCGGCTTCGAAGACGATGTAGTTCGGGTCGCGCCGGTCGGGATAGGAATAGCGATCGAGATAGGCTTTGATCGGCCCGGTTTCGCGCTCATAGGTCTCGACGGGAATGCGCCGGTCGTAATTGGGATCGAGCTTCCAAACCAGAGTGCCACGGGGAATGTGGTTCTTGGCAAAGACTCCGATGCCCTGGATACGCGATTTGTCGAGATAGACGTCGACGAGCAACATGGCAGACCTTTGGCGTGACTGGATGATTTTGGTGGCGCGGCCGCGAAAAGCCGCGCATTGGGTAGCGCGCGGCCATCGCAATTGCGAGCGGAAAATCAGCCAGGCCGTGACCTGAAATTGGAATCGATTTTCCGCAGGGGATCGTGCGCAAGATCAAGCTCCTACAGCGCCCTTTGCGCGTCCAAACGGTGGGTGCCGCTGGCAAGGTCGGCCTTCCCCGCCACCTTCAGCGCAAACGCGTAGGTGAAGGCGATTTCCTCGAGCCTGGAAAACCGGCCGGATGCGCCGGCATGGCCGGAGTCCATGTTGATCTTGAACAGCACCGGATTGTCGCCGGTCTTGCGGTCGCGCAGCCGCGCCACCCACTTGGCCGGCTCCCAATAGGTGACACGCGGGTCGGTGAGACCGGCAAGCGCCAGAATCGGCGGATAGTCGAGCGCGGCGACATTGTCATAGGGGGAGTAGGCGGCGATCGTTCGGTAGTCCTCCTCCGAAGCGATCGGATTGCCCCATTCGGGCCATTCCGGCGGCGTCAGCGGCAAGGTCGCGTCGAGCATGGTGGTGAGCACGTCGACGAACGGAACCTCGGCGACAATGCCGCCGAAGCATTCCGGCGCCATGTTGGCAATCGCGCCCATCAGCAGGCCGCCGGCCGAGCCGCCCTGTGCGACGATGCGGTCATGTTGCGTATAGCGTTCGGCGACGAGGTGGTGGGCGACCGCGACAAAATCGGTGAACGTGTTCATCTTGTGCGTCCGCTTGCCGTCATCATACCAGCCATAGCCCTTGTCTTTGCCGCCGCGGACATGGGCAATCGCGTAGACGAAGCCGCGGTCGACCAGCGAAAACAAATTGGTGTTAAAGGCGGCCGGGACTGTGATGCCGTAGGAGCCGTAGCCGTAAAGCAGGCAAGGCGCTGATCCGTCGAGCGGCGTGTCGCGATGGTGGATGAGCGAGATCGGCACCAGTTCGCCGTCGGCGGCGGGCGCCATCAGCCGCCGTGTCACATAATGGTCCGGGTCGTGACCGGACGGAACTTCCTGCGTCTTCAGCAGCACGCGCTCGCGGGTCCGCATGTTGTAGTCGAAGATCTGCGCCGGCGTTGTCATGGACGAGTAGGAAAAGCGCATGATCTCGGTGTCGTATTCATAGGATCCCGACAGGCCGAGCGAGAAGGCTTCCTCGTCAAAGGAGATGAGGTGTTCCTCGCCGCTCTTGCGGTCATGCACGACGATGCGCGGCAGGCCTTCCTTGCGCTCAAGCCTGACCATATGGTCCTTGAAGCCGATCACCGAAAGGATCAGCCGGCCCGCTTCGTGCGGCACCAGTTCCTGCCAGTTGGCGCGCACCGGGTCGCTCGCCGGCGCAGTCATGATCTTGAAATCCTTGGCGCCGTCGGCGTTGGTGAGAATGAAGAAGATATCGCCGCCTTCTTCGAGGTCGTATTGCAGCCCGGTCTCGCGCGCCGAAACTAGCTTCGGTTCGGCGAACGGCTCGCTGGCGCTCATGATGCGATATTCCGAGGTCTCGTGGTCGTTGATGCCGACCATGATCCACTCGTTGGAGCGCGTGCCGCCGACATTCATGAAGAAGCCCGGATCGGTTTCTTCGTAGATCAGCCGGTCGTTCTCAGGACTGTCGCCAAGGGCATGGAACAGCACCTTGGAAGGACGGTGGTTGGGATCGAGGCGGGTGTAGAAAAATCCGTCATTGTCAGCATTCCATACGCCGCCGCCACCGGTAGCCGGGATCCTATCCGGCAACTCCTTGCCGTCGGCGAGATCGCGGACGCGAAGCGTGTAGAATTCGGAACCCTTGTCGTCGAAGGCCCAGAGAAGCTTGCGGTGGTCGGTCGAATGGTCGACACCGCCGAGGCGGAAATAGGCCTTGCCTTCGGCCTCGAGATCGCCGTCGAGCAGGATCTGCTGGTCACCGCCATCGCGCGGCGTGCGGAAATAACGCGGCTGCTCGCCGCCAAGCTTGAAAGATGAGCCATAGGCGTACGGCCCATCCTTCATCGGCACGGAAGAATCGTCTTCCTTGATGCGGCCCTTCATCTCCTTGAAAAGCTGCTTCCGCAACTGGGCGGTGTCGGCCATCAACGCCGCCTGATAGGCGTTTTCGGCTTCGAGATGGGCGCGGATTTGGGCGTCGAGCAGGGACGGATCCCTGAACATCTCTTGCCAATTGTCGGCTCTCAGCCAGGCATAGTCGTCCGTCCGGGTTACTCCATGATGCAGATCGAAGACCGGCCGCTTCTCGGGTTGTGGCGGGCTGACAGTCGGAAATGCTGGGGTTCGGGTCATTGCGTCTCGCTGTGGAAGTTATTTGAATGGAGAATGAACACGCCGATCAGCGCAGGTTCAAGAGCCGGAATATATGTTTTGCGCTGGGCTCCAGAAGATGAGCCGGAGGAGAGAGAAAAATGAAATTCCGTTTTCGCGCTGCCGCGGCTTTCGTCGCGGCTTCGACAGTTTTGGCCTTTACCGGCCAATCTCATGCAACCGTGTTCGCAGCTTGGCAAGTGACCAACGTTCCGTTTGGCGACACGCTCAACGTGCGCAAGTACCCGGCGGGGTCATCCCAGAAGCAGGCCGCCTATCCCAACGGTGCCGTTTTGCAGATGACCGGGAAATGCACCGGCGGCATAAACCTGCTCGACCTCGCCAAGCAGCCGGTTTGGAAGCAGGAACAGAAGATCCGCTATCGCTGGTGCGAAGTCTGGCATGATCCGGGACACAACGGCAATTTCGTCACCGGCTGGGTCTACGGAAAATACATTACCCCACATTGATGGATCGGCGCTGGTCCGCGGCGCTGATTTCTGGCTTGTTTGCAAACAGCAAATCGCAACCTATGGTTTTGCAGATTCTGAAAACAACCAGATAGCCTGCGCCACAACCAAGCATAGCCAAGCATTGAGAACTTTTTACTGGCCGTCGAGGATGTAACGGCAGCCAGACGGGGCGTCAGCCGTTGCTGGTCGGACCAGAAAATATCGCAAAATTACAGAGTGCACGAAAGGTTGAAGCTGATCGTGGAATATTTTATTAACATCGATGAATACAGCGCAAGAAGCGAATTGACTTACTTGGTTCACTGGCTCATTAGGATGTTGTGACGCGAATCGCAGAGGCTCTTTCCTGCAAAAATTTCGCGCGATGCCCGACCTGTCAAAAATAGGGCGCAGATAGAAACAACTCTCGTTGGGGTCATGAAGCCATGGATATTATCGAAACACCTTCCAGAAATAGTGATGCGCTGATCGAGTTGACGGCCGACGTCGTGGCCGCCTATGTCAGCAACAATCCGGTGCCGGTCGGCGAGCTGCCGAGCCTCATCGCCGATGTTCATGCCGCCCTCGGGCGCGTGGGCGGGACCAGTGAACAACCTCCTGCCGACAAGCAGAAGCCGGCAGTAAACCCGAAACGCTCCGTCCATGACGACTACATCGTCTGTCTTGAAGACGGCAAGAAGTTCAAGTCGCTGAAGCGCCATTTGATGACCCACTACGGTCTGACGCCCGACGAGTATCGTGAAAAATGGGGCCTGGACGCAAGCTATCCGATGGTGGCTCCCAACTATGCTGCCGCCCGCTCCCAGCTCGCCAAGAAGATGGGTCTCGGCCGCAAGCGCAAGGGACGCTGATATCGGCTCTTCCCAACGTGGGTTGAACGATGAACGGCGCCTCCGGGCGCCGTTTTGCTTTGGAGGCATCGCTGGAGCAATCGATACGCCTTGCCCGAGGTGCGGGGCTCACCGCCGTGCGGGGCAATCGCGCGCTGTTGTCTAATCAGGCGGTCTGCCTCAACGCCGCCTCGGCGTCGCGCTTAATGCGCTTGACCATGGAACGAAGACCATTGGCGCGTTGCGGCGACAGGTGTTCGTCGAGGCCAAGTGCCTTAAGCGTGGCTTCCGCGTCGGTTTTCTGGATCTCGCTGGCCGGTCGTCTGGAAAACAGCGCCAGCATGATAGCGACGAGGCCGCGCACGATATGGGCGTCCGAATCACCGGCGAAGGTGACGACTGGATCGGGACCCGGTCCATATTCGGTTGTCAGCCAGACCTGGCTGACGCAGCCGGGCACCTTGTTGGCGGCGTTGCGTTCCTCATCGGGAAATGGCGGCAGGGCCTCGCCCAGTTCGATCACATAGCGGTAGCGGTCTTCCCACTCGTCAAGCAGGGAGAAGTCGTCGCGGATCGTTTGGATCGTCGTGGTCATCACCTCGGATATAGTCATCCGGCGACGCCGCGTCACGGAAAAAGACGAAAAACACCATAGGCGTCGAGGTGTGGACGGCCTGCGGTGCAGTGACAGATGCGCTGGAAAATATCTCAGTTTTTCGCCGGCAACTCGACTTTCGCGGGCAAGTGGACTTTCGCCGGTAAGACGATGTCTTCCGGCACGCTGCCGGTCATTGTCGCCGTGTCGGGTTCGGCGGTCTTGTCGTCCAGCATGGCGGCCGCGATCTTGGCGGTCTCCTTGGCCCGGGCGGTGATCGTGTGCATTGCGGACTTGCCGGTCTCGCAGACGTCGGGCTTTCGCTCGCATATGCCGGCAATATCGCCGACCGCTTCGCGTGCCGCAAACAACGCCTGGATCGGCCCGACGCTTTGGTGGCCTGTCTCGTCAGAGCCGACATTCAGCGGCAGTGCCAGAAGCACCAGCGAAAACCAGAAAGCCATTCTGATCAGAAAGCCCATCTGTATGCCCTCATCTGTGCCGGATAATGCATTCGTGCGGCATGACCTCTTTGTGGGTACGATAGTGGCACAGATGCGCGAAGGACGGCTTGCCCGGTCAGCGAAAATTTTCCTCAAATTTAAGGCAAACTCGAAACGAAGTATTTTTCAATGGATTTGTCTCAAATCCAGCCGATTTTCTTCACTTAACGTTAACCATCCATCTGCCTGTTTTCCATAGTTATTTCCCGGAAGCGCGGCGTGCCGGTGGCGACTGTCAGAGGCGAAAGGGCGCTCCGCCCGGATAACGCTCCATTTACTATGGCCGCAATTGCCAAGGTTTTGCCGCGCCAGCCTCCCAATATTTCCCTCAGGCTGGGCATTGATCGGTCCCGCCTTATCCATTCCTTAAACGCTGGATGCGAGTTTCAGATCAACAAAAGCAACCTGCGAAGCAGGGCTGTTCACGACCAGGTGCGAGTGCGTTGAGTTGAGTTCGATAAGGGCCAGATACGTTGAGTTGCCCGGCGCGATGGCAGCCGGTTGCGAACGTATGGTTCATCCGTCGATCCTCGGAAAGAACGACCGCCGGTGCCAGGGGCGGTTTATCGGTGTCATGCTGGCCGCTCCGTTCTTTGCCGCAGGTGCAGCAGTCACGCTGGTTACCTCGGGCATGGGCGTGGCCGTGACCATGGCTGCGATCTTTGCGACATTCGGCCTCTGCTGGTTTGCTGCCTTGCTGGTGGCAGCATCGGGCAAGATGGCGTTCGCCGGCCAGGTCGCCCTGGTGATGGGCAGTCTTGCTCTTGCCGGTGTCATTGCCGCGGCGGGGGGGATGGCCTCGCCGGTCGCCATGCTTGTCGTGGCGCTGCCGTTCGAAGCCTGGTGGATCGGCGCGTCTCGTCGCGCAGCACTCTGGGGTGCCGCATCCGCATTTGTCGCTATCCTGCTGCAGGCTTTTGCCGGTTCTGTTTTCCCGTTCGGCCCGGCGGAAACCGCTGCTTGGCACTGGCTGCTGCCGCTGGCTTGGGCGCTCACCTTGGTTCCCCGCGTCGCAGCACTTGGCAGCCCGGCCGGCGCGCAGCTAGATCCGGCGACCGATGACCGGCTCGAGAACATCATCGACGCCGTTGTCCTGCGGGCCGGCAGGCATGGCGAGGTTCTGGATGCGTCGGCAAAGGCGCGCACGATCCTGAAGCTGCAGCCGGAACTGCTGTTCGGAACCGGCCTGTTCGACCGTATCCATCTGTCCGATCGCGTCGCGTACCTCAGCGCCCTGGCCGACATGCGCGACGGCGCGTCGGCGCGCCGGCTCGATCTTCGCGTCCGGCTGCCGCAAAACGGCCATGGCCCGACGGCGGACAACTACCGGCCGTTTTCCCTTGAGCTGATGCGGGCGGAACATGAGGATGTCTTCACGCTCGTCCTGCGCGAAAACGACGAACTCGCCGGCTTGCGCGAAGAGCTTGCCGCTGCGAAAGAGGCGGCCGCGTCTGCCGAAGTGGCGAAGGGACGGTTTCTGGCGGTCGTCAGCCACGAGCTTCGCACGCCGTTGAACGCCATCATCGGTTTTTCCGACATGCTGCTGCATGAGATGTTCGGCACCTTCAAGGATCCGCGCCAGAAGGAATATGTCGGTCTGGTCAAGGAGTCCGGCCAGCATTTGCTTGCCGTCGTCACCTCGATACTCGACGTGTCGAGGATCGAAGCCGGCGCCTACGCAACCGAGCCGGAACCGTTCCGTTTCGTGGAAGCCGTCGAAATGTGCCAGTCGATGATGCGGCTGCAGGCAGAGGCAAAGAACATCGATCTGCAGGCTCAGATCGCACCGGATGCAGGCGAGATAAACGCTGATCGTCGTGCCGTGCAGCAGATACTCATCAACCTAGTCTCCAATGCCATCAAGTTCACGCCCGATGGCGGCGATGTCGTCGTCGGCGCCAAGCGGATCGGCTCGCGACTGCATTTCTGGGTCAGGGACACCGGTATCGGCATCGCCGAGGAAGACTTTGCCAATCTCGGCAAGCCGTTCATGCAGATCCAGAACGACTATACGCGCCGCTTCGAGGGAACCGGGCTCGGCCTGTCGCTGGTGAAGGGCCTTGTGGCGCTGCACGAGGGCACGATGTCGATCGAAAGCATGCCGGGCGAGGGCACCACGGTCACGATCAGCTTGCCGGTGAACGGACCGAAGGGACGTTCGACCGACAAGCCCGGCGTGCTGCCGATGCCTGCAGCCAAGGCGGAGACGAAGGGGGACAGGCATGGCTCGCTCCGCAAAACAGCCTAAGGCGGTCAAGCGCCGTGGCAATGCCTTCCAAGGTAGCGCGGTCGCCGTCGGCAGCCTGATCTCGCGCAATCCGGTTCTGGTCGGCGGTTCGACCGCCTTCCTGGTGACGCTGTTCTACGTCTCGGCGAATGCCCTGTGGTATCAGCCTTTTCCTCATGCCGGCGCGTTTTTCGCGACCAGGAGCATCGAGGGCTTTCCTCGAGCCGGCGCCGAGGAACCCGAAACCACCATCAACATCGTGCGGCCGGGCTCGGCTCCGATCAAGAGCGATCCGGTCGTCGAGCAGATCCAGGGCATATTGAAGGATCTGGACTTTTATTCCGGTACCGTCGACGGCATTTCCGGCCTCAACACGCGTAAGGCCATACAAGCCTATCAGCAGAAAGTCGGGCTCAACGCTTCCGGCGAGATCGACAGCGTTCTGCTCGATCAACTGGGCGCCACGCCAACCGCCTCGACGGTCGTGCCGCATCCGGCACCTCGTCCGGACGACATGGCCGCAATTCCCGTCTCCGCTTCGGCGCCGGCAGATGCGCCGGCGCAGGCACCCGATGCCCGCATCATCAAAATCCAGGCCGGGCTGAAGGCATTCGGCAATGACGACATGCAGCTCGATGGCGTGGTCGGGGCCCGCACCAAGGCAGCGATCAAGGAGTTCCAGTCGCTGTTCGGGCTGCCGGAGACCGGCGAGCCCGACGAGGTCGTCTACGTCAAGATGCGCGAGATCGGCCTGACCAACTGAGGCTTTGGCCTAGTAATAGTCGAAGCGATCGCTCGCGGATCGGCGATAACCTCGCTAAACAGCATCCGGATCTCGTCCGGAGTTTTGTAATGCGCGTAACCACCGATCTGTGGGTGTCGGCCCTATTGCGCCGGGTTTTCGGCGCCGGCGGATTCGCCGCCGTGGTCAAGCGCGGCGCAACTGAGGCCGGCGCCGTCTTCGTGCTGGCGCGTGGCCGCCTGGGCGAGGTTGCTTTGTTTGGACCGGCGCCGCAGACGAGCTACGATTCAGCGAAACCCGACGACCGTTTCTTCAGTCTGCTCGGCGCCGGCGACGATGCCGCCGTCTTTGACGCGCGACTGGAAAGGGAGAAGAAATTCGATCCCGACATCTGGGTGGTCGAGATCGAGGCCGGCGCTGCTCCCGTCGAGGAGTTTATTTCCGTCAAGTCGCTCTAACGATTAGGGATGAAAACAAAGGCTTAAAGCGTTCGCTTGAATCTCTTTCAGACGTGACGCGCCTTAGGCCTGGCGGCAGCATTATCGCTGTCCGCTTTACGGATGTCGGCGTTTGCCGAGATGGGTCCGGCATTGCGAATGGCCTTCGACAGTATCTCCGCCTTCCAGCCGCGTAGCCTGTCCAGCGCAGCGTCGCGATGCAGCAGTCGGTAGCGGTCGAGAAAGATGCGGATGGCCTGCGGATGCGGAAACTCTGTGGGATAGACGGCGGCGGTGATCAGGAACGCCCTCTCTTCGCCGAAATCAAGCGCGCGCAGGGCGGCCAGCAGCGACGTGTAGTTCTGGTTTGCGGTGAGCGCCCGCGCCGTTGAAAAATCGACTTCGAGCGCGTCGGCCAGTGCTGTCTGGAAGAATGCGGCGTTTCCGGTCAGCGCCGTCTCGCGCAGTTTGACATAGGTTTCAGCGCCGGCGAACGGATTGACGGTCGCGCCGCCGCTCTCAGCATCGGCACGCATCAACGACCGCAGCCGGCGCCGTGCATTCTCGGCGGCGGCGCCGGGCACCTGCTGGCTGTCGGGGCTGGGCGCGACGATCTCGGCGCTTTCAGGCGCCGTCTTGGCGATTGCCTCCGGCTGCCGCACGCTCACCAGCGTCGGCTTTTCAAGCGCCCTGATCAGCTGGGCGATGGTCGGGTTCAGATCCTTGCGGCGCGCGATGGCGCGCGCATGCGGCAGGCCGTGCCGTCCGATCAGCGCGATCAGGTCGATATCGCTGAGCGCGCACGAGCGGATGAGCAATGGCGCGGCAACGTCGACCGGCTCCTCGCAAAGCCGCCGGACTAGCGCAGCGGGCGCATATTCGCATTCGGAAAGGGCGGCGGCGACGTAGCGGCGCGATTCGATCGACACATTGGCGAAAAGCGGAAGCGTCAAATCCTCAAGTTGCGCGATCTCCCGGCGCGAAGGGCGGGTGAGCGAACAGAACGCCGACACCGCGGCGCGGAACAGCCTTTCGGCCTTTCCCGATTCAGCCCGTATAGCGATTTGCCTGAAATCCGAAGCTGACACGAAGGATACGCCCGATACTCGACACAATCTGGACCATGCTCGACCGGGACTGTGTCGGTTTCGCATTTGCCTCGGGTCAGGAATTCCTGACCTCAGAACAAACATCAAATTAGCGGCGATCCGTTAGCGTTCCGTTAACCTACTACCGTCCTTAATCAGATTGGAGGCGTTGCGTTGTGCTCCGGGGCAACCGAGAGGAATGCACGAACCATGGGCATGGTACTGTCTTTCGTGCCGCGAACGGCGGCAACCAATCGAGCAGAACGAAACACCGGAACGCCGGCAGCGGTGATCATTTTCCCCGGCGTCCGCTACGAGCCACGGACGGGCGAAATGCGGCCAGGCGCCGATCCGGACAAGCCGGGCTCGTCAAGGACGATGCCGGGCTCGTCGAGGACGATGCCGGGATCGTCGGGGACGATGCCTGTTCCGCATCATTAGAGCGCCGCGCGCCCTGCTGGGCGCGCGCAAAGGAAACACCTTGAATGAGCGCCGCGGCCCGGTCCGACGCGCAAAGGATGCTCTAACACTTTGAAAGCGCGCCGCGCGCCCTGTTCGGCGCGTACAAGAGGCTCTAACTTTGAATCGCTGCAGGCTGGAAACCGGCCGCCGCATACTTCGGTTGACGTCAGTAGCCCTGCAGTTCGCAGGAACTCCGCTCGAGAAACCGCGACACGATCGGCTTCCAGCTGTCATCGGGCACGAACGAGCGGATGACGAACATGCCTTCGTCGATGGGCGCCTCGACGAAGATTGCTCCTTGCAATTCCTCCGGGAGATCCTTGCGGATCTCGATCATCTGGGCCGGCGTCAGTACGATACTGTCCAGCACCCTTCCGGTCGCACTATGGTCGTTGAAGGAATAGATGTTATGTCCGCTGCGGTCATAGACCGATACGGACCAGAACGGGACGTTTCCCGGTGCCTTCACCCGAACCATCCCTTCGGACAGATCGAACCGGCAAGCCGCAGCATAAAACAGCGGATCGACGGATTTCACCACCGGCGTCCCGCCGGCCTCTGCATCCAGCCTGGTCATCTTATAGAGGTCCGATGCCATGGCCAGCCGCGACCACGCATCACGTTCGGAAAATTCCGGAACGAGCAGCAGCACGACGATGTGCACGATGCCGGCGCCAAGCAGGCCGAGCAGGATCGCGTGTAGCAGCCTACGCATTGCAGCCGACCTTCAGGATCTGCGGCAACGTGATATCCGAAAGACCCGTGCTGCTGGCGACCGGCGTGTCGTAGAATGTCAACACGAAATACATCCGGCCGAAGCCGTCGGAAAGCAGCCAGTTGCCTGGTGCGGGGCGGTTGCTGACGGAAATCGCCACCGAATTGTCGGGCTGGCGCAGCACCTGGTAGGATTGAAGTGCCGCAAGCCTTGGTTTTCCGGTCTCGATCACGCCGAGCGATTCATCGGCGGCATAGAGGGTCCAGAACCGGGCTGTGGGAAATCCGCCTTCGATCTCATAGGCGCATTGGCGTTTCAATTGTTCGCCGCCGGAATCGCGTTCGGCGATAAAGGACAGGCCTTCTGTCTGCCCGAGTGCAAGGACACCCTCGCGCGCCACGCGCGCTTTCGAATAAGGATCCGCCGCCCGCGTGCCGATATCGGGGAACGCCGTCCATGGGCCGATCCTGATCGCGCCGATGCCATCCTGCGTCTTGAGAGCGTACCAGACGCTGCCGCCGCCGCCGCCGATGGCTATGGCAAGCGCGAGGAGCGTCAGGAATGCGTTCTTGAGCATGAAGAGCCGGGGGAAAAAGGAGTGCGCTCGGGGATATCGCGGGGGAGGGGGCCATGGCAAGCGGACCTCTGTGGAATTGCCGGCGCGAGGGTGGCCTGGCCCGTGTGCCGGCATCAAAGCGCCGACATGGTCTCCGGCGTCGCAGGCGCCTGGAGGACGGGCGCCGACTGGAACAATCTTGTGATGTCCCTGAGCGCCCGCGTGGTTTGGCTGGACAGCACCGGCGGGCGCTCGGAGGCGGCGTCGGCCGCTGCCTGCTCGGCATTCTTCTTTTCCGCTTCCTCGGCCTTGGCGGCGATCTCCTCGTCGACGAAGGGGTGATCGAGACCGGGGATCGGCTTGAGGTCGATATTCTGGTGCGCATAGACCATCAGCCGCTGCCAAACCATCGCCGGCAGCGAGCCGCCGGTCATGTTGTTGGTCGTGGTGAAGTCGTCATTGCCGAGCCACACGGCAGCCGTGTAGTTGCCGGTGAAGCCGACATACCAGGCGTCGCGGTAAGACTGCGTGGTGCCGGTCTTGCCGGCCGAAACGATATTGGGAAGGGCAGCGCGCCGCGCCGTACCCATCACCGGCACCGCCGCCAGCATGGTGTTCATATATTTCAGCGCCTGTTCCGAGAGCACACGGTGCGGCGGCGGCGCATCCTTGGCGAAATCGTAAACCACCTCGCCGGTACGAGTAACCAGCTGGGTGACGCCATGCCGAGAGCCGACAAAGCCGTTCTGGGCGAACACGCTATAGCCTGTCGCCTGGTCCATCACGGTCATGCCCGATGTGCCGAGCACCATCGTCTTGTGCGATTCGAGCGGCGATTCGACGCCCATGGCTTCCGCCATCGCCTTGATCGGCTTGATACCGAGATGATTCTTGGCCAGCCGCACCGGCACGGTGTTGATCGATTTGGCCATCGCCGTGATCAGCGTGACATTGCCGGCCGATCCGCCATTGTAATTGTGAGGCGACCAGCCGCCCCAGGAGATCGGCCCGCCGGAAACGACGGAGTCCGGCGTGAAGCCGTGCTCCATCGCCGTCGCATAGACATAAGGTTTGAACGATGAGCCACTCTGGCGCAGCGCCTTGGTTGCGCGGTTGAACTGGCTGGCACCGTAGTCGCGGCCGCCGACGATCGCCCTGACTGCGCCGTTGGTTTCGATGACGACCATGGCGCCTTCGGTGACGTTGTATTCCTTGCCGAACTGGCGGAGATGGAACTCCATCGATTCTTCCGCCGCCTTCTGGATGTTGGCATCGAAAGTGGTGTGAGCGACCAGCGAATGCTGGCCGGACTTCGCCGCGATCTTCTTGACCTCTTCGAATGCCCAGTCGAGGTAGTAATCCGGGCTCTTCTGCTCGCCGCGGTCGACGATTTCGGCCGGATGCAGCCGCGCCTGCAGCACCTGACCCTCGCTCATGAAGCCTGCCTCGACGAGATTGGACAGCACCACATTGGCCCGCGCCCTGGCAGCAGGCAGGTTGATATGCGGCGCATATTTGGTCGGTGCCTTGAACAGGCCGGCCAGCATAGCTGCTTCGGCGAGGTTCAGATCCTTGACGCTTTTGCCGAAATAGAAATCGGCGGCCGCTTCGATGCCAAAGGTGCCGCCGCCCATATAGACGCGGTCGAGATAGAGCTGCAGGATCTCCTTCTTCGACAGATTTGCCTCAAGCCACAGCGACAGGAAGGCTTCCTTGACCTTGCGCTCCAGCGTCCGTTCGTTGGTCAGGAACAGGTTCTTGGCCAGCTGCTGGGTGATGCTCGAGCCGCCCTGCACCACGGAATTCGCCCGCACATTCGCGAAGATCGCGCGCGAAAGGCCGAGCGCATCAATGCCGTGGTGATCGAAGAAACGCCGATCCTCGGTGGCTAGCACCGCCTTGATGACCTGGTCGGGCATCTCGTCGACCGGCACCGAATCACGCTGGATGATGCCGCGCTGGCCGATCTCGTTGCCATAGCGGTCGAGGAAGGTGACGGCGAAATCGCCCTGGGCACGCCAATCGCCAGCGGTTTCCTGGAAGGCCGGCAAGGCAAGCGCCAGCATGACGACGATGCCGCCGGCGCCGAGCGTGAAACCTTCGCTCAACAGTTCGATGATGCCGCGGCGCCAGCCGGAGACGCGGAAGCGCCGGAAAAAAATGGTGGCCGCTTCCCAGAACCGGCGTGCCTTGAAGCCGATCTCATAGAGCGAGGAATCGAACCACGCATCTGCCGCCAACAGTCGTGCGGCAATCGGACCTCTTCTCTTGCGTGGTTTCAAAGGACTGGCCATTCCAGAATCCGGCTGCGGCTACGCCTCCCACTGAGAAACTGCTTGCGGGCAATTTCAGGGCGGCGCGCCAGCCAAGACTATTCGTCCATTTTGGCCCGGCTCACAAGAGCGAGTGAGGCTTTCGCGGTACAGTTCGTCGATACGAGATTAGAGCTTGCCACTCGCACCGCTTTCAATATTACCGCGCGGCGATAAAGCGCATGAAATGCGCCACATGGGCGTCGCTTGGCTCCTGGCCGGTGAAGCTGCGCAGATAGGCAGCGAGATGACTGACTCTCGCCTCGACCGGTTCCTTGAGGTCGAGCACATAGTAACCGATCTGCATGTAGTAGAGCACGCGGGCGCGGATGAAGGCATCCTCATCATCGTAGCCATGCCGGCGATACATGTCGCGGATCGCGCCGAGGCGGTCATTGTCGGCCTGGTCGATGGCCCGGCGAACGTCGTCGGAGCGACGCGCCCATTCCCGGATGGCGAAGTCGAGCCTGGGATCGAACAGGCGCTCGTCCGCCCAGCATTCGAACACGTTCATGACGCCCATGATGATGCTTTCGGCCGGCCGCTGCGCGCGTTCGACGAGCGCCCTGGTGTTGGTGTCCCGCCAATGGGCAAGCAACTGGTCGAGCAGATCCTGACGGCTCTCGAAGTACCAGTAGAAGCTTGAGCGCGAAACACCGAGCTTCTGGCCGAGCGGCAGCACGCGCACGCTTTCGATGCCGTCTGAAATCAATGTCCGGAGCGCAAGATTGATCCAGTCCCAGCGCGTCACCTTGATGTTGCCGGGCGCCGGCTCGTCCTGCGGAGCAATCATGATCATGGCCGCACAATAGGCATGAGGCGAGCTGCATACAATCGTACTAGACACATATGTACAGTACAAGTATCCTGCCCGCTCCAACGAACTGGGCCGAGCGGCCGGCGCGCGTCATCGCGGCTTCTCCCTACGATCCCCAAGGCAGGGCAATACTGCAAGCGTACGGCAATGAGGAGTATCCGCCATGATCGATGACGCCGCACGTGATCTCAGGCGCGAACGCAGGCGCGGACGAACCGGCGAGGCCGGCAGCGAGACCAGCCGCCGACCGGACTATCGTTCGCTGAAGAACCCGTTCCTGCCGCAGCCGATCTTTTCGGTCGGCCAGGTCGCCGCGATCCACGACACGGCGCTGCGCGTGCTCGAGGAACTCGGCGTCAAGGTGCTGCTGCCGGAGGCGCGCACCATTCTTGCTCGTGCCGGTGCGCTGGTCGACGAGGACAACCAGATGGTGCGCATCGGCCGCGATATCGTCGCGGCGGCACTAGCTTCGGCGCCGAAATCGATCCGTGTCCACGCCGGCGACCGTGCCCGCGACCTGACGCTCGAGCTCGGCTCGATGACGTTTCTGGCGGGATCCGGGGCGCCGAACGTCACCGATCTAGAGCACGGCCGGCGGCCGGGAACGCTTGCCGCTTTCGAGGATTTCATCCGCCTGGTGCAGCATTTCGACGTGCTGCACATGCTGGGACCCTGCATCGAGCCGCAGGACATCGACAACCGCTTCCGCCACTATGCAGTCAACCGCGCGCAGCTGACGCTGTCGGACAAGTTGCCGTTCGTCTTCGCGCGCGGCACGCCGCAGGTGGAGGACGGCTTCGAGATGCTACGGCTGGCGCGCGGCCTGTCGGAGGACGAATTCCGTTCGGGCGCTCATTGCTACACCGTCATCAACACCAATTCGCCTCGCCAGCTCGACATTCCGATGGCGCAAGGCATCATCGACTTTGCCAGGGCAGGGCAGGTGTTGATCATCACGCCCTTCTGCCTGGCCGGCGCGATGGCGCCGATCACTGTGGCCGGCGCGCTTACGCTGCAGCACGCCGAAGCGCTGGCCGGGCTGACGCTGGCCCAGATCGTGCGGCCGGGTACGCCGGTCGTCTATGGTTCGTTCTCCTCCAATGTCGACATGAAGTCGGGGGCGCCGGCGTTCGGCACGCCGGAGCACGTCAAGGCGACGCTCGGCGCCGGTCAGCTTGCTCGCTTCACCGGTCTTCCTTGGCGGTCCGGCGGCGGCAGCGCCGCCAACATATCGGACGCGCAGGCGGCCCACGAAACGCAGTTCGCGCTGTGGGGCTCGGTGCTTGCGGGTGCAACGGTCTGCATCCATGCCGCTGGCTGGCTCGAAGGCGGCTTGAGCGTCTCTTTCGAGAAGCTGATCACCGATGTCGAGGCGCTGCAGACGGTCGCCGAACTCTGCGCGGCGACGCCCGGCGACGAGGACGCGATCGGCTTTGAGGCTATCGCTGAAGTGCAGCCGGGTGGGCATTTCTTCTCGGCCGGGCACACAATGGCGCGCTACCGCACCGCATTCTACGAGCCGCTGGTCGCCGACTGGTCGAATTTCGGCAACTGGACGCAGGCCGGGTCAAGAACCGCCACGGAGCGCGCGACCGGCATCTGGAAACGGCTGCTTGCCGATTTTCGGCCGCCGGCTTCCGCCGCTGCTACATCAGGTGTTCTCGACGAATTCATCGCGCGGCGCACGGAAGAGGGTGGCGCAGCACCGGTGTCGTGATCTAATTCAGTAACTGCGTCAAAGGGGACGCGGTTGCTGCCAGCGCACGTGAGGTGCCACCGCTCACCTCTTCAGAGCCGATGGCTCAAAAATGTTCATAGGCTGGTGGAAACTATCGAATAGTATTATTCCGCAGTTTATTTTTACGAATCTGGGCGATCAAAGATAGCTCGGAAATTGAATTTTTTGCTCAGAGCTCCTATTTTAGGAGGGAATTGCAATTTCATCACCTCGGTCAAAAAGGGATATTTTATCGATGGCGGAATTCAATCAAAGTATCACAGAAAAGGCTGAAGCGCGCTTCATGGAGAAGCAGAAGAAAACTGCGGAGCGAAACCAGGCTACGGCCGAATATGTTTCCGAGGCCAAGGCCAGGACCATTAAGACCCAAAGGTTGCGGGCGCTGCGGCTGGCCAAGGAAGAGGCCGACCGCGCGGCGGAAGCCCTCAATCCCGTCGCTCCCAAGAAAAAGCGGGCGGCAGTCAAGAAGGCAGGAGCCGCTTAACGGCAGTCAAGTCATGAGCCTGACATTTCCAAACCTAAGCCGAAGCTACGACGAGGCGAGCCGACGGATCCGCTTCGTCGGCTATGACGGCATATCCCAGATTTCTTTCTTTGTCGATGCAGCCGCCATCTCGACGGCACCGCCTGGGACGGCGACAGCCGAAGTCACATATCTCGCCGCTTTCGATTCGGCCGTCGGTCCCATACATGACGTCGCAAGGAATGCTTATGCCCGTACGGGCAAAAGCATGTATGTGCTGACCGCAGCCGATTTTCGATAATTCCGACGGTCCGCGCGATCGGGGCCTTGGAAATCCCGTGATCTGGCGCCAGAAATTCAACGCGGCTACGTTGCAAGCAGGAATCGCTGACGGCACAAAGGCCTGTTCAGCCGTGACGGGCGAGGGGAGAACACAATGACCGCGCCGGCTGCCGCGTTGCAGAAGGCCTTGTTCGAAGCGCTGAACGGTGACGGTTTTCTGTCAGCGGCCTTGGGCGGCGCAAAACTGTTTGACCATGTCCCGGAAAACGTTCCGTTTCCCTATGTCACCTACGGCCGGACCAGCGTCTACGACTGGACAACAGGCATGGAGAACGATGCCGAGCAGCTTTTCACGCTGCATTTCTGGTCGAAGTCCGAGGCCAGGAAAGAAATGCTCGATGCGATGGACCTAGTCAGCACACGCCTCCAGGATGCGGCGCTCGCGCTCGACGAACATCACCGCGCCAATCTCAGGCTCGAATTCACCGAGGCCCGTTACGACGAGGATCTTTCAGCCTGTCACGGGCTGCTGCGCTTTCGCGCCGTGACGGAAGAAAACGCCTGACGCGCTTTCAATATGGCTGCAACACAGTCTAGACTGGCACTTGGATGAGTTTGCCGGGTTAGGGCGGCGAATCATAGGGGTCGGTTGTCTCGCGTTTCAGGGGGGTGAGATAGGCATGTGTTGCAGGCGTTCACTGTTCATTTCACGTTCAGCACCGATGCGTTAGGACGCTGATCATGAAAACGTTTCGCTCCCATTTCCGAACCGCGACACTGGCGCTCTGCGCTGCCGGTCTGTTTGCGTCGCAGGCGACGGCGCTGCCGGTCGTCGTGCCCGAGCAGAACCGGCCGATCGTCCTGGCTGCCTCCGACTGCTACGCGATCGGTCAGCAGGTTGCCGAGCAGAATGGCGGCACGCTGGCCAAGGCGTCGCAGTCGACGCGCGGTGGCCAGCCGGTCTGCGTCATCGTCGTGCTGGTCCCGGGCAAGGACGGGCAGCGTCCGCGCCGCACCGAGATCGTCGTTCCGCTGAACTGATCCCTGCCGTTTCCCAGGCGCTGGAATCGGCCTATAGATGACGCCCAGTTTCTCGACAGGGCAGCCTCCCAAATAGGGCAGCTCTTCAACAGGCCAGTTCTTCAACAGGTATGATCCCCGCATGCGCGTACTCGTTGTCGAAGATGACAAGGATCTTAACCGGCAGATATCGGACGCGCTGGTCGATGCCGGCTATGTCGTCGACCGAACTTTCGACGGTGAGGAGGGGCATTTCCTCGGCGACACCGAACCCTATGATGCCGTCGTGCTCGACATTGGCTTGCCGCAGATGGACGGCATCAGCGTGGTCGAGCGCTGGCGGCGCGGCGGCCGCAAGATGCCGGTCCTGATTCTGACGGCGCGCGATCGCTGGAGCGACAAGGTATCCGGCATCGACGCCGGCGCCGACGATTATGTCACCAAGCCGTTCCACATCGAAGAGGTGCTGGCCAGGGTCCGAGCGCTGATCCGGCGCGCGGCCGGCCATGCGTCGTCCGAGTTGACCTGCGGGCCGTTGCGGCTCGACACCAAGGCCTCCAAGGCCGATGTCGACGGTGTGCCGCTGAAGCTGACGTCGCACGAATTCCGCCTGCTTGCCTATTTGATGCACCATATGGGCGAGGTCGTGTCCCGGACCGAACTGGTCGAGCATCTTTACGATCAGGATTTCGACCGCGATTCCAACACAATCGAGGTCTTTGTCGGGCGGCTTCGCAAGAAGATGGGCATCGACATGATAGAAACCGTTCGCGGCATGGGCTATCGAATGCGTGAGCCGGAGGCGTAAGGCGGAACCGCTCAAACAGACTGCAAGAACGCCGCTTTCATTGCGGTTCTGGCCGCGTTCGCTGGCGTTCCGGGTGATTGCCTTTTCCACGGTCTGGGCGATACTCACCCTGATTGTCATCTTCACGCTGATCACGACCCTCTATCGCCAGGCGAGCGAGCGCGGTTTCGACAGCCTGTTGTCGGCGCATCTGTTCAATCTGATCGGCTCGGTCGGCGTGTCCGAAGGCGGTTCGCTGACCGGCGCTCCCGACCTTGGCGACCTCCGGTTCTCGGAGCCGAATTCCGGCTGGTACTGGTCGGTGGAGCCTGCGTCGGGAGGCGTACGCGGTGAGCTGCACTCCTCCTCGATGACCGAGGCGATCCTGTCGCCGAGCGTCGCCGAGGTTCCTTTCAATGCCAGCTTCCAGCGCAGCTATGCGACAGAAGGCATCGATGGCGAGGAACTGGAAGTGTTCGAGAGCGAATTCGTTCTCGACGCGAAAAATCGCGCAGCGCGCTTCCGTGTCATGGGCAACAAGACCGAGCTCGAGCAGGAAATAGGCGCCTTCCAGCGTCGCCTGCTGACCTATCTTTCCCTGTTCGGCGTCGGCATGATCGCCATCAACGCCATCGCGATCCTGTTGGGCCTGCAGCCATTGCGCCGGGTCAGGAACGCTCTCGCTATGGTGCGCGAAGGAACCGCGCAAAGGCTCGACGGTCGCTTCCCGGCCGAGATCGAGCCGCTCGCCAACGAGACCAACGCGCTGATCGAAAACAACAAGCGTATTGTCGAGCGCTCACGGACGCAGGTCGGCAACCTCGCCCATTCGCTGAAGACGCCGCTGGCGGTGCTGATCAATGAGGGGCGGGCGCTCGGCGGCGCCAAGGGCCAGCTCATAGCCGAGCAGGCCGCCTCGATGCAGAAGCAGGTTGACCATTATCTGCAGCGCGCCCGCGTTGCGGCACAACGCGACAGCGTCGTCTACCGCACGCCGGTGGCGCCGCTGGTCCAGCGCATGGTCCGCGTGCTACAAAAACTCAACCCGCAGACCGCTCTCTCGCTGTCGCTGCCCGCAGTCGATATCGTCTTTGCCGGCGAACGCGAGGATTTGGAAGAATTGCTTGGCAATCTGCTCGACAACGCCATGAAATGGGCAAAGAGCGCGGTCGCCGTGTCGGTGGCGCCGATCTCCGGCAAGAAGGGTGGCGTCGGCAAGGAGGGTGCTGTCGATCTGTTCGAGATCAGCATCGAAGATGACGGCCCGGGCATTCCCGAAGACAAGGCGCGCGAGGCGCTGAAGCGCGGACGGCGGCTCGACGAGACAAAGCCGGGGACCGGGCTTGGACTTGCCATTGTCGCCGACCTGGTCAACGAGTATGGCGGCGTTCTGGCTCTGGAACGGTCGAGCATGGGCGGGTTGAAGGCGGTGGTTCGATTGCGGAGCCTTCACTAGACTTATGCTTTTGCTGGGCTAGTCGACATTGATCGACCGTGCGTGATATTGCGGCATGTCGACTGGTCCCGGAGCCGTCGGCCGTGGCCAAATTTCCGACAAACATCGACACTATGGCCACGCCGACTTCCCCCGATGGCGCGGCCCAGCTCTAACTCAAGAAAACTGGTTGTTGGCATGAAGATTCGCGTCGCGCTCGTTTCCGCACTGCTGGCCGTTTCCGGCTGCACGACGCTGGGCAGGAGCCCTGGCTCCACGGTGGCGCCGCAGCCGGCCGCCACGCCGCAAAGTGACGGCAAGATCGCGACGACGATCATTTCCGCCATGGGGGGCGGCCTCGTCAGCGGATCGATCGGTACCGGTTTGAGCGATCCCGAAAAGCGCAAGGCGCTGGAAGCGGAATACAGGGCGCTGGAGTACACCGCGAGCGGCCAGAAGGTGAGGTGGAAGAGCGATCGGTCGGCGCATTACGGTGAAGTCGTGCCCGCCCAGCCCTATCGTGTCGGCTCGCAGGACTGCCGGCAATACACCCATACAGTCTTTACCGGCGCCGCCGGCACCACCGCGCGCGGAACCGCTTGCCGCAACGCCGATGGCAGCTGGACGCCACTGACATAACGACCGGTCGAATGCTCCGGTTGACATCAATCAAGGACATGCGACGCTCCTGCCGTCAAAGCGTCGCAGGACCCCTGTGTTGGCAGGGCAGGGCTCTGCCGTTATTGGAATAAGCATGCTGTTCTGGGTCATAGCTGCCATTCTCACACTGGGTGCAAGCCTGGCGGTTCTGATACCGCTGGCCAGCGGCTCGAAGGGTGGTTCGGCGAGCAGCGATCATGACCTTGAAGTCTATCGCGACCAGTTGTCCGAGCTTGACCTGGACGTGACGCGTGGCCTGATCCAGCCGGCGGAGGCCGAAGAGGCGCGTGCGGAGATCGCCCGCCGCATCCTTCGACTTGACAATGCCGCCGACAAGTCAGCGGCGCGGCAGCCGTCAATGGCGACCAGGCTGGTTGCGACGGCCGCGGTCCTGGCGGTTCCGCTGGTCAGTTGGGGCTTGTACAGCCAGCTCGGCTCGCCCGATCTGCCGTCGCAGCCGCTCAGCGAGCGACTGGCCAAGAATCCCGCCGACAGTTCGGTGGAGGAACTGGTGGCACGCGCCGAGGCTCACCTTGCCGCGAATCCGTCCGATGGCAGGGGTTGGGGCGTTCTGGCGCCGGTCTATCTGCGCATGCAGCGGTTTTCCGACGCGGTGACGGCGTACCGGAACGCCATTCGCCTAGACGGCGACAGTGCTGCCCGCCAGGCCGGCCTCGGCGAGGCGATCGCCAGCGCAGCGGGCGGCATAGTCTCGGCCGACGCTCAGGCCGCCTTCGAGGCGGCGCTGAAGCTCGATCCGGCAAACCCGAAGGCCAGCTTTTATCTGGCGATGGGCATGGCGCAGGAAGGCCGCACTGAGGAGGCCACAGCTGTCTGGCAGAAAATGCTTGCGGCCTTGCCGCAGGACTCAGCCTGGCGCGGCGCCGTCGAGCAGGCACTGGCCGAATCCGCCAAGCAGAACGTCGCGTCGGGAGTGCCTGCAAAAGGCCCGGACGCCGCGAATGTCGATGCAGCCTCGTCGATGTCGCCGCAGGACAGGGAAGCGATGATCAACACCATGGTTGCGGGACTTGATGAAAGACTTCGGCAAAACCCGCGCGATGCGGAAGGATGGATGCAGCTTATTCGTTCCTATGTCGTGCTGGGCAAGGCCGATCAAGCACGCGACGCGCTCAATCGCGGTATCGCCGTTTTTGGCTCAGATAGTGAGGAAGCGAAGAAATTCACCGCCTTTGCCGTCTCGCTCGGCCTGACGGCGACGGAGTAGAACATGACGCGCAAGCAGAAAAGACTGTCGGTGATCGCCGGAGGGTTGGCCTTCCTCGGTGCCGCCACCGGCCTGACCTTCTACGCGATCGGCCAGAAGGCCTCCTACTTCTACATGCCCGCCGATCTGACCACCGCCAACCTGCAGCCTCGGCAGCGTATCAGGCTCGGCGGCCTCGTCGAAAAAGGCACGATCGAGCGCGGTCAGGGGGCTACCGTCGCTTTTTCGGTGACCGACAACCAGAAGCAGGTCAAGGTCACCTACACCGGCATTCTTCCCGACCTTTTTCGTGAGGAGCAGGGCGTCATCACAGAAGGCATGTTTCGCCCGGACGGCGTCTTCGTCGCCGACAGCGTGCTGGCCAAGCACGACGAGAACTACATGCCTAAGGAGGTGGCCGACGGCCTCAAGTCCAAGGGCGTGTGGCAGGAGAGCAAGAGTGACTAAGCAGGTTCCGCAAAAGTGTCTCACGGTTTTGCGGCAAGAACCTGTGGCAAAACAAAAACCTGGCGGGCGCCACAATGGTTGAAACCGGACATTTCGCGCTGGTCCTGGCGTTCGCGCTGTCTTTGGTGCAGACGCTGGTGCCGATGTTCGGCGCGCACATGAACAACCAGAAGATGATGGCCGTCGGCGGTCCGGTCGCGGTGACCGGCTTTACCTTGACCGCTCTGTCCTTCGCGGCGCTGGCCATAGCCTATGCGACGTCCGATTTTTCGGTGGCCAACGTCTGGGACAACTCGCATTCGCTGCAGCCGCTGATCTACAAGATCACCGGCACTTGGGGCAATCACGAGGGCTCGATGCTGCTCTGGGTGCTGATCCTGACCTTTTTCGGCGCCCTCGTCGCGGCTTTCGGCCGCAATCTTCCCGCGACCCTTCGAGCCAATGTGCTGGCCGTGCAAGGGGCGATCGGCGCCACCTTTTTCCTGTTCATCCTGGCGACGTCAAACCCGTTCGCCAGGCTCAATCCGGCGCCGATCGAGGGCCGCGATCTCAATCCGATCCTGCAGGATCTCGGCCTCGCCATCCATCCGCCGCTGCTCTATCTCGGCTATGTCGGCTTCTCGATTTGCTTTTCCTTCTCGGTCGCCGCCCTCATAGAAGGCCGCATCGACGCGTCGTGGGCCCGCTGGGTGCGGCCATGGACGCTGGTCGCCTGGATGTTCCTGACCGGCGGCATCGCTATGGGTTCCTACTGGGCCTATTACGAACTTGGCTGGGGTGGTTTCTGGTTCTGGGATCCGGTCGAGAACGCCTCCTTCATGCCTTGGCTGGGGGGCACGGCGCTGCTCCATTCGGCGATCGTCATGGAAAAGCGCTCGGCCCTGAAGATATGGACACTGTTGCTGGCGATCCTGACCTTCTCGCTGTCGCTGCTCGGCACCTTCCTGGTGCGCTCAGGCGTGCTCACTTCCGTCCACGCCTTCGCCACCGATCCGACGCGAGGCGTGTTCATTCTCTGCATCCTGACACTGTTCATCGGCGGATCGTTGGCGTTGTTCGCCCTGCGCGCCTCGAGGTTGACGGCCGGCGGCCTGTTTCATCCGATCTCGCGCGAAGGAGCGCTGGTCCTCAACAACCTGTTCCTGACCACGGCCACTGCCACCGTGCTGATCGGCACATTGTATCCGTTGGCGGTGGAGGCCGTTTCAGCCGATAAAATTTCGGTCGGCGCGCCGTTCTTCAACCTGACATTCGGACCGCTGATGGTGCCGCTATTGGTCGTGGTCCCGTTCGGACCACTGCTGGCCTGGAAGCGCGGCGACATCTTCGCCGTCGCCCAGCGCCTGATGGCGGCCTTCGCCGCAGCGCTTCTGGCCGTTCTGGTAACGGCCTTGTTCATCGATGGCGCCTCGGTGTTCGCGGCACTTGGCGTCGGCCTGGCCTTCTGGCTGATCTGCGGCGCGCTCACCGATATTGCCGTCAAGTCCGGCTTCGGCACTGTCGCGCCCGGCGTCATGCTCAGGCGCTTCGCCGGCCTGCCGCGTTCGGTCTTCGGCACCGCACTCGCCCATCTTGGCCTCGGGCTGACGACGCTGGGCATCGTCGGCACGCTTTGCTTCGGCACCGAGAAGATCCTGTCGATGCATGCTGGCGAGACCGTGCAACTGTCCGGCCACACGCTGCGTTTCGAAGGGCTCTATCCGGCCCAGGGACCTAACTATAGCGAGGATCGCGGCCGCTTCGCTCTGCTCGGCGCCGATGGAAGCACTACCGCTGTAATCACCTCCGCCAAGCGCTCCTATCCGGTCCGACAGATGACGACGACCGAGTCCGGTATCAAGACGATCGGTTTCAGCCAGCTCTATCTCTCGCTTGGCGACGAGGGGACCGACGGTTCCGTCGTGGTGCGGCTGTGGTGGAAGCCGCTGGTGACGCTGATCTGGGGTGGCGGCCTTGTCATGATGGCGGGTGCCGCGATGTCGCTCATGGACCGGCGCCTGCGCGTCGGGGCACCGTCCCGCCGTCGCAAGACGGCGGGCGCCGTACCTTCCGCGAGCCTGCTATGACCGCAAGATTTTCACTGGCCTCCCTAGTCTTGCTGCTGACGCTGTTGTTTGCCGGCGCCGCACTTGCGGTGAAGCCCGACGAGGTTCTGGCCGACCCGGCGCTCGAGGCGCGGGCGCGGACGCTTTCGGAGCAGCTGCGCTGCATGGTTTGCCAGAACCAGTCGATCGACGAATCCGATGCCGACCTTGCCCGCGACCTGCGCGTGCTGGTGCGCCAGCGCCTCGTCGCCGGCGACACCGACCGGCAGGTGATAGACTACATCGTTTCCCGCTACGGCGAGTTCGTGCTGTTGAAGCCGCGCTTCAGCCTGCGCAATGCGCTGTTGTGGGGTACGCCGGTGTTTCTGCTCTTTGCCGGCGGGATTTTCATAGTATTGACCGCCCGGTCGCGCCGTTCGACGGCAACCAATGCGTTGACCGCCGAGGAGCAGGCGGAGCTGGACACTATTTTGCACCGGGACTGAAGGCGGCGGCGGCCCGCAAACATTACAAAAGTTTCATGCACCGGAAATGGCGCCGTAATGTGCGCGCCCCTATCTCTCTTGCCCGAGGATGCCGACCGAAGCGCATCCCTTGAAAGAGGATACGAGACCCATGAATATTGCCCCCAATTCAAATCCCCGCACCCGCAAACGCCTGTTGGCTGCCGCCGCTTCAGTGGCCATTGCCGGCGCGATCGGCTTCGGCGCGGTTGCCACCGGGACAGCCCCGGTCCTGGCCGAGGCGGTGCGTGTCGAGGCACCGCAGGTCCCGAGCTTCGCCGACGTGGTCGAGCGCGTTTCGCCGGCGGTCGTCAGTGTCCGCGTCAAAGCCAAGATAGAAACGACCGCCGACGACGGCTCCGACCTGCCCGACGCCTTCGGCGATCTTCCCGACGATCCGCAATTGCGCCGCTTCTTCAGGGAGTTCCGTGGCTTTGGCGATCAGGATGGCCGGGATGGAATGCGGCGTTTCGAACGCCGTGACCGCCAGCCGCGGCCGGTCGCCCAGGGTTCCGGTTTCTTCATCTCCGAGGATGGCTACCTCGTCACCAACAACCATGTCGTCGGAGACGGCTCGTCCTTCACGGTGGTGATGCATGACGGCAAGGAACTCGACGCCAAGCTGGTCGGCACAGATCCGCGCACCGACCTCGCTGTGCTCAAGGTCGAAGGCGACGGCAAGTTCACCTATGTCGACTTCGCCGACGATTCCAAGGTTCGCGTCGGCGACTGGGTCGTGGCTGTCGGCAATCCGTTCGGCCTCGGCGGCACGGTCACCGCCGGCATCGTCTCGGCCCGTGGCCGCGATATCGGCGCCGGCCCCTATGACGACTTCATCCAGATCGACGCCTCGGTGAACCGCGGCAATTCGGGCGGCCCGACCTTCAACCTCAACGGTCAGGTTGTCGGCATCAACACCGCGATCTTCTCGCCGTCCGGCGGCAGCGTGGGCATTGCCTTCGACATTCCCGCCTCGACGGCCAAACAGGTCGTGCAGGATCTGATGAAGGACGGCACCGTCCAGCGCGGCTGGCTTGGCGTCGAGATCCAGCCGGTCACCTCAGAAATCGCCGAATCGCTCGGGCTGAAGTCCGATAAGGGTGCGCTCGTTTCCAGCGCGCAGGAGGATGGTCCCGGCAAGAAGGCCGGCATCACCGCCGGTGACGTCATCACTCAGGTGGACGGCAAGGACGTCGCTTCGCCAAAGGAACTCGCCCGTCTGATCGGCGCTTACCAGCCCGGCAAGCCCGTCGACGTCACGCTGTGGCGTGACGGCAGGAGTGAGACCGTCAAGGTCGATCTCGGCACGCTGCCTTCGAGCGACAAGCAGGCTTCGGCCGACCAGCAGCCTTCCGCTCCGGCAAAGGCCGATACGCTGGCCGATCTCGGTCTCACCGTCACCAGGTCCGACGATGGCAAAGGGCTTGTGGTAACCGATGTCGATCCCGACAGCGATGCCGCCGATCGCGGCATCCAGCCCGGCGACGTCATCACCTCGGTCAATTCGACGGAGGTCAATGGCACCGACGACGTCGCCAAGGCCATGGCCGATGCGGTGAAGTCGGGCCGCAAGGCGGTGCTGATGCAGATCACCCGCGACGATAGCAACCGCTTCGTCGCGCTGCCTGTCGCAAAGGGCTGACGTCCACACTTTTCCGGTGCGGCGGTTTCAAACACCCCCGAGCCGCCGCACGGGAAAGCACGGGGCTTGAATACATTAGTTAGTCAGTCATCGTGTTCCGCCCCAGCGGCAGCGGGCGATGGGAGCCCGCTGCCGCTCGAACAAAGCATGACGGCATGTCAAACAACAAACCAGGTCGCCCAAAAGCCCGCCTCGGGCTTGATCCGAGGGTGCCGGCGGCTCGGCGTCAGCGACATTCCAAAACAAAGACTTACTGCGCATCCTTGAATCACTTTGTTCGCGAACGCCCTGATGAAGGCCACGATACATATGCCGGCCACTCAATCTTCCAGCGAAATCGCGTATAACGGTCCCATGAAGATTCTCGTCATAGAAGACGATCGCGAAGCGGCCGATTACCTCCAGAAAGCCTTTACCGAGGCCGGACACACCGCCCATGTCGCCGGCGACGGCGAAACCGGCTTCGCGCTCGCTGACTCCGGCGACTATGACGTGATGGTCATCGACCGCATGCTGCCGCGCCGCGACGGCCTGTCGGTCATCGCCGGTCTGAGATCCAGGGGCAACACGACGCCGGTGCTGATCCTGTCGGCGCTCGGCGAAGTCGACGACCGGGTCACCGGCTTGCGCGCCGGTGGCGACGACTATCTGACCAAGCCCTATGCCTTTTCCGAGCTTCTGGCCCGGGTCGAGGTGCTGAACCGGCGCGCCAGCGCCAGGGAAGCCGAAACCCTCTACCGGGTCGGCGATCTCGAGCTCGACAGGCTCTCTCATTCGGTGCGGCGCGCGGCGCGCGAAATCACGCTGCAGCCGCGCGAGTTCCGCCTGCTGGAATATCTGATGCGCCATGCCGGCCAGGTGGTGACGCGCACCATGCTGCTGGAAAATGTCTGGGACTATCATTTTGATCCGCAGACCAACGTCATCGACGTTCACGTCTCGCGGCTGCGCGGCAAGATCGAAAAGGGCTTCGACAAGCCGATCCTGCACACGGTTCGTGGCGCCGGCTATATGCTCAAGAGCGGGTAGCATGGCTCTTTCCATGCCGGCCATCATGAAGACGACGGCAGCGCGGCTTTCGGCGCTCTATCTCCTGCTGTTCGCCATATGCGCGGTGCTGCTCGTCTTCTACATGACTTCGCTCTCTGCACGCATGCTGACCGGCCTAACGCAAGAGACCATCAACGACGAAGTGCTCGGCCTCGCCCGGGCCTACCAGCGCGGCGGCTTGCCGCTGCTGGTCCGCGTGGTCGAGCAGCGCTCCCGCCAGCCCGGCGCCAATCTCTATTTGATTGCCGACACCAACGGCCAGATCCTGACCGGAAACGTTCAGAGCCTGGAGCCTGGCGTTCTCGAAGCCGAGGGCTGGACGACGGAGCCGTTTTCCTACCGGCGCTTCGGCGAGGGCGAGCTCGAGCGGCAACGCAACCCGGTGGCCGACCCAAACAAACCCAGTCAGAGCGAAGTCCAGGTCGAAGGCGAGAAGGGCCACAACGCCATCGCGTTGGTGCTGCGCCTGCCAAACCAGATGATCATGCTCGTCGGCCGCGATCTCGGCGAGCCTGAGCGGTTCCGCGCCGTCATCCGTCGCGCCTTGATGCTGGCGCTCGGCATGATGGCGCTCGGCGGGCTCCTGATCTGGTTCTTTGTCGGCCGCGCAGCGCTGAAGCGCATCGACATCGTATCGGAAGCCAGCCGCCGTATCATGGGCGGTGACCTCTCCGGCCGGCTGCCGGTCACCGGGGCCGGCGACGAGTTCGACCGGCTGTCGGAAAACCTCAATTCCATGCTGGCCAGGATCGCCACGCTGAATGAAGGGCTGAAGCAGGTCTCCGACAACATCGCCCACGATCTGAAGACACCGCTGACCAGGTTGCGCAACCGTGCCGAAGCGACGCTTTCCGGCAAGCACAGCACTACCGACTACCGCCAGGCGCTGGAAGGGACGATCGCCGAGTCCGACCAGCTGATAAAGACCTTCAACGCCATCCTGATGATCTCCAGGTTGGAGGCGGGCTACTCCTCCGAAAGCACCAGCCGGGTCGATCTGGCTGCGTCCGTGCACGATGTCGTCGAGCTCTACGAGCCGGTGGCGGAGGAGGCGGGGGTGACACTCGAGACCTCGGGTCAGGATGGCTTCGCCGTCGAAGGCAATCGCGAGCTGATCGGCCAGGCGCTATCGAACATCGTCGACAACGCTATAAAATATTCGACCGATTCGACCTGCAAGCCGACCGTCCGCGTGGCGCTCGATCGCGTCGGCAGGGAAATCAGGCTTTCCGTCACAGACAACGGCCAGGGCATTCCCGACGATGCCGATCGCGCCAGGGCAACCGAGCGTTTCGTGCGGCTGGAGAAAAGCCGCTCGCAGCCGGGTTCCGGCCTGGGCCTCAGCCTCGCCAAGGCAATCATGACATTCCACAATGGACGGCTTGATCTTCTGCCCGCCGATCCCGGATTGTCCGTCGTCATGAGTTTTCCCGAACGGGAGGATCGCTGATGGCGGTGAGGGCGGCTGGGGAACAGACCAACTGGCTTTTGAAGCCGGCGGCAAAGCTCGCTCCCCTGGATCAGAACCGCGCCAGGCGGGAATTGTCGGAAATCACTTCCGCCGCGCAGGAAGACGGGCTTACCCGGCTCGCGAAATTTCTCGCCGGCAAGGGCGCCAGTCAGGAGTTCCTCGCGGCAGTGTTCGATCTGTCGCCATTCCTGCGGGGCACCGTGCGCCGCCGCCCGCAGATCCTTGGTGCGCTTTTCGATGAGACCGTCGAGACCCGGTTGGCGTCGATCGGCTCCGCGATCGACAAGGCGGGGCGGGCGGAAGGCATTTCTGAAAACAGCCTGATGATGGAGCTGCGGCAATGGAAAGCGGAAGCGCATATCCTGATCGCGCTGGCCGACCTTTCAGGCGAGGCTGAAACTGCAATCACAGTACGGCGGCTGAGCGATCTTGCCGACGCCTGCACCCGCGCTGCTGTCGACTTCCTGCTTCGCGACGCGCACGGACAGGGCAAGCTCAAACTTTCGGACCCCGAGGATCCGGCGCGCCGGTCGGGCTGGATCCTGCTCGGCATGGGCAAGCTTGGCGCGCATGAGCTGAACTTCTCCTCCGACATCGACCTCGTCGTTTTCTTCGACCCGCAGGCGCTAGCCGTCGTCGATCCGCTCGATGCGACGGAGCTGTTTTCGCGCCTGACCCGCCGGCTGGTCCGCATTCTCCAGGACCGCACCGAACACGGCTATGTTTTCCGCACCGACCTCAGGCTTCGTCCCGATCCCGGTTCGACGCCGCTGGCGATCCCGGTCGAGGCGGCACTGCGCTACTACGAGGCGCGTGGCCAGAACTGGGAGCGCGCGGCCATGATCAAGGCGCGTCCGGTGGCCGGCGATCTCGCCGCTGGTGCTGCGTTCCTGAAGGACCTCCAGCCCTACATCTGGCGCAAATACATGGACTACGCGGCGATCGCCGACGTCCATTCGATCAAGCGCCAGATCCACGCCCACAAGGGCCACGGCGAGATCGCGGTGAAGGGCCACAACGTCAAGCTCGGCCGCGGCGGCATTCGCGAGATCGAATTCTTCGTCCAGACCCAGCAGCTCATCGCCGGCGGCCGCTTCCCCGAGCTGCGCGGCCGCGAGACCGTGCCGATGCTTGGCCAGCTTGCGGCACGCGGCTGGATTACGGCCGATGCGCGCGACGCGCTCGCTCGGCAATACTGGTTCCTGCGCCGTGTCGAGCATGCCGTCCAGATGGTCGCCGACGAGCAGATCCATATACTGCCGGAAGATGACGAAGGGCTCGAACGCATTGCCCGAATGCTCGGTTTTGCCGATGCGGCCGTCTTTGCCGAGGCCTTCCGCGCCGCACTCCATCAGGTCGAACGTCACTACGCAGCGCTTTTCGAAACCGCGCCCGAGCTTTCGGCCGGCATCGGCAATCTGGTCTTTACCGGCGATGTCGATGACCCCGATACGTTGCAGACCCTGCAGAGACTGGGATTTCAGCGGGCGAGCGACATCTGCCGGGTTATCCGCGGCTGGCATTTCGGCCGCTATCGCGTCACCCAGTCGGCCGAGGCGCGCGAGCGGCTGACCGAACTGACGCCGGCGCTGCTGCAATCCTTCGGTCAGACGCGCCGGGCGGACGAGGCGTTGATGCGCTTCGACGAATTCCTCGCCGGCCTGCCCGCCGGCATCCAGCTCTTCTCACTGCTCCAGTCCAATCCGGCTCTGCTGAAGCTGCTGGCGACGATCATGGGCGCGGCCCCCCGGTTGGCCGCCATCATCACGCGCCGGCCGCACGTGTTTGACGGCCTGCTTGATCCGGCCCTTTTGACCGAACTGCCGGACCGCGCCTATCTGTCCGGCCGTCTCGCCGCCTTTCTCGAAGGCGACAGAGACTATGAGGACGTGCTCGACCGCTTGCGCATCTTTGCGTCCGAGCAAAAATTCCTGATCGGCGTCAGGCTGCTTGCCGGCTCGATCGATCCGGCCCGCGCCGGCCGCGCCTTTTCCGATCTGGCCGATCTCACCATCGAAGCGGCGCTGCAGGCGGTCATCGCCGAGTTCGCGCTGCGCCACGGTCGCATCGCCGGCGGCACCGTTGCGCTGCTCGGCATGGGCAAGCTCGGCAGTCGCGAATTGACGGCCGGCTCCGACGTCGACCTTATCCTGCTCTATGATCACGACACCGATGCCGAAGAATCCGATGGCGACAAGCCGCTCGCCCCATCCCACTATTACAGCAGGATGACGCAGCGGCTGATATCAGCCGTGTCCGCGCCGACCGCCGAGGGCGTTCTCTACGAGCTCGACCTTCGCTTGCGGCCGTCCGGCAACAAGGGGCCGGTGGCAACCCATGTCGATGCCTTTAAGAAGTACCAGCGCAAGGACGCTTGGACATGGGAACACATGGCGCTGTCCAGGGCTCGCGCGATCGGTGGCGATCAAACGCTGTGCACCGAGGCCGAGGCCGAGGTGGCGGCGGTGCTTGCCCTGCCTCGGGACAGCGCCAAGGTGATGGCCGAGGCGTCCGAGATGCGCACGATGATCGAGAAGGAGAAGCCGCCACGCGATCTCTGGGACATCAAGCTGATTCCGGGCGGTCTCATCGATCTCGAATTCATCGCGCAGGTGGCGGTGATCACGGGAAAGATCGAAGCCGGCCGCCGAATCACCGGGACGGCGGAAGTCCTGTCGAGGCTGGCGCCGGATTTCGCTGAGGTCCAGGTCAGGCAAGAGCTTTGTGATGCTTATGCGCTTTATCTGGCGCTGACCCAGATGACGCGGCTCTGCATCACCGGCGTATTCGAACGGGACGACGTTCCGCCGGGGCTTTCGGATCTGCTTCTGGCGGTTACCGACCTGCCGGATTTTGGTGTGCTGGAAGCGCACCTCAAGGAGACAGCGCAAAAGGTCAGAAAGGATTTCGACCTTTTGCTTCGTGCGAAACGATCATGACGTCACAACGCCAAACGCCTGTTTCGAAAAGCATCGGGCGCGCTGTCCATTCGGCGTTTCCGAAAGTTCCAACCGCTTCACGACAACAGAGAGTCAGGCGGCGGCCCTGACCGGCTGCGTCGACTTCTTGATCGGAATGCGCACCGACACGATCGTGCCGGTGCCTTCGGTGGAGCGGATTTTCAAGGCGCCGCCCTGAAGCTCGGCCAACGAGCGTGAGATGGCAAGGCCAAGGCCGGAACCGGCATGGCTCTTGGAAAACTGGTTCTGCACCTGTTCGAACGGCCGTCCGAGCTTGCTCAGCGCCTCCTTGGGGATGCCGCAGCCATTGTCTTCGATCGTCAGGACCAGAGCACTGGACGTGTTGCGGGCCCTTACCGCAATGCGGCCGCCCTGGCCGGTGAATTTCACCGCATTCGACAGCAGGTTAATAATGATCTGCTTGATCGCCCGGCGGTCGGCGAACAGCGTCAGTGAATCGGGGATGCGCGTTTCGACGGTGATCGACTTTTCCGCTGCCTGCAGCGAGATGACGCGCACCGTTTCCCTCATCAGCGGACAGAGGTCGATTTCCTCCTGATCCATCGAGAACTGGCCGGCCTCGATCTTCGACATATCGAGGATGTCGTTGATGACGCCCAGAAGATATTTGCCGCTGCCGTTGATGTCGGTGGCATATTCCTCGTAGCGCGGCGAACCCAAGGGCCCGAACAGCGCCTGTTCCATCAGCTCCGAGAAGCCGATGATCGCGTTGAGCGGCGTGCGCAATTCATGCGACATGTTGGCCAGGAACTCGGATTTGGCCCGGTTCGCCGCCTCGGCGCGCTCGGTTTCCTTCATGTATTTGCGATTGAGCTCGACCAGTTCGCGCGACCGCTCTTCCTCCGCCCGGCGGGCAAGGCTGAGATCGTGGATCGTCGCCATCAGCCGGCGCTCGCTGTCGACCAGCTTCTCCTGGTGCAGCTTGATCTGGGTGATGTCGGAGCCGACCGAGACGGTGCCGCCGTCCCTGGTCCGCAGCTCGTTCACCTGCAGCCAGCGGCCATCGGCAAGCTGCCGCTCGAAGGTCACGCCGCCTTGCTGCCCGTTGGTGTTGGCAAGCCGGCGCTCCGAAGCGAAGGCAAGCATGCGATCTTCGAGAACGGCGCGCGAGGCGCCTGGCATCACGTCGCGATCCGACAGACCGTTGTCCTGCTGGTACTTGGAATTGCACATGATCAGGTGCTGGGCGGAATCCCAGAGCACGAAGGACTCGTTGATGTTTTCGATGGCCGTTCGCAGGCGAAGATCCGCGGCCTCGGAGCGCAGCGCCAGGTGCCGCTGCTCGGTGACGTCAACGGCGATGCCGATCAGCTGGATCTCCGGCGCTTCCGGGTCGATCACCTGCGCCCTTGCGCGCATCCACACCCATTGCCCGTCGGCATGGCGCATCCGGAACACCTGGTCGATGTGATCGATCTCGCGGGCGACGATTCTGTTGGCGAGCTGGAACAGGTCGCCGTCCTCGGGATGGATGATCTCGTCGACCTCGCCGAACGACAGCATTGCGTCACAGGGCTCATAGCCCAGCATGTCGTACATCGACCGCGACCAGTACATCTTGCCGCGCACCATGTCCCAGTCCCACAGACCGCAGCGGCCGCGCACCAGCGCCATGTCGATGCGCTGGTGCGCTTCGAGATAAATGCGGTCGGCCGCCTGGGCGCGCGCCGCCTGGCCGAAATAGGCGTAGAGGATGACGATCAGCACGCCCGCTGTCAGCACGAACAGCGTGACGTTGAGCGAAACGGTCTTGCGCCAGGTGTCGAAGACCGCATCCTGCGGAACGAGCGCTGCGGCAGCACCGTTCCTGCCGTTTGTCAGGCTCACCGCCGCGTACCAGTCCTGGCCGCCGATTCTGACCTCCATCACCCCGGCGCGGTCGCCGAACATGAACAGCGGCTGACCGCCCTGGGCGATGGCGTCGAGCGACCGCCCTTCCCAGCCCGTCGATTGCCGTGTCACGGCAACGATCTTGAACGCGCTGTCGGTGACCGCAAGCACGTGGCTTCGGCCCATCGCGCCCTGACGGCTGATGCCCTCCAACAGGTCCTGCGTCGCGCCAGGCGTTGAGCCCAAGTTCGCATCCGCGCTAATCGAACTGGCCAGTTGGCCCGCCGCGAGCGAGAGGATCGCCTTGGCGTCGCGTTCCACGCCGTCACGCTCGTTCATCAGCGACAGGAACCGCAGCGCCGCGATGACGACCAGGAAAATGATGATGAGGGCCGGTATCGATCGGCGCAACAATGGCTCGGCTGCCAGAAGCCGTCGGTAGGCGGGTTCGGCGATGAGCCGCGCGTTGCCGGCGAGACCATCGCTTCTCGCCTCACGCCGCTCAAAAGCTGTCCCTCCGGGCGCGCCACACGCGTCCGCCTTCGCCATAAATGGCTCTCCCCGATTTTAAATCTGCTTGATGATCCGGCGACGCCGCACTTCCGAATCTTCAGCTAAAGAATCAAAGGTGATTCGGCTTGTCCATAGGCGCGGCGAAAAAAGATTAAAAATCGACTAAAATAGTTCGGCGCCGACTGTCCACCTCCCCTCAAGGGGGAGGGGAAACCTCACGCCAGCGTGCGCTCGACGATGTCCCGCAAATCGGCCGATAGGTTCTCGGCATTGGAGATCGAAAGCAGCGCTTCCCTTGCCTTGGCCTGCCGGGCAGGTTCGAGCGAGCGCCATGATCTGAGTGCTGTCGCCAGCCGGGCGGCCAACTGCGGATTGCGCTTTTCGACCTGCAGGACCGTTTCGACGAAAAACCTGTAGCCTTCGCCGTCGGCGCGATGGAAGCCGGTCTGGTTGGCGCTGGAAAACGTGCCGACGAGCGAGCGCACCCGGTTCGGGTTGGCCATCGAGAAGGCCGGATGGCTGGTCAGGGCGCGCACCGCGTAAATGGTTTGCGGGCCGGGCACGCTGGCCTGGATCTGGAACCATTTGTCCATCACCAGCGGATCGGTCGTATATTTCGCTTCGAAGTCGGCCAGCGCCTTGACCGTCTCGGGCGAACCGCTGTGGCGGAGCGCAAGCACGGTCAGTGCGGCGGCGCGGTCCGTCATGTTGGTCGCGGACTGGAAATGCCGGGCCGCAAGCGCCGCACCTCCCGGCAGCAGCGAGAGATAGTCGAGCAGGATGTTGCGCAGCGCCCGGCGCCCGGCGCTCGTCGCATCCGGACTGAAAGCGTCCTTGTCGGCCAGTCGATGGTAGAGGTCGGAGAATATCTCGCGGTTGGCCTCGGCGATCGCGGCCGTCAGCGCCTCGCGGGCGGAGAAGATGGCATCGGGATCGATGTTCTTGCCGATGTCGCGGGCGATATCGGCTTCGCTCGGAAGCGCCACAGCCAACGCCCGATACGCCGGTTCGAGTGTCTCGTCGCCGGCTATTTTGCCGGCAAGCCCGGTCAACCGTGATGCGAAACCGGGCTGCTGGCCGTCAAGGACCTGGCGGAAGGCTGATATCAGCGCCTCGGTCAAAAGCGTGTTGAACGCCTGCCAGCGCGAGAAGGTATCGTTGTCATGGCCGGCAAGGAAGAACTGATCGTCGGCCTTCTGCTCGACGGAAAGCGTCACCGGCGCCGAAAAGCCGCGATTGAGCGACATCGCCGGGCGCTCGCCAACGCCCGAGAAGCGCACCATGTGCCGGCGCCTGCGGATATGGATGACGCCGTCCTCGACGCTGGCGCCCTCGACGCCGCTATAGGCTACCGCTTTGCCGTCGGTGCCGACTAGGCTGAAGGCAAGCGGAATATGCATCAGCCGCTTGCGGCTTTCGGACGGCGTCGGCGGCACCGACTGCTCGATCTCGAGCGTGAACTCCTGCGCTGCCGCATTGTGCGTCGAACTGATCGTCAGATTGGGCGTGCCCGCCTGATGGTACCAGAGCGAAAATTGCGAGAGGTCGCGGCCGGACACATCTTCGAACACCTTGATGAAGTCCTCGATCGTCGCAGCCTCGCCGTCATGACGCTCGAAATAGAGATCCATGCCGGCCCGGAACGTCTCGCTGCCGAGAATGGTACGGATCATGCGCACCACTTCCGAGCCCTTTTCATAGACTGTCGCTGTGTAGAAATTGTTTATCTCGCGGTAGCGGCGCGGCCGCACAGGATGCGCCAGCGGTCCCTGGTCTTCGGGAAACTGATGTGCCCGCAATGTGCGCACTTCGGCAATGCGTTTCACCGCTCGCGAGCGCTGGTCGGCGGAGAATTCGTGATCGCGGAAGACCGTCAGCCCTTCCTTCAGGCAAAGCTGGAACCAGTCGCGGCAAGTGATTCTGTTGCCAGTCCAATTGTGGAAATACTCATGCGCGATGATCGCTTCGATATTGGCGAAATCGGCGTCCGTGGCGGTCTCCTGGTCGGCCAGCACATATTTGTCGTTGAAGATGTTGAGGCCCTTGTTCTCCATCGCGCCCATGTTGAAGTCGGATACGGCGACGATGTTGAAGACGTCGAGGTCGTATTCGCGGCCGAACGCCTCCTCGTCCCATTTCATCGACCGTTTCAGGGCGTCCATGGCATAGCCGGCGAGCCCCTCCTTGCCCGGCTCGACATAGATGCCGAGCTCGACCTTCCGGCCAGACAACGTGACGAAGCTGTCCGCGACCTTGCCGAGAGCGCCCGCCACCAGGGCGAACAGATAGGACGGCTTGGGGAAGGGGTCGTGCCAGACTGCGTAATGCCAGCCGTCGGCAAGTTCGCCACTGCCAGCCGGGTTGCCGTTGGAAAGAAGCAGTGGCGCCTCGTGGTGCCGCGCCTCGATGCGCACCGTATAGACGGACAGAATATCGGGACGGTCGAGAAAATAGGTGATGCGCCGAAAGCCCTCGGCCTCGCATTGCGTGCAATAGACGTTGCGGGAGCGATAGAGGCCCATCAGGGCTTCGTTGTGCGCCGGCGCCAACTCGGTTTCGATCAGGAGCTGGAAGCGGGATGCTGCGGGCAGCGTGGTGATCGTCAGCTGATCGGGCGTGGCAAGAAAATCTGCCGGCGTGAGTGTCCGGCCGTCGATTGCGAGGCGGCTGAGCGTCAATCCATCGCCGTCCAGCACCAGCGGCACTGACGCCGCGACACCGTCGCGGCGTTCGACCGTCAGCACGGCCATGACGCGCGTGGCTTCTGGCGACAGGCGGAAAGTCAGGCCGGTTTCCGGAATGAGATAATCGGTGGGGCGATAGTCTTCGAGCTTGAAGACCTGGCCGGTGTCCGTGCGCATTCCGTGGGGTTTCCTGTCGATTCCCGCAGCGGCAGGTGGGTCCGCTGGTCTAAGAAATTTGAAGCACGCGCTCTTTACACGAAACCGTCACTCGACAAAACTGGCGCAGCGCCTATTTCAGGCACTCGTTCTCCCATCATCATCGCGAGGCATTCATGACTGTCGTCACACCGAAATTCGGCATGGGCGCCTCTGTGCTGCGTCGCGAGGACCAAGCCTTCATCAAGGGTCTCGGTCGCTACACGGACGACATCCAGCCGGCTGGCCTCCTGCACGGCTACGTCCTGCGATCGCCGGTGGCCAAGGCAAGCTTCACCATCGGTTCGACCGAGGCGGCCAAGGCGGCACCTGGCGTCCATCTGGTGCTGACTGGTGCGGATCTTGCTCATCTCGGCAAGCTGAAATCCGGCGTCATGCAGAGGCAGCCGGACGGCACCAAGGCGCCGACCCGCGACATTCCAGTCCTTTGCTGCGACCGAGTCAATTATGTCGGGGACGCCGTTGCCTTCGTCGTCGCCGACAGCCGCACCCTGGCGCAGGACGCGGCCGAATTGATCGAGGTCGATTACGAGGCCGAGGATGCCGCGTCCGGCACCGCCACGGCGCTTGACGAAGGCACGCCGCTGGTCTGGCCGGAACTCGGCTCCAACCGTGCCTTCAGCTACCACATCGGTGACCAGGCGAAGACCGCGGCGGCATTCGCCAGGGCGGCGCATGTCACCCGCATAGAGTTCATCAACAACCGGCTGGTCTGCAACTACATCGAGCCGCGCTCGGCGATCGGCGAGTGGAACACGCAAGAGAATCGCTTCGTGCTGACCACGGGCTCGCAGGGCGTGCATTCCATGCAGTACATCCTGGCCGATGTGTTCAAGATCAGGAAGGACCAGCTGCGCGTCATCACGCCTGATGTCGGCGGCGGCTTCGGACCGAAAAGCTTCGTCTATCGCGAACATCCGCTGGTGCTCGAGGCCGCCAGGCGCCTTGGCCGCCCGGTGAAATGGGCCGGCGACCGCACCGAGCATTTCCTCACCGATGCGCAAGGCCGCGACAATGTCGTGACCGCTGAGATGGCAATGGACAAGGACGGCCGCTTCCTCGGCATGAAGGTCGATCTTCTCGCCAATATCGGCGCCTATGTCTCGCAATACGGCCCATTCATCCCCTATATCGGCGTCACCATGTCGACCGGCGCCTACGACATCCAGGCGCTCGATGTTTCGGTGACCGGCCTCTACACCAATACCTGCCCGGTCGATGCCTATCGCGGTGCCGGCCGCCCGGAAGCAGCATTCCTCCTGGAAAAGCTCGTCGACGCCTGCGCCCACGATCTGGGCTTGCCAGTCGAAGAGATCCGCCGGCGCAATTTCATTCGGCCTGAGCAGTTTCCCTATCGCACGCAGACGGACCGCCTCTATGACACCGGCGAATTCGCAGGCCATATGGACCGCGCCATCGAAGAGGCGGAGTGGCGGGCGTTTCCGGAGCGGCTGGCGCAGTCGAAGGTGGCCGGCAAAATCCGCGGCATCGGCATGGCGACCTATATCGAGGCCTGTGCCTTTCCGGGCTCTGAACCGGCCTTTGTCGAATTGAACGTCAACGGCACGGTGACGCTGAAGATCGGCACCCAGACCAACGGGCAGGGGCACGCGACGGCTTATGCGCAGTTCCTCTCGGAAAAGCTTCATCTCGACATCGACAAGATCCATGTCCGCCAGGGCGACACCGACGAACTGAAAGCCGGCGGCGGCACCGGCGGCTCGCGCTCCATACCCCTTGGCGGTGTATCAGCTTCTCGCGCGGGCGAGGATCTGGCCAACAAGATCAAGCGCATCGCAGCGGATGAGCTGGAAGCCTCGGCCGGCGACATCGAATTGTCCAACGGCGTTGCCCGCATTGTCGGCACCGACCGCATGATCGATTTTTCGGCCATCGCCATGGCCGCCAAGAACCCGGACGATCTCAAGGGCTTTGGCGAATTCGCGCAGGACGAATGCACCTATCCGAACGGCACCCACATCTGCGAAGTCGAGATCGATCCCGACACCGGCATGACGGAGATTGTCCGCTATACGATCGTCGACGATTTCGGCGTCACCGTGAACCCGATTCTGCTGGCCGGCCAGGTGCATGGCGGCGTCGTCCAGGGCATCGGCCAGGCGCTGACGGAGAACACCGTCTATGACGACGACGGGCAGCTGTTGACGGCGAGCTTTATGGATTACGCCATGCCGCGCGCCGACGATTTCCCGTTCTTCCATTTCGAGACCCGCAACGTGCCCTCGACCACCAATGCACTTGGCATCAAGGGAGCAGGCGAGGCGGGCACGATCGGAGCAACGCCGGCCGCGCTCAACGCGGTGACGGATGCGCTCTATCGCGCCTACGGCATCAGGCATATCGACATGCCGGCAACGCCGGCGCGCATCTGGGCAGCGATCCAGGAAGCAGCTGCTAAGTGAACCCGACGGACCATCCCGGCGGGCACAACACGCTGACCGGGATCATGCTCAAGATCGTGTCGGTGGCGGTCTTTGTCGCCATGTCGTCCTGCATCAAGGCGGCGGGCACTGTGCCGGCCGGCCAGATCGTCTTCTTCCGCTCCTTTTTCGCCATCTTTCCGATCGTCGTCTTCCTGGCCTTCCAGGGAAAGCTTGGCACCGCGTTTTCGACCAAGCGCCCGCTCAACCACATTGCGCGCGGCGTTGTAGGCGTCTGCGCCATGGGGCTTGGCTTCTTCGCGCTGATACGGCTGCCGCTGCCGGAAGCGATCACGCTGAACTACGCACAGCCGCTGCTGGTGGTGGTGTTCAGTTCGATCTTCCTCGGCGAAGCGATCCGCGTCTATCGCTGGAGCGCGGTTGCGGTTGGACTGGTCGGGGTGCTGGTCATCTCATGGCCGGAACTGACGCTGCTGGGTTCGGGCGCAGCACTCGGCGATCAGGAGGTGCTCGGCGTCATCGCCGCCCTGGTCGCGGCAGCGATCTCGGCTGTCGCCATGCTGCTGGTGCGCAATCTCGTCCAGAGCGAGCCTACGGCAACCATCGTGCTGTGGTTTTCGGTGACGGCGAGCGTCCTGGCGTTGCTGTCGCTGCCGTTCGGCTGGCAGGCGCTGAGCCCGGTCCAGGCGGGCCTGCTCATTGCTGCAGGCTTTTGCGGCGGGGTCGCTCAGATTCTGATGACGGCAGCCTATCGCCACGCCGAGGCCTCGGTCGTGGCGCCCTTCGAATACACGTCGATGCTGCTTGGCATAGTCGTCGGCTACCTCGCTTTCGGCGACGTCCCGACGATCCATATGCTCATCGGCGGCCTGATCGTCGTTGCCGCTGGCATCTTCATCATCTGGCGCGAGCGCCAGCTTGGCCTCGAACGTGCCCGCACCCGCCAGGCGACCCCGCCGCAAGGATGATCAGGGCAGCTCGGCCCGGTCTTTCGCCAATCGCACCAGCACCGTCCGCGTTTGTTCGTCGGCGGGGAAAAAGGATTCGATCGCCAGTTCCGACAGCGTCACGTCAAGCGGCGTGCCGAACACGGTGATGGTGCTGATGAACGACAGCACGGCATCGCCATGCGCGAGCCGCAGCGGGTGCACGATCGCGTTCGGCTCGACCGGCACCGGCCGCGCGCGGTTCAGGCCGGACGGATAGGTCCGAAGCTCGCGCTCCAGTTCGACCAGAACCGGATCGCCAGTAGCGTCGTTCTGGCGTTTCAGCCGATCGAGAAGATGCGCGCGCCATTCGGCGAGGTTGACGATGCGCGGCGCGACGCCACCGGGGTGCAGACTGAGCCGCAGCACATTGACCGGCGGCGTCAGCAAGGACGCCTCGGCGACGTCGGCGAGGAATGGGCCGATGGCGGCGTTTGCCGATACCAGGTTCCAGTGCCGGTCGACAGCGAGCGCTGGGAAGGGTTCGTGCCCCTTGAGCACGATCTCGACGGCTGCCCTCGCCGGCGCCAGCGAGGTATCGGTGAGCGGACGCTCGCTGAAGCTAGGGGCAAAGCCCGCGGCCAGCAGGAGTTGGTTGCGCTGCCTCAGCGGGATCGACAGCTGCTCGGCCAGATGCAGCACCATGTCGCGCGAGGGCGCCGCGCGGCCGCTTTCCACGAAGCTCAGATGCCGTTGCGAGATTTCGGCTTCCATGGCGAGATCGAGTTGGCTCATGCGCCGGCGCGTGCGCCATTCGCGAATAAGGCTGCCGGCGGAAGTCTGGGTTGCTGTCATGAGCGCATGACTAGGCCGGCAGCGGATGTATTTCAATTACCGGGCAGGTTATAGCGCTTCCTCTCCCCTCTTTGCGGGCGAGGAAACGCTGGTCGTCAACCGAGCGCCCGCAGCTTCGCTTTCACCTCGAGGAAATCCCGCCACGCCAGCTTCTTGTGAGCGGGGGTTCTCAAGAGATAGGCCGGGTGAAGGGTCGGCATGGCGGGAATGGCAATACCGGAGGCGGTCGTGTGTACGCGCCAATTGCCGCGCAGCCGCAGGATGCCCTCGGTGGTGTTGAGCAAGGTCTTTGCCGAGGGGCCGCCCAGGTTGACCAGCACCTTCGGCTTGACCAGCTCGATCTGCCGTTCGATGAATGGCCGGCAAATCTCGGTCTCGTGCGGTGTCGGCGTGCGGTTGCCCGGCGGCCGCCAGGGAATGACATTGGCGATGTAGGCCGAGGTCCGGTCGAGTCCGATCGCGGCCAGCATTTGGTCGAGCAGCCGGCCCGAGCGGCCGACGAACGGCAATCCCTCGAGGTCCTCGTCGCGGCCGGGGGCCTCGCCGACCAGCATCACCGCGGCATTCGGATTGCCGTCGGCGAACACCAGGTTCTTGGCGGTGAATTTGAGATTGCAGCCGTCGAATGCCGCCATGTGCTGGCGAAGCTCGTCCAGGCTCGTCGCCGTCGTTGCCAATTGCCGCGCCAATGCCGCTTGTTGCTCATCGGGCACCGTCGCCGCACCGGACGGGGCGCGCACCGCCGGTGCCGCAGCTTGCCTTTCGCCCATTCCGGCGCGTGACAGGCTTGTCGAGCGTGGCAGTGCGGCGTTTTCACCAGTTGTCGGCGTAACTGTCGCTGGCGCCGGCTCAGGCGACTTTGACGCAGCCTCGGCAAACCTATTCAGCGGCTCCTCTTCGAGCGCTTCATCGACGCCGGCGCTGGCGTAAAAGGCCAGCAGGTCGGCGATAGCAGGTCGGTTGTCTCGGGAAACGGCAGTCATGCTTTCACATTCGGCCGCGCAGCAAGAATTTGCAAGTAATGCATGTCGCCCGAAAGCATGCCCTCGGGCCTGACCCGAAGGTGCATAGCGGTTTTGGGAACGACATAAACAGGACCCTTAGCTCGACGGTATACGCGGATCCTGCACCAGATAGAACGTCCAGCGCGGCGTGTAGTCGGTGATCAGGTAATCGAATTTTGCTGTCGTCAGCGGGTCGATCTTGCCACTCTTGAACAGCAGCCGATCATAGGGTTCGAAGTCGCGATCGAAATCGGCAAAGCTGCTCGACCAGATGTTGTCAGGCGTCTTGTTGCGCTGGTCGAATGATAGGCCGTCGCCGAACACGCTCGGCCGGTGGAGCACCTCCTGGAGCTCGAACTGGAACTCGACCCAGGCCTGGCCGCTGTTGTTGAGCACGTCGATGCGCATATACATGAGGCCGTTCGCAAATTGGCCCGCGGTACCGAAGGGATGGATCGGCTTCGTCGTGCGAATAGTCAGTGTCACCGGTGTTGCCGAGTTCAGCTCTTCGGTGATAACAAGCGGGTCCTCCTTTGTCCCGATGCCCGAGGCGCTGGTGATGCGGAAGCCGCCCAGCTCGTCGGAAAAGGAGTAGGCTCCGGCCGCCCAGACCCTCTGCGGCTCGGCATGGGCGCCAACGGGCGTCAGCGGCAAAAGGGCCAAAACGAGCGCCCGGCAAATCCGTCCGGGCGCGGAAAAAAAGCGCGTCGATGAAAAGCCAATTGGCCCGTATATGCGCATGGTGCGAAGTATGGCCGATAAGCAAGCCGTCGAACAATTAAAAACGTCAGGGCGCCGGCTCTCTTGAAATGGGGCCTGGCCGGGATCGATGTTCCGGTGGACCGCAAACCGTGATTTTGTAGTACGATGCGCGACTTTTTGACGAAATCGGCATTGTCACGTCAGCGCCGGTTTCGCGTCGCGAATTGATGCGGTATGCAGCGGATAAGCCAGCAAGATGCGCAAATGCGGCAGCCAGTGAGGGGTTGATGAGCGAGATCGAACGCGAAAGCATGGAATTCGACGTGGTCGTCGTCGGCGCTGGTCCGGCCGGCCTCGGCGCGGCGATCCGTCTCAAGCAGATCAATCCCGAGCTTTCCGTCGTCGTCCTGGAAAAGGGCGGCGAAGTCGGCGCCCACATCCTGTCTGGCGCCGTAGTCGACCCGATCGGCATCGACCGGCTGCTGCCGGGCTGGCGTGACGAAGAGGGACATCCGTTCAAGACGCCGGTTACGGCAGACCATTTCCTGGTCCTCGGCCCTGCCGGTTCGTTCCGTCTGCCCAACATCCTGATGCCGCCGCTGATGAACAACCACGGCAACTACATCGTTTCGCTCGGCAATGTCTGCCGCTGGCTGGCGACCAAGGCCGAGGCGCTGGGCGTCGAGATCTACCCGGGCTTTGCCGCGGTGGGCCTCATTTACAGCGACGAGGGCGCGGTCACCGGCGTTGTCACCGGCGACATGGGCGTCGAGAAAGACGGCACGCATGGCCCGGGCTTCGCGCCGGGCATGGCGCTGATGGGCAAATATGTGCTGATCGGCGAGGGCGCGCGCGGCTCGCTGGCCAAGCAACTGATCGCCAAATACCATCTTTCCGACGGCCGCGAGCCCGGCAAATACGGCATCGGCCTCAAGGAGCTCTGGCAGATCAAGCCGGAGCACCACCGGCCAGGCCTTGTCCAGCATTCCTTCGGCTGGCCGCTCGACATGAAGACCGGCGGCGGCTCCTTCCTCTACCATTTGGAAGACAACCAGGTGGCGGTCGGCTTCGTCGTCCACCTCAATTACAAGAACCCCTATCTGTCGCCGTTCGATGAATTCCAGCGCTTCAAGACCCACCCGGCGATCAAAGGCACATTCGAGGGCGGCAAGCGGCTGGGTTATGGCGCCCGTGCCATCACCGAGGGCGGCTGGCAGTCAGTGCCGAAACTGTCCTTCCCCGGTGGCGCGCTGATTGGGTGTGCTGCCGGCTTCGTCAACGTGCCGCGCATCAAGGGCTCGCACAATGCCGTGCTCTCCGGAATGCTGGCGGCCGAGCACGTCGCCGAGGCGATCGGCGCCGGCCGTGCCAATGACGAACTGGCTACTTACGAGGCGGCATGGCGGGCGACCGATATCGGCAAGGATTTGAAGAAGGTGCGCAACGTCAAGCCATTGTGGTCGCGCTTCGGCACCGTCGTCGGCGTCGGCATTGGCGGCCTCGACATGTGGCTGAATTCGCTGTTCGGCTTCTCGCCTTTCGGCACGCTGAAGCACGGCAAGGCCGACTATGCGACGCTGGAACCGGCCGCTAAGCATAAGAAGATCGCCTATCCGAAGCCGGACGGCGTGCTCACCTTCGACCGCCTGTCCTCGGTGTTTCTCTCAAACACCAACCACGAGGAAAACGAGCCTGTCCACCTGCTGGTCGCGGATATGGACCTGCAGCAGCGTTCCGAACACGATGTCTATGCCGGGCCCTCGACACGCTACTGCCCGGCCGGCGTCTACGAATGGGTCGACAAGGATGGCAACGCCGCCGCCGATCCCGAGGCGAAGGACGTGCGCTTCGTCATCAACGCGCAGAACTGCGTCCACTGCAAAACCTGCGACATCAAGGATCCGAACCGAAACATAACCTGGGTGCCGCCACAAGGTGGTGAGGGACCAGTCTACCAGAACATGTAACGTCGTATATCATCCATTACTAACTGACAGAACGAGCGAAAAGACTGCTGGCACATCTTGCACTCGACGTGGGATCGCGCGATGCCGAGCACATCTAGCGAGCGTATTGGATGCTAGAAAATTGCCGTTCTGATCTTTGCGCAAATACCGAATCTACGCCACGGCAGCGATAGTTTTATCCTCCACAGGCTGCGGCACCGGCGTTCCATAGACCCAGAAGGAATCCGGAACCGGAGAGCCGCTCCAGACCACGGCATCGGCGATCTTGGACGCCTCCCACACCACGGTTTTCCATGCCGGATCGAAGATCATGTAGCCGGGATCGCCCATCACCTCGATGCGATTGCCCCCTGGTTCCAGCATGTACAGGAACGTTGCCCCGCCGATACCGTGCCGGCCCGGCCCGTGCTCAATCGAAATGCCGGCTTCTTTTGCCAGCTCCGCCAGATCGAAGAGATGCTGAACCGAAATGTAGTGGAAACAGACGTGGTGGAAGCGTCCACGCATCTCCGTCGGCTCCGGGACGATTGCGATATCGTGCGAAAGGTTGGTCACGCTGAGCCAGCTCGCGATCACCGGCCCGTTGTCACCGACGACCCGCTCGCGCTCGCGAAAGCCTAGCACGTCAACCATGAAATCGCGGCAGGCGCCGGTGTTGGCGGCCATCAGGTTCAGGTGGTCAATTCGGCGAACCGGAATGCCATTGAGCGGACGTCTCTGCGGGCGGTTAAGCAATTTCGTAGCCTGCCCCGGCGGTATGCTGACATAGTCGACGTCCCACAGCAGCTCCATCGGGTGTCCCTCTGGCGTTTCGAACCTGAAGGCGCGGCCATGGCCGGCATCACCGTCGATCCAGCCTCGCCCGAGGCCAGTCGCCTCTACCGCTGCGACCCGGCGCTCCAGCGCCTGTGGGCTGCCCGTCCGCCAAGCAACGTGCCCCAGTCCGGCGTGCTGCGCCTCGGTCACCTTCAGGGAGTGGTGATACTGCTCCTCATAGGCGCGCAGATAGGCCGACTGGCCGCGCCGCTCGGTCTCCTGCATGCCCATGAAATCCATGAAGAAGCGTAACGTCCCATCGAGATCGGGCGTCAGCAGTTCGACATGCGCGAGCTGGGCGACATCGAAGATTGGTTCTGAAAGGGTGTTCATAACGACACTCCTGAAGGTGAACGGGTCTATTTTGAGGGAAATGTACTCCTGTATTCGTCAAGCGGCCGCACAACAGTTCGCGTAGTTCGCGCGGCGCGGTGTGATACCCTGTCAGGCCGCCGGTACCGGCTGAATGACTCCCTGCGCACAGAACAGTTGCCCGTCGGCCAGCCGCGCATAATTATGAACGACTTTGGTCTCGTGATCCTGAACCTGCACGACGAAGTTACCGCTCTGCTCCGTCCAGCTCATTATGAACAGATCAGGGCGGACGCCTGTCAGATCGCTCTTCACGACCTCGTCGATCTGAGTAGCGCCGATCGTCGCCTGTACATGCAATTCTGTCGGCGCCACGAGCCTTCGTTGGCACAGAATGCTTACAAAACTGCTATTTCTGCTTATTGGAGCGCTCCAATGCAGAGTCTGCCTTTTATGATGACGAGTCAAGAATAAACTTGGAGCGCTCCAAAAAAGTGTTTAACTGAAGGGGTGAACCATTCCAAAACGCCGACCCTCGCGGATGTCGGGAGAGTTGCCGGGGTCTCCCGCGGCACTGTCTCCAATGTCTTCAATCACCCGGACCTGGTGCGGTCCGACGTGCGCGAGCGCGTCGAAGCTGCGGCGCGCCAGCTTGGTTATGATGGTCCCGACCCTAGGGGGCGAGTACTGCGTAATGGCAAATTCAACGCCATCGGGTTTATGCCGCCGGGCGCCTATGCCATTGCCGACGTGATTAGAAGCCCATATGGACGAGAACTGGTGCTTGGCGTTTCGCTTGCGTGCGACGAGGCCGGGGCGACGCTGAGCCTAGTCAACGGTACGGAAGAAACGCGCACCTCCACCATCCGGGAGGCGTTGGTTGACGGCTTCATTTTGGGCCATAGCGTAGACATCGACCTGATCACCTCGGCGCAGCGCCGGCGCTTGCCATTCGTCATCCTCGAAAGCGATGCCGGCCCGGATATCAATTCGATCCGGATCGACGGCAGGAGCGGAGCGCTGATGGCTGTCGGGCACCTGGCTGCTCTCGGGCACCGGCATTTTGTGATCCTCTCCATCCGGCGCACATCCGGACCACCGATTGTCCACATGCCGGGCAAGGGCAAGATTACCGCGGGCTTTCAACTCGACTATGAAAGGCTTGATGGCTTCGCCCAAGGCTTGACGGAGGTCAATCTGTCGGTCGATGATTTTCCGATCATCGAAACCACCCCTGGCGACCCTTCGGCCGGAGCTGTCGTGTTCGATCGATTTCCAGAAGCAACGGCAATCCTGACCATGTCGGACTGGCAGGCAATCACCGTGCTCGACGAAGCGGTTCGTCGCGGCATTAACATACCCGAGCACGTGTCGGTTGTGGGCTTCGATGGCACCGCGGAATCGGCACGCACCACGCCCCCACTCACCACTGTCACGCATGACATCGTCGGGAAGGGTCGCCTTGCTGCCCAGATGGTGTTTGAAAACGGCCAGCCGAGGCAGATCATCATGTCGGTTGAACTGGTGGTCCGCGGATCGACGGGCCCGCCGCGTTGAGAAATTCCGCAAGGATCGCAATTGGCGCGCAAGGCGGCGCCCTGCCGAACGCATGGCGCGTCGAGTGCCCGGAAGCGCAGGCAGTCCGCTTCTGAGTCGAGGGTCGTTCCGGTCAGAAGCTCGCCCGTTTAACGTACGATCGAATACGCCGCTGTCATGCATGGATCAATAGAACACAACGTCAGCGTGTGAAGCCCACCGGGACCCTCGACCAAAATGAAAGCTCGCTATTTTTGCGGCCTCTAAAAAACATTGAAGCGGCGCGGCGCTTGTGGTTCCTTTCCCTTCTGACCGGAGATGATGACCATGCGCCTGGCGATTTTGACGTGCCTTGTGGCGATTGGTGGCTTGTGCGGCTACGCACCGTCGGCATCGGCTGACACGAAGGTGCTGGTCAAGACCCGGACGTACGACATATCAGGAACCACGGGCGCCGCCCTGATCGAGGCCATGGACCGCAACGGTCCGAAGCGGCACGGCTTTATGACGCACGCCATCGCGCTGACCGCCTATACCGTAAGTTGGGACCTTGAGATCAGCAGGGAGGGTGGCGTCTGTCGGCTGCGGCAGGCCAATGGGACACTCGATCTCACCTACACCTTACCCCGCATGGTCTCAGCCGCGACACCGGCGCTTCAGAAGCGCTGGAAGCGGTTCTTCGCCGGCGTTCGTGCTCACGAGCATAACCATGGCCGCATCGCCAGGACAATGATGCGGGCGACCGAAAGATCGATCACGGGACTGGAGTTCGCCGACAACTGGGTTTGCAGCAAGACGCACCGCGAGGCGAGGCGCCGGATCAAGTCCGTCTATGCCGAATACGAGGCGAAACAGAACGCCTTCGACGCGCGCGAGCATCGCCACGGCGGCCATGTCGAACGCCTCATCGGTGCCCTGTTGCGCAAGCAGTAGGCGCTCAGCCTCGAGTCCTGCCGTGCTGTGTCACGGATGCGGTCGCAGTTTCATCTTCATCGACCGGCTTTTTCTGTTCCGGCCTGAGCGAGAATTCCACCATCAGCGGAAGATGGTCGGAGCCGGTGCCTTCCAGCCTCGACACCGAATGGATAAGAACCGCGCCCTTGCTGAAAACCTGGTCGATCGGCAATCCGGCGAAGCGCAGGAAATCCGGCAGATTGATGTAGAGCCAGGTCGGCCCCGGCGAAGGCGCCACGGTCAGCTTGCCAAGATCTGCGACGCGCCGGACGGCGGCGCTCCACGGCACTGCATTGCAGTCGCCTGCCATGATCGATGTCTCGCCAAGCGATGCGAACTCTTCCGACAATCCGCCGATCTGCCGTGATTGGTTGTACGGCCATGGCCAGGTGAGGTGCACGGCTGCGACGTCGACGTCGGTTCCGCCTAAATCGACTGTCGCGATGGCAATCGCGCCGCGCCTGTCGCAGCGTGGTTGTGTGCCGGCGGCAAACGGCCGTCTGGACAGCAGCGCAACGCCGAACACGCCATTTGGGTAAGGGCAGAGGATCCGGTAGGGGTAGGCGCTGGACAGCAGTCCAAGCTTTGCCTTCCACATGTCGGATACCTCGTCGAGGGTAATCACATCAGGCTGGGTCCGGCCGATCAGCGACAGTACCTTTTCAGGCGTTGGGTTGTTGAACCGCAGGTTCATCTGCAGCAGGCGATAGACCGCCTTGTCACCGGGATAAGCCGACTGGTCGCCGGGGTAAACGGGCTGGTCGCCGGGGTTGGCTTCGAAGGCTGCCTGGACTGGCCATAGGCGGGGCACTGGCAGGATGTTCGACGTGGTGGCAAAGGCAGCCCCCGCAAAGAGCAGCGCTGTGGCGGCCTGCAGGCGAAACGAGGTCACGAGCAAGGGCAGCGCGCAAAGCGCCATCAGCACGGCAAGATGAACGCGGAAATGAGCGAAGGAATCGAAGGCCGGATGCAGCGTTCCGAAAAACCCAGCCACCAGCGCGACCGAGCAGCCGAGCATTGCGACGAATGCCGCCGATGTCATCATGTTTCGAACGCGTGCCATCTACTTTGCTTATCGGTAGAAATGCGGCCCAATCAAGATGGCGAAATGCCCTGCTGCGCTCTTACCAAGCTCCGGCCATGCTCCGGTCGATCGATCTGTGCTACTGGAATGCCGTTTCCGAAAAGCTTCTGAGCTTGCGCGAGTGCAACCGTTCCATCGGCATCTCAGCCAGCTTTTCCATCGCCCTGATGCCGATGGTCAAATGCTGTGCCACCTGGCGCTTGTAGAACTCGGTCGCCATGCCGGGCAGCTTCAATTCGCCATGCAGGGGCTTGTCGGACACGCAAAGCAGTGTGCCATAAGGCACGCGGAAACGGAAGCCATTGGCCGCGATCGTCGCCGATTCCATGTCGAGCGCAATCGCCCGTGACTGCGACAGCCGCTGCACCGGCCCGCGCTGGTCGCGCAGCTCCCAGTTGCGGTTGTCGATGGTGGCGACGGTGCCGGTGCGCATGATACGCTTGAGGTCGTAGCCGGAAAGACCGGTGACTTCGGCGACCGCCTCCTGCAGCGCCACCTGGATTTCGGCCAGCGGCGGGATCGGCACCCAGACCGGAAGATCATCGTCCAGAACATGGTCTTCCCGCACATAGGCATGCGCCAGCACATAGTCGCCCAGTGCCTGGGTGTTGCGCAGCCCGGCGCAATGGCCGAGCATCACCCAGGCATGCGGCCTGAGCACCGCAATGTGGTCGGTGATCGTCTTGGCGTTGGAGGGGCCGACGCCGATATTGACCATCGTGATGCCGCCATGGTTCGGCTTCTTCAGATGATAGGCCGGCATCTGCGGCAGGCGCGGCGGCGCCACGCCATGGCAAGGCGCGCTTTGTCCAGCCTTGGTGACGACATTTCCCGGCTCAACGAATTCGACGTATCCGCCGCCGCCTTTCGCCATCAACTCGTGCGCACGGGCGACGAATTCGTCGATGTAGAACTGGTAGTTGGTGAACAGCACGAAATTCTGGAAATGCTGGGGACTGGTCGCCGTATAGTGCGACATCCGGTGCAGCGAGTAGTCGATGCGTTGCGCCGTGAACGCCGCCAACGGCCTGGCTTCGCCTAAAGCCACTTCGAACGTGCCGTTGGCGATTTGGTCGTCGGTGCCGTCGAGATCCGGCACGTCGAACAGGTCACGGATCGGCCGCCTGATGCGCTCGGCTGCCGCGCCGTCGACATGGGAGCCTTCCAGGAACGCGAAATGCAGCGGGATGGGCGTCGTCGATTCCGAAACCGTGACCGGAACGCCGTGATTGCGCATGATCAGGCGAAGCTGTTCGATGAGATAGCGTTCGAAAAGGGCGGGCTGGGTTATGGTGGTCGAGAAATGCCCAGGCGTCGGCATATGGCCGTAAGCCTGCCGCGAGTCGATCTGGGTGAACGAAGTCGTGGTGACGCCGACCTCGGGGTAAAAGGCCCGGTAGCGCTTGTTGTTGTCGCCGCCTGCGGCGAGCGCCGTAAAGGAATCGCGCAGGAATTTGGTGTTGCGGTCGTAGAGGGCCTGCAGGGCCGCGACGGCCTTTCCGGCATCATTGAAGATCTGCCGGCCAAACGGCTCGGGCATCACGACTGAGTCTATGGCTTGGGGATAGATTCGCTTTTCCATGACCCAATATAGAGGCTTGGCCATACGGTTGGGAGGGGCCAAAGGATCGTTTTCATTATTGAATGGATTCAATGAGGCCGATTGGCCTAGCCGCGCCGCAGGCTGACCAACAGCACAAAGCCGACGCCGTTCTTCTTCAACGCTTCGATCGTCGAGCCGGCATCGGCGCGCATCGTGGGGACGGCCAGAACCGGCGCTGCAAGAACCGTCAGGATGAGCGTCGCCCGCGGCACAAGCCGAAGGGCCTTGAGGGCGTTGGCGACGATGCGGTTCATGGTATGTTGCTTCTCTCTTGGTTTTTGCCGGCTTCAATGGCGAAGGTGGCTCGGGCAACCGAACCGGCAGGAATTGGCCTGGTCCCAGGAGCGGGCCGGGCGGCCGGCCTCGGCAACCAGGATGGCGAACAACATGCCGAACAGGCCCATCAGCAGGCAGACGATGGTGAAGCGGCGAGCGAACATTGCGTGGTCTCCTTCAACACGCATGAGAATGCCCTGATGCAACTGAACCGGTTCTGATCCCGGCGTTCATCTGCGGTTCAAATTTATCGACGGAATGTTGAGTGCCCGCCGCCACCGCGCGGTCCGGCCCGCAGTCTTGCTGCCCCCCAAATCTTGGTGACAGCGACGAACGATGCACAAAAATTGCTGTTAGCTAGCGCGCAGAAGGCGCGGCCCGTCCGATCGATCCGGTGTCTCAAACAGACGGCGCAAACAAAACGGGGCCTTCGCGGCCCCGTTTTCAATTTGTGGCAGTCGAATGATCAGAGCTTGTGCCAGGTCTGGCTCCTGCAAATCAGCCCGCCGAGCACGCAGCCGCTCATCTTGAGCGAAGCGCCCGAGACGGAGGCCTTGCCCGAATAGGTCTTGTCGGTCTCCGGGTCGGTTATGGTCCCGGTATATTTATTGGCGCCGGACACCTTGAACGAACCAATGCGCTTGCCGGAAAATTTGCCTGATTTGAGCGTGATGGAAAATGCTCCCCCGCCGCCGGCTATGACGGCGGTCGCGCCGGCCTGCGTTTTCCAGTTGCCCTCGATCGGATCGGCCCAAGCCGTGCCGGCCATCATCAATGTGGCCGCCAAGGCCATGCTGATTTTGCGAAACATGTTTGTCCTCCCCGTGGAAATCCGGCCGGATGTTCCGCCCGCCGGTCTGCCTTTTACGCAAACGTAAGCTAATTCACGTCCCGACAAAACAAAAGCGGTGCCGCTGCGGAAGACTTCAGGATTTTCGGGTCGCCCGAAGCGGTCTCATCGGTGAGAAATGAAACGTTCGCAACTCCGTCTTTGTCTCCCGTGGTTAGCGGAGTCTTGATCTTCGCCTCGCAAATTTTCGTCAAATTTCATGCAAACCGGCGAAATTGCTGGCTTTGCATCCTTAACGAATTCTCGCGTTTACCTCTTGTTTTAGCTTTGTTTTCCTCAAATTAAGCACGCCACTTAACGACGGATTCAAGCCTCCGGTTCATTCTCGAAAACATAGAAAGAGCGGCCACCCCCAAGGTTTATCAACAGATACCAAGGGACAGAACGAGGCAGCTCTCGGGAGCCTGACAGGGGCTAGAACAGGGGATTGAAATGGCACGTTTTGAAATGCCTGAAGCCGGCTTCGGCGCCATGGGGGCAACTGCCCAGGCCGACATTCTTTTCGAACTGGGCATGATGTATGCGACTGGCCGCGATTGCGAGACCGATGTCGTCGCCGCCCACAAATGGTTCAATATAGCTGCGATCAAGGGTTCGGTCCGCGCTGCGGAACTGCGCTCGGAATTGTCGGCCGCCATGTCGAAGGTCGAGATCGCCAGGGCTCTGCGCGAAGCCCGCGAATGGATGACAATGCACTAAGTTGGCCCTGAGTTCATCAGGCACTGAGATACCGACAGGGACGCTTCAGGTCGAGGCCGCGCAAGACGGCCGGCAAGAACAAGGCCGCGCAAGACGGTCGTGCCAACAATGACAGGAACGCGGCAGGCCGGATACGGCCGGGCTGCGCCACGGACAGGGAAGGCGAGCGGTTTTCGGGCGCGTGAGCGTTCGGGATTGTTCGATCGACAAAGCCGCGACCGGCCGGAACAAGGCAGGCGCGGCTTTTGCGTTTTCTGACCATGATCCCAAAGTGGAAACCGGTTCTTGGAAAAGATCATGGTCAAACAGAAAGGCTGCAGGCCCAATTGAGTGCCGCCGATGCGCCTAGACAGGCTTGGCGAAGGGTGAGATTCTCCCGGCCACTCTGGAAGAGGCGCAGCCGGAGCGGCCGCGCGAGAGTGGAGGAGTTGTGTCACCATGAAAAAGTTGGGTATTTTGAGCGCGGCCATAATCGGCCTGATGATGAGCGCGCCGGTTGCGTTCGCCGAAGACATCACCTTTTCGGTGGTCGGACCAATGACCGGACAGCTTGCCACCATCGGCGACCAGTTCAAGCAGGGCGCGCAAGCCGCCGCCGACGCGATCAACGCGGCTGGAGGTGTCGAAGGCCGCCAGATCAAGCTCGACGTACAGGATGACCAGTGCGATCCGAAACAGGCGGTTTCGGTCGCCAACCGCATCGTTGCCAACGGTGTCAAGTTCGTCGATGGGCATGCCTGCTCGGGCTCGAGCATTCCGGCCTCGGCCGTCTACGCCGAAGCCGGGACGCTGATGATGAGTCCGGCTTCGTCGAATCCAGAGCTGACCGACGCGGCCGCGAAAGCCGGCTGGCCGACGATCATACGCCTTTATACGCGCGATGATGCGCAGGGCGCTTTCATCGGTCCATGGATCGCCAAGAAATATGCCGGCAAGAACGTCGTCATCATGCACGACAAGAGCGCCTATGGGCAGGGCGTCGCCGACGCCGTCAAGGCAACGATGAACCAGAACGGTCTCAAAGAGATCCTTTACGAGGGCATCAACGCCGGTGAAAAAGACTACGCGGCGCTTGTCACCAAGCTCAAGGACCTGAAGGCGGATGTGGTCTATTTCGGCGGCTACCACCCCGAAGCCGGCCTCATCCTGCGCCAGTCGGCGGAACAGAACCTGAAGTATCAGCTGATCATGCCGGACTCGATCGCCACGCCGGAATTCTGGCAGGTCGCCGGTCCGGCCGGCGAAGGCACCATGTTTGTCTTCCCGTCGGATCCGCAGGCGAAGCCCGAAGCCAAGGAAGCCATCGAAAAGATCAAGGCGGGCGGCTTCGTGCCCGAGGGCTTCACGCTGTTCTCCTATGCCGTGATCCAGGCCTTTGCCGAGGGTATCAAGCGCGCCGGCAGCGACGACCCGGGCAAGGTTGCCGAAGCGCTGAAGAATGGCGAGCCGATCAGCACCGTCGTTGGCCCTGTCACTTTCGATGAAAAGGGCGACCTCAAGAACGTCAGCTACGACATCAACCAGTGGCACGACGGCAAATACGCGCCGATCCAGCCGTAATGGCTAATGCATGTCGCGCAAAAGTGCGCAGCGGTTTTGCGATAGCGACATCCATAAAACAAGAACTAAAGCGCGTCGCATGAGACGCGCTTTAGCGCCTAGCGACAATCGGAGATGGCCGGGGCAGACCCGGCCATTTTCATTTCGGGCACGCGTTTGTGGCGCGTGTCTTCGACGTCGCCTCTTGGATGAAGGGACAGCGGTCAGACATGGGCTTCCTCGGCAAAACGCACCAGCACGGTCCCGTCGGTGACTTGTGCGCCTTCCGCTGCGATCTCGGCGATGGTCCCGTCATGAGTCGCGGAAATCGTGTGCTCCATCTTCATCGCTTCCAGGATCAACAGCGGCTGACCCTTGATGACGGCCTCGCCTCTTGCCGCGCGCACCAGCTTGACCAGGCCAGGCATCGGCGCGCGCAGGCTGTCAGAGCCGGCAGCGATTTCGTCGGCCCTCGCCAGCGGGTCCGGCACCGCGAAGCTGTAGCCGATGGCGCCCGAAAAGACAGTGACATGGCCTGGCCAGCGGGCGAGGCGAGGGGCGGCGCGAAGATCGAGCGGACTGCCGCTGTCATAGGGTGCGTCCAGTGCCACTTGGAAGCGCTTGTCCGGCCGCACCGACACGAGCGCGACGATCTCATCATCGCCGTATCGTAGCCGCGTGCGCCGCGGAACAGTGTGGAAATGCGAATAACCGGCAAGCGACGACCACGGATCGTTGGACGGCGCCTGAGTCCCGGCGCCGGACGCCGCAAATGCGGCTGCGGCGACGATCTCGCTGCTCGGCGGCGGGACTGCGGTCAGCGCTTGCTGATGCCTGCCGATCAGGCCGGTATCGACATCGCCTGCCGAAAAGCCCGCATCAACGGCAAGAGCAGCGAGAAAGGCGGTGTTGACGGTCGAGCCGGCGATCTCGGTCTGCGAAAGGGCTATGCCCAGCGCTTCGAGTGCCGCCTGCCTGCTCTTGCCGTGCACGATCAGCTTGGCGATCATTGGATCGTAGAAGGGCGAGATGGCATCGCCGGCCCGCACGCCGGTCTCGATCCGCATGCTGGTGCCCTCGGGCGCGGAATCCGGAAATTTCAGGTGATGCAGCGTGCCCGTCGCCGGCAAAAAACCCTTTGCCGCGTCCTCGGCATAGATGCGCGCTTCGAAGGCATGGCCGGAGAACGTGATCTCGCTCTGCGTCTTCGGCAGCTTTTCGCCGGACGCTACCCGCAACTGCCATTCGACCAGGTCGATGCCTGTGACCATTTCGGTGACGGGGTGCTCGACCTGCAGGCGGGTGTTCATTTCCATGAACCAGAAGCGGTCGGCCTTCAGCCCTTGCGAGGCATCGACGATAAACTCAATCGTGCCGGCGCCGGAATAGTTGATCGCCTTGGCGGCCTTCACCGCCGCCTCCGTCATCGCCTTGCGCAATGCCGGCGTCATGCCGGGGGCAGGGGCTTCCTCGATCACCTTCTGGTGGCGGCGCTGCGCCGAGCAGTCGCGCTCGTAGAGATGCACGACATTGCCGAAGCTATCGCCGAATACCTGAACCTCGATGTGGCGCGGCTTGTCGATATATTTCTCGACCAGCACGCGGTCGTCGCCGAAAGCGGCCTTGGCCTCGCGCCGCGCACCCGACAGCGCCTCGGAAAAGTCGTCGGAGTGTTCGACGCGCCGCATGCCCTTGCCACCGCCACCGGCGCGCGCCTTGATCAGCACGGGATAGCCGATCTCTCGTGCCTTGGAGGCGAGCAGCACAATCTCCTGCGCCTCGCCGTGATAGCCCGGCACAACAGGCACGCCGGCCGTCTCCATCAGCCGCTTGGCCGCGTCCTTCAGTCCCATGGCGCGGATCGAGGCCGCCGACGGGCCGATGAAGAAGAGCCCCGCAGCCGTCACCTGGTCGACGAAATTAGGGTTTTCCGACAGAAAACCGTAGCCCGGATGGATGGCTTCCGCGCCGGTGGCCAAAGCCGCCGCGACAATCTTGTCGCCGCGCAGATAGCTTTCGCCGACAGGCGAGGCGCCGATATGCACAGCTTCGTCGCCCATCGCGACATGCAAAGCCCCGGCGTCGGCGTCGGAATAGACGGCGACGCTGCGCACGCCCAGCTTGCGTGCCGTGCGGATCACCCGGCAAGCGATCTCGCCGCGGTTGGCGATCAGGATTTTCGCGAACATGGGACCTCCAAAGCCAGAGCTTGCCGCCAACGGCGCGAATGCTCCCTCACGCGAGCTGTGGCAACACCCTGCTGTGCAGTCCGGCGATTGTCAAAGGATCGGTAAGCCAGGCCTGCTTACTTGGACGCAGCGATCTCGCAACCTCCGCCTGTCGTGACCTTGTAATAGCTGCGGGTGGCTTTACAGGATTTCATCGCCAGATCCTCGGCAGCCTTCTGTGACGGCGCATTCAAGCGCGAGCCGCAGATGATGTACAGCGAACGCACGCGGGAATACGGAGTGGTTGCGTAGGCTGAATGGCCGCTGGCCGCTACATAGGCCTTGTAAGCCTTGGTGCCCGGTCGATCAGGGGCTTGGCGGCAAATATGGATAGAAACGGACGTCGCCCTTGCTTCCCGCCAGCGATTCCGCAGCGCCGACATTCGATCCAGTGACCATAAGCAGTCCTGCAAGCACCGATGATCGCTCGTTTGATGGATTTCATTGCCCAGCCCATTTGAAGAACCCAAAACTGACAGATATTTGACTATTTGGAGGCTGCGACCTCGCAACCCCCACCTGTCGTGACCTTGTAACTGTTGCGGGTGGCCTGACAGGATTTCAGCGCCAGTTCTTCGGCAGCTTTCTGTGACGGTGCATTCAAGCGCGAGCCGCAGACGATGTACAACGAAGTCACCCGCATGTATGGGGTGGTCGCATAGGCTGAATGGCCGCTGGCCGCGACATAGGCCTTGAAAGCCTTGGTACACGGATCCTTCGAGTTCCGCGGCAAATATGGGTGGAAACGGGTGTCGCCTTTGCTTCCCGCCAGCGATTCCGCCGCTCCGACGCCTGGCACCGTGAGTATAAGCAACACTGTAAGTATCGATGCAATTGTTCTCTGGACGTATCTCGGTCTCATTTTTTCCCCCTGGAAAGAACTAGGCCAACAGGCATTACTACTTGGAGGCGGCTATGCTGCAGACTCCCGCTGTCGTGACCTTGTATTGCTTCCGGGCGGATTGGCAGTCCTTCAGCGCCAGTGCCTCTGCAGCCTTTTGCGAAGATCCATTCGCACGCGCGCAAACTATGAACTCGGTCGCCCAATTGAATGGGGTCGACGCATAGGCGGAATGGCTGCCAGTCGCCACATAGGCCTTGTATGCCTTCTGACAGCCTCCCGTTGAGCCGGGCGCGAAATACACAGGGTAGCGGCTGTCGCCCTTGCTTCCCGCCAGCGATTCTGCCGCCCCAAGGTCAGGCGCCGCTAATATAAGCAACCCCACAAGTACCGGCATAGTTGTTTTCTGAAAAAGCTGCAGTCTCATCTTCGCCCAATCCCCATTGGTATTAGCAATGAGCAATAGCCGCGATTCTTTCATCTGACCAGATCGGCGAATGAAAATAAATATGAAAACTTCCGAGGGGTTTTCTTACCTATTTTGGTCACGCGCCGCCGAGCGCAGCAACGGTCTGCCGGTACAGTTCTGCCGTCTGCTGGTCGAAGCAGCAGAAGGTGACGGTTTCCGGAAGCGCGTTGTGGCCGATGAAGGCGCTCACCGTGCCAACGGCGATCTGCGTCGCCTGGTCCTTTGGATATCGGTATACACCGGTCGAGATCGCCGGAAATGCCACCGTCCGGCAATCCTTGGCGGCGGCGATTTCGAGCGACCGGCGGTAGCAGAAGGCGAGCAACTCGGCTTCGCCCTTGTCGCCGCCTTGCCAGACCGGGCCGACCGTGTGGATGATGTAGCGTGCCGGCAGCCTGTAGCCCTTGGTGAGTTTTGCGTCGCCGACCTTGCAGCCATTTAGCATCCGGCATTCAGTCAGAAGTTCAGGCCCGGCCGTCCGGTGAATGGCGCCGTCGACGCCTCCGCCGCCTAAGAGCGAGGTGTTGGCGGCATTGACGATGACATCGACAGCCAGCTTGGTGATGTCACCGGTATGAACGCGAATTCTGTGGTCGATTTCGCTCATCTCACATCCTGAACACGCCGAACCGTGTATCCTCGATCCCGGCGTTCAGCGCCGCCGATAGGCTGAGCGCCAGCACCTCGCGCGTCTTGGCCGGGTCGATGATGCCGTCGTCCCAGAGCCGGGCGGAGGAGTAGAGCGGGTGGCCTTCGTGCTCGTATTTCATCAGGATCGGCTTCTTGAATTTTGCCTCTTCCTCTGCGCTCCATTCTCCGCCTTTGCGCTCGATCCCCTCGCGCTTGACGACGGCCAGCACGGTGGCCGCCTGCTCGCCGCCCATCACCGAAATGCGGGCATTCGGCCACATCCATAGGAACCGAGGCGAATAGGCGCGTCCGCACATGCCGTAATTGCCGGCGCCGAACGAGCCGCCGATGATGATGGTCACCTTCGGCACGCGCGCCGTGGCGACGGCCATCACCAGCTTGGCGCCGTCCTTGGCGATGCCGCCGGCCTCGTACTTTCGCCCCACCATGAAACCGGTGATGTTTTGCAGGAAGATCAGCGGGATCTTGCGCTGGCAGCACAACTCGATGAAATGCGCGCCCTTGAGGGCGCTTTCGGAGAACAGCACGCCGTTGTTGGCGATGATGCCGACCGGCATGCCGTTGAGATGGGCAAAGCCGGTGATGAGCGTGGTGCCGTAATTCTGCTTGAACTCGTCGAACTCGGAGCCGTCGACGATGCGCGCGATCACTTCGCGCACATCATAGGGCTGGCGCAGATCGGTCGGCACAATGCCGTAGAGCTCATCGGCTGCATGAAGCGGCGGAATCGGATCGCGAAGTGCCAGCCCGATCTCCTTCTTTCGATTCAGGTTCTTGACTATGCGGCGGGCGATCGCCAGTGCGTGCTCGTCGTCCAGCGCATAATGGTCGGCAACGCCGGAAAGCCGCGTGTGCACATCGGCGCCGCCCAGTTCCTCCGCGCTGACATCCTCGCCGGTAGCGGCCTTCACCAGCGGCGGACCGCCGAGGAAGATGGTCGCCTGGTTGCGCACCATGATCGTCTCGTCCGACATCGCCGGCACATAGGCGCCGCCCGCCGTGCACGAGCCCATGACGCAGGCGATCTGCGGTATGCCTGAAGCCGACATGTTGGCCTGGTTGTAGAAGATGCGGCCGAAATGGTCGCGGTCGGGAAACACCTCGTCCTGGTTTGGCAGATTGGCGCCGCCGCTGTCGACCAGATAGACGCAAGGCAATTTGTTCTGCAGCGCGATTTCCTGTGCGCGCAGATGCTTCTTTACGGTCAGCGGATAATAGGTGCCGCCCTTCACCGTGGCGTCGTTCACGACGACCATGACTTCGGTGCCTTCGACGCGGCCGATGCCGGCGATGATGCCGGCCGATGAGATGTGTTCGCCATACATCGACCACGCCGCGAACTGGCCGATTTCGAGGAAGGGCGAGCCGGTGTCGAGCAGTTGGGCGAGGCGTTCGCGCGGCAAAAGCTTGCCGCGGCTCTGGTGCCGTTCACGCGCTTCCTCCGAGCCGCCACGCTCGACGGTTGCCGCCTTTTCCGCAATGTCGGCGACCAACGCCCGCATGCGCTCGGCATTGGCGCGGAACGTGTCGGATGCTGGCGAGATCTGCGACTGGAGCGTAGCCATCTTATACCCCCTCCGCCATGATTTCGCGCCCGATCAGCCAGCGGCGGATTTCGCTGGTGCCGGCGCCGATCTCATAGAGCTTGGCGTCGCGCAGAAGCCGGCCGGTCGGATAGTCATTGATGTAGCCATTGCCGCCCAGCAGCTGAATGGCGTCGAGCGCCATCTGCGTCGCCTTCTCGGCAGCGAACAGCACGCAAGCGGCGGCGTCCTTGCGGCTCGTCTGGCCGCGGTCGCAGGCGGCGGCGACGGCATAGACATAGGCGCGCGCGGCATTCATCGTCGTATACATGTCGGCGAGTTTGCCCTGCACCAGCTGGAACTCGCCGATCGGCTGACCGAACTGCTTGCGCTCGTGCACATAGGGGATCGCCACATCGAGGCACGCCGTCATCAACCCGAGCGGGCCGCCGGCGAGCACCGTGCGCTCGTAATCGAGGCCCGACATCAGCACCTCGACACCGCGCCCTTCCTCGTGAAGCACGTTGCCGAACGGCACTTCGACATTCTCAAACACAAGTTCGCCGGTGTTCGAGCCGCGCATGCCGAGCTTGTCGAGCTTTTGCGCGACGGAAAACCCGGCCATCGATTTTTCGACGATAAACGCGGTGATGCCGCGCGAATGGAGCTCCGGATCGGTCTTGGCGTAGACGACCAGTGTTTCGGCATCCGGGCCGTTGGTGATCCACATCTTGGTGCCGTTGAGAACGTAGCGGTCGTTGCGCTTTTCGGCGCGCAGTTTGAGCGATACGACGTCGGAGCCGGCGCCGGCTTCCGACATTGCTAGCGCGCCGACCTTTTCGCCGGTGCATAGAGCGGGCAGATGTTTCTCCTTCTGCGCCGGCGTGGCCCAGCGATTGATCTGATTGACGCAGAGGTTGGAATGGGCGCCGTAGGAGAGGCCGACCGAGGCCGAGGCGCGGGAAATCTCTTCCATAGCGACAACATGAGCGAGATAGCCCATGCCGGTGCCGCCGAAATCCGGATCGGCGGTGATGCCGAGCAGCCCGAGCCCACCGAGCTCGGCCCACAGATGCGCCGGAAATTCGTTCGAACGGTCGATCTCGGCGGCGATCGGCGCGATCTTGTCCTGGGCGAAGCGCCGCACCAGGTCGCGCAACGCCTCGATGTCTTCGTCAAGCCCGAAGTTAAGTGTGTGCGTGTACATGCCGTTCCTCCCGGCGCATGACCCCGAAATCGAATTCGATTTTCGCGGTGGATCATGCGCAAAACCAAAAAGCTACAACGTCCTTTGCTCGCCGGAAGGGGCTGCGACGCTGTAGGTCTTTGTCGCGCCGTGGGCCTTTGCTCCAACCAGGCGCATCGTCATTGAAAGATATGTGGCGGTTACCTCCGAGATCGATAGCCGCTCGCCCGGCCGGAACCAGACGATGACGCCGGTCATCATCTGGATCAGCGCCATGGCAGTCAGACCTGTGTCTTCGACGCTGAAGTCGCCCGCCTCTGCGCCGTCGCGCAGAATGGCGCGCAGCTCCTTTTCATAGGTCGTGCGCAGGCGCAGGATCTGCGTCAGGCGATCATGCGAAAGGCTGCGCAATTCCATGTTCGAGACATGGGTGGAATGGCGGCGTTCGATGTGGAAGGCGATGTGGTTTTTGACATAGGCGGCGAGCCGCGTCGCCGGATCGGCCGCGGCCGGGCGCGCCGCCTCCCACGCCTCGATCAGCCCTACCATGTGCTCGCGCATCAGCGTGAACAAGAGGTCTTCCTTGGTCGGGAAATAGCGGTAGAGCGCCGCCGCCTGCACGCCGACCTCGGCGGCCAGCTGGCGCATCGACATCGCCTCGTAGCCAAGACGCGCGATCAGGCTGACCGCCGCCTCGCGGACCGCAGCTTCGGTCTTTTCCCCGTCCGAACCGGTCGTGCGCGCCATGGTCACCTCATCGAGAAGCGTGATAATAAAATGAACGTTCAATTAATTCAAGGGATGTACATCGAACGTCCGGCAGGCGAGACGGCGCAAGCCGCGGCTCTTCCTTCTCCCCTTGTGGGAGAAGGTGGCCTCGCCCACGGGTCTTGCCTCCGGCAAGCCCGAGGACAGGCTCCGCGAGGTCGGATGAGGGGTGTTCCAGCTTGGCACCGCCGGCACTCCGTCCAACACCCTCAACCGTCTCAGCGCTACGCGCCGATCCACCTTCTTCCGCAAGGGGAGAAGGAAGAGCGCCTTTCAGTTCCCCCGTGCCGCCGCCAACGCGCCCGGAACTTCCTCAGCAAAAATGTCGAGCTCGTGGTCGAGGCCGACGCTGACCCGGATGCAGCGGTCGAGCACCGGCACCATCGGCTTGCGGATGAACACATCGCGCGACAGCAGCGCCTGCAGCACGTTCAGCGCGAAGGCGCCGTCGCCGCCGCAGTCTATGGTGACGAAATTGGTCGCCGAGGGCAGCGGCTTCAGCCCGTTGGCCTCGGCGATCTCGGCGATTCGCCGGCGGCCGGCAGCGACTCGCGCCACCACGTTTTGGAGATAGTCCTGATCGGCAAGCGCCTCCACGCCGGCGATCTGAGCCATGCGGCTGACGCCGTAATGGTTGCGGATCTTCTCGAAATCGCGGATCACCTGGGCCTCGGCCACCGCATAGCCGCAGCGTATGCCGGCCAGCCCGTAGGCCTTCGAGAAGGTGCGCATGCGGATGACGTTCGGCTGCGCGACATCGATCGGCGGCAGCGCCGAGGCCGGGCCCAACTCGCCATAGGCCTCGTCGAGCACCAGCATTGTGGTCTCCGGCAGGGCTTCGATAAAGCGGATGAGTTCGGCCGCTTCCCACCAACTGCCCATCGGATTGTCCGGGTTGGACAGGTAGACCAGCGCCGCATTTTCCCTGGCGACCGCAGCCAATAGGCCGTCGAGGCTTTCCCGGTCGTTCTCATAGGGAACCGCGACCAGCCGGCCGCCGACGCCGGCAATATGGAAATTGAAGGTCGGATAGGCGCCGAGCGATGTGACCACCGCGTCGCCCGGCGCCACATACATGCGCGCCACTAGGCTGAGCAACCCGTCTATGCCTTCGCCGACCACCACGTTTTCGGCACTGACGCCAAGATGCGCAGCGACAGCCACCTTCAAATCGTGATTGTCGGGGTCGCAATACATCCACATGTCGCGGGCGAGGCCGGCCATGCGGGCGATGACGCGCGGCGAGGGCCCGAAACTGCTCTCATTGGCGCCGATGCGGGCGCGAAACGCACGACCCCGACCACGTTCCTGCGCCTCCGGGCCGACAAACGGGACCGTCGAGGGAAGCGCACTGACGATCGGCGTGAGGGGAGGGCGCTGGCGCATGGCAAAGGCTCGTTCGAAAAGGGGCCTTCTTGCTAGCGCGGCACAGTTAGCCGCGCAAGCTCCCGCCTTGGCTGCAACCAGCATGCTGGATTCTCCCCACTCTTTTTGCTAGCGAGATAATCTCTTTTTGCTAGCGAGATATTATGAACAATCGACTCCCACCCGCTTGGTCAAAGCACATCAAGCCTGGACCCGCGCCGAAAGCGAAGGTGCCGATAGTGAAGCCTTTAGCGAGCCCGCAGAAAGGAAACGCCCAGTCGCGTGCGCAGGCCGACGACGCGCTGCTGAAACAGGCATATGCCTTTCAGCAGGCCAAGCGGCTCGACGAGGCTCAGGACCTATGCCTTCGGGTTCTGGCGCGCACGCCAAACCATCCGCTCGCCTTGTACATCTTGGGTACCGTATACTTGGGTTACGATGATGAGAGGGCCTTGCGATATTTCGCACGGGCGGTCGGCGAGGACCCTAAAAACCCCTACTACCACCTCAGCCTGGGCGAGGCCTATGTGAAGGTCAGCGAGTATTCGCACGCAATCAGGCATATGCAGTACGCCTTGGAACTGCAGCCCGGCCTTATCGAAGCACTTTGCGCATTGGGCCGCACCTACACGGCGTTTGACAAACCCGACATGGCTTTGCCGCTTTACGAGAAGGCGCTGAAAATCAACCGCGATCATCCCAAGGTGCGAGCCGGGCTGGCCGGCGCGCTCAGCGGCTTAGGGCGTATGGATGAAGCCGCCGACTATCTGAAAGAAGCGATCGATCGCCGTATTGGGGTGCCGGCTGCCTACAACGACCTTGTACAGACACGTAAGTTCACCGAGGAGCCAGAGGAGCTCCAATCCATCCTTCGCGAACTCGGTAATCCGAAACTTGGTTCGGAAGCCGCGCAGCAACTCCATCTCGCCGCCGGCAAGGTGCTAAACGACATCAAGCGCTATGATGAGGCATTCGATCATTTCAACAGGGCGAAACAGGCCTCCGGCTACAAGTTCGACATCGACTTGTATCGTCGGTGGATCGATTCGATGATTGAAACCTTCACACCGGACTTTTTGGCCGCCCGGGCCGGCTATGGAAATCCTTCCGAAGTGCCTGTGTTCGTGGTTGGCATGCCCCGCTCGGGAACGACGCTCACGGAGCAGATCTGCGCCAGCCATCCCGATGTCCATGGTGCAGGGGAGCTTAGCAAACTAAGGCGGGTCGCGAATGCGATCGGTCTGAAGACATCATCGGCTGGAGATTTGCACCAGCCAGTCATGTCGATCACGGAAGACCTGTCCAGAACGCTGGCCGAAGAGCATCTGTCCTATTTGCGGGAGCGGGCGCCTGCCGCACTTCGCGTCGTGGATAAGATGCCGCACAATTTTGAACTGATCGGCCTTGTCGGGCTTCTCTTCCCCAACGCACGCATCATTCATTGCCGTCGTGACGCCATCGACAATTGCGTCTCCTGCTTTGTCCTCAATTTTAGCGAGGGGCACAGCTACAATACCGACCTGAAAACACTAGGCCTGTACTATCGCGAGTATGACCGCCTGATGCAGCATTGGAACAAGGTTTTTCCAGGCCTTATCTTCGAAAATCGCTACGAAACGCTGGTCGAGGACCAGGAAGCGCAGTCACGCCGCCTCATAGATTATCTCGGGCTGCCTTGGGATGACGCCTGCCTGCGCTTTTTCGATAGGAATGGTTCGGTCAACACGCCCAGTCGCTGGCAGGTTCGTCAGCCGATTTACAAATCATCGGTCAAGCGCTGGAAGAATTATGAAAACGAAATTCAGCCGCTTATACAGTCGTTGGGCGATCTTGCAGAGATTTGACTTGAGGTCGGCAATCCACATTGCGTGGACCGCGAGGGTGGCAAGCGCATAGGCTTGCTCCCAACCGACCTTCAGCCGCCAATCCCAACGAACAGCTAAATGCCACTAGCCGTCTTCCCCCAAAAGGGCGGGAACGAACTCCCTATTCTGTTCCTTGGCAAGCGCTGCTGCGGTGCAGATTCTTTCGAGAGGGACAGAGGGGGCGCGAAGGATCGCTGCTGCTTTCATTGTGCGCAGCCGATCGGCTTCCAACCTATTAGAAATCACAGACCAAAATCCAGCACAGAACGACCATGGCCGGCATCGGCCGCGCCATACATTCCGCCCTTGACAGCCACGCCGATACGAGAAAACCCGGCGGTTGCCCGCCGGGTTCGATTTCAGTCAAACACTGCTGATTAGAACGAGCGCTGGAAGCGGAGCTGGCCGCCGAAGTTGTCGTCGTCATCGGCACCGGTCCAGTTGCTGACGCTCTCATCACCAAGATGGAAGTAGGAGGCTTCAGCCGTGATCGTCAGGCCGGGGACGATATCGTAGGCGATGTTCGCCACGACGCCGAGATTCTCGCCCTCGTCATACGAGATCTGGGTGTTGAACGAGGTCTTCTCGTTGATGGTGTAGGTGCCACCGCCCCAGACTGCCCAATTGCCGCTCCACAGCTTGTACATGCCGCGGCCGGCGGCGGGGATTGCGAAGCCGCCATCCGTGTAGTTG